>JAEXRL010000008.1 GCA_023440825.1 Pseudomonadota bacterium | reverse complement strand
CAGCAGAACCATGAACATACAAAAGCGCTTTCAAAGCGATATGCGTGAGATCTGGTTTATGCAACCGCGATTCGAGCGGGTCAATAACCGCGCCATTTGGCGCATGATGGAACAAGGACGCTTTAGGGCCGCCGTCGACTTTTTACAGTTACGAGCAGAAGCCAAAGAGGTCGATAGCGTGATGGCTCAATGGTGGATGGATCTGGCGAATGCCAGCGAAGAAAGTCGCCATCAGATGATTGAAGACCGTAGCGCTCCACGTAGTGCGGTAGCCAACCGACGCCGCCGCCGTCCCCGCAAACGCAATCCTAAATTACAGAATCCATCATGAGCCGCACTATCACTTATATTGCATTGGGGGCAAATCTTGGCGACCCCATAGAAACCTTGCTACTGGCCGTCGATGAGCTACGTGAGCTGGCTCATCAGCATCAATTAGAGCTTTCCGACTTCTATCGCACTGCCCCCGTCGATGCGCAAGGCCCTGACTACTTAAACGCCGTGGTGCGCTTTGCCACAGACTTAGCTGCATTGGATTTGCTTAAGGCTTTGCAAGACATAGAAAATCGCCATGGACGCACACGCGCTGAAAAAAATGCGCCACGTACGCTTGATCTGGACATACTGCTGTTTGGGCAAGAGCAACACAACAGCGACACACTACAAATACCACATCCTCGCATGCATGAGCGGGCATTTGTGCTGTACCCCTTAGCCGATCTGGAGCCTACGCTGGTGCTTGAGCAAGGCAAACTATCAGAGCTGATTAAAAAAGTATCTGAGCAAAAAATTCAGGCCTTAGGCCTGAAAGATGATTAGCCTTGCTGACACACCCGTCCCCACACCATCAGGCCCACCCTCAAGATGGGCCTGATTACCGTAGCGACCATCACCTACCACGCATCTAGGTGAGGGCGTTCAAGGTATCTCCAACCGCGTTGAACAAGCGGTCAAAATCATCTGGCGTACTGGTAAAGGGAGGCCCAAACTGCAAGGTATCACCGCCAAAGCGCACATAAAAGCCCTTTTCCCATAAGGCCAGACCTGCCTCAAAAGGACGTATTGCTGCATCGCCGTCACGTGGGGCGATCTGAATCGCACCAGCCAGACCTAGATTACGAATATCCACAATATGCGCCGCGCCGCGTAAGCCATGAAGCTTTTCTTCAAAATGGGGGGCTAGCTGCTGCACGCGCTCAAGCAGTGCATCTTGCTCAAACACCTCTAAAGCAGCCAAGGCGGCCGCACACGATACCGGGTGCGCCGAATAGGTATAGCCATGACTGAACTCTACCGCATGCAGGGGCAAGGACTGATCCATAAATGTTTGATAGATCTCTTCGGAAGCCACGACAGCTCCCATGGGGACCGCGCCGTTAGTTAGTTGTTTAGCCAAGGTTAGGATATCTGGTTTTACACCAAAATACTCCGAGCCCGTCGTCGCTCCCAAGCGACCAAAGCCCGTAATCACTTCATCAAATACCAGCAAAATATCATGCTGATCACAAATTTCACGCAAGCGCTGTAAATAGCCTTGTGGTGGTACAAGTACGCCGGCCGACCCCGATACGGGTTCAACCATGACGGCTGCAATATTTGAGGCATCGTGCAACTCGATCAGACGTAGCAGCTCATCAGCCAGATCCACGCCCCCCGTCGCAGGAATACCGCGCGTATAAGCGCAATCCGCTTGTAAGGTATGCGGTAAGTGATCCGTATCCAACAACTGGCCAAACATTTTGCGATTACCACCTATGCCGCCCAGACTTGTTCCTGCGACATTCACGCCGTGATAACCACGGGCACGCCCGACAAAACGGGTTTTATTGGCTTGCCCTTTAATGCGCCAGTAAGCCCGTACCATTTTTAAAACGGTATCCGTGCATTCTGAGCCTGAATTCGTAAAAAACACGTGGCTAAGCTTTTCAGGCATAAAACCGACAATTTTTTCAGCTAGCTTAAATGACAAAGGATGCCCAAACTGAAAACCCGGTGCGTAATCCAAGCTACCTAACTGACGGCTTACCGCTTCTTGTATCTCGGTACGACTGTGGCCGGCGCCACAGGTCCATAATCCCGACAAACTATCATAAATCTGTCGCCCGGACTGATCATAAAGCCAATTACCTTTTGCCCCCACAATCAAACGAGGATCACTTTGAAACTGGCGGTTTGCGCTAAACGGCATCCAATGCGCACGTAAGTCCAAACTTTGTGCAAGAGACGGTGCTGCATGAGCGGGGGAATTCATAAGAGCCTCCTGTAGGTCGATATACACAAGCAAAGTAATAGGTGTTTTTGCACAGTATAGAAAAATACTTAATCAAGTAAAATACTAATCTACTTAACTTTAGTTATTCTTTTACTCAACTAATGAAACCTGCACGTCCACTTTCTCAAGTTACCGACGTTGACTTACGCTTACTTCGCGTGTTCAAAGCCGTCGCTGAGGTTGGAAGCTTTGCCGCTGCTGAAAACGTATTGGATATCAGTCGCTCGGCGATCAGTTTACATATGAAGGACTTGGAAAAGCGTCTGGGCATACGGCTCTGCCAACGTGGGCGCGCAGGCTTTGCCTTGACCGATGAGGGCAGGATCGTGCTACAGGCCATTGACACTGTCCTTACCTCTATGGAGGACTTTCGCAACGAGGTCAATCAGTTACACCAGCGTTTGCGAGGCAGTCTGAACATAGGCATTATTAACAATCTGGTGAGTGAGCCACGTATGCATGTGACAGAAGCACTGCAAGCCCTACGTGCCCAAAGTGATCAGGTACACATACATATTTCCATGAGTACCGCTGACGACATAGAGCGCGGCCTGCTAGACGGCCGCTTACATGCGGGCGTGGTGCCCTTAATCCATCCATTGAGCGGCTTGAAGTACATACCGCTCTACGAAGAACGCCAAAGTTTGTATTGCGGACGCAATCACCCTTTATTTGATCGTGCAGCACAGTTGGGGCCGGCCGATCTGCAAGGCATTGCAGCCATCACCCCCAGTTACCGCTTGCCACCCGGGGTTTTTGAATTACTGCACGACTTCGAACATGCCGCCACCTCCACAGACCGTGAAGGCATCGCCTTTCTGATTCTAACGGGCGATTACATGGGTTTCTTGCCTGATCACGTGGCACAGAGCTGGGTCGCGCAACATAAAATGGCCATCGTCGCCCCAGAGCTCATGCACTTCACCCTACCTTTGGCAGTGGCCGTGAGAAAATCCAGCCGCCAGAATATGATTATTGACTTCTTTCTGGACGCCTTAACACAAGCCCAAAAAAACACCGCGGACTAACTGCTAGGGCTTACCGTTATAAACAAGGCAAACGGTAAAAAGCCTGCTCGAAAGCAGGCTTATACGCGTATATATAGCTTAGATTTAAACAGGCATAAGCGGGATTTCCGCGATACGTTTACGCCATTGCTGCGGTCCTGTTGTGTGTACAGAGGTACCGCTTGAATCTACAGCCACGGTTACTGGCATATCCTTCACCTCAAACTCGTAGATAGCTTCCATGCCCAAGTCTTCAAACGCTACCACCTTAGAGGCACGGATCGCTTTAGAGACCAGATACGCGGATCCACCCACGGCCATCAGATAGGCTGACTTGTGTTGACGGATGGCTTCTATCGCAACCGGGCCGCGCTCGGCTTTACCGATCATGGACAGCAAACCGGTTTTCGCCAGCATCATTTCAGTAAAACCATCCATGCGTGTGGCGGTGGTGGGACCCGCAGGGCCAACCGCTTCTTCACGTACAGGGTCAACAGGACCAACGTAGTAAATAATACGATTGGTAAAGTCCACGGGTAAGGACTCCCCTTTAGCCAACATTTCCTGAATACGCTTGTGTGCCGCATCACGACCAGTAAGAATTTTCCCACTGAGCAATAAGGTTTCACCCGGTTTCCAGGCTGCCACTTCCTCTGGAGTCAGAGTGTCTACATTCACCTGACGTGACTTATTGTAGTCAGGCGCCCACTGCACATCAGGCCAGGCTGACAACGGTGGAGGACTAAGCTGAGCTGGTCCAGTGCCATCCAGTACAAAATGAACATGACGAGTGGCGGCACAATTAGGGATCATGGCCACAGGCTTGGACGCGGCATGAGTAGGGTAGGTATTAATTTTGACATCCAGCACTGTCGTCAAACCGCCAAGACCTTGCGCTCCAATACCCAGAGCATTCACTTTCTCATAGAGCTCAATACGCAACTCTTCAAGCTTATTCTGGGGGCCACGCTGCAAGAGTTCGTACATATTGATGTCTTCCATCAATGACTCTTTGGCTAACAACATAGCTTTTTCTGCCGTACCGCCTACACCTATCCCCAACATACCAGGGGGACACCAGCCAGCCCCCATCAAGGGCACGGTCTCCATAACCCAGTCAATTAATGAATCACTGGGATTTAACATCGCAAATTTGGCTTTGTTTTCTGAGCCTCCCCCTTTGGCCGCCACTTGCACGTCAATCTGAGCGCCGGGCACCAGCTCGACGCTCACAATACAGGGCGTATTATCCCGCGTATTTTTACGCGTAAATAAAGGGTCGCTTAACACAGACGCTCGCAATGGGTTATCAGGATTCAGGTAACCGCGTCGCACCCCCTCATCACAGATATCTTGCACGGAACGCTGACTGTCAATGCGCACTTGCATACCGACTTTGAGAAATACGTTCACAACACCCGTATCCTGACAAATGGGGCGTCGGCCTTCCGCACACATCCTGGAGTTAGTCAGAATCTGAGCGATCGCATCTTTAGCGGCAGGGCTTTGTTCGCGCTCATATGCACGCGCCAAATGCTGAATATAGTCAGTAGGATGGTAATAACTAATAAACTGAACAGCGTCGGCAATCGACTGAATCAGATCATCTTCTTTAATGGTGGTCATAAGAGTTTCGTTGTAAAGGTTCCAGATTTATTCGCCACGCCAAACCGGTGCCCGCTTCTCAGCAAACGCCGTCGCGCCTTCTTTGGCGTCTGCTGACGCAAAAACATGCGCCACACGTGGACGCTGCAAATCAAACATATGTTCTTGTGACCAGTCGCGCGACTCCGTCACAATGCGTTTCGCTGTTTGTACCGCCAGAGGGCCATTTAAAGTGATTCTGGACGCCAGTTCAATGGCTGCCTCCAGAGCTTGACCGGGCTCGACCAAACGGTTCAGCAGTCCGTACTCGGCAACGCGCTCCGCGCTAAACATATCGCCAGTTAACACCCACTCCATGGCAATGTGATAAGGGATGCGCCCCGGTAAACGCATCATGCCACCGGCTCCGGCCACAATACCACGCTTGACTTCAGGCAAACCAAACGTGGCGCTACTCGCCGCCACAATCAAGTCACAGGCCAGCGCCAGCTCGAAGCCACCCGCCAAAGCATACCCTTCCACGGCGGCAATCATGGGTTTACGTGGAGGCCGCTCACACATGCCAGCAAAGCCACGGTCTCCTACATATGGACGCTGGCCATCTTTGGCAAATGCTTTTAAATCCATTCCCGAACAAAAAGTATTGTTTGCGCCGGTCAGTATTCCCACTACAACATTAGGGTCAGCATCAAACGCATCCAGCGCTGCGGCTAAGGCCTTGGCTGTCTCGTAATTAATCGCGTTGCGTGCCTCGGGGCGATTAATGGTGATAATACAAACTTTGTCTCTGGTTTCTACGGTAACTAAATTACTCATATTGAACTCCCGCTCCCTGCCCACTTAAGCACAATGCAATGTAAGCAAATTCTGTATACGCATCCCTACGATGCTCGTATATGATACTTTGAAAAATATGCTAGGCAGTATAGCCAATCAATAGCCTGCCTTGCATGCCTAAATTCATAAAAAACCCGCATCCCAATTACGCATCCCGATTAACTGCCGGGCGCAACTCCCCAGCAAACGCCAGAACGCGTTAAAATGGAAGACTTTTTGCGGGATCACGCTTTACTGGCCATTTCTCATGCTCACTTTTCAGCAAATAATTCTTACGCTTCAGCACTACTGGGATCAACAAGGATGTGCACTGCTGCAGCCCTACGACATGGAAGTCGGTGCTGGCACTTCACATACGGCGACATTTTTACGTGCTATTGGGCCAGAGCCCTGGCGTGCCGCGTATGTGCAGCCCTCACGTCGTCCTGGCGATGGCCGTTATGGCGATAACCCCAATCGTCTACAGCATTACTATCAGTATCAGGTCATACTGAAACCAGCACCCGAAAATATTCTGGATCTGTACATAGGCTCACTGGAAGTGCTGGGAATCAATCCTCAGGAACACGACATACGCTTTGTAGAGGATGACTGGGAAAACCCCACGCTAGGCGCTTGGGGATTAGGTTGGGAAGTCTGGCTTAATGGCATGGAAGTGACGCAGTTCACCTACTTCCAGCAAGTGGGCGGCTTGGACTGTACCCCTACGACCGGCGAAATTACCTATGGCCTGGAGCGTCTGGCCATGTACCTGCAAGGCGTAGAAAGCGTGTATGACTTAGTTTGGGCACATACACCCAACGGAAAAGTGCTGTACCGTGACGTGTTTCACCAAAATGAGGTTGAACAGTCCACCTACAACTTTGAGCATGCGCATATCGACACTTTATTCAGGCACTTTAGCGACTATGAAGCCGCCGCTCAGCGCCTTATCGCTGTGCCGCTTGCCCTACCCGCCTACGAACAAACACTAAAGGCCGCACACACGTTTAACCTGCTAGATGCTCGCGGTGCCATTAGCGTAACGGAACGCGCCGCCTATATAGGCCGTATCCGTAATCTGTCACGCGCCGTTGCGCAGGCCTACTATGAGTCACGTGAACGTTTAGGTTTCCCCATGCTTAGCACTACTTCTTCGGAGGCCTCGGTATGAGCGCCCCGAATACACAAGCCCTACTGGTCGAGCTCTGTACCGAAGAGCTCCCTCCTAAAGCTCTTGAGCAGCTAGGCCTTGCCTTTGCCCAAGGACTGGAAAAAACACTGGCCGAGCAAGCCTTGCTTGGCCCAGACTGCGCCGTACAGGTTTATGCTACCCCACGTCGGCTTGCTGCTCATTTTTCTCAAGTGCTAGATCAGGCTGAAGATCAGCCCTATACTGAAAAACTGATGCCCGCTCAAATTGGACTGGATGCCAATGGCGCGATCACCCCTGCACTGGCCAAGCGTTTGCAAGCCAAAAATCTGGGGCACTTGCAGGCCAGCGACCTCGTACATGAGTCCGATGGCAAGCAGGATTTCTTGTATGCGCGTGGTCTAGCTAAAGGTGCCAGCTTACAACAAGCCCTGCAACAGGCACTTGATTACACACTCAGTCATCTGCCCATTCCCAAGGTCATGCGCTACCAGCTTGATGACGGCGTTAGCAGTGTACGCTTTGTACGTCCGGCACACTCCTTGGTGGCACTCTGGGGGAGCGACATCGTACCCGTTCAAGCTCTGGGTCTGACAGCGGGACGCCAATCATTTGGCCATCGCTTCATGGGCAAGGCGCGTCTGGACATTCAACATCCAGACAGTTACGCCGAGCAACTGCTAGAAGAAGGCAAAGTCATCGCCTCCTTTAGCGAGCGTCGTGCCTTAATACTCGAGCAATTACACACTCAGGCTGCTGCACTTCACGTCACTATCGGTAACGACTCCGAAGTCTATGCGTTACTGGACGAAGTCACCGCTTTGGTCGAACACCCGACCGTGTATGCCGGACAATTCGAACAGCAATTTTTATCCGTTCCTTCCGAATGTCTGATTTTGACCATGCGTCTGAATCAGAAGTACTTCCCCTTGTTCCAGCCTGACACGGGTAAGCTGACACATCACTTTTTGATTGTCAGCAATATGCAAGTGGCTGACCCCAGCAATATCATCGAAGGTAATCAGCGCGTTGTACGCCCACGCTTGGCCGATGCTCAGTTTTTCTTCGATACCGACCGCAAAACGCCACTGGCCGACCGAGTAGCCAGCTTGAGCACCAGTGTCTACCACAACAAGCTAGGCTCCCAACTGGACCGCATTGAACGCTTGCGCCGCATTGCTCAATATATCGCTCAGGCTCTCGGTGCAAAAGTGGAGCTGGCCGACCGTGCCGCCTTGCTCGCCAAGGCCGATCTCAACTCCAGCATGGTAGGCGAATTTCCAGAATTACAAGGCGTAATGGGCGCTTATTACGCTCAGGCGGACCACGAAGCTGATGAGGTCGTACTGGCCTTGCGTGAACAATACCGACATCGTCTGGACCAAGCTGTCACACCCGCTAGCCTGACACAAGCCATACTGTTTTTAGCCGAACGCGCCGAGGTTCTGGTGGGCATATGGGGCATAGGTCTGGCTCCTACGGGTGAGCGGGACCCTTACGCATTGCGACGAGCTGCCTTAGGGCTGATTAGCGCCTACGAACAACTAGGCAAAGGCCAATGCTTACAGACTAATGAGCAGCAGCCGCGCTTGGCTTTGGAACAACTGCTAGAGTTTACCGCCAGTACATTTGCTGAGCAGGTTTTACAGCCTGACACCCTCAGCGAAGTGCGTCAGTTTATTTACGAGCGCTATCGCAATCAGTTAATTCAAGAGTACGACCGTCATGTCGTAGAGGCTGTGCTCAGCGTATACCCTCCCCTTGAACAGGTGCTCGCTCGGATACAGGCTTGCGCTACGTTTGCGCAACGTCCCGAAGCGCAAAGCCTGGCAGCCGCTAATAAGCGCGTCAGCAATCTGCTCAAGAAAAACACCGAAACCCTACTTACCTTACAGGACGCATTGCTACAAGAGCCTGCCGAAAAAGAACTGGCACAAACCATCGCCAGACTCCAGCCAGTGTCACAAGCACAATATGCTGCAGGTGAGTTTGCCGCCAGTTTGGAAACCCTGGCTCAAGCCAAAGACGCCGTAGACAACTTTTTCAAGGATGTCATGGTGATGGCCGAAGATCCAGCCATTCGTCATAACCGTCTAGCCTTGCTCAACAGCTTGCATGGCTTGATGAATCAGGTAGCCGATATATCCAGGCTAGCGCAATAAGCTCATGAAACTGGCAATACTGGATCGCGATGGCGTTATCAATCAAGACAGCGACGCCTTCATTAAATCACCTGAGGAATGGCAAGCCATTCCAGGTAGCTTAGAGGCCATGGCTCGTCTCACCCAGCATGGCTGGAAGCTGGTTGTGGCAACCAACCAGTCAGGCATAGCACGTGGCTTATTCAGCATGGCGACACTGAACGCCATGCACATAAAAATGCGACGTGAACTGGCTGCGCTAGGTGGCTTAATCGATGCCATTTTTATCTGTCCGCATGGACCCGACGACCAGTGCCAATGCCGTAAACCAGCGCCTGGCATGTTTCAAGACATTGCTCGTCGCTACGAGGTCAACCTGCATCAGGTACCCGCCATTGGCGATTCCTTGCGCGACCTGCAGGCCGCACATAGTCAGGGCTGCCAGCCTTGGCTAGTGCGTACAGGCAAAGGTGCGCGCACTGTAGAACAAGGCAATTTGCCTGCAGGCACCAGAATCAGTGATGATCTGGCGTCCGTTATCGACACCTTACTCACTGAGGGCTGAACCCGTGGCTGTCATTCGTGCTGTGCTGTATCAGCTTTTTTTGCTGCTTACCGTTATTCCCTATGCCTTTGTCTGTCTGCTGGCCTCGCCGCTACCCTTACGCTGGCGTTATCGTATTACGGTAGGCTGGCCCAGACTGGCCGTTTGGGGGGCACGCCACATTCTAAATATACAGTGGCAAGTAAAAGGCTGGGATAATCTACCCGATGGCCACGCCATCATTTTGTCTAAACACCAGTCCACTTGGGAAACGTTTTTCTTTCCTGCGTATCTGCCACGACAGGCCTGCTTTGTGTATAAAAAAGAACTACACCGCATTCCTTTTTTTGGTTGGGGACTGGCCTTGCTGCGTATGATTCCCATCGACCGCTCCCGTGGGCGTGATGCCTTCGATCAAGTTATACGTATAGGTCGGACACGTATACAAGAAGGACGCTGGCCCTTATTATTTCCCGAAGGTACACGGACTCGTGTAGGCACTAGCGGTCGTTACAAGCTAGGGGGAGCTCGCCTGGCGGTGCAAACACAAACTGCTGTCATACCTGTGGCGCATAATGCAGGGGAATATTGGCCACGCAACAGTTTTCTTAAAAAGCCAGGACTGATTACGGTGTCTTTCGGCCCCGCCATCAGCCCTATAGGTTTGAGCCCTGAACAGATGAACGCCAAAGTCCAGGACTGGATCGAAGCCGAAATGCGCATACTTAACCCTGAACGCTATGCTGGATCGTCTACAACTCGCTCTGTTTCCTAAGTCCCTATTTCCGCACCCGAACGAGCAGGCGGACAAACCGCCTGCGTCCACACCCAGCGCTACCCCGCTTATTTTTCAGCAACCTGCCACCCTACCTGCCAACACACAATGGCATACTACGCGGCTAAACGGGCAAGAGCTCGGCTATTTACTTAAACGCTCGACACGTAAAACCGTGGGCTTAAGCGTTAACGACAATGGCCTACAGATTACTGCACCTTTTTGGGTCAGCCCCCAGCAACTAGAGCAAGTACTACAAAAAAAATCCGCATGGATTTTAAGCAAGCTAAAGCAGCTCAAAGAACGACAGGCTTTGCTAGCGGTACAACAAATTGCCTGGCAAGACGGTGACCGTATTCCGTACCTGGGGCAGCTCATCGAACTGCATCGTAATGCCGTACTCCCGGAAGTTATTTTTCAAGGCTCGCCTTTTGCTCCCCAAGAAGGCAATATCCTATACTTACCGCTACGTCCTGAGGCCGACTCTACCCAAATGCGTGACCTCACACAAAGCTGGTTGCAACAACAAGCACGCCATTTTTTCGAGCAACGTCTAGACTACTATTTAGATAAAGCTGCGCTAAACATGAAACGCTTGCGTTTGGCTGCACCCGCCAAGCGCTGGGGGTCTTGTAGTAGCGACGGCACAATCATGTTGAATTGGCGCCTTATTCATTTTCCGCCTGCCATCATAGATTACGTTGTCGCCCACGAAGTTGCCCACCTGAAAGAAATGAATCACAGCCGCGCTTTCTGGGATTTTGTCGAATTTTTAATGCCGGACTATCATCTTGCACGCGCACAACTACGCCAGCACGATCCCGGCACCCTGCCCTTACTTTAGGCATTTATTTACGTAACAGGAGATACCATGCGTATACTGCACACCATGCTGCGAGTCGGCAATCTTGAGCGTTCACTCGCTTTTTACACCGAAGTTCTAGGCATGCAACTGTTGCGCCAAAACGATTATCCCGATGGTCGTTTCACACTGGCCTTTGTGGGCTATGGCGCGGAAAGTGACACCGCTGTCTTGGAACTTACCCACAACTGGGACACTGACAGTTATGAACTGGGTAATGCCTATGGGCATATCGCCATTGAGGTTGAGGATGCTTACAAAACCTGTGCTGATATTAAAGCCAAAGGCGGCAAGGTAGTACGCGAGGCGGGGCCTATGAAACATGGCCAAACCGTTATTGCTTTTGTGGAAGACCCCGATGGCTATAAAGTAGAGCTGATTCAGGCTAAAGGGCGTGTAGACTAAGCTCATCCAATACAGGTCAGCCCGCTGGCCTGTATGCCTTACACACTTAACGACTCGTGCTGCATGCTTAATATACTCTGGCTTTGGTTTTTTCTGATTGCTGCTCTGAGCGGCTTTTATCAATGGCTGGTCAATAAGCAAAGCGACATTTTCGCCGCTATGGTTCGCAGTCTCTTTGACATGGCGGCACTCTCTGTCGATATCATGGTGCTCTTGTTTGGCACCTTAACCTTATGGCTAGGCTTTTTACGCATTGCAGAACAAGCAGGTCTGATTGATGTATTGGGTCGCTGGCTAAGCCCCATTTTTTCGCGGCTTATGCCCGACGTTCCCAAAGGGCATCCGGCACTAGGGCTGATTACCCTGAACTTTGCCGCCAATGGTTTAGGGCTAGATAATGCGGCCACTCCCATAGGCCTGCGTGCCATGAAAGAGCTACAAAGTCTGAATCCCCATAAAGACACTGCCACTAACGCACAAATTTTATTTCTAGTCCTAAATACTTCCTCCCTCACTTTATTGCCTGTCACGATTTTCATGTATCGGGCACAACAAGGGGCGAGTGACCCCACTCTGGTTTTCTTACCCATCTTGCTGGCCACCACCGCCTCCACCCTAGCGGCTTTGCTCAGCGTAGCGCTGGTACAACGCATACGCTTGCTAGATCCGGTGTTGCTTGGCTGCTTTGCCCTACTCGCTCTCGCATTAGGTGGGCTAATGGCACTGCTTGTTACGCTGTCAGCCAGCGCTATACAGTCCCTCTCTTCCTTAATGGGTAACCTCACCCTGCTAGGCATAATCTGGCTATTCTTGTTTATCGGCTGGCGCAAAAAAATACCGCTATACGATAGCTTTGTCGAAGGGGCCAAGGAAGGTTTTCAAGTCTCTAAAGAGCTTTTACCCTACCTGGTTGCCATGCTTTGCGCCATAGGCGTATTACGCAGCTCAGGCGCTCTAGACCTGTTACTGGATGCGATTCGTTGGGCGGTTGTCCATATAGGATGGGACACGCGTTTTATTGATGCCTTACCCACGGCTCTGGCTCGTCCTTTTTCTGGTGGAGCGGCGCGTGCGCTACTTATTGAAACCATGCAGCATCATGGTGTGGATAGCTTTCCCGCACTATTAGCGGCCACTGTACAAGGAAGCACCGAAACCACTTTTTATGTCTTAGCCGTTTATTTTGGATCGGTGGGTATACGTCGAGCACGACACGCTGTTGCATGCGCCTTAGTCGCCGACATTAGTGGCATTTTGGCGGCTATTGGCGTGTGTTATTGGTTTTTTGGCTAGACTTTTATCCAGTGCATACTGAATAAAGTAGAATGCTACGCCGCGAAGCGGCGTAAGCTTACTGTGAACATCAGGTCCTAGGCCCGCAGCAAGCCAGCCTCTTGGATAAAATCAGATAAAGCAATGTATTGCAACACGCTTAACTCGGCTGGACGGGCAGTGGGTGATATGCCCAAGCCCTCCCAATCGATGGCGCGACTCCAGTCGCCTAAGCCACCCCGCAGCATTTTTCGACGCTGAGCAAAAGCACGAGTCAGAACCTGACTAAACACATTCATGCTACGCGCTTGCGGCCGATCGGCTGGTAAAGGCACCATACGCACGATCGCCGACACTACCCGGGGCGGTGGATCGAACGCATCGGCAGCCACGTCAAAAAGCTTATACATGCGATAGCGTGCCTGCAACATAACGGATAAGCGACTGTAATCGGACGAGCCTGGCTGAGCGACCATGCGATCAATCACTTCACGCTGTAGCATAAAGTGCTGATCAATAACCTGATCCGCCGCCTCCAAGAGATGAAACAATAACGGGGTGGAAATGTTATAGGGCAGATTTCCCACTACACGAAGTCGCGGCCCCAAGGCTGCAAAATCCACCTCTAGCGCATCGGCCTCAATCAGCTCTAACTTCTCAGCCGGATACTGTTTACGTAAACGCGCGGCCAGATCACGATCTATTTCCACGACTTTTAAACTACGAAGCTGTTGCACCAAAGGTGCTGTCAGCGCCGACAAGCCTGGACCGATTTCCACCATATTATCGCCAGACTGCGGGTCTATCGCCCGCACAATCGCATCAATAACGGCTTCGTCTACTAAAAAATGCTGCCCAAAACGCTTACGGGCCATATGTTGAGCCATACGAAATTCCGTTTAATCTGCACTACTAGCTGTTTCCAGCCGATTATCAATATACGCTCGGCCACGCACGCCATTTAACCAATCTTCAAAGGCTGGCTCTGCACGACGCTGAAACAGTACCTGACGGGCCTGACCACGACGGAACTCATTTTCCATATTGCGTGTACGGCGCTCAATCACCTGAATTAGATGCCAACCAAACTGGCTTTTTACCGGCTCACTAATAGCACCTTCTTGCAAGCGATCCATGGCCTGCTCAAACGCTGGTACGGTTTCACCCGGCGACAGCCAGCCTAGATCGCCCCCTTGGGGCGCTGAGCTGTCTTCCGAATAACGTTTCGCCATATCTTCAAAGCTCTCACCCAGACGGATTCTATCTTGCAATTGGCGAATACGCTGCTCGGCCTGGGCATCGTCCATAACTTGGGACAGTTTCACCAGAATATGGCGAGCATGCGTTTGTGTAACCATCATAGACTGCTCTGACTGCGGCTCAGGCTGGCGGTCAGCATAGCGCGGCTCTGCATGGCTTGCTCCCGACTGATCCAGCACTTTCAAAATATGATATCCCTGACCGCTACGCAACAAGTCGGACACCTGGCCGGGCGCTAGGCTGCGTGTAGCTTGCACAAACAAGTCTGGCCACTCATCGGGCGCGCGCGCGCCCAGTACGCCACCACGCAGAGCTTCCTGACCTTCTGACTGGGCGACAGCCAGTCCGGCAAAGTCAGCACCGCCACGCAACTGAGCGAGGATCTGCTCAGCCTTTTTACGTATTGCCTGCTCTTCAGCCGCGGAGGCACTTTCAGGCACACGCAATAAAATTTGCGCTAAAGCCAATTCAGTGCTCGGCGCTGGCCCTGCTGCACCGCTCAGTCCTGCGATACCTTGCTGTTTACCTTCAGTGCGCAAAAACGCGTCAATATCACTATCGCTAATATGAATAGAGCTATCGACCACGCGCATACGTAATTGATCCAGCAGAATTTCCTGACGCAAATTCAATAAATAATCGTCCCACTGCACGCCATTGCGTTCAACCTCAGCGCGTAACTGCTGCTCGCTAAAATTATTACGCTGCGCGATGTGTTGCAAAGCTTCCAGAACTTCGGCATCACCCACCCGTATCCCTAAGGAACGCGCTTCTTGCTGCTCCAGATGCTCCATAATCATGCGCTGCAAGACCTGACGTCGCATCGTATCCATGTCCGGCATAGGCACTTGCTGCTGTGTCAGCTGTTTCACCAGCGGCTGCAACTGGGCCTCAACCTGGCGCAAAGTGATCACATCGTCATTGACCACAGCCGCAATACCATCCACGAAGTTCATATTCGCCGACTCAGACTGCCCCGTTTGCTGTGCCTGAGCCATAGAGATCATGCCGAGCACTGAGCTCAGACTCAAAGCCAATACAGCGGTTTTCAAACTGAAACGCATTTTACTCATACCTCTCAAAGGTCGTTTTTTCTGGTGTTGATGTTGTGACGGGCTGATAACCCACCACACGATCGCGCAACAAGCGCATCGGATCATTGCCTATGCCGCCTAGACCAGATAACTCTAACTGGAAGAATATTGCCTGATTGGTGTCTTTGGCTGAAATGGCGTAGCGCTGTACGACCACTCTACCCACCCAACAACAATCTCCCTTATATTCCAAGCCTAAAATAGACTGGGTACTGCGACTCTCCTGTAAGGAGTAATCATAACGCCCTACAGCATATAATTTATTATGCAAAGGCCACTGCGCAGTCAGAGACACGCTTTCTTTGGTCTTATCAGGATAAAATGTGCGCCGATAAAGAACTGCATCTGGGTCACGTTCATAGCGATAGTTCGCCGCCAATGTTGCCAAACGCTGCGGGCGCCAGCGTACACCGGTTGTCATGCGATTGCGCTGTCTATCTTCTGGATTGAACTGGGCATCAAAATTGACTGAAAAAGTATTCGTTAACGCCGCATACGCCCCAAGCAAATAATCAGAACGAGTATCTGTGCGTGCATCACGCCCAGGCAAGGTGACGCGTTGATCTGAGAAATACAAACGCTGTGCTGCTTGCAAAACCAAACGCTCAAAGCCCGTATCAGCATCCAACCAGCGCGTGGTAAGCCCCAAGCTTAACTGGTTAGCGTCCGAAATACGATCCCAACCACCCGAGTAAATATTTTCACTAAATGCTTGGGCAAAGTTAAAACTGCTTAAGCTCGTATCAAAATTGGGCAAGTCATTTTGATCACGATAGGGCACGTAAAGATAATAGAGACGCGGCTCCAGCGTCTGGATCGACGCATTTCCAAAAAGACGGGTATCGCGCTCAAAGGTCATGCCCGAGTCCAGCGAGAATATCGGCAACACCCGACTGGCCTGCTTGGCTCGTCGCGCAAACTGCGGCAAAGCGTGCGCATGCCACTCTGTTTCATAATGGCTCATATGTAAACCCGCCTTAGGTGTCACATACCAGCCTGAACGCACGACAGGGTAAGACAGTGTCGTGTACGAGCTTAAACGGCTGCCGTCCGGCACCCGCCGCTGGCTACGCCAGCGATCAAACTCGGTATACCGGCCTGAGTAAAACGGCATACGAAAGCGTGTTGCCGTATTCTCGCTAACTAGGTCAAAACCACCCCAGTCATAGTGCCTAGCATTGACCCTGAACTCAGGAAGACGATCATACTGAGGAGTGCGGTAGGACGATGTTGCATCCTGCAAGGTTTGATATTTATAGGCGCGTACCGATGCAGAAACATATTTAGATCCGCCCCACGCCAGGCCAACCGTACTGGTTAAGTCCTGTACTGTGGCATCGTTCAGGCCAAAACTGCTGAAATCACGAAAATAATCATCATCGGAAACCCGGCGCATATCTGCGCTCCAGGAAAAACCCGCACCTAATCGCTGATTAAACTTAGCCATCGTAAACCAGCGGGCGAAATCGCGCTCTTTGTCACGGGCAAGATAGGTGCCGTTCAGCTCAGCGTTATAACCACGACCCAAATAACGGAATTCTCCGCCCAGCATTAAGCCACGCTTAGCCAAGAATCTAGGCGTCAAGGTGGCATCGTAATTAGGTGCCAAGTTTAAATAATAAGGAATAGAAATATCCAGCCCGCTACGCGTTGTCATGCCATAGGTAGGCATCAAAAATCCTGACTTGCGCTCTTTGCGTATCGGAAAACTGAGATAGGGCGAATACAACAAGGGCACACCCTTGAAATACAAAACCCCGTGCTTAGCCACACCTTCGTTTTCCGCTGAATACAGATCCAGTGTGGGAGACTTGATATACCAGGCAGGCTCAGGACATGGACAGCCTGAATACACCACAGACTGTAAGCGCGTATGGTTACGGCTTAGCAATTCTGCCTCGCTGGCAACACCTGCTCCGCCGCTGTCACCTAGCCAGAAGCGTGGCGCCTGCATAGTGCCAGTTTCCGCATCCAGGTTATAACGAAAACTTGGGCTATACGAGATAGACCCATCACGCATAATCAAGCCATTACCAGTGACGACTACCTCGCCAGTCTCGCGATCGTAATCGATCTGGTCGCCTTTTACCACCGAATCGATACGCCGAACCTGCGCTTGGCCAAGAATACGCATTTTACCATCGTCAGTAGCTTCCATTTGATCGCCGATTAGGTAAACCGTCATGTCTTCCTCGGCCATAGGACGAACGGAAAGCTGAGGGGATACATATAGCGCAGGACGCGTAGCGTCCGGCTCGCTCGCCCACACGGAGCTGCTAGCCACTACCCATAACGAAAAAGCCCAAGCGGTAACTCGCACTACAAATGCGCCTCCAGGTTTGTATACCTCATTATTTGCATAAGACTACTGCGATTAAGACAACGACCCAGTATTATAGTTAAGCTCGCCCTGTAGCGACACATATAAAATTAATCCTGTTTTCGTCTTATTTATATTGCCCATGTCAGACTCCCTTGCCACTACCCACGATCCACGCTACGCACAGTTGATCAATTGGCTCACCTCTTTACAAGATACGCACAAGCTTGACCTAAACTCACTGCAGCCCGCCTCTAGCGATGCCAGTTTTCGTCGCTATTTTCGTATTCATAGCGGTGAAACCACGCTTGTCGTCATGGACGCGCCCCCCCCTCAGGAAAATATCGCCTCTTTTTTGCAAATCACCCAAAGGCTGCAGGATGCGCAGTTACAGGTACCTGAAATCAAAGCAGCCGATGCCGAACAAGGTTTTATCCTGATGTCTGACTTGGGCAAGGATAATTTTTACCACGCCTTACAGGGGCAACTAAATCAGACAGATATCGACCAACTGTATCGACGCACACTGGAAGTACTGGTAAAAGTGCAAACCGCCAATACAGAAGGGCTAGCGGTCTACGATCAAGAAAAACTTCTGGAAGAGTTACAGGTGTTTCCAGAGTGGTACCTAGACAAATACGCTCAAATCCAGTTGAGCCCTAGCGAAATGCAGCAGCTACTCGCGTGCTTTGACACACTGACCCACTACAACGCGCAAGAAGCCAAGGTAATGGTGCTGCGCGACTTTCACAGCCCTAATCTGATGCTCCCCTTACCCGGACAAAGTGAGCCAAGCCTGATCGACTATCAAGATGCGGTGTTAGGGCCGATTAGCTATGATGTTGCCTCGCTGGTTATGGATGCTCGCCACACGTGGGATGAAGCCCAACAACTAGACTGGGCGATTCGCTATTGGCAAGCCGCCTTTGCCGCTGGCTTGAATGTACCCGATGACTTTGCTGTGTTTCATCAGCAATATGAATGGATGAGTCTGCAGCGCAACCTGCGCATATTGGGTGTCTTTGCTCGCCTCTCATTACGCGATAACAAGCATCACTACCTGGATCATATCCCTCGTTTGCTTGCCTATGCACGTCAGGTTGCGAGCCGTTACCAAAGCCTGAGCCCTATCTTGAAGGTGCTGGATAAAATCGAAGGTCGTCAAACAGTACTAGGAATCACTCTGTAATGCGCGCCATGATACTGGCGGCCGGTAGAGGGGAGCGCATGCGCCCCCTGACCGACTCTCGCCCCAAACCACTGCTAGAAGCCGGTGGACAAGCTCTGATTGTCTGGAATATTCAAAAACTGCTTGCTGCAGGCATAAAGCAAATCATGATTAACCACGCTTGGCTAGGTCAACAGATCGAAGCGCAGTTAGGCGATGGCAGCCAATGGGGAGCATCCTTGCATTACTCGGCCGAAAACCCGGCCTTAGAAACCGCAGGCGGGATTGCCAAAGCGCTCCCTTTTTTTCAAAATCAGCGTTTTCTTGTGATCAATGCCGACGTATGGACAGACTGGGATGCAGCACAGGCTCACACCATGGCAAACGAACTCGCACCCGATGATATGGCTCAGCTCGTGCTCGTTCCCAATCCAGAGCACCACCCCAAGGGGGATTTCAACCTAGCGCCGCATATGCCTTATATACAGGAACAGCCTACTTCGTCATCCCAGCGCTATACATTTAGCGGTATAGGCGTGTACGATCCGCGTCTGTTCAATCAGCTAGTCCCTGAACAAAGCATAAAAATGGCTACACTATTGCATCAAGCTATCGGACAGCAACACGTACAGGCACGGCTACATACAGGTGTGTGGATGGACATCGGCACACCTGAGCGCTTGGCACAACTCGAACGCCACTTGGAAACTTTGTGATGCCCACGTTACACTGATAGCCCGTATCTAAACCCTACATTCGGCAACAAGCCCTGGCTAGCGCACCAAAACAGAGTTTTGCCGATTAAGCTGTCTGATTTTGTAAACCGGAATCCTAAGTTCCAGACTGCCTGACAGGAATACTTGTCCCTATGCTTGGTTCAAAACGCCCCGTATTCAAACCCACCGCCTACGGATATGCTCGCCGCAAACGGCGTATTCCACGCTGGTTAGTGCTTATCTTAACTGGCATCGCTCTAGGTGCAGGTGGTTTATTGTTCCTGCAAACCAGCTATGGCCCCACCCGGCTGACAGCAGAGCAATCAGAACAATTACATTTCGATTTAAATAGCGCCAATAACGATAAACAACGCCTGCAAACCGATCTGACTCACACGACGCGTCAGTTTGAAGACGCGCAGAGCGCTAAAGAGTCTTTACACAAAGAAGTGCAAAGCCTGCAAGCCGAGCGCCGCCAATTGCAAGCTGACCTGGCCCTGTTCGCCGATGCCATGCCTCCTGATCCGCGAGGCACCTCGCCAGGCATACGCGCAGGCGATTTTACTGTTGACGAAGGCCTGCTTAGCTACTCATTACTGATTATGCAGGACAAAGGCAAAACAACTGCCTTTACAGGGAAAATCGAACTGGTAGCGGCAGGTCGTTACACGAATGGCCGCAGCGCCACAATAGAACTCGCCCCCATAGAACAGTTCAACGTGGAGCGTTACGAATACGTGCAAGGTGAGACTGAGCTTCCCGCAGGCTTCACACCACGCCAGATTACGATACGCATCAAACCCACTGACTCAGAACGCGTCGTGGCTACCCGCACATTATTTGTGAATCGTTAAAAAAAAACGGCTTCAGTGCCAGAATAATCCACCACTGAAGCCGCTTGTCTGCCTACCCTAACGCAATTTAATCAAAAGCGGGTACGACAGCACCTTTGTATTTCTCTTTGATGAACTCACGCACGGCATCGCTTTGCAAGGCTTTCACCAGCTTAGCGATACGAGCATCTTGCTCCGCATCCGCGCGAGTAACCAGTAGGTTGGCATAAGGTGAATCAACACCTTCTATCAGCAGTGCATCTTCGCTAGGGTTAAATCCTGCCTCCAGCGCATAGTTGGTATTAATCAAAGCAACATCGACATCAGGCAATACGCGTGGCAAGGTAGCCGCTTCCAACTCCTTAAACTTCAATTTTTTGGGGTTTTCAACGACATCACGCGCTGTGGCCAAAATATTGCTGGGGTCTTTCAATTTGATAATTCCCGCACTTTGCAATAACAGCAAGGCGCGCGCGCCATTGGAGGCATCATTGGGGATAGCCACCACTGCACCTTCTTTCAGCTCATCCAGATTTTTAATTTTGCTGGAATAAACGCCAAAAGGCTCTACATGAATTTGTGCCACCGACACTAAGTCAGTTTTACGCTCAGCATTAAACTTATTCAAATAAGGCTTATGCTGAAAAAAGTTGGCATCCACTTTGCCTTCAGCCACCTGTAAGTTAGGCTGCACATAATCGGTAAACACCAAGACATCCAGCTCTAACCCGTCTTTAGCCAGCTCAGGCTTAACCAACTCTAACAGTTCGGCGTGCGGCACTGGTGTTGCGGCAACGGACAGTTTTTCCGCTTGAGCAGTACCAAACACGCTGCTCGCGAGCGCCAGACTAAGGACTGGAATAATTTTTTTAAATAACATACCAAACTCCACAAAAAGTAAGCAGGCCTACTCGACCCACACCATTATTTCCGGCTCAGGCGAGCCACTAGATAATCACCTGCAAGCTGCATGATTTGCACCAAAATCACCAGCACCACCACTGTGGCAACAGTAATATCGGTTTGAAAGCGCTGATAACCGTAACGCATGGCCAAATCGCCCAAGCCGCCTCCGCCAATAACCCCAGACATGGCGGAATAGCCCACCAGGGTAATTGCCGTGACCACCATCGCCGCAGCGATGCCACTCATGGCCTCGGGCAATAAGGCCCACACTACCGTCTGCCTAGGATTGGCTCCCATAGCACGACAGGCTTCTCCTACTCCTGGGTCCAGTTCACGCAGCACGTTTTCTACCAAGCGCCCAAAAAAAGGCGCGGCACTTACTACCAACGGCGGAATAGTGCCTTGCACGCCTAAAGCTGTCCCCATCAAAACGCGAGTTAAGGGGATCATGACAATTAGTAAAATTAAAAACGGTACCGAACGCAGCACGTTTACCACCAAGGACAGAGCTTGATAAAAGCCTTTGTGCGCCAGTATTTGTTGTGGGCTGGTTAAAAATAACAGCACACCCAGTGGCAAACCTATGACGACCGTAAAAATCAACGACCACCCTGTCATCATTAAGGTTTCAACCGAAGCCTGCCAAATCAAAAGCCAGTCCATGTCTATCCAACTGGCACGAAACGCTTGCCAACTCATGCGCGTAGTAACTCCACATCGATATTTGCCTGACTGAGCATGGTGTTCAAGCCATGCAACTTGTCTGGAGAGCCTTGTACAGCCAACACCAACTGGCCATAAGGCTCATCTTTTATGCGGCTCACAGCCCCTTGCAAAATGCTCACATCCAGATCCAGTTCGCGCGTGATCCTACTTAGTATGGGCTGCAGACTGGCAGCGCCACGAAAACTCAAACGCAATAAACGTCCCTGAGCCTGCTCAGCTAAGGCCTTCCAACCATCTGCATCAACGCCGCTTTCGTTTAGCAAGGACTGCGTAACAGGGTGGCTTGGATGCAAAAACACATCCACAACTTCCCCTAACTCTACGATTTTACCTGCATCAATCACGGCCACTCGGTCACAGACACTACGTATCACATCCATGCCGTGCGTGATTAACACAATGGTAATGCCCAGTTCTTGATTAATATTGCGCAGCAGTCGAAGGATGGATTGAGTCGTTTCCGGATCCAGCGCGGAGGTCGCTTCGTCACACAACAGCAACTCTGGCCGATTCGCTAGCGCTCGCGCTATGCCTACACGCTGCTGCTGCCCACCGGACAACTGACGCGGGTATTTATGCGCATGTTCGCTCAAGCCCACCAGCTCAAGCATCTCAAACGCCCGAGCACGCCGCTCAGACAAGGACACTTTAGCTAGCCGCAGAGGGAAACACACGTTATCCAGCACTGTGCGCGCATTGAGCAAATTGAAGTGCTGAAAAACCATACCCACCTTTTGACGGAACGCATAGAGCTCTGTTCGACTTAATGCGGTGATGTCTTGCCCAGCGACCCAAACCTTTCCGCTGCTTGGCGCCTCCAGCAAGTTAAGCATACGTATTAATGTGCTCTTACCGGCACCCGAGCGCCCGATGATGCCAAATACCTCACCCTTACGAATAGCGAGCTCGACATCATCCAGAGCGTGCGTTATACGCCCTTTAGAGTCATACGTTTTAGAAATATGTTCTAGGTGAATCACCGCGCTGCAACCCTCTTCCTTAGGAAGTAAAGTAATAAGAAGTAAACTTGAGCGAAAAAAATAGCATATAGCAATTTAGCCGCAAGCAGAAACTTCTAAGAAGAATGTTTTTATAAGAAAAAAGTCTAAGGCACTCAGACCCTACAGACATCCTCAGATATCAATCAGGCCTGATTAATCCTGCTAATTATGCTTGGCTGGCTGTAAATGGGTAGGCGCCCGACAGTCTAAGGCCTCATTTTTTAGGTACAGACAAAGTGCCACCGAGATCCAGGCCAAGGCCGCTTGCCAGAGATACACCTTTTCAAAAGCCGTAGCGCTAATCCGTCGTAGTGCGCCCAGATCTGTATGCCCTGTATAGTTAGCCGCATCGTCTACCAAGGCCCGGATCATCTGTGCCGCACTCATTTGATCCAACGCGCTGCCAGCTTGGCTCAGGTACAACAACAAAATAGCCATTAGGACGGCCGCTCCCATCGCTGAGCCCAAGGAGCGCGAAAATGCGGCCACACCAGTGGCCACACCCAAGTGTTTTGCCGGTACCGCATTTTGTATCGCCACAGTCGCTGTCGGGAGCTGCAGCCCTAAGCCAACACCCAATACCGCCAGACAAGCACTGCTAGTCAGCAAATCAGCCGTGCTGAACATAGAAAAAGCAAATAAGGCGAACGGCACTAATAAAGCTCCCGCAAGCTGTATGTATTTATACCTGCCTCGCTGGCTCATCAAACGACCACCCACATACGCGCCGGCAGGAATCGCTAAGGATAAGGCAATAACGCGCCAGGCTGCGCCACCAGGCCCCATATCGGTGAGCATTTGCAACTCCAGTGGAATCAACACTGTTAGAGCTACTAACTGAAACAGAACCAGCACCAGCAAAGCGCAAGAGACCACCACTGTACGAATACGGAATAAGTCCAAAGGTATGATGGGTTCTTGCGTACGTGTCGCATGCACAACAAAACCTAATAACAGCACAAGCGCCAGACCAAATAATATGAGGCTACTGCGCTCAGTCAGGGCGATGCCTTGCCCCAGACGCGTAATCGCCAATAGCAAACCCGTTAAACCAGCACTTAACAGACCTGCCCCGAAATAATCCACCTTACGTCGCACTGAAGGACGATTAAGCTGCGCCAGCGCTCGTCGACTCAAGATCAAGGCCGGTATACCTAAGGGCAAATTAATCCAGAATATCCAACGCCAGGACAGGTAACTGGTCAGCACACCGCCCAAGACAGGCCCGGCCACACTAGCCACTGCAAAAGCACCACTAATATACGCCTGATAACGACCGCGCTCTCGAGGGGCAACCACATCTGATATGGCGGCTTGCGCCACCGATATCAAACCACCACCGCCCAGCCCTTGCAAAATCCGTGCCGCCACTAATATGGGCATGCTCGGCGCCAAGGCACACAGCACCGAGGCGGCCAAAAACAATACAATCGCGCTGCTCAACACACTGCGACGCCCATATATATCGCCTAGCTTGCCATAAACAGGGGTCGCCACCGCCATAGCAATCAGATACCCTGATACGACCCAAGCCAATAGCTCAACCCCCTGTAGCTCCGCTGCCATAATAGGCAGGGATACCGAGATAATGGTCTGATCCAGGGCCCCCAACAAAATCACCAGCATCAAGCTGGTGATTATCGTTCTGACTTGAATTTGTTCACTCAAAAAAATAGCCTCACACTTCTTTAACGACCCGCCCTCTTGGCGCTTATACCACCGGCCACGCCCAAATCGGTCGTCGGTATCTCGTGAATCACGGTACGGCACAAGTCGGCAGGCACATCAAGCGTCTCGTGTACTGCCTGATTCACCGCCATGAGCGCCGCTTCTTTTTGCTCAACAGTGCGACCGGCGATCCAGTAAATATGCACTTCCACTATTTCAGGCCCAATTACACCGGCCACCATCGTGTCATGGCTACCTAAAGGCAAAATATTCACACGTATTGAGCTCAAAGGCGCCCCCATGCTTTGGGTGAGAGCTCCACTGACAGCATGCATCAGGCGTGCCTTCACCTCATTAACGTGAGGCTTATTAACTAAAATATGTATGTAAGGCATAGACAATAAAGAATTAGGCAATAATCAATCTTAAATTGTGCCACAGCCCCACAAAAATTGTGGTCTAGTCAATGAATTGATGTGTGCTTTCAAGCTTATGTCGATTTTTGCAGCCTCTGATCAATAGGCACAAAAACCGAAAGGAAGATACATCGCAAAGAAACGGGGATATGCGCTGTGGCAAGAAGCAGCTGCGCTTTTTAAGCGAGACGAAAAAGAAAAAGGCCGCTTAATTAGCGGCCTAACTCTTTGATTTCTTTCAGTTTTTGGTGGGTCGTGCGCGACTCGAACGCGCGACCAACGGATTAAAAGTCCGCTGCTCTACCGACTGAGCTAACGACCCGCAACCGAAAGATGAAATTATGACATGCTTTTAATTGTTGAGTCAAGATATTTTTTCAACTCAATGACAACAACAAAAACTACTCAGCTGCCCTTTCAACCTGCCCACCAAAAGAACCTTGTGGACAGGTCGATAAGTATAGCAAAGTTTTAATAGCAATTACCAGCGTTATTGGCAATTTTTATTAAAAAAGCTTAGCGTGCTCGTGAGATACGCACCTCAGCACCACGACGCTTCACTTCCAGACCCTCGGAAGGCAGAATTTTCAAGCCCTCCAGGCCCTTGATATAGCTAGAGCCCTGCATCTGCATCACACGAATTTTATTTCTCATGACCACAGGATTATGCTCGGGCATGCCAAACATCCAGACCTCATCTAATAGGCGAGCCGAATTGAACTCGCTAATATGTTGCGCCTGCGGTCCTAGTGACAACATGTGCCCTTCACGCCCAAAGACGGGAATACTGTCTAGCCCTACCTCCAGCTCCAGCACCGTGCCCCCCTCGTAGCGCCAGCCCGTGCTCATATCCCACCAAGCTTCTCCAGCCGGTAAATACACACGGGTAAGCGTACCGGGCTGCAAGACGGGGGCTACCAACAGTGCGGGGCCTAATAGGTACTGCGTATCCCACAGGCGTGCCTGTTCGTCAGCAGGAAAGGCTTGTGCCATAGAACGCTGCACCGGCAACCCTGTACGCACTGCGTCTTCGATAATCCCCAGCACATAGGGAATAAGACGAAAACGCCACTGCAACCAGTGCTCAATCAGCGCACGAGTATCCGCATCAAATGCTGAGGGCAATAAAGCGGCTGCGCTTTGAAAGGAGAAATTAGCCGAAAAAACCACCTGAGCCAGCCAGCGCAAATAAAGCTCAGGCGTCATGGATTCGGTAGGCGCTAGCGCATTACCTAAACGATGCACTTGTACCGGTACACCACTATTTCCTACGGCCAAGGCACTTTTTAAACTACGCTCTAAGCCGTCCCAGGTGTTTTCCACACGTGGGCCTTGCTGCCAAGCAAAACGTTGCGCAGACGGAAACAGGTTAGTACTGATAACCAGCCCTTCCTGCGGTGTTTTGTGACCCGCATACGCATCGAACAAAGCCTGTCGCGCCAAGATCGGATAGATAGTGCGTAGCAATTCACCTGTTTCACCACCACGCGCCGTCACCCCGTCTGGAATCATAAAATCGGCATCGCAATACGCATATGCCACGCCATCATCAAACAACTGGCGCTGGCGCTCGGACCACATGCGCATCACGTCTTTATGAGTTAAGTCCAGCAAACCGAAAGCACGATTCTGGGTAAACTCATCGCCTGGATGCTGATACGCACACCCATCCTCGTCATTCATCAATAACCAGGCCCGGTCCTCCCACTCTTCGAACAGCTCAGTATCGGCTAATACAATGGGACGTCCGGCTGCGGCCACCTGTAACTCAAAGCGCCTATCGCTAAATGCCTTAGGGTGCTCAAGACGGTCTGCATCCCAATCTAGCAAAGGCTTGTCCGCTTGGAAACTGTAGGCATCTTTGACCCCTAGATCCAGCACATCCAGAAACACGCCATGCTCTTGCAAGTCGTCTAGGTGAGCACGAATCTGATCAGCATTCTGATCGATACCCGCCTCAAACCATAAGCCCATCGGCGCTAGGCCTGACTGGCCGGCACGCCCGGTTAACGCAGAGTATTGGTTAATAATTTCGCTTGGATCGCCAAAAAATAAAAATAGATCCAATTGCGTGTCTTGGACGGTCAGTGCTAAGCGATCATGCTGCTGCTTACCCAGGTCGTAGCTTATCGGCTGGAAAGTATTGACATACACCCCCCAACCTTGCGTACTCCACAGCAAAGGTAAACGCGCTTGCTCAGAGGAGCGCAAATGCTCCGCACGGCGATCGAGCTCTTGCTGCGTATCACCCAAACCGTAAAGAGCATCCTCCTCATCCAGTTGGCTACTGAATTCCCAACCGGTTTGGGCAGTATGCTGTAAACCATCAGGCACACTTTGCCAGATCAGTTCATCATTACGCTTAAGTTCTAAGCGAAAAGGACTCTTGTACAGCGTCAGGGTAGTTTCACCCTGCGCTAAAGACCAACCCACATCGTCTGGCAGACTTGCCAGTTCCATTTCGCTCACGGCCTCTTCACGCGCCAGAAGCATTTGCTGATGTATTTTGCCGCGCGTGCTCAGCTTTTCATTATCGAGCTTGCTCGCTGCCATAACACGCAAACGAAATACGCCCGGCGCATGTGCTTCCACGCGCAAGGCAAAGTCTGTTTCTACGAACGAAAAATCGACACAGGCCGATTTGGTATTGATCAAACTAATATGGTTATACAATTGCGTCACGTCGTCTGAAAAAATTTTGGACGGCACAGTGCGTTCCCCAGGGCCATGCCCATAAAACTAAACAAGGCCACTATTTTGACGTATTTGCGCCACAAAAGAAAATCTTAGATTAAAAAATCAGGCTTTTCACTGAAAAAACGCCTTTTAGCGCGGTAAAAGCGCTTTTTCCAGGCGCCTTTCCAAAGGAGAAGGCTCACCGAATTGTCGGGCAGCGTAGTAATCCGCTAGCAGCATGCTCCAGCTTAAGCCTCGAGATCCGTAGGCACCCGCCAGCCAAACATTCGGATGCCCTGGTATGGCCCCTGCCACAGGCAAGTGATCACACATAGCAGCCCTCCAGCCGGCCCAGCCACCAAATTGGTCGGCCTGCAGCCACAAGCGGGAGGTATGTTGGAACATACTTCTGGCTTTGGCTTGGTTTTCCCTGTGACCTGCAATAGAACATACTGCCTTCCCCTCTTCTTGATAGGTGCTGCCCAACACCTGAAATTGTTCGCCAGCTGGCAAAACGTACCCATTTCCACTCACGATATGCGGGTAATCTGACACACCCTGCTCTCGTTGTGCATAGCTCACCTGTCCGGCCAAATGCCGGATAGCTTGCAAGCGCGGCGCGTCTGCGAGATTAAGCAGCCCCTGAACCATATGCGGTATCGCCCCCGCTGTGGCCACCACAACATGCTGGGCGACTGTCAGGCACCGTCCCTGGGCATCCATTAAGCGATACCCCCCACAAACACTAGGCACAATACTTGCTACCCTAGCGGTATTCATGCTGATCAAACTCGACGCATACAGAGCTCGTAGCAAGGCAACGGGCCTGATCAACATTCCCATAGGAAAATACAGACCCTGGGCGACAGGCAATGTTGCCCAAGAGCCGTGTTCTTCCTGCTGCCGCCAGCTTACCCACTCAGACGGAAACTCTAAGCGCTCCAATGCCTGCTGAGTACGTAGAGCATCGCCCGAGTCTGGGCTGAGCACTAAGGTACCGCATTCGTATGGGCGAGCATCGTCCGAAAAACTGCGCCAGCGACTGCGGGCTCGCAACAAGCCCGCCCGGCTTAACCGCGCTATGGGTGCATCATCCATCGCAAACACAGGCGACAAAGCCGCTAAAGCATGACCATGATGCGTCGTCTCTGCACCATGGGTAAACTCCGGGTCAAAAACTTGCACAGCGTGCCCGCGTAAGCTCAGTGCGTACGCCATCGTTGCGCCAGCTAGACCACCCCCAATTATAACCGTATGCGCATTCGGAGTGAGCACATCCTTATTCCTGCCTAAATGAGGGCGTAAACGCGCCACACTCATTTCACGCTTCCTGCCAAAACCAGGCACTCGTTCCACTTGAAACCCAGCGGCCTCAAGATTTTTACGTACCTGACTGGCACTGCACCATGTCGCGGCCGTGGCACCGGGCGCAGCCAACCTTACAAACTGTGAAAAAATCGTGCGCGACCACATGTCTGGATTGAGGCGCGGTGCAAAACCATCCAAAAAAAATGCGTCAACGCAAGCTTGTACCTCGCGCACATAGTGCTCAATCGGGCCCAAAATCAAGGTCAGACTCAAGCGCCCTTGCGCCAAATCCAATCTGTGTATACCGGGGGTCAAAACCGGCCACTGTGCGCGTAGCTCAGCAGCAATATCCTGCACGTCTTCTGGCAGTCGTGCATGTAACTGCGCAAGATCCGCTAAACGAAAAGGATGTGCTTCGAAAGAAATGAAATGCAGCCGCTCGCTGCGCTGAGGATCCAGGCGCCAAGCTTGCCAACAAGCTAAGAACGTAGCTCCCTGACCAAACCCTGACTCACACACGGTGAAGGCCTTGCGCCCCCGCCAACGCTCAGGCAGACCATTACCGCGTAAAAACACATAATCAGCTTGAGCCAGCGCACCAGCCTGAGCGTGGTACACGTCGCCATACTCAGCACTTACAGGCAAGCCCCTGTCGTTAAAAGCAAGCTTGGCCGGTTTTAAAGGATATATAGCAAGAGTCATAACACTACATTTTCAGGCTTTTTTTGCCTGTCACAGGAGTCACCTACAATAAGGGCTGACCTATATTTTAATCGAGTCTGTCTCATGCCGTTATCCCGCATACCCTTAAGCGACTACCTAGAAGCTGCCGTCACGGCTGCACACGCTGCCGCGTCCGTACTGCAAAGCTATGCCAGCAGGCGCAACGAATTGATTATCGACACAAAAATGCGCAACGACCTCGTCTCGCAAGCCGACCGAGAGGCAGAACAAGCCTGCGTTGCCTTGCTCCAGGAGCGCTGTCCCGATATCGGCATCATCGCGGAAGAAGGTGGTGAACAACGCAAAGAGCTGGCCAACTGGATTATCGATCCACTCGATGGCACGACCAATTTTTTACACGGCATCCCCCACTACGCTGTTTCGATTGCCTTGGTCGCGCCAGCCGGCACAGTCCTGGACCAAACCACACTCAGCGAGGATACCCCCATCATAGGGGTCGTCTACGACCCATGTCGTAACGAGCTCTTTACCGCTGTCTACGGCCTGGGCGCTTGGCTCAACGGCTCACGCATACAGTGCTCTGCCAGCCAGCAACTTGCCGACAGCCTACTTGCCACCGGCTTGCCTTTTCGCGACTTCAGCTTCAGCGATCAATACATGCCAGGCCTAGAACAAGCCTTGCTACAAACACGTGGCATTAGACGATTGGGCGCTGCCGCACTCGATCTGGCTTGGGTTGCATGTGGCCGTTTCGACGGTTACTGGGAAATGGGACTGGCACCTTGGGATGTGGCCGCTGGCACCTTGCTTGTGCGTGAAGCACAAGGTATCTGCGCTGACTTGTATGAACGCGACCCTTGGCCAAGCAAGGGCTATTTATATGCAGCCAATACGGCGCTAGCCCCACACTTACACGGCATGCTTAAACCTTACCTACAGCAAAAAGGCTAATTAAGTCGTCGGCGGGACGGCCGCTACAGCGGCCTCATCACGCAAGACTCGTCGCAATATTTTGCCTACATTGCTTTTGGGCAATTCCTGACGGAACTCATAGTGTCGTGGACGTTTATAGCCAGTCAAACGCTCACGGCACCAGGCACGCAAGTCGGCCTCTTTCAGCTGCGGGTCACGCAACACTACAAAAACCTTAATGGCTTCCCCCGTTTGCTCATCAGGCACACCTACTGCCGCCGCTTCCAGCACTCCGGGGTGGCTGACCAAAACATCCTCCACCTCGTTAGGGTACACGTTAAAGCCAGACACTAAAATCATGTCTTTCTTGCGGTCTACGATACGTATACGCCCCAAGGTATCCATGACACCGATATCACCCGTTTTAAAATAACCCTGTGCGGTGAATACGTCTTGGGCACATTCTGTTTGTTGCCAATACGCCGACATGACCTGTGGCCCTTGCACTACCAGCTCACCCTGCTCGCCAAGCGGCACTTCTTGTTCTTGCTCGTCAACCAGCATGACATCCGTTGAGGGCAAAGGAAAGCCGATAGTACCGCTATAGTCTGTAGAGTCGGTGTTATTCACCGCCACCACGGGTGATGTTTCAGTTAAGCCATAGCCCTCAATCAAGGCTTTTCCTGTCAGCTCCAGCCAGTGAGCCGCCACCTTACTTTGCAAAGCCGCACCGCCGGCCAGACATAAGCGCAATTGTGAAAACGGCATGCCTTGAAACGCCTGATAATGCCCTAACGCGTTAAATAAGGTATTGACGGCCGGCACAATGTGAGGCGGACGCGCGGCCCAGGCTTTACACACACTGTTTAAGTCACGGGGATTCATAACTAATACAATACGCATCCCGGCATACAGACCGAACAAGCCGCAAATAGTCAAAGCAAACACATGATACAGCGGCAAGGCGGCGAACATCACGTAACCTTGCCCATGCACCTGACCTAATGCTGGCTTAGCCACTTGCTGCACCTGCAGAACATTCGCCAGCAGATTGGCTTGACTAAGCATCGCTCCCTTAGGACGCCCAGTCGTGCCGCCCGTGTACTGCAGCACCGCCAGATCTTGCGCTTTCGCCCTATGCGGCACAAAGCGCATACGCTTACCCTGCTCCAAGACCTGACTGAAGTACTGACTGGCAGGTAAATCATAGGCCGGCACCATACGCTTCACATAACGAACTGCCATATTCAAAAGCCCGCCCTTGAGCCCCATCAGGTCACCAATACGAGTGATCACTATATGCTCAGGCCGTATTGCCGTATCTACTTGGGCGAGCTCATGGGCAAAATTTTCCATAATGAAAATCGCCTTGGCCTGGCTATCTTCTAATTGATACGCCAACTCGCGCGAGGTGTACTGTGGGTTCACATTTAGCACCACCATGCCACTGCGTAAAACAGCCAGCAGCGTCAGCATGTAAGGCAAGCCGTTGGGCATCATGAGCGCAACACGGCTGCCTTTGGGCAAACCGCTAGCTTGCAGCCAGGCCGCTACGTAATTGGCATAGCGGTCCAGCTCTGCATAAGTCAGCGTTTGCCCCATAAATTCTAAGGCAGGCTGTGCCGCATAACGCTCTATGGCCTCATCCAGCACCGCGCTTAAGGTGGCCTGCGGGTCTTGTACTATTTCATGGGCCACATCAGGGGGATAATGCTTCAACCAGGGTTTAGGTTCTCGTACCAAGTGACATTACCTCAAAACACATTATTTATGGTTAGATATACCAATCTGCTTTAAGACGCATACAAACCAACGATAGAAACAGGATACCACCATGAAACTCCTAGATACCATTATCACGTGGACCGATGAGATACAGATGGTACGACGCGACCTACACGCTCACCCTGAACTGTCTTACGAAGAACACCGAACCTCCGAAAAAGTACAGCAACTGTTGCAATCCTGGGGTATAGAGACTCACCATGGTCTGGGTGTGACAGGTGTAGTGGGGATTGTTCAAGGCCAGCGCCCCGGTGCAGCAATTGGCTTAAGGGCAGATATGGACGCCCTTCCCATGCAAGAACTCAACGAGTTCGAACACAAAAGTCGCTACCCCGGAAAAATGCATGCCTGTGGGCATGATGGACATACGGCAATGCTATTAGGGGCGGCTCGCTATCTGGCCGATCACAGAGACTTTGCAGGCACGATTTACCTGATTTTCCAACCTGCCGAGGAAGGCCATGCCGGTGCCAAAAAAATGATAGAAGACGGCTTGTTCCGGCTCTTTCCCATGCAGGCTGTCTTTGGCTTGCATAACTGGCCTGGTATGCCAGTCGGTACATTTGCGGTGATGCCCGGCGCCATGATGGCCTCGAGCAATACCTTTGATATCACCATTACCGGTAAAGGTGCTCATGGCGGCATGCCAAACCTGGGGGTTGACCCCGTCATGACAGCCGTACAATTAGCACAGAGCATGCAAACTATCATTAGCCGCAATCTGGACCCTCTAGAGCCAGCGGTCTTGAGCATCACACAAATACACTCGGGGTCCGCTGATAACGTAATTCCTAATGAAGCGATCATGCGCGGTACTGTACGCACCTTTTCACTGGAGGCGCTAGATCTCATCGAAAGCCGTATGCGCGAACTGACCGAAAGCACAGTAGCCGCCTTTCAATGCAGCGCCAGTTTCAACTTTGACCGTCGTTACCCTCCCACCATCAATCACGCACAAGAAACAGAATTTTGCGCTCAAGTCATAACAAAACAATTCGGCGCAGAACACCTTAGGCGCGACTTGCGCCCCAGCATGGGTGCAGAGGACTTTTCCTTCATGTTGCAGGAAGTGCCCGGCTGCTACGTGTGGCTAGGCAATGGAGATGGCGATCACCGAGCCGCCGGCCACGGCCTGGGACCTTGCATGCTGCACAACGGCAGCTATGACTTTAACGATGCCCTCTTGCCCATAGGGTCCGTATACTGGGTACGCCTTGCCTTGGAGTGGCTCTCAGAGCAACAAAGCTAGCTAGTGGTCACGCACCCGTTACACTACTGTCGGTACAATAATGGATGCAGGACGCCCATCTTTTTCAAGCATTATTTTTTACTGGAATCCCCTTGAATATCGAGCCTACCCCTAACACTTTACCTGCCCAGCATCAGAACCTCACTCTACGGGTAATGCCCATGCCAGCTGACGCCAATATCCATGGTGATGTGTTCGGTGGCTGGATTATGTCTCAGGTCGATATTGCGGGTGCCATTCCTGCCACACGACGAGCACAAGGGCGTGTCGCCACAGTAGCCGTTAACGCATTCACATTCAAACACCCCGTGTTTGTCGGTGACTTGCTTAGCTTTTACGCCACTATTATTAAAACAGGACGCACCTCGATTACAGTCTCTGTAGAGGTCTATGCCGAGCGCAAGCGCTTGCAGCTAGAAGTTGTGAAGGTGACCGAAGCTACCCTAACCTATGTAGCCACGGACGACGAACGCAACAGCCGCCCGCTGCCGTCGGTCTAAAGAGATAACTATGCAGGAACAAAAAACGCAAAAACTTGCTGAAAGAACGACACCAAGCCAACGACGTTTGGATCGCGAAGAAGCCCAGCAGGCACTACAACGCCTACAGCACATTCTCAAGCGCCAAGAGGTCGTCTCCTCGCTTACGACCCGTCAGCTCGAGGACGATGATCGCTCTAACCTTCTTGAAGGCTTGATGCATCGTCAGCATGAAGCAGAAATTCAAGCCCTGATCAACAGTCTGCATGCGGCTGATATAGCGTTCATCCTAGAGTCCCTGCCTGAAGTTCAGCGACAAATCGTATGGCAACTGGTGGACTCCGAGCACGACGCCGATGTCTTGCTAGAGGTTGAGGACTGGGCACGAGAGTCGCTCATTAAGTCCATGGAGGCGGCCGAGCTGATTGCCGCCGCGGGCAATATGGATGCGGACGAAATTGCGGACCTAGTCCCTGATCTTCCGCCCGAGGTGATCGCCGCTGTACAGCGTGGCCTCACGGAAGAGGAACGTGCGCAATTAGTTGAAGCCATGGGCTATCCCGAAGATACTGTGGGTGCCATCATGGACTTTGACATGGTCCGAGTACGCGAGGACGTTAGCCTGGAAGTTGTACTGCGTTATTTGCGCAGACTACAAGAGCTCCCCGATCACACTGACCAAATCTTTGTGGTCGACCGTAATGACAAGTTGCGTGGTGTGCTCGCGGTTACCAGACTTTTGGTATCCGATCCAGAAGCGCTGGTTTCAGACATTATGTCTACCGACTATCTGAGCCTGAACCCCCTTGATTCCGACTCTGACGCAGCCAGTGCTTTTGAGCGCTACGACTTGGTATCCGCGCCGGTCAGTGACGACCTAGGTCGTTTAATTGGCCGGGTCACCATTGACGAAGTCGTTGACGTACTCCAGGAAGACTCTCAGGAACAAGCGCTGTCGCGCGCAGGTCTTCAAGAGGAAGATATATTCTCGCCGATTAAAACGGCAATACGTAACCGTGCGCCCTGGCTGCTTATTAATCTATGTACTGCGGCAACGGCCTCTTTTGTGGCCTCTCGCTTTGAAGACACCGTTAGTCACATCGTGATCCTGGCCTTTTTAATGTCTATCGTGGCAGGTATTGGAGGTAACTCCGGCAATCAAACCATGACCATGATTATCCGTGCCATGGCAACCGGACGGATTACCGGCACCAGTGTCATTCCTTTAATTAAACGGGAATTACTAGTCACGTTTCTAGTGGGAGTCTGTGGCAGCTTAGTCACCGCCTCATTTGCCTGGTTTATTTCTGGCTCGCCTGCCATTGCAGCCGTCATGATGGCCGCCATGATAGGAAATATGTTGATTGGCGCCGCATTAGGCGTGTTAATCCCCATTTTACGCGATCGTTTTGGCAATGATCCCGCAGTCGGATCATCCGTACTACTGACCTTTGCTACTGACTCATTGGGTTTTTTGCTATTCCTAGGTTTAGCCACCATCTTCTTACTGTAGCAGCAAACAAAACCTGCTAGTCGCAGCCACAAAAAAGCCAGTTCATTTGAACTGGCTTTTACTTTTCACGTCTGCCCGCTTAAGCGATTTTTCCGTGACAATGCTTATATTTTTTACCACTGCCACATGGGCATGCATCGTTACGTCCCACTCGCGGTACTTCACCTTCTGGCAGCTCGTCTATTCCAGGATCCTCACCGCTTAAGGCCGCATCGTAATCAGCGTGGTGAAAACGCACATTCTCCATCACCGGCTTTTCTTGCTCTGCCTGCTCTGGGCTCTGTATACGTACCGTTAACAGCACACGTACCACCTCATCGCAAATACGATCTAAAAGATCAGAGAACAAAGCAAAGGCTTCGCGCTTGTATTCCTGCTTAGGATCTTTCTGGGCATAGCCGCGTAAATGTATGCCTTGGCGCAAATGGTCCAATGACAGTAAGTGCGAACGCCACTGCATGTCGATAGACTGCAACATAATAGCGCGCTCAAAGTTAGCCCAGTTGGGCTGCCCAACGGCCTCGATCTTGCTCGCTAACTGCACTCGTGACTGTTCCAGAACACGTTCCAGCAAATCTTCTTCTGTGAGCGTATTTTCTTTCTCCAGCATGCCAAGCAATGGCAAGCTGATCTGAAAGGTGGATTCCAGCGTTGCCATCAAGCCGGCAATATCCCACTGTTCTTCCATGGACTCTTCAGGCACGAAATTACGGAATACACGCAGCACTGCGGCTTCACGCAAGCTCGTGATGGTTTCACTAATGTCCTCAGACTCCAGCACCTCATTACGCTGGGCGTAAATCACTTTACGTTGGTCATTGGCCACGTCATCGTACTCGAGCAACTGCTTACGAATATCAAAGTTACGGGCCTCTACCTTGCGCTGCGCTGACTCGATAGAGCGAGTAACCATACGCGCTTCGATGGGTTCGTTCTCGGGCAAGCGTAAGCGTTCCATAATGGAACGCACTCGATCACCAGCGAAAATTCGCATGAGAGAGTCATCCAGCGACAAATAAAAGCGCGATGAGCCTGGATCACCCTGACGCCCTGCACGGCCACGTAGCTGATTATCAATACGACGAGATTCGTGTCGTTCGGTACCAATAATACGCAAACCACCCGCCTCTTTAACCTGCTGGTTAAGCGGCGCCCACTCGGCACGAATAGCGTCAAGCTGTTGCTGCTTTTGCTCTTCCGAGAGTTCAGGATTAGTTTGAATAGCGGCGACTTGACTGGCTATGCTGCCACCGAGCACGATATCCGTACCACGACCTGCCATGTTCGTCGCAATCGTAATGTGACCAGGCTTACCTGCCTCAGCCACAATATCCGCTTCCCTAGCGTGCTGCTTTGCATTCAGCACTTCGTGCGGCAGCTTGTATTCCTTGAGGCGCTGCGAGATCAGTTCGGAGTTTTCAATACTCGTCGTTCCAACCAATACGGGCTGCCCACGCTCATAACAATCTTTAATATCGTGAATAATCGCATGGAATTTTTCAGCATCCGTTTTAAAGACCTGATCATTTTGGTCCAAGCGCTGCATGGGACGATTGGTGGGGATGATGACCGTTTCCAGACTATATATTTCCTGAAACTCATACGCTTCAGTGTCTGCCGTACCCGTCATTCCCGCCAGCTTTTCGTACATGCGGAAAAAGTTCTGGAAAGTGATGGAGGCCAAGGTCTGGTTTTCGTTTTGAATACGAACACCTTCCTTAGCTTCTACGGCCTGGTGCAAGCCATCGGACCAGCGGCGACCACTCATCAAGCGGCCGGTAAATTCGTCCACAATAACGATTTCATCATCCTGAACAACATATTGCTGATCACGGAAAAATAAGTTATGTGCACGCAGCGCCAGCATCAAATGATGCATTAAAGAAATATGGCGAGAATCGTACAGGGACTCGCCCTCAGGCAATAAACCTAATTCGCCCAGAATACGCTCGGCTTTTTCATGGCCCGCTTCAGAGATATGAACCTGCTGATTCTTTTCATCTACCCAGTAATCGCCCTCAGGCTCAGGCTCTTGGGGACGAGGCTCTTCGCTCATGCGCGTTAGCATGGGCGGCAAGACATTCATGCGTATATACAGCTCGGTGTTGTCTTCGGCCTGACCGGAAATAATCAACGGCGTACGGGCCTCATCGATAAGGATGGAGTCCACCTCATCGACAATCGCAAAATGTAAGCCACGCTGACGACGGTCTTCGGCACGATACTCCATGTTATCGCGCAGATAGTCAAAGCCAAACTCGTTATTCGTGCCGTAGGTGATATCGGCCTGATAAGCCGCAATTTTTTCAGCATTATCCTGTTGAGGGACGACCACGCCCACGCTCATGCCCAGGAAGTTATACAAACGCCCCATCCACTCAGCATCACGACGAGCCAGGTAATCGTTCACCGTGACTACGTGCACGCCCTTGCCGGTCAAGGCGTTCAGGTAAACGGCCAACGTGGCCATGAGAGTTTTACCCTCACCGGTACGCATTTCGGCAATCTTGCCGTTATGCAGGGCAATAGAGCCAAGCATCTGCACATCGAAGTGACGCATGCCAAACACACGCACACCCGCTTCGCGCACCACAGCAAAAGCTTTCGGTAAAAGACTGTCTAGAGACTTACCGTTTTGGTAGGCCTCTCGCAATTCTTGCGTCACGGCAGCAAGCTGCTCGTCGGAGTATTGCTTAACTTCGGGCTCGAGTGCATTAATACGCTCGACTACCTTACGGTACTGTTTGAGCAATCGATCGTTACGACTGCCTATAAGCTTTTTCAGCAAAGAAACCATTCTTGTATCGTCTATGTGGGACCAGGCTGCAGGAATACGAATACTTGCCACCATACCCTATTTCCTGACTATTTAGGTAACAGGTCAGTGCAAGCTAACGGTACAGTTTAACGCAGATGCGTGCTTTTTTTGTTAATCAAGCGTTTTCAATTGCGCATAACGCTTTTCGTCTGGTGCTCGATCCGCCAAAAAAACGAGTGGATCTAGGGCCTGACCAGCCATGCGCACCTCAAAATGCAGATGTGCTCCGGTAGATTGCCCTGTTGAGCCCACCCGCGCAATCAACTGGCCTTTTTCAACCACATCGCCCAGCTTAGTAATCAGGGATGAAGCATGGGCGTAACGTGTGCTCAAACCGTTACCATGGTTAATTTCCACCATTTTTCCATAGCCGGGCACATAGCGCGCCTCGGTCACCACACCTCCCGAAGCGGCATATATAGGCGTGCCCCTAGGAGCGGGAAAGTCTATGCCTTCATGCAAGGTGTTGCGTCCGGTAAGCGGATGACGACGCCAACCAAAGGTGGACGATATGTCACTGGAATCGACTGGTCTATAATTTGGTAGTAAGGCCTGGGCACCACTGCGTTGCGTCAGGACGGAATCCAGCATAGTGAACCACTCTTGTTGTTCCGACATCTGCTTAGCCAAGGCATCCAGTTTGGCGCCCAAGCTATCCGCGCTCCAATCGTGGCCTTCGCTGAACGATGTGTCCAGCTCCTCAGGCAAAGAGATATCAGCCTTTGATGAAGGCTCCATCGCCTGTACCAGCTCAGGATCGGTATAGCTTAAGCCCGCAGACTCCGCCACACGCTTACTTAAACCGTCCATGGCCATCAGCTTTGCCTGCAAGACACCTACTCGTTCTGCTAATTGATTCACACTGTCACGCGCATAGGCCTGAGTGCGCTCATGTTCCGCACGCTGGGCCTGAGTCTGTGTGGTGTCTGCATGCCCCCATTGAGACTGTACCCAAGCGCCGGCCGCCGCAGACATACCTAAGGTCAATACAGCGGTGAGCAGCAAGACGCCCCGGGACAGGCCTTTAGCGTTAGAATAAATTGCTTGTTGCTTACGTATAAACGTCACTATCACTCATCCAAATATGACCTGGACCCCTGCTAAACCACGCTCATCAACACCCAGTAAAGCTGGCACTCTGGCCATAGGGTGGTTAGCGACGGACACGCGCAGCGCCCAGGTACTTGAAACCGCCCATCAGTTAATGGCGGCGCAAACCCATGTTGAGCAAGCCTTACCGCCAGCGCTGGGCCGTGCTTGTCGGGTTGCTCGTATAGACAGACAACAAATGTGGCTGGCAGTTCCCAGCGCAGCTCATGCTGCCAAGTTACGACAACTGGCACCTACCGTTGTACGACGCATGAACCAGTCTGGCTGGAACCTTAACGAAGTTATGGTGCAGGTACAAGCTCATTTATTTGTCACAGCGACAAAAGAGTCTGTACGTAATATAGAATATTTAGATGAACGGGCGCTGAACGCATTTGAGCAGTTACGCACCCAAGTACAAGCGGGGCCACTCGCCGCGGCCATTGATCGCTTATTAAAAAATCATCGTACGTAATGCCAAAGGCTGCTTTACGCTAATTTCCATTCGCTGGTATACGCTCGCGGTGCCTGAGCTGCCGATTCAAACGAAACAAACTCCCAGCTATCTTGCGTAGCCAGTAAAGCGCGAGCCAATTGATTGTTCAATCCATGCCCAGACTTACACGCTACATAACGGGCAATAAGAGGATGCCCAATCAGGTACAAATCACCAATAGCATCCAGGATCTTGTGCTTAACGAACTCGTCTTCGTAGCGCAAGCCATCACTGTTTAACACTCGGTACTCGTCCATCACAATGGCATTATCCAAACTACCACCACGCGCTAATCCCGCCGCTCGTAATGCCTCAACCTCGCTGGCAAAGCCAAAAGTGCGGGCGCGAGCAATGGTTTTGACGTAAGAGTCATGTGCGAAGTCGACTTCAGCAAAATTAGCGGTAGCATCAATCGCCGGATGTTGGAAATCGATGGAGAACTGTAGGGCAAAGCCCTCGTATGGCTCCAAGCGTGCCCATTTAATATCGTCGCCTTCACCCTCGGAAACCTCAATGGTTTTCAGCACACGAATAAATTTCTTGGGTACTTTTTGCTCTTGCAAACCAGCAGAACGCAGCAAATATACAAACGTGCCTGCGCTGCCATCCATAATAGGCACTTCTTCAGCAGTCAGATCTACGTGCAGATTATCGATACCCAAGCCTGCGATGGCGGACATCAAATGCTCTACCGTAGAAACACGTACATTGTCTTTTTGCAACACAGAAGCCATGCGTGTACCACCAACCAGGCTTGCCTGAGCGGGTAAGTCAACCACTTCGGGTAAATCCACACGATGAAACACAATACCTGTATCAGGCGCAGCAGGTCGCAAGGTAATTTCCACACGACGGCCGGAGTGCAAACCTACTCCCTTGGTACTGATGACGCTTTTAATGGTGCGTTGACATAGCATAGCTGTTCTTTTTTTGCCAAAACATAATTCCAGATGAATAAGTGTAACCGTGTTTGAGGGTTTTCACTACGTCGGAATGTCAGTTTTTGTAGCGATGCCTTGAAAGTGCATCGATCACTACCTTTATGACAGGCAGCAGCGAGCCGGACTTATAAAGTCCGGCCCTAGTGTGTGAGTAATCAAAAAGCGATTCGGGAGTCGCCTTTTAATTTAGTCGGCCTGCTTGCGCAAAAACGCCGGGATATCAAAGTGATCCATACCCGAGGTTTCCAAGGCACGAACCTGTGCTGAAGCTTGACTACGTGGATTACGAATCACAGCCGGCACATCAGCATTGCTATAGTCCAAGTGACCATATGCCTCGTTATCCGTGCCGGTACGCAATACTTCTACATTGTTTTGCACCAGCTGAGGGCGTGCTTGTGCGCGTCCCAAGCCAGTAGCAACCACGGTTACACGCAGGTTATCACCCATGGACTCATCGTAGGCCGTACCAAAAATCACGGTTGCGTCCTCAGCCGCATAGCCGCGGATGGTGTCCATAATTTCGCGAGTTTCACGCATTTTCAGTGTTTTGCTAGAGGTGATGTTCACCAGCATGCCACGTGCGCCATGCAGGTCTACCCCTTCCAGCAACGGGCAGGCAATGGCGCGCTCTGCAGCAGCCCTTGCACGATCTTCGCCCGCAGCAATGGCAGTGCCCATCATGGCTTGCCCCTGCTCACCCATAATGGTTTTCACGTCTTCAAAGTCGACGTTAACGTTACCTTCCACATTAATGATTTCAGCAATCCCTGCGCAGGCATTATGCAAAACATCATCAGCGGCTTTAAAGCAATCGGACTGCGTCGCATCATCGTCCATCAGATCGTATAAGTTCTCGTTCAAGACTACGATCAAAGAATGTACGTGCTTGCTGAGCTCGTCTATCCCTTCTTCGGCCATGCGCATACGACGTGCGCCTTCAAACTCGAAAGGCTTGGTTACCACGCCCACAGTCAAGATGCCCAGCTCTTTAGCCACTTCGGCCACCACAGGACCGGCTCCGGTACCTGTACCGCCACCCATACCTGCGGTAATAAACACCATATTGGCGCCATTTAGTGCTGAGCGGATTTCCTCTCTTGCGGTTTCTGCAGCTGCACGCCCTTGCTCAGGCTTAGCGCCAGCGCCCAGGCCACTACGACCCAAACGAATTTGTACTGGTGCTTCGCTGCTGGCCAGAGCCTGTGCATCCGTGTTGGCGCAAATAAAATCCACACCTTGCACACCGGAGCGGATCATATGCATCACTGCATTGCCACCGGCTCCGCCTACTCCCACTACTTTAATCACTGTGCCGCTACGGCTAGTGTCTAACATTTCGAAGTTCATCATGATTAACTCCCACACAAACTACATTATTAAAGTCCCAAACTGCTTCCCGATACTGCTTTGTTTGGAATCGACTCAAACGCATTGCCAATTTGGCACTCGCAACACGTTTGATGCGCCTCCTGGACAAGTCCGCTGACTTACCCATCAGGAGATACATCAGCTCCTAATTCATAAACCACTCTCGCATGCGAGCCAGCAAGCTTTTGAAGCTGCCTTTTTGCTGTGCGACTTTACGGCCGCGTGCATGTTGCATTCGCGCCTCGCTTAACAAGCCCATCACAGTGGAGAAACGAGGCGTATGCATCACATCTGCCAGGCTCCCCTCGTAGCTAGGAACGGCAATGCGCACAGGCTTTAAAAACACGTCCTCGGCAAGCTCCACGATGCCAGGCAACATAGACGTTCCACCGGTCAACACCACACCAGAAGAAAGCAAATCCTCGTAACCAGACTCACGCAAGCTTTGCTGCACAAATGTAAACAACTCCTCTACACGAGGTTCAATTACGGCACCCAGTGACTGGCGTTTGACTTGTCGATTGGGTCTATCTCCCAACCCTGGCACCTCTATCATTTCGTCGGCATGTGCCAAGCCCTGCTTTGCCAAGCCATAACGCAATTTAATTTCCTCTGCATCAGGCGTAGGCGTGCGCAGCATGGCTGCGATATCACTCGTAATCTGATCGCCCGCGATAGGAATAACCGCTGTATGTCGAATCGCGCCACCGGTATAGATCGCGATGTCTGTCGTACCGCCCCCAATATCGATGAGCACCACGCCCAGCTCTTTTTCATCTTTGGTCAAGCACGACAGGCTAGAGGCCAAGGGCTGCAAAATAAGATCCTGCACTTCCAACCCACAGCGACGCACACATTTCACAATGTTTTGCGCAGCACTAACGGCTCCCGTCACGATGTGTACACGCACTTCCAGTCGCAAACCGCTCATACCTATGGGCTCACGTATGTCTTCCTGGGAGTCAACAATGAACTCCTGGGTCAGCACATGCAACACTTGCTGATCGGTAGGGATGTTGACCGCCTTAGCCGTTTCAATTACGCGCGACACGTCTGTGGCGGTAACTTCCTTATCCTTCACCGCCACCATGCCACTTGAGTTAAAGCTGGTAATGTGGCTGCCAGCAATGCCGGTGTATACCTCACGGATTTTGCAGTCAGCCATCAGCTCTGCCTCTTCCAGCGCGCGCTGTATCGAGTTCACTGTGCTTTCGATGTTAACCACTACACCCTTGCGCATACCCTGAGACTCATGCTGTCCCAGGCCCAACACTTCAAAACGGCCTTCAGGCAGGATCTCAGCGACCACCGCCACCACTTTGCTGGTGCCTATATCCAGTGCCACGATGAGGTCTTTGATGTCACGAGTCATATTTTTACTTCACAGTAGTAGAAGAAACCGGGGCAAGCATAATTGCAAACCCATTCGGATAACGTAAATCAGCACTGGTCAGCTTCCGGTCTCCCAGACGCTGCATTAACGCAGGCCAGGCCTGCACAAATCGTTCAATACGAGCAGCAAAAGGTAAGGCCCCTTGCCGCCCGTGTAAATCCGCCACATCCGCACCCGGGTCGCGCCCCAGGCTCAGTTGCACGCCATCCGATAAGCTCACATCCCACGCATAACGAGGACTGAGGCTGACCTCTTGCACTTGTAGGCCCAAAGGCGCAAACCAACGTGCCAGCTCGGCATAACGCTGCACAACTAAACGCTCAGAGGACGGCGGTCCACTGAGCTGGGGCAGGCTCACCTCATCGGGCACGATAGCCCGATTGGCATTAAACGCCTCTCCCCAGGTATTAATCATTTCGTTCTCGTTCCAATAGGCTAAAGGTTGCTGCTCTTCAATACGCACCGCCAAGGTGTTAGGCCACACTCGCTGGATTTGGGCACGACGTACCCAAGGAGTCGATTCAATTACGCGTCTGGCATGGTCCAGATCCATCGTAAAAAAATTGCCTGCCAAGCGACCTACTGCCGTAGCTGCCACACCTTCGGGTGTGACATAAACCAAGGGGCCAGATTGTACGGCCTCGATTTGTATACGCTGTATAGCAAAATAAGGTCGCCGCACCACCCAGACCAACACGCCCACTACCAATACGCTCACCGCCAGCAAAGCCAGGGCGTTAGCGATCATATTGGTAAGACGAGCATCGGTGAACATGTAAGCAGCCTCCTACCTAAATAGAACGCGCAATGGCCTGCACCTTACAGCGGGCACTGGCTAAAATTTCCACACATAAATCAGCATAAGACAAACCTTCTGCCTTAGCCCCCATGGGTACCAATGAATGGCTGGTCATACCTGGAGAGGTGTTAATTTCAAGCAGCCAAGGCTGACCTTGCTCGTCCAGCATAAAATCCGCTCGCCCCCAGCCTTCACACCCTAAGGCTACATAAGCCTGTACAGCCAAGTCACGGACTCGATCGCTTAAAGTCGGGTCTAGGTCAGCTGGACAAAAATACTGCGTCGCATCAGACAGATACTTATGTTCAAAATCGTAGTTACCGCCAGGGGCCACAATTTCAATCACAGGCAAGGCTCTAGCCTGATCTCCATGGCCCAGCACAGGCACGGTCAACTCGCGCCCACGTATAAACTGCTCAGCCAACACGGCCGTATCGTAATGCATCGCGGTGGCAAAGGCCTGCTCGGCCTGATCTGCCTGTTCGACTCGAGTGACACCCACTGTAGAGCCCTCATGCGGAGGCTTCATAATCAGCGGCAAACCTAACTGATCAATACAAGCGGCTACCTGCGAAGCATCGTTCAGTTCGACAAATTTTGGCGTGGGCAGTCCTTGTTGCTGCCAGACACGCTTACTCATGATTTTATCCATCGCCAGACTGGAGGCCATCACACCACTGCCGGTGTAAGGAAGCTGTAACCACTCCAATGCTCCCTGCAAAGTACCGTCCTCTCCGAAGCGGCCGTGCAAGGCAATAAATACACGGTCAAAATTTTGCTCTGCCAGATCACTCAGACTCTGTGTACCCATATCGAACAAGTGAGCATCTACGCCTTTGCTACGCAAGGCCTCATACACACCCTGCCCAGAAAGCAAAGACACCTCCCGCTCGGAGGACTTCCCACCGTACAGTACCCCCACACGCCCTAGATCGACACTCATGCTATTTCTCCCAATTGCGCTGGTACACGACTGATGGAACCCGCGCCCATCAGTAAGATCACATCGCCATCTTTAACAAAATCAAGAATTGCTTGCGGCATTTCGGCAATGTCCGCTACAAACACCGGCTCTACCTTCCCCACCACACGTATCGCACGTGTCAGGGCACGACCATCGGCAGCAATCAAAGGCTGCTCACCCGCGGCATATACTTCGCTCAGTAAAACAGCATCAGCGCGACTCAGCACCTGTACAAAGTCCTCGAAGCAATCACGAGTACGGGTATAACGATGCGGCTGAAAGGCCAGCACAATACGTCGATCAGGCCATGCTCCACGAGCCGCTTCTAGGGTGGCGGCCATCTCAACGGGGTGGTGGCCATAGTCATCAATCACCGTAAACGTACCGCCACCTTGGCTAGCAGGTACGGCAAAGTCACCCACTTGAGAAAAGCGGCGGCCTACACCCTTAAACTCATCCAGAGCCAACGCAATACACTCGTCGCTTACGCCCAGCTCGGTCGCCACCGCAATCGCCGCCAAAGCATTCAGAACGTTATGACGTCCAGGCAAATTCAAGCGTACTTCCAGTTTAGGTAAGGTACCACCCGGCCCTTGACGCAGCACGTCAAAACACATGTGCATGCCATCGCTGCGCACATTGATGGCACGTACTTGCGCCTCAGAATCTATGCCGTAACTGGTGACTGGCCGTGAAATAAAAGGAATGATCTCGCGCACATGTGCATCATCGCTACACACAATCGCACTGCCATAAAAGGGCAAACGATTGGTAAAATCGACAAACGCACTTTTTAATCGCGCCACATCATGGCCATAGGTATCCATATGGTCCAGATCTATATTGGTAATGATGGCCATAACAGGCAACAAATTCAGGAACGATGCGTCCGATTCGTCGGCCTCCACCACAATATAGTCACCTTGACCCAAGCGAGCATTTGCTCCAGCCGAGTTCAGGCGTCCCCCGATCACAAACGTCGGATCCAGATCTGCCGCAGCCAATAAACTGGCCACTAGACTTGTTGTGGTCGTTTTCCCATGTGTGCCCGCCACAGCGATTCCACGCTTCAGACGCATCAGCTCGGCTAGCATCAAGGCACGCGGCACCACCGGTATGCGGGCCGCCCGGGCTGCCAGTACCTCTGGGTTATCACCACCTATGGCCGTGGAAGTCACAATCGCCCCCATGCCCTCGATATTTTCTGGCTTATGGCCAATGATGATACGGGCCCCTAAGGCCTGCAGGCGTCGTGTAACAGCCGTTTCCTGTATATCAGACCCGCTAACGGTATAGCCCAAGTTCAGCATGACCTCGGCAATGCCACTCATGCCCGAACCACCTATACCCACAAAATGTAAACCTTGAATTCTATGTTTCATGCTGCTCTCCCTGCTACCTGCTGACATGCCTCAGCAATAAGCTGGGTTGCATTCAACTGTGCGTGCTCCTGTGCATGGCTGGCTACACGCATTAAGCTTAATCGGCTTTGGCCCTGCAGCCACTGAGCCAGCCACTCAGCCGTAAAATCTTGCTGCCTTTGCAACCAGGCGCCATCGCAATCACTCAGATATCGGGCGTTAGCGGTTTGATGATCATCTATAGCGTGGGGCAAGGGGATAAACAAGGCGGCAACCCCCGTTACCGCGACCTCAGCCACGGTCATGGCTCCTGCACGACAAATTAATACATCCGCCTCTTGCATGGCCGTAGCCATATTGGCAATAAAGGACTGGCACTGAGCTTGAACCCCATGCTGCTGATACGTCGCCTGCAACGCTGCCAAATGCTGCTCACCCGCCTGATGCGTAACCAAAGGTCGCTGATTGGCAGGCAAAAGCGCCAATGCAGCGGGTACAGTTGTATTTAATACCGACGCCCCTAAGCTCCCACCTACCACCAGCACTCGCAACGCTCCCTGGCGCTCTTGATAGCGTTGCTGCGGGCTTTGAGCTTGCATAAACTCGGCACGAACAGGATTGCCCACCATCACGGCACCAGGCAATGCTCCCGGAAAACCTACTAAGGCACGTCGGGCAATCTTGGCCAGATAACGATTGGCCGTACCTGCTATCGCATTCTGCTCGTGTACAAGCACAGGAATACCCATTAACTTGGCCGCCACACCGCCTGGAAAGGCTACATAGCCGCCCATGCCCAACACCACATCAGGTCGAGCCCGACGCAAATTCTTGCGTGCCTGCAAAACGGCTGATAGTAAGGTAATAGGCAGTTGCAGCAAGGTCTTTAACCCCTTCCCTCGCACGCCTGCAAAACGCAAAGGTAATAGTTCGAGTCCGTGCTGGGCGACCAGCTTGCCCTCCATGCGCTCTGGGTGCCCCATCCACAGAACCTTCCAGCCGCGCGCCTGCATTTCACTGGCCACTGCTAAGCCGGGCATAATATGCCCACCGGTACCACCCGCCATAATGACGATTGTTGGGGTGCTCATGTACGTTTCCCCCTCATCATCTGGCGATTCTCATAGTCCACGCGTAACAGAATCGCTAAGGCAAGCAAATTCATCACAATGCCCGAGCCCCCATAACTCACTAAGGGCAGCGTTAAACCTTTGGTGGGCAATAAGCCCAGACACACACCAATATTAATAAACGTCTGCACACCGAACCAAATCGCGACACCTTGAGCCACCATGCCGCTAAACAGCCGCTCCATCGCGATGGCTTGACGCGCTATGCTGAAACTGCGCCAGACAATGAACCCGAAGGCCAATACCAGCGCGCAAATACCCGCAAAACCCAGTTCCTCTCCGATCACAGCCACGATAAAGTCAGTGTGTGCCTCTGGCAGGTAATGCAGCTTCTCAACGCTAGAGCCTAGACCCACACCAAACCACTCGCCACGCCCAAGAGCAATTAAAGAATGAGATAACTGATAAGCGCTGCCGTAGGCATTATCGGGATTCCAAGGATCCAGATACACAAACAAACGCTCCCTGCGCCAAGGAGAAAGCCAGATTAGCAATAAAAAACTCGTCAGCAAAAAGCCTAGCAGGGCTGAAAACAGCTTGCCGTTGATGCCACCCACGAACAGCACGCCCACTGCGATCACTACAATCACCATGAACGCACCCAAGTCCGGCTCCAGCAGCAGCAAGATACCCACCATACCTAGAGCCACCGCCATGGGCATAAAACCGCGCCAAAATTTCTGTAGATGCTCTTGCTTGCGCACAGTGTAATCAGCGGCATAAAGCACCATGGCGATTTTCATCAGTTCCGAGGGCTGAAAATTAATCAAGCCCAGGGGTAACCAGCGGCGAGCACCGTTTACCTCTCGACCTATACCGGGAACCAACACCACCATCAGCAAAAACACACTGACTAAAAACAGGGGCAAGGCCATTTTTTGCCAAACTCGCAAGGGTACGCCAAACGCGAAAGCGGCCACGACAGTGCCCACACCTATAAATAAGGTGTGACGTAACACAAAATAATAACGACCATAACTTTCATACCTGGGCCCGTCTGCCAAAGCGATAGACGCGGAATACACCATCAGCAAACCAAACAAGCTGAGCAACAGGGCAACAGAGAGTAAGGAGCGGTCAAAGGTAGGCAAGGCGGTACGAGTCGGCCTTACCGCATTGACGCCTGCTGTCAGCTCAGCAAATAGGCTCATGCGGCTTCTCCTTTGTCTAAGGCAATATCTGTCAAAGCAGACACAAAGCACTCGCCGCGATGCTGATAATTACGGAACATGTCCATACTGGCGCAAGCAGGTGATAAGACCACCGCATCGCCCTGAACAGCCATCTCTACCGCCGTGGCTACTGCCTGCTCTAACGTACTTTGTAGCAATAAGGGCACCCCGGTGTTGGCCAAGGCGTCCGCTAGTAAAGCGGCATCCTGCCCCATCAACAATACCGCTTTGACTTTAGGACTCATCAGTTGCGCTAGCGGCGAGAAATCCTGCCCTTTAGCCAATCCACCTGCGATCAAAATCAGAGGCTGCTCTAGCCCATTTAGCGCCGCTACCGTCGCCCCCACATTAGTACCTTTGCTATCGTCAAAATAACTGACACCCTGCATTACTCGCACAAGCTGTAAACGGTGGGGCTCACCTGTATAACTGCGCAAGGCATGTAATAGCTCCGACCAGCCCAGCCCTAATTCACGCGCCAGAGCCAATACCGCCAGAGCATTCAAGGCGTTATGTCTGCCTTTAATTTGCAAGGCTTCCGCTGGCATTAATTTATTCACTGGTCCAGATACCCGCTGCGCCTCCGAGGCAACAACGCTACTTGGCGCTTTGCGCGATGAGCTCGGTAGCTCAGGCTCGACCTTATCCATGGCCGACAGCCACCACAGACCAGCCTCCAGTACTAAACCCAAATCACCAGCACGCTCTGGGGCATGTGCGCTAAAGCCTCGCGTACTCAGGGCGTTGGGATTGGCTAGCATGCCTACAACCTGAGTGTCATCACGGTTAAATACCTGCACACGACTTAACTCAAACAGTTTGGCTTTCGCCTGCACGTAGGCAGACATAGAACCATGCCAATCCAGATGATCCTGAGAGATATTCAATACTGTCGCCGCATCACAGCGCAAGCTGTTCGTATACACGAGTTGGAAGCTAGACAGTTCGATCAGCCAAACCTGGGGCAACTGCCCTGCACGCAGACAATCACGCAATGCCGTCAGCGCTGCCGGACTAATATTGCCTGCCGCACATACCGTCAAGCCCGCTGCCCGCAACACGTGCGCCAACAAACTGACCACCGTGGTTTTACCATTGGTACCAGTCACAGCCAGCACACGCGCTTCGTGACCTTGGGCACGTAGATCTTCCAAGGCTCGGGCAAACAGTTCTATTTCGTTAACCAGCTCTATGCCTTGCTCTTGAGCCCACTGCAAAAACTGTGCAATTTCTGTTTGCAAGGGTGACAAACCCGGGCTAATTACCAGCATCCGGATATCTTGTAATGCCTCTGCACGCAACGCTAAGTCACCCAGTACGATTTCCACCTGGCTCAGATCACCCTCTAGCTGTGACCGGATATCCATCTGCTCACGCGTATCCAGCAAACGTACGCGTGCACCCCCGTCCAAGCACCACTGTGCAGCGGACAAGCCCGTTTCTCCTAGACCGAGAATTCCGATCAGGCCGTCTGTACGGAGCGAGGGAAAGTGCAATGCTTTCATCGTAGTTTTAATGTCGATAAGCCAATCATGACCAACATCATGGTAATAATCCAAAAACGCACTACTACCTGGGTTTCCTTCCAGCCTGTCACTTCAAAGTGGTGATGCAAAGGCGCCATTCTGAAAATGCGCCGTCCTTCACCGTAACGTTTTTTGGTGTATTTAAACCATCCCACCTGCAGCATGACCGATAAGGTTTCCACCACAAACACGCCGCCCATAATAAAAAGCACAATTTCCTGGCGCACGATAACCGCGATGGTACCCAACGCTCCCCCCAGGGCTAAAGCACCCACGTCGCCCATAAATACCTGAGCGGGATAAGCGTTAAACCAGAGGAACGCCAATCCGGCACCTACGATGGCCGCACATATAATCATCAGCTCGGAAGCGCCCGGAATATAAGGAAAGAGCAGGTACTTGGAATAATCCACACGCCCTACCACATAGGCAAAAATCCCAAGCGCACTACCCACCATAACGGTAGGCATGATCGCTAAACCATCTAAACCATCCGTTAAATTGACCGCATTACTGGAGCCCACGATGACTGCCCAAGTCAAACAGACAAAGCCAAAAACACCCAGTGGATAACTGACGGACTTAAAGAACGGCACAATCAAATCCGCACGAGTGGGCAACGGCATGGTGAAGCCACTTAGCATCCACTCTTTAAATAAAGGCCAAAGGTCCGCATTGGCCGGCGCCGAGACCGCAAAGCTTAAGTACACGGCGGCAACAGCACCAATAATGGTTTGCCAGAAAAACTTTTGACGTGAGGACATGCCCTCGGGATCGCGATGTACGACTTTTTTATAGTCATCCGCCCAGCCTATCCAACCAAAGCCAAACGTCACCAACAGCACCACCCAAACGAAACGGTTCGTCCAGTCTGCCCACAGCAAGGTGCTAAACGCGATCGATATTAAAATAAGCACTCCCCCCATGGTGGGAGTGCCATTTTTTTGCAAATGGGTGCTTGGGCCGTAGGTGCGCACTGCTTGACCTATTTTCAGTTCGGTCAGCTTGCGAATTACCCAAGGCCCACAAAACAGTCCCATACCCATAGCCGTAGCACATGCCAAAATAGCACGCAGGGTAATGTATTCAAATACGCCAAAAGCGCGTATGTGCGAGTCAGAGAGCCAGCGTGCTAATTCAAGTAGCATGGCGAGTTCCTTCCAGATCAGTGATTAAACCGTCTTCAAGAGCACTTACCACTCGCTCCATACGAGCACTGCGCGAACCCTTGATCAAAATATGTGAGGGTTCCAAGGCCTGCAAATAGGCCACCATATCTTCAAATGCTTCAAACTGATGCGCTCGGGCTCCGAAAGCCTGGGCGGCATGGCGCGCATCATTACCCAGGGTGAGCAGCTCATCCACCCCCCGCTCTTTAGCGTATGTGCCAACCTCCGCATGTGCTTCGGTGCAGCTATCGCCGATTTCAGCCATATTTCCCAGCACCAACACCTTACGGCCGCTTAACTGTGCCAATACGTCAATGGCTGCACGCACAGAATCAGGATTCGCATTGTACGTGTCGTCAATGAGCTGAAAACCGCTAGTTAAGCTTTTCGCTTGCATGCGCCCGCTAACAGGGCGAAACGCTTCCAAGCCCGTCACAATGGCGCTTAATGGTGCACCAGCCGCTTGGGCGCACGCAGCCGCTGCGAGTGCATTACGTAAATTATGTACACCTGGCGTTGCCAGCGTCACCGTGCCTTCATCATTGCCCAGATGCAAGGTAAATCGGGTGTGTGCGGGCTCAGCGAAAATATCATCGGCGTAAACCTCATGATGGCGATCAAAACCAAAACGCACTTGCTTGCGGCCGGCCGACAAACTGCTCCACAGTTCCGTGTACTCTTCATCACCCGGAAATACGGCCACGCCCTCCTGAGGTAAATAAGACAGGACACTGCCATTTTCCTGCGCAACCGCCGCAACAGTATGCATGAACTCCTGATGCTCACGCTGGGCATTATTGACTAAAGCAATAGTAGGCTGCGCCATAGCAGCCAATACCGAAATTTCACCTGGATGATTCATCCCCAACTCAAGCACCGCTGCCTGATGCACAGAGCGTAAGCGCAAAATAGATAAGGGAACGCCCAGATCGTTATTCAGATTGCCCAGTGTTGCTAAGACCTGTTCCTCACCTAACCATGCTCGCAAAATTGAGGCCACCATTTCCTTAGTGGTCGTTTTGCCATTGCTGCCCGTCACGGCAATCAGCGGTAAGGTGAAACGTTCGCGCCAAGCATAAGCCAATTGATGCAAGGCCTGACGCGTATCGCCCAGCACGATTTGGGGCAGTTTCACCTCATTTTGACGCTGAGCCACGATAGCCGCGCTGGCACCTGCCTTTTGCACCTGCTCCAGGTATCGATGACCATCAAAGTGATCGCCTTGCAGTGCCAAAAACACATCGCCAGTAGACAAGGTACGCGAATCGGTAGACAAATTAGGACCACGCAACCAGCTCAAGGCAGCTCGCGCCCACTCTCGATCATCAAAAGGTCTACGTTCTGCACCTACCTCTTGGTAGGTTTCGTGGCCTTTACCTGCCAACAAAACGATATCACCAGGTTCCGCCCCCCAGATTGAAGACAGGATCGCTTGCGCTCTATCAGGCTCCACCCGAGGCTGGGCAGGCATACCTGCAAGGATGTCGGCAATAATCTGATGTGGATCCTCATTGCGTGGGTTATCCGTGGTTAACACCACCTCATCCGCCAAACGTGCTGCCGCCTCGCCCATTAAAGGGCGCTTAGCAGTATCACGATTACCACCGCAACCGAATACGCACAATAAACGCCCACCACGTACGTTTGCCACTTCCCGCAATGCCTCCAAGGCACGCTCCAGAGCATCCGTTGTATGAGCATAATCAACCACCACAAGTGGTATAGACGTATGACGACCCAAGCCGCTCACTGGGTCCACAATTTGTAATCGTCCCGGTACCGAAACCAGCGTGGCCATGATGCGCGCCACTTTAGGGACTGGCCAGCCAATTTCTTGCAAAACGCCCGCCACTAGCAACAGGTTCGCCACATTATGCTCACCCAGCAGCCTTGTCACAATCTGCGCAGTGCCATGAGCGGTGACTAAATTAAATACCTGCCCATCTGCCCCGGTATGAATATCGTCTGCAAGCAGATCCACACCAGCCTGAGTCATGGAAAATGACACTTTGCGCGCTGCTAAGGGTACGGCCAACAGCTCTCGCCCCATGGTGTCATCTGCATTAATGACCGCGCTACGTAAGCCGGGCCAGCTAAATAAAATTTGCTTTGCAGCCTGATACGCCTGCATCGAGCCGTGATAGTCCAGATGGTCGTGGGTTAAATTCGTAAAACCGGCGATGTCTATCATGACGCCATCCAGTCGTCCCTGTTCTAGGCCGATGGAGGACGCCTCAAGTGCCACCACAGAAGCGCCCGCATCACGAATAGCCGCCAGGCTCCGATGCATCGTAAGCACGTCAGGCGTGGTTAAGACACCCCCCAAATTACTACCATCGGGCAGCGTTACACCCAAGGTGCCAATCGTGCCACAAGGCACCTCTGAGTTAGTAATCGCAGAAGCGATCCACTGCACACTGGATGTTTTTCCGTTTGTACCCGTGACAGCAACAACTGTCATCGCCTCAGACGGGCGGCCATACCACTCATGAGCGATGGCCCCCAATTGCGTACTCAGCCCTGCCAGTTCCAATACCGGCACGCCAAGATCTGTAGACTGATCTGAGGGCTCACGTACTATGGCACACGCCCCAAGTGTAACGGCCTGCTGCTCATAGTCGCGACCATCACCCACCAGTCCAGGGCAAGCAAAAAACACATCGCCCGCCTGTATCTGACGGGAATCCAAACACAAATGCGCAGTAGGAGCGGCATGCTCAGCCAACCATTTCACGATTGCGGGGGTATTCATCGTACTTCCTCCCCACCGGGGCCTATAGCCACCAGCGACTCAACGGGCACGTCCGGTTGCACACCCAGGCGCCGCAGACTTCTAGCCACAATTTCTGAAAAAACGGGTGCTGCAATCGCACCACCATAATAGCGTTTGCCCTGAGGCTCATCCAAACTTACGGCCACTACAATTCGCGGATCAGAGACTGGCGCAAACCCCACGAAAGAGCCTCGATACAGTGATTTGCTATAACGGCCATCGACAATTTTTCTGGCGGTGCCACTTTTACCGGCCACGCGATAACCTTGAACCTGAGCAAGCTTGGCGCCATCCGGGCCCGCCGCCGCTTCCAGCATGGAGCGTATCAGCCTGGCCACCTCTGGTTTAAACACCGGAATACTGGAAGCCCTCCCCTCGCGCTTCAGCAAGGTCAAAGACACCATGTCACCATCACGCGCAAATGCCGTATAAGCATGAGCCATTTGCAACAAGGAAACGGACAGGCCGTAGCCATATGCCATGGTGGCCCGTTCGATGGGACGCCAGCGATCCCAAGGGCGCAGGCGACCACTGGCCACCCCAGGGAAGTCCGTTTGAGGCAAACGGCCAAAACCCAATTCATTAAATTTAGTCCACATTTCCTGAGAGGTTAAACGCTCGGAAATCATTGTCATGCCAATATTGCTGGAGCGCCGCAGTATACCTGCAGGGTCTAGCACCCCATTACGACTTACATCAGAGATCGTGTTGCCCTGATACCGATACTGACCATTACCTGTGTCAAATTTAGTGCTTGGCGATATACGCTGTATATCTAGCGCCAAACCCACAGTAAACGGTTTCATGATCGACCCTGGCTCAAAGGTGTCGGTCAAGGCACGGTTACGCAGCGCCGTCCCTTTTCTATCGTCTCTATCATTGGGGTTATAGGTAGGCAAGTTCACCAAGGCCAGCACTTCACCCGTTTTCACGTCCAGCACAATAGCAGCGGCGGCACGTGCCTGTGCATCCTCCATGCCTTTTTTCAGTGCGGCATAGGTATCAAACTGCAAGCCCGCATCAATGGACAGGCGCAAGTCTTTACCATGAGCAGGTGGGATAGCATCGCGTACGTCTTCCACCACTCTGCCCAGCCGATCACGAATCACGCGTCGGGAGCCTGGAGTACCTGACAACTCTTCATTAAAGGCAAGCTCTATCCCTTCTATGCCTTTATCTTCAATATTAGTAAAACCCAGCACATGAGCCATGACCTCACCCTCAGGGTAAAAGCGGCGCATTTCTTCTTGCTGATGAATTCCGGGAATTTTTAATGCGGCGATTTCAGCCGCCAGCGCCAGATCCACCTGACGCTTTATGTAAACAAAATGTCTGTCCTCTACCCCCAGACGCCGACTGATATCCGCCGCATTCATGCCCAGCAACTTGGCCAAGGCCGCAATTTGATCTGGCTTGGCATTACGGGCGTCCTCGGGTATAGCCCAAATCGCGCGCACCGGCACACTGGATGCCAGCACCACCGACCCAGTACGATCAAACACCTTACCGCGCACAGGCGGCAGCACCACTGTGCGCTCGTAACGACGCTCGCCTTGCTGCTGCAAGAACTCGGTTGATATCCCTTGGAGATACAAAGCCTTGCCAATGAGGGCTACAAAGCCCAACATAAGCAATACCAGCACCAAGCGAGCACGCCAAAAAGGCATTTGTGTACTCAGGATAGGATTGTCGTGGTAACCATAGCGCTTCATGGCTGCGCCTCCTGACCCAGCTCCACCGAGCTAAGGCGCCCACCTTGTAAAAACAAGGTTTTATCTAACTTGCCATGCACCAAATGCAGTTCGTTACGACCTATATCATCGATACGTGCATTACGGGTTAATTCTGCGCGCTCAAGCTGCAAACGACGCCAGTCTGTATCGAGTTCTCGTGCCTGAGCCCGTAGCCTGTCTGTTTGCACAAACAGTTCACGCGACTGATAGCGTGCTGTGACCAGCGAGATCGCTGACAACAACAAGATAAGCGCGAGTGCCACGATCAGACGTATCATGAGCGCCCCCTCGTTTCAGAGCGCAGTCCCACCATTTGCACCAGCTTTTCAGACCACTGCTGCATCCACGCCTCGTTAAGTGGTTCAGCCGTACGCTGAGCCACTCGCAACACTGCTGAACGAGCACGCGGATTATCTTTAATTTCTTGCGCATTGGGCAAAATTCGACCCAAGCTATCAAGCCAGGGCTGAGGCATATCTTTTTCCATGATTGGCAGGCGTGCCTGCTCCTGGCCTGGCCGTGCAGCTGCCGCCACAAATTGTTTTACCATTCTGTCCTCGAGTGAATGGAAAGCAATCACTGCCAATCTACCTCCGACTTTTAAATGCCTTAATACAGCCGGGAGCGCAAGCGCGAGCTCTTCGAGCTCACGATTGAGGTAAATCCGTATAGCCTGGAAGGTCCTGGTTGCCGGATGTTGACCCTTTTCGCGCGTGCGGACGACACCGGCGACGAGCTCGGCGAGATCACGCGTTGTATG
>JAEXRL010000022.1 GCA_023440825.1 Pseudomonadota bacterium | reverse complement strand
ACAGTGCGGCGACCTTAATTCTGCGTAGCTCTCATGCCACGTGTTCCAAAATTACTTTCTTCATCGATAACACACCGCATATTACGGTGTTAAAGAGCGGTAATAGCAGCACCGAAAGCCTATTTGGCACAAGCACGATTGAGCAAAATACGGTGTCGATTGAGTCGTGTCGGGTGTGTGCAAAAAGCGGTCAGGCTAAGCGTGAGGCACACCCGCCAGACTTGTCTCCAGAGACAGCGTATTTTCAGAACGCGATGCGTGATCCCACGTTTGACTCCACGCACACTGATGTGGCGTTTCAAAACGCCAGTGCTCAGGGGCGCGGTTCGGATCAGTTTTTTAACAGCATGACCCAAGGGCTTAGCAGCGCAATCAGTGAGCTCGGGAAAATGAGTGCTCAACAGCAGGCGGAGCAGTCACAAATACAGCCGCAGGGCAAGTCCCAGTGTTGGTACTCCTACTCCCCAGGGGGTAAAAGACGCTACTCTTATTTCCCCTGCCATACCGGCTGGTATGGGTGTGAAGGGGGGCCTGGGCCTAACGACAAGATGTGCTAAATAAGGGAGGCCTTATGAGTAAAACAACGTGGCTGGGTAGTGTGCTGGTGGGTATAGCCATCATGTTGACTGGGTGTGCGACGGCGGAGCCGCCCGCGACGGTGAATGTAGAGGTGGACTTGCCTCCCGAGTCTGCACAGGCATCGGTCTGGCATGCTTTGCCCACAGGGTCGGATGTGGCCTTAGGTGTGGTGCTGAGTCAAAATACGAAAAATAATTTACGCTATTTGCAGCAGTATCAGAACGAGGCGCGGGGAGGATTTGGCAATCCAATGATGGACCCGTCTTTACGTGCTGCTGCGGTGGCGTATTCGGATCCAGACTTCATACCTGGCTGGATGGGGCGCAGCTTTAACAAGCACTTTCCCAATTGGCAGATGTACGAATCGCTAGAGCAATGGCAGCAAGACTCACCGGATCTTTTGGCTGTGGTGAACGTCCGGTATGAGGTCAGCGCGCAAGAGACGGTAGCGTTGGTGGAAACGTATTTTTATGACGCTCAGTTGCGCCCTATAGGGCAGGCAAAAGGAGAGGGCGAGGGACGTTTGAATTTTTGGGCCCGGGCTCCTAACAAAGAAGGTTTAATCCAAGAGGAGTACACGCAGCGTCACCTAGCACGAGTGACTGCTTTGCAGCGCTGGGAGCAGTCGGTGGAGCGTATGCTGGCCAAGCCGGCAATGGCCGCAGCAGGGGCTTTACCCACGGATGACTGTGTGCGCGCTGCTTTGCATGTACAGGATCTTGCCTTGCGCCAGCAGGCGATACAGGGATGTGGCCCACAATAGAATCAGCCCCTGTGATACAGGGGCTGCTAAGGTCAGCTCAGATCATGAGACTGCTAGGGTGAGCGGCTGAGTTGGCAGGATCACCGCCAGTCGCCGCGAGAGTTAATGGCTTAAGCGGTTGCGGCCTCTTGTTTCTTGCTGGCTTCGTGGCGATTCAAGGCGCTCAAGATAGCCAGGAAGGAGGACGTGACGATGTCGCGGTGTATACCTACACCAAAGCCTGTGGGGGCCTCACCGATACGCATTTCTACATAGGATGCTGCTCGTGTTTGTGCGCCGGAGCCAATGGCATGCTCGTTGTAGTCCATGATGGTGATGCGCTGATCCAGAGCATCTACGAATGCCGAGATTGCTCCTTCGCCCTGCCCTTGCAACTGGACGACTTCGCCGTCTTTTTCCATTTCCAGTTCAATATTAAATTGCTGGTCGTTTTGCTCATGTGGCTGGCTGGTTATGCGGTGGTTAATCAGCTTCCAGTGCTGATCGACCTCCAGATACTCGCTGTTGAAAATGTCATACACATTTTCAGGGGTCACCTCTTTGCCAGAGCTGTCGGTGACGCGCTGAATAGCACGGCTAAATTCAATTTGTAAGCGACGTGGCAAGGCCAAGCCATGCTCCTGCTCAAGCAGGTATGAGACGCCTCCTTTACCAGACTGGCTATTAACGCGAATCACCGCATCGTAGCTACGCCCCAGATCGGCCGGATCTATAGGCAAGTAAGGTACTTCCCAAAGTGTATTGGCCTCTTGCTGGGCAAAGCCTTTTTTAATCGCGTCTTGGTGAGAGCCTGAAAACGCCGTAAAGACCAGATCGCCAGCATAGGGGTGGCGTGGGTGCACAGGCAACTGATTGCAGTACTCGGCACAACGACGCACTTCATCAATATCCGAGAAGTCCAGCCCCGGGTTTACGCCTTGGGTATACAGGTTTAAGGCCAGTGTGACTAAACATACGTTACCGGTACGCTCACCGCTGCCAAACAAGCACCCTTCTATGCGATCCGCCCCAGCCATGACAGCCAGTTCGGCAGCGGCAACGGCAGTACCGCGGTCGTTATGTGGGTGTACGCTGAGGATGATTTTGTCGCGTTGCTGCAGATTGTTGTGCATCCACTCGATCTGATCCGCGTACATATTGGGCGTGGTGGCCTCTACGGTGGCGGGCAGGTTCAGGATAATCGGATTTTCGCTGCTTGGCTCCCAGGTGGCCACGACGGCGTCACATACCTCCAGTGCGAACTCCGGCTCCGTGGTGCTAAACACCTCGGGCGAGTACTGGTAGCGCCAAGCGGTTTGCGGGTATTTAGCGACTTGCGCCTTGACCAAGCGAGTGCCAGCCAGAGCGATTTCTTTAATCTCGTCTTTACTCATATTAAAGACAATTTTGCGAAATGCCGGAGCACATGCGTTATACAGGTGAATAATGGCCGTTTTGGCGCCAGCGGCGGCCTCCACGGTACGCTCAATCAAATCCTGGCGAGACTGAGTCAGCACAATAATGGTGACATCGTCGGGAATACGATTTTCGTCAATAAGCTTACGGACAAAATCGAAGTCGGTTTGAGAAGCAGAGGGGAAACCGACTTCGATTTCCTTGAACCCGATTTTTACTAGCTGTTCAAAAAAGCGTAATTTGCGAGCTACGCTCATGGGTTCAATCAAGGCCTGGTTGCCGTCACGCAAGTCGGTACTCATCCAGATAGGCGCTTTTTCTATGCGCTTGGACGGCCAGGTACGTTCGGAAAAATCACGTTCAAACGCGACAAAAGGACGATATTTTTGAGAGGGATCGGTCAACATCATGGGTACACCTGTAGGACAAAAAGAATATTAACTTTTTGCCGCCACTCAGCGTTCAGCTACACTTTTTTGTGCTTGCCAGTGACGGCGTGTGGCTGAATATGGCTGCCGGACTACCACGGAGCGCTAGGCCCGGCAACCGATACTTAGTAGTACTAGAGCTAAAGCGGAGGTGTGTAGAGCACGCGCGTCAACGTTGCCAGCGCGGAGTTGGCTAGCGATAACGTTGTTAGAGAAAGTGGCGTGCTTACTTGTCATTACGCTAGTCGAACATAAAATTAAGTGAAATGCAAGTTAATTTTTAGGCTCTTGTTGTTCGTGATGTTGGTTTAAAAGCTCGCTATGTGTTTGAGCTAAGTACATTTTTCCGACGCGATGGGAGCGAATTTCATCCAGGCTGCGTTGCAAGATGCCGACAGTGATAGGATGCATAGGATCTTGCCATACCCAGAAGATGACAGCTTTGGCCTCGACGCTTAGCTCGCGACTGAGTTTTGCGATGACATCGGCAGCAACGATTTTTTGCCGGTTGTAGTCAAATACTTTGGTACAAAAGTGATACACCACATAGGCGATTAGCCAGGTGATGAGGGCGATAATAGTCCACCAGAAAAAGGGGTTGTACCGTTTGAGCAAGGTCAGGTTTTGGACACTAAGCGCTTCAAGGCTGGAATAGTCCAAACTGGTACCAAAACTTAGCAGACGATTCAGCAGTCCCCACCAGATGATGGCTACCACTACAATCAGTACAGCCGATATGATGGTGGCTGTTGCATTAAGCTTGTATAAGGCTTGTTTTAAAACTTGGCTGTCCTGGCGCCGTAACGTGTCGGGATAGTCGCTTTTCATTGTGTTGATACCTATGCTTGCGCGTCAAACACTGGATTTACGCCAGCAGCAAAAGCTGGCTTTAACACCGCAGTTGCAACAGTCGATTAAGCTGTTGCAGTTGTCGGGTGCCGAGCTGGAGCAAGAAGTGTTACAGGCCTTGCTCGATAATCCTATGTTGGAGCGCGTTGAAGACCCATTAGAGTATGGCACTAAAGATGCGGAGACATTAAGTCAGGACGATTCGGATGTTTTTTCGGTGTTGGATTTTCCCAACTCTGGGGCAAACGACGAAGACGCAGACGGTATGTACGAGTCCGCTGAGCAAGACAGCTTAAGCGCGTATTTGAACCGTCAATTAAGCGCTAAGCAGTTAACACAGCGCGAACGTGCCTTGGCTCAACTCATCATAGAGGAGCTGGACGATAACGCCTACCTGGACACGAGCCTTGAGGAGTTGCTTCTTTATCTGCCCGCTGAGCTAGAGATCGAGCTGATTGAGTTGCAACGTGCTTTGCAGTGTGTGCAGTCTTTGGACCCCGCAGGAGTGGGCGCGTGCGATTTAGCCCAGTGTTTGTTATTGCAGTTACAGCGTGCGGGCACGCGAGGCGAGGATGAGGTAGTGCTGGCTTGTGCACAGGTGCTGATTCAGGATCATCTAAGCAGCCTGGCGTCCATGCATAAGCTACGGCAGGCATTGGGCACGCTCTACCCCGCGAAGGTGCTACACGCCGCGCATAAGCGCGTGTTAGCACTGGATCCTAAGCCTGGGCGCGCCTGGACGCAAAATACCGCTGACTTTATTGTGCCTGATGTGCTCTTGCGTCAGCATGAGCAGGGCTGGCAGGTACGCTTGAATCCGCTGGCGGTGCCTCGCTTACGTTTAGCCCAAATAGACGAACGGGCTATTTTGAAAAGTCGTAGCTTGCAGTTAGAACGCCAGAAGGCGGGTGGTTTGATACGCGGTATTACTCAGCGTTTTGCTACGGTGCTACGGGTGGCCGATGCCATTGTCCAGCGTCAACACGCTTTTTTTACGCACGGTAAAACAGCCATGGTGCCTTTGCAATTGCGTGACATCGCGCAGGCGCTAGATATGCACGAGTCGACTGTGTCGCGCGCAACACGTCTGAAGTATATGCAGACCCCTTTGGGTATGTTTGAGCTGAAATATTTTTTTTCCACGGCCATGGTTAGTGCCGACCCTAGGGCACCGATTTCAGCGATAGCCATACGTGCTCACCTTGTGCGTCTTATCCAGTCCGAGCCGCCGTCACGGCCCTATTCCGATCAGCGGCTGGCTGAGCTGCTGCAACGGCAGGGCATACAGATCGCACGTCGCACGGTGGCGAAATACAGGGAACTAGAGGGGTTTGAGTCGGCGGTACAACGCAGGATGCGTGCCCAACTAGGCTAAATCCTAGATTGATAAAAAACACTTGCTTCTTTTATTAATCTTGTTGATAATTGTTCTCATGTATATTTGCATATGTAATGCCATTACTGAGCGTCAGGTTCAGGAAGCCGTTAGCAACGGTGCCAAAAGTCTTTGCGATTTGCAAGGACAGTTGGGTGTTGCCTCGTGTTGCGGTTGCTGTGCCGATACTGCCAAAGAATATCTACCAGGTGGTGCATACCAAGATCAGCCTATGATTGCGGCCCCTCTTGCACCGATAGTAGAGCCGGCAGCAAACGACACACTTATTCCTGCTCTACCTTTTGAACGCATAGTGTGCCGCGCTTAAGTTATTGTCCTGATTGAAGGGCGTTCTGCGAATGCTTATTATTTGGTGTGCTACTAACCCAAATAAGCAACGTAAAGGCGTGTGTATTCAGGGCCTTACCCCTCTTTTATGACCCTCCGTGTTAGTCTTGCTGTTTTAACGTATTGCATAGCGTAAGCAAGACTTGTGCTAGACACGTGCCGTTGTACTACAGGAGAGGGTTATGGTCCGCGATAAAATCGTGATACAACACTTGAACGCCCAGCTCAAAAACGAGCTGACCGCGATAAACCAATATTTCCTTCACGCCCGTATGCTGAATCATTGGGGGTTCGATAAGCTGGGCAAACATGAATATGAAGAATCTATCGGCGAAATGAAGCACGCCGATATGCTGATCGAACGCATTTTTATGCTGGATGGCTTGCCTAATCTGCAAGACATGCACAAAATCATGATTGGCGAGAATGTCCCCGAGTTGCTGGGCTGTGACCTAAAGCTGGAGCAGGCAGCACATAAAACGGTGGTTGAAGCCATCGCCTACTGTGAGTCTGTGCGTGATTATGTGTCGCGTGATTTGTTTTTAAAAATTCTGGACGACACGGAAGAGCATATCGACTGGGTAGAAACGCAGCTTGAGCTCATTGAAAAAGTGGGCTTGCAAAATTACCTGCAATCGCAGATGGGCGATAGCGACTAAGTTAGCGTAGCTATTGCAAGCATGATTAAGGGCAGTCAATCGACTGCCCTTTTTGGTGTCTGAAAGCAAGATTTGCTCGTTCGATACGCTTAAAACGCTTTGGCGGGACAGCCTTCTACGCGGCCCCAGCCATTATTCGGTGCGCAGTATTTATTACGCGCTTCCCAGGAACAACTGGGGCGATCGAAAAAGCCTTTGTTGCCACATGCACGAAGCTCTTGTTGCAAACTAGCCTGCCAGTTCCCATCGTTGGTATACGGTGTTTGAACCTCTTGCGACGGGGGTGGCGGCTGAGGAATAACGGCGACGCTATCATCACCGGTGCTGTTGCCCAAGTCTACTTGGGCAATACCCTGTAACGATGAGCCTTGTTCGGCCATGGCGATACTGATTGCTTCCTCTAGGGAGATAGAGGTGGTAGCCAGAGCGATAGACGGATTTTTTTGTTGCAAGGCACTGGCGTCAATTTCCCAGGTCTGGGGCTCGATAGCGGTGGGTACACCTAGACGCCCATCGGCCAGTGGCTGCGGCGGCTGTGCCGTAAAGGGGCGGCCATCAGCGTCGAGCAAAGGCATGTCATCCGGGTCTGGAGGCACCACGACAAGGGACTTTTGTGGACCGTGCGCGACGAGCCAGTTGCCCAGCTCTACGCCGCCCCACACTGAGGCTCCCGTAGCGAGTAAAAGAATTGCGATGATCAAACGCCAGGACATAACTTTTCGGTCTCTAGAAAAAATGACGCAGCAACAAAGATGCGCCTCATAGTTCTAACAATTGCGTCCAAACCTGCATTGTAACGGACTCAGGGACGAGTACTTGTGACAGAGTTAGACTGCCTGCCCGAATACATGCCCGCTATGCTCACGCATGGCATGAAACTCAAGCCCCGGATTGAGGTCTTGGGCGACACGTAGCTGGGCAGGGGAGCTTGCTAAAAAGGCCACTGCATCGACTACATCGTACGCGATATTTCCGGCGTTAGTCTCAATAAATTTCTTCATATCTTTGGGGTCTTTGGCTGTGACCCAGCGTGCCATATTGAATCGCGATGAGGATAAACGTGCATCGACACCATATTCGGTCTTGAGGCGATGGGCCACGACTTCAAACTGCAATTGACCCACTGCACCTAGCAGCATGACGCCACCAGCCATATGGGGACGGAACACCTGAATTGCGCCCTCTTCCCCAAGTTGGGTTAAGCCAACGCGTAATTGCTTAGTGCGTAAGGGGTCTTTGACTTCTACTGCTTGGAACAGTTCGGGGGCAAAGAAAGGCAGACCGGTAAACTGCAGGTTCTCCCCTTCTGTGAGGACATCACCTAGCTGCAGTACACCGTGGTTAGGAATACCAATAATGTCGCCAGCATAAGCATCGTCCAAAAGTTCCCGCCGCTGTGACAGGAAGGACACTACGTTATTGGGGCGCATTTCTTTACCCGAGCGTGCAACCTTTAGGCGCATCCCACGCTTGAAATAGCCTGAGGCGATACGCACAAAAGCAACTCGGTCGCGGTGTGCAGGGTCCATATTGGCCTGTACTTTGAAGACGATGCCACTGAATTTGTTTTCCTCAGGGCGTACTTCACGTTGCAGTGATTCGCGTGGGCCGGGAGCTGGAGCCAGTTCAACGAGGGCATCCAGTACTTCTTGTACACCGAAGTTGTTAATGGCTGAGCCAAAAAACACGGGGGTTTGCTTGCCATCCAAAAATGCTTGCTGGTCAAACTCGGGAACCGCTGCGGTGATTAGCTCGATTTCTTCCTGAGCCTTGGCGAAGGTTTCACCAAAGCGTTCGGCAATAACGGGGTTGTTCAGGCCCGGAATAATTTCGTCCTGATCTTGGCTGTGTCGTTCTTCGCCAGCGCGAAACACACGCATGTGTTCGTGACGTAAATCATATACACCGGCAAAGCGGCGTGCCATGCCAATAGGCCAGGAAAAAGGAATCGCCTCCATGCCTAGATGCTCTTCGACTTCAGAGATCAGATCCAGCGGCTCTTGTACTTCGCGGTCCAGCTTATTGATGAAGGTAATGATAGGGGTATTGCGCGCACGGCAAACCTGTAGCAAGCGTATCGTTTGTGGTTCTACACCATTGGCCGCATCAATGACCATCAGCGCTGCATCCACGGCAGTGAGTACGCGGTAAGTGTCTTCAGAAAAGTCTTGGTGACCGGGCGTGTCCAGTAGATTAATGACGCAGTCTCGGTATTCCATTTGCATGACCGAGGAGGCGACGGAAATCCCACGCTGCTTTTCTATCTCCATCCAGTCAGAGGAAGCATGACGACTAGCTTTACGTGCTTTAACGCTGCCCGCAATTTGAATGGCACCTGCAAACAGCAGGAGCTTTTCGGTCAGTGTGGTTTTACCAGCATCCGGGTGAGAAATAATCGCAAAGGTTCTACGTTTTTTGACTTCAGAGCGTATGTCAGGCGATGACATGGAGTTTCCTCATCGGTGCAGCCTTCATGTAGCTGCCTATCGTTATAAACGGGGATGTAATCTGATGTGATGCCGCCTCAAGCCGTGTGATGATGGCTTGAGGCTAAGCAGTTATGCACTATAAACGCTTTTAGCTGCTGACGGCACTGTTTGGACGACTGCGGCGGTTATTGCCGCCACTGCGTCGATTTTGACCCTGTGCACCTTTCGCTGCGGCAGGTGCGCCGGCTTTGGCCGGGCGACGAGGGCGTGTGTCGGCTGCCGAGGCAGGACGGCGTGGTCGTGTGTCTGCTTGTCCACCGCTGCGATTTTCTTTGCCGCGCACTGGACGGGCGCTGCGTGCTTTGGGAGCGGCTAGCTCTTGCTTACGAGCTTCGCGGTCGGCGGCAGCTTGAGCGCTAAGGGTTTCAGCACTGGGTGGTGTCCAGCCGTCGATGACGATGCGCTCGACAGGGTTGCGAGTCAGACGCTCGATTTGTTTGAGCAAACGCATTTCGCTACGGTCGACCAGCGACAGAGCGACCCCTTCGCTACCGGCTCGGCCGGTACGGCCAATACGGTGTACGTAATCTTCGGGTACGTTAGGCAATTCGAAGTTCACGACGTAGGGAAGCTGGTCAATATCCAGACCTCGGGCGGCAATATCGGTAGCCACTAATACCACGACTTTGCCGTTTTTAAAGCCTGCCAGAGCACGGGTGCGGGCAGCCTGGCTCTTGTTGCCGTGTAGCGCCTCAGCGGCTAGGCCATCGCGTGAGAGCTTGTCAGCTAAACGGTTGGCGCCGTGCTTGGTGCGACAGAAAACCAGTACCTGATTCCAGCCGCTCTCACGAATGATGTAGCTGAGCAGATCGCGCTTGTGGCTTTGCTCGGTCAGCACGACTTGTTGAGTAATCAGTTCGTTCGTGGTATTGCGAGGCGCAACAGCGATTTCATCGGGCGAACGTAAGGAGCCGCGCGCCAGTTCTCGAATTTCGTCAGAAAACGTAGCGGAAAACAGCAAGGTTTGACGCTCTACGGGCATGAGGCTGAGAATCTTGCGAATATCGCGAATAAAGCCCATGTCCAACATGCGATCGGCTTCGTCCAGAACCAGAATTTCCACACCGCTTAGGTCGACGGTGCGTTGACGCACGTGATCCAGCAGGCGGCCTGGTGTGGCCACTAAAACGTCTACCGGCTTACGCAGTGCATTGAATTGCGGGTTGATATTTACGCCGCCGAACATGACTAAAGAGCGTAAACGAGTGTGCTGGCTGTATAGGCGCACGGACTCTTCTACCTGAGCGGCCAATTCGCGGGTAGGGGCCAGGATCAGTGCACGTGGACGACCGGGTTTACGTTGTTTGGGCGCTTCATTGAGCAGCCTGTGTAAGATGGGCAAGGTAAACCCAGCGGTTTTGCCGGTACCTGTTTGTGCCGCAGCGAGCAAATCGCCCCCTTGCATGACTTTGGGGATGGCTTGCGCCTGGATAGGAGTTGGGTGTTGGTAACCTGCGTCTGTGACAGCACGCAACAAGGGCTCTGCCAGTTCAAGAGAGGCAAAAGTAAGATGAGAGTCCAAGAAGAATTCCAGTGACTAGCCCATTGCTTTGTAGCAATTCCAATCCAGGCTAACGTAAAGGAGGTTGATGGCGACAATGCCTGAGGCAGGATAGTAAGATTTAGCCTGCTGCACCTGACGCAAATGATTGGAGTTTTGCGTGACAAAAATAGCATTATAACGTGAAATAGAGGCTAATCCCTAATTGACGTATCTAAAATACAAAACAAGCGCAATCGTGTTGTTGTGCGAAAATAACGATGGCGGTTGTGCTGTAAGGGTGTGTCTCAAGAGACGATAGCATTCAATTCGCACTGCGAGCAGTGGCTGTGAGCTGCTTAGGTATCTACTAAAAAGAGGTTAAATATGACTCGTTGGCTCCGTGTGTGTCTGGCTGCGCTACTGGCTTCCCTGTTGAGCGCTTGTGGCTATAACGAAATTCAACGGCTGGATGAGCAAGTCAATGCGGCCTGGTCGCAAACCCTGAATCAATATGAGCGGCGTGCCGAGCTAGTGCCCAAACTGGTGAACTCTGTGAATGCCTATATGGTGAATGAGCGCACGGTATTGACGCAGGTGACCGAGGCGCGTGCACGTGTGGGCAATATTCAGATTACGGCTGCAGATTTGGATAATCCGGAGTTAATGGCGCGTTTTCAGGACGCACAAAATCAGTTGTCCTCTTCGTTGTCGCGCTTATTAGCCGTCTCTGAGAATTACCCTCAGCTAAAAAGCGATGGCCTGTTTCGTGATCTGATGACCCAGTTGGAGGGCACGGAGAACCGCATTGCTACCGAACGTGGACGTTATGTGCAGGCGGTACAGCAATACAACTTATACATACGTCAGTTCCCTACTTTGATTACCGCTAAGATATTTGGTTACCAAACCAAGGAAAACTACGGTGTGGCACGCCAAGGTGAAATTATGCGCGACCCCGAAGTGCGCTTTGATGTGCCTGCTAGTTCTGCCTCGCAATAAAAACAGGCGGGTTCCGGGTGTGAAGGCGCCCACTCACCCGTATGTGCCATCCTGACGGTGTAATGGGGGCTCGTACGGGTATACAAGCGTTAAGGGTTTTTGTATGTATGCTGAGCAATTCATGCTGCGCGTAAAAACGGGCAAAAGGGCTTGTCACAGGGCCAGTGCGAGCGTGTCCTGGCTTTTTTATGCTTTGTTATGGTGTGTGCTGTGCTGGGGAGCCGTGAGTCAGGCATGGGCTACGCAGCCCGCTATTCCCCCTGCGACGGCCTGGGTTACTGACACAACTGGCACTTTAAGCACACAGCAAAAACAAGAGTTAAATGCTAGTCTGGCAGCCCTTGAGAAAGAAAAAGGGGCTCAATTGCTGGTACTAATGGTACCGACTACGGGTGATGACAGTATCGAGCACTACGCGCAGCGTGTGTTTGACACCTGGCGTGTCGGTCGTAAGTCTATTGACGATGGCGTTTTGCTTTTGGTGGCCAAGGACGACCGACGTATGCGTATCCATACAGGTTATGGTCTGGAGGGAGCGATCACTGACTTGCAGGCTGGCCGAATCATACGCGAACAGATGGCTCCTGCATTTGCGCAGGGCGATTATTTTAGTGGTTTGGAGGCTGCCCTAGATAGTCTGGTGTTGCTGGTGGACGGCGAAGAGTTGCCGCCTGTGAGTGCTGCCAGCAGCGCCTCGTACCAAGATGATGGGCCTATGTGGGAGCCTTTGCTAGCCGTGCTGTTTATGGCCTTTATGATGCCTGCTCGCTTTGCGGCGTTTACGGCGGCTGTGTTTGCGTTGGTGGTAACCGCTAGTATTCCCATTACCTTATTGGTGGCTTTACTGGCTTTTGTGGTGAGTAAGGTCGGTTATATGTTTGGCGCGGGGGGGCGTAGCAGCTCTGGTCGAGCCTCTCGTCGAGGTAGTGCTACGGGCGGCCTGGGCGGTGGACTGGGCGGTTTTGGTGGTGGCCACGGTGGCGGCGGCTTCGGCGGCGGCGGGTTTGGCGGTGGTGGCGGGGGTAGTAGCGGAGGCGGTGGAGCCTCCGGCAGTTGGTAAACCGGAGAGCACAGATGAGTAAGCACTGGAAGGTGTTAACGGGATGGTCCAGCATAGAAGGACAATGGCTAAAGCGGCGGCATTTTAATGCCGAGATGCTCGCGCATCTGGCCGAGCAGATACGTAAGTCTGAAGCAGGCCATACCGGCGAGTTGGTGTTGGCCATAGAAGCGGTTATGCCACCTCATGAACACGATAGTTACCAGCGGGCACTAGAGGTGTTTGGTCGGCTACGTGTATGGGATACGCCCTTAAATAGTGGCGTCTTGCTGTACCTGGCACTGGATCAGCGACGCATAGAAATTATTGCTGATCGAGGTATACAGGTTAGTGACCAAGCCTGGCACGAGGTATGTCAGCACCTACGACATGCTTTGACTAAGCAGCAATACCTATCCGGACTGGTCGAGGCGGTTCAGCGCATTCAGGACTTGTTGCGTCAGGGGGCGCCACACGATCCGACATTATCGACTGCCGATGACAATCACTTGTCTAATGCACCTGTCTTGCTGTAGGCAAGGAACAGCGTAAATGCGATTGAGCCGTTTTTTTGACCTGCCTCGCTGGCAGGCATTTACCCAACTGGAAGCGTTGCGCCTACGAGAAACCCTGTGGGGGCCTGTAGAGGATTTAAGCGAATCCAGACGCGCTTTGGCAGCCGGTGGCAGTTTTGCGGATCGCTTGTTGCAACGCGCTCAGCTCTTGGCGCAGCGCCAGGGCTGGGATCTGCTCTGGCAACGCTGGGTTACGGTGCTTGCCGGAGTCAGTGTCTTGCTGGCCGTGTTGGCAGTGATGGCCGGAGCGGCAACCGCTCTGGGTGCTTTGGGTGATGGTCGTACGTCTGTGAATGTGGTGCTTGTGCTGCTGGCATTATTAGGGCTGCATGCACTGACCTTTTTATTTTGGCTTATTAGTGTCTGCTTACCCGGTACGCCGCTAGCAGCGGGCAGTTGGGTGGGTGACCTGTGTTTTTACCTGAGTCGACGATGGGTGCGTGGGCCGGATGCTGCGCTGCTGCCACAGGCGTTTGCTGCGGTACTTGCGCGAGCCCGTGCTCGAGTATGGTGCTTGGGGATGTTCAGCCATTTGTTCTGGTTACTGGCCTTGCTGGCGGCATTTTGTACCAGTGTTGCGCTACTGATGGCGCGTAGTTATCAGTTCAACTGGGAAACCACCTTATTAAGTCCGGATAGTTTTGTTTGGTTCACCGAAACGTTGGGCGCCCTGCCCCGTGCTCTGGGTTTTGCGATGCCTGATACCGAGGCAATTCGTTTAAGTGGTGGCATGCCCAGTTCGGATGCGGCGATACAGGCGCACTGGTCAAGCTGGCTACTTGGTATTTTGCTGGTGTATGGGATCTTGCCTCGCTTATTGGCCTTGGTATGGAGTATGTGGCGAATGCGGCGTTTGGCTCAAGGTTTGCGTGTGGATGAGAGTCTGCCAGGCTTAGCGAATTTGCGCGCGCGCCTACAGCCCACTACAGAGTTAACCGGATTGGATGCCGTAGCAGGGGCGGATCGTAGTCAACACCTGCAAACTCGTCCGCTGCCGCCCTACGGCCAGGGTGAGCGCGTCATGCTTGGTTTGGAGTGGCCTGATACGCAAAGCTGGCCTCCGGTGTCTGTGCCCCACTCTGTTCAGGATTTAGGCTGTGTCGATTCCCGTGTGGAGCGCTTGCAAGTGGTGGCGGCTTTGCAGGCGAGCAGTCCATCGCAGTTAATAGTGGTATGTAATGTTAGTTTGACTCCAGACCGGGGCACCATGGCAACACTGGTAGAGTGGGCCGAGCTGGCTGAGCGTATCGCCTTGGTCTTGTGGGCAGACGCATCCACCCACCCGTCCGAACGGTATGCCAACTGGCGTAGCCGTTTGCTACAGGCCGGCTTTAGCGCAGAGCAGATTCACACTGATTTCAGCTTACTGGATAAGGGCCTGCAATGAGTGAACGCATGTTAAACCTAGCGGTAGTTGGTCACACGAATACGGGTAAGACCTCTTTGTTGCGTACCTTGACGCGTGACCCCAGCTTTGGTGAGGTGCGCGACAGCCCAGGAACCACGCGCCATGTCCAAGGGGCACGTTTGCGTGTGGATGGACAGCCTATGCTGGCCTTGTACGATACCCCAGGCCTAGAAGATAGCATGGCTTTGCTCGATTATCTGGAGCAGATCAGTCCTAGCAGTGAACGGCTGGATGGGCCTGAGCGTTTAGCCCGGTTTTTTGAAACCCCCGCTGCTCAGGACCGGTTCGAGCAAGAGGCTCGGGTGCTGAAAAAACTACTGGCCTGCGTAGCAGGTTTGTATGTGATAGATGTGCGTGATCCCGTGTTGAGTAAACACAAGGATGAGTTGTATCTGTTGTCCTTATGCGGACGTCCCTTATTGCCCGTCTTGAATTTTATTCATAGTACACAGGCGCGTACGCAGCAATGGCGTGATGCCTTATCCAGACTGGGCTTGCATGCCTTAGCCGAGTTCGATACGGTCGCTCCTGCCCTGGATGGCGAGGCCTTGCTTTACGACAAGCTGGCGGTGCTACTGGATACGCATGCCAGCCTATTGCAAGCGCTGAAACTGGAGTTGCAGCAACAGGCGCGTCAGCGCCGAACGGATGCCTTGCGTTTGTTGGCAGAGCTGCTCGTGGATGCGACGGCACTGCGTTTGCGCTGTGAGGACGATGAGCGAGAGCGGCTGCAAGCCACCCACAGCTTGCAGGAAAAGCTGATGGCACGTGAAAGCACTTGCGTGCGTGCCCTGCTGCAATGCTATAACTTTGATCCGCGTGACCTATTAAGTGATGTGCCTGATTTCGATGGTCAGCATTGGGGTATGGATTTATTCGACCCCCAGACGCTGAAGCAATTTGGTGTGCAAATGGGTAAAGGGCTTGCCGCAGGAGCGGTAGCGGGTGCGACGGTGGATGTATTGACCGGCGGCTTGAGCTTGGGTACCGGCACTTTGGTGGGGGCGTTGGCAGGTGGGTTGTGGCAAGGCGCAGAGCAATGGGGGACGAAGCTGATGGGCAAGTTGCGCGGCCATACTGAATTGCGTGCTTCAAATGAAGTGGTGTCGCTTTTGGCGGTCAGACAACTGACCTTAATATCTGCCCTAGAGCAGCGCGGTCATGCTGCACAGCAACCGATACAGCTAGGTCAACTGGCACCCCATGCTCAGGAAAATGGTCTTCAGCCCTTACTAGAACGCTGGAGAAAACCTGGTCTGCCCGAGGCCTTGCAGCAAGCGCGCGTGCATCCTCACTGGTCTACTCTAGACCCGCGATATCACGCTGATGAGCGGCGTGAGGCGTGTATTCAAGCCTTATTACGCACCTGGGCCTAATTGACCCAGGTGGCCTGATTTGACGCTATAGGGCGAGCACCAGCTTTTCGCCGCGCTTGGCTCGTGAGCAGCAGGTGATGATTTGCTGCTGTGCCTGACGTTCTGCCTTACTGAGTACATGGTCTCGATGATCCGCCTGCCCACCTAGTAAGGGAGCCTCACAGGAGCCACACAGACCCTCTTCGCAGTCGCTTTGCAAGTCAATGTTGGCGGCTCGTAGTGCCTCTAGCAAGGTTTGGTCGGCGGCCACTCGTAGCTGCAAACCCGAGTCTTTAAGCTCTACATCAAAGGCCCATTCTTTGCTAGGGTCCAAGGTGGTGGGCGTGCTGTGGAAGAGCTCATAGCGCAACGCGTCATCGGGCCAGTGGGCAGTGTAGCTTTGTAAATCGGTCAGCATTCGCTCAGGACCGCACACATAGATTTGTGTGTCGGGCTGTACCTTGGCTAGCAATTGTTCATAGTTAGCGCGGCTATTTTCATCCTTGATATGCAGATGAAGCCGACTGCCGTGAGCCTGTTGCAGCTCGGCGAGTAAAGGCATTTTGTCACGTGTGCTGGCGCTGTAATGCAGCTCGTACTCGATCTGGTTTTGTTTGGCATGAGCGGCCATGGTGCTAATGGGTGTGATGCCTATGCCGCCAGCAATAAGTATGAGACGTTTACTGTCCGGGTTGAGCGTAAAGTGATTGCGCGGGCCACGTACACGCAAAACCTCGCCTATGCGTACTTGCTCATGCATCCAGTTTGAGCCACCACGCCCATTTGGCTCATGGAGTACGGCCACTTGCCAGGTATGCTCATCGTTGACATCACTGCATAAGGAATATTGACGTGTCCTGCTCGGGTCTCCGCACTCAATGTCCAAGTGTGCGCCGGGTGTCCAGGCGGGTAGCTTTGCCCCGTTAAGGGCCTGCAGGCTAATGCGTACAGTACCTTGGCTAATGGTTTCAACCTGAGTGACGCGTACAGGCCGGCTCACTGTTTTGGCAGAGTGCTCGCCAATGCGTACGGCCTGTTCGTGATCCCGTAAGCTGGGGTTGTGGCGTTCGGGGTTCAGGCTGGGGTCCCACTCTATCCAAAGGCTTTCAGGACCACGGAACGAGGTGTTGGGGACATAGGAAAACGTTTGTTCCGCCAGACGCATATGAGGGAGGCGACGAGTAAATTCTTCCAGAATAATTTGTAGCTCCATGCGAGCCAGATTCTTGCCCATGCACTGATGGCTACCATAACCAAACGTAAGGTGTTCGCTGGCGTTGTCGCGACGTAAGTCAATGGCCTGGGCGTCATTGAAAAACAGCTCGTCATGATTGCCGGAGGAAGAGACTATTAGTAGCTTGGCACCTTCGGGCAGTTGTACACCGCCCAATTCGGTGGCTCGTGTGGCTTGACGCCGCCAAGCCGCGATTGAACCGTTCAGGCGCAAGCATTCCTCTACGGCATTTGGGATGAGCTCAGGTTCGTTGCACAGCTGTTCCCAGTGCTCACGGTTTTCCAGTAGCAGTTTGAGGGCGTTCGCGGCTGCGTGTGCAGTGGTTTCATGAGCGGCCACAATACCGGCCATCATCATGGAGTGCAGATAAGAGTCGGTGACTACATCAGGTGCTTCTTTTTGCATCCGAATGCCGTATTGCATCCAGCCAGGCTGATCAGGGTCCTGGCGCATCTTTTCCAATATTTGACCAGCGAGCTGCCAGAAGTTGCCAACGGCATGAGCCACCTTAACTTGTTCCGCCTCATCCGGTCTGCCCCAAGTGTTGACGGTATGGGCAATGGAGTACTCGCGTAGCTTGTCCATATCGTCTTCGGGCACACCTAAAAAGTGCAAGGCCACCGTTAAGGGCACTTCCCAGAGCATTTCTTCCACCAGGTCTGCTTTGCCCTTGTCGATGATTTGATCGACATAGGTTCTGACCAAGTCACGCACCAGCGGCTCGTGTTGACGTAGCGCGTTAGGGGTGAACGGTTCCATCAAAAGACGGCGGCGCGACATATGTGCTGGTTCGTCTTCGTTCACCAAAGTGCGATTCATGGCGTAGTCGTAGGACTTGAGCACCTGATTGGCGGCGGGACACGTTGGGGTGATTTTTTCTAATACATTACAGGGACTGAAGGTTTCATTGTCTCTGAATACGGCTTTAATATCGGCGTAGCGTGTCACCACCCAGTAATTGAGCACAGGACTATAGAATACGGGCTCTTGCTCTCGGGACCAGCGCAAGTAATCCGGTGGGCTTTGCAAATAGGCATCGCTGAATGGATCGAAATCGCGGGCTTGAGGGCTCATTGACGCGCTGGATTGATGAAAGGGGCAACCCGAAGAGCTAGAGGGTAATACGGTATTCATGGTGTTTCCTGAGGGTAATACGTAACTGAATCGTGCTACAAAAAACGGTACTGGGGGGTGACGAATGTGCGCCTTAATCCAGGGTGATGTTCAATTCCCGGATCAGGGTGCGCCAACGCTGATTCTCTTTTTCCAGTAATGCGGCATAGTCAGCCGGACTTGTGCCTACGGGCTCTACGCCGAACTCAATAAGCTTGGTTCTGACCGTATCTTGCTGCAGCGCATTGTTCACTTGCTGGCTGATGGTTTCGATGACATCGGCTGGTGTTTTGGCGGGAGCCACCAGACCCACTAAGGCAGAGGCTTCGACATCGGCCAAGCCCAGCTCGGCAAAGGTGGGCACATTGGGCAATTGCGGCAAACGCTCATGGTGGGCAACAGCCAGTGGGCGCACACGATCGCCTTGCAAGTAGCTTGCGCCGGCTGCCATATCGACCATCATGATAGGAATCTGTCCGCCAGCCACATCTTGTAAGGCAGGCGCTGCACCGCGATAGGGGACGTGCACCATGTCCAGGCCTGCTTTGACTTTTAGCAGCTCCATGGCCAGGTGATGGGGGCTACCTGCGCCCGCACTGGCAAAGTCGATATGTGTACCCGACTCTTGCAGTCGCTTGAGTAGGGCTTTGGCATCTTGTTCTGGTACAGCGGGGCCCGCGACCAGAATCATGGGAAAGCGACCCATCAGTGTGACAGGAGCCAAGTCTGTTTCAGGGTTGTAGGTGAGCTTGGAGTACAGGGCTGGGTTAAACACCATGGTGCCGTTATCGGCCGACATGACGGCATAGCCATCGGGTGCTGAACGTGCAATGTCTGCGGCGGCGATGGCCGTGTTACCACCGGGTTTATTCTCCACCAGTATGGTTTGTCCGGCCTGTCCCATCCAGCCTTGGGCGATGGTGCGTGCTAGAAAATCAGAGCCTCCGCCCGCAGCATACGGGACTACCCAGCGCACCTGACGCTCGGGATAAGCAGCTTGGGCGCTGAAAGGCAGATAACTGGCCAGAGCGAGTGCGGATAAAGCAAGTAGCTTTTTCATGTTTTGTCTCCGAAAACGAAAAACGTTATATCATCAATTTTTAGGAATGGTACTACGCATTGCGTAATTTGTTATGTAGGGTTTTCGCTATCGTGTTCAAGCGCCAGAAAAAAACCCGACGAGATTTAGCGCTAGAATGCCAAACCAAGAATGAGTGCTTACCAAAGAGAGGTTAGTGATGGGGAGTGAGGAAAGTAGCCGCGATAGGCGCCAGCGTGTGCAGTCGGCTTCGTTAGGTGCACAAATTTTGATCGGCTTGACCGAGCTAGGGGGTAGAGCATCGCTGACCGCCTTGGCTGCCCATTGCCAGTTAAGTACGGCCAAAGCGCATCGCTATGTCAGCAGCTTGTTAGAAGCGGGTCTATTTAGCCAGGATGAGCTTAGTCAACAGTATTTTTTAGGTCCTAAGTCGATCAGGGTGGGGGTAGTGGCCATGCGCCAGTCCGATCCCATACGTTTGGCGGAAGCGAGCCTACATAGGTTGCGTACAGAGCTGGAGATCAGTTGCTTTATCGCGATCATGGGCTCGGCCGGGCCTACCATCATGCGTTTTGAAGAACCTATGTTGCCCGTTACGGTGAATGTTCGTGCTGGCTCTGTGATGTCTTTGGTATGGTCAGCCACAGGCCGTGTTTTTATTGGCTTGAGCACCGATAAGCGACTATTGGAGCAGGCGCGTCAGGAATTTAACGCCACCGCTCAGATACACAAGCGCGCCGACCAGCACTGGGATCAGGAGTTGGCACAGATTCGATCCCAGTTGGAGCAAGAGTCGTGTGCGACAGTGCGCGATTTAAACTTGCCTGGTATTAGTGCAGTCGCCGCACCGGTTTTTGATCATACAGGTCGTTTAGTGGCGGTACTGACCGCTTTGGGAACGACGGGTGGTTTTGATATCAACACACAAGGTGAGACGGCACGTGCTGTCGTTCATGAGGCGGGGCTACTAAGTGAGTTGATGGGTTACGAGTCGCTTGGGGCATCGTCACTTAAGCGTTGAATAAGATCGCGTAAAAACTGTTCGCAACGGCTTATTTGCTCAATGGTAATGTACTCATTGGCTTGGTGTGCTTGGTCAATCGAGCCAGGGCCACATAAGACGACATCAAAGCCAGCCGCTTGGAACTGTCCTGCTTCGGCAGCAAATGGCACAACATCGTGGTAGTGAGCACCTAGTAAGTCGGCCACTAAAGCTTGGGCAGCGCCACCGCGATCTTCCAGCCCTGGGGCGTCGGCAAATACTTCGGTTTCTATATTTGCTTCGGGTGCTATGGCTCGCATGGCTGGTAGCAAGCTGTCTGCGTAGTCTTGGAAGCGCTGTACATAGTTGCGCCAGTCATCGCCGGGTAAACAGCGAATATCCCAGACAAATTCGCAATCACGTGAAATGATGTTAATGGCAGTTCCCCCTTGGACAGTGCCCACGTGCAAGGTGCTGTAGGGTGGAGTGAAGGGACTGTTCGGGTTTGCGAGCTCTGCATTCTCAAGACGCATGTCATCGATAAAGCTAATGAGTCTGGCCGCTGTCATCACGGCACTGACACCGCGCTGTAGCTGACTGGAGTGCGCCTCATAACCGCGCACGCGCGTACGCAAAGCGGTAATGCCCTTGTGGGCCACGACAGCACGCATGCTGGTGGGCTCGCCCACAATCACGGCGCTGGGCTTAGGGATATGTGTACGTAGGCGCTCGATCATGGCTGGGGCACCTAGGCACCCTACTTCTTCGTCGTAGCTCAGGGCAAAGTGTATGGGGCGCTTCAGGTTTGCGGCCAGCATTTCTGGCACCAGTCCAAGCGCGATGGCACTGAATGCCTTCATGTCACAGGTGCCGCGGCCATACAGCAAGCCCTCTTTTTCCGTGAGTTCAAAGGGGTCGCTATCCCAGCTTTGTCCCTCTACAGGCACGACATCCGTATGGCCGGACAGTACGACTCCACCTTCTACCTTGGGCCCGACGCTGGCGTATAAATTCGCTTTTTGACCGCAAGCACTTGGTACCAAATGACTTTCTATGCCCAGGTCGTGTAGATACTGGCGAACAAAGTGAATCAGTTCTAGATTCGAGTTGCGCGATATAGTGTTAAATGCGACGAGTTTGCGTAGTAAGGACAGGCTGGCGGGGCTCACGGTGATGTCTCCTGGCTAAGTAAAATGAAACACGGTTTACGTATGATGATATACGGTTTTAGGGAAAATCCCGTATGAGACCTCAATTGGATAGCTTGGCTTGGCACGATTTGCACCAACACGCACAGTGGCGCTGTTTTCTGGCGTGGTGGCCCGATGCCGCGATGGGCGCGCATCTAGGACAACTGGCCAGTCGTATGCAGCAGCGTTATGGTGGACGCGCTATGCAGGCTCAGCATATGCATTTAACTTTAGCGTTTATGGGAGCTAGCACCCCAGAACAATTATTGTCTTTGCAGCCCCGCTTACAGCAGCTGGATTGGCAGCCCTTTACCTTGAGCTTTAATGGCTTGGGAGTATTTGAAAAAGCGGGCGTGCTTTGGCTGGAGCCCAACGCCATGCAACAGCCGCAGCTTGATGCTTTGCAGCACGCTCACGAGCAGCTTTGGGCATTGTTGCAGTCTACAGGCTGGGTTCGTAGCGAGCGCCGTTTCGTGCCACACATTTCCTTGTTACGCCGTTATCCGTCCGGCCAGCCTGTCCCCCAGCTCGACGTGACCGATGTCACCATCCATTTTAAGCACGCCTATTTAATTGTCTCGGTACCGACTGAACAAGGTAGTCAGTATCGGATCTTGAGCCGTCTGAGTGCGTAGCGAGGAGCTCTGTGTAGAGAGCTTATCGTGGGCACATCCAAAACTTGTGCTTGGCCTGAAAAAATACTTTAGACTACTGCTATGTCTAGCATCACTCCTGATTTCCTGCGTATTGACACCAGCTCTCCACAGCATATTTATGTGCAGGGTCAGTGGACTCTTGCGCATTACAAAGCCTTGCAAGCGGCGTTAAAAACACGTTCCTATGCTCGCGAAGATCAGGCGCAACTTGATTTCACCGGACTGGATGCGATCGACACCAGTGGTGCTCAGTTATTGTGTGATTGGCTGGGGTACGAGCGTGCCGTGCATATACTCCAGCAGGCTGTAGGTTTATCACCCGAACGTCAGCGTTTATTGGATACCGTCGCACAAACTGGGCAACAAGGCTCCGTGCCTAACGATCCTTCGACTCGCCCTACCGGTATATTGGTCCTGCTAAGCCATATTGGTACAGCCACGGTGCGATTTTTTGCTAATGTGCGGGAATTGTTAGGGTTTATTGGCTTAACCTTAGAAACCTGGTTTTTCAATTTTCTGCGCCCTGCCCAGTGGCGCGTAACGTCTATCGTGGCGCAACTGGAAGAAACAGGACTGAATGCGGTCCCCATTATCGCCTTGCTGACCTTTATGGTAGGTGCTGTGGTCGCTTTTCTGGGCGCTACCATATTGAGTGACTTTGGGGCTACGGTTTATACGGTGGATCTGGTTGCGTTTTCGTTTTTACGTGAATTTGCCGTGCTGCTGACAGCCATTTTAATGGCCGGGCGCACTGCCAGTGCTTTTACAGCACAGATCGGTTCCATGAAGATCAATGAAGAAATTGATGCCTTGCGAGCCTTAGGCCTGGATCCCATTTTGCTCTTAGTGGTTCCTCGTGTTATTGCGTTATTAATTGCCTTGCCTTTGCTCACCTTTATCGGGATGGTGGCAGGAATTTTTGGCGGCATGATGGTCTGCGCACTGACCTTAGGCATCAGTCCCACGATGTTTATGAGTGTGTTTAAAGCCGATGTTGGCTTAACTCAATTTTTTCTGGGTATGAGTAAAGCGCCGATTTTTGCATTTTTAATCGCTACGATTGGTTGTATGCAAGGGTTTAAAGTCGTTGGCAGTGCCCAGTCTGTGGGTGAGCGTACTACCATGGCAGTGGTGCATTCTATCTTTACGGTGATCTTAATTGACGCCATTGCAGCGCTCTTTTTCATGGAAATGGGGTGGTAATGGACTGCACGGAAGATACGGTGATTTGTGTACGCGGTTTGCGTAACCAGTTCGGTACTCATGTGGTACACGAAAACCTGGACTTGGATGTACGCCGCGGTGAAATATTAGGTGTAGTCGGAGGCTCAGGCACAGGTAAGTCGGTGTTGCTGCGCTCCATTATTGGCTTATTGCCCCCCGCTGCGGGCGATATCACGGTGCTGGGCAAAGAGCTGCGTGGACTGCCGGCCAAAGAGCGTTCACAAGTAGAGCGCCGCATGGGCGTGCTGTTTCAGGCGGGTGCTTTATTTTCATCCTTAACGGTTGTTGAAAATATTGCTTTGCCTCTGATTGAGCACGCGGGCTTATCGCGGGCCGATGCCGAGCATATTGGTGCCATGAAAATTGGTCTGTCTGGCTTGCCTGCCAGTGCGGCGCAAAAATATCCGTCCGAATTATCGGGGGGGATGATTAAGCGGGCTGCACTGGCACGGTCCTTAGCGCTGGATCCGGATGTCTTGTTTTTGGATGAACCTACTGCTGGTCTGGATCCAATCGGCGCGGCAGAGTTTGACCAATTAATTTTGACCTTGCGCGCGGCATTGGGTTTAACAGTGTTTTTGGTGACTCACGACCTGGACACTCTTTATACTATTTGTGATCGTGTAGCGGTTTTATCGGACAAGCGTGTGTTGATTAACGATACATTAAAAACTGTGGAACAACTGGATAATCCATGGGTACAGGCTTATTTTCAAGGCCCCAGAGGCCGAGCTGCGGCTCAGGCTCAGAGTAGACGGGAGAAGCAATAATGGAACCGCGTGCACACCATGTGTTGATCGGGCTATTCACGGTCATCGTCGCCGCCGGGGCGATCATTTTTGCCTTATGGCTGTCCAAGTCCAATAGTGATGACAAGGTAAACGAGTATGAGGTGATTTTTACCGAGGCGGTTCGGGGCTTATCGCGCGGTAGTGCCGTGCAGTACAACGGCATACGTGTTGGAGAGGTGCGTGGCTTAAGCCTGGACCCTCAAGACTTGCGTCACGTTAGGGCCCGTATCAGCGTGCAAACCATGATACCCATTAAGCAGGATACGCGTGCGCGTCTGGCATTAACTAGTATTACTGGTCAGTCTGTGATTGAGCTAAGTGGGGGATCGCCCAACAGTCCAGCCTTAAGCGCTAAAGACGATGGCGTACCGGTGATTATGGCAACGCCCTCCCCGATTGCCCAACTAATGTCCGGAGGCGAAGAATTAGTCGGTAATGTATCCACGCTGATTGATCGGGCAAATGCGATTCTGTCACCAGAAAATGCTGAACACGTTACCGCCAGCTTAGATCAGTTGCAGCATGTGCTAGGTAAACTGTCTACGGCCAGTGATGATGTGCCAGCACTGATAGCTCAGTTGAATAAGACGGGTGAACAAGCGGGTAGTTTTTTTGATCATTCCCGGACATTACTGGATAAGCAAGGTAAGCAGGTCATGGATTCCATGCAAGAAACCCTGAACAGTTTGAGCAAAGTCAGTGATCAGTTAAATCAACTAGTGGCCGATAATAGTGATATGTTGGGCCGTGGCGCTCAGGGCTTGGCCGAATTAGAGCCTACCTTGCGAGAGTTTCGCCGTACTTTGGCCACCTTAAGACAATTAGGGGGACGTCTGGAAGACAATCCTAGTGGCTTTCTTTTAGGACGTGAACGAATTCAGGAGTTTCAACCATGACAGGCATGTCTCGCTTACGCGGTATTACCTTTAGTGCCATGTTGCTGTTGGGTCTTAGCGCGTGTTCGGTATTACCCGAGCCCGTAGTGCTGACTCAGTATCAGTTACCCGCAGAGCGTTTGCCTGCCACGCGTCAGGCCAGTCCGACCCGCGACTATTCGATACGCATTGTGGCTCCGTATACGGATCAGGCTCATGGTAGCACGCGCATTATTGTGCTGCCCGATGGCAATCAGGTCAGTGCCTATGAGGGAGCCCGCTGGATGGATAATGGGCCGGTGTTATTGCGTAATCGCTTGGCCAGCGGTTTGCGTGACATACAGCAATTCAAAAGCGTGGTGCTGGATGTAGACAATGCACAGGCCGATTTTGAACTAGACAGTAATCTGGAGCTCTTTCAAGTGCAGTATCAACAGGGTCAGCCTGTGGTACAGATACGTTTTGATGCCAGGCTGAGTGATGTACGTCGTGGCTCGCCCCACTTAATGCAGGCACATCGTTTTAGCATTGAGCAAAAAGTAGACGGTAGCTCTGTGACAGATGTGGTGCGGGCATTTGGGGTGGCGGGTGATACCTTGACGCGCGAGATCGCGCAGTGGATTTTGGCGCAGCCTTTACCTTAAGCTTCTAAATACTGTGTAGGCGTGATATGTACGAAAACAAAAATGAGGTCATGCTGCCCAAGAGGGCGTTCTGGTGGCGCGCTTTCCTGCATTTTTTAGCGGCAATTGGTTTTATAACCCTTACCCTAATTGTAGGTGCCTTAGGGCACTGGTTCTTTGAGGACGATGTGCATTGGCACGATGCGGCTATTGATGCGGCTTTGGTTATTGGTGGCATAGGTGTGAGCAAGTTGCCAGCCAGTGTGGGGGGGCGTTTATTTTATGCCTTGTATGGGGTGTATGTTAGCCTAGCGTACGCGATTGCCGTCAGCATTGTAGTGATGCCCTTTGTGCATCGCGTACTGCATAAGTTTCACCAAGACGACTTGCTTTCAGACGATTAAGTTTACTGCTCTACGCTTTTGTGCTGCGTTTGGTCTTGCTCGATAGCAAGCAGGACCTTGGGTAGCTCTTCCATGCGTCGGAACGTGTACAACGCTCCTGCCTGCTTTAGCGGTTCCTCCTGACCGGCAGGGCAGTAGGCAATGACGGTAGCGCCAGCCGCCACTCCGGCGCGAGTACCAATAGTACTGTCTTCGATCACAGCGCAGTGACTGGCGGGCACCCCCAAGCCTTGGGCCGCCGCCAGATAAACATCTGGGTGTGGCTTATTACGCGGGGTTTCCGCCCCACTGTATATATGCCCATTAAAAAAATCCAGCAGTTTGGTTTGGCCCAATTGCAAGTTTAGTTTGGCGCGATCAGCACCCGACGCACAAGCCAGGCGCTCAGGGTAGCGCTGGCTAAGAGCTTGTAGGGCTCCGTGTATCCCCGGTATGGGCATGACGGTATCGCTGAGCGCTTGATTTCGCCGTTGCCTGAACTCCAGTATCCACTCCATGCCCAGTGCCTTGCCAGTGCGCTCGCGGATTAAGGCCAGCTCATCCACCGTTGCCTTACCAATAAATAAGTCATAGCACTCGTCGTAGCTCATGTGCCAGCCTTGTTCGGCGAGCATGTCTCGCAATACCGTAATGGTTATGGGTTCGCTGTCTACCAGCACACCATCGCAATCAAACAATATTGCCGCAAACTGCATAAGAGCTCCCTGTGTCGTTTGTGCTGTGCCGCGTCAGGCTGGCGCACGTAAGCCCATAGGGTACCAAAAATAATTGTCATTGTTCTGACTGACGAAAGAATCGGCTTACATAGTATGTCGCAACGGGGTGCGCTGCAGGCTGGCCACTAACCCTAAGGTAATGATGTAAGTTGCCAAGCTCAGCAAGGGAATACTCCAAAGAGGATGCAGCGTGAGTGCATTGATATCGAAGTAATAAGCAATATCCAGCACTATGGGATGAAGCAGGTAGACCCCGAGGGTAAGTTGGCTGAGTACCTGAGTGAGGCGTGGATGAATAAACTCACGATTCCAGTCTCGTACCAGCAAGATGATGCAGGCAGACATAGGAATGACAGTGACGCTTAAATTGTCGTAAAAATAGGTGCCTGTGCTTAGGTCGGTGCGGGTGCTCAGGGCAAAAACACCCCATGCCGTAGCGGCTACAGAGATGAGTAGGCCCAGCCATAAGTAAGCATGCGCGATACGTAATTGGGTGTGACGGATCACATAGCCCAATACGAAATAGGGCACATAAAATAAAAACCAATTAAAGAACCAGGGATCGGCGCGTGTACTTAGATTGCCCAAGAAGGTGTTCAGTGCCGCTAGGGCAAAGCCACATATCAAGGCCCAGTATAGATGTCTGGGCTTACAGGCTTTGATCATTATTTGAAAAAACGGGGCAAACAGGTATAGAAAGACCAGCATGTACAGAAACCACAGATGGAAATAGGGCTTGCCTGCACTGAGTCGTTCCCAGATGGAAATGTCGCTGGGGTCATGTCCATAGGCACCGTGTTTGAGTTTGGCCCATATTACATAAAAGAGGCTCCAGAACAATAAAGGCAGCAGCACACGTGTGGCGCGTTTTCGGTAAAACGTTTTAAGACCTTCTGTGCGCGGCTCCAGTAGCAAGGCACCGCTGATCATGACAAATACAGGCACACACCAGCGCAGCGCAGAGTCGTACACATTGGCAATCCACCAGCTGGTGGAGCCAAGCTCGGCATTGAGCACCGGGTAGGCTGCTACGTGCAGCATGACCACGGCAAAAATCGCCACAATACGGGCGTTATTCATCCATTGCATCGCTCTTCCTACCAAGATTGAACGTCCTAGGGTAGCGGATGAGTTTTTCTGAATTGACACAAAAGTGCGTAAAAAACATAGCAAGTATTGCTATTTGTGTGCTCGCGCAGGGCTTGTCGCTGTATTTTTGGGTGATACGCGACACGCATGAGAGACGATACAAGCAGCTTTGTATACGAAATAAGAATTTATATTTCAATAGTTGTATACAAGGAAAACTGAATTTTGATCGAATAGCAGCGATGATTTGCGCTTTTTCTACAATAACTGCCTGTTTTACAGCGAAATTATTCTAGCCTAGGGAAAATACCGAGCAAATTATTGTGTACATAATCGTATACAACGATAAACTCTATTAAACAAAATCATAAATAAATTATGTTGTATACGTATATAGATGGATGTTGGTTATATGAAATTAAGTATAAAGGAGCGGCGTCTTGAGCAAGGCTAGCCTATCTTCAGGGCCGACAGGGTTTGGCCGTAGGGAAAGTAAAGATGCAGTGATCTATGAACATTTATATAAGGCAATCGTAGAGCACCATCTGGAGCCCGGTACGCGCCTTCCCGAGGATGTGCTTGCAGACAATTACAAGGTCAGCCGTACTAGCGTACGCAAGGTTTTGCAAGCCTTGGCGCACGATAAATTAGTGGATATACGTATGCACTATGGTGCGTCCGTTGCGCAACCCAGCATTAAGGATGCTCGCGACTTGTTTGCGACACGACGCATCGTAGAAGTGGGGGTCATGGCGGATGTGATCAAGCATGCCAGCACGGATAAATGGCACGAAATAGAAGATATTGTGCGCCAGGAGGATGCAGCCGTGGCGGCCAATGACAGACGTCGTTCTATTTACTTGTCCGGCTTGTTTCATGTGCGTTTGGCTCGTCTTTCTGGCAATGATGTCTTGGCAGACTTATTGGAAGATCTGGTAGCCAGAACCTCATTGGTGATTGCTACGTTTGGTGGTCCGCAATCGTGCAGTTGTCCGCCTAGTCAGCATCACGAGATTTTGAACCTGCTGCGTCAACACGATATCGCTGCTGCCCAGCAGTGGATGGAGTCACATTTGCTGGATATTGAGCGTAGTGTGATTTTGGAACGCCACGATGTCGATACCCTGGACTTAAAGGCCATATTGAAGCGTGTTGATCAGTAGTAACAGCGATTTTTAAGGAGTTCACGATGCATATTCGTTTAATCAATCCCAATACGACGGCTGCGATGACGGCCAAGATTGGGGAGGCTGGGCAACAGGTGGCAAGTCCGGGAACCATAATTTCTGCCACGAACCCGGAAGATGGCCCAGTTTCTATTGAGTCCCATTACGACGAGGCGATTGCGGCGGTGGGCGTGTTGGAGGAAATTCGCAAGGGCGAGCAAGAGGGTGTCGATGCGTATATTGTGGCCTGTTTTGGTGATCCGGGTTTATTAGCAGCTCGTGAAATGACCAAAGCGCCGGTGATTGGTATAGCTGAAGCGGCGTTTCATGTAGCGAGCATGTTAAGTACTCGGTTCTCCATTGTTACAACGCTTAGCCGAACGGGAATTATCGCCGAGCACCTGCTGGAGCAATACGGTTTTAAAGGGCATTGCAGACGAGTGCGAGCAGCCGAAATACCCGTATTAGCCTTAGAGGACGACCCCGATGCCGCATTTAAGCTCATTGTCCAGGAGTGTTTACGAGCTAAAGCGGAAGATGGCATTGGCGCCGTGGTGTTGGGTTGTGGGGGCATGGCCGATTTACGCCACCGTATTACCCAGGAAGTGCAAATGCCTGTGATTGAAGGGGTAACCGCTGCAGTCAAATTGGCAGAGGCCCTGGTGGGCTTAGGGGTGCAAACGAGCAAGCTCGGTGATCTGGCTTTTCCTCTGAGCAAAGCATTTACGGGCAAATACGCTCATTTGAGCGATATAGAGATGACATAAACAAAAAAAGGAGATAGGAGATGACGCAATTGAGCGATAAAGTAGAGCAACAGGCTCCGCCGGCCCAGACCAAGGCCGCGGGTCAAGAGTCGCTGACCCCGCAAAATATACGCATTATGGGGAAATGGTCTTACCTGCTCGCCTGGTTTGGAGGCTGCGTATCCATAGGTACGTTTGCCATGGGCTCCAGCATTGTAGGTACTTTGAACTTATTGCAAGCCACCATGGCGATTGCCATTGGTTGCTTTGTGATTGGTATTGCCTTAGCGCTAAATGGCGCAGCAGGTTATAAGTACGGTATCCCGTTTGTGGTTCAGGCGCGTGGCGCATTTGGCTTTGCTGGAACCAAATTTCCGGGACTGGTACGTGCGGTACCCGCGATAGTCTGGTACGGCTTTCAAAGCTGGGTGGGCGCTGGGGCATTGAATGCCGTATCGGCGTCGCTATTTGGTTTTGAGAGCATTGTGTTCTGGTTTGTGGTGTTTCAGTTCTTGCAGATTGCTTTATCTACCTTGGGCTTTCAGGGTATTAAATGGCTTGAGAACATAGGCAGCGTATTCATACTGGTGTCTTTGGTGTATATGTTCTTTAGCGTCATCAATAAATATGGTGACGAGATTAACGCCAATTTGGTGGGCATTGAGGGTACATGGGGTCTGGAGTTCTGGGGAGCCACCATGCTGTTCCTGGGCATTTACAGCACCATGATGCTAAACGTGAGTGATTATTCTCGCGAGCTAGAGACAGGCATGAAGCGTGGGCCGTTAACCACCTTGTACGCCATGTCCATTTTGCCATGCACCTTGTTCATGGGCTTGATCGGCTTAATGGTGTCGGGTGCGACCGGTCATGCAGATCCTATCGCCGTGTTCTCTAGCGCGGTAGATAACAAACCTTTGCTGATCGCTACGTTATTGTTTATCACGTTTGCCCAGGTCACCACGAACGTCTTGAATAACGTTGTGCCGCCCACGTATGTGCTGATGGATGTTTTTAAAATTCCCTTTAAGCTGGCTACGATTATCGTGGGTGTGGCGGCGTTCTTTACCTTTCCTTGGGAATTGGTGAAAGATGAGTCGGCGGCAGGTCTACAATTATTCGTGCAAACTTATTCGGCGTTTTTAGGTCCGATCTTTGCGGTGATGGTGGTTGATTATTACTTCGTCCGTAAGCGTACCTTGAATCTTGAAAAGTACTACGATGAGAAAGGTGCGTACAGAGGCTTGAACTATGCAGGTTTTATCGCCTCTGCGGTAGGTGCTGTGATTGCTTTGTACTTCTCGAAAGTGTCTTGGTATGCCAGCTTGTTGCCCGCCGGTTTGGTGTATTACGTACTGATGCAGTATTGGGGTCCGTGCCAGCGCTTTAAAGAGTAACCGGTACACGGGTTTGTATGGGCCTGCCACATGGCAGGCCTGTTTGTGTGCGTTGGGCTTGAAGCAAACTTGCTATTTGGCGCTAAGGTATATATTGTTTTGCTGGCGCTAGTCGGTTTGCTGCAGTGGTTGGCAAGTTAGCGCTTCCAGGTTAACTATGAAAGCACATACGCCCCCTAGCTCGTTCTTGCAGCGGGTATTAGAAATTTTGCCGCATCTGCATCCTGCAGAAAAACGTTTAGCTCAATTCATGCTGGACATCCCCGGAGAGCTGGCCAGTTACTCCGCCTTGGAGCTAGCTCAGTTATCCAGCGTGTCCACGGCCACCGTGTCTCGTTTTGTTCGACGTTTGGGGTATGACAGCTACGAGGCTGCCCGCCAGCACGCGCGTACCAGCCACGGGCAGTTAACGGCGGTGCCTGCTGTGCAAGCCTTAGCTGCCCCGCATACTGATAAAGTGTCTAGGCATGTGGAGCAGTTACATGCCAGTGTGTGCCAGGCTTATGCGGGGCTTTCTGAGGCCTTGCTCGAGCAGCTTGTACAGGCGGTGCTGCAGGCCCGAAAAGTCTGGGTGCTGGGCATGGGGAACACTCAGTATCTAGCTCAGTTTTTTTCCTCTGAACTGTTCCAAATCAAAGAGAATGTGGTCTTGTTACCGGGCACGGATACCATGGCAAACTACGTGAGCTTGATGCGTGAGCAGGACCTTTTTCTGGTGCTGGATGACACGCGTCATAGCGCTGCGGCGTCATTGAGTGTGATTGAGTACGTGCAGCAAAATCGGGTGCCTGTGCTGTACTTGAGCCAAACTACGCCAGCGCTGGATCTACGCTTTGGCTGGCATATTCAGTGCCCTTCCCAAGCCGATGATAGGCTTAATCAGGTATTTGCCATGATGGCTGTGTGTCACCTGCTACTTAGCGCAGTCATTGAGCAGGCTGGCCAGGTCGGACGTGAGCGCCAGGCCTTAAGTCAGGCTGTGGCAGAGCGCTTGAGACAGGCTGTGATAGCTTGGTAAGTGCTACACCCCTACCCCGGTTTGCGTAGAGATCTTGCTATCAGTACAAGTGCTGCTATTAAGGCAATAATGGCCCCCATTAGGAATGCTGCCTGATAGCCACCAAGCATGGTTAATTCAGCCCTCGAGTCAGGATCATTTTTCAATTTTTCAGAATAAAAACTGGCCAGAGAAACCATTGCAGCAAGACCAATGACCGCACCGAACTGTTGAAACGTATTCAACAAACCAGATACCAAACCTTCCTGGCCGGTAGACGCATTTTTTGCGCCTAAAATATTCGACGAGATAGCTATTATCGGTAGGCTTGCACCCACGAGCAGAGTCGGCCCCAGAACATCCGTCAGAAAATTTCCATCCACTTTGGCCTGCGATAACCATAACATTCCCATAGTAAGCAACACAAATCCAGCAGCCAGTGCTTTTATTTCACCAAAGCGAAGCCATGATGGTGCGTTCGTGGCGGTTAGGATGACGACTCCACATAAGGGAAGAAAAGAGGCGCCGGAGGCCATGGGGCTAAACTTCAGCGTGTTTTGCAGATACAGATTCCCAACAAAGAACATGGGGAAAATGATGAGTTGGCCGACTCCAGAATATACCAGTGCTTCCATCAAACCAATATTTCGCCATGTTTGTGGCGCAATGAGTGGGACAGGTGCCTTGCGCTGCCACAAACCAAAGATAATCAGTATCAAGAAGGAGCAAGTGATGCCAGCTATCCATACCCAGTCTGACAAGCGAGCGCTTTCACCGAAGGAAATTATTCCGAAGGCCAATAGGCTTTGACCAATCATTAACAGAGCAGCACCTAGTGCGTCGACCTTCCCACGACGCTGGTCATCCACAAGGTTAAGAAAAATGGCGGGCGAGAGCATAAGCAGCCCTAAGGGAATAACTACACTAAGCCAGAATGTTGAGCGCCACCCAAACCATTCCGTCAAGGCACCACCGAGAAAAGTACCCAGTGCTCCACCTAGGCCTCCCATGGCGGCAAGTAGCCCTAAGGCTTTATATCGTTGTTCTCCTTTAAAACTGGCAAGTATCAGCGCCAGACTCGCCGCAGCAGCGAAGGCAGATCCTAGGCCTTGCGCAGCGCGTCCAACTATTAGTAGTTCCGAACTGTGCGCTAAAGCGCAGACTGCAGAGCCAATTGCCAAAACCAGCAAGCCAAGCTGGAATATACGTGTTCTACCCATCAGGTCCGCAATACGTCCGGAAACTAAAAGCGTACCGCCAAAAACGGTCAAATAGGCATTGACGATCCAGGACTGGCCAGTTTCGGAGAAGCTCAATTCTCTAGCGATCGTTGGCACGATCACATTAACGATAGATGCATCAACAATAAGTAAGAGCTGAGTAGTTGCCAGGAGAAACATCAAGCGTTTATAAAATGCGCTCTGCACTTGATTAGCCATTTTTTTCACCTTTGGCCGCCTTCTTAGCCATTTTTCTAAACCTGCTTAGAGTCTGGCCTTTAGCCCTGTATACAATAGCTTTGGCAAACGTGGTGCTCCTCTGTTTAACGATCTTAGTCTGCCATGTGGGCTCTTGAGGGACTGCCGTATAGACGTGATTTGGCATGAACATACTTAATCCAGTAAGGAAATATCTAGGCAAGCTAGAGCTTACTGGGGCCTTGCTATCTGCCTCAATTAAGGATTGTCTCGAAGATATTAAGATTCGTCCGTTTTTTAGATTTTAGTCGTGCTCAGGTGCCGGCGAGTATACGGATTCTGTATTGGATTTGATCGCTAGATATAGGCCAACAGCACTTTCAAAACCAACGCGAAAGGCAATTTCGTCCTTATTAAGAGTTGTGGTTTTCATCAATCGCTTTGCTTCAAATACGCGTATTTTTGACAAATATTTCGCCGGAGTGTGGCCTGTAGCCTGTTTGAAAGCCAGACTAAATGCCGATCTTGACATTCCTATTGTAGAAGCCACATCTACGGTGTTTAGCCGTCGATTGAAATTAGTGTGCATATGCACAAGAGATCTCTGAATTCTTGGGTCAAGTGCTTTTTGCGAGCCAATACTTGTCTTTGTATCGATGCTCATTGCGGTCCTAACACCCAGTACGTAGGCTAACTCCAGCCCTTTGTGAAGGATGAATTCTTTGCCCTCTTGAAATGTTTCCGCCTCTTCGACTAGCCCCTGTAATAGACCGCTCAATAGTGGGTGCGAGGCCATCTCATAACGTCTGACAATCAATATTTCTGGAAATAGGTCGTAGATTGATCCGGCTGCAGTTGAACTGTAAAGCAGGCCAGCACATAGAACCTTGGTGTGATTATCGCTGCCCGGCAGATCAATACGAGCAAAGCTACCAAGTTCGCGCTTAGGCAGCACAGCGTCCAAAGGAATTGAGGTACGGCTATCGGAAGACCCTCCAATTCTGTGCGCCATCCCATGCGGGAAAATGATTAAATCGCCCTCATTAATGATCATCGTCTTGCCGCACTGGGTTCCAACAAACAGAGTTCCTTGAGCAAGGTAGTGAAACAATGCCAGAGGCTCTTTGGGGCCATCAAATGACCATTCTCCTGCCACTGACCACAGACTGACGAAGGCGCTTTCCAGTCTCAATGGAAGTATTATTTTGGAAAGGAGATCTTTATCAAAAAGCATACTTTTATTTAGAATGTAGAGGTGTTCATCTTACCGTTTGACGGCCCTTGTGGGATATTTTTGAAACCATAACTCATTTAATCTAGCACCGTGGCGCTGTCGCAGCAGACCAAGTCTGGATAGAGTTTACGTGATTGAGAGAGTATGCCTTTTATTCGATTACCGACTTTCACGGTATCCGATTGAACCTTTTGTGGTCATGGTGAAATGAAAAAACCTGCAAAGCGTATAACGCTTTGCAGGTTGGTGTGACGAGCTAGTCCTGATGAGTCAGTGATTTACGGCTGACCGTAACCCCCGCCTCCCGGCGTTTCAATGACAAATACATCTCCAGCCTGCATAGATGTAGAGTCAGTAGAGCCAAGCTCTTGTGTTTCTCCGTTTTGACGTACTACGTAGTTGCGACCGGGCTGTCCGCTGTGACCACCAGCCAGGCCATAGGGGGCGATACGGCGACGATTGGAGAGAATCGAAGCGGTCATAGGCTCTAGGAAACGCAGTCGGCGAATGCCACCATGGCCGCCAGGCTGAGCACCCTGCCCCGCGCTGTCGGCTCGAATGCTGAATTCTTCTAGCAAGACTGGGTAACGCCATTCCAGAATTTCCGGGTCGGTCAAGCGTGAGTTCGTCATATGAGTCTGCACGACATCTGTACCGGCAAACGCAGTGACGGTATCGCTGCCGGGCGTACGCAAGTACCCGGCCCCTGAGCCGCCAGCAATAGTTTCGTAGTACTGGTATTGTTCGTTTCCGAAGGTGAAGTTGTTCATCGTGCCTTGTGCCGCGGCCATGACGCCTAAAGCGCCATAGAGCGCATCAGTGACGCACTGTGAGGTTTCCACATTACCTGCCACGGTGGCTGCGGGGTAATGGGGTCGTAGCATGCAGCCCTCTGGGATATGTACGCTAATGGGCTTGAGGCAGCCTGCATTCATGGGAATATCGTCATTGACCAGAGTGCGGAATACGTACAGCACGGCGGCCATACATACGGCAGACGGGGCATTGAAGTTGTCGCCCAGTTGAGCAGAGGTACCACTAAAGTCAATGCTGGCACTGCGTGCGTTACGATCCACCTTCACTTGTACCTGAATGACTGCGCCACTATCGAGCTCGTAACGGAACTGACCATCCTGTAAAACACCAATAACTTGTCGAACGGCCTCTTCAGCGTTGTCCTGCACGTGTTGCATGTAGGCGTGCACCACATCTAGGCCAAACATACCCACCATACGACGTAATTCGTGTACCCCTTTCTCATTGGCGGCAATCTGCGCACGCAGATCGGCAATGTTTTGTTCTACGTTACGCGCAGGATAAGGCCCGCTGGCAAGCAGCTCGCGCAGCTCTGGTTCACGCATACGTCCATTTTCAACCAGCTTGAAGTTATCGATTAGGACCCCTTCTTCAATAATGTTGTGGCTGTTAGGAGGCATGGAGCCGGGGGTGATGCCGCCCACATCAGCATGGTGGCCACGTGAGGCAACGAAGAACAGAATATCTTGACCTTGATCATCAAAGACGGGTGTTACCACGGTGATATCGGGTAAGTGAGTTCCCCCGTTATAGGGATCATTCAGTACATAGCTATCGCCCGCCCGCATGCGGCCTTGATTTTTGGTGATGACCGTTTTGATGCTTTCGCCCATAGAGCCCAAGTGCACGGGCATATGGGGGGCATTGGCAATCAAATTGCCTTGCGCATCAAACAGGGCGCAAGAAAAGTCCAAACGCTCTTTGATGTTGACCGAGAAAGCCGTGTTCGCCAAGGTGGCGCCCATTTGTTCGGCAATGGACATGAATAGATTATTGAAAATCTCTAGCATGACCGGATCGGCCTCGGTACCAATCGCATGACGCTGCTGGCGTGCAACATGGCGGCTAAGCAAGAGCTCGCCTTGCTCCAGAACTTCCAGTGCCCACTCGGGTTCGATAATGGTGGTGCCATTATCGTCAAAGACAATGGCAGGTCCGATCAGGCGTGTGCCAGGTTGTAGATGCTTACGCTGGTATACGGGTGTGTGGTGTGAATGACCGCTGGAGTACAGTTGGCCATGGGCCAGAGCGGCCGGCGCGGCCTGCTCGGGTACTGAGGCAGAGGGTGCCACCTGCTCGCCGCTGGTGCCCACTGCTTCCACCGATACCGCTTCAATGATGATGCTTTTGTCGGGCATCAAAAAGCTGTATCGTTGCTGGTAGCTGGCCTCGAATGCGCTGCGCATGCTCTCTACGTCGCCGTACTCCACCATCAGTGCTGAGTCTGTGCCTTGGTAGCGCAGGTGTGCCCGTTGGTGGGTCTGAATATGAGCCTGCTCAATTCCTTGAGCGGCCACTTCAGCCTGTGCGCTTTGGGCTAATTCTTCCAGCTTGGCGGCACATACAGCCAGTTGCTGCGTGTCTAAAACGGTTTCTATGGCGCTTTCTCGCATGGCGCGTATATCTGCCAGACCCATGCCATAGGCCGAAAGCACACCGGCAAAAGGGTGTATCAGGGCGCGTTGCATACCCAGTGCGTCAGCCACTAGGCAAGCATGTTGTCCGCCTGCCCCACCGAATGACACCAAGGTATAGCGACTGACATCATAGCCACGCTCAATGGAGATTTTTTTGACCGCATTGGCCATATTGGCCACAGCTATTTGGATAAATCCTTCGGCCACGGCAATGGCACTTTGCTCTTGGCCTGTGGCTTGTTTAATTTGCTCAGCCACAGCGGTGAATTTTTCTTGTACCGTGGCCAGATCCAGAGTTTGATCTGCATTGGGGCCAAAAATCGCTGGGAAGTACTCAGGCTGAAGTTTGCCCAGCATGACATTGCAATCAGTGATGGTCAGTGGGCCACCATTGCGGTATGCCGCGGGGCCGGGAAATGCACCGGCCGAGTCTGGCCCTACACGCATGCGAGCGCCATCAAAGTACACAATCGAGCCACCACCGGCGGCGACAGTGTGAATATTCATCATGGGGGCGCGTAGGCGTACACCAGCCACTACTGTTTCAAAGGTACGCTCGAACTCACCGTTGTAGTGTGATACGTCGGTGGAGGTACCGCCCATGTCAAAGCCGATCAGTTGTTCTGCGCCCACGGCCGCTGCGGTGCGGGCCATACCAACAATTCCGCCCGCCGGGCCAGAGAGTACGGAGTCTTTGCCTTGAAACTGGTCGGCCGCTGTCAGACCACCATTCGATTGCATGAACATTAAACGTACGCCGTCCAGTTCGGAGGCTACGCGATTCACATAGCGACGTAAGATCGGCGATAAGTAGGCATCAACCACCGTGGTGTCGCCCCGTCCGACTAATTTCATCAAGGGGCTGACCTCGTGAGAGACCGACACTTGCGTGAAACCAATTTCGCGTGCAAGGCTAGCCAATTGCTGCTCGTGCTGGTGATACCGATAACCATGAAGCAGGACAATGGCAATGGCACGGTATCCCTGTTCGTATGCCTCATTCAGTTGTTGACGGCTCAATTCCAGATCCAGCTCTTGTTCTACCGTACCATCGGCGTGTAGGCGTTCGTTGACCTCTACGACTTTGGAGTACAGCAGTTCTGGCAACTGTATATGCAGATCAAAAATTCTTGGGCGCGCTTGGTAGCCAATGCGCAGGGCATCTTTAAAGCCACGCGTAATGAAAAGCACGGTCGGGTCACCTTTACGCTCTAGCAAGGCGTTGGTGGCGACGGTAGTACCCATTTTTACCGCGGCGAGCTGTTCACCGGGGATGGGGGCATCGCTGGCTAGCCCTAACATGCGACGTATACCTTCCAGCGCAGCATCTTCGTACTGACTGGGGTTGTCCGACAGCAACTTATGGGTACTTAAGTGGCCATCGGGGTGGCGAGCTACGATGTCCGTAAACGTGCCTCCACGATCTACCCAGAACTGCCAGGGTTCGTTGGGTAAGGTATGTTCAGGTAGCGTCATCATGAGTCCTTAATGTGCTGAAATGAGGAATTTGGGCAACAAAAGGCCCTGGGCTGTCTGCACTAGGTAGACAGCCTGTAGAGTAGAGAAAATCGCAGTATGGGTTTAGTACGTACTGCCTAACAGGGCACCAGGCACGTTAGGCCATCGGACAACATCTCTGCGATAAAGATGGAGCCATTAGGGTGATAGGCCAAACCATGTCCATACACCGCCGTAACCCGGCAGCGTCCTATCAGTTTTCGGTGTGTATCAAACATGGACAAAGCGGCGGTCTGATCACTGACAAATAGCCTACCTTGCCCATCCAAGGCAATGGCCATGGGTTTGTACAGGGTTGTGATCTGATCGTGTACACGCCCGTGCTTATCTAGCATCAGTACACGGCTGTTTTCGCGGTCAGCAACATACAGCAACTGCCCATCATGAGCCAGTGTGTGAGGCACACTAAATTGTGCCTGATCCTGCCCTGGGGTCAGAGCGGCGGTACCGTGTTGACCAAAGCTGCTGACTAGGGTGCGCTGGGCATCGAAATGGTGGATGCAGGCATTACCGTAACCATCACTGACGTACAGCTCGCCTTTGGGGCAAACAATGGCATGGGTAGGGTGATTAAAGGGAGCTTGCCACTTGGGTTGATCTGGTGTGCCCAGTGTCCATATGGCTTGGCCATGCTGGTTCAGGGCGACGACCTGGTGGCCGTCCAGATCACAGATCAGCATGCCACCATCAGGTAGCGCACTGATCTGGTGAGCGCAGCGTATCCCCTCTACGGTCCAGTTATTAATCAGGTTTGCGTCGGCATCAAAGACACGTACCAAGCAGGGTGAGCCTCGCAGTAGCACAGCTACCTTGCCATCGGACAAGACGGCAACACTACTGATGCCGGCAGCCAGATCAGCAGCGATCCAGTGCTTTTGTAAGCGGTATCGTTGCTGACCTAATAAAAGAGTAATAGTCTGACTCATACTAATACTTACATTGCGTTCGGTAAAATCATGACGATATCTGGGAACACGGTGACGAGCACAGTGGCCAGCACGAGCAGTAAGAAAAACGGAAATGCCATACGTACCAGCTCAAAGAGATTTTTCCCGGTAATGCCTTGAATGACAAACAGGTTAAAGCCTATGGGTGGTGTGATTTGCGCCATTTCTACAGTCAAGATCAGGTAAATACCGAACCAGATGGGGTCGATGCCTGCCGCTAGAATAGTCGGCATTAAGACCGAGGTAGTCAGTACTACCAGGGAAATACCGTCCAGGAAAGCACCGAGCAAAATAAAGAAAATGGTCAGTACCGCAATCAAGGCATACTGGCTTAAGCCCATGGAGGCAATCCAGGAGGCCAAGTTGGCAGGTAAGCCCGTGAAGCTCATGGCGCTGGTCAGGTAGCTGGCACCAATCAGAATGAAGGAGATCATGCACGATGTGCGCACGGCTCCCATCAGGCTGGCTGTAAATGTTTTCCAGTTAAGTGAGCGTCCTACTCCGGCAATCACCAGCGAGCCCAGCACACCTAACACCGCTGCCTCAGTGGCAGTAGCAACACCTGTGTAGATCGAGCCAATCACAGCGAGAATCAACAGGACAACTGGCAATAACAGGCGTAGTCGGCTTAGTTTTTCCAGCAGGCTGATTTTTTCGATTTCTTGTGGTACACGGTCGGGGTGCCGCATGGACCAGAGAGCAATATAGCCAGAGAACAACAGCATTAACAATAAGCCTGGCAGCACACCAGCGACAAACAGGCGAATGATAGAAACCTGAGCGGCTACCGCATACACAATCATGACGATGGACGGTGGGATCAGCAAGCCTAGCGTGCCTGCGCCCGCTAAAGAGCCGATACTAAGGCCTTCGTCGTAGCCACGAGATTTCAGCTCGGGCAAAGAGATCTTACCTATGGTTGCTGCAGTAGCGGCAGAGGAGCCACTGACGGCGGCAAAAATACCGCAACCGAGCACGTTAACGTGAGTCAGGCGTCCAGGCAGACGTTGTATCCAAGGACCCAGGCCTTTGAACATATCTTCGGCAAGTCGGGTGCGATACAGAATTTCACCCATCCAGATAAACAAGGGCAAGGCTGTTAAGGCCCAGTTGGCCGACGAGTCCCACGCCTTGGTAGCGAAAATAATCCCGGCTGGTGCTCCCGAAAACAGCACGATCGAGAGCAGCCCACATGCGATAAGCACGATGGCGACCCACACGCCCATGCTGAGCAGCAATAGCAAGGTGACAAACAGAATGAGTGCTTGATGAATATCAGCCATGTTCGGTTTCCTCTAGCTCGTGGTTGCCAATGCAGCGAACCAAACGACGCACTAACATCAGGGTGAACATGCATAAACCTATTGGCATGCCCAGTTGTGGAATCCACATTGGTACACGCACCATGCCTTGGGCGACTTCGTTAAACATGAAGGATTCGTGCACAAAGATAACGGTTTGCCAAGCACACCAAGCGCTCAAGCCCAAGGCGAACAAGGTAGCAATCAGTTCGTAAGGCTTGTGAAAGTGCTTAGGCATGACTTGTAGCAGCAGGCTGACACGTATGTGATCGCCGTGCAGCATGGCATACGGCAATGCCAAAAATACGGACGATGCCATGGCCCAAGAGGCAAAGTCGTCCGAGGATGGAATGATGCCGCCAAAGAAACGGACCACAATCTGGCCCGTTACGATAACGGCTATCAAGCAAAGAAAGAGTGCGGCAAGAGCACCGCACACTTTGGCCAAGAGTTCTAGCCATTTCATAGACAGACTCGCTTAGTCGTTGCGATAGGCGTCAAGTAGTTTTTGACCATCTGCGCCCGCTTTTTTGAGCCACTCTTCTGTCATGGTGACGCCAATTGCGTTCATTTCTTTCTGAACGTTGGCGGGTAGCTCTTGCACTTTCATGCCCTTGTCGGCCAAGGTTTGAGTCAGCTTTGCTGTTTGCTCACGAGCCATTTCCCAGCCACGAGTTTCGGCTTTAGCGGCTGCTTCCAGAACGGCTTTTTGCTCTGCTTCGGATAAGCGGGAGAAAGCACGTTTGTTGGCAATCACAAAGCTTTGCGGAATGAACACTTGCGCATCGTAGTAGTGCGAAACGTAATCCCAGGCTTGCGAGTCTACACCGGTAGCAGGTGAGGTCAGCATGGAGTCAATCACACCTGTCGAGAAGGCTTGTGGCACTTCTGGCGTTTGTACCGTTGTTGGGGATGCACCCATTAAGGTGGCCAAACGGCTGGTGGCGGCGCTGTAGGCGCGGAAACGAGCACCAGACAGATCGGACAGCGCGTTAATGTCTTTTTTCGCGTAAATGCCTTGTGGTGGCCAGGGCGAACCGTAGAGCAACACAATACCTTGTTTATCCAAACGCTCGGCGAGCAAAGGACGGCTGATTTTCCACAGCTTTTCAGACTCGTCAAAAGACGAAGCTAAAAAAGGTACGCTATCGACTTCGAATAAAGGGTCTTCGTTACCGATGGCCGACACCAGCATCTCACCCACTTGTACTACGCCTTGCTGAACGCCACGTTTGACTTCGGGGCGCTTGAGCAGCACGCTGTTGGATTGGATTTTGATGTCCAGTTCGCCATTTGTGGCGTCTTTGACGTCTTTAGCGAATTCACGCGCATTGATGGTTAGATAGTTGTTATCTGGCTGCTCGGCGGTCATGGTCCAGGTGGTAGCTGCTTGAGCTGTACCAACCAGAGCCATCATGCAGGCAACACTGAGTAGTTTTTTAATCATCATTAATACTCCTTATGTGGAAAGTCGAGTAGACACGGTATTGATGAGTGTCTGCTTAAGGCGTTGTGTTCAAGTCGGCCGAACGCAAATCCCAAAGTAAAGAAAATGTTGAAGCGCTAGAACCGTTTAAGTCCAGCTCCTCAGTGAGTAGACGGGCAACGGCCGCTGCGGCGGGTTCTGTTGTCGTATCTACAATTAGTATAGGTTCAAGCACTCTGGTCGCCACATTCTCTGATGGCAAGGGTGTGGACAGGTCTGGGTCTGGGGTCAAAATGCGCAAAGCCAGTACACCGTCTACATCGTTCAAAATGCGTTGAGCCATGGCGGCTACGCGTTCTGCTGTAGCCAGATTGTTCAATTGAATCAGGGCTACACCAGCACCGGTTCCTGCTCCAGCAAGGGGGCTAACCACCATCACTCTGCGGCAGGTGTTGGTCATGCGCTCAAAGTTACTAATTGACCAAGCCGTTTGGTGTTCGAAAGCCTGACGGTAAGCCGGGCTGGTAAACACATCGACCGATTCGGTACGGTACATCGCTAGATAGCGTCGATCGCCATGCGCGGTTTTGTAGCGACGAGCCCATTTGAAACCTGGTATGGCTGCCCGTTCTTCCATATGTTCACGGTCATACCATTGGTTGAAATCATCCTCATAGGCGGGATCGACATCGGTCCAGATAAATAGTTCGCCTTGAGCGGCACGGTCTTGCCGTATAGTTGATGCCACGGAGCGTCTCCAACAGAGCAGATAAAGATAAGTAGTTACGCTTTATTCTGGAACCTGCGTGGATTCGTTACAAACAGTTTATTTCATTACGCACTAATAAGAAATTCTTATCAAGGCGGTAAGGCTTGTGACAATTGGCTTTGTCACGATTTTCCTTCTTTTTCTGGATCAGCCTCTAGGGGGAAAACCCCAATTAGCCGTACCTATACTTTTTAATTTTGAAAGACTCGAAAATCCAACGGTGCAGTCGCATCGGGGTAGCGAGCCGCATAACTGCGCATCTCATCCATCGCCACTTTTACTACGGCTTCGGCTACCGCGCTGACCGGATCAGTACGCCAACTGGCTACCAACTTTAAATCAGGCAAGTTGGCTGAGCAGCTAATGCGTTCGAACCGCCCTTCCGCTAAGCCCTGACGAAACGCGGCCAGAGGTACTGCCCCTACGCAGATCCCCGCAGCAATCAGTTGCATACTGGCGGCAATGGACGAGACGAAGTGGATCTTGGGCTGGCGCACATGGGCGTGCTCCAGAACTTCCATTAAGGCTAGATGCGGCTGCGATTCGCGCGGGAAAGTGACGATAGGCCACCTAGCGTTCAGCGCTTCCAGTGACGTCGGATTGTCCAGACTTTGCCCGGCTGCAATGACCCAATCCATTTTTAAATCACCTAAGGGAGCATTGCGTATGCTTTCGGTAAGAATGGGATCAGTTTGTAAAGCGACATCAATCAGGCCTCGCTTCAGTAGATCACTAAGCCTGCGGCTAGACTCCACCGTGAGTTCTATTTCTACATCCGGGTGCGTGCGATGCAGTGCGCGTACAAAGGTGGTGAACCATGTGTGTACGATGGACTCCACTATCCCCAACCTTACTCGGCCACGCAAAACGAAGGGCCCTTGGAAGTCAGCGAGCAATTGCTGCTCTAGTTGCAGCATTTTTTCAGAATACAGCAATAAGTGCTGCCCGGCTGGCGTCAGTTGTATATCGCGACTGCCGCGTTCAAAGAGTGATTTTTCCAGCTCGCTTTCCAGCGACGCGATGCGTCCTGAAATGGCGGCCTGAGTCACATGAAGGCGATCCGCTGCGGCGCGGAAACTGCCTAGCTTGGCTACCCAGATAAAAGTTTCTAGAAATCTGAGGTTCATAGTGTGGTCTGCACTCCGTATACAAGTGAACGTGGGTACGTATAGTATCGTCGGAGTGCATCATGCTGTCTATTTTTAAGCGTAAAGTGAATTATGCCCGCTCAAAATGCTCCACAACGGGAGGTTCAGCAAAAAACGGACCGACAATAGCGCGCCATTGTGGGAAGAGCTCGGATTCGCGAAAGCCAACGGTATGATCTTCCAGTGTTTTCCACTGAATCGTCAGTAGGTAGCGCTCTGGGCTTTCTATGCTCTGGCGCACGCTATAGCCTAAAAAGCCTGTGGATTTAGCGATAATGCTGGTGACGCCTCGGTGTATGGCCTCTTCAAAGGCGGCCTGTTGTCCGGGCTGAATACGAAAATCTGCTATTTCTTCTATCATTTGTCGTCCTGTTGAGTGGTGCATATTGTCTGTGGTGCTCGCTGCCACAGTGAGTTGTTGTGTTGCTGCACACTGAAGTGAGCCATAAACCGGTACTGGCACCGATTTATGGCTGTAGTCGCTTACTGTATTCCGGCAGGGCGTACATAGCCGGGGAAATGTTCATCCAGTGCGGCTTTAAACTTTGCAGACTTAAAGCTCGCCGCCAAGTCCTGAGCCCAAGGCTTATCAGCGTCTGCGGCTTTGATAGCCACGACTTGCTGATACTCGATAGGCGGCACTTCCAGAGTAACGGCACTGGTTAAGTCCAAGCCCGAAGCGATGGCGAAGTTACCCGGTACGATGGCGTACTCAGCATCGCCAATGGTGCGTGGCAATTGAGCAGCTTCTACAGGCTGAAAGCGAATTTTTTTGGCGTTTTCAACGATATCTTTTTCAGTCACGCGCAAGGGGTCAATATCTTGCTTAACAGTGATGACGCCATTTTTTTGCAGCAACTGCAAGGCACGGGCCAGATTGCTGGGGTCGTTAGGTACGGTAAAGCGATCCCCTTCTTGGATTTCATCCAGACTTTTGCGTTTTGTGGCGTAAATACCCATAGGTGCTGTGGTGCTTTGCGCCAAGTCAATCAGATCCAGTTTTTGATCGGTTTTAAAGCGATTCAGATAGGCAATGTGCTGGAACAGATTAGCGTCCAGAGAACCTTGTGCTAAGGCCATATTGGGTTGTACGTAGTCGTTGAATTCGACCAGTTTTACCTTGTAACCCTGCTCTTCAAGCTGGGGCACGATGGCCAGTTTCAGTACGTCGTAGTTATAGCCTGCGGTGGCACCAAATACCAATGATGATTTGTTGGGATCGGCTGCTTGTACGCTAAATGTACCTAGGCTAAGCATGGCGGCTGCCGTGCCCAGCAAAAGCTGGCGACGAAGTGTCAGCATAATAATTCCTTGAAAATAAGTAAAAAGACTTAACGCTTATCCAGCCTGTGAGCCAGTGTATTGCCAACAAACTGAATAAGTTGAACTAATACAATCAAAATGGTGACGGTTAACAGCATGATATCGGTTTGAAAACGATAGTAGCCGTAACGTATCGCCAGATCGCCTATGCCGCCGCCACCCACCACGCCGGCAATAGCTGAATAGGATAAAAAGCTGACGGCCAATACGGTCAAGGCAAGAATCAGTCCAGAGCGTGCTTCGCGAGCCAGAACGCGCCAAACGATTTGTAGTTCCGAAGCGCCCATGGCTTGCGCAGCCTCCAGCACACCTCTGGGTACCTCGCGCACACTTTGTTCAACCAGACGGGCCAAGTAAGGAATGGCAGCGACGGATAAGGGCACTGCCGCGGCAAGCGGACCGATGGATGTTCCGACCAAGCTGCGGGTAACGGGAACCAGGGCGACCAATAAAATAATAAAAGGAAAAGAACGTACCGTATTGACGATCCAGCTCAGCACCATATAGGCAGGTTTATTCGCCAGTGATTGTCCGGGGCTCATTAAAAAGAGCAAAATGCCTAAGGGCCCACCCAGCACAATCGCGGCCGTTAGGCCTATGCCCAGCATTAAAAATGTCTGGCCTATAGATAGCCAGAGTTCAGGCAAGATGGAAACGATATTGTCAAACATGCGTGCTTTGTGAATATAAGGTTTTCAGTAATTCGTGGCGTTTATGTTCTTCGGCCAGTTCGCGCCCGAGTGCACTATGGCGCGGCGTGCTTTGGTCGTTGACATCGAACTGCTCAATAAACTGCCCGCCTTCCAGTACGGCAACGCGCGTGCAAAGATTGAGCACCACAGGCAACTCGTGTGTGACGATAATAATGGTGACACCAAGCTGTTCATTGATCTCACGCAAGGTATCCAGAACGGTACGGGTTGTTTCCGTGTCTAGCGCCGAGGTGGGTTCGTCGCAGAGCATGACCTTAGGTCGCGGGGCTAAAGCACGGGCAATGGCGACACGTTGCTTTTGCCCCCCGGATAACTGGGCTGGGTAATGCTCAATTTTGTCGCTTAGACCAACCAGCTCCAGGCACTCATATACGCGTGCCCGTATCTCGGACTGCTTGAGCTTTTTGTGTAGCGTAAGAGGGAAGGCCACGTTATCGTAAACCGTCGCGTTTTGCAGCAAGTTAAATTGCTGAAAAATCATGCCTAAGTCTTGGCGAGCCAAGCGTAGCTGTTTTTTGTTCAGTTGGGTGAGGTCTTGTCCCATGAGTAAGACCTGTCCGGAGTCAGGGCGCTCAAGCAAGTTGATCATACGCAGGAGCGTAGACTTACCAGCACCACTTTTACCAATTAAGCCAAAGATTTCGCCCGCTGGAATATCCAGAGAGAGTGCTTGAATGGCCTTAAATTGCTGGCCATTGGGAAGAAGAAACGTTTTACTGACATTGTTCAAGCCTATTAATGGCACTGAACTGGGGGCGGATGGACTGTACATGAATGGGAACGTAAAGACGGCCGAACAGGCAGTTTTCGGCCCAATATAAGTCATTATTATTGCATGAAAGCGTTTATGCCTGCCGCGATAATTACGTCCTTAGCATATAGCCTAAAGATATAAGAAGTTGGTCCAGAGTTATAAAAGCGATTGTTGCTGTCTTGGCCTGCGCTTTAGCAAGCGCAGGCCAGCTATCCAAAGGGGGCTGATTTTTTACACCCCCATAGGAAACACCTTATGTTCAGGGCTGTTTTTGCGCTGGCGCATTTGCTCTGGGTTATCTAACCAGTTAGGCCCCCGGTTACTGAGCATGAATAGGTAAACGCCTAATGAGAGCATGATCAGTATGGTGACGTAGGCGATGAACATAGTGTCGTAACCGGTTTTCTGGGCGGCTGAGTACAGTACAGGAGCCGTACCGCCAAATGCAGAGTTAGCGATGGCATACCCAAACCCTACTCCTAGAGCACGTACATGAGTGGGGAAGAGCTCTGCCTTAACGACAGCATTGATGGATGTGTAGCCCGTCAAAATAATAAAGCCTATGGTCAATATGACAAAGGACTCTAGTGCGCTGGTGCTGTGCGGCAAGACAGTGAAAATGACCCAAGTAAAAAGTGTGCCGCCAATGCCAAAAAATATCAATAAGCTGCGGCGCCCCACGCGATCTGCCAGCATGCCGCCCACTGGTTGTAGCAGCATCAAGATAGTAAGTGCGGAGAGGGAAATGATCGAACCCATCACCGGACTGCTCTGCCCAAATGTGTGCTTGATAATGTTGGGCCCATTAATGGAGTAAGCATAAAACGCCACTGTGCCGCCCATGGTGACGAGAAAACACACGAACAGCTCTTTCCAGTAATGACGTATGAGCTCGCCCATTGAGCCCGAGTCTTTATCTTTTTTAGCCGATTCAATCGCGTCTGTCGTCATGGATTCGTCCATAGTGCGACGCAGCCATAAGACCACTAGCGCTCCTACTCCGCCTAAGGCAAAAGCTAAGCGCCAGCCCCAGTCTGATATGTGCGCGCTCGAGGTGGACAATAGTAGAGCAAGGAATAAGGCTTGTGCCAGCACATGGCCGCCTACCAGCGTGACGTAGTGAAAAGAGGCGAGAAACCCCCTGTGTTTAGGAACTGCTGCTTCACTTAAGTAGGTGGCTGAGGTGCCGTATTCGCCGCCTGTGGCAAAACCTTGTAATAGCCTGCATAAAATCAGGATTACGGCTGACCACATGCCTATGGATAATTGAGTGGGCGTGATCGCAATAATAAATGAGCAGAGCGACATAATAGTGACTGAAACAGTCAGGGCGGCGCGTCTGCCCTTACGGTCGGCATAACGCCCGAAAAACCAGGACCCGACGGGCCGCATTAAAAATGTCAGCGCAAAGATCGCCCAGATGTAGACATCTGCATTTTTATCTTCAGGGCTAAAAAAGTGATGTTCGAACGAGGCAGCAAAAACTGAGTAGACATAGACGTCGTACCACTCCACCAGATTCCCTGAGGAACCCTTGATGACGTTGGAGACAGAACGGCGTAAGTCTGAGGGCGCAGCAATGTTTGTCATATGTCTCTCCGCTTTGTAGGACAGAGGATGCGTCATGAAAAACGGCGCACCATTTGCGTGATTTATCTCAGTTTATTGTATCGACTGCTGTCCAGAAACAAAGGGGAATTTTCTTAATTATGGTGACGCTTTCAGGCTTGTTTTGTCGCTAAGCCTTATGGAGCAAGCGGCTTAAAAAAGTGTGAGAAATTGTGCGGATTAGTCAGAAAAGCAGAATGGGCCGTGCAGAGGAGACAGGCTCAAGTTGCAAACCGCCCTATTCGTTCTACTAAGGGGGGGGGCTGCGCGTTGGCCAAAATGATAGTGAGGCGGTGTATAAGAAAATTCTATGTGCTAAATGTTAATCGTTGTTATTATCATTGCCTTTGGTTGGGCGTGCCCGACTCATGCCTCGTTAATTTTTTAATACTGATAATTATGAATGTTTCTGTGAAATGGCAGACCGCTTTGGTGTGTGTCTCGGTAGCGTTGATCAGCGGGTGTGTAAGCACATCGCCCACCTTGCAGGCGACTCTGTCACCTACTAGTACAGCGTGGGAGGCAGTCAGCCAGGCGCCCGTGTTGCGTCAGGATGGTTTGGACGGTGTGTATGAGCTTGCTGTGGACCCAGGTTCTGCGTCCTTATTTGTCGCGGCCAGCCCTTCCTTCGAAGAAAACACTTCCGGGCGTTTGTACCGTTTAGATGCTCGTAGTTTGCAGTTGGTACAGACAATTCAGGTGCCACGACGCTCATTTGCATTGGCTCTGCATAGCGGTACGAACTCCTTATTTGTCGGTAATACGCTGGATGGTTCGATTACTCAGGTGGATGCGGCCAGTGGTCAAGTCAAGCAAATTATTCAGTTAGCTCAGCCTGAGCAGAACAAAGAAGGTAAAACTCAGGTGGCCCATACCCGTAAGGTGATTGTGGATCAAACGCATCATCGCCTGTTTGTGACCAGCCCTGGCAGGCTGGGCAAAGTATGGATTGTGGATATCGCTACTGGGCAAATTTTGCACACCATTCAGACCGAAGCGCCGTGGACAGCCGGCGCGGCTTATGATGCAGGCTTAAATCGCTTGTATGTGAGTCAGGGTGGGAAGGACGAAATTCTGGCAATCAATCCGGACACGGCACAGATTGTGCAGCGCTACAGCACGGGTGATAGCCTGACGAATCAAGCCGCGGACTCAAAGCACTTTTTTGTGAATATGGCACTGGATGAACAAGGGCAGCGGCTGTTCGCCGCGGATGCTAGCACATCCAGTGTCTATGTCTTTGATGCAAAAACGGGGCAGATACTTAAGCAGCTAGCACTGCAAGGTGAGGGCATTTTGGATGTGCTGTTTAATGCCTCTCGCCAAGAGCTCGTAGTAAGCAACCGTGGTGTTTCAAAACAGCATCCCAATGGTACGGGGGCGGTCAGTATTTTTGATGCCAATACCTATGCGCAAAAACGTAGCTTGGCTCTTGAGGTACATCCTAATAGTCTGAGCTTAAGTGCGGATGGAAACACCCTTTATGCCTCGGTGAAAACGACGCACAGTGACACTCACCCGGCGTGGCGACAGAATAATCAGGACAGCGTAGTTCGTATCGACTTACCGTAAATACGGCGGCTTATACAGCTAAGTGTGGAGCAGGCATGTGATCTTGAATACGCATGGCCTGTGCATGCAGCGCTTGCAGGTGTTGCTCTAGTAAGTCAGTCATATGCTGGCTGGCTTCTAGCAAGTCCTCCACAGCCAGGACATAGGGTGTCAGTACTGGTCTTAGCTCAGACGGGTGCAGGCATTGCTGCACGGCTTCACGCAAGTGGTGATACAGCTTTTCTGTCCAGTCTTGAGTGGGCAATGTAGGCGGCGGGGTAAAGGGGTGCTGTGCCATAAAGTGTGTCAGTGTGGCGGCGTTAGTCAGCAGGTGTATTGGCCATTGAGGCAGTGTCTGGCTTAGCTGGGCCAACAACTGTGCTTCTAAGGCAGCGGATAACTGCTGACACACGTTTTGCGCTTTGTCGTAGGGCGTCAGGTGCTCTGGCGAATTGGCTTGGGCTTGTATCCATGTAGGCAGGGCGGACATGAGTGTACGCCAAACAGCCTGTCCTATATGGGAAGTGCTAGTGAGTATATGCTGGTGCTCGGCATGCAGCATATCGCGCAAAGCCTGTAGTTCCGGTAAAAGCTGCTGCTCCAGAGGAGTTTGTACAGTTTCCTGCAGATGATGCAGCAAGACCTCGGCGGGTTTGCGTTGCTTGTATGCCAGAGCAGGGGCAGCCAGCTCCGCTAAAGCAGTATAAAGTCGCTCTAGCCCTGCTGACTGCTGTTGACTGGCATCGTTCTGGCCTTGAGCACGTGCCATGTGAACGGAGACAGACACAGCAGGTCGTAACAGCCTTAGGTCTACACCCAGTTGTTCAAGCTTGGAGTGAGCCCGAGCGTTCAGGTCCTGTTCTTGCTGTCTACGAGTATCGGTTGTTTTATTACACAGCACTTTACAGATTTCGCCATTGATCAGATCTTCATCATAGAAGTCGCTGCGTGTGATAACAGGCAAAAGTGACTTACGACGCTGTAACTCGCGTGCTAGCTCATCTAGCTCTTGCACTTGCCCTGGCGAGGTGGAGCTGCTTAACCATAATATGGCGTCGGCGCTTTCGGTATAGCGCAAGGTCAGTGCCGCATTGTCTGGTGTAGTGGAGTGTAAGCCCGGCGTATCCAGTAAAACCAGATGTTCGCCGATTTCTACGCCTTGCACGGTAGCGGTGGTTTCTGTCGCCCCTTCTAAGAAGCCTTGCTCGCTATAAACGACGTGCCCTTGTGTGAACTGAAAGTGTTTGATCTGTTCGGGGTCACCCAGACGCTCAGCTAAAAAATTGCACAGAGAGCTTTTGCCAGCATTAAATTTACCAAAGATCAGCACAATCAACGTGTTGTCAAAGTGCTGGGCCAGTGCTCGGGCGTGTTGTTGAGCGTCCCATTCTTGCTCACTCTGGACAAGGATACGTTGACTCAGAGTGCTTAGGCCTTGGCACTGTTGGCGCAAAGCGCTGTGTTTATCCCAGTTGTAAACATGAGTCGCATGATGGCTTAGTGAGGCATGAACGTCCTCCATCCAGCCCCATAATTGAGCCAGAGTATGCTCAAGCGACATATCGGCTAAGGCTGGACGGGTTAAGGTATGCAAAAAGCGTTGTTCAGCGTTCATGTAAAACGGCCTTTTCGATTTAACGTGGCTTCCAATGTTCCAATACGGAGATGGCTTGCTCACAGTCAGCTTGGGCTGCCTCATGCTGGCAAATTTGCGCCTTGAGCGCTGTTTGGGTATCTGACAGCGTAAAGTAGCGCTTGAACTCTTGTTTCAGGCCGCTTCGTCCAGATTCCTGAATAAATAGTTTACGCAAGTCATCCCGGTACTTTACCGAAATGCCTAAGACAGCCACGATTAGGCTATTTAAGCTTTCCACTTCAATTTGCTGATCTTTCGGCAGACAAGTCACGCCGTGTTTTATGAGTACGGTGTCGATAGCGATGCAGGCGCGCGAGTAGGCAATTTGTAGACGTGCCCGTTCGCGCTTACCAGCGGTTTGTTTGAACATATTGGCAAAGGAGTCGGGCTCCAATGCGCGGTCAGTGGCGTCGTCATCAAGTGTGTGTTGTAAGTCATCACGTACCTGATTCAGTACGGTCTCCAGATCGTGTTCAAAGGCGTTGCTTTGTTGAGCTTGCCTTGCCAGGCTGGCAGACAAAGCTTCAGCCGCCTGCGCGTGGGCGTGCTGGCAGCGGCGGTGTAGCTGAGCGTAGAGCGAAGTATGCTCATGCATTCTGGCCGCGGGTACTGTCGAAAGCGCCTGTGTGATGGCTGCTTGTAGCTCTGGAATACCGCTACGAGCAATGAACAGGGCTTTGCCCTCTTGCACACCCCGTTTATGCCGCGTCGCCGAGACGGCGTGATACTTGAGGGTGTGTGCTGGGTCCACATGTTGCAGTTGGGTATGGAGTGCAGCTTGTATCGCTTGCATCTGCTCGTCGTCGGCCAACTGATCAAGTTGCGTCAGGACAAAAAAAGTTTGGCGCTGGCTATGTTGTGCGTCAAGGCACAATTCGCCGAGCCAGTGCTGCTCCATGGCGTCTAACTCGCCTTCTTTGGCAGCATGCACAAAGAGCCGAATATCAGAGAGCTGCCAAATGGCTTGCTCAGCTAGCTGGTCGTCGGCATGCAGTACGTCGGCGTCTAGGCCTGGAGCGTCTAACCAGTGCACGCCCTGCTCGCTATAAGTGGCCAGTGCCACAGTTTCACGTCGATCAGCGACCGCGAAGGCGGCATCACCGAGTAGCTCGTTGAGTAAGCTGCTTTTACCGTGGTTGTATTTGCCCACCACGGTCACCACGGGAGCAGAATGCTGTCCGGCTGCCTGACTGAGGCGTGCAAGCCTGATTATGTCGCGTTGCTGTGCAGGCAAGACGGCCAGTACGGTGTTGAGGTCTGCATGACTTAACGCTTGAGTGTCTAGGGAGCCGGCTAGCATGTTTTAGATGGCCGAAGGGTGCTTAGCCAGCGGTGTCACCTTGATCTCCATATAGGGGAACAGGGGTAACTGGCTTAACAATGTGTGCAGTTCGTCGTTGCTTTCTGCATCAAAAATGCTGTAGTTGGCATATTCGCCCACTACGCGCCATATATGGGGCCATTTCCCTTGTCTTTGCAGATCTTGGGAGTACTGCTTCTCTAGCAGTTTGATGCGGTCAGCCTCTGCAGTTGGCAGGTCGGCAGGGATCTTGACGATCATGTGAACAAGAAAAAGCATAATTTCGCCTTTAAGGTTAGCGTGGATCGGGCTAAACGCGTCGACCCTGGGAGTGCCAGGGTCTTAGCGTGAGGCAAACGTATAGTCTGCCTCAGGCCTAGCCTACCTTAGGCTAGGTGCACTCTTTTTACTTACGCGGATAAGCGCGGACGATTGACTAACTGGTTGTCTTCACCATTGACTAAGCCAGTTAACTCGAAGTCAAAGACAATCTCGGTGAAGGGACCGTCCATGCCTTCGGCCTGTATGGTCGCTGGGTCTGTGTGCTCTACCAATGGTGGCACCAGCCCTTCGCGAGTGGCGTAGGCAAAGTCGTCATAAACCAAGGGATCGCCGTCTATATTGATCTGTGTGGTCAGTTTACGGTGATTGTCGGCCGTCACAAAAAAGTGGATGTGTGCGGGACGATTACCATGACGACCCAGCTCGTTAAGCAAGGCTTGTGTCGGACCATCAGGAGGGCAGCCGTAGCCTTTGGGCAGGATGCTTTGGAATTTATAAGCACCTTGATCATCAGTGATGATGGTACGACGCATATTGAAAGGTTTTTGTTCGCCGGTAGGGTCAAAGTGCGAGTAAAAACCTTTGGTATTACAGTGCCACACTTCGACCTTAGCGCCAGGAACAGGCTTGCCTTCGGAGTCATACACAACGCCGCGCATAATCAGCGGATGCCCGTCTGCATCGCTGCCATCGTCTAGGCGAGCGAATCCGTGTTCCACTGGGGCACCAGCGACATACAGCGGGCCTTCAATAGTACGGGGGGTTTTGCTTTCCACACCCAGTTGCTCGTCTTCAGCATCCATGCGCATGTCAAAGAAACGATCAAAGCCCAAGCCTGGGGACAATAGGCCGGCTTCACTGCGTGCACCTAAGGTATTTAGGTAAGCAATGCCTGCCCAGTACTCATCAGACGTGATGTTTAAGTCTTCAATGGCTTTGAACAAGTCAGAGATAATACGGTGTACGATCTGTTTGGTTCGTGGATTGCCTTCTTCATTAGTCAGGCCTGCGGCAGTGCGCAGAAAATCTTGTACTTCCTGATTGCTAAAAATCTTGACGCTCATGATGGCTCCTTCTGCATGTCGGAATAGATCGCTGCATGGTAGGGCAGCATAAATAAAAGTTAGGTTAAATAGCGTTCGCTTCTGATCAAGAAGCTGTTAGCGCCGAGGCTGGCACGCTGACACTAGCCCCTTGTGTGCGGTCACGTCTGAAACGTTGGACACGTTCTTCATCCAATTGAATACCTAAGCCCGGGCCTTTCGGTACGGTGAGTTCAAAGTCTTTGTATTCCAAAGGTTGCTGCAAAATTTCTTCGGTCAGCAGCAGGGGGCCAAACAGCTCGGTGCCCCATTGCAAGTCGTTAAATGTGGCGAACACATGGGCTGAAGCAATTGTTCCAATCGCGCCCTCCAGCATGGTGCCGCCATACAGTTCAATACGTGCTGCATCGGCGATGGCAGCCACTTGTTGAGCGGCTAGTAAACCGCCTGATTGCTCAATTTTGATGGCAAACACATCGGCAGCTTGGTCTCGTGCCAGGGCAAACGCGGAAACTGGGCCGGTTAGGGACTCATCTGCCATCACGGCAATCGGGTATTGACCACGTAAACGCGCCAGAGCATCAGCATGCGCGACAGGTTGCTCGACCAGTTCGCAGCCTGCATCGGCCAGAGCCGCCATCCCTTGGCGAGCTTGTAATTCGGACCACGCCATATTGACATCGACACGCACACTGCCGCGATCGCCCAGTGCCTTTTTAATGGCCGCAACATGATTGACATCGTTCTGGATACTGCGACGACCAATCTTGAGTTTAAAGATTTGGTGGCGGCGCTCGGCCAGCATTTGCTCGGCTTCATCAATATCACGAGCGGTGTCACCGGACGCCAGCGTCCAGGCCACGGGTAAGGTATCTCGATGACGCCCACCCAGCAATTGCGATACAGGCAGACCTAAGCGGTGGCCTAAAGCATCGTACAGAGCTGTTTCTACCGCGCATTTAGCAAAATGGTTAACCCGAATAGCGCCATGGATACGAGCCATAATCGCGGGTACCGAGTTGGCATCTGCACCGATTAATAAGGGGGTGAAGTAAGTGTCGATAGCTAACTTCATGCCCTCGGGTGATTCTGCACCATACGCTAAACCACCAATAGTTGTGCCCTCACCTATCCCGACACTGCCGTCTGAGCAGTAAATGCGCACCAACATCAAGGTCTGGCTTTGCATAATGGTCATAGATAACTGGTGAGGACGTATCGTTGGTAAGTCCAGCAGCAGGGTTTCAACCCGTTCAATAATAATCGAACCTTTTGTATTGGGGATAGAGTTTTCTTGCATGGTGTCCTTGGTGCCCAGCTAGCTCGTATCGAGCTAACCGGGAAATTTCAAGCTAAGTATTCTGTGTCTCACCTCTACCGGCTTGGTGTTTTTGTAGCCACCTTAACCGGGTGCCTAGAGCGGGGCACCGAGGTGAGAAACGGATGACGTATTAGGCCAGTGTTTTCTCTAAGGCGACCTGCGGCTTTTCATGACGTTCATACAAGGCCTCTTCGGCTTCGGGTGTGATGCCACGGCGCTTTTGCCAGCCAGCCAGCCACGCTACAAAGAAAGGCAGCACAAATGCGGTGGTCACCACTGCAGCAGCGATTTGTGCGGTAGCGGCATCTTGTACAGCTAAGTAGCTAGGGTCTAAAGCGGCGACGACAGCAGGAGTGGCAATCGCATTGCCGGCCACACTGGCTTCGGATGCAGCGCTGACTAAATTACGTGTGTGGGGGGGATGGCCGCGTACCACATGCCAGACGTACAGGGCTGCAATGGCTGCACCACCGGAAATCACAGCTGTAGCGATACCTAACAAGATACCCACGGAGCCCTGACCTACCAATACTTGCAGGTTAATGCTGGCACCGATAGCAAATGCAGCAAAAGGAATAATGAGTTTTTCGCCAGGGGCCAGAAAGCGGCGTGCAATCGAGCTGCTATTTCCCAGGATAAAACCAAAAATCATGGGGAACACAGCAGAGAGCAAGGCCATTAGCGGGAAAGCTGCCAGACCGGCTACACCCAGTGCTACCAGGGTCAGGAAAGGGCCATCGTTAATGGAAAGTATGGAAATGGCACCTTTGTCGGTTTTATTACCGAACTGGCTGGTCAAGGCCACGTACAAAGAACCATTCGAGTTGGACATGGCCGCAATAATGGCCAACGGCAGCATACCTAGCAATACGCCTTCAGTAGTGAAGAAGGCGACGGACAGGCCAAACAGTACAGCGATGCCGTATTTGGCTAACAGCAAAACTGCGCCTTTTTCTACTGAAGGCAGTGCAGCTTTAAAACTGATTTGTGAACCCACTGCTAGAAAGAAAAGGCCAATCAGTACTGCCAGACCGTTTTTGAACAGGGCCGTAGTAAAGCTACCGATCATCAGCGCTTCAGGGGCTAAGGTATTGACGACCACTCCCAGAAAGAGTGGCACGATCATTAGCGCACCGGGAATTTTGCCAACCTGTAGCAAAAATCGATCAAATTTAGTGTAATCGTTCATTTTTCGTGTAGTAAGAAATGTAACTAATAGGGTGATCCAGAGCGCTTAGCCCTGATCCCCGCCTCCTGCTGGTAAAACGGACCCAGTGATATATGAAGCGTCGTCAGAAGCAACAAATAGCAGTGGAGCGACCATTTCATCAATCGTGCCGTAGCGACCCAAGTAAGTGCTGTCGCGGGTTTGATCAATAATTTCCTGGTACCACGCCTGATCCTCTTCGGGCAGATCAAAGGGGTTACCTAATGGATTGCGCGGTACACGACGTGCAGGCGCTTCTGTGCCACCTACTGCAACGGCTACAACGCGCACGCCTTTGGGCGCGGCTTCCATAGCCAGTGAGGCGGTTAAGGCATTAACACCACCTTTAGCGGCTGCGTAGGGAACGCGGTAAATACTGCGGGTGGCAATAGAAGATACGTTAACGACCACGCCTTTTGCGCGCTCAACCATGTGTGGGAGCACGGCTCTGGTACACCAGAGCGTGGGGAAAAGCGAGCGTCGCACCTCGTCTTCAATATGCGTTGGCTCATACTTTTCAAATGGTCGCGTCCAGATAGTGCCGCCAACATTGTTGAACAGTACATCGACCTGTCCGTGCGTATCTAGTGCGTGACGTACCATATCTTCGGCACCCGCATAGGTTTCCAGGTCTACCTCTACGAATGAGGCTATGCCTCCGGCAGCTTGAATTTTTTGTGCTACCTCGCGTACCAAAGGGGAGCGATCTGCTAATACGACGACACCGCCTTCTTGAGCTACCTTTTCAGCTAGAACCGCGCCAATCCCTTGGGCACTACCCGTAACGATAGCTACCTTCCCTTTAAATCGACTGCTCATCTTGAATATCCTGTGAGTGGAGAACCCACTTAAGAAATGTGAAATTCATTAATCCAGTACGTTGGTGATTCACGACAAACTCTGACTGGACTTGAGCTTAATTAGAGCCTAAGGCTATTCTGTGTTCCAATGCTGTTTCGGTATAATTCAATACCTTAAAGGTATCAATTGTAGAAAAAGTAGAATATTTCAATAACTTAGCAGTGCTTGAAATGATTAGGCTATCGTTTACCCTAGGTCGATATGTATCCACATAAATTCGTTTAAAGATAGATAAAATCTTTCAAAAGGAGCCCAGTACATATGGAACTTCGCCAATTGCGTTACTTTGTTGCCGTGGCGGAAACCCGCAATTTCACCACAGCTTCCAAACAGCTACACATCGCTCAGCCTCCGCTGAGCCGACAAATCCAGATGCTAGAGGCCGAACTGGGTGTGACGTTGCTGTTGCGCAATAGCAGGCCTGTTCGCTTAACTGAGGCCGGACGGGTGTTCTACGAGCAGGCCATTCAGGTATTGGCCCGTATTGAGCAAATGAAATCGGCTGCTCAACAAAGCGGCGCTAACGAACGTCGCCGCTTGGTCATTGGTTTTGTACCCTCCGTGTTATACGGTGGCTTACCTGTATTAGTACGTAAATTACGCCAGTGTTTTCCTGATACCGACCTACAGATGCTTGAGCTCACCACATCTTTAGAACAGGTCAGTGCCTTGCAAGCTGGCCGTATCGATATTGGTGTAGGCCGAGTACGCAGTGCAGATGATTCTGTGGAGCGCATCGTGCTGAGTGAGGAAAAGCTCGTGCTAGCCTCCTCTCCTGGGCATGGAGTAATGGCGCCTACAGGTCCTGTTAGTTTGTCAGAGCTGGACAATCAAAGTCTGATTGTGTATCCCCAGGAACCCCGTCCCAGCTTTGCTGACTACGTAATTAGCTTATTAAGAGATTGTTCGGTACGCCCTAAGGAAGTGATTGAAGTTCGTGAATTACAAACTGCATTAGGCTTGGTGGCGGCCGAAGGCGGAGTGTGCCTGATTCCTTCTTCGGCGCGTATTCGTAACGACCTTATTTACCGTGACGTTCTGGAAGAGCGCGCCACCTCCCCGATCATTTTGATTCATCGTTTTGGTGACACGTCTTGGTATATCGAACCTGTATTGCGCTTAAGTCGTGAAGTGTTTTCTTTAGGGGTGAGTGGGCATTAGGTAGAGCGATTGGGGAGAGTGGATAGATGTGCGTAACTCGTGTTTTAGGAACACACTTGGCCACGCGCCCGTTATGATTTTTATGTTCAGCAGGGGCTATATGTGAATGTCATGAAAGACAATAGACTGATTGAAATGCAAGTGTTTAAAACGGTTGCCGAAACAGGTGGTTTTACGGCAGCAGCCGATATTCTAGGTGTTAGCCAGCCCTTTGTGAGCCAGAAAATAACAGCACTTGAAAAGCGTCTGGGTGTCCTGCTCTTACGTCGCTCCACCCGCACTCAGCGTTTGACGGCGGAGGGCGAGCACTTTCTGAACTCTTGCAATACTATTTTAAATGATCTTGATTCAGCCGAATCGCAGTTCACCACCATCGAGCCAAGTGGTGTACTACGCATCAGTGCGCCTTTAGCGTTTGGAACGGATCAATTAGTCCCCCGCTTGCCCGAATTCTTAGCGCGTTACCCTCGTATTAAAGTGCAGCTTTCTTTATCTGATTCATTGTCCAATCTGATCGAGGATGGAATAGATGTAGCCGTTCGCATGGGAACGTTGAGCGACTCCTCCTTAATCAGTCGTAAGCTTTGTAGCTTGCAGCGTATCGTAATTGCAGCCCCTCGTTATGTGGAACAGTTCGGTCAGCCTGTTACACCCCAAGGTTTGAAGCATCATAGCTGTTTGGCTTGGCACGGCCCCCAGAGCCATCTGAATCGTTGGCCCTTTATGGTCAGTGGTAAACGAGAAGAGTTGTTAGTGCATGGTAGCTTTAGCAGCATCAGTGGAATGGCTATTTTTCAGATGTGTCTGGCCGGTGTGGGTATTATGCGTTGCGCTGAGCATTTGGCGCTGCCAGCGATACGGGCGGGTCACTTAGTCCCTTTATTGACAGATTATTTAGCGCGTGACGATACGGCGATACACGCCGTGTTTCTGCCTGAGCGTCGTCTTGTTCCGCGTATTCGAGTGTTTGTAGAGTATTTCCGGGACGTGTTTGAGCATCCACCTTGGGAGTTGTCGTAAGCATCGCTTGATTTATTACGCCCTGTAATAAGTTATATCCTCACCTTCGTCTTGTTCCCTATTCGTGCTCACTTCTATGATTGACGCATCGTTGATTGATGCATTCAAAAATAGGAGACCTCATGAATACCCCCCACCCCAGCATTGATTTGAATGGGCGCGAATCGATTTATCAGCCCACGCAATCGGGCTTAATTTATCCTGAGATTCCGGCTTTTTCTTCTTTTGCGGAAGAGCGCCAGTATCGTAAAGAGCGTTTGGTGGCAGCTTGTCGGGTTTTTGCCTTGCATGGTTTTGATTATGGTTTTGCGGGTCACCTGACGGTACGTGATCCTGAGCACCCTGAGCTGTACTGGACCAACCCCATGTGCGTGCATTTTTCACAAGTTAGCATGTCTAACCTAATTCTTGCCGATCATAGTGGCAAGGTGGTTGAAGGTGATTATGCAGTCAATCGCGCAGGATTTGTATTGCATTCTGCCGTGCATGAAAAACACCCCGATATCGTGGCAATGTGTCATGCGCATACTGAATATGGCACAGCGTTTGCGGCATTGGGTAAGCCTCTTGATCCCATCAGCCAAGATGCGGCCGCTTTCTTTGAAGATCATGTCGTGATTGGTAATGAAGCAGGACAAGTGGCCGTAGAAGAAAGAGCTGGCTGGTCAGTGGCCGATTACTTTAAAGGTGTGAAAGCGGCCATCCATCAAAACCACGGGCTATTAACGGCTAGCCGTCATAGTATCGATTCTGCTGCTTTTTGGTTTATCGCTTTAGAGCGATGCTGCAAGCAGCAACTGATCATCGAAGCGACAGGTCAAACCCCTATTCTGGTACCGGCAGATAAGGCCCGCTATAGCCGTGAACACGTTGGCAGTGAATATATTGGCTGGTTACACTTCCAGGCTTTGTACGAGCACGTGGCTGCGACTCAAGCCGAAATGTTTAAGTAATTTTGAGCATGGCAGCGATCCAGCAGCCACAGCAGTGATCTTGGATTTAATTAAAAAATAGTAATAAGCCCCTCTTCGATTATGTATATATCCAACGAGGGGCAAGAAAAAAGGGGGGCATGATGAAAAAACTGAGTGAGCTTTGGTTTTCTCTGTTGAAAGTGACCGCTATTGCTTGTTTAGCACTAATGGTGGTTCTGGTATTTGGCAATGTAGTTCTTCGTTATATTTTTAACTCCGGTATTACGGTAGCTGAAGAGGCGTCGCGCCTGTTATTTATCTATATCACGTTTCTGGGGGCGGCCATCGCTTTGCGCGAACACATGCATTTAGGCATTGATTCTGTCGTGGCCCGCTTGAGTGCGAAGAGTCGGCGGATCTGTTTAGTTCTATCACAGTGCATGATGCTTTACGTTACATGGTTATTGCTCATCGGCAGTTGGGAGCAGGCCAGCATTAATTTGGCCACATTAACGCCCGTACTCGGTCTTTCTATGGCGCTTGTATATGGTGTGGGCGTCTTGTTCAGTCTGACAAGCGGCGGCTTACTGCTTTGTGGACTACTACGTGCTGTGAGCGGAAAAATGGACGATCGTGAAGTGAGCCGTGCTGTGGGCACACAGCCCACTGAAGAGTCTGTCAGCGCTCCGGCTTCTTCCATGACTGCTTAGGAATTCCTATGGTTATCACAATATTTCTTGGTTCATTGCTTGCTGCAATGACCATTGGCATTCCTATTGCTTATGCCCTTTTGCTTTCTGGCGTTGCGCTCATGGCGCATCTGGATTTGTTTGATGCGCAAATCATTGCCCAAAATCTAATTAATGGAGCGAATAGCTTTGCGTTGATGGCCGTGCCATTTTTCTTGTTGGCAGGCGAAATTATGAATACCGGCGGTTTATCACGCCGTATTGTCAATATTGCCATGGCTATGTTGGGGCACGTAAAAGGTGGCTTAGGTTATGTAGCCATTTTAGCGGGCTGTTTGATTGCTGCCTTATCGGGATCCGCGGTTGCGGATGCAGCTGCGTTGTCTGCACTGTTATTGCCCATGATGGTGAATGCCGGGTATGACAAAAAAACTTCTGCAGGTTTGATTGCCGCATCGGGTTGCATTGCACCAATTATTCCCCCCTCGATTGGTTTCATCGTGTTTGGGGTGGCTGGGGGGCTATCGATCACCAAACTATTTTTGGCCGGCATCGTGCCTGGATTGCTTATCGGTCTTGGCTTAGCGTTTACCTGGTGGCTAAAAGTGCGTCGCTCCGACATGGTTATGCCACCTAAGCGTTCGCGTGCTGAGTTGCGCTCGGCCTTAGCAGATGGTGTGTGGGCAATGATGTTGCCGGTGATTATTATCGTCGGTCTACGTTTTGGTGTATTCACGCCTACCGAGGCGGCGGTAGTAGCAGTTGTTTATTCCTTATTTGTCTCGGTGTGTGTGTACAAGGAGATGTCGTGGCGCGATTTATACGAGGTCTTTAATAACACCATCAAAACAAGCGCTATTGTCATGTTTCTCATCGCTGCTGCCTTGGTGTCTGCTTGGATGATCACTATTGCGGACATTCCTGGCAGTTTGATTAGCTTGCTCGAACCGTTCCTCGATCATCCTTTACTACTGACTGCCGTGATTATTGGCTTGGTCATCGTAGTGGGTACGTCCATGGACATGATTCCTGTCATTTTGATTTTGACTCCTGTTTTATTACCTGTTGTGAAACAAGCAGGTGTAGATCCTATTTATTTTGGAGTTCTCTTTATTATTGCGTGCTCAATCAGCCTTATTACTCCACCCATAGGCTCCGTGCTTACGGTGGTAAGAGGTGTGGCAAAGCTTGGTATGGATGACATGCTAAAGGGGGTGTTTCCGTTCATTCTCGCTCAGTTGCTTGTTTTATTACTCATGATTATTTTTCCATGGCTAGTGACGATTCCCGCACAGTGGTTTACCGGCTAATTGCTTAATAATTTTTATTATCTACTAATAATTTTTGGAGTTGACAATGAAGTTTTCAATTAAAAAAACGCTTTTATCTATCACTTTACCGTTGATGCTAGGCTGTGCGACGCAGGCCTTGGCTGAGGACATTCAAAAGCGGACATTACGTTTCTCTTTTGTTCAACCTATAGAAAGCCATATGGGTTTTGGGGCGCAAAAATTTGCAGATTTGGTGAAAGAGAAAAGTGATGGAAAAATGACCGTAAGACTGTTTCCGAACGGTACATTAGGCGGTGACTTACAAACAGTGTCATCGCTACAGGGTGGTACCTTAGATATCACTACGATGCCTCCAGGTCTGTTAGTGGGCCTGAACGCCCAATATAGTATTTTTGATTTACCTTTTCTGTTTCAGTCGCCCACAGAAGCAGATGCGGTCTTGGATGGTCCCGTGGGAACCAAGTACTTAGAGGCGGTACCGACAGGCTTGGTGGGTTTGGGCTATTGGGATCACGGCTTCCGTAATATCTCGAATAACAAACAGGCCATTAACAAGTTGGAAGACCTGAAGGGACTAAAAATTCGAGTGGTAGAAACCCCTTTGGTGTTAGATACGTTCTCAGCGCTGGGTACGAATGCTGTACCTATGGCGTTTACCGAGCTTTATACAGCAATGGAAACAGGCGCAGTAGACGGGCAGGATAATCCTGTAGTGGCTTTTGAAACAAACAAGTTCAATGAGGTGCAAAAACACTTGGCGTTAACCCGCCATATTTATAACCCATTGATTTTGTTGTTTAGCGAGCGCACATGGAGCAAACTGTCGGATGCCGAACGGCAAGTGTTGCTGGATGCGGCCCGAGACTCCAAAGATGAGCAGCGCCGAGTCTCACGTAATATGGAGGCCAAGGCGTTAGATGCTATTCAGGCAAGTGGCACTCAAGTGACTACAATTAGTCCGGAGGAAATTGCCAGAATGCGTGCGGCTACCCAAGCGGTAACGGATAAGTATGCCCCCCAGATCGGCACTGAGGCTGTCGCCGAAATTATGGCTGAAATTAACAAAATCAGAAATAAATAAGTGGAATAAAGCGTAATCGGAGCACGCCAAGGGCTTGCTCCGGTGCTGACCTTGAGCACGGTTTCCAAGCCCTGGTGCAAAAGAAGTACGTCTACAAAGGTGCATTCAATGTTCGGTTGAGCGCAGGCTTGATCGTAAGTGGAGCTGTTAGAATAGCTCATCATACTGTTGCTTAGTTTTACGTCGTGCTTATAGGTAGACAAGGAGACAACAGCCCTGCAAGTACCCTTGAAAGGCTGTTGCTTGGTCTTAAGCGATGACGTTTAAGTTAGCCATCATGCCTAGGTCTTCATGCTCAAGGATATGGCAGTGAAACATACGTAAGCCGATATGATTTTGTTGCACTAAAAAGCTAACGGTCTCATAGGGGCGTAAGTTTACGGTGTCGCGCCAGGCCCAAAACGGTTCGGGTGTGACTATATCGTTTTGCTCGCGTTGCGTGACCTGAAACTGGGTTCCATGTAGATGGAAGGGGTGGTCCATATGCGAGTTGTTAAAAACACGCCAAGCTTCTACTTCACCTTGTTTACTCTCTAAGTCTATGCGTTGCATCATAAAGGTCTTACCATTAATGAGGAACATGTCTTGTAGATCCGCGTGAGACATGTCTGCCATCTGATCGTGGTCCATAGGCCTTTCACTGAACTCCACACTTTTGAAGGCTGTGGGTACGCCCAGGCGTGGTAAGGTTCTCAGTTTTTGGGGTAAACGGGCTGGCTGAGTATCAGTGATGAGCACTGTAGCCAATAGGGTGTCTACTGCTGGCTCATCAACCATCATTTTTTCACGGTTATAGTAGCGAGTGCTTAAGGTACTGGTAGTGGCTGATTTGGCCACCAGCATGACTTCGACCCGCTCAGCAGGCGCCAAAAATATTTCATCAAAAGGGCCTTGAGCGGTTTCTAGTAGTCCCCCATCTGTGCCAAGCAGCATCCATTGGCAGTCAGCGAGTGCGAGCTTTAAATAACGTGCCGCGCAATTATTCCAAATGCGTATCCGGGTTTGAGCATCGACGGTGATGTGGGGGTTGAGTTGGCCGTTGATCAGTACAAACTGTCCCTCTCGACCGTTCATCCAGTCCATCGCTGTGTTGTCGGGAATGTGTGCTGAAGTGTCTAAGCGAAGATCTGAGATCATCCAGTGCTGTTCAGGTAAGTGAGCCAAAGGGTCATGCCTTGAACGCACAATAAAAGTGCCCGCTAGCCCGCGAGCCACTTGCATGGCAGTTTTTCCGTGTGGATGTGGGTGGTACCAGTAGGTACCGGCACAGTTGTCCGGTAGAGTGAACCGGTAGTACTTGTCTTCACCTGGCTGCACCGGATCTTGTGGATTACCGTCTTGGTCTGGTGGCACGGGCAAACCATGCCAATGAATAGTGGTTGGTTCAGGTAGACGATTTTTAAATAAGATTTCTATTTCATCTCCCTCGTACACATCAATTTGTGGGCCTGGGAGCTCACCGTTATATAGCCAAAATTCGGTAGATTTTCGATCTGCTACGGTAATCCGAGTAGGCTCTGCGGTGATCGTAGCGCTAAAGCGAGAGGCTTGATGGCTACGATTATTAAGCTTGGAAATGGTGCGCAGAGGTAGCTGAGAGGGCATTTTGTCGATAGGCATGAGCGAGCTCGTATCGGTCGGCATGGCATGATGATCCATGCCATGGTGAGCATCGTGGTTTTGCATTAAGGCTTGCGCCTGAGTGAAAGCAGGTTGTAATACCAGCGCCGTGGCACTTGCTTTAAGTAGTTGTCGACGAGTAATCATGATGGGTCCTACTAGTACAGTTTTTGTGGGTAACGCTGTGGCGACACAGGGTCCGTACAGAACGTAAAAACGACGATTATTTCTGTACATAGACCTAGCTAGGAATGGCTATTCCCTGCCTGTGTCATCTCAAGGCGAATAGACGTAACAAGGCTACCTCTCGTTGTGTGGGAGAGGCTGGAGTGTCACTTTGGAGGAGGTGTACTAAGCGGTAGGTCAGTCGAGGCTAAGGCTAACTGATAAGAAATATAGCTTGGGCGGCGCATAGTGAACCACATCAGAGGCTCTGTAGCGCTAACAGCATGGACACAGCAATTGCTTGCGGCACAAGCCTGCGCACATAACGATGCAGCCTGTTCAGGCATGCAGTGCTGCGATGGGTGATGCTCGCATTCAAGATTAGATACGGCAGCAAGCTTTATAGCTGCTTGAGCTGGGATGGGTGAGGAGGCAAGAAGTTGCCATAGTATAAGCAGACACAGTAAGCCCCAGCGTAGCCAGGCTGGAGCTCGTTGACAAGCGCTGGTAAAAGTAGATAGGGGGCTCATGGGTCAAAAACTCGATAACCAGCATGAGGTGCCAGTTAGTGGGTAAGTGTCTAGCGCAAAAGTCTACCATCAAGGTGGCGGTGTATGTCAAGGCAGGGCTTGCTGACTGGCCTGGATAGTTATCTGCGTAATTAAGGCGTAGTGTAACGTCGTGCTGTGTGCTGCGATAAGGCGTACGTAAGAGGGGGTATCAGAGCCTTATGCTTACTTCATTAAATGCCGGTCAATCAAGGGGGCAATGTGTGCGGCATGCGTATAGCCTACATCATGCTTCCCACCCTCAAGAATATGTAGTTCAGCCGTAGTTAGCATACTTGCAAGATAATGGCCTACAGCAACTGGGCTGATGGGGTCTGTATCGCCCCAAATTAATAGTACTGGTGGTTGAAGTGAGGCAAATTGATGGGCATGATTGCTTTGGTCTCGTACGAACCATTCAGGGACTTGAGGCTTGGACTGTAAAAACTCAGGGCGCCAGTCTAGGGCAGCGAATTGCGTCATATCCATCCCTCCTGACGTGGCTGTTAATACCACGTGCGTAATTAAATCTGGACGTTGTAATGCCGCTTGTACCGCGATAATTCCTCCCATAGATTGAGCAATAAGTGCGGTAGGGCGCTTGAGTTGCTGTAATAGTAAGGTGCTTAGGTCAGCGAGCTCTTTTATGCATGGATCCATCGGCACATCACCAAAGCCTGGCCAGGCAAAGAAAATCTGTTCGGCTTGAGAATGCAGTTGGCGAGCCACTGGTCGCCAAAATTCGGTATTCCCTGAGGCGCCGGGCAGAAAAATCAATTCAGAGGGTTGGGGCATAAAAACCTGTATGTCTAGGTGGTAGATCGCCGAGTTATAAAAAATAAAACACGCCAGAGGGTGAAATTTTGCATGGTGTTTAGTGCTAGAATTTGCCATCGAGCCTCAACACCATCTACAACTACGTGGCTTGATCTAATTTCCCAATAAAAATCTCTAAATACAGGATAATTATGCTACGTAAACTCTTTTTGACTTTGGGTATTTGTATGTCGCTGGCGGCATGTCAAACTTTATCCGGCGGTGGTAGCGATCAATACAGCACCGAAAGTCTTTCGCAAAACCTAAAAGTTGGCGTTACCACTTCACAAGAAGTGAGAAACCTATATGGCAAGCCAGATTATACTAGCGACGGCCCCTCCGGCCCCAGTTACTGGTCGTACCGTGTGGATTCAGGGACGAACTCCATGATTCAGCAAGCAGTCGGATTCATACCCGTGTTTGGCGTGTCGAGCGTCGCCGATCAATTACAAGAAAATCGCAGCTTGCATATTCACTTTGAGAATAATCGAGTGAGTAGTTACAGCCTTGATAACTCTCAACCTAAATAATTTGGCTTAGGGCGGCATCAGAAATAGGTGCCGCTCAAGCTTCAAGAAAGCGGAAGTATCTTTATTTGTGTTGACGGACAAAATAGTTGAGACCTAATTCTTACCACCACTAATCCATAAGTTTATCCACACAAGCCCAAACAGAGCTAAGGGTGACTATATTTACGGCAGAATATGTCATTAGCGCACCAAGTCTTTCACTCACCATCACCAAGCTACCTACCAAAATAGCATTACTTCTTGGGGGGTTTACTATATTTACTACCCTCTTTCCAATTTACCTTATATCAACGTTCATTACTGGTATAGGTGCGAGATTGTATTCACCTTTAGCTACCTCCAGTGCCTGTGATTTAGTGTCTGTGAACCAACGCGGTAGAGCTTTATCTATGGCGCTAACTGGTTTAAGTATCGACACATCACTTGGAGTGCCTGTAGGACTGTAAATAGAGGCCATTTGCGCGTTTAACCCAGCCGCCTAGCAACGCGGCATAACGAACAAGCATGCTCTTCTCTGTCACCACAAGATGTGATCATGAGTGCGCAAAAATACACAAACAATAATTATCATTTATAAACGAAAAAACCAATAGCAGCCCGCCCAAAGTCCTGTAAAGACACAAAAAACAGCCATGTGCTTACTTAATATGGCTGTTCTGTATCGGATTTCCTACGCATTAAGCGTGGAGCAATACCTCAGCTTTTTTGCTTTTCGGCTCGCTAACCACTTACCCACTACCACGATCAGCACCACGCACAAAATAATCGCACCGGCTGTACCCCACAACACCCCTTGCATACGCTGTTTAGCTGGCAAATTACGACGTGCCAAGGCTATCACTACCGCGACTATTGAAAACATGGTGTTTTTGATGTTCTGCCCCCTGAGCACGCATTTTTTCACCTTCTTTGTTGGTGATTTTTCATGCCCACCGCAAAAACACTATGTTTACCTCGGCCAGCCACCTACACGCCCTACCCCAGCTTGCCTAACACAGGGAAGGTGTTGTAGATCCAGATAGCAAACCGCGCCAGTTCTCCTGTCGCCATCGCAAAGCCCATCACAATCAATACGCCCCCCGCAAACCAACGCAGATACGTGCCTACCCGCTTGATGTGTGCCATACGCTGCATAAAAGGCGTCATAAAATACGCCGATACAACAAATGGCACACCTAGCCCCAACGCATAAACACCTAACAACACGGTTGCAGTGCTCGCACTGGCGCTACTTACGCCCATCATCAAAATACCCGCCAACACCGGACCTATGCACGGCGTCCAGCCAAAGCCAAACGCCAAGCCTATGACTAGTGCCTTATCTAGCCCTACCTCTTTAGCACTAGGCTGAAACTGATAGTAGCGCTGTAACCATAACGGCAACCGCAACCAGCCTAAAACGCTAACACCAGCTAACACCACAATCACACCAGCCACAATATTAAGTTCGTAGCGATAGCTGGTAAAAAGCTGTCCTAGCAACGACAAGCTAGCTCCCATCGCAATAAACACAATGGAAAAACCAAACACAAACGCACTACTCAATGCCAGAATACGCCCGCGTTTAGGCTCCGCCCCTTTTGACTGCCCAGAAAAATACGAGATATAGCCGGGCACTATAGGTAGCACACACGGGGATAAAAATGACGCCATACCGGCAAAAAACACCGTCAATAGCGTCAACAACCCTATGTCCATAGCCATTGTCTGCCCTCATTCTGCGAACACACGTTATTGGCGGGCTTCATGACGTAACGCTCTCACGGCTTTCAGCTCTTCGCTAATCTGCTGTGCTGCAGGCGAGTCCGCAGGATACTTGGACAATAATGTCTCCCAATAGAAAATCGTGGTGTCGTACTCCTGCTCCTGATACGCAATCGCACCCCCTAACATCAGCGCCAGCGGTTCTCCTGGGTCTAAGTACAACGCCCTATCCACTAAGCTTTTAGGTAAACCCTGCAGCTCATCTTTGCCAGACAACAAAATGGCTTCGGCATATTGGGCTAACGCCACAGGGTCGTTATCCACCACAGGCATTGCCTTGGCATATGCGCCCACCGCCTCATCATGGCGCTCATAGTAGCTATGCACACGTGCCATCATGAGCCAACTGGCTGGATCATCTGGGTTTTTCTGTAGTCGTTGTTCTAGACGCACCACCATCTCAGCCACATCCACTGGTTGTTCAGCTGCCATCGAGTTCGCTACCAACTCCGGTTCCACCATCTGCGGCGAGCCCCAGTAGGTATACAGCCCAAGCGATAATACTGGCACTATCACCGCCAAGGTTACAGCCAGCTTTCTAGCCCCTACCGCCTCTCCCCAGTTTTCGCTCTGTAGATGTTCGGTTTCATCCAACACGCGTCGTTGTAGCTCGCTGTGGGCTTGCTCATAATCACGCTCAGACAAATCACCAGTCTCTTTCTCTAAACGCAACTCCTTCAGTTGGCTTTTCAAAATGGCGAGGTTAGAAGCTTTGTACTCCACAATACGTTGTGTGCTGGGACGTTTCAATACACGGTAAGCCAGTGGCAACACCACCGCTACCGCGACCACCGTTAACATCACATATAACGCAATGACCATATCAATGCTCTTCCTGTTGTGTAGTCAGTAAAGTCTCGGCGTACTGACGCTCTGCTTCGGAAAGTGTGGCCTCAACTTCATACCGACGCCGACGTAATGTCACCACATAGATAGACAGCCCTATCAACAACAGCCCAATAGGCCCAAACCACAGCGCTAACGTGGCCTTTTTGATAGGGGTGCGATACAAAATAAAATCACCATAACGCTCTACCATGTAGTGGCGTATTTGGTCCGCATTCTTGCCTTGCTGTAGCTGCTCCATAATTTGCTGGCGCAGGTCTACCGCTAAGTCAGCGCGCGACGCTGCAATAGACTCATTCTGGCAAACCAAACAACGCAACTCCGAAGCAATGTCCAACATCTGCGACTCATGGTTCACAGGCTGCGCAAACGCGACCCCTTGAGCCAACCATAAACAGCAAAGGATCCACATTCGTTTGATCATCACTCCTGCTCCAGTCGTCGTATCAGTGGTAATAACTCCGTTTCTAAAGACTCTTTAGAAACCGGCCCAATATGTTTGAAACGGATTAACCCTTGTTTATCTATTACAAAGCTTTCCGGTACGCCATAGACGCCAAAATCGATGCCCACTCTCCCGTCCCTGTCCATCACGGATGCCTCATACGAGTTGCCATTGCGCTGTAACCATGCTTTAGCAGCCTCGGGCACATCTTTGTAGTTCAACCCTATCACTGGCACCTGATGCTCTGTCGCCAGCGCATTAATGTGGGGGTGTTCAGTGAGACAGCTATAACACCACGATGCCCACACATTCAGCACCCAGACACGCCCACGCATATCCTCGGTACGAAGGCTTTGCTCTGGACTATGTAGCAAGGGCAACGAAAACTGGGGTGCAGGTTTATTAATGAGTGGGGATGGCAGCTCACTAGGGCGCAGGGTCAACCCTATGCCTAAGAACACCACCAACACCACAAAACCTATGACTGGAACAAGATATCTATTCACGTAACCTCCGGTGCAGAATGACGCTTTTGACGCATGCGATAGCGGCGATCACTAATTGCCACACCACCACCTAGCGCCATCAAAATACAGCCTAGCCAGATGAAGTCTACGAGCGGCTTATAGTGCAAGCGCACACTCCATGCGCCCTCAGTGACTTCATCGCCCAGCGCGGTATAGATATGACGCAAGCCTGTGGCATGAATCGCCGCTTCGGTCATTGGTAATGCCGAAGAAAAATACGTTCTTTTTTCGGGATACAGTGTGAAACGTGTCTGCCCTTGTGCCTGTACCGCTAAGGTGCCGACTTGCGCCTGATAGTTAGGGCCTTGCACGGGATGCACACCCAAAAAGCGTACTTGGTAGTTCCCTATAGGCGCCGTTTGTCCCGGTTGCAGTACCATATCCGTTTCGGTTTCATAACTGCTCACCGTGGTCACACCCAGTACAAATACTGCCACCCCTATATGGGCAAGATGCATACCCAACCAGTGCAAAGGTTGTGCCATCACACCTTTTTTGGTGGCACGTACACGCTGTATCACCTCCCACAAACTGCCTATCGCAATCCACGCGGCGAACATGGCACCTATTGCTGCTCCCGGCCGCCACTCACCATATATCAACGGGAAAGCAGCACCTACAGCGACACTCAACACGAAAGGCCAACGCAACTGTGAGCACAAACCACGAATCGTAGACTGCTTCCAATTTGCCCACACCCCAAACACGATCAGGCCCAGTGCAGGCAGCATCAGCGGGATAAATACGCGGTTAAAGTAGGGTGGGCCAACAGAGATCTTCCCTAAGCCTAGCGCATCAACAAACAAAGGGTATAAGGTCCCCAATAACACAGTCGCTGCCGCCACCGTCAATAACACGTTATTGCTTAACAACAGCGACTCTTTAGACACCGCCGAGAATCGACCACCACCACTAATTTTGCTGGCTCGCCATGCAAACAGCAGCAGTGAGCTACCCACCACTACCGTAAATAACATCAAGATAAAGACCCCTCTGCGTGGGTCCGTTGCAAACGCATGTACCGAGGTCAACACCCCTGAGCGCACTAAAAACGCACCCAAAATGGATAATGAAAAAGTGCTGATGGCCAACAGTACCGTCCAATTCTTGAAGCTGCCCCGCTTCTCTGTCACGGCCAACGAATGTATTAAGGCTGTACCGACTAACCATGGGATAAATGACGAGTTTTCTACCGGATCCCAAAACCACCACCCTCCCCAGCCTAACTCGTAGTAGGCCCACCAACTGCCCACGGCAATGCCTAAAGTCAGAAACAGCCACGCCACAGTTGCCCACGGCCGCGACCAACGGGCCCATGTAGCATCCAGTCTGCCAGCCAACAACGCCGCAATCGCAAAGGCAAAGGTCACAGAAAAGCCCACATAGCCCATATACAACAAGGGCGGGTGAATAATTAACCCAATGTCTTGCAACAATGTATTCAGATCTAAGCCATCTACGGGCACCGGAAAAATGCGCTCAAACGGGTTAGAAGTAGCCAAAATAAACAGCAAAAAACCTGTCGACACCAAGCCCAGTACACCTAACACCCGCGTCACCATCATGTTCGGCAACGAATTAGAAAATCGACTGACCGCAAAGGCCCAACCGGTTTGTATAAACATCCACAGCAATAACGACCCCTCATGCCCACCCCACACCGCAGCAATACGATAGAACACGGGTAGCTGTGAATTCGAGTTATGTGCTACATAGGACACTGAAAAGTCCTTTACAATAAAGGACCACATTAAGCACAGTAAGCTGATACTAATCAGCAGAAACTGAGTCGCCGCCGCGGGCCGTGCTAACGCCATCCACGCCAAATTGCCCCGTTGTGCCCCCACGAGCACGACTATGCCTTGTATCGCTGCCACGACCAAGGCCAAAATCAGAGTGAAATTTCCAAGTTCTGCAATCATGGTGCCCCTACTACGGTACGTTGGCCTTGCGCCTGATCCATTGCATGCTGAGCCTCTGGCGGCATATAGTTTTCATCGTGCTTAGCCAGCACTTCTTGGGCGATAAAGACACCGTTGCTCTGTAACACCCCTTGCACTACTACTCCCTTACCCTCCTGAAAAAGATCAGGGAGAATGCCGCTATAACGAATAGGCACTTGCGATACTCTGTCCGTCACCACGAAACTCACATCCAATTTGTTACCTACCTCTTGTTTCTGGATACTGCCCTCTAACACCAAGCCGCCCACCCTAAACACTTTCTTGTTCGGGCTTGTTCCTTCAGAAACTTCGGTAGGCGTAAAGAAGAACACCAAGCTGCTTTGGAAAGCGTTTAGCACTAGAAAAGTCGCCGCAGCCAATACCACGACGCCCCCTATCACCCCTATCAATCGACGTTGACGTTTACGCATCGTCCCCTCCATGTTGTGCCACCAAGGCCATCACTTTGTTGTTCTTGACGGTTAAGACGTACACCTCCAACACAATGAGGAGCACACAGGCCAAAAAAGAACCCCATACATACATGGCATAACCGCCCATCGCGATAAACTCGCTCACACTAGACCAGTGCATTGTTCTTACCCCCTAGGTTTTTGACCCATGCAGCGTGTGCCTCACGCGCCACAATCAGTCGTTTCGTGCGGCTCAACACCACCGCAAGTGTGTAGCTCCATGCCGCTGCCACCATCAGCAACATGCCTGTGAGCATTACCGTTGCCATAGCGGGCGCCTGCACTAGCGACACAGAAGCTCCTTGGTGCAAGGTGTTCCACCACTGCACAGAAAAATAAATAATGGGAATATTGATGGTGCCTAGTAAGGCCAATACTGAAGCCGCTTGATCGGCTCGCTTAGGTTCCTCAATCGCGCTACGCAACGCCAAGAAACCTATGTATAAAAACAGCAAGATGAGTTCTGAGGTAAGGCGCGCATCCCACACCCACCATGTCCCCCACATGGGTTGCCCCCACAACGCTCCGGTCACCAAAGACAGCACGGTAAATAGGGCACCGGTTGGGGCCAGAGCGGCCGCCAAGAGCGCTGCCATCCGACTATTAAAAATCAGGCAAATCGCCGACCAAAAACCCATGGTCAAGTAGACCAACATAGACATCCACGACACTGGCACATGCAGAAAAATAATCCGGTACCCTTCGCCCTGTTGAAAGTCTGTAGGTGCTAAAAAAAATCCCACATACAAACCCGCTACGACAAACAACACGGCCAATACGGCAAACACAGGGACCAACCGACTTGCAAGTTCATAAAACTTATACGGTGAAGCATAGGCATAAAGAAATTTCATTGACTTACTAATCCATTGATATTCTTAATGAAAACGAAATTACAAAGGGTGAAAAGAACGAAACGACTAAGAAAAAAGCGAGCAAAACAGACAGGTTGTCTACCGGTGAGAAACCCATTTGTACGGCTTGTGCTGCCCCAACCCCGAAAATCAAAATCGGAATAAAAAATGGAAAGATCACTAGGGACAAAATGACGCCCCCTACGCGCAACCCCAGCATTAAGGCCGCGCCCATTGCCCCTATGAAACACAAGGTAGGAATGCCCAACACCACGGTCGCGGCTAATACCAAGGCATCCGCTACAGAAAGGCCAAAGAAAATCGCAAAAAGGGGAATAACGGCGACAAAAAGAAGCATCAGAATGAGGGCATGCGCAACCACTTTGGCAAACACCCAACCAGGTAATGATATGTGACTAAAGAAAACCTGTTCTAAGACCCCACTGTGTGCATCATCCTCAAACACCTTCGCCACCGACAACATAAGGGCCAGCACTAACGCAATCCAAAAAATGCCCGGCGCCATCTGATACAGCAATTCTCTATTAGCACCTATGGCAATAGGAAACAGACTGCACACCAATAAAAAGAAAAACACCGCACTCACCCAATCATTGGGCTTGCGTATACAGGCGTAATACTCGCGCTTGAGCACCGAGAAAAACAGCGCATTCATGCTGCCCCCAAGTGCACACTGCGCAAGGCTACTGGCCAAGACACAGGCTGATGACTGGTCATCACTACCGCACCGCCTGCTGCTAGCTGCTGGGCCACCAACTCCCCTAATAAGTCCTGCCCAGCTTGATCCAACGCAGTGAGTTGTTCATCTAGTACCCATAGCGGCCGTTGACTTAAGGCCAGCCGTACTAGAAAGCAGCGTTTTTTCTGCCCCGCAGATAATTTTTGTACCTGCTGATGGCGTAGCGAAAAAAGCCCACAGCGCTTTAAAGCCCCCATATACACGCTCTGCTCAGACGCCACTCCGTCCATGGACAATAAGAAGTTCAAATTCTCTTGTACGCTCAGCTGACCACTCACCCCCGCGCTATGGCCCCCATACAAAATGTGGTGCCTATAGTCGGGTTCTACTTCAGCAATAGCCTGCCCTTTCCACTGCAAAGTGCCAGTTTCTGGTTGCGAAAGATTCGCCACAATGCGCAGCAAACTGGTTTTGCCACTGCCGTTACCTCCTTCTATCACCCAGCATTGGCCCGGCATCACTTGAAAACTCAAGTGCGTAAATAGAGCTTTCCCGCCCTTACGGCACGAAATATCAATCACCTCTAACATTGCGCCCTCCCTGCGCTCCTAACCATTGCGGTTAGATGACGCACGCAAAAATGTTGTTCTTCTGACCCATACAGATCACTAGCACACCTGTCACACACCGCGACGGTGAACTGCCAAACAACATGTATGAATAGATATGTACGGACTAAGGCGCTATATGCCTTACCGCTCCCGATAGACTTTTAGAAAAATACGTTATTCGTCTTTATCGTGGAGGGGGAGTATCAGGACTATGGGACGACACCACTGCTACCTGTTGGTAACAAGCATAAGCAAGCGTGTTATACGGCATGACACCCGCCAGTGCACTCTGCTCCGCAGGGACGTTAATGCAGCATATATGTGCTCCGCACGTCGATAACAAGGTTTTAGAAACCGGCGTGGGGAGAGTGGAGCTCTCCAGTACATGGGCAGGAGATAACGAAAGGGGAGCCTCAGCGTGAGCAGTCACATTGAACGACGATAACACTACCAGCACTGCGAACAGTGGGTAAAGCAATCTCAACACCGCTTGTATTGTTATACGTGCCATCGTCTACAAAAAATAAAAATCAATATACGCCTAATCTACCTTTGACCTGCCCACAGGTAAAAAGTTCTCGTGAAAGGTGGATCAGCCAGACTTTTATGGACAGTTCGTCGCCTAAGAAAAATCTTGCCGTTCGAAGTATAGCGGCGAAAGGGGCGCGGGATGTCCATGCTGGCTGAGTATGAGTTGATACGCCCATTCGCTTGGCCACGTCGGTCACCAGATACTGGTACTGAGGGATTTGCTTTACCGCTTCAAGTTTGAGTTCTTACGTAAATCGTGCCGTGCTAATAATCATCTCCTGAATGAGTATTATGAGGCTAAAAAGCGTCTAGTAAACTCTGGCTGATGCAGTCCTTATTATGCCTTTGGCCATGCCCCTGTTTAATACGACGGGCAGTTTGTACTTCAGAGAATGAAGATTTCGCTTTATCTATAATAAAAGTCCAGTATGCTTTTTCACAGCATAGCTCGACCTCTAAAAATTCTCAGCCATTTTGTGAAGCTCTCATCTTTACCATCATAGCTCTCAACTATTTTATCCGTCCATATCTGTGGTGGACGGATAAAATAGTTAGGAACTATCCACCCTCTCTCATTTTGAAATTCTTATAAAACCAGCCCTATTTATACCCTTTAACCAATCAAATCCACATCGGGTAAACGAACTAGAACACGATAGAGAAATTATGGGTTAAGACGCATATGCAGAAGCGGATAAGGCTTACCCTGACCATCAAGGGGTGAACGTCCAATCACTTGATAACCTAAATGCTTATAAAACCCTAGCGCCTGCCCGTTTTGCTCATTGACGTCCACCTTAGTAGCACCTTGGACACGTATTGCATGCCAAGCAAGCAACGCTCCAACTCCTTTTCCTCGTGACTGTGGCGCAATGAACAGCATCTCAATATTGCTATTGCTCACTCCACAGAGTCCTACTAGCTCCCCCTCACAATTCCTGGCAACGTTCAGGTCAACGGTCTTGAAATACTGATCTAGGATAAGTGGTTTTAACTAAAGGAGATCGCTCTCGGCTAAGAAATCATGCGTCGCTCGAACCGAAGACTCCCAAATTTTTATAAGCAGCTGATGTTCTGCTTTTACTGTATTCTCAATCTTCATTTACCATCAACCTCTACATTTGGATTACAACTATTTTTTCTAGTTCAAGACCTTATTGTCCGCCCACAACTTTGTAGACGGACAAAATAGTTGGGAACTGGGAAGGGTAGAAATGGAGGCTTTTGAGAGTTATTTGAAGGGAAATGACAAAATAGATGGAAACTGGGTGTGGTGTTGTAAGCTAGCGCGAAAATTAAAAATGACAAAATAATTGGGAACTAAATTTTGTTACTGATCATCGACTAGTTAATTAGCTAGTCTATTTTCAACAACTAACACAATTCAGTTTTTGGTTTAGTTTGCTTGTCGCAACACTTCTCCATTAAATATCCCACTAAACTCATCAATGCCGAGGTATTAGCACGATAGCGCTGAAACCGCCCTTCTTGCTCTACATGGACAAGACCAGCGTGTGTCAGAGTCTTTAGATGAAAAGATAGATTAGTCGGAGGAATAGCCAACTGTAGGCTGATTTCTCCGGCCACTAAACCATCGTCACCAAACTGCACCAATAGCTTCACAATATCAAGCCTCAGCTCGGAAGCTAAGGCATCAAATTTACTGACCGCCTCTTTTTGATTCATGCCTACCTAATCCATTCAATTTCAGGAAAAACGCTCTCGAAGCGAATAGAAGCTAAATACTACGCTGATTCACTCGCTTGGACAGCTCCTCGGCGCTTTCCTTTCTTTCACTATAGCGGTCGACTAGATAATCAGCGCACTCACGAGTCAGTAACGTAAATTTCATGAGCTCTTCCATCACATCCACAATACGATCATAGTACGAGGACGGTTTCATTCGGCCATCTTCTTCGTAAGCGGTACATCTACCCCATTATTCCGAGGCAGCCAGATTCATGGCTAAATCCTGGTCATGGACATTCCACGGCAACAAGGCCTCAATTTCATCGACCGTTTTTGCCAGCGGCAGGCGTTCCA
>JAEXRL010000011.1 GCA_023440825.1 Pseudomonadota bacterium | reverse complement strand
TCATGGTTCTGCTGTGCTGGTAGATGACTTCGTCGGCTGCGTCGATCAGAGCAGGTTGGGCTGGTTCGCCGCGCTCAATGCGTGCTTGCCAGTTCTGACGTACCAGCTTCCACAGTAGGCTGGCGTAAATAAAGCTAGGGCTGCTACTTTTGCCTGAGCGAATACGGCTGTCTGTGCGCGCCAAGGCCATGCTTAAAAACGCATTGCCATCGGGCAAGGCTAGAACTGCATCCAGCATGGGTAAAATTTTACTGTGCAGGCCCCGTGCTTGTAATTGACGTAAGCAATTCATGGCATGGCCGCAGCTCAGTAGCTTAATGGTCTCGTCGAATAAACGTGATTCAGGCACGTTTTCAATAAGTGGGGCGAGCTGTTCAATGGGGGCGTTAGTGCCCGCTTCGATGGTGGCGTCTAACTTTGCTGCAAAACGCACAGCACGTAGCATGCGTACCGGGTCTTCACGGTAGCGAGTTTGCGCTTCACCAATAATTCGCACCAGATTGTTTTTTAGATCTTGTACCCCATTGTGGTAGTCCACAACTGTTTCACTTAAAGGGTCGTAGTACAGTGCGTTTAAGGTAAAGTCGCGGCGCGCGGCATCGTCCTCGAGCGTGCCAAATTCATTATCACGTAAAATTCGGCCGTGCTCGTCTGTTTGTTTGCTGTGCTCTCCGGCCCTGAATGTGGAGGTCTCGATGATTTCTTGACCAAACACCACGTGTACGAGACGAAATCGCTTGCCTATAATGCGCGCGCGACGGAATAAGGGACGGATTTGCTCGGGTGTGGCGCTGGTGGCGACGTCAAAATCTTTGGGCTCCAGCCCAATTATCAGGTCGCGTACAGCGCCTCCCACGATATAAGCGTCGTGACCGTGCTCACGCAGCACCTCACAGACTTTGACAGCGTGACGCGAGACCATGCGCTTGTCGATCCCGTGCTGCTCTTGGGTGTAGCGCTTTACGCCGGCCTGACGAGTGGTCGGGCCGAGTAAACGTGCAACGAACGTTTTTATTGTTTGTTTAAGCATGAGTTTAGGATTTGCTGTCCATCATGTCAGCGAATAAGTCCAGTACTCGCCAGCCACGCTCTTGGGCTACAGTGCGCAAGGCATCGCTTGGGTTGGTGGCCACGGGGTCACTGACGATCTCCATTAATGGCAGATCGTTTGGCGAGTCACTGTAAAACCAGCAACGCTCAAAACTATCCAGTGTGAGTCCCATAGTGTCCAGCCATTCCTGGACGCGAGTAATCTTTCCAGCCTGAAAGCTGGGTACCCCAGCAATTTTACCAGTGTAATGACCATTGTGCTGCTCGGGAATGGTGGCGATGAGATGTTTCACGCCCAGCGCATCAGCAATGGGGCGTGTGACAAATTCGTTGGTGGCCGTCACGATGGCGACCAAATGCCCTTGTTGAGTGTGTTCGGCCAGCAGGTCCAGAGCGGGTTGCTGGATGGCAGGCAGAATAATCTGTTGCATGAATTCGTCTTGCCAGCTTTTCAGCTCGGCTGGCGTGCCACGAGTGAGCAGACCTAATAAGAACTCAGCGGATTCAGTAGCACTCAGTATCCCCGCATTGTATTGATCCATAAGCTCTTCGTTACGGCGTATGGCTTGAGCAGGATCGCCAGCACGACCGCTGCGCGCTAAAAAATCCGCCCATTGATAATCGCTATCTAAGGGCAATAAAGTGTGATCCAGATCGAAAAGGGCAAGAAAAGGGGTGGCAGTCATAACTCAGGGGGTAGAGGTCTGGCTATTGGCCAGAAGTTCTTTGAGGAGCGGTAAAGTGATTGGACGTTTCTTTACCAGTGAATAGTTATCCAGCGCGTCCACAAGGGCACTGAGACGGTTCATATCGCGTGCGTAGTGTGTCAATATCCAGTTGATGACTTCAGGCTGTAATTGCAGCCCCCGTTCACGGGCACGTTGTTCCATGGCTTGGGCGCGGTGTTGATCCGATAAGTGCTCCAGTCTGAACACCAGGTCCCAGCCTAGGCGGGTGCGCAAGTCCTCGCGTATGGGTAAAGACAGCGGGGCACGATTGCCTGCCACCACTAGGGCAAAGCTTGCCGCCGTGGTAGCAGTGGCTCGCCAGCGATTGTACAGGGTGAATACAGCAGCTTGAGCCTTAGGTTTGAAAAGGTCAATATCATCAATCGCAATTAAGCGATAGGGCATATTGTCATCAGTGGCAACACGGAGAATATGTGCTGGAGGGTCTTCTGCATTAAAATAGCGGGTATAGGCTTGACCTGCCATGGCCTGAAGCAAGTGGGTGCGGCCAACACCAGGCGCTCCCCATAGGTAAATCGCCCTACCGGGTACGCACTGTTGCAGTGCGTCCAGCGCCGCTTTATTCTCACCAGCAACGAAGTTATCCAGTGAGTTTGGCGGAGCTGGCGAAATATCCAGAATCAGTTGCTCGGTCATGTGTCGTACAATTTCGTCCAACTCGCAATTTTTACATATAATCTCACGGCTTTTCTCATGAAAAACAATTCTTCCGTATCCCTGACCTATCGTGATGCAGGAGTCGATATCGATGCAGGCGATGCCTTAGTCGATCGTATCAAACCTTTGGCAGCACGTACCATGCGTCCCGGCGTAATGGCAGGCATAGGCGGCTTTGGTGCCTTGTTCGAACTGCCCACGCACTTTAAGCAACCTGTACTGGTTTCTGGTACGGATGGAGTAGGTACCAAATTACGCTTGGCATTCGACTGGCAGCGCCACGACACTGTGGGAATCGACCTGGTCGCCATGAGTGTTAATGATATTCTAGTTCAGGGCGCCGAGCCGCTTTATTTCCTGGATTACTTCGCTTGTGGCAAATTGGCCGTTGATACGGCTGCCGAGGTAGTGAGCGGCATTGCGCAAGGTTGCCTGCAATCGGGTTGTGCGCTGATTGGCGGCGAAACCGCGGAAATGCCGGGTATGTACCCCGAGGGCGAATATGATTTGGCGGGTTTTGCCGTAGGTGCTGTGGAAAAGTCCGAAATCATTGATGGTAAAAGTATAGCGGTGGGTGATGTCGTCCTTGGTCTGGCCTCTAGTGGAGCCCATTCTAACGGTTATTCACTGATCCGCAAGATTTTGCGTCACGCCAATGCTCACCCGGCTCAAGAGCTGGATGGTCGCCCTTTAGCCGATGTTGTCATGGCACCCACCCGCATTTATGTTAAATCGGTACTGGCTGCTTTAGCCAAACATGGCAAAGATATTAAAGGTTTGGTACACATCACTGGTGGTGGCCTGCTTGAGAACGTGCCTCGCGTGTTAGCGGACAATCTGGCTGCTCGCTTGCATCGCAGCGCATGGGAAATGCCGGCTTTGTTTCAGTGGCTGCAGGAAAATGGCAATGTCGCGGATGAGGAAATGTACCGTGTCTTTAACTGTGGCATAGGCATGATTGTGATCGTACCAGCCGAGCAGGCTAAGGCAATTAGCGCGACGCTTAGCGAGCATGGCGAGACCGTGTACGAGCTGGGCGAAATCATAGAGCGCGGCGCTGATCAGCCTCAAACCCTGATTAGCTAAGCGCATATCCGTGTGTCAGTGGCGGCTTGCGCTACTGACACCGTGTATGTTGCGTGGCGTGCCTGTCGCAGTACCTAGTTAGGCCAGTGTTGGGCCACAGCCTTTAGTATTTGTTCAGGTGTGTGGGGGTCTTCACATGCAAACTGTAGCCTGTCTTTATCGGAACGCAACCAAGTAAGCTGACGTTTAGCCAGCTGCCGTGTGGCGGCAATCGCTTGTTCGATTGCGCTCGACAGATCAAGCTCGTGTTCCAGATAAGACCAGAGCTGACGGTAGCCAACACAGCGTATAGAAGGCAGTCCGGGGTGTAAGTCGTCACGGGCAAACAGGCTTTGAACTTCTTCTAGTAAACCTTGCTCCAGCATAAGGTGATACCGTTCAGCGATACGCTGATGCAGCCAAGCGCGCTCCAGCGGTTCTAGGCTCAGCGTAATGTAAGGGTGTTGGCTAGGTGCAACAGGGCTTTCGCTTAGCCATGTGCTCATGGGCTTGCCGCTAATGTAAAAAATTTCCAGAGCGCGCTGTATGCGTTGGCTATCTCGAGGCGCCAAGCGCGCTGCAGTAATGGGGTCTATGGCCTGCAACTGGGCATGCATGGCTGGCCAGCCTATTTCCAGCGCACGCTCATCGAGTTGTTTGCGTACATCAGGGTCCGCCTGCGGTAAGTCGCTCAGACCATCACGCAAAGCCTTGTAATACAGCATGGTGCCGCCACACAGCAAGGGGTAGCGGCCACGAGCTTGAATGTCCTGTATAAGTTGTTGCGCATCCTGTGCGAAATCGGCCGCTGAGTAGCTGTCAGCAGGATCGCGTATGTCCAGTAAATGGTGGGGACACAGTTGTTGTTCGGCAAGGGACGGCTTGGCAGTGCCAATATCCATACCGCGATAGATAGTGGCGGAATCCATCACTATGACCTCTATGGGCCAATGTTTTGCGATCAATTGTGAACAGGCACTTTTACCACTGGCAGTTGGGCCAGCTAAGCATAAAACAGGGGTGGAAATCATTGTCCGCGCATAAAAAGTTTGTCTAGGTCGCTTAGTTTCCAGTGAAACCAGGTGGGGCGGCCGTGATTGCATAAATCGGCTCTGTCTGTTTCTTCCATTTTACGCAGCAAGGCGTTCATCTCGGGCAGGCTAAGTTTGCGGTTGGCGCGTACAGAGCCGTGGCAGGCCATGGTGGACAGTAACTCGTTGCGTTTCTCATCCAGGTAGCGTGAGCTACCCATCAGTGAAAGGTCGCGTAACACGCCACGTGCCAAGGCTTCAATATCGCCTTGTGCCAGCAGGCTGGGTACGGATCGCACGATCAGTGTTTGAGGTCCGTTAGCCCGAATTTCTAGCCCTAACTCGGCCAATGCCGTGGCATGCTCGTCCAGCAAGGCCACTTCGGCTTCACTGGCTTGAAAAACTACCGGTACCAAGAGTTCCTGGCTGGGTAATTGCTGCTCATTGAGCGCTGTCTTGAGCTGCTCGTATACCACCCGTTCGTGTGCGGCGTGCATGTCTACCAAAATCATCCCATGGGCCGTTTGAGACAGTATGTAGATGCCATGCAATTGGGCAAGTGCCATGCCTAATGGGTGGCTGTCTGCGGCACCCGCATAATTCGCGCTGGTGTGCGTCGGTGCTTGAGGCTGATGCTCGGGTAAGGGTTTGTAGAGGCTTTGCCAGTTACTGCCGGGAGCGGCTTGTGAGTCGTGTAAAGCTAAACGGCTTTGAAAGCGTGGGCTGCCTGGACGGGCCTCATACGATGGCGTGCTACGTACAGCATCCGGGCTGGAGTTAGTCTCAGAGTGACTGCTTAAGCTGAGGGGTGAGTAGTCAGTGCTCGTAAGAGTGGCATGCTGACCTGAAGGGGCAGGAATATCAGCAATATGACGGTCAGTTGTTTGTCCCTGTGCCAATACCTCGTTGAGTGTGCTGAGCGAAAACTGGTAAACAGCGCCACCATCCCGAAAGCGTACTTCGTGTTTGGCGGGGTGCACATTCACATCCAGTGTGGATGGGTCGACATCTAAAAAGAGCACATAAGAGGGCAGGCGGTCGCCGTGCAATACGTCTTTGTATGCTGTGCGTATGGCATGGCTTACGCCACGGTCGCGTACAAAGCGGCCATTAATGAATAAGAACTGTCTGTCAGTACGCGCTTTGGCATGAGCGGGATGGACAATGAGGCCTCGCAGTTGAATCAGGCCTTGTTCACGGGCAACGGGCAAACATTGTTCAACGAACTCTTGTCCCAGTATATCGAGCAGGCGTTGCTGTAGCGGGCCGGCACGCCAATTGCGATAGGGTTTGTCATTGCTAAATACCCGGAAAGCGATATGGGGCTGAGCCAGCGCTATCCTTTCCAGCGCAGTGATGCAATGCGCTAATTCAGTGGCCTCGGTACGTAAAAATTTACGCCGTGCTGGAATATGGTCGAATAACTGACGGACATCAACCTGGGTTCCTATCTGACCTGAAGAGGGCTCGGGCGCTGATTTGTTAGGGCTATATTCCCATGCATGTGCTTGATCGGCCGTACGTGAGAGCAGGCTTAAGCGCGCTACTGAGGCGATGGAAGGCAGGGCTTCTCCGCGAAAGCCCAAGGAGGCGACGGCTTCTAGTTCCTCTAGGCTTTGGATTTTACTGGTGGCGTGCTGGGTGAGGGCAATAGGCAGTTCATCTTTGCTGATGCCATGGCCATCGTCATTCACGCAAATACGCCGAATACCTCCGCCATCCAGACGCACTTCGATGGCGTTGGCACCCGCATCAATTGCATTTTCAAGCAGTTCTTTGAGTACGGATGCGGGCCGCTCTATGACTTCGCCTGCAGCAATTTGACTGACGAGTAAGTCTGGTAGTGGAGTAATACGGCGACGCTCTGACATAATTTGGGCCTAACACTGTATGGTTTTGTTGCGCGTTTGGGCGCATCTTTGTAGCAATAGCCTGTTATTCTACTCTTTTGTCTGCGTTCAGCGTTGGGTCAGCTTCTTGGCCGTGCTGTCATTTATGTGGTGGGTTATGCCTGAAGTCCTGAATATGATTCTGAACATCGATCAACACCTAGGTATTTGGGTGGAAATGTATGGGGCATGGATCTATGTGATTTTATCGGCCATCGTCTTTGGCGAAACGGGCCTGATTGTATTGCCGTTTTTTCCCGGTGATTCCCTATTATTCATTGCCGGAGCGTTTGGGGCAAATGGCTTGCTTGATCCTGTGTTGTTGGGGGGCTTATTAATCATTGCAGCCATTACCGGAAACACGGTGAATTACTATGTAGGGCGCTATATAGGCCCGAAAGTGTTTACGACTGAATCGCGTTTCTTGGATCGCGCGGCCTTGATTAAAACGCATGCTTTCTATGAAAAGCACGGCGGTAAAACTTTGGTTATGTCCCGTTTTTTGCCGATTTTTCGCACCTTTGCACCCTTTGTAGCAGGGGTGGCACGCATGAACATCGTCCGTTTTCAGCTGTATAACATCAGTGGTGCCGTACTGTGGGTGGGTAGCTTAGTCACCTTGGGCTACTTTTTTGGTAATGTGCCCATTATCAAAGAGCATTTAAACACCATTGTGCTCGTGGGTATTAGTGCCGCAGCGGTACCCGTGGTGTTAGGTGGATTGTGGAAGCTACTGGCTAAGCGAAAAACCGAGAACAACGTATCTTAAGCCTTTCAAAAACAGCATTCAGGTACTACCCATCACCCGGCGCCTGAATGCTGTTCATAACTACCTTATAAAATCCATTGTTGAGCGATGTGCTCGGCTTGGTCGTGGGCCTTGGCTTTTGTGAGGGGGTAATGTGGGTTAATGACGGTTGGCGAGATGTGTATCTGATCTATCTCATGGATACCAATAAATTTAAGCCAACTGTTGATGTAAGGGCTTGAGAAGTCATCACCGAATCCCTTGGGTATACCAGCGTAATATACGCCACTTGCGTGTACCACTAGCGCTTTCTTATGCTTGAGCATCCCGGTGTATCCTTGCTTAGGATCAAAGCTAAATGTCCATCCTGGCTGAGTAATCAGGTCAATGAACTGCTTGAGTACATATGGAATGCCGTTGTTCCATAAGGGAATATTGAAGACATAGGCGTTGGCCGCAGCAAATCTATCAAAGACTGCGCGCGCAGTTTCCCATGCTGTGATCTGTTCGCTATTGGCGTCTGTCCCAGTAAATAGCGCCATTTTCGCACCGACAGAGACACCATCGAAGGCGGGTAAATGCTCTTGAAACAGGTCAAGCTGTTCTAGCTCTATCGCGGTATGTTGTTGGAGTGTAGAGATAAAATGTTGAGCAACACCAAGAGACTGGCTTTCAGTCCCTCGTGTTGACGCATTGATATGCAACAATTTCATGATAGTCAGCCATTAATGATTAAGAGGGGAGTTGTTTTCTGGTAATGGGTATGCACGAAGACGGGGAGCTGCTTTCAGCAAACAAGTGGGGGGATGGGGTAGCGCCCTATGGTCTAGATGCGTCAGAGAAAGTCGTTGAGTGGGACTGACGGGAGGCATTGAGTTGCCAAAATTGTTCAGCAATGTCTCTGGGGTCAATGGTGGCAGGCACCCCATGCTGTGAAGCGCTGGCTGAGCCTTTAACAAAGCCATCCAGCAAAATTTCGCCTACATAGACGCCACGAAGGGCTAAAGTTTGATTAAGCAGGCCGTTTGCTTTATGTTGTGCTGCTGCAGGTATAGCTAGCAGGCTATAGTCTTTAGCAAAGGCGTCCGCCTGCGTACCGTACATGGCTGTGATGCCATTGGTGGCCAGTACAGCACCTTGATTTGCCTCCAAGTCATCTATGCATGCCTGTACGGCGGCGATATAGCTGACCACACGTACTGACAGGCCAAGGCACAGGTCCTCTACCGAAATGTTTAGTAGGTCTCCATCAGCGTCAACAAAAGCGTTCCAATGCAATATGCCTATGGGGCCCATTGCCGCGCGTACCTTTTGAATGACGGCTTGAACCTGCGTTACATCGTGAAGGTCAGCAATAAAAGCCTGTGCATGTATGCCCTGATTCGTCAGGCTTGATACGCCAGCGCTTAGGCGCTTTGCATCACGGGCAATCAGAGCAACCGGATAAGCTTCTTGGCCAAATTTCAGTGCCATGGCGTGACCAATGGCTGGGCCATATCCGCAGATTAATACAGTGTGTTTCATGTGTGTCATCCCTGTTTAAGGAAATTAGGCATAATCTCCAACTAATTGGTTGGAGTTGCCTTAGTATAATGTGAACACACATATCGCTACATACAATTAATTCATAAAAAACAAGAGAATCTATGGCCTGGGATACAGAAGGAACCAAGCAAAAAATATTGAATGCAGCCATCCAGGAGTTTGCTAAATATGGGCCAGATGGTACGACAATCGATCGCATAGCACAGCGAGCGGGCGTCAACAAAGAGCGTGCTTATAATTATTTTGGTAATAAGCGGGCGTTGTTTTCAACGGTGTTACGTGGCGAGCTGGCAAAAGCGGCGAAAGCATTGCCATTACACTCTTTTTCACGTGAGGATATTGGTGAGTATGCAGGGCTAGTCTATGACTATCACTGCGAGCATCCAGAGTTGAGCCGTCTGATGAGATGGGAGGGGTTGGTGTTTGAGGGCAGTGTGCCCGACGAAGAGTTAAGACGAGCGTATTACAATGAAAAAATAGAAGCGGTGACAGAGGGGCAGCGTCAGGGGCGCTTAACTCAAGCACTGGATAGCGATCATCTGATGTTTCTAGTACTGGCCTTGGCAGGGTGGTGGTCCGCTGTGCCTCAGGTGGCCAGAATGTTTACAGGTGACGAGGATGTGAACGAACACGCTCGGCGTCGCGCCTCTGTTATCGAGGCGGCTCGTCGGCTTGCGACTTGTGATTCGTGATTCTACCGCCGTCGCGGATGCGCAGGGCGGTAGGGGCACATTTTTTCAAGCTTGTATCGGAACAGTCTTAAGCCCGATTGGCGAGGGCCGGATTTTCAGCAAAATAACCACGTATGCCCGTGAGTACAGCCTGGGCGATTTTATCTTGATGGCTAGGGCTACGTAGCAACTGCTCTTCTTGTGGGTTGCTGATAAAGGCAGTCTCGATAAGCACAGAAGGTATATCGGGGGCGCGTAGTACGGCAAATCCGGCACGCTCTACTTGGCGTTTGTGCAGACGATTGATTTTGCCGACTTCGCCTAAGATACGCGTACCCACATTGACTGAATCCGTGATTTGAGCTGCTGTAGACAGGTCCAGTAATATTTGGGCGACTTGGCGGTTTTGTGAGCCGAGATTGATACCACCGATCAGGTCAGCATCGTTTTCTTTTTTGGCAAGCCAACGCGCCGCAGAACTGGTAGCGCCATTTTGGGACAGGGCGTAAATGGATGAGCCGCGAGCGGAGGGTTTAATCCAAGCGTCCGCATGTATGCTAACGAATAAATCGGCTTTAACGCGTCGTGCTTTTTGCACTCGCACGCCGAGTGGAACAAAAAAGTCGGAGTCCCGGGTCATATACGCACGCATATTGGGCTGCGCATCAATAAGACGCTTTAGTCGCCGAGCGATGCTAAGAACTACGTCCTTTTCACGAGTGCCTCCCGGACCAATTGCGCCAGGGTCTTCGCCACCGTGGCCAGGGTCCAGAGCAATCAAGATGGGGCGATTGGCTGTCCCGCGCGGGGCAGTGGGAGGGCTTGGTGGAGGCGTAGGCGTAGCGACAGGCGGCAAAGCTTGTCCCTTTACGCTTGGTACGGGTACATCGGGTGAGTTTTTGGCTAGGTTTTCGAGCACCGCCGCTAAAGGGTCGTCATCGTTTTGCAGTTGCAAAGCCATTAAGGGGTCTTGGGCAACACGGGGGTAAAGATCCAAGACCAGACGGTATTTATATTCGCCTATGGGTTTTAATGTAAAAACTTGTGGGGCGATGGCTTGCTTAAGATCAAGAACTAAACGTACGACACCAGGCTTGTTCTGACCTACGCGTATTGAGTTGATATAAGGATCATTTGGCCGCACCTTGGACACTAGGTTTTCGATGGCACTGTTTAATGTCAGGCCTTCAATATCCACGACCATACGATGTGGATTTTCCAGCGTGAAGTGTTCGGCTTTGAGTTCGCTATCCATCTCCAGCGTCACGCGTGTGTACTCGTCAGCGGGCCAGGTCCGCACCGCTACGATTGTGCTGGCATGAGCAAATTTTGGGATAACAGGCAAGAGCAGTAGTGTGGTCGCACCGGTAAGCACGCGGCGACGCACCTGAGCAGTTTTGCCTACTGTGGCCTGCTGGGGTTGAGTCTGCTTATCCATATGTGTCCTTTTGTGCTGTGCGCAAATAGCTTAGCTCTACGTCCCTGATCGGTATATTCCAGATATAAATCCAGATCGGGGGCAGGCAATAAATTACCCGCTTTTTCGGGCCATTCAATAAGAACCAGGGCCTGTTCTTGCAAAATGTCACGAAAGCCAGCGTCTAGCCATTCTCGAGCATCGCTAAATCTATAAAAATCAAGATGATAGCAGTATAAGCTAGAAACTTTATAACTTTCAAGCAGCGCGTAGCTTGGACTCTTGATACGTCCTTTCACACCAACAGCTTGTAAGAGTGCGCGTGTGAAGTGTGTTTTACCTGCCCCCAGCTCGCCGTGTAGGTGTATACGGCCACCCGCCTCCAGATCTGCACAGAGCCCAGACACAAGCGGGGCAAGTTGCTGTGCTAGGGCTGTTGTCGCGTTTTCGTCGGGCAGGTCGAGTAAAAGAGTGCTTGAGCTCATGGCAAAGTCTTTATTTACTAAGCAAAATTAAATAGGCTTAACCAGATAGGTATGGTTAAGGCCGAGCAAAGGGTTCCGATAGACATGGTGAGTGCTACCAAGCGGGCATTGCCCCCCATTTGGGCCGCCAACACATGGGCAGAGGAAGCCGTAGGCAAAGCACTGTACACCAATAGCATTTGCCGCTCTAGCAAAGATAGGGGTAAAAGCAGGCCAATCAGTAAGGCGAGTAGGGGTAGGCAGAACAGTTTGACCACGTTTACCCACAGGATTAAGGTTTGTTGTCCCTTGATACCTTGTAAAGAAAGCGTGGCACCTACACATAATAAACCCAGTCCCAATGCACAGGCTCCTAGTCGCTGTAAGCTAACAGCTATTGGGCTGGGAAGGGGTAATTGGGCTATGTTCCAGAAAAAAGCAAATACTGTCGCCAGAATAAGTGGGTTTTGGCATATGGCCTTGAGTAAATGTCGTTTACCACGTCCTTGAGCCATACCGCTGACGGCAGCAATATTACAAATGGGAATTGCTAAGCCGACTACCAGAGCCATAATGGCGGTACCTTGAGCACCAGCTACCGCCTGAGCTAAAGATAATCCTAAATAAGTATTAAAACGAAATCCGCATTGCGCAATAGAGCCCATTGAATTGCTGTCAGGTTTTAATAATGGGGCGGCCAGCCAAGTCAGGCAAATGGCGCCAGCCGCCAGCAAGATGACAGCGACCAGCAAGAGCGAGGCTTCGCCAAGGCTCCAGTGCGCTTGGTTAATAGACGAAAATAAGAGGGCTGGAAATAAGACGTAATACACCAGTTTTTCTAATTGACGAAAAAAATCGGCCGGATATCGCAAGCGGTGCATTAAGAGCCAGCCTAGGCCTATTAGTAAGAAATCGGGCGTAATGAGTTGCAAGATGGCTAGCATGAGTAAATATTATGTAATTAGAATATTTAGATATCTAATATTTTAATAGGGAATAAACAGCAAATCCTTAAAGCTGTTTGTCAGCTTGTGCGTTATTATTAAGAAGTTTTCAAGTATCGAAAACACAGTTAATCATTCTCTGGAGACTTGATCAGTGTCAATAATGAAACGCAAATTCGCATTGCTATCCCTATGTGCAGGCGTTATGGCGGCTGGAGCTACCTCTTTGGCCGTGGCGGCTGATAATTACCCGAATCATCCTATTCGAGTGATTGTTCCCTTCGCACCGGGCGGCTCAACAGATATTGTTACCCGTATAGTAGCGCGAGAAATGGGGCAAATTCTCGGTCAGTCCATGGTGGTGGAGAATCGCGCGGGTGCAGGTGGTGCTATTGGTGCGGCTGAAGCAGCACGTGCCAAGCCTGATGGGTACACCCTGTCTATCGCAACTATTTCAACCTTGGCGGTTAACCCAGCATGTCGGCCAGATGATTTGCCTTATGATCCTTTAAAAGATTTTATCCCTGTCACTAACTTTGCAAATTTACCTAACGTAATCGAGGTGAACCCCAAGTTCCCCGCACAGAATTTCAAAGAATTTGTCGCTGAGCTTAAAAGTCGTCCTGGACATTACACCTACGGAAGTTCAGGGACATGCTCGGTATTGCACCTGTTTGGCGAGGCGTTCAAGCTGGCTACAGAAACTGACGTGATTCATGTGCCATATCGTGGAGCGGGTCCTGCTGTTGCGGATGCAGTAGGCGGTCAGATTAATATCATGTTTGATAATTTGCCCAGTTCGATCGCTCAGATTCAGGGCGGTAATTTGCGTGCGATGGCGATTGCCTGGCCAGAGCGTCTAGAGGCGCTAAGTGATGTGCCTACGCTGGCAGAGGAGGGGTTCCCTGAGCTCAATAGCCCAGCCTGGTACGGTTTGTTAGCACCCAAGGGCACGCCAGACGCCATTGTTAATAAGCTGCACGAGGCGGCTGCGCAAGCCTTGAAAGCTCCTGCAGTGGTGGAGGCCTTGGCCAAGCAAGGCGCAACCCCATCGGGCAATACGCCCGAAGAGTTTGCTCAAGAAATCCAGGAGCAATACAACTGGGCGGCTGAAATTGTGGCCAAAGGTGGCATTAGCCTAGAGTAGATTAAGGTACTCATCTGTGCTCAACCCGTCCCTATTGCGAGGGGCGGGTTTTTTTATGGTCGCATAGCATCAGTAAAAGTAGCTGCCTGGCTGCGTATGGTGCTTTGCCGGTGTGCGACAAAGTCGCAATAAAGCAGCGCTAAAGCTGGTGTCCACTTCGCGTGGATAGGGCGTTTTGCGAGTGAACAAAGCGATAGGGGCCAGTTTCCAATCAAATGAGTAGGGAATGATGGATACATTAGAAATACGCACCAGATCTTCAGCGATTTCGGCTGGCACAATGGATACTGCGTTGTCATTGTTGCTGATGAGTTCGCCCACCAGCTTGCTGGAGGCTGTTTCTATTAGGGCAGCAGGAGGAGCCAGTCCTGCGCTTAAAAATAGGTTCATGACCTGATTGTGTATGGGCGAGTGTTTTGGCCCCAGTATCCAGTCTAAGCCTTGTAAAACACGCCAGTCTAGTTTTCGTCGTCCCAAGCGTGCGGCCAGTTTACGGCTACTAATCAGGCGAGGAGACTGGCTGTACAACACCTGCTGCTCTATATCTTGCAAGTCCAGTTTGGGAATGGCGCGTGCAATAACGCAGTCCAGAGCATGTTCTTGAAGTTGCTCCAGCAGAACCTGACTTAGGCCTTCTTGCAAGCTAAGAGTAAGAGGGCGCTTATTGGCAAATACGTCTTTGGCTGCTGCGGCGATTAATGTGCCGGACAAGAAAGGAATTAGCCCTACGTGCAAGTGCGCTTGTCGCCCTTGTTTTAATGCATGCATGTCGTGGCTGAGCAGTTCCAAGTCGTTGAGCATGCTACGTGCCCGCTCCAGAACAAGTAGGCCTTGAGGGGTTGGGAGCATGCCACGTGAGCTGCGTTCAAACAAGGGTGTTCCAAACATTTCTTCCATTTCGGCTAATGCTTGAGTGACCGACGGCTGACTGCTTGCCATGGCCTCGGCCACGCGGGTAAGCGAGCCGAGCTTTTGTATATGTAGTAATAAGGCCAGATGACGGATTTTAAGACGACTCATCAGGCGATGATTGATGTCCCAGGACAGAGTTTGGCGCGAGCTCATGGATAGGTATAGGTAATTACTTATGCCCCTATTGTAATTTCAAATAATGATGGGCGTTTGCCTATTTACACTGGCTATCAAGCTGTGTAAGTGCATAAGACTGAGGCACTTGCTTCGTTTTTCATTATTTAAATAACGGCAGGGTGGCCTTAGTGGCTGCATGCGTAAGGATGACACATGAGTACTATCGACAGACAGGCCGCCCTGGATTACCACGAGTTTCCTCGCCCAGGCAAACTCACTACTAATGCCTCCAAGCCTTTGGTGTCTCAAAGAGACTTGGGGTTAGCCTACACACCAGGTGTGGCCGCGGCGTGTGAAGAGATCGCAGCAGATCCTATGAATGCTTTTCGCTACACTGGACGCGGTAACTTAGTGGGGGTCATCACTAATGGAACGGCAGTACTGGGCTTGGGCAATATTGGTGCCTTAGCGTCTAAGCCGGTGATGGAAGGTAAAGCTGTACTGTTTAAGAAGTTCTCGGGTCTGGACGTATTTGATATTGAAATTAATGAAACGGATCCGGATAAGCTGGTGGATATCATTGCTGGCCTAGAGCCTACGTTTGGGGGCATCAACCTTGAGGACATCAAGGCACCTGAGTGCTTTGAGGTAGAGCGTAAGTTGCGTGCTCGCATGAAAATACCGGTTTTTCACGACGACCAGCATGGCACGGCAATTACAGTTGCTGCGGCATTTTTAAACGGTCTTAAAGTAGTCGGTAAGGATATAGCTCAGATCAAGGTGGTCACCTCGGGCGCCGGTGCGGCAGCCTTGGCGTGTCTGGATTTGTTGTGTGATCTTGGTTTGCCCGAGCAGAATGTGTGGGTCACTGACATAGATGGAGTGGTCTATGTTGATCGTCCCGGGGCGCAAGGGCCAGAGTTAAGCCGTTTTGCCAAACAAACCGAGCAGCGCAGCCTGAGCGAGGTGATTGAGGGAGCAGATGTTTTCTTAGGGCTGTCTGCAGGCGGCGTGTTAAAGCCTGAGATGCTCAAAAAAATGGCCGAACAGCCTTTTGTGATGGCGCTGGCTAATCCTACGCCTGAGATACTGCCTGAGCTTGCTAAAGAGGCTCGCCCTGATGTGGTGCTGGCTACAGGACGTTCCGATTTTCCGAATCAAGTAAATAATGTGCTGTGCTTTCCCTATATTTTCCGTGGAGCGCTGGATGTAGGGGCCACAACCATTACACGTGAGATGGAGAAAGCAGCGGTCTATGCCATTGCGGCATTAGCCGAAGAGGAGCAGGACGAAACGGTGGCTGCCGCGTATGGTGGTTATGGATTGAGTTTTGGGCCTGAGTATTTAATCCCTAAGCCTTTTGACCCGCGTCTGATAGTACGGATAGCCCCTGCTGTGGCACAGGCTGCCATGGATGGTGGTGTGGCGACGCGCCCCTTAGTAGATATTGATGCCTATGTGGATCAGTTGCGCCAGTTTGTCTATCACTCAGGCGCTTTTATGCAGCCTGCCTTTGCTGTGGCCCGACAATTGGTCCGTGACGGGGCGAAGTCACGCATTGTTTTCACCGAGGGTGAAGAGGAGCGCGTGTTACGTGCAGTTCAAGTGATCGTGGATGAAAAGCTGGCTACGCCAATATTGGTTGGCCGCCCGGCGGTACTGTTGGCTCGCATTAAAAAATTCGGTTTGCGTTTGCGTTTAGGTGTGGATGTCGAGGTGACCAACCCAGAATCGGATGATAGATTTCATCAGTACTGGACGACGTACTGGGAGAAAATGTGCCGAAGCGGTATTAGCAAAGAAATGGCACGTGTAGAAATGCGACGTCGCCTAACACTGATAGGCGCTACGATGGTGCACTTAGGTGAAGCGGACGGTATGATTTGTGGAACTATAGGTTCCTATCACGCTCATCTGCGTTTTATTGATGAAATGATTGGGCGTAAACAGGGGGCGAGCTGCTATGCCGCCATGAATATCCTGTTGCTCGGAGAGCGCACGTTGGCGCTGACCGATACCCATGTAAACGATAATCCTAGCGCCGAGCAAATTGCAGAGTTCACCGTAGCGGCTGCACAGTGCCTAAGCGAGTTACAGCTTGAGCCCAAAGTGGCGCTGCTGTCACGATCTAATTTTGGTTCGGACAGTGCTGAGTCAGGGCCGAAAATGCGGGCCGCCTTACGTCTTATCCAGCAAGCGGCTCCTGATCTGGAGGTGGACGGTGAAATGCATGCCGATTGCGCCTTGGACGAGTCATTGCGTTATCGTGTGCTGCCTAGCTCCACCTTATCGGGTGATGCTAATTTGCTGGTGTGTCCGAATGTGGATGCTGGCAATATTGCCTACAATCTGTTGAAAACAGCGGCTGGTAGTAATGTGGCGATTGGCCCATTTTTATTAGGTGCCAATGCTCCCGTGCATATTCTGACCTCCAGTTCTACAGTGCGTAGAATCGTCAATATGGCCGCCTTGACGGTGGTACAGGCAAACAAAGCCTAAAGGCTGTAAGCCGTGCTGTGGCTGCTCTAAAAATGGGGCGGTCACAGCCAGTAGCCTAATACTTAGCATGTGAATAGTGCCACGAGAAAACGCAAAAAATGGATTGCCGGACAGCTAGGGGTATGATTGGTTACCTTTGCTAGCCTCGAATCAGGAAGTCTGTATGACGGTAGATCCAGTAATTGAAGCATTTATCCAGGCATGTTGGCTGGAAGACGGCTTAGCCCGCAACACCCTTTCAGCCTATCAGCAGGATCTGGAAAAGCTTCAAGAGTGGGCTCAGCGAGCCGAGCTGGGCTTGCCATTGATTGAACTGAACACCGAGCAGTTGCGTCAGTGGTTGCGCGACGATGCACAGTATACGAAGGCCAGTACGGCGAATCGCCGTTTAGCGACCATACGCCGGTTTTATCAATGGACGATGCGCGAGCAAATGCGCGTTGATGATCCGTGTTTAGGCTTGAGCTCAGTGCGCACACCAGAGCGTGTGCCTCACACCTTGAGTGAGCAGCAAGTGGAAACTTTATTGCAGGCGCCTGACGTAGCTACCGATCTGGGTTTACGCGATCGAGCTATGCTGGAAACCTTGTATGCAACGGGCTTGCGTGTCAGCGAACTGACTATGCTGAAGATGGTGAATATGAGCTTGAGCGACGGCGTAGCGCGAGTCGATCAGGGTAAAGGGGGTAAAGACCGGCTCGTACCTTTGGGCGAAGAGGCTCTTTACTGGAATCAGCGCTATTTGGAACAGGTGCGCCCGGTTTTATTGCAAGCGCGTCGCAGTGACTATGTTTACGTTACAGCGCGTAGCGATTCGATGACGAGACAGTCTTTTTGGCTGATCATAAAAAAATATGCTGTACGAGCAGGTATTCAGGCGCCTTTATCGCCGCATGTGCTGCGCCATGCTTTTGCCACTCATTTATTAAATCATGGCGCTGACTTGCGCGTCGTGCAAATGTTACTAGGGCATGCTGATATTTCCACGACTCAGATTTATACTCATGTGGCGCGTGAGCGATTAAAGCAATTGCACGCTAAGCACCATCCACGAGCCTAAGGCGGGTTGCGGTCTGGCGGGCATATAGTGATAGAGGAAAATAAGGCGTAGCGATACGGATAGTAAGCATGGCAAGTAAAAATAAGCACCAAAGTGCCACTCCTGCGACGCAGTATCTGCGTCAGAAAAAAATTCCGTTTACGGAGCATAGCTATGAGTATATTGATCATGGTGGCGCTCAGGAGGCGGCTCGTCAATTAGGTTTGTCTTTACAGCAGACCGCTAAAACCTTAGTGATGGAAGACGAGCTAGGCAAACCCCTGGTGGTGATCATGCCTGGGGATAAGGAAGTCTCAACGAAAAATTTAGCTCGCCAGATAGGGGTAAAAAAAATCACGCCCTGTAAGCCCGAGCAGGCACAGCGACATAGTGGGTATCTGGTCGGGGGCACTTCACCGTTCGCGACACGTAAAGTGATGCCGGTATATCTAGAGCAAGAGTTGCTGGATCACCCATGTATTTATATTAATGGTGGGCGACGTGGTTATTTGCTGGGTTTGTCCCCGCAGGTATTCCAGCAACTATTACCGTTAAGTGTGGTGCAAGTCGGAATAGGTGAGCCGTAATAGCGCATAGCGCGGCCCTGTTTTCGCTTTCTAAGTAATACCTGCATATCAATAGGTGGTTTATGTTTCAGTCACTACGCCAGCCCGGTGTCATGATGGTTACGCTGGCAGCGGCTGGCATATTAATGGTCACCATGGGTGTACGACAATCTTTTGGTCTATTTGTCGCGCCTATTTCACAAAGTACCGGACTGAGTGTTGTGTCCATTAGTTTTGCACTGGCTGTTGGGCAACTGGCGTGGGGGGCGATACAGCCTGTGGCGGGTATTTATGCAGACCGTTACGGTTCCGAGCGCATACTGATGCTGGGCTTGTTGTTGCTGGCGCTGGCTTGTGGCTGGACGGTCGTGAGTAGCTCGGTCTGGGGGCTAACATTAAGTCTGGGTTTATTGGCCAATATGGGAGCAGGTATTGCCAGTTTTTCCGTTTTGATGGGCGCAGTAGCGCAAAAAATACCAGCTGCTGCCAGAGGCGAGGCTTCCGGTTTAATTAATGCCGGAGGCTCGTTTGGTCAGGTGGTGTTCGCACCCACTGTGCAACAGCTTATCGCCTGGATGGGCTGGGTAGGATGTTTGCTGAGCTTGGCCGTGACATCCTTATTGGCTCTGCCCTTGATACGGAAACTACGTGACTCTTCTCCACAGTTAAGCACCGCTAAGCCAGAAAGAAGCGCCAACACCGGCCAGCAATTAAAACAAACAGTGGTATATGCCTTACGTGATCGTAATTATCTGCTACTCAATATTGGTTTTTTTACCTGTGGCTTTCATATTGCCTTTTTAGTGACGCACTTGCCTGGTGAGATAGATTTATGCGGTTTACCGCCTTCAGTGGCAGGCTGGTCGTTAGCGCTCATAGGTTTAGCGAATGTGGTGGGTAGTATTGTGGCGGGTGCGTGTGTAGCACGTTACAAAAGTAAAAATATTTTGGCACTGATGTATGCCTCTAGAGCACTATTGGTGTTGTGGTACATGTTGATGCCCAAAACCGAGTGGGTGTTTTATGTATTTGCCCTAGGTCTGGGCTTGAGCTGGTTGGCAACTGTTCCTCCGACCGCCAGCATTGTTACCACCTTATATGGCTCCCGATACCTGGCGACTTTGTTTGGCTTGAGCTTATTGAGTCATCAAATCGGAGCGTTTTTTGGGGCCTGGCTAGGTGGTGTGGCCTTGTACAGCTTTGGGGATTTTTCTTGGATGTGGTGGGCTGATATTGCCTTGGCCTTAATAGCGGCAGGGGTAAATCTACCCATTCAGGAAAAGCGTCAATACCAGATGGCTGCAAACCATTAAAGGTTGATAGGGCTTAAGACGCAAAGCGTAGTTGGTGGGTAGAGCCAGAACTGTATTTTTGCTTCGCTTTGCGCACCGCGTGTTGAGCGCAGTTTGCGTATTCAATAGAGCGGCGCTCAAACCCCTGAGTGTGCAGGTGTAGTTCACACCAGAGATGACCAAAAAATGCGGGTAGTAGCCATAGCGTTAAAAATGCCAGCCCAAGCTTGATGAAACCCATGGTTTGTAGCCAGCCCTGTGCATTGTTTAACAGAATTAGAGCTAGCCCCCACAAGATGGTATATGCCGTCAGCCAAATCAGGCCTCGGCGCCAGAGCACATTGCTAAACATCCAGAAGCAACCTAGAAAAATAGCAGGCCATGCAAAGCCCAGGCGTACGGCTATCGATCCTTTAGTAGGGTGAGCATAGATGTTATACGTGTACGGCATGACACAGAGACCCTGTAACTAGAATATCAGTCGTGGTCTACAGTATAAAATGCCAGTATTGCAGCGATGTGTATGGTGATGGCGGCCCCAGCAGGAATCGAACCTGCAATCTTCCCTTCGTACCACTACGGTTTTCACCGCCTAGAATAGTTTGTGGTCTGGACTCTATCTTAACCATGGCCAAGGCTGTAGGTTGCGCCTGTCGAGTCTCTACACGTTCTGCCATGTGGCAGCTTCGCTCGGGGTTGCCGCGTCTTAAGACAGGGGGTTCACCGAATTTAAGCGCATTCACACCAGCCTTTTCAGTGCTGGGTGCCCAATTTTTAGGAGGGGAAAGTTATATCCATTTAACTATAGGGCCAGCTTTATTCACTGCTAGTCTAGACGCAGAGTAAAAAGCAGTTTGAAATTCTAGCAGTATGTGCCTTTGAACAAAAGCACAGAAATAGATTTCTGTACGCAGTGGCTATTTTTTGTACGCGTTTGTACTAGGCGAGCATCAGCCAACTGCTCTCAACGGCCAGTCCCAATCCTATTAATAGCAAGCTGTAAAAAGACAGCTTACGTATGCCTTCTGCGCTCAGTGGCGCCGGCAAACGCCTTACCAGCAGCGTTAGACCGGTTACCAGTGGCAGGGCGATCAAAGACAAGTACACAGCATCCCAGCCCAAGGTGCCTATGCCTGCCTCATAAAGCGTGCGAACTACCGCTGTTAAGGTGAACATAAGCAAGAGCAAATTTCGTATCTGTGCGTAGTCCAGCGGTTGCCGGTAAAACAACAGAATAATCGGCGGTCCAGGCATGCCAAATAAGCCCCCGCATAAACCAGAGATAAAACCATAGATAAAAAATGTGCTTTTGCGGGACAGCTCAGCTTGGGGCTTGGGGCGTCGCATGGCGCTTAGACCACTAAAGATAATTAAGAGGCCTAGCAATAGTTTAAGCATATTGTTCGCCTCCTGACTTAAGTACGTCAGGAGCATGGTACCTGCTATGGTCGAGGGCACAATGCCGGCCAGAGTCCAGATGGAAACCACCGGACTGAGTCGTTGCCAACGGCCTTGTAGTGCAGCACAACCATTAATAATGCTGGTCAGGCTTATCACTGTAGCTATAAAAGCCAGGCTCGCCAGATTCAGGCCAGTGACTAGTCCAATCACAATAATGCCTAGCCCAAAGCCTGTGATGGTCTGAAAATAGGTGCCTAGAGCGATGATGGCCAGTATGAGAAGCGTGTCTGTCATGCAAAATCCGCCATGACAATAAGCAGTGGTGTAAAGCGAGGGTGGGTAAGCACTGTTTTAACAAAAGGGTTTTACGTGAAGCTCTAGAGTGTACTGCAAACATAAAATTGTTTTTATATGGGCTGTGTTTGATCTAGGTCTGTTCTTGCGTTTGACCTTCGATATATACCTATATATATTACGTGTTGAATACACATTACTTATCAAGGGGAGTACCTAATGTTTAAACGAATTCTCACCGCCTGTTCGCTGTCCCTGCTGTTACAGGCGCCTGCAATGGCCGATGAACTTGTGGTTTCAGCTGCAGCTAGCCTGACCAATGCATTTAAAGAGTTGGCTACACAGTTCGAGCAGAATCATCCGGGCACGAAAGTGCTCACTAGCTTTGCGGCCTCTGATGTGCTTTTGCAACAAATTGTGAACGGTGCACCAGTCGATGTTTTTGCATCGGCAGACCAGAAAGCCATGGATAAGGCAGTGGCAGAAAAAGCAGTAGATCCCGCCACACGTCAGAACTTTGTCAAAAATGAAGTTGTTCTTATTGTTCCTAGCGATAATCCAGGCAAAATCGAATCACTTGCTGATTTAGCCAAATCCGAGGTTAAGCGTATTGCTATCGGCAATCCTGCCACTGTACCGGTTGGGCGCTACACTCAGGCCTCACTGGAGGACTCGGGTAATTGGGCAGATGTAGATAGCCGCAAAATTTTAGGCCAGCACGTGCGTCAGGTGTTAGATTACGTGGCTAGAGGTGAAGTAGAGGCAGGCTTTGTGTTTGCTACCGATGCGGCAACAGTGAAAGACAAAGTAGATGTGATTGCGGTTTTAAAAACCCGTGAGCCCGTACTGTATCCTATTGCTTTAGTAGAGCGTAATGGACGCAACGATAAAGCGCAGGCGTTTGAGGATTTCGTTCTCTCCCCATCGGGGCAAGAAGTATTGGCTAAATATGGTTTTGCTAAGCCTTAAGTACACACCAGACTGTTGTTCATGAATACAATTTGGGTTCCTTTACTGCTGTCTTTGAAGGTTGCCGGTTGGGCAACCTTAATTGCTTGCGTGACCGGAATCGGTATTGCTTATGCCTTGTCGCGCTGGCCGTCCCGTTGGTGCGACTTGCTAGACTCGATCTTGACCTTACCAATGGTTTTGCCACCTACCGTAATTGGTTATTACCTGCTGGTTCTGTTCGGTCGGCGCAGTACATTGGGTCAGTATTTGTCTAGCTTGGGTATAGAGCTTGTCTTTACATGGCAAGGAGCAGTCGTAGCGGCTTCTGTCGTGGCCTTCCCCATGGTGCTAAAGGCGGCTCGAGCAGCCTTCGAAGATGTGGACGTACGTATTGAGGATGCTGCCAGAGTGCTGGGTATCGGATCCGTGGCGGTGTTTTTTCGGGTTAGTCTACCTATGGCAGCACGTGGCATTTTTGCAGGTGTGCTGTTAGCTTTTGCCCGAGCATTAGGCGAGTTTGGCGCCACACTGATGATCGCGGGCAGTATCCCCGGACGTACGCAAACCATGTCGATTGCTATTTACGAGGCGGTGCAAGCCGGAGACGATCAGCTGGCCACTTTTTTGGTGATTGTGATCTCGATTACATGTGTGGTGGTGCTCTGGAGTGCGAGCGCCTTGTCGCCTAGGCAAATGCGGAGAGAGCGATGAGCTTTTTGCTTCAAATACAGCGTAAGCTGGTGTCGCCTACACGCGAATTTTTATTGGATATCGACTTACACAGCGATTCTAAGCGCATTGCACTTTATGGCCCTTCCGGTTCAGGAAAGTCCATGACGGTACAGGCCGTAGCAGGTCTGTTAACACCAGAGCACGGTATCATTCGCATTGGTAATAAGGTGTTTTTTGATGCTGCACAGGGGGTCAATCTGGCACCACAGCAGCGGCGTGTGGCGTACCTCTTTCAGGACTATGGCTTATTCCCGCATTTGACTGTGGCACAAAATATTTGTTTTGGGCTGAACAGGGCTTGGTTTAATCGTTCCGCCAAGCATTTGCCGGATCAAGCACAGCGCTGGGTTGACGCCTTTGAGCTGGGTAGTGTGTTGCGTAGTTATCCATCGCAACTATCGGGTGGGCAAAAACAGCGCACGGCCTTGGCGCGTGCCTTAGCAGTAGACCCGGAGCTGTTGTTGCTCGATGAACCCTTGGCGGCTATGGATCAGGACCTACGGACCCGCTTACGCACTGAGCTGGCTGAGCTACAACATACCCTGGATATTCCCACCATCTTAATTACCCATGATCCTGAGGATGCACGGGCATTGTCTGAGCAGGTGTTTCGTATTCGGCATGGCAAAGTGTTTGATCAATGCCATGCCTTGGAACTAAAAGCTTCACATCGTGAAGATTTTATTCCAGCGTAGCAAGCATCACGCTAGAGGCTTTAAAAATAGCGTAGGCGGACTGGCCCTCTTTGAGGGCTAGGCGGCGTACGCTTTCCAATGTAATCGTGGCGGTCAAGGTTTGGCCAGGGGCTAGTTCTAGCCCGACCTCTGCATTAACGGCGCCCGGCACAACCCGGCTGATGGTACCGAGCAGTTGATTACGTGCAGAGAGCGCACCGCTAGTATTATCCAAACCGATCAAAACTGAAGAGGCTTTAAGAAAGGCCAGTGCTTTTTGGCCTGTTTTCAATCCTAGGCTTTGTGTGCTCTCGCAGGTGATGGATGCAACGATTTGTTTGTTATTACCGATATCAAGGATAATTTCATCGTTAACGGCGCCGGTTTTAATCTCACTGATTACACCCTGTAAATTATTACGGGCTGAGGTTTGTAGCATCATGGCTTGTAAAAGCTCCATATTGTCAGTGCCAAACTGTCCAACTTGGCTTAGTCGTTTCATGAAGCGTTGATGCATACGTTCGTAGGCTTGGTAGTGGCGTAGTAGTTCTTCGGCACGTGGGGTTAATCGCGCGCCTCCTCCACCTGTTCCACCCGTAGTACGTTCCACCAATGCTTCACCAGCTAGGTTATTCATAGTTTCGATTGCGTCCCAAGCCGCCTTGTAACTAATGCTGATATGGCGGGCAGCCGCAGAGATAGAGCCATGATTACCGATGGCTTCTAGTAGGGCCATGCGTCTTGCGCTGCCCCAGCTTCGCCCTGCGGTGCTAAGAGACAGGCTGCTATTGATTTCGATGTGTGACGGGGTTTCGGACATGGTTCAAGTGTATGAGTATGGGACAGAGACATCAAGCCGTTCATCGCGGCGGTGAGCCGTTACAATGTCAGCTATTGTAGACCTCCATCACAGGAAAATATCGGCTTATGCAGGAGTTCGAGTCTCTGGATCTGGATCAGCTACTGGCTTTAGAAAGCAGTGAGACCTTGCTGATTACGGTGAATAATCGCTACGCAAGGCGTTTATTGGCACAGCTTTCTGTGCGTGTTGACCGGGCTCAGGGGAGTTTAGCGATTCCCGCTATTATGCCGTTAAGTGCTTGGTTACGTCAGATCAGTGATGTGTTGTGCTTTGTACCTAACTTTGTACCAGCCAGTCACGAGCTGGATGCTTTCACGAGTCGCCAACTGTGGCAGCAAGTTATTACCGAGTGCGAAGAAGAAGGGTATTTATTGAATATACCGCAAGCGGCTCGTAGCGCTGTCGAGGCAGACTACTTGCTAGATGAGTGGAAAATTCAAGTTCTTGAGGCCGAGCACACCGCCGATTACGAGCATTTTTTGCAATGGCGTCTCGCGTATCGGGATGCTTTGGTACGGCTCGATCTGGATGACAGCAACACCAGCATCGAGCGTATTGTGGCTGCGCTAGAAACGGGCGCGTTTGTACCAGATTGCCGAAATTTAGTACTCATGGGGTTTCATGAGTATTCCCCGCGCCTCAGAGCGATGCTTTTGGCGGCGCAAAAGCAGGGTGTGCAACTGTATCAGTTTCAGGCTCAAGAGCCTGAGGCCAATCATGTGTATTGTCATGCTGCGTTTGACACCGAGCAAGAGTGGCGGCAGGCAGTGCAGTGGGCCCGTGAACACCTGGATGCCGATCCAAAATGCCACGTAGCGATTGTGGCGCCTTCTTTGGAAACACAGGTGCCTTTAGTACATAGGCTCATGCATCAGGCTTTGTCTGTAGAGGGTCGTTTGATACATAACTACAACGTGGCAGCCGCTCGTCCATTGGCACAGTGGCCGTATGCGCGCAGTGCTTTAGCCTGGATGAAAGCGTTGGCCGTGTTGAGCACGCAGGGCATTGCTGAGCCTGAGTTGCTAGCACAAGCCCTATTGCAAGGCTTGTGTGCGGGAGGGCAAGCTGAAGCAGGCGGGCGTGCCGCGATCGATGTAGGCTGGCGCGAACAACAAGAACTGGGAGTGAGTGCTGCGCGCTTTCAGCAGGCCTTAAATGAACACGCACCACTGCTGGCTAGGGCCTGGGAGCAGGCGTATGAGTTAATGCGACAGGCTCCCAAGCAGCAAGACTGCTTGGCGTGGGCGCATCACTGGAGACAGGCACTGGACCTTTTGGGTTTTCCCAGCTCAGAGGCCGTAGACAGTGCGGGGTATCAAACGCTGGAGGCGCTACAGCAAGCCGTGCAGCAGTTGGCAGCTCAGGCGCCTGCTCTGGGGGCGCTGACTGTCATGGCGTTTCAGCACTTGTTTGCAACCAAGCTGCAGGATATGCCGTTTCAACCTCAGCGAGCAGCGAATGCGCGGCTGGATGTGCTGGGCTTTCTGGAAGCTGAGGGTGGGCGTTGGGATGCGGTATGGGTAGTGGGCTTAAGCGATGCGGTATTACCAGCTGTTGTACGGCCCAATGCGCTCTTGCCTGCCGTGGCCTTACGACGGGCTAATGCACCACGCGCGACGCCGGAGCGAGAGCTGGCATGGGCACGCCTTATTATGCAGTCCTTATTGCGCAGCGCCGATACGGTATGGTTAAGCTACCCTCAAACTGAAGGCGAGCAGCAGTTGCGTCCCAGCCCTCTCATCGCGCACCATGAGCGCCGTCAATACCCGATGCGCCAAATGAATGAGATGGATGCTGTCAAGGTAGAGATGGAGTATTTTGACGATCATCTAGGCCCGGCCCTCACTGCTAATGAGCCTATCAGTGGCGGGGTAGCCGTACTGGAGGCGCAGGCACGTAATCCGTTATGGGCGTTTGTGCGCTATCGCCTACATGCACGTGAGTTATCCGCTTATGCCACCTTGGCTGATATGAATAGCCGCGGCTTATTTTTGCACAATCTGCTAGAGCGTTTGTGGGATGAGCTTCCAGATCAGCAGTCTTTACAGCACGCGTTCGCGCAGGGGCGTCTTGACGTGTTAGTGCAGCACGCGCTGGAGCACGCTGCACAGCAAGAGCTTGCTCATTACAGTGAGCGTTTGCAAGCTTTGGAAGTGCAACGTGCCCGCCTGATCACGGATGCATATGTGCAACTGGAGTTACGTCGTCCTTGTTTTTCTATTGCGCAGCGCGAGCAGCAGCATGAGTGGTGTTATGAGGCCTTGCGTTTACGTATGCGCTTAGATAGGTTGGATCGTTTGCCTGAAGGTGATGTCATTTTGATTGACTATAAAACAGGTAGTGGTGATTTTCGTTTAAAACAAGAATGGCTGCGTGAGCGCCCTATTAATTTGCAACTGCCTTTTTATGCCATGCTTTTACAAGACGCCGGACTAGATGTGGTGGCGTTGGCGCTTTGCCGTTTGCATGCTCGCAGTGTGGAGTACGCGGGTATGGGGCAGGAAGACCTGGATTTCCCCGGGTTGCAGGAGTTACCGCCTGAGCAAAGTTGGTCTGCCTTATTGCAGGCCTGGCGTGTGGCGATACACAGTTTGGCACGTGAGTTTGTGACGGGTAATGCGATGAATCAGACCGCAACGCCTAACGACTTGCTGTATTGTGAGGTGTTGCCGTTTTTACGTTTGTATGATGAGCAAGAGGAGCAGCATGAAGCAGCCCAGTGATCGTCTGGCCCGTGAGCGGGCTATTGATCCCAATCATTCTTATCTGGTGCAGGCGCCAGCGGGCTCAGGCAAAACGGAACTGCTCACCGATAGAATCTTGGCCTTGCTTGCTAGGGCGCAGCGTCCCGAGGAAATTGTTGCGATTACCTTTACCCGTAAAGCGGCGGCTGAAATGCATGCGCGTGTGCTAGAAAAGCTAGCCAGTGCGGACAGTGAGCGGCCACAGGAACCCTATAAGGTACGCAGTTGGGAGCTGGCTTGTGCCGCCATGCAACGTAATCGCGAGATGGGCTGGGATTTACTTGAGTTTCCCGCACGTCTTAGCATACGCACTATTGATGCCTTATGCGCGCATTTGGTGCACGGAATGCCCTGGGTGAGCGGATTGGGGGGGATGCCAGCCATTGCCCATGATGCCCGTGTACATTACGAGGCAGCGGCTCAAGCCTGTTTGGATATGGTTGAAACCGAGGAGTCGGTAGAGCGCTTTCTTGAGCACATGGATGTCAATATACTGGCGGCGCGGGAAGTGTTGGCCGATATGCTGGCTAGTCGGGATCAATGGCAGTCTGTACTGGCCAATGCCGACGATATGGACGTGTTACGACAGTGCTTGCAAGAGGTGGTGGAGCAGCAGCTTGCTCAATTGTTGGATGCCATGCCGACTGCTTGGGCAAAGCAGCTTGCTGGGCCTTTGCGTTTTGCCGCTCAGACACTGGGGCCGGAATCTGAGAGCTGGGTATTATCCGACTGGGATGGTGAGGCGTTCGAGGCGACTGTGGAGGCCTTGCCGCGTTGGCAGGCCTTGGCCGCAGCGCTGCTAACAGGGACGGGCAGTCTGCGTAAGCGGGTGGATGCACGACAGGGGTTTCCACCTAAAACTGCTGAAAAAGAAGGCATAACAGAATGGCTAGGCACGTATGCGGAGGGCGCCCCATGGGTGGGCTTATTGGCACGTGTGCCGGGCTTGCCTCAGGGTTACAGCCCTGAGCAGGCGCGCATTCTTAGTAATTTGATAGAGGTGCTGTGGCTAGCCTCTGCACAGCTTAAATTATGCTTTGCTCAGGCCTCTGAGGTGGATTTCACCGAGATTTCACAACGAGCACTACTGGCATTAGGACGTGCCGATGAGCCGGGCGATTTGCTGTTGTCCATGGACAAAGCCATTCAGCATTTATTGGTGGACGAGTTTCAGGATACCAGCCACTCTCAGGTTCAATTATTGGAAAAACTTACCTCCGGCTGGGAGCAGTCAGATGGTCGCACGCTATTCTTAGTGGGTGATCCCATGCAATCCATCTACCGTTTCCGTAAAGCAGAAGTAGGCTTGTTTTTACGTGTTAGTCAAGCCGGGTTGTTAGGTGCAGTGCCTTTAGAAACGTTGCAGTTGAGTAATAATTTCCGCTCTCACCCTCGTGTTGTTGACTGGGTGAATGAGGCGGGAGTGCATTTGTTTTCCGAGCGCGCAGATCCTTTGATGGGAAGTGTCAGTTATGCGCCTTCGGTTGCTTTTAACTCCGGTGACGAGGGCTTGCGCACACACTTTCATCCCGCTTGGCACTACCGTGAACAGCACGAGGATTACGTTCAGGCTGCCGCCCAGCACGCTCAAGAGCAGTCTCGTGCTACTGTGCTGGAATTGGTGCGTGCCGCTTTGGACCGGTACCCCGATAGACCGCATCCAGTCGCTATTTTGGTGCGTACGCGTTCTAACTTGCGTGGCTTAGTGCGTCTTTTGCAAGAGAACAATATCCCTTGTCGTGCGGTGGAACTAGAGAGTTTGGCGCAGCGCCCTGTTGTGGCTGATTTGGTACAACTGATACGAGCTTTGTCACATCCGGGCGACAGGCTGGCGTATTTGGCACTCTTGCGTTCTCCGCTTTGCGGTCTCACTTTGCATAGTTTGCACACCCTGTGCGCGTCTTGTGCGCGTACCAGTATGCCCGAACTGCTGGCCAGTGCTAATCAGCAAGACTATTTGCCAGATCAGTGGCAGCGCTTGCAGCACGTGAGTCAGGTGCTTCTGGATGCTAAAAATCGTAGTGGGCAGTTTCCTTTTGCGGCCTGGGTGCAGCGCTGCTGGCGACGTTTGGGAGGCGATCAAGCCTATGCGCAGCCTACGGATCAGGCAGATGCTGAGCAGGTATTTGCTCTGCTCGAGGAGCTCTGCCCTTATAGTCCCCCAGATCAGGAAGAGTTGGAGCAGCGTATCCGCAAATTGTATGCGACGCCTCAGAATGCGGGCTCTGCTGTTGAGGTAATGACCATACACAAGTCTAAGGGCTTGGAGTTTGAATCGGTCATTTTGTATGGGCTGCATCACATTTCGGCTGCTGACAAAGACCCTTTGATACGTATAGAGCAGACCCCAGACAGCCTGCTGCTAGGGCCACTGGGGCACCGTGGTAGCGATGAGCGCGATCCTATCGCTCGGTTTTTGGCACAACGGGAAAAGTACCGCGCAGAGCAGGAAGTACGTCGTCTGATGTATGTCGCCGTCACTCGGGCTCGGCAGGAGCTGCATTTGTGCGCAGAGCTAGGGGTAAAGGCCGACTCTAGTGTGCAAATACCCGATGCCCGCTCTTTATTAAGTAGACTCTGGTCAGTTTTGCAGGTGCCTGATGTTCCTCAGTGGACATGTCTGGCACAACAGGCACAAGACATACAGAGTAAGGCGCCGCTCAGTGTACGAACGCTGCGGCGATTGCCGCTGGAGGCCTTGACTGCGGCTCAAACCCAGACGGACTTTATTGAGCATCGTTACCAAGCTTGGCAGTGGAGCCCGGAGCTAGGCGCTGAGCGGGCGATGGGCGATGTGGCGCATGCTTGGTTAGAGCGTCTGGGTCGGGATGGCATCAACCACTGGAGTGAGGCGCGTTTGCGCGACAGTCTGAGCATTATGGCTTTGCAGTTGCGACGGGCGGGAGTGGCTCAGGCTCAGGTGAACGATGCCAGCCAGATTGTGCTGGAAACTTTGCTGGCAACATGCCAGTCCGCTCGGGGGCAATGGTTGTTAAGCGTCAGCCGAGCACATCGTGAATGGTCTTTACTCGACGGCACGGGGCGTGTTTCCATCATAGACTTGGCCATCTCTCAAGAAGATCATTGGCTGGTGGTGGACTATAAAACATCCGTGCCCCATGATAATGAAACGCTAGATAGCTTTGCTGCGCGTATGTCTGTTGCCTACGCAGAGCAGTTGGAGCGCTACTGCCAGCAGGTCTCAGGCCTAGATGGGCGACCGGCTAAAGCCGTGCTTTATTTTCCGCGCATCGATTTATGGCTGCCGTACCAAGCAGATTAGTGGTAAACTACTTCGTGGCGGGCCCCTCCGCATGGTTCGGTGGTGAACCTGGTCAGGTCGGGAACGAAGCAGCCATAGCCGTGCAGAGTCAGTGCCGGAGTCAGGCTCGCCATCTAATTTGGCCTTGGTGTATGGGGTCATGTCTATCTTCTGATTCAATCTTGTTCCCCTCTTGCTTGCCGAATCCGGTACACTTTTTGCTACTTGGTTTATGGAGGCGGATCTCTATCTGCAATATGCATGACGTACTTAGTTCTAGCGCGTAAATGGCGACCCCGCTCCTTTGATACTCTGATTGGCCAGGATCATGTGGTTAAGGCCCTTACCCATGCCTTGGAAACACAGCGTTTGCACCATGCCTGGTTATTTACCGGCACACGTGGTGTGGGTAAAACGACTCTGGCGCGTATTTTGGCCAAGTCGTTGAACTGTGAAACCGGTATTACGGCCAATCCGTGTGGCGTGTGTCGAGCCTGTACTGAAATCGATGCGGGGCGTTTTGTCGATTATGTCGAATTGGATGCCGCGTCAAATCGTGGTGTAGAGGAAATGTCGCAATTACTGGAGCAAGCGATTTACGCGCCAAGCTCTGGGCGCTACAAAGTCTACATGATTGACGAAGTGCATATGCTGACGGGGCATGCATTTAATGCCATGCTTAAAACCTTGGAAGAGCCTCCAGCACACGTTAAGTTCATACTGGCCACCACGGACCCACAAAAAATACCCGTGACGGTACTCTCGCGTTGCTTACAGTTTAATTTGAAGCAAATGACAGTGCCTGCCATTGTTGATCATCTGCAGCATTTGCTCGAACAAGAGCAAATGCCAACAGAGACCCCTGCTTTACGCTTATTGGCTCAAGCGGCCGATGGCTCCATGCGAGATGCTTTATCACTGACCGATCAGGCCATAGCGTACAGTTCGGGTAACATTAGCACCGCTGCGGTGCAGGCCATGCTTGGCACCATAGACCAAAGCCATCTTGCACAGTTGCTGCGCGCTTTGCTTAACTATGACGCCCAAGGCATTGTGCAGATTGCCGACGATTTAGCCTTGCGCGGCCTATCGTTTTCTGGTGCCTTGTCCGATTTGGCGGTATTACTATCACGAATTGCGATAGAACAGCGTATTCCTGGCGCGATTAGCGATGATGACGCGTTGGCAGCGCCTGTTCGAGACATGGCGGGCTTACTCAGTGCTGATCATGTGCAGTTGTTTTATTCTGTCGCGGTGCACAGTCGTCAAGAGTTGAGCTTAGCGCCCGATGAGTATGCGGGCTTTGTCATGGCGTGTTTGCGCATGTTGGCTTTATTGCCTGAGCCCATTACACCGCCACCCGCAGGCCCTGATGGGTCGAGAACTGAGCAGAGTGCGGCACCTGAGGGGCCGGCAGATGTACCGTCCCCGCCGCTCGAAACCATCACGCCTGTTGCGCCTGCGCCTGATGCTCAAGCCAAGGCTGAGCAGCACTCCGAACCTGAGCCTAGTGTAGGGGTGCCCGCCTGGGAAGAGCAGCCCGAGCCGCGCTTTGTTAGCGCTCCAAAGGCGACTGAGCCAGTCGCAGAGCCAACACAGTATAGCCATGCACCTGATGAGCCTCAGCTTGAACGAGAGCCTGAACCTGCTCCTGTGCAGGCAAAGACGGAACCGGCCTCACAGGTGAGTACGGATCAAGTTGCGGATCCGGCTAGCGATCAGGTGCCTGACTGGCATCAGATACCCGCAGACGACGATTTTGAAAATTATCAGCCAAACCCTGCATTTTTGGAAGATGCCGAAGACGAGGGCGAGCCGGTTGCCGCGCCTGCGGCACTCATGCCAGATAACGTCCCGATTGCAGATATGGTGGGCGGGGCTCAAGCCTTGGCGCGAGCGACCCCCTCTGTGGCTGGCTCTAAACGGCCTAAGCTCGAAAATATGCGTTACGAGCAGTGGCCTGAAGTGGCTGATGCTTTACCTTTAAGCGGCTGGGCCGCGGAGCTAGCCCGACAAAGTGAATGGTTGTCCGGTACTCAAAATGAAGTGCGCTTGCGTGTACAAATCAAGTCGGCTGATGATAGCCAAGCAAGGGTGCGTCTACGTACTGTTTTGTCAGAGTATTTTGGTCAAGCAGTCCAGCTTTCGATCGAATATGGCAGCACCGGTGATGGTACAGCGTACGCCGTAGAACAAGCGCAACTGGCTGAGCGGCAACGACAAGCCGAAGAGCAGGCGCCCCATAATCCTTTGGTGCTAGCACTAATTCAACGTTTTGACGGCCAGCTCAAGCCCGGTTCAGTCAAAGCAAGCCCTATTGTCCGAGCTGCCTGATAGGTGGCCTCTTTTTTTGGAAAATAACATCATGATGAAAGGTCAAATCGCCGGCTTGATGCGTCAGGCTCAGCAAATGCAGGAAAACATGAAAAAGGCTCAGGAAGAACTGGCCGAAATTGAGGTCGAAGGTACCTCGGGTGGTGGCTTGGTGAAAGTCACCATGAATTGTCGTCATGACGTGCGTCGCGTCAATATAGATCCTAGCCTGATGGAAGATGACAAAGAAATGATAGAAGACTTGGTAGCGGCGGCATTCAATGACGCGCTACGTAAAGCAGAGACCACATCACAGGAAAAAATGTCTGCACTCACAGCGGGTATGCCTTTGCCACCCGGCATGAAGTTGCCATTTTAAGCCGTAAGCGCTATGAATGAACCCTTGCTGGCCGAACCCGAACCACTCAAAAACCTGATTCAGGCTTTGCGTCGTTTGCCGGGGGTAGGCGAGCGCAGTGCGCGGCGCATGGCCTACCATCTATTGCAGCATGACATTGCAGCAGCAGCGCAGTTGGGCCGTAGTCTGGAGCAGGCCGTGACAGGCCTGCGCCATTGCACACGTTGTAATAGCTTTACCGAGGTCCAGGTGTGCGGTACGTGTACCAGTGCTCGTCGTGACGCCAGCTTATTGTGTGTGGTGGAAACCCCGACTGATCAAAATATGATTGAAGCGACGCACGGTTATAAAGGCTTGTATTACGTGTTGATGGGGCGTTTAGCGCCACTCGAAGGAGTGGGGCCAGACGCCTTGCAGTTTGAGCGCGTAGTACAGCGAGCCTGTGATGGTCAGGTCAAAGAAGTGATCCTGGCCACCAATTTCACTGCTGAAGGTGAAACCACTGCGCACTACCTGAGCGAGTTATTGGCGGCAGAAGGACTGAAGGTAACGCGTTTGGCGCGAGGCGTCCCAGCAGGTAGTGAATTGGAATATGTGGACGCGAGCACGTTAGCGTGGGCGCTCATGGAAAGGCGTTAATGTATCAGGGAAAGTCCTGATAAGCCTGTACTATTGCTATGGTTTTATTCCATACTTAATCGTTTGTGATCGTAAATAGATATTTCTATCCTGGAAATAGATGTTTACGCGCTGAATGTAAATAAAAGAAGGAAATAACATGCAATTATCTCGTCGTGATATGTTAAAGCTGGCTGGAGCAGGAGGAGCTGCATTAGCATTGCCTACTTGGGCTCGTGCTCAAAATATAGAAAAGAAAGAAGTGACGATTGCTGTAGGCGGTCAGGCTTTAATTTACTATCTCCCTTTGTCTATTGCCGCGTTACGTGGTTTTTTTACCGATGAAGGACTGGATGTCAACGTGGTTGACTTTGCCGGTGGCTCGCGTGCTTTGCAAGCGGTGGTCGGAGGTAGTGCTGATGTTGTTTCTGGCGCGTTTGAGCACACCATTAACTTACAGTCGCGTGGCCAGTTTTATCGCGCTTTCGTGCAGCAAGGCAGTGCGCCCGCTATTGTGCTTGCCATTTCCAAACGGAATTTACCCGATTACAAATCGCCCGCCGACTTAAAAGGTAAAAAAATTGGTGTCACGGCTCCAGGCTCTTCCACCAATATGATGGTTAGTTTCTTTTTAGAGCAGCACGGTTTAAAACCAAGTGATGTTTCTTTTATTGGTGTAGGTGCAGGGGCTGGTGCGATTACGGCTATACGCACGGGTCAAATTGATGCGATTGCTAATTTAGATCCCGTTATTGGTACCTTGCTAAAAGAAGATGCCATACAGATTATTTCCGATACTCGTACTATTGCGGAAACCAAGCATGTGTTTGGCGGCAATATGCCATCGGCATGCTTGTATGCGGCGCAGCGTTTCCTTGATCGTTATCCTGGCACCACTCAGGCCTTGGCAAATGCGATTGTGCGTGCCGATAAATGGATTCAGGAAAGCAGCTTGGACGAGATTGTGAAAACCGTGCCAGAGTCTTATTTGCTGAATGATGTGGAGCTGTACAAGCAGTGCCTAGATGCCAACCGGGCAGCACTTTCACCCGATGGACTAGTTCCTGAGGATGGCCCGCAAACTGCGTTGAATGCACTTGCTGCTTTCACACCCAACTTTGATCGTAGCAAAATCGATATTCAGAAAATTTTTACGAATGAGTTTGCATTAAAGGCGAACGAGAAGTATCCCAATGCCTGATTTAGCGCTTGATCTTGATAATATCAGTTGTGTCTTTGCGGCCCGGGACGGTCAGGGTTTATATACTGCCGTCCAGGATGCCAGTTTACATATCGCACCAGGCGAGTTTGTCTCTGTAGTGGGCCCCACAGGTTGTGGTAAGTCCACATTGCTCAACGTGGCGGCTGGCTTGTTGCAGCCCTCCTCGGGGGCCGTCAGTATTTTTGGCGAGCCCTTGAATGGGGTCAACGAGCGGGCCGGTTACATGTTTCAGGGTGAGGCTCTCTTTCCCTGGCGCAATGCCTTATCCAATGTCATGGCAGGCCTTGAGTTTGCGGGCAAGCCTACAGCAGAAAGTGAGGCGCTGGCTCGTGACTGGATGAAGCGCGTGGGTTTAGGGGGCTTTGAAGACCGTTACCCACATCAGATGTCGGGGGGTATGCGCAAACGAGTGATGTTGGCGCAAACCCTAATCCGGGATCCTGATCTGATACTGATGGATGAGCCCTTTTCAGCACTGGACATACAAACTCGTCAGTTGATGGAAAATGAGCTGTTGGAAATATGGATGGCACAGCGTAAGGCGGTGTTGTTCGTGACGCACGACTTGGATGAGGCGATAGCCATGAGCGATAGGGTGGTTGTGCTGGCCGCTGGGCCTGCAACACGTCCTATTGGCGAGTTCACCATCGATCTGGACAGGCCCAGGGATGTGGCTGAAGTGCGTAGTAACCCACGTTTTGTGGAGTTGCACCAAGCCATCTGGGATGTGTTGCGGGAAGAAGTATTAAAGGGCTATGCCCAGCAAAAGCAGGCGTAATATGGCTAATTTTGGCAAAAACAAGTGGAGTCTGCGTTTTTGGCAGTTAGTACTCCTGGCAGTGGTTTTGGTTTTTTGGCATTTCCTAACTCGGGATTTGCAAATGGCCTTTTTCTTCGGTCGTCCCCTAGAGGTGGCGCAAGTCATCTGGTCTTGGTTTGTCACCAATGGGGATATTTACCGCCATCTGGGCGTGACACTTAGCGAAACATTGCTGGCGTTTGTGATTGGTACAGTGGGCGGTCTGGGTTTTGGCTTATGGCTAGGGTTATCGCCCTCAGCCAGTGCCTTGCTTGACCCGTATATCAAAGCAGCCAATTCTATGCCTCGTGTCATTTTGGCACCTATTTTTGGCATGTGGTTTGGTCTGGGTATCTGGTCCAAAGTGGCACTTGCGGTCACGCTGGTGTTTTTCATCGTGTTTTTTAATGTCTACCAAGGGGTGCGTGAAGTCAGTACCACCTTGCTGGATAACGCACGTATGCTAGGCGCTAATCGTCGGCAACTACTGCGCTTTGTGTATATACCGTCGGCCACCAGTTGGGTGTTTTCAAGTTTGCACACCTCGGTAGGTCTTGCATTCGTAGGCGCGGTTGTAGGTGAATACCTAGGCTCGGCCAGCGGTGTGGGATATCTGATCTTGCAGGCGGAAGGCTCTTTGGATGTGAATACCGTCTTTGCAGGGATTGTGGTACTCACTGTTTTTGCTTTGATTCTTGATGGGCTGGTAAGCGTTTTTGAAGAACGTTTGCTTGCCTGGCGTCCCAAGGGGGGTGAAACGCAAAAGCTGTAAGTGGCTCAGGTAGTTCACAACACACAGGCGAGCTTAAGGCTCGCCTGTGTGTTATGTGGTGTGCGCTTGTATTAACAGGAACGCGCTGCTTATGCTTGTCGAGCGAGCTGGATCAAACTGTCTAGTTTGAGCGCGTCGCTGGTAAACAAGCGGATTCCCTCTGCCAGTTTTTCGCTGGCCATGGCATCAGCGTTAAGTTCAGTGCGGAAGGTCACTTCATTGCTGGCTCGCCATTCCGGCGCAATATCTTTGGCGCTTTGCACGCTTAGGGCAGCCTGTACTTCGCCCTGGTTTTGTGCGAGCTGACCCAGCAATTCAGGGCTAATAGTTAGCAGATCGCAGCCAGCCAAGGCTAGGATTTGTCCTGTGTTGCGAAAGCTGGCACCCATGATCTCTGTATTGATGTCATATGTTTTGTAGTAATTATAAATCGCTCGTACAGATTGCACCCCAGGGTCTTGGGCACCCGTATGATCGGCCTCTATCCAGTGCTCACCCGCTGTTTTTTTGTACCAATCATAGATGCGGCCCACGAATGGCGAGATCAGTTTTACTTTGGCTTGAGCGCAAGCAATCGCTTGTGTCAACGAAAACAACAAGGTCAGATTACAGTTAATTCCCTCTTGCTGTAGTGCTCGTGCAGCCTGTATCCCTTCCCAACTGGCAGCCAGCTTAATCAGCACGCGCTCGCGCGCTATGCCTTGTTTTTCGTAAAGTTCGATAATTTGCTGCGCACGCTCTATGCTGCCGGCCGTATCAAACGATAAGCGAGCGTCAACTTCAGTAGACACCCGACCTGGAACAATACGTAAAATTTCGGTGCCGAATGCGACGAGTAGTAAATCGCTGGTTTCACTTACCGTAGCATTGGGGTTGTCCTGAATCACGCGGTCCAGCAAGTGACTGTACTCGCTTTGTTGTACTGCTTTCAGAATAAGAGAGGGATTGGTGGTGGCGTCAGTCGGTTGAAACGCACGCATTGCTTCGAAGTTACCGGTGTCTGCCACCACTGTGGTGTGCTGGCGCAAAGATTCAAGCTCAGTACTCATAATCCGTTAGTCCATCTAAAAACCAAGTGCATCAGTCAATCAAACAATGTAGTCGAAAAAGGCCGGGTGTTGCAGTTTTTCCTGCTTTTTGGGGAATTGCTTTCGGTCAGGCTCATATAGACGTATAATCAGAAAGTTTAATATTAATTTAAAAACCGGGGTTTTAACGTGCTGCCGTCTTTATTTCCTGAGGAGTCTCGCGCTCTTAAAAGTGCAATCCTAGCCCTGGCGGATGGAACCCTATTTACTGGGGTTTCGATTGGTGCCGAAGGGCACTGCGTTGCGGAAATCGTCTTTAATACTGCTATGACTGGCTATCAGGAGATCCTGACAGACCCAAGTTACAGCCATCAGATTGTTACGCTCACTTATCCGCACATTGGCAATACCGGAGTGAATCCGGAAGATGCCGAGTCCACCCAAACACGCGTTTCTGGTTTAGTTATACGCGACTGCCCGGCTCGATTATCTAATTTTCGTTCTACTCAATCCCTGCCAGACTACCTGAAAGAACACGGTGTTGTGGCAATCTCGGGTATTGATACCCGTAAGCTCACCCGTATTTTACGTGATGGCGGAGCGCAAGGGGCTTGTATTTATGTCGGCGACGATACCGACAAGGCGCTTGAATTAGCGCGCTCTTTTTTGGGCATGGTTGGCAAGGACTTGGCCAAAGAAGTTACCACCACTGAACCTTACGAATGGACCCAGGGCTCTTGGGAGTTGGGGGAAGGGTTTGCGACGCCTGATACCAGTCGTTACCACGTGGTCGCTTACGATTTTGGCGTTAAAGCGAATATCTTGCGCTTGATGGCCGACCGTGGTTGCAAAGTTACCGTTGTGCCTGCGCAAACCAGCGTGGCTGATGTGCTGGCACTGAATCCGGACGGGGTGTTTTTATCCAACGGACCGGGCGATCCAGAATCCTGCACATACGCGATAGAGGCGTGCAAGAGCTTGCTGGACAAGAAAATACCCTTGTTTGGTATATGCCTAGGACACCAAATCATGGGGCTGGCTCTAGGGGCCAAAACCGTGAAAATGAAAGCCGGTCATCATGGTGCTAACCATCCAGTACAAGAGTTAGCGAGTGGTCGCGTTTTTATCACCAGTCAGAACCATGGTTTTGCGGTAGATGCCGATACCTTGCCCGATAACGCACGAGTGACCCATGTCTCCTTGTTTGATCAAAGCTTACAAGGCTTCGAGTTGAACGATAGACCGGCATTTTGCTTTCAGGGGCACCCTGAGGCAACACCAGGTCCGCGTGATATAGCAGCACTGTTCGATCACTTCATCAGCCTCATGGCTGCTCACCAGGCCAAACAGGCCCTGTAAGACATACTTGCACCATGCCAAAGCGTACAGACATACAAAGCATACTTATTATTGGGGCAGGTCCCATCATTATTGGCCAGGCCTGCGAATTTGATTATTCCGGAGCTCAAGCTTGTAAAGCCTTGAAGGCAGATGGCTTCCGCACTATTTTGGTGAACAGTAACCCTGCCACCATCATGACTGATCCGGAAACGGCCGACGTTATATACATCGAGCCCATCACCTGGCAGGCAGTAGAAAAAATTATCGAAAAAGAGCGTCCCGATGCCTTATTGCCCACCATGGGCGGGCAAACGGCACTGAACTGCGCTCTGGATCTTGTGCAGCACGGTGTGCTGGAGAAATACGGCGTTGAAATGATTGGCGCCAACGCTGAGGCCATTGACAAAGCCGAAGACCGTTTAAAGTTCAAAGACGCCATGACCTCTATCGGTCTGGAGTCAGCCAAGTCCGGCGTGGCCCACACGATGGAAGCGGCTTGGCAAGTTCAGAAACAAATCGCTCAGGAAATTGGTACCTCAGGCTTTCCTGTGGTGATTCGCCCCAGCTTTACCCTGGGCGGCACAGGTGGCGGTATTGCGTATAACGCGGAAGAGTTCGAGACCATTTGCCGTCGCGGATTGGAAGCCTCTCCGACCAGCGAGCTGCTCATTGAAGAGTCTTTGCTGGGCTGGAAAGAGTACGAAATGGAAGTGGTGCGCGATAGTGCCGATAACTGCATTATTGTGTGCTCCATTGAGAACTTGGATCCCATGGGTGTGCATACCGGTGACTCGATCACCGTGGCTCCTGCTCAAACCCTGACTGACCGCGAATACCAAATCATGCGTAATGCATCGATTGCTGTATTGCGTGAAATTGGTGTGGATACCGGTGGTTCCAACGTGCAGTTCTCAGTGAATCCTGAGAACGGGCGCATGATTGTGATTGAAATGAACCCGCGCGTGTCACGTTCCTCTGCGCTGGCCTCCAAGGCAACTGGTTTTCCAATTGCCAAAATTGCGGCGCGTTTAGCGGTAGGTTATACCCTTGACGAGCTTGCCAACGAAATTACCGGTGGTGTCACGCCTGCTTCATTCGAGCCTGCGATTGACTATGTCGTGACCAAAGTTCCCCGTTTTGCCTTTGAAAAATTCCCGCAGGCCGATTCGCGTTTAACTACGCAGATGAAATCGGTGGGCGAGGTCATGGCCATAGGTCGTACCTTTCAGGAGTCTTTCCAAAAAGCCTTGCGCGGCCTGGAAGTGGGTGTGGATGGGCTGAATCAAAAAACCACAGATCGTGAAAAGCTACAGGTCGAGCTAGGTGAGCCCGGTCCTGAACGTATCTGGTATGTGGGTGATGCGTTTGCGCAAGGCATGAGCCTTGAAGAGGTTCATGGCCTGACAAAAATTGATCCTTGGTTCTTGGCGCAGATCAAAGAAATCGTCGACATCGAGCTGGCTCTGGAACAAAAAACGTTGGCTGACCTCGATCGTCAAACCTTGTTTGGTTTAAAACGTCGTGGTTTCTCGGATCGCCGCTTGGCATTTTTGTTGGATACCGTAGAGTCCGAAGTACGTAAGCTGCGCCATCAACTCAATATACGCCCAGTGTATAAGCGAGTTGACACATGCGCAGCCGAGTTCTCCACCAGTACCGCATATATGTACTCGACGTACGAGGAAGAGTGTGAATCTCGCCCCACAGACAAGAAAAAAATCATTGTCTTGGGGGGTGGCCCCAACCGTATCGGTCAGGGTATTGAGTTCGATTACTGCTGCGTACACGCAGCTCTGGCCTTGCGCGAAGATGGTTACGAAACCATTATGGTGAACTGTAATCCGGAAACTGTTTCCACAGATTACGACACCTCTGACCGCCTGTATTTCGAGCCGCTCACTTTGGAAGACGTACTGGAGATTGTGCATCTGGAAAAACCAGTTGGTACGATCGTTCAATATGGTGGGCAAACTCCTCTCAAGCTGGCTCGTGCCCTTGAGGCGAATGGTGTGCCGATTATTGGTACTAGCCCTGAATCTATTGATGTGGCCGAGGATCGTGAGCGTTTCCAAAAGCTCTTGAACAAGCTGGGCTTACGCCAGCCGCCTAACCGTACTGCGCGTACCGAGGGTGAAGCGTTGGCTCTGGCAGCAGAAATTGCCTATCCGCTGGTTGTGCGTCCTAGTTATGTACTGGGTGGCCGGGCAATGGAAATTGTCCACGAGCAGGCAGACCTTGAGCGTTACATGCGTGATGCCGTAAAGGTAAGTAACGACTCGCCGGTGCTGCTGGATCACTTTTTGAATAATGCGACAGAGGTCGACGTAGACTGCTTATCCGACGGTGAGCGTGTTTATGTGGCCGGTGTGATGGAGCATATTGAGCAAGCTGGTGTGCACTCCGGTGACTCCGCATGCAGTCTGCCCCCTTATTCCTTATCTGAGGAAGCGGTCGCTGAAATCAAACGTCAAACAGCACTCATGGCCAAGGCCCTGAACGTTAAAGGTTTAATGAACGTACAGTTCGCGATACAAAATGGTGATGTTTACGTGCTGGAAGTCAATCCACGGGCTTCTCGTACTGTGCCTTTTGTGTCCAAGGCTACTGGCATGCAATTGGCTAAGATCGCTGCGCGTGTAATGGCTGGGCGTAGCCTAGACGAGCAAGGTGTGCATGACGAGGTCAAGTTGAGCTATTACTGCGTCAAAGAGGCTGTATTCCCATTCGTGAAATTCCCAGGCGTAGACACCATACTTGGACCAGAAATGAAGTCCACGGGTGAGGTCATGGGTGTGGGTACCTCGTTTGCCGAAGCCTTTGTGAAGTCGCAAATGGCAGCCAGTGTGCGTTTGCCTGAAGGTGGTCTGGCGTTCTTAAGTGTGCGTGATCAGGACAAAGACGCCGCCAAAGAAGTGGCTCGGGTTTTGGTCTCGCTGGGCTTTAAGTTGGTGGCAACGCGGGGTACAGCAGCCGCTATTCAGCAAGCTGGGATTGCCGTACAAATTGTTAACAAGGTAACCGAAGGGCGCCCGCATATCGTTGATATGATGAAAAATGGCGAGATTGCTTTGGTTATTAATACAGTAGAAGACAGGCGTAATGCTATCGCTGATTCCCGTACAATTCGTACTCATGCGCTAGCGGCTAATCTGGCTTACTATACGACCATTGCTGGTGCTCAGGCTGCTGTTCAGGGGCTACAGTACTTGCGCGATGGGGAAGGCTTGAAGGTATATGCTCTGCAGGACTTACATGCGTCCTTAGCATAAACCTAATCTGGTATTCCTACTCGAAGCGCACTTTTTATAGGTGCGCTTTTTTTTGGAGATCTCACTGTGAAGTGGTTGATTTTAGCAATTTTTATCGCGTGCTCTGTGGTCGTGCATTATCGTGGGCGGGTACGTCACCGCTTCTCACGTCAGGCCTTAGATCACTCCAGTTTTTTTGCGCCACTGAATTGCTTCATGTACGCATTTAGTGCCGTGCCTAATAAACCGTATCTAGATTTGAAGGATTTTCCTGAGCTGCAAGTATTGCTTGAGCGCAGTGAGGATATTCGACAAGAAGCGCAACGCTTGTTCGGTGACGGGCATATTAAAGCATCGGATAAGTACGATGATGCAGGCTTTAACTCTTTTTTCAAAACAGGTTGGACGCGATTCTACCTAAAGTGGTATGGCGCTAAACATCCCTCGGCACAGCAATACTGTCCAGTCACTACCTCTTTGGTGGCTGATATTCCCAGCATTAAAGCTGCAATGTTTACATCATTACCACCGGGCAGTAAATTGCCCAGTCACCGTGATCCTTACGCGGGCTCACTACGGTTTCATCTGGGCTTAATGACACCTAATAGCCCCGACTGCTTTATTGAAGTAGATGGTGAGCGTTACTTCTGGCGTGATGGCGAAGCCGTCATGTTCGATGAGACGTATATTCATTATGCGCAGAATAAAACTGAACAGAATCGAGTCATATTTTTTGCTGATATCGAACGTCCCATGCGTTATCGTTGGGCGCAAGCGGTGAATCATGTCATCGGGGGATTCTTGTTGCGGGCAGCGGCGGCGCCTAATCAGGAAGGGGACAGCACCGGTGGCATTAACCGTATTTTTGGTGGGGTTTATGCATTCAGGCGTTTGGGTAAAGCCATTAAGCGTAAAAATCAAACTGTCTACTACATCTTGAAGTGGGCCTTGGTGGCGCTAATCCTGGCCTGGATATTCTTGTAGACACACCACGACTAGGTCTTGCTCTATGTCAAAAACAGTTTTTATTACCGGTGCGAGTAGTGGCTTAGGTCGGGCCTTAGCGCATGCCTATGCAATGCAAGGCTTTACCTTGGGCTTGTTAGGCCGACGGCAAGACTCCTTGCAGCAGCTAGCCGAAGAGCTAGGTACTACGTCGCATATTTATGTGGCAGATGTGTGCGATCGCCAGGCTGTGCACGAGGCCGCCACGGATTTTTTGCAACGTACACAGGGGCGCATTGATGTTGTGATTGCCAGTGCTGGCATCAGCGTGGGTGTTCTGACTCAAGAGCTTAGTGACTACGAAGTCGCTGAGCGTGTTATACAGACGAATGTCATGGGCATGTGGGCGACTTTTGAAGCTTTCGTGCCAGCCATGCGAAACCAGGGGTTTGGTACCTTGGTTGGCATTGCCAGCGTGGCAGGGATACGTGGCTTGCCGGGAGCCGGTGCCTACAGTGCCTCTAAAGCCGCTGTTATAGCGTATTGCGAAAGTCTGCGTCTGGAGCTGCATGAGTACGGGGTACGGGTAGTTACGATATCACCCGGGTATATACGCACGGCTATGACTGCTAAAAATCCTTATAGCATGCCTTTTTTATTGCCTGCCGATGAGTTCGCCAAGCGTGCCCAGAGGCATATTGAGAGCGGTAAGAGCTATGTCGTGATTCCCTGGCCTATGGGGATAGTCGGCAAATTAATGCGCCTGTTACCTAACTGTGTGTATGACAGGCTGGCGCGCGGCGCTCCGCGCAAGCCCAGGCAGTACCCCCAGAAGTAAAGCCAGTTGTTCGGTTAGGGGGCTTCGTCCAGTGCAGTATCTAAATGAGGCAGTTGCCCCCAGTGTTCAATCGTCCATGTACCCTGTGGGTCGATACTGAAGTGATTGATGCTGGTATTGAATATGGTTTGGGTACGTGGCTCCCACAGGCTAAGCTGATTAAGCTTACGCCACACCTGATCAATCACACCGCCATGGGCAAAGACCATAAGGTTCAGGCCTCGATGTTTGGCGGCGAGCTCTTCGAAGGCACTTAATACGCGCGCTTGAAAGACACGTAAGGATTCACCCCCTTGCGGACTGGCATCAATATCTGCGTTCTTATCGCTAGGCTGATCGGGTTGTCCTACCGCAGCCCAACTTTGACCTTCAGCAATACCAAAGCCGCGTTCGCGCAGGCTCTCTGTCATTTCTATGGGTAAGCCCCAGTGGCGAGTGGCGATGCGGGCCGTGTCTGCTGCACGCCTCAGATCACTACTGATCAAACGGTCTATGTGTGCGGTAAAAGTCTCAGAAGCTAAATAGTCTTGTAGGCTTTCTGCTTGTTGTAAGCCGGTTTCGTTCAGGGCGATGTCTTGCCAGCCTTGCAGCTTTTTCTCGGCATTCCAAGCGGTCTCGCCGTGGCGAATCAAATAAAATTGAGTAGTCATGGTGCGTTGCTTAATGCTAGGTTGGTTTGGGTGCGAACACCCAAATGGATAGGTGTATTGTAGTAGGAATGTAACGTATGTATTTGACATTGGCTTTGCTGTGCCGTGTTTACCCCTGATTTCAGTGTTTTGAGGCACTTAATGTCTAAAATATGGCGCTGTGAGAAAGCAGGTTGGCTTGCCCTGGGCTCCAAGCTGACCGGTAGTTGCTTTATGAGTTTGCCCACCTCTGGATAGACCTATGTCTGAATCATTTTTTCCTCGTTGGCGGCGAGTCAATAGCCTTCAGCCTGGAGCTGTAGTGCAACCCGATGAATGTCTGAGTACAACGCAAAACATCGCCATGGGTGCGCAGCATGTGGTGGCCATGTTTGGGTCCACAATACTGGCTCCTATATTGATGGGCTTTGACCCCAACCTGGCAATATTAATGTCAGGAATAGGTACCTTAATATTTTTCCTCTTTGTGCGCGGCCGCGTGCCTAGCTACCTTGGTTCTAGCTTTGCGTTTATTGGTGGAGTAATTGCGGTCACCGGCTATGCGGGTTCCGGGCCTAATCCTAATATTGGTGTGGCCTTAGGTGCCATCATTGTGTGTGGTCTGGTCTACACGCTCATTGGTGCACTAGTCTGGATCAGTAATGCGCGCAGTCATGGTGGGGCAGTGCGCTTAATTAATCGCTGGATGCCTCCTGTGGTCACGGGCTCTATCGTAGCGGTGATTGGTTTGAACTTGGCACCGTTAGCGGCTAAGGGTGCTATGGGTAGCTCAACGTTTGAGGCCATGATGGCTCTCATGACCATTCTGTGTGTGGGTGGGGTAGCTGTGTACACGCGCGGTGTGGTGCAGCGCTTGCTTATTTTAGTAGGTTTGATCCTGGCTTGCGTGTTGTACTGGTTTTTTGCCAATGTCTTGCATTTAGGTGCAGCCATGGATTTCACCGCTGTACGTCAAGCCAGCTGGTTAGGTTTGCCTAGTTTTCATACGCCCACCTTCGATGTGCACGCCATGACGGTCATCGTGCCGGTGGCCATTATATTGGTGGCAGAAAACCTGGGGCATATTAAAGCGGTCAGTGCCATGACGGGCAAAGATCTGGACTCTTACCTGGGGCGCGCTTTTGTAGGCGATGGGATAGCGACGATGGTGGCAGGCTCGGTGGGTGGCACGGGCGTCACGACATACGCTGAAAATATCGGTGTGATGGCGGCTACCCGTATTTACTCCACGCTGATCTTTGCGCTCGCAGCATGTATTGCTATTTACTTGGGTTTTTCGCCTAAGTTTGGTGCCGTGATTCAAATGATCCCAGGGCCGGTGCTGGGCGGAATGTCAGTAGTGGTATTCGGCTTAATTGCGATTGCGGGTGCGCGTATCTGGGTCGTGAATCAGGTGGACTTTAGCGACAATCGTAACCTGCTCGTTGCTGCGGTGACTTTGGTTATAGGCGGCGGTAACTTCAGCCTGGAGCTGGGCGTATTCAAGCTAGATGGCATAGGTTGTGCTACGTTTGGTGCCATTTTGTTATATGCTTTGTTACGTGGACGCAATGCCAAGGCTGTAGCCTGATTCAGATCAAAAAACAGGGAGAGCCAATACTGTGTTCGCTTTCCTTGTCGACATGGGTCTTGCTATTTTTTAATACTTTGCGCACAATATACTCAACAGCTCCGGTTTCACACGGGGCTTTTATTTGGTTCGGTGCTCATTCTGTATAGCTACTGTATAACCAATAAAAATAGCAAAGGGCATCGGCCCCTTACCTTCAAAATATCTATCAGGCGCTCCCAACGTGGAGCGTCTTTTATCTTGTTTTCAGGAATAATATGTCTGGAATTCCATTGACCGTGCGTGGTGCTGAACGCTTGCAAGCTGAATTGCAGCGCCTTAAAACAGTAGAGCGTCCTGCAGTGATTACTGCTATAGCCGAGGCGCGTGCCCAGGGCGACTTATCCGAGAATGCCGAGTATGATGCCGCGCGTGAGCGTCAGGGCTTTGTGGAAGGTAGAATTAATGAGCTTGAGGGCGTGCTCTCAAATGCTCAACTGATTGATCCTCTTGCACTGGATACTGCCGATGGGCGTATCGTGTTTGGTGCGACGGTTGAGATCGAAGATCTAGATTCCGGTAATACCCTGACCTATCAAATTGTGGGCGATGTGGAGTCAGATATCCGTAATAATCTGATTTCAGTTTCTAGTCCCGTTGGACGCGCCTTAATTGGCAAGTATGAAGGGGATGTAGTTGAGGTGCAGGCACCTGCTGGCGTACGTGAGTACGAGATTGTCAGTATCAGCTACAAGTAAAGTACCCGCCATAATGTGGCGGGCACATTCACCAGATTGATATACCGGTGAATGTGTGCAGTGCGCTGTAACAGGCGGTTATAATGACTGCCTGTTAGTAGCCACCAGAGCCTTGTCGGCGGCGGGCACCTGCCTTGAGTGATAAGGCGCTGCTAGGACGTCGGCTGGCACTACGGGGTGCAACAGGCTTCACCGCGGCAAATTTTTGCTGTGCCTTGGGTACTGCTCGTTGTGCCTCATCCTGTTTTTTCTCGGCTTTAAACTGTGCTCGTCGTGCGCGTTCAGTGTCGCGTGTGCGTTGTTGCCCGGATGCCGCCAGCTTTTTAGGCGTGTAGGGCTCGGACGCGCGGCGCACGGCACGAGTGGGTTCCTCGTCGGGTACAGCAAGTACGTGTGGCTTATCTGGGTTAGGCTTGTATATGGTCAGTATTTTGCCCAGATGGTGAATAGGAGCTGCATCCAGCGCATCGCAGATTTGTGTCATAGTTTGTACTCGCGAGTCTCGATCATCGCCAGTAACCCGAATCTTGATAAGCTGGTGGGCGTGTAAGTGTATTGTTATTTCTTTGAGCACAGCATCACTCAAACCTTTTTCGCCGATAATGACGATGGGTCGTAATGAGTGGGCTGCCGCGCGTAAGGCGCTACGCTCTTGGGATGTTAAGTTCAGTGTTGGCATAAAGAGATTGTAAGGGAATGGCCAAGAAAAAATTCTCAAAAGACTGGGTTCATCAGCATATAAATGACCCCTACGTTAAATTGGCGCAACAAAAAGGGTATAGGGCGCGCGCAGCTTTTAAATTAAGTGAAATTCTGGAACTGGAAAAAATCACCCTGAAAGGTAAACGAGTGGTGGATTTAGGTGCCAGTCCGGGTAGTTGGTCACAATATGTAAGAGAGCAAATGGTAGGGCCGGGCGGAGATCTGGACGGGCATATCATTGCTTTAGACATCCTGGAAATGGAGCCCATAGCGGGCGTTGAGTTCATGCAGGGTGACTTTCGCGAAGACGATGTGCTGGAGCGTCTGGAAAAAAGTTTAGCGGGAAGTAAAGTTGACCTTGTTATTTCCGATATGGCCCCCAATTTATCAGGGGTGGCTGCAGCTGACTCGGCCCGCATGCAGCATTTATGTGAATTGGCACTAGAGTTTGCGCTAGCGCACCTTACCGATGAGGGGGTGTTAATTGTGAAAGCATTCCATGCAAGCGGCTTCTCGCAAATTGTCAAAGCGTATAAAAATCACTTTGTTCGGGTTGTCGAGCGTAAGCCGCAAGCATCCCGGGCGAAATCGGCTGAAACATTTCTGGTCGCCCGCGGCCCGAAGAATCGATAATGCAAGATATTATAGAACATAGTGCCACTGTTCAGGTAGAATGGATATATATGATGCTTGTTTCAGGTATGTGTAAGCATACAGGGACAAATGCCGCAATCGCAGGAGATTGGCTTTGAATAACTCGTTTTCCAAAGTCGCTATCTGGATGGTTATTGCGCTCGTGCTATTTACTGTATTTAAACAGTTTGATGGCAGGCCGGTATCGTCAGATAACGTCACTTATACCCAATTTATGAATGATGCGCGTGCAGGGCGTATCAGTAAGGTTGATATCCAGGGTGACACATTGCATGTCACGCCTGATGGTGGGCGTAGTTATACGCTGACCTCACCTGGCGATCTCTGGATGGTTCCTGAGCTCGTCAAGTCGGGCGTGCAGGTTTCCGGTAAAGCTCGGGAAGAGCCTTCATTCCTTACCAGCATATTTATTTCCTGGTTCCCGATGCTGCTGCTGATTGGCGTATGGGTCTTTTTCATGCGGCAAATGCAAGGCGGTGGAAAAGGCGGTGCCTTCAGTTTTGGTAAGTCCCGTGCTCGCATGCTGGATGAAAATACCAATACAGTGACCTTTGCTGACGTTGCCGGGTGTGACGAGGCAAAAGAAGACGTACAGGAACTGGTCGATTTCTTACGCGACCCTACTCGCTTTCAGCGCTTAGGTGGTCGTATTCCTCGCGGTATCCTGATGGTGGGCTCGCCTGGTACAGGTAAAACCTTGCTGGCGCGTGCGATAGCAGGCGAAGCTAAAGTTCCGTTTTTTAGTATTTCGGGTTCAGATTTTGTCGAAATGTTTGTTGGGGTAGGGGCATCGCGTGTGCGCGACATGTTCGAGAACGCCAAGAAACACTCCCCTTGCATTATTTTTATTGACGAGATTGATGCCGTGGGGCGTCAGCGTGGTGCAGGTTTGGGTGGCGGTAACGACGAGCGTGAACAGACTCTTAACCAGTTGCTGGTAGAAATGGATGGCTTTGAAACCGGTCAAGGCGTACTGGTTATTGCGGCCACCAACCGTCCTGATGTGTTAGACCCTGCCTTGTTGCGTCCAGGTCGCTTTGACCGTCAGGTGGTGGTGAGCCTGCCTGATATTCGTGGTCGGGAGCAAATTCTTAAAGTTCACATGCGCAAAGTGCCGCTGGCCAACAACGTAGATCCTGTTGTGCTGGCGCGTGGTACGCCGGGTTTCTCAGGTGCCGACCTGGCTAATCTGGTGAACGAAGCTGCCTTGTTTGCGGCGCGCCGTAACGGTGCCACCGTAGATATGCAGGACTTCGAAAAAGCCAAAGACAAAATCATTATGGGTGCAGAGCGCCGCAGTATGATTATGCCCGAGGAAGAGCGTCGTAATACGGCCTATCATGAAGCAGGTCATGCCTTGGTGGCGTGTTTGTTGCCGAAAACAGATCCGGTGCATAAGGTAACCATTATCCCGCGTGGCCGTGCTCTAGGGGTAACCATGCAATTGCCTGAAGGCGATCGCTACAGCATGGACAAAGAACGTTTGCTGAATATGATTGCCGTATTGTTTGGTGGTCGTATAGCTGAAGAGGTGTTCATGAATCAAATGACCACTGGAGCCTCTAACGACTTTGAGCGTGCCACGCAAATCGCCCGTGATATCGTCACCCGCTATGGTATGACTGATACGCTCGGCCCAGTGGTGTACGCAGAAAACGAGGGCGAAGTGTTTTTGGGACGTAGCGTGACCAAAACCACACACGTGTCCGAAGCCACTATGCAAAAAGTGGATCAGGAAATTCGCACTATCATTGATCAGCAATACGATATTGCTCGTAAACTGATCGAAGATAACCGCGACAAAATGGAAGCCATGGCAAAAGCCTTGCTCGAATGGGAAACCATTGATGCCGAGCAGATTGATGACATTATGAAAGGCTTGCCGCCACGTGCCCCGTACGTCCCTAATTCCAACAATGGTTCGTCGGACAAAACCCCACCAGCAGCCGGTGCTAAACCTGCTGACGATAAGGGCGAAGCGGCAACCACTCCTGTTTAACGATACTCACCACGAATGAATCCTTTCGTCTGGTCATGTGGGCGCTTTCAACTAGGGTTGGAGCGCCCTTTGCTTATGGGCATACTAAACGTTACGCCCGATTCTTTTTACGATGGTAGCCAGCATAATAGTCTGGAGCGTGCTTTGGAGCATGCGCACCTGCTTATAGAGCAGGGGGCAGACATAATTGATATTGGCGGCGAATCAACACGCCCTGGGGCTGAGCCAGTACCACTAGACCAAGAGCTTGAGCGGGTCGTACCTTTAGTGGAGCAGTTGCATAAACTGAACATCCCTCTTTCCGTCGATACCTTTAAGCCGCCAGTTATGCAGGCCGTACTGCAGGCGGGTGCCGATATTATCAATGATATATATGCCTTAAGAATGCCTGGTGCAGTGCAGGCCGTGGCGAACACTTCGGCAGGTCTGTGCGTGATGCACATGCAAGGTGAACCCCGTACAATGCAGGAACAACCTGACTATCAGGATGTTTGTCTGGAAGTCCGCCAGTTTTTGCAAGAACGAGCACAGGTACTGCGTGAGGCGGGGATTGCTCCAGAGCGAATTTGTTTGGACCCGGGTTTTGGGTTTGGGAAAACGGTCGCGCAAAACTACGATTTGTTACGTGGTTTGCAAACTTGTCAGATAGACTCATACCCCCTTTTAATTGGTTTGTCGCGTAAGAGTATGCTTGGGCATATTACTGGCAAGCCGCCTGAAGATCGATTAATCGCTAGCGTAGCTGCTGCGTTGGTTTGTGTAGAACGAGGCGCAAAAATCTTACGGGTGCACGATGTCGCGGCCACCCGAGAGGCTTTGCAAGTTTGGAATGCCGTAGTGCATGGAGTCTAGGAATGGCAACACGTAAGTATTTTGGTACAGATGGGGTGCGTGGCGAGGTGGGCGGCCCGGTGATTAATCCCGAGTTTGCTCTGCGTTTAGGTTACGCAGCAGGTAAGGTTCTAGCGGCTGAGCATAAAGGTACAGGCAGGCCTACCGTGGTCATTGGCAAGGACACTCGCATATCAGGCTATATGCTGGAGTCCTCACTGGAGGCCGGCTTGTCGGCGGCAGGTATTGATGTTTTACTCGCCGGGCCCGTGCCAACCCCTGCAGTAGCGTACCTCACCCGCACTTTACGCTTGTCGGCAGGTATCGTGATCAGCGCTTCACATAACCCTTTTTACGATAACGGCATTAAGTTCTTCTCGGCCTTTGGGACCAAGCTGCCAGATGAGATAGAGCTGCAAATTGAGGCTGCTATTGAGCAGCCCATGCAGTGGGTTCGCTCAGAGGCCTTAGGACGTGCCCGTCGTTTGCAGGACTCAGCAGGACGTTATATTGAGTTCTGTAAAAGTACATTTCCCAACGAGCTCGATTTGGATGGTCTGCGTATTGTGGTGGATGCCGCCCACGGCGCCGCCTATAACATTGCGCCTCACGTTTTTCGGGAGCTTGGTGCCGAAGTTATTGCCATCGGGGTGCAACCTGACGGGTTTAATATTAATCATGAGGTCGGTGCGACGTATCCTGATCGCTTGGCCGAGGCTGTGCAGCTTCATAATGCCGACCTAGGTATTGCCCTTGATGGCGATGCAGACCGCTTGCAAATGGTTGATGCTCGGGGGCGTATCTATAACGGCGATGAGTTGCTTTACGTCATCGTACGCGATCGCATGCTTAGCCAGGAAGTAAAAGGTGTGGCGGGTACGCTCATGACGAATATGGGCCTAGAAAAACGTTTAAACGAGTTAGGCGTGGCTTTTGAGCGTGCCAATGTGGGTGACCGTTACGTTTTAGAGTTGATTCAGCAGCGTGGTTGGTTGTATGGTGGTGAAAGCTCAGGTCACCTATTGTGTCTGGACTGGCACACTACAGGCGATGGCATCATTGCTGCTTTGCAAGTTTTAACCGCAATGAGACATGGCGATTGCACCTTAGGCGAGCTGGTCTATGACCTCAAAATGTACCCTCAGATCATGAAAAACGTGCCTTTGCAGCCGGGGGTAAAATGGCAAGAACACCCGGGTTTGCAAGCTGCTCAGGCACAGGTCGAGGCAGCGCTGCAAGGAAAAGGCCGGGTATTGATTCGTGCTTCTGGCACTGAACCTAAGCTACGCATAATGGTCGAGGCCGAAGAGCTGGAGTTAGCGCAAACAAGTATTGATAAGTTGCTTGCTGTAGATTTCACAAAACAGTAATGTAATTTACAAAAACCTGAAACATTGTTTGTGCATTATGCATGAAAGCTTATGGAGTGGAACGATGCTTGAGTTTAAACGAGTACATTCTGAATCTACCGACCTGGCTTCCATTTGGGCAGGGCACACAGTAGGTGGCTTAACATTGCGTTTAGCCCGCACAGCAGAAGAAATCGAAGTCTTGCAGCGCCTGCGGTTTCAGGTTTTTACTGAAGAAATGAATGCGGTGTTTCCAGGTGCTGAGTCTGGCCTGGACATCGACCATTTCGACCCGTGGTGTGAGCACTTTATGGTTACTGAGCCAGAAAGTGCACGCGTCGTGGGCACGTATCGCTTGCTTACACCAGAAAATGCGCTCAAAGCGGGTAGCTATTATTCTGAGTCTGAGTTTGATATCTCTGCATTAAACGATATTCGGCACAGTCTGGTTGAAGTAGGGCGTTCGTGCATACATCCCGATTTTCGAAATGGCGCTGCTATTATGATGCTTTGGGGTGGTATAGCCGCCTTGATGCGCATAGGCGGCTACCGTTATTTGCTGGGCTGCGCCAGCGTCAGTTTGCGGGATGACGGAGTGACGGCCGCCGAGGTGTGGCGGGTGGCACAAAAATCCATGCAAGCTAATCCTCAGGTACCTTTGGTGCAACCTTTGCATCGCTATCCTATCGAACGCTTGCAAAGTACCTTACCGGCACGCATTCCCCCGTTAATTCGTGGCTATCTAAAGCTGGGTGCAACGATATGCGGCGAGCCCGCTTGGGATCCCGACTTTAATACCGCCGATTTTCCGGTTTTGCTGGATTTGGCCACAATGGATCAGCGCTACAAGCGTCACTTTGGCTTAGCCTAAGTGGCACGTACTTGTTCGTAGGGCTGGTATTACTATGCCTAAGCAAAGCCTGCAGCAGGCTCGCCAGGCTTAGGCATAGTTCTGACTTAGCAAGCTAGCATTAAGCGTGATGGTCCAGCACCACATCTAAGGGCATTTTTTCCCATTCAGACTGTTCTGTTTGTAAGGAATATTCTGTTAATGGGTGTTTGTCCAGCCATGACTTACTGGCTTTAATCACCAGCTTGTTATCTATACGCTGTAAGCGAACTGGTAGGCTGCTTTGATCCTCTCGACGGCGCATTAAAATAACGGCCAGACGCAAGCAAAACAAAGCCGTCCACCAGGAGTTGGGCGCTTCGAAGCGCTTTAACTTACTCAATCTGCCTTGATGGCCCAGGGTTAAAAAGCTGAGCAGGCTTTGCTCATCCTTAGAAAACCCGGGCATATCAGCATGTTCCAGAATGTAGGCCGTGTGTTTGTGATAATCGGTGTGTGCGATGCTCAGACCAATTTCGTGTAGCTCTGCGGCCCAGTTCAGCAAGCGTTCAACGTGGTCAGGGTCATTCGGATCGTGCGGGCCGAGTTGTTTAAATAGCTCGCCTGCACAGGCTTCCACGCGATGTGCCTGACGTGCATCAACATGATAGCGTTTGCACAGTTGCTGCACGGTGAGCAGCCGTTGATCTTGCTCCGAGTCCCGGCCCAGCATATCGTAAAGCACGCCGACACGCAAAGCGCCTTCCCCGGCTTGTACATTCTTGATTTTTAACTCTTGGAAGGCCGCTGTCATAATGGCTAAGCCGGCAGCGAGTACGGGGGCTCGGTGTGGCTTGATACCGGCGAGCTTATTCATGTCTACGGTGCCATCTTGGATCAAGCGTTTTTTAAGTGCCTCTAGGCCTGCCAACGTAATCCCCTTGGCGGAGTAGCCATTTTCTTCTAGGATGGCGATCAGTCCTTTGGCCGTACCGGATGAACCATAGGCTTCCTGCCAGCCTGTCTTGCGGTATTGGCGGGTAATGCCTTCCAGCTCGCGACGAGCAGCCAGAATCGCTTTATTCATGCGCTCTTCGGTAATGCGTCCATCTTCAAAGAATTTGTCAGTGAAGCTGACACATCCCATATACAGCGAAGATAGTAGTTGAGGTTTTAATCCTCGTCCGATAATCACTTCGGTGGAGCCACCGCCTATGTCTATCATTAGACGGCGATTGTCAGAAGGGGGAAGCTCGTTGCTAATACCGGAAAAAATCAGGCGTGCCTCTTCGTGTCCCGAAATCACTTCGATAGGAAAGCCCAGCGCCTGTTCGGCAGCCGGCAGCACCTCACTTAAATTACAGGCTACTCGAAAGGTATTCGTTGCCACAGCACGCACCCGATTAGGGTGAAAGCCTTGTAAGCGCTCGCTAAAGCGTTTCAATATAGTGACGGCGCGTTCAATGGCATCTGGGCTGATACGTCGATCTACGCCCATACCCGCGGCCAAGCGTACGGATTCGTTTAAACGATCAATGGCGTAAATTTGGGCTTGCCCATTGTTCACCACGACTCGTCCAATGGAGAGTCGAAAGCTGTTAGACCCTAAATCGACGGCGGCTAGTAAATGATCCATATTGTTAGCTAAATAGGAGTGATAGGCGATTATAAGTATAGATGCTCTGGGGTTTGTAGCGAATATTAAATACTCTGCTTGCTTTACTGCAAATAAGCGGCTTTCTTATTCAAGTTATTGTTTCTTTGATACAGTCTAAATGCGCCTTCATCGAACAGTAATATAAGTGTAGTAAAAGAACGGAAGTCGTCTTCTTAACCAGCTGGATTTCAGATCACTTATGCTTTCCTCACCCGACACCACGCTACTCAATCGAGAGCTTTCCTTATTGAAGTTCAACGAACGCGTCATGGCGATGGCAGAAAATCCTAGCACTCCTTTGCTGGAACGCTTGCGTTATCTGTGTATTGTTAGTTCGAATCTAGACGAGTTTTTTGAAATTCGAATTTCCAGTATTAAAGAGCAGCTACTACAAAACCCGAACCAAGCGGGTGAAGATGGTTTTTTGCCTGCTGAGGCGTTTAATCGGGTGCAAGAAGCGGCCCACGCCTTGGTCGAAAAGCAAAATAACTTGTTAATGCTCAATGTTTTGCCCAGCCTGATGCAAGAGGGCATAGGCTTATTGTTCCCTGCGCAATGGACAGAGCGGCAGCGCGAGTGGGCCTACGGCACTTTCATGCGTGATGTCATGCCCTTGCTTACCCCTATCGGCCTGGATCCGGCGCATCCTTTTCCACGTGTCTATAACAAAAGCTTAAATCACATTGTAGAACTCAGCGGCAATGATGCCTTTGGGCGTACGGGCAACATTGCTATTGTGCAAGCGCCAAGGGCTTTGCCACGTCTTATTCGGGTGCCAGACGACATTGCCAACATGCCTCAAGGGTATATGTTACTGACCTCCTTGATCAGCGTGTTTGTGAACGAGCTGTTTCCAGGTATGGACGTGAAGGGTTGCTATCAGTGGCGCGTTACGCGTAATAGCGATTTATTTGTGGACGAAGAAGAGGTAACTAACTTACGCCTAGCACTCCAAGGTGAGCTGTCTCAGCGTAACTTTGGGGCAGCGGTGCGACTAGAAATTGATCAGCGCACGCCCGAAGAGCTAGAGCACTTTTTACAAACCGAATTTAATCTTGAAAAGTGGGACACTTATCGAGTGCGTGGGCCGGTGAATCTGTCCCGATTGGCGCAATTGTGTAATGTGCCAGAGCGTCCCGATTTGCAATTTAGTGAGTACCGGGCTCCCGTACCGGCACCATTTGATAGCGCGTTTGATCATCCCAGCCAGCTTTTTGCAGCGTTGGCTAAGCGCGATCAGCTATTGCACCATCCATACCAGTCTTTTCAGCCCGTATTAAGTTTCTTGCGCGCTGCGGCGCTGGACCCGGACGTGGTGGCGATCAAGCAAACCATTTATCGCACGGGGGAAGACTCCGAGCTGATGAATCTATTATTGTCTGCCGCAAGGGCTGGGAAAGAGGTCACCGTGGTGGTCGAGTTAATGGCCAGGTTTGACGAGCAAACCAATATCAACTGGGCCGCTAAAATGGAGGAGGTGGGGGCTCACGTAAGTTATGGGGTAGTAGGCAATAAAACCCATGCCAAGATGTTGCTCGTGCTGCGCCGAGAAAATGGTGAAATTAAGCGCTATGGGCATGTGGGCACGGGGAATTATCACCCACGTACCGCTCGACTTTATACTGATTTTGGCATGATTACGGCCAATCAGGAAATTTGTGAAGACATGGATAAGGTGTTTTCATTGCTAACAGGCCTAGGGGCGTGGCGCCCTTTGAAGGTCTTGTTGCAGTCACCATTTACATTGCACGACACCATGATTGCCAAGATACAGGCTGAAGAGGAGCGAGCGCGTGAAGGAAAACGGGCGCGTATCATGGCAAAAATGAATTCTTTGCTTGAGCCTAAAATTATTGATGCCTTATACAAGGCAAGTCAGGCCGGAGTACGGGTGGATCTGATCGTACGTGGTGCATGTGCCTTACGTCCCGGTGTGCCGGGGCTGTCAGAGAAAATTCAGGTGCGCTCATTGGTAGGTCGCTTTCTAGAGCACTCGCGTATTTTTTATTTCTACAATGAGGGCAAGGAAGACGTCTACCTGTCTTCAGCGGACTGGATGGACAGGAACTTTTTCCGTCGTGTCGAACTTGGGGTTCCAGTGCTAGACCGCCAATTAAAGCGACGCGTCATTGCTGAAGCGTTTACTTTTGCCCTAAAAGACAATCAGCTCGCTTGGAAGGGGAATGCCGACGGCACGTATAGCCGTATACGAACCCGCAGAGCACCTTTTAATCTTCATAATTATTTAATGGAACGTTTAGGCTAGGGCATTTTTGCAACTGTCATGTACATGTCATAATCGGGGCTTAACATGTCCATACATAGCAGTAACAAGCTGCCCTATGACTAACACCAAGAGGACAAAACGATGTTGAAACGTGTATTTAATAAGGTAACTATTGCGTTGGCTTTTAGCGCCTTTGCTGCCAGCGCCAACGCAGTAGATGTCACCGGAGCGGGTGCTTCCTTTCCTTATCCTATCTATGCAAAATGGGCTGCCGAATACGCTAAGCAAACGAATAACCGCGTGAACTATCAGTCTATTGGTTCCGGTGGTGGTCAACAGCAAATCATTGCTAAAACAGTAGATTTTGGTGCTTCTGATGATCCAATGAGCGGCGAGGCTCTGGATAAAGACGGTCTGCTACAGTTCCCCGCCGTCATCGGTGGTGTGGTGCCAGTTATCAACGTAGAGGGCATTGAGCCTGGTCAGTTAAAGCTGTCAGGCAAGCTGCTGGGCGACATCTACTTGGGCAAAGTCAGCAAGTGGGACGATGCCGCGATCAAAGAGCTCAACCCAGACCTTAAATTGCCTAATCGCGATATCGTTGTAGTACACCGCTCTGACGGTTCTGGCACAACATTCGGCTGGACCAACTACCTCTCTAAAGTATCCGCCGACTGGAAATCCCAAGTAGGTGAGGGCAAGGCCGTGAAGTGGCCTACCGGTCAAGGTGGTAAAGGTAACGAAGGTGTGGCTGCTTATGTGCGTCAGTTAAAAGACTCCATCGGTTACGTGGAATATGCCTACGCCAAGCAAAACAATCTGGCGTGGACACAACTGAAAAACAAAGACGGTCAATTTGTACAGCCTAGCCAGGAAAGCTTTGCTGCCGCTGCAGCACATGCCGACTGGAAGTCTGCACCAGGTATGGGTGTTATCTTGACCGAAGAGCCGGGTGCTCAGTCTTGGCCTATTACGGCTGCAACGTTTGTGTTGCTGCATAAAGTACAAGACAAGCCAGAAAACGGTAAAGCCGTTCTGGACTTCTTTAACTGGGCTTTCGAAAGTGGTGCTCAAGCCGCTGCGGAGCTGGATTACGTAGCACTTCCCAAAGAAGTTACGGATCAGGTTCGTGCTCTTTGGGCAGCCGAAATCAAAGCCAAAGATGGCGCTGCTGTCTGGAAATAATCTAGTCTTAAAAAGCCGATCAGTGGTAAATTGATCTCAAAAGGCGGCGGGTGTCTTTGATACCGCCGTCTTTATTATGTCAAAATGTCGGTTTTCTTTATTCACGGTAAAATGCCGTGTTTATCTTGCTGCGTGTTTAGCTGACGTCCACTTGTTTATATGAAACCAAATCAGAATGCTCTCTATGATGGCCTGTTCAGGGGGCTGACGCGAAGTTTTGCGTTCCTGGTCTTTATCCTATTGGCAGCCATAACCATCTCCCTGCTCTACGGTAGCCGCGAGTCCATCATGGAATATGGTGTCTCGTTTTTGTGGACCAACGACTGGGACCCCGTGAATGGTATTTATGGCGCTTTAGTGCCGATAGTGGGTACGCTCAGCACCTCGCTGATTGCCTTGCTTATTGCTGTGCCCGTGTCATTCGGTATTGCTATGTTTTTAACCGAACTGTCACCGACCTGGTTGCGTAGACCTCTAGGTACGGCTATCGAGATGTTGGCGGCGATTCCGTCCATCATTTACGGTATGTGGGGTCTGTTTGTCTTCGTCCCGCTCTTCCAGCGTTATATACAGCCGCACATGATCTCTATGTTCGAGCATATTCCTGTGCTCAATCAGTTGTTCGGTGGTCCCGCTTTCGGGATAGGGGTGTTCACAGCAGGTCTGGTGCTCTCCATCATGATTATTCCGTTTATTACAGCGGTGATGCGTGATGTGTTTGAGCTGGTTCCCGCCATGCTTAAAGAATCCGCCTACGGCCTGGGCAGTACAACCTGGGAAGTCATGTGGCGTGTCGTGCTTCCCTTTACCAAGAACGGTGTCATAGGCGGAATCATGCTGGGCTTGGGGCGTGCACTGGGTGAAACCATGGCGGTCACGTTCGTGATTGGTAACTCCTTTCGTTTGCCGCACTCCTTATTTGCACCGTCTAATTCTATCGCCTCATCGCTGGCAAATGAATTTAACGAAGCGGGGGGTATGCAGAAATCAGCCTTACTTGAACTGGGTTTAATCTTGTTCCTGATTACCACTGTGGTCTTGGCCATTTCCAAGCTCTTACTGCTGCGTTTGTCAAAAAATGAAGGCACGTCGCGCTGATACGGAACGGAACCATGCTTCAAACTAAATCTGCTATCCATACCTCTAATCCTGTTTATAAGGCACGTCGTCGCAAGAACAGGGTGATGCTCACCATCTCCTTTGCCGCCTTGCTATTTGGCTTGTTCTGGCTATTTTGGATTATTCTCACTCTTATCAGTAAAGGTAGTGCGTCCATGTCTTGGACCTTGTTCACGCAAAGCACGCCTGGCCCTGGTGGAGAGGGTGGTTTAGCGAACGCTATCCTAGGCAGTGTCTTGATGGCAAGTGTGGGCACCTTGATAGGTACACCAATCGGGATTTTGGCGGGCACGTATCTGGCCGAGTTCGGTCAACGTGGCTGGCTGGCGCCAGCGACTCGCTTTCTGAACGATGTTCTGTTATCGGCGCCGTCAATTGTTATTGGTTTATTCATTTACGCTGTGTATGTGGCTCAAGTGGGCCATTACTCCGGTTGGGCGGGGGCCTTTGCCCTGGCTATATTGGTTATTCCTGTGGTCGTACGATCTACCGATAATATGCTGTCGCTGGTACCCAATAGTCTACGAGAGGCTGCTGCGGCTTTGGGATGTCCACAGTGGAAAATTATTTTATCGATTTCTTATAAGGCGGCTCGCTCGGGTATCGTGACAGGTGTCTTGCTTGCGGTGGCTCGCATTTCTGGTGAAACGGCTCCTTTGTTGTTTACCGCGCTAAGCAATCAGTTTTTGTCTTTCAACATGAACGGGCCCATGGCTAACTTGCCCTTCGTTATTTACGCCTTTGCGTCCAGCCCATTCGAGGATTGGAACCGTCTAGCCTGGTCGGGAGCGGTATTAATCACCTTGCTGGTGCTAGGAATTAATATTTTGGCGCGTAGCCTGTTCCGCAATAAATAAGCTTACATGGAGCGCCCTTGTGGGCTAATCATTATGACTGCAAGTAATTTTTCTGATGTACGTACGAAGCTGGAAATTAAAGACCTTAATTTTTATTATGGTAATTTCCATGCTCTGAAAAACATCAATATGGAAATCAAGGAAAATAAGGTCACTGCGTTTATTGGCCCTTCGGGCTGTGGTAAATCTACCTTATTGCGCACTCTGAATCGCATGTATGAGCTGTATCCAGGGCAAACTGCCCAAGGTCAAATTTTGCTCGACGGCGAGGACCTCCTCACATCCAAACAGGATATTTCCATCATACGCGCTAAGGTGGGTATGGTGTTCCAGAAGCCGACACCGTTCCCCATGAGCATTTACGATAACGTGGCCTTTGGCGTGCGCTTGTTTGAGAAGCTAAGCAAGGGTGAAATGGATGAGCGCGTCGAGTGGGCATTAACCAAAGCGGCGCTTTGGGGTGAAGTGAAAGACAAGCTGCAACAAAGTGGTAATGGCTTGTCGGGTGGGCAGCAGCAACGCTTATGCATTGCGCGTGGTGTGGCGATTAAGCCAGAGGTGCTCTTGCTGGATGAGCCGTGCTCAGCCCTGGACCCAATCTCTACGGCGAAAATCGAAGAGCTTATCGCTGAATTAAAAGCAGATTACACCGTTGTGATTGTGACGCACAATATGCAGCAGGCGGCGCGCTGCTCCGATTACACCGCCTACATGTATTTGGGTGAGCTCATGGAGTTTGGCGATACGGACCAAATTTTCGTTAAGCCCAGTCGCAAAGAAACAGAAGACTATATTACAGGTCGTTTTGGTTAAGTCTTACTGTTGATCGGATTCGGTTTGCCGTAAGGCATGCCGAATCAGCTTGCCCGTCGTGGTCATGGGCAAGCTGCTACGAAACTCGACAATTCTGGGGTATTCATGCGCGGCTACACGTGAGCGTACGTGCTCTTGTATATCCTTAATCAGAGTAGGGCTGGGCTCATGGCCCGCTTTCAATACCAACACAGCCTTAATAATTTCTGTGCGCTCAGCATCCGGTACCCCCACGACTGCGGCCAGTGCCACAGCCGGGTGAGCTAAGAGGCAGTCTTCTATGGGGCCGGGCCCAACACGATACCCGGAACTGGTAATAACGTCGTCTGCACGCCCTACAAAACGTAGGTAACCCTGTGAATCTTGCACGCCTCGATCGCCAGTCAGCAAAAAGTCCCCCACAAATTTTTCCTTAGTGGCTGCGGCTTGATTCCAGTAGCCAAGAAACATTACCGGATCGGGGCGACGTACCGCTATGTGCCCTTCTTGTCCAGCGGGGAGAATATGCCCTTTATCGTCGATAATTTGTACATCGTGACCAGGCACGGCTTTACCCATAATGCCCTGTTGGCTGGGGAACCAAGCCGAGCACGAGGATACGATCATATTGCATTCAGTTTGACCGTAGAACTCGTTGATCGTGATGCCCAGTTCAGTTTGTGCCCAGTGCAGTAATTCTGTGCCTAAAGACTCGCCTCCACTGGCAATAGAGCGCAGTTTGAGTGGCCAGGTTTGTGTGATGTTACTGAGGTGGCGCAAGGATTTCAAAGCGGTAGGCGGCAAAAATGTATGCGTGACGCCGTGTCTAGCCATGAGATCGCAAGCGGCCTCAGGAGTGAACTTTTCGAACCGGTGAGCCAGCACAGGGATGCCATGGTGCCAGGCAGGGAGCAGTACATCTAGCAGGCCGCCTATCCAGGCCCAATCAGCGGGAGTCCACATGAGTTCTGCATTATTAGGCAGGAAATTGTGGGACATCTCTACGCCAGGTAAATGCCCTAATAGGACACGGTGCGCATGCAAGGCTCCCTTGGCGGACCCGGTCGTACCCGAGGTATAGATTAATAGGGCTGGATCGTCTGCTTTGGTGGTAACTTTGTTGGGCTGTCCCGGTTTGGCCGCATGGATAATTTGCCAAAAATCATGCGCACTCAGCGTTTGTTCTGGATTGTCGTCGATGCAATAAATGCGTTTGAGCTCGGGTAGCTGAGCGTGGATATGGCTTATTTTTTGTAGACCATCACGGTTGGTAATAAGTGCCCGAGCGCCCGAGTCTAGCAGACGGTGTTGCAGGGCATCAAATCCAAATAGGGAAAATAAGGGCATGGCGATAGCCCCGATTTTGTAGACGGCAAGATGGGCAATGGCCGTTTCTACGCCTTGTGCCAAGAGTATGCCTACCCGATCACCTTGGCTAATACCCTGGGCCTGAAGGCCGCTGGCGAACTGATCTGACCAGGCTTTCAGTTGATCGAAGCTGTAATGCTGAGTCTGTCCGGTGCTGTCTTCTTGAATTAGAGCCAGCTTATTGGAACCGTCTGCCCATTTGTCGCATGCATCATGGGCGATGTTGTAGTGCTCAGGAATAGACCAGTTAAAGCTTTGTCGATTGTTTTCATAGTCCAGACTTGAGTTGAGCATAGGTACACCTTGAGACATTACACATTACAACGGGTACTTTAAATAATAGTAGGTTTTCGTAGTGATACCTATACGTATAAATCACTATCGCCCGCCCGGTGCTTAACAGGGCAGGCGATACTCGGATGTAAATAGCTGGTTAAGCGGCCGGTGTTTTGGCGTGTTCTTTGCGTTGGTGACGATGTCCACGTTTGTCTTTTTTACGTGGCTCCCAGGTGCTGAACTCTTGACTGTCAGCAGCCTTTTTAAGACGCACAATCTCCCCTTTGTCATTGATTACGATCGCTTTTACACCCCGCGAGCTTTGCATGATGCTCGCTACTTTGGTGTACCCGTCTTTTTTCAATTGCTCATAAATAGGAGAGATGTCTTGCAACTGCTCAGCCGTTAGGCGCGTGTGCTTTGCCTCGCTGTGTTGCGTAGTGGCTGTGCTGGTTTGGCTTGGATTGGCTGCTTCCTGTGCCCAGCCTGCTGTGCTGCTCAGTAAGCCTAGGCTAATAATGCTGGCTAGTATGTGTTTTTTCATCATGTATGACTCCTTGCAGTTCATGTGTAAAGGACAAGTGAGTATCATTGTGCCTAGCGTTGTCTGAATTCATGCTGAAGCCGATATTCATCGTCTGTTCAGGTGCATCTTGGTATACAGGGTCTAGATATACATAAATTTGAGGTGGGGCATGCCTACTGGGGTACGCACATTAGTGTGCGGCTTGATGTTGATGTGGGGACACTTGGGCTTATTGCAGGCGCACACGTTGACTGCCGATCACCGTTGGGCTGATTTTGCGTGGATGCAAGAGCTGTCTTCGTCTTCCTCTTTTCATGAGCGTCACGAGGCTGACAAGCGACGGTCTGCTGGGCCTATGTATCGTGGGCATGATCTAGCTCGCGAGGCCGTGCGCAAAGGCGAGGCGATGCCATTAGGGCAGGTGTTGAGGCTCATTCGGCCGCAATTTCCTGGGCGTATTTTGAGGGTGCAGTTTGCGTTCGACCCTCAGTTTCAAATTTGGGTCTACGATCTGCGTATACTGCAAGATGAACGTTTACTGTTACGTCTAAAGGTAGATGCTTTGACGGCAGAGGTGCTTCGTGTTCGTGGTCCGCATAAACCTAAACGAGTGTATTGAAGCGTATGCGTATTTTATTAGTGGAAGACGAGCCTACCTTGGCCACTCAAATTCAAACCGCGCTTGAGCGCGCTGGATATGTGGTGCAGCATGCTGCCGAGGGTAATGAGGCCTGGTATCAGGGTGCGGAGCAAGTGCATGATGCGGCCATACTCGATCTGGGTCTGCCAGGTCTGGATGGTTTGTCCGTCTTGCGTAAGTGGCGCTCGGCGGGAGTGAGTCTACCTGTACTGATTTTGACCGCGCGCAGTGACTGGCACGAAAAGGTGGCCGGTATTGATGCGGGGGCCGACGATTACTTATCCAAGCCTTTTCACATGGAAGAGTTGCTAGCGCGCTTGCGAGCCTTGTTGCGACGTGCTGCCGGTCAGGTTTCTGCGCAACTGCTTGTGGGGGAACTTAGCCTAGATACTGTGAGTAGTCAGGTGACCTATGCCGGTACTGAGCTGAGTCTGACCAGCCATGAGTACCGACTGCTGGCGTTTATGATGCACCATCCGGGTAAGGTGTTTTCACGCTCGGACCTAACGGAGCATTTGTATGCCCAGGACTTTGAGCGCGACTCCAACACCATAGAAGTATTTATAGGCCGTTTGCGTAAGAAGTTACCTGCTCATTACATAGAAACTGTACGTGGGCTAGGGTATAAGTTGATTGCGCCCGATTCATGAAAAACTGGCGTCTAGCATTAGGTCCCAAGTCTTTACAAGGCCGCTTGTTATTAGGCACTTTGCTCTGGATTCTGCTGTTGGTCGGCGTGGCCGGCTTTGGTTTGTATCGCCTGTTTCAAGACCATGTCTATAAGCAGTTTGAGGTCACCCTGCAAACGCATATGGACCAAATCATGGCAGATGTGAATCTGGATGATCTAGAGCACTTAACTCTTGCTGCACGTTTAAGTGACCCTCTGTTTGAGCAGCCTTACTCTGGCATGTACTGGCAGATAGCCTTAAGTGAGGCGCAAGCGTGGCGTGTGGTGCTGCGCTCTACCTCTTTATGGGATGATGTGCTGAGCTTAAGCAAGCAGCAGGCGGGTGTGCAGACCATAGATGGACCAGAACACCAGCACTTGCTGGCCTTGACTCAAACCTTAGAGGGCTTGGATGAGCTGGGCAGGCGCTTGAGTATTACGGTGGCGGGCGATTTGCGCTTAGTGGCTGAACCGTTGCAGCGTTTACACCGCCTATTGTTCTGGTCTTTGGGCGGTTTAGTGGCCGGTTTGATGCTGGCTGTGTTGATGCAGTTGTTATTAAGCCTGTATCCATTGCGTGCCTTGCGAGAACGGCTGCTGGATGTGCAGCAAGGGCGTAGTCGTACAGTACAAGGTCGTTTTCCTTCCGAGGTGCAGCCTTTGGTGGAGGATTTTAATAAAGTCCTTACTGTTAACGAGCAAATGGTAGGCCGTGCTAGAGCGCAGGCTGGTAATTTGGCGCATGCTTTGAAAACGCCACTGAGTATATTGGCCAATGCTGCCGATGCTGAAGATCCAGATCTGGCCAAACTTGTACAAGAGCAAGTAGCCGTGGCGCGGCGCCAAGTGGACCATCATTTAAATCGAGCTCGGGCCAGTGCGATACGCACAGTGGGGGTGCGCACGGTGATTTACCCTGTGTTGAGCTCTTTGTGCAGAGTGATGGAAAAAATTTATGCGCCGATTACGCTTAGCCTACAGCAGGATAATCAAGAACTAATTTTTCGAGGCGAGGAGCAAGATCTGCAGGAAATGGTGGGCAACTTACTGGATAATGCGTGTAAGTGGGCCAGCACGCAGGTTTGGTGTACGGTTAAGCTAAACCAGCAGAGCCTCATCATTATCGTGGAAGATGATGGTCCGGGGCTGGCTGAGGAAAATCTGCAAAGTATTTTTAGGCGTGGTCAGCGTCTGGATGAGCGACACCCCGGTTTTGGCTTAGGTTTGGATATAGTTAGCGAGTTGGTCTCGGCATATCAAGGCCGCTTAGAGGCCGGGCGTTCGACGCATGGCGGGCTGTGCATGCGTCTGTATCTGTCGGTACTTAAGACTTAGTTCCAGCGGCCAGGGTTGCCAAAACTATATCGGCCTGGCCCCAGTAAGGCGCTGCTGAGCGCAGTAAATAAGAAAAATGCTTGTAGTTCAAGAGTCCAAATACCGCTGGCATTAAAGCTGCTGAGTTGATGTGAGTGCATCAATGTAATGGCTACCACCATATTTATACTGATCAGTAATGCACCTAGGCGAGCGTGTACACCAAGCAGTAACAGCAGTGGAGCTAAGACTTCACCTATATATACGCCCCACGCTAGAAAGGCTGGAAGTCCCTGATTTAGCATGGCTTTTTCTATACCGGTAATGCCAAAACGAATCTTGGCGATACCGTGTAGCAGCAGTAATCCGCCTACTAACAGACGTAGTAGCAGTTTGCCCAAATCTTCTTGTGCGAGCATGACTTCCCTTTGGTTTGTACTAAGTGGACTATCAGGATTGTAAATCAGTTCGCAGCTAGGATTGGCTGGGTGGGCAGGAATTTGATAGGAAGAGAGCAGGCATAAAAAAACCGTTTAAAGAAATAATCTATAAACGGTTTCTATATATTGGTCGGGGCGATAGGATTCGAACCTACGACCCTCTGGTCCCAAACCAGATGCGCTACCAGGCTGCGCTACGCCCCGACAAGAAAGCGACTATAGCATTGTTAATAGAGTTTTGGCAAGTGTGGTCAACTGTTTGAAGTAAAAATAGCCGAGTGGTGGGCCTGTCTAAGCAAGTACACAGACTATAAGCCTTAAAAATGCTTAGGCCTTGGCAAAATCGCAAGTCAATGACGAGTGGTATTCTGAGCCAAGACGAGCGCACAGGAGTTCAGCATAAATATATATGCAGTACTGTGTTGCGATGTGGGGATATGAGGTATGGGGAAAAGTGCTGGCGGAGCGGACGGGACTCGAACCCGCGACCCCCGGCGTGACAGGCCGGTATTCTAACCAACTGAACTACCGCTCCAGCATTTTCCACTAGATAGTGGCGTCCCCTAGGGGATTCGAACCCCTGTACCCACCGTGAAAGGGTGGTGTCCTAGGCCTCTAGACGAAGGGGACGTAGGACTGTTAAGACAGTACTTAACATTCAATTAAAAAGGGTTAGTGCTTGAGCAGCTAACCCTTTTCAGGAATTTGTTGGCGGAGCGGACGGGACTCGAACCCGCGACCCCCGGCGTGACAGGCCGGTATTCTAACCAACTGAACTACCGCTCCGCAGCGTTGGCCACTAAATTGTGGCGTCCCCTAGGGGATTCGAACCCCTGTACCCACCGTGAAAGGGTGGTGTCCTAGGCCTCTAGACGAAGGGGACTGTACGTACTGCGTTTCTTCGTTTTGGTGGAGGTAAGCGGGATCGAACCGCTGACCTCTTGCATGCCATGCAAGCGCTCTCCCAGCTGAGCTATACCCCCGTTTTTCAGGTAACAATCAATGTGTTTTGAAAGTTGCCTTGCGAAGAAATAAGATTATGACCCATCTAGTTTTTTATTGCAAGCACTTTCTTGTTTAAAGTTAAAAAAAGAGGGGAAACTCGATATTTGAGAGGATTTAAGCGGCTGGTACGGAGGGATCGCCCGGCTAGTGTGCTCATTTCTCTTCAATAAAGGTGTGTCCATAGCGTTTACCGTTTAGCCCATGTTAAAGCGGATACGCGCTTAGTAAGTGAAGAAATGCTTAGCTGCTCTCGTTCTATGCCATATATCTACTAGACCTGAAGGGCTATGTGATGGGGAACAGCTAAGATCAGGCTGGGAGGCCTTAGATAGCCTTAGAAAAAGTCGTATATTTATAGACTAATTGTTGGTTTTTGTGGTCATTGTTTACAAGAAAGCTCCCGTGAGTAGCTTTATATTCTCTATGTGCATAGCCTGTACCATAATAGATGCTGGCTTTCAGGGCACTAGTGGTATGCTCAGTCATTAGATTTTTAATTGCAACAATTACGTTTTGTAGCGTTTTTCATTACAATCTGTTTACTAAGTGCATTGTTTCCACTTGTGTCATGTTTGTGAAGCCCTACTCAAGTATGTTGAGCCCATCTTTAAGCAAAGCAACTCAAGGCCTCAGCCTGAAGCACCTTATTGTGCTGATGCTCGGAGGCTTATTTGTGGTGTTAAGCATAAGCGTGTGGGGTTTGCATGCACAACACCATCAGCAATCCGTCACGCAAGCTACTGCTTTGGTGCTCGACGAGCTGGTCGTGCTCAACCAAAGCTATACGCGTGACACACAGCTTGGTGCGGATGCTGCAATGCAGCGTGTGGATGACTTACTGCATGCGCTGCGCCATGGTGGCTCTACCACTAAAGGATACATACCTGCTTTAGCGCCACAGTTTGAGCAGATGCTAGAGCAGTTAGAGACTGACTGGAGCAGTCGTAAACAATACGTAGTAGCACTAGACCTTAATTTGCCACAAGAGCACTTACAGGCTCAAAGCTTGTTAAATGTACACAGTGCGTTCCAGCTTATGCTGTCCTACATGCAGGCGCAGGGTCAATTGGAGCATCGTCATCAACTTTGGGTGCTAGGGCTTTTACTGCTCAACGGTATAGCCTTATTAGGGGCTTATTTTTTCTTTCGTCATTACGCCTTGCTACCCTTGTTAAGCTTGGTTCGACAGGCTGATGCAGGGTTAGAGCCGCTTACACTGGTTGAGAACTCAGAAAGTACGCATGGCTTGTTTGAGTATGGTGTTCTTGCTCGGGCACTGCATCAGGGTAATCAGCGTATACAAAGGCTATTAGGACAACTGCACGATCAACAGCATGAATTAGGGCAGTTGCAACGCACCTATAAGCAGTTAAGCACCAACCCTTTGGTCGGGGTCTATATAGCGAGTGATAATAAATTTACGTTTATTAATCGGAAGTTAGCGCAGAGCCTAGGCTATAAGCGTGGACACATTAAAAATAAGTTGCTAGTGAGTGAGGTGTTCCTCGAGCCGCGTTTTCCTTCTTTAAGCACGGTCATTAAAGGCGGGCACACGACACATGCGGGAAGCAAGCGTTATGAGACTCGTGCTTTATGTGCAGATGGCAGTCACATTGATGTGGAAATTTGCCAGCAAGCCATGAACGTGGATGGGGTGCTTAGTACATTCGCTTTAGTGCAGGATATCAGCCATCGTGTTCGTAGCGAGGTCAATAGCCGTTTGGCCGCGGTGGTGTATAACAATACAAGCGAAGCTATTGTGGTGACCGATCGCTATGGGGTCATCGTGGATGCGAATCCTGCATTTAGTCAGATTAGCGGCTATAGCTTGGAAGAGGTACGTGGAAGCCCTTTAAGTAGGTTGGGCTCAGATCGGCAGGGCGACAATTTTTATAAAATGTTGTGGTTGCAGGTTATGGAGTCGGGGCGCTGGCAAGGAGACATCTGGAGCAAGCGCAAAAATGGTAGTGAGTTTGCTGAACGGCTAACAATCAGCACGGCCTGGAACCCGGATGGTACGGTCTATCGATTTATTGGCTTGTTCACTGACCTGACTTCGCACAAAGAGCGCGAGGTACAAATGTGGAAGCAGGCTCACCATGATCATTTAACAGGTCTGCCGAACCGCCAAATGTTCCAGTACCGATTAAAACAGGCGATGGACAAGTCGCGCCATAATGGCCTGGCATTTGCCCTGATCTTCATGGATCTGGATTACTTCAAGGATGTGAATGACACATTAGGGCATAAGGAAGGGGATGCACTACTGCAAGAAGTAGCGATGCGTTTGCAGGGCTGTGTGCGTGACTCTGACACCGTCGCCCGTATTGGGGGCGACGAATTTACGGTGATTGTGGCCGATATTACCAACGAAAAAGTAGTAGATCGTATCTGCCAAGACATGCTTAAGTGTGTGTCGCGGCCTTTTGTGCTGGGTAATAATACAGCGACGGTCTCCGCTAGTTTGGGAGTGACTTTTTACCCCGAAGATGGCAAGGATGCCGGCGAGTTGCTAAAAAATGCAGACATGGCGATGTATGCAGCCAAAGCCTGTGGACGAAATCAATACTGCCGTTTTTTGCCCGCCATGGGAGAGGCTGTACAGGCGCGTATGCGTTTTTCCCAGGATCTACAAACAGCTATCGAAGAGCAGCAGTTTTGTTTGTATTATCAGCCTGTGCTGGATTTGAAAACAGGGCGTGTGAGTAAAGCGGAAGCGCTAATTCGTTGGGATCATCCGCAGTTAGGTTTGGTTCCACCGTCCGAGTTCATTCCATTTTCAGAAGACTCCGGCCTTATTGTTGCGATTGGCGAGTGGGTACTGAAAAGCGCAGCATTGCAGGCAGCCTATCTGCGCAAGTACCTTGATCCCCACTTTCAGATCAGTATCAATGTGTCGGCGGCTCAGCTTAAGCTGGACACCAGTTGCGTAGACGATTGGATTGCCTTTCTACAAGAGGAAGGCATTGAGGGCGAAGCCTTAATTGTGGAAATTACGGAGCGGCTTTTGCTGGATAACCAAGAGCAAACCATGGCTCAATTGCGTAAGTTGCGTCATCATAATATAGGTGTAGCTCTGGATGACTTCGGCACAGGTTATTCCTCATTATCGTATCTGAAGCGCTTTGCGATTAGTTTATTAAAAATTGACCAGTGTTATATCCGTAACTTAGCCACTTGCTCTGAGGATATGGCTTTGATTCAGGCTATGGTCGCTATGGCACACACCCTTGGCTTAGGCGTCGTGGCCGAAGGGGTAGATAAGCCCGAGCAAGTTACCCTATTGCGGCAGATCGGCTGTGATATGTTGCAAGGGTTCTGGTGTTCTCCACCTGTACCCGCGCAAGAGTTCGAGGCCTGGTGCAAGGAGTGGAATGACAATGAGGCAGTTCGCTGGGCGGAAGTGCTGGAACGAGCTGCTTTATTTACTCGTCCTTAGCCTGTTGATGCGCTTTTTGTGGCAGCAGGGCTACGATTAAAAATAACCATATCAAGGCCAGCGCAGGCCAGTTTCCCCATTTTACATAGGGGGTCAGTCCACTGCGCCCCTGTACTTCAACATCCAGTATGCCTACTTGCTGAGGGCTAAGCGCCGCTCGGACATAACCATCCGCATCAATGGCAGCCGTTATCCCTGTATTGGTGGCGCGCAACATGGGGCGAGCAGTTTCTATGGCGCGTAGGCGGGAAAATTGCAGGTGCTGATACAAGGCTCGCGAACTACTGAACCATGCCAGATTGCTGACGTTGACCAGTACATTGGCTCCCGTGGAAACTGGAGAGGGTAATACCGCTTGACGAATTTCTTCGCCAAAGACGTCTTCAAAGCAGATGTTAGGAGCGATGCGTTGCGTGGCCAGTGTGAAGCCAGACTGGGGCAGGTCTCCACGTGTGAAGTCTCCCAAGGGTACTTGCATCATGTCGACAAACCAGCGAAATCCCGGGGGAATGAACTCGCCAAAAGGGACGAGGTGGTATTTATGATAGGCGGGAATGTCGGCCTGTATAATGCTGTCCGCCTGGGTGGTGGGATCAATGGCAATTAAGCTGTTTGTGTATGTCTCTGGGCGCCCTTGGTCGTTTTTTGCTTGTACTAGGGGTATGCCCAGCAGGACTTGTGCGTTGAACTGTTTTGCTAAGCCTACCCATTCCAACCAAAAAATACCGTCGAAGCTGTCCTGAAAGAGAGGGATAACGGTTTCGGGCAGTACGATGAGAGAGGGTGTGCTGGCTTGGTCTTTACTGGGTGTGCTCGCTAATTGGTAATAGTGCTGTATGCCTTGATGGATGGCATTGGGGTCGAATTTTTCTGCCTGAGAAATATTGCCTTGTACCAGTCTGGCGATGAAGGGCTCACCGTTGGGGCGCGACCAAGATATGTATTGCAGGCCTAGCCCTAGTAATGCCAGTAAGCAGGCAAGGCCGAAGCTGCCAGCACTGGCTTGAGGCGCAAGAGTGTCACGATATATAACGAGTGTGGCAATGGCAGCGCTAGTAAAAGCGGCAATCCAGGCTAGCCCATATGCACCCATAAGAGGGGCCCAACCAATAAAGGGGCCATCCAGATGGGCGTAAGCGATGTTTAACCACGGGAAGCCTGTAAATAAGGTGCCGCGTACCCATTCGGCTAAGGTCCAGCAACTGGCCCAGGTGGCGCTTAGCAAAAGAGCCTGGAGCCAGCCAAGATGGCGTGTCTGGCGTTGCTGTAGAAAGCTGAATAGGGCAGTGCTCAGGGCGGGGATGATTGCCAAGGCAGCGGCAAACAGGGCGACGGCGAGTACAGCCAGTGCCACAGGCATATGGCCGTAAACATGCATGCTGTTTTGTAGCCATATAATGCCGGTGAGTAAAAAGCTAAAGGCAAAGACCCAACTGCGTAGCAAAGCACTTTTTACCGATGGCGCACGATAAATCTGTATGGTGAAAATACTAAACAGACAGATTTGCAAGAAGGGTAAAAACCAGGCCGGTAAAAACCCTAGTGCAAAACTGAACGAGTGCAAGGCCCCAAGCAGTGCTAAAAGCACATAGATACTGAAATTTAGCTTGGCCTTAGGCGTCGCTGGCGTGCTGATCGGCGTGTTCTGCTGCATGTTGTCGCTGTACGTGTAACCAAAGTGCGCGCTTGGCATCGGCACGCACGACTGTAATGCTAATGGGGCCATACTGCACGACGTCGCCACGACGAGGTATATGTTCGAGACGCGAGGCTAGCCAGCCACCTATGGTGTCGAAGTCGTCGTTGGGCAACTTGGTATCGAAAGCGTCGTTAAAGTCGGGGATTTCGGTCAGTGCCATGACGCGCCAGCTATCAGGGCCGGCCTGAAAGATGGTTTGTTCGGCTTCCTCGTCGTACTCGTCCTCGATGTCACCAACGACTTGCTCCAGCACGTCTTCCATGGTGATGAGTCCAGCAGTGCCACCATGTTCGTCGATGACCATGGCCAAGTGATTACGGCTGCTACGGAATTCATGCAACAGTACATTAAGGCGCTTGGTCTCGGGGATAAACACCGCCGGTCTGACTAAGGGGCGTAAATCTATAGTGGGGTTAGCGATAGACAGAAGCAAGTCTTTGGCTAGAAGAATACCCACGATATTATCGCGCTCGTGCTCGTAAACGGGAAAGCGTGAATGCCCAGTTTCAATGATGTAAGGGAGCAGCTCGCTAAGCGGCTTGCTGATGTCCAGCATGTCGATTTTTGAGCGTGGCACCATGACGTCGGCGACTGTTTTAATCGCCATGTCCAGCGCACCTTCAATCATGGTGTAGGACTCATCGTCAAGAATATGACGCTGATGGGCAGAATCCAGAATGGATTTGATGTCTTCGCGATCTTCGGGCTCGGTTTTACGACTAAAAAACGCACTCAGACGTTCTAGAGGACTAGCGGCGCTCGATTTAGCGGAGCGGGGATCGGGTTCGGGGGCAGAGTCTGACATTGTCCGTGGGACGAGTTAAGGAAGAACTTAGCATAACCGAAAAATGCGACCACTACAGCTAATCGTGCTGATATGGGTCAGAAATTCCTAGTCTGGAGAGTATCTCTATTTCTAGGCCTTCCATGTGTTCGGCGTCTTCTTCATCTTCATGATCATAGGCCACAGCATGTAAACAGCCGTGTATGAGTAAGTGTGCTGCATGGTGCAACAGCGGCTTTCCTTGCTGCGCGGCTTCGGCCTGGAGGATAGGCAGACACAATACGATGTCACCGTGCCAAATATGCTCAGGGTCAGCACCGTATTCAAAGGTGAGCACATTGGTTGCATAATCTTTTTGGCGATACTCGCGATTCAGCGATTGTCCCTCTTGGGCGTCGACAATACGCACTGTCAGACTTAGGCCATGCAGCTCTCCACCAAAGGCTAGCCACTCTTCGGCGATAACCTCAGTGGCAACTTGAGCCCAACGGCGCAGACGCCATCGAGGTAGTTCTGCATCGCAAGGCACGCCGTATTGCACGCTGAACGAGAGGCTAGGAGTCGGCTTTGTCATAGGCATCGATAATACGGGCAACTAGGGGATGGCGAACAACATCGCGGCTAGTAAATTGAGTGGTGGCAATGCCAGATACGTGACGTAGCACATGGGTGGCGTGACTGAGGCCACTACCTTGGCCGCGAGGCAGGTCTATTTGGCTGGGGTCGCCATTAATAACGGCTTTGCTGCCAAATCCAATTCGCGTCAGAAACATTTTCATTTGTTCTGGCGTCGTGTTTTGAGCTTCATCCAGAATAACGAAAGCGTGATTGAGTGTGCGGCCGCGCATGTAGGCCAAGGGGGCGATTTCTATGGTTTGTTTTTCAAAGAGTCGCTGTACCTTTTCAAAACCCATGAGATCGTACAGGGCATCGTAGAGGGGGCGCAGGTAAGGATCTACCTTTTGCGCCAGATCACCGGGCAAAAAGCCTAGACGTTCACCGGCTTCTACCGCAGGTCGAGTCAGAATCAGGCGTTGTACGGACTCACGCTCTAGGGCGTCGATAGCACAGGCTACCGCTAACCAGGTTTTTCCAGTACCTGCAGGTCCGACACCGAAGGTGATGTCGTGGTTCAGGATTTGTTGTATGTACTGACCTTGCCGTGGAGTGCGTGGTCGTAAGTCACGTTTGCGAGTGCGTAAAAGCAGATTTTCCTGTCCAGGAGGAGGGAGTTCCGGCAGTGGCTTGGCAACCTCTACAGTGGCTTCAGGCTCGTCTTGGGCTTGCTGGGTAGCACCCAGCTCGACCAAGCCTAGTTGTATGTCCTCGATGCTTAATGCCTGATGCACGGCACGGTTATGAAACCATTGCAAAGTGCGTCCAGCCTGCTCGGCCCGGTGTCCCTCTAGTGACACGTGGCTGCCACGACGACGTAATATCACATCGTAGGCCATGGCGATCTGCTTGAGATTTTCGTCCAGCGGTCCGCATAGGTTCAGCAGGTGAGTGTTGTCACCTTCTAAACGTATGCTGACAGGCAGTCTGCTTTTTGTCATGCGGGGGAGCTCGTATGCTCTGTAGTGATGATTTCACCTCGCAAGGTGTTCGTCAGTACGTCAGTGACCCGTACATCAATGATTTGTCCAATGAGGCGCGAGTGACCGGGAAAGTTAATGATCCGATTGTTCTCGGTGCGTCCCATGAGTTCGGTATCGCTTTTGCGTGATAGTCCTTCGACTAGTATACGCTGTGTGCTGCCTAACATTTCCAGACTAATGGCTTTTGCCTGTTCATTGATCAGGGCTTGCAGGCGATGTAGACGGTTCAGCTTTTCTTCTTTGCTGCTTGTGTCCTCTAAGTCGGCAGCCGGAGTACCTGGACGTCTTGAGTAAACAAAGGAAAAGGACTGATCAAAGTTAACGTCACGGATGAGCTTCAGTGTTTTTTGAAAGTCTTCTTCAGTCTCGCCAGGAAAGCCAACGATGAAATCAGAGGAAAGCACGATACCGGGACGTGCTGCACGTAAGCGCCGTACGATAGATTTAAACTCTAGGCTGGTATAGCCTCGCTTCATGGCCGCTAAGACGCGATCACTACCTGCTTGAACCGGTAAATGCAAAAACGGCACTAACTTGGGCAGCTTTCCATGCGCTTCAATGAGGCGGGTAGTCATTTCCTTGGGGTGCGAGGTCGTATAACGAATACGCTCAATACCGGGTATTTCATGCACGTACTCCAGCAACATAGCGAAGTCTGCGATTTCGTCAGTATCGTTACCCATGGGGCCACGATAGGCGTTCACGTTCTGCCCTAATAGGGTGACTTCGCGCACTCCTTGGTCGGCCAAGTCTGCGACCTCCATGAGTACGTCATCGAAAGGGCGGGAGACTTCGGCGCCACGCGTGTAAGGAACAACACAGAAACTGCAATATTTACTGCAGCCTTCCATAATAGAGACAAAAGCGCTGAAGCCTTCTACACGGGCCGGTGGCAGGGCGTCGAACTTCTCGATTTCGGGAAAGCTGATGTCGACCTGAGCACGGCCACTTTGGCGGCGCTGCTTAATGAGCTCGGGTAAGCGATGTAAGGTTTGTGGACCAAACACGACATCGACATAGGGCGCGCGACGAATAATGGTTTCACCTTCCTGACTGGCTACACAGCCACCGACCCCGATAAGCAGTTTGGGATTCTGAGCCTTAAGGTGCTGCACACGTCCTAAATCAGAAAAGACCTTTTCTTGTGCCTTTTCGCGCACAGAACAGGTGTTAAACAAAATGATATCGGCTTCTTCGGGCTTGTCGGTGAGTTCTATGGGGTGCTGTTCATTGAGCACATCGGTCATTTTGTCCGAGTCGTACTCGTTCATTTGACAGCCAAAAGTGCGAATAAAAAGTTTACGTACAGCAGGTTTGCCAGCATCAATACTGGATTCAGGTGTAATGAGGGTATCGGACATAGTTAGGGCCGTAACGGGTGTATATCCCGCGGGCAAAAAAGTTAATTCTTAATTATAACGCTCAAACTGCGCCCCTAATAGGTGTAGGAGGTGCCGTCATACGTATTGATGGATTTGAGGGGCAATGCGTACATGGCAAGTAGGGCATGTGGGGTTGGTCCGGCGCTTTCATTTGCTTGTCATATCTACACAGCAAAATGTTCGGGAACTTTCTTATTGGAAAAGTATAGCCATGAAACAAATTTTGCTAGGTTTGACATTGGGGATGGGCAGTCTTGTGAGTACAGCCTTCGTTCAGGCTCAGGAGTGCCAGCCGGGCAGTCTGGATGCCCGCTACTGCGACCGTAACGGTGATCTGGTGGCCGATGCCCCCACAGACCCTAAGGACTGGATAGATCCCGATACGCTCGTTTTTGCGTACACGCCTGTGGAAGACCCTGAAGTATACCGTGGTGTATGGGACGAATTTTTACAACATCTGGCTAAAGTCACGGGTAAAAAAGTGCAGTTTTTCCCGGTGCAGTCGAATGCGGCACAGTTAGAGGCAATGCGTTCGGACCGATTGCATGTGGCAGGCTTTAATACCGGCAGTAATCCGCTGGCAGTCAATTGTGCCGGTTTTGTACCGTTCACCATGATGGCCGATAAGCAGGGCGCATATGGTTACGAAATGGAATTTATTGTTCCAAGCGATAGTGCTGTTCAAAAAATAGAAGATCTAAAAGGAAAAACTATCGCGTTTACCTCGCAAACGTCCAACTCAGGTTTTAAAGCACCTTCCGCTTTATTGGCGAGTCAATATAAGATGCAGGCCGAGCGCGATTACACGCCAGCATTTTCGGGCAAGCACGATAACTCCATTATTGGTGTTGCTAATAAAGACTACGACGCTGCGGCCATTGCCAACTCCGTGCTCAATCGCATGATTGCACGTAATGTGGTCGAGGCTGACAAGCTGCGTTCGATTTATAAGTCTGATTCTTTCCCGACGACTGGTTATGGTTATGCCCATAATCTGAAACCTGAATTAGCCGAAAAAATCCAAGAGGCTTTTTTCAGTTTTAACTGGGACGGTACCAAGCTTCTGGAAGAGTTTGGGAAGGCGCAGCCCGCTCAAGAAGCCTTTATCCCCATTACCTACAAAGAGCACTGGGCGGTTGTACGTGATATCGATGCTGCCATGAATGTGCAGTACAGTTGCAAATAATGGCGGGCTCACTGTTAACGCCACAGGCCACAGCGCCCTTATTACGCATACAGGGCTTGACTAAGCGCTATGGCGCGGGCGATGTGGCCTTGAATCAAGTCAGTCTGGATGTGCCAGCGGGGCAAGTCATTGCCTTGATTGGCCCCTCAGGGGCTGGCAAAAGCACATTGATACGGTGTGTGAACCGCTTGGTCGAGCCCAGTTCCGGCACTGTGCAATTACATGGGCAGTCATTGCTGGGCCTAGCGCCTAAAGAGCTACGTCGTGTGCGGCGCCGCTTGGGTATGATTTTCCAGGAGTATGCGCTGGTAGAGCGTTTAAGTGTCATGGAAAATATCTTGAGTGGACGTTTAGGGTATGTCAGTTTTTGGCAGGCTTGGCGTAGGCGCTTTCCAGCGGCAGATATCCAGCATGCTTTTGAACTCTTGCATCGCGTCGGTTTACAAGGCTTTGAGAACAAGCGTGCGGATGCCCTGTCAGGTGGGCAGCGACAGCGTGTGGGTATTGCACGTGCCCTGATTCAGCAGCCCGAACTCCTGCTGGTGGATGAGCCTACGGCTAGCCTGGACCCTAAAACGGCGCGCCAGATTATGCGCTTGCTGTGTGATATGTGCCGCGAGCAAGGCTTGTCCGCCATTATTAATATCCATGATGTGGCCTTAGCCTTGCGCTATGTGGATAGAGTGGTGGGTTTGCGTAAGGGGGAGCTTGTTTACGATGGCCCACCGGCGGGTCTGGACCAAACGGTATTAGGTCACATTTATGGTACGGAGGACTGGCAAACGCAGGCTACTGCTCAAGAGTGTCAGGAGCCCGAGCCCGATTTACAGTGGGCCGCGGCATGAGTGCAAGTGCTCAGTGGCATAAGCCGCGTTGGATACCTTCTACCGGTGTGCGTTACGTACTGTATGCAGTTGCTTTGCTTTATGTGTATGTGGCGCTCAGTTCTATCGACATCAATTATCAGCGTGTAAGCGAGGGAGCAGAGCGCGGCTGGCGCTTTGTTCTTGCTTTTACTCAACCTGATTTCAGCAGTCGCTGGGGGGAGATCCGTCAGGGCATGCTGGAAAGCCTCGCTATGATGCTGACTGCCACCGTTTTAGGGGTGGCCGTTAGTCTGCCTTTTGGTTTGGGGGCAGCGCGTAATATCAGTCCTTTCTGGTTAGTGCAGATATGCCGGTTTGTTATCTCTGCGTCCCGTGCCTTGCCTGAACTGATTATTGCTATCTTCTTAGTCAAAATGTTTGGTTTTGGGCCATTTGCAGGCATGCTCACCTTGGTGATTGCCACGATTGGTTTTTTTGGCAAATTAATGGCCGATGAAATTGAAACCATACAATTTGCTCAAATAGAGGCGGTGCGAGCAACAGGAGCCAGTTGGTGGCAGGTTTTGGTATATGCGGTACAGCCTCAAATCGCTCCCCGTTTAGTGGGTTTAAGCGTTTACCGCTTGGACATTAATTTTCGAGAGTCGGCAGTGATTGGTATTGTTGGAGCCGGTGGTATAGGTGCCAGCTTGAATACGGCATTTAATCGATACGAGTTCGATACGGCCGCCGCTATTTTATTGTTGATTATTGCTATTGTGATGCTGTGTGAATACAGCTCCGGGTATATCAGGCGTCGTTACTTATGAGTGCTACCCATACCATCTGGCGCCGTCAAAGCAGGGCGCAGCTATTCCGTGAATATATGGTATTGCTTGCTATGGCAGGTGCTTTTTTTTGGGGTTGGCAACTCATTAGTGAGCACACCATATGGGCATTTGTATCGGATGCTCCGGTGGCAGGCCTAGACATGGCACAACGTATGTGGCCCCCGCGCTGGTCATACCTAGATGCCATTTGGCAGCCTTTGTGGGATACCCTGAATATTGCGACCTTGGGCACTATTATTGGGGCAGTTATTGCCATACCTCTTGCTTTTATGGCCGCGCGCAATACGACACCCAGTACCTGGCTGTGCAGGCCTGTCGCCTTATTTATTATTGTGGCCTCACGTTCTATTAATTCCTTAATCTGGGCCATGTTGTTGGTCACTATTGTGGGGCCAGGTATTTTGGCTGGCATAATCGCAATAGCCTTGCGCTCTATAGGTTTCATTGGAAAATTAGTATACGAAGCCATAGAAGAGGTGGATCAGCGTCCCATAGAGGCCGTGAGTGCCACCGGAGCCAGTGCGCTCCAAGTGCTTAGCTACGCGTTTATCCCCCAGTTATCGCCTACGATTGTTGGCTGTGTCGTGTATCGCTGGGACTTCAATGTGCGCGAGTCGACAGTATTGGGCATAGTGGGCGCCGGAGGCTTGGGATTGCCACTGCAGGCCTCTGTAGATATGCTAGCTTGGCCCCAAGTTAGTGTGATTTTTTTAATTATCTTATTGCTCGTGTGGGCAGCCGAGTGGCTCTCGAATGCGATACGGCAGAAGATTCTTTAAGCCTTTTTCTTAGGTTAGCGTTTCTTTCAGTAAATGTAATTTGTCTGACGAGTGTCTTATTGAGTAGAGAGTTTAATGACACTGGCATAAAAAAATCCCGTTATGTTGATGTGAGCTGAATCCTAAAAGTTGGACATCTGTCCTAACTTTTAGGGTGTTTTCAATGAGCAAGTACGACGAGCAACAGAAGCTTAAAGTAGTGCTAGATTATCTATCGGGGCAGATTGGTGGGTTCCGTGCCGTTGGCCAGGCCCATGGCACGGACGAAGCAACCGTACGCAAGTGGGGCGCTGGGGCTGCGGCGCATGGGCGCCAGCTACGATACTGCTTACCGTGCTCACGTGCATGCAGCGCGACGAGCTGTCGGTGCGGTGGACTGCTACCATATTTGACATTCGCTGTGCAGCTCATATCTCCAAGTGGAAACGCCTGTATGATGTCGGTGGTATAGATGCACTGAAAGACCGACGAGCAAGCTCAAGGAAAATGCCTATCTAAAAAAGCTCGATGTCCTGATCCAGAAAAAACGTGCGGTATCCCTGAAAAAGCGCAAGTCGTGACTGGATTGAGGCCTGCGTATCCCTTGGCTCTGCTACTGAAAGCGGCGTGTCCGAACCAAAAATGGGTGACCGATGTGACCGAGTTTAAGGTCGGTCATGAAAAACTGTACCTCTCGCCGATCATGGACTTGTACAACGGTGAAATCGTGGTTTAGCAAACTTAGCGGCGTCCCAAGTTCCGCTTGGTGAGCGGAATGCTTCAAAAAGCCTTCTCGCGACTTAAACCGTCAGCAAGGCCACTCTTGCACTCAGACCAAGGTTGGCACTATCAACAACCCAGCTATCGCCAAATGTTGTGTGACCATGCCGTCGTGCAAAGTATGTCGAGAAAAGGGAACTGTCTGGACAACGCCGCGATAGAAAGCTTCTTCGGTATACTTAAGGCCGAGTTCTTCTGCCTGAACAGATTCGACAGCATTGAGCAGCTACAAGCAGGTATCCGGCAATACATCCATTACTACAATCACGAACGGATCAAACTCAAACTAAAAGGCCTGAGTCTGGTGCAATACCGAACTCAGGCCTTCCGCTCTTAACTTTTTACTGTCCAATTTATTGGGGTGCAGTTCAATGTCATAACGGGCTTTTTGCTTGCCTTATTCTACGCCTTCTATCACATCGCCTTCGTCTTTTTTAATGGGCTTGATCAGATCCTCACGCTTTACGCCCAGCCACATGGAGATGGCCGCTGCAACGAAAACCGAAGAGTAAATACCAAACCAGATCCCAATAGTGAGCGCCAGGGAAAAGTTATGTAAGGTGGGGCCACCAAAGAAGAACATGGAGAGCACCATCATTTGGGTGGAGCCGTGGGTAATGATGGTACGTGAGATGTTCTGGGTAATGGAAAGGTCAATAATGCCGGCCACATCCATTTTTCTTTGTTTACGGAAGTTTTCGCGAATACGGTCCATAACGACGACCGATTCGTTGACAGAATAACCCAATACGGCCAGTACCCCTGCCAGTACGGACAGTGAGAACTCCCATTGGAATAAGGCGAAAAATCCAAGAATAATGACAACGTCGTGCAAGTTGGCAATGGCGCAGGCCAGAGCCAGCTTCCATTCGAAGCGAAAGCCTAGGTAGATCAGAATTCCCGCCACCACAAAGGCCAGTGCCTTGAGTCCGTTTTCCAGCAGCTCTCGGCCCACTTGTGGACCTACAACCTCGACGCGGCGTAACTCTACGTCTGGGTGAGTGACTTGTAAGGCTTGCAAGACCTTATCACTTTGCAGACCGCTGTCTTCGCCTTCAATGGTGGGCAGGCGGATAATAATGTCTTGCGAGGTACCGAAATTTTGTACTTGGAAGTCGCTATAGCCCAGCCCTTGTACAGTTTGTCTTACCTGGTCGGCTTGTACACTTTGCTGATAATGGACTTCCATAACGGTTCCACCTGTGAACTCAATAGACAGGTGAAACCCACGCAGCAAAATGAATGCAACTGCTGCGACAAAGGTGAGTAGACTAATCAGGTTCAGCACCAAAGCATGGCGCATGAACGGGATAGTGCGGTGTATACGAAAAAATTCCATGATACTTATGTGCCTGTTAGTGACCCGTATGCAGCATGCTTAGATGCCCCAGACGGGTCGTTGCATGCGTTTATTTGCTGTCTTCCGGTTTCCAAACTTGGCCGATAGAAATCTGCTGTAAGCGGCGTTTATTGCCGTAGCGCAGATTGACCATGGCACGTACCCCGACCACCGATGAAAACATCGAGGTGAGTATGCCTATGCAATGCACCACGGCAAAGCCACGTATGGGGCCCGAGCCAAAGGCTAGCAGGGCTACCCCGACGATCAGGCTGGTCAGGTTGGAGTCGAAAATAGTCGCCCAGGCACGGTCAAAGCCCAGATGTATGGCTTGTTGTGGACTGGCTCCGTTACGCAGTTCTTCTCGAATACGTTCGTTAATCAGTACGTTGGCATCAATAGCCATACCCAGAGTCAGGGCGATGGCGGCAATACCCGGCAAGGTTAAGGTGGCTTGCAGCATAGACAATGCAGCCAGCAGAAGTAAAACGTTAAAAGTCAGGCCAATCGTAGAGAACACGCCCATCAGGTGGTAGTACACGATGATGAAGATGGCGATGGCAATAAAACCGTATAAGGTCGCGTCAAAGCCTTGCTTGATGTTATCGGCACCTAGGCTAGGCCCAATGGTGCGTTCTTCGATAATGCTCATAGGGGCAGCGAGTGAGCCAGCGCGAAGTAGCAAGGCTACATCCGCAGCCTCTTGGGCAGTCATGCTGCCACTGATTTGGACCTGACCGTTAGGGATCTCTGAGCGGATAACGGGTGCGGTAACGACTTCTCCCATTCCGTTTTCCACTAAGACGATGGCCATGCGCTTACCGATATTATTACGGGTAACATCGCGGAAAATTCGTGCGCCTTTGCTATCCAGAGTAAGGTTAACAGTGGCCTGCTGGGTTTGTGAATCGCGTCCGGGTTGTGCGTCTTGCAGGTTTTCACCGGTCAGTACGACCTGACGACGCAGTAGCAAAGGTACACCGTTCCGTTCGGTGTAACGCTCAAGGCCAAAGGGTACAGTGCCACTGCTCAGGGCAGCGGTGGCGCTTGGCGAGTCTTCAACCATGCGGATTTCTAGCGTGGCGGTACGACCTAGAATTTCTTTGGCCTTGGCCACATCCTGAACGCCTGGCAATTGCACAATGATTCGGTCGCTACCCTGTTGCTGAATAATCGGCTCAGCAACACCGAGTTCGTTAATCCGGTTGTAAAGCGTCGTGATGTTTTGGCGCAGAGCATTGTTTTGTACTTGCGCTACCGCGGTTTCGTTCAGTTGAGCCAGCAATTGCTCGCCCTGAGCCGTAAAGCTTAAGTCGGGCATGTTGTGGCGTAATTCGGTCAGGGCAGCATCGCGTTGCTCGCTGGAGGCAAAGTCCAGCTGTAAGCTGAGGCCTTGGCGTTCTACGCGTTCAACGGGCAGCTTAGCATCGCGTAGTAAGGTGCGTGCTTCTGTCGCCATACTGTCGTAACGGCCGCTTAATGCTCCTTCCATATCCACTTGCAGCAAAAAGTGCACGCCACCACGCAAGTCCAGACCCAGGTGCATGGGGTTAGCACCCAGTGCGGTCAGCCAGTTAGGCGAGGCAGGGATAAGGTTAAGCGCAACGGTGTAATCGGGAGTGGCGGGCTCGGGGTTGAGCTCACGTTCGATAAGATCTTTGGCTTTTAGCTGAGTGTCGGTGGAGTCAAACCGCACACGGGCGGTGCCCATAGACCCAATCTGCTCAAAGTAAGAGCCGGTGCTGGGTAAATTGTTTTTTTCGAGTAAAGACTCTACCTGCCTGAGCACAGCGGTATCGACGCGCACAGTGGACTTCGCCCCAGATATCTGTACAGCAGGTGATTCGCCAAAAAAGTTGGGCAAGGTGTACAGCAGGCCAATAAAAAGGGCCACCAGTACGATGAGATATTTCCAGAGTGGGTAACGGTTCATGAGTGTTTACGGCAGGTGCAGATAAGCAAACCCCGGAATGGTATCCGGGGCATGAGACTGATCAGATCGCTTTGATTGTACCTTTAGGCAGCACAGAAGTAACTGAGGCGCGCTGAACCAGGATTTCGACAGGCTTGTCGGCCAGGTCTGCGATTTCAACATTGATGTAGTTATCGTGAACCTTGGTGATTTTTCCAAGTATGCCACCAGCCGTGATTACTTCGTCGCCTTTGCTCAGGTTCGCAACCAGGTTGCGGTGTTCTTTTTGGCGCTTCATCTGAGGACGAATCATCAGGAAGTAAAGAACCACGAACATGAGGATCAGTGGCAGCATACCCACGATGGGGTTTCCACCTTCGGCCTGGGCGGGCAGTACAGTTAAAATGTCAACGACGGACATGAGGGCTCCTGTGTATTTATTTGGATAAACTTTAAAAACAGACGGTGTATTGTAGCGGTAGTTTAGGTCTGTGTTCTAAGCACAATCTTAATCTATTCCGCGTGCACGATCTGCATGGAATTGTGTGCGCCATTGTTCAAAGCGCTTTTCTTCAATAGCGGTGCGCATTTCTTGCATGATTTGCAAGTAAAAATGCACATTGTGCAAGGTGTTGAGGCGTGCGCCGGTGATTTCCCCTACTCGCTGTAAATGATGTAGATACGCGCGTGAAAAGTGTTGGCAGGTGTGACAGCCACAGTCGGAGTCTAGGGGTTTGGTGTCATCTTTGTAACGGGCATTACGTATTTTTATGTCGCCGTAACGAGTAAATAGCCACCCGTTACGCGCATTGCGCGTGGGCATCACGCAATCAAACATGTCTATACCCTGGCTAACGCCTTCTACCAGATCCTCAGGCGTACCCACTCCCATTAGGTAGCGGGGGGCGTGGGTGGGCATTTTGGGCGTTGTGTGGGCCAGTATGCGTAGCATGTCCTCTTTGGGTTCACCGACGGACAGGCCACCTATGGCATAACCTTCAAAACCGATGTTCACCAGGCTGTCCAAGGATTCGTCGCGCAGGTCTTCGTACATGCCGCCTTGCACAATGCCGAAAAGGGCATTGGGGTTTTGCAGTTGCATAAAGCTATCGCGTGAGCGTCTTGCCCAGCGTGCCGACATACGCATTGATGTGGCCGCTTCGGTGTGAGTGGCAGGGCGATCGTTGATCATGTATGGCGTGCACTCATCGAACACCATGGCAATGTCTGAATTCAGGGACCGCTGAATACGCATGGATTCTTCAGGTGTTAAAAAAAGACGCTCGCCCGTGATAGGCGAAGCAAATTTGACCCCTTCTTCAGTGATTTTTCGCATGCCTTGCAAGCTAAATACTTGAAACCCACCTGAATCGGTCAAAATGGGTTTATGCCATTGCATAAAATCGTGCAGGCCGCCAAAGCGATCCATAATATCCGTGCCCGGTCGCAACCAAAGGTGGAAGGTATTACCCAATATAACTTGGGCTCCGTTATCCTCTAGCTCGTGTGGTAACAAGGCTTTAACGCTGCCATAGGTACCGACCGGCATGAACATGGGGGTTTGCACTGTGCCGTGGTTAAGTGTGATCTGGGCACGGCGTGCGGCACCATCAGTGCCTAATAAGGTGAATGTTAAGCCACTCATGATTTTGGAGACTCAATAAACATGGCATCGCCATAACTGAAAAAACGGTACCGTGACTCTACGGCGTGCTGATAAGCCCTTTGTATGGGCGTCATGCCAGCCAAAGCAGACACGAGCATGAGCAGGGTAGATTGCGGTAAGTGAAAGTTGGTAATCAGGGCATCAATGCCATGAAAGCGATAGCCAGGGGTGATAAACAAGCGTGTGTCGCCTTCTATGCTACCGTCGCTCAGAGTGTGCCCTTCAGTGAGTTCGGGCTGAGCGGCTGATTCTAAGGCTCGTATGCTTGTGGTACCTACAGCGATCACGCGCCCTCCTGCGGCCTTGCAGCGCTGAATTTTTTCTAATGTTAGTGCCGGCACACGATAACGTTCCGCGTGCATGACATGCTCAGCTATATTTTGTACACGCACGGGCTGAAAGGTTCCAGCACCTACGTGCAGTGTGACAAATGCCTGTTCTATGCCCCGGTCTTGTAAGGCATGCAGCAAGGGTTCGGTAAAGTGTAGGCCCGCTGTGGGGGCAGCAACTGCCCCGGGGTGTTGGGCGTAGACGGTTTGGTAGCGCTCTTCGTCGGTATCGTTTGCTTGGTGTTCAATATACGGAGGCAAAGGAAGACGCCCATATTGCTCAAGCAAGTCCAGCAAAGGCTGATTAAAGCGTAACTCGAACAGCTCGCCTGCACGCCCTGTGCATTCTGCTTGAACTTGGCCGTCAGCCAGCAGCAGTTGCGTACCGCTTTTAGGTGATTTGCTGGAGCGGATATGAGCCAGAGCGGTATTGGGCGAGCTAATGCGCTCAATCAGTACCTCGACACGGCCACCACTGCTTTTTTGCCCGTGTAAACGTGCCTTGATGACACGCGTGTCGTTAAATATCAGCAGGTCATGCTTGTTGAGCAAGTCAGGCAAATCCTGGAACTGCCTGTCATGCAGTTCGCTGTGCCTATCCAAGTGCAGCAAGCGACTCTTGGTACGTTCGTGACTAGGGTGCTGAGCGATGAGTTCATCGGGTAGCTCGTAATGAAATTGCTGTATGTCCAACTTGGCGTTTACGCTCATGGTGCTGTGAATGGTCAACCTGACTGGGCAGATTGATATTAAATATTGGGGCTAATCGCGCATTTTACCGCTTAAGTGACTATTTACCGAGTTTTACCTCATGCCGCGCTTTTTTTACGGCACCAGTTTCGGGTATGCTTGGCGTTTATGTGCGTCTGTTTGTGGGAGCTCTGCATGAAGGCAGTCTTAAAGTGTTGGTCGGGCTTGTGTCGTGTTGGGGTGATGATCGTGCTGAGCTTACACGTTCATGCCGTGGCCTGGGGGCAGGCCTTGCCCGCCGAGTTAGCCACCGTTTGGAAAAACACGCGTTTACCGGAAAGCAGTTTGTCGCTGGTGGTGCTAGACACAGAAGGTAGGCGTCTGATTGATATCAATGCGCAGACTCCCCGGAACCCGGCTTCGGTCATGAAGCTGGTCACGACCTGGGCGGGCCTGAGTGAGCTAGGGCCTGAGTACACGTGGCGCACTAGCTTTTTAGCGAAAGATGGCTTGCGCTTTGATGAGCAAGGAACACTGAGTGGCCCTTTATACATTAAAGCGGCAGGTGATCCTTTGCTCAGCATTCCCGAGCTTTGGGACATGCTGCGCCAGTTACGCTTGCGGGGCGTGAAGAATTTGTCTGAAGTGGTGATTGATCGCAGCGTATTTGGAGCGGTAACGATTAACCCTCATAGCTTTGATGCGGCCGGCGACCGTCCTTACAACGCTAGCCCAGATGCCATGATGGTGGGGCTGGGGGCCTCTAGATTGGTTTTTCAGCCCGACCCTCAGACACGTAAATGGGTCGCCATGATAGACCCGCCCTTGCCTGGTGTGCGCCTGCAAGGCGAGGTGGAATGGGTAGATGCGGTGTGTCCAGGCTCACCTGCTGTGGGCACGGCGATTCGTGCAACGGCCGATCAGATAACCATAGACCTTAGCGGTAAGGCCGTTGCTTCGTGCGGTGAGTTCAGTGTGTACAGGTTGGTGCACACGCAAACTGAATTCTTCGAAAAAACCTTGCGTTCATTGTGGCGTGATCTCGGAGGCACGATTGCACGAGGTATATCAGAAGGCCGTGTGCCCAGCTCCGCGCAGGCTATTGTCTGGCATGATTCGCGCAGCCTGAGCGATTTGATCCGGGTAATCAATAAACAAAGTAATAACGTCATGGCGCGTCACGTGTTGTTGACCTTGGGCAGTGAGATGCAAGGGGCTGGTGCTACGGTACGCAGCGGAGAACAGGCCGTTATGAATGTATTGGCGTCTCAAGGCGTGGATACGCGAGGCTGGGTGGTGGACAATGGTTCGGGTTTGTCGCGTAATGGTCGCATTACTGCTGCAGGCATGGCAGGTATGTTGAATGTGGCCTGGAACTCGACCTTAATGCCCGAGTTTGTCTCGTCCTTAGCTATTTCCGGGGTGGATGGTACGGTTCGACGACGTTTGCGCGATGATGCGGTGCAGGGTAGAGCGCATCTTAAAACCGGAACCCTGCGCGATAGTCGTGCTTTGGCTGGATATGTCTTGGGTGCAAGCGGAAAACGTTATATTCTTGTCAGTATTGTGAACGATGATCGCTCTGCCTCAGTCCGTCCATTTGACGATGCTGTGGTCAAATGGTTAGCCACACAATAAACGTATCTGTTATTGTTGCCGTCTTTTGCCCTTCGGGGCGAGACTTAATCGAATTTACTAGCAGTCTGCCATGCCTATACATGAAATCCGCCATCCCCTGATCCGTCACAAATTGGGGCTGATGCGCAAAGCTGAGTTAAGCACCAAAAATTTCCGTGAAATGTCACAGGAAATCGCTTCTTTATTAACCTATGAGGCGTGTAAAGATTTACCTCTGGAGCCCACCGTGTACGAGGGATGGTGTGGGCCGGTACAAGTTGAGGCATTGGCGGGCAAGAAGGTCACAGTTGTGCCCATACTCCGCGCGGGTATAGGCATGCTAGATGGTGTGCTCAATTTGATTCCGGGCGCCAAAGTTAGCGTGGTGGGCATTGCCCGTAATGAAGAGACCTTAGAGGCGCAGACTTACCTAGAAAGACTGGTAGGCGAGCTGGATCAACGTTTGGCTTTGGTCATTGATCCTATGCTGGCTACAGGTGGCTCTTTAGTGGCAACTATTGATATGCTCAAGAAGGCGGGTTGTAAAAATATCCGCGCGCTGGTGTTGGTCGCTGCTCCGGAAGGCATAGCGTATGTTGAAAAATACCACCCCGATGTGCATATTTATACGGCCTCTATTGATAGTCACCTCGATGAGCACGGCTATATTGTGCCTGGGCTAGGTGATGCGGGCGATCGTATTTTTGGTACGCGTCAGAAAGATTAGTTACTCGCGCTTGCGAATTTTAAGCTTGCTAACAATATATCGCGTTTTGTGTTGTGCGCGATATTCACAGATGGGGTAGCATGAACTTGCATTTTTCATATTTGTCTCAAAGTACATTGCGAACCTTACTCTGTGCTCTCCCTCTTAGTCTGTTTATGCAAGGTGCACAAGCAGGCTTATGTGATGTGCCCTTCATGCATGATGGCGGCGCGGTTCAGTTGCAGGGCAGTGGTTTACTAGCCATGGGAGCGGACTTGCAGTTTTCTGAGGTCAAGCATCTTGGCGGCGACCAGTGCAGTGCACGTGTTCAAGGCGTAGCTCAAATTGCCTTGGCAGGCTTGCCTGCCTCGCGTTTCCGCATCGATTACTGGATGCAGGTGCGCGACGGACGTGCGCGCTTTGAGCGTGATAATGGCCGCGGAGGACGTGAGCCAGTGCAAGGCTCTTTTGACCTGCGATTGCTAGGCTTATTCGCCTATGAGGGCGTAGGCTACCGTGAAGGGCAAACGTTCAGCGCACAAAATTTCGCTATCCAGCTTGATCGTAAATCACAGCAGATGGAACCCTTGCGTATTCACACCGGTGAAAAAGTCGTTGGAGCCAGACAGCAGATTCAAACCGCTTTAGGGGTGCAAAGCTGTTGGCCTATACGTTATAAGCGTGATATATCCCCGACACAAGCCAGTTTTAACGGGATACGCTTGCCGGTGCCAGGTATGAGTAGTGATGTGACCGACTGGTTCTGCCCAGATTCAAATATGGTGTTAAAGCAAGAGAGCGTACAGCAGGGAGTGAGCTCTACCCTTGAAGTGACGCGGATCGAGTAAGAACAATTTCTGGCCTGACCTGTCAGGCCATTCCTTCGCAAGTAGTTAGGCTTTATTTTTAAGGAGTTTGATCATGGCTACCAAACGACGAGTAAAAGCAGCTGAAGAGGGTTTCATTGACGAACTGCGTAACAGTTTGGATGAAGCAGAGAAGTTATTACGTGAGGCGGCCGATGCGACTGGAGATCAGGCAAGCGAGCTACGTGATCGCGCAGCGCGTTCCTTGCGCCAAACCCGTGACGCCTTGTCAGATGCTCAAGAAGCAGTACTAGAGCGCAGCCGCCAAGCGGTCAAAGCAACGGATCATTATGTTCATGATCACCCATGGCAGGCAATCGGTGTGGCCGGCGTAGTGGGACTCATGTTTGGTCTGCTCATGAGCCGCCGTTAAGCGCTATCACTAATTAGGTTCCCACAAGCTGTTTAGTGCAGCCTGTGGGGCAACTAAGGGGGAGGCTATGACGCTTAGGCATACTGTCAGTGAACTTGGCGTAACGCTGTTATCAGTCGTGCGTACACGGCTAGAGCTATTCGCTCTTGAGGCTAGTGAACAAAAAGCCGGCATACTGTCTTTGGTGGGCATGCTGTTTGCAGCCTTGCTGTTTTCCACTTTAGCGGTATTGGTATTTACCTTATTGCTTGCCCTCTATTTTTGGCCCACTGATTATCGCTATCTAGCCTTGGGTGTTGTGGTCATCGTATACGGTGGTTTGGGTCTGGGGCTATTTTTAGCAGTACGCAAGCGTTTGGAGGATGGGCCTATACCATTTTCTGCCACCCTGGAAGAATTAGGTAAAGATGCTGCATTTCTCGCCCGCATCGGTGATGATGAGGGTCAAGGAGGACGTGAATGAGCAGGCAGGCCAAAGCCCATCATAGGGCCGTTCGGATAGAGCTCTTGCGTGCGCGTGCCGCACTTGAGCGTCAGTCCCTGTGTCAGTACTCACGTGCTTTAGGACAGCAGTTGCAACCTGGTAATTTACTAAGTAGTGTGACCCCTGAGTTTTCTGCTCGTGGTGTTGGCACGTGGGTGCAGCAGGCATTTCGACTTAGTCGTCGTTATCCATTTTTGCTGTCTAGCGCTTCGTCCGTACTCAGCATGTTTGGCGGTCGTTGGGTGAAAGTAGCGGCTGTCGGTTTGTTAGGCTGGAGGCTATTTGCAAGCCAGCAAGACAAACAAGAGCGCCGACTACGTCGTAGCTTGGTGCCGGTGCGCCGTACCAGTGACGACGAGTATTAAATCAAGTAAAGCTGGCCGGCCTTTAACAGGCAGGCCAGTTATTCAGGCTTGAATTTAAAGCCCTAAGTCTTGCCACATGGCATCGACCTTGTGCTTGATGCCATCATCCATGACAATCGGGCGACCCCATTCACGCTGGGTTTCACCCGGCCACTTATTGGTGGCGTCCATGCCCATTTTTCCACCGAGTCCCGATACCGGCGAGGCGAAGTCCAGATAGTCGATAGGCGTGTTCTCGACCAGCAAGGTATCGCGTACCGGGTCCATGCGTGTGGTCATGGCCCAAACCACCTCTTTCCAGTCGCGGGTATCCACATCGTCATCGACCACGACGATGAACTTGGTGTACATGAACTGTCGCAAAATACTCCAGACACCGAACATTACCCGTTTAGCATGGCCTGCGTACTGCTTGCGTATCGAGACGACGGCTAAACGGTAGCTACATCCTTCAGGGGGTAGATAAAAGTCGACTATTTCGGGCAGTTGCTTCTTGAGCAAGGGCACAAACACTTCGTTCAACGCTACCCCCAGTACAGCAGGTTCATCAGGCGGTTTACCTGTGTAAGTGCTGTGATATATAGGGTTACGCCGCATCGTAATGCGCTCTACGGTAAAGACAGGAAACCAGTCTTGCTCGTTGTAATAGCCTGTGTGATCGCCATAAGGACCTTCTAAAGCAATTTCGTAGTCGCTATGCGGTACAGGATGTGCGCCTTCCACTGCTTGGGGCGTGATGGCATCGGGGTGATTAGCAGGCAGTATGTGGCCTTCAAGTACGATTTCTGCCCAAGCTGGTACAGACAAATCGCTACCCAGTGCTTTAGCTACTTCTGTACGTGATCCGCGTAGTAGTCCTGCAAATTGATACTCAGACAAGCTGTCGGGCACCGGAGTGACCGCACCCAGTATAGTGGCTGGGTCTGTGCCCAAAGCGACTGCTATGGGAAAGGGTTTGCCGGGGTGGGCAATGGCGTGATCCCGGAAATCCAAGGCTCCACCTCGGTGGGACAGCCAGCGCATGATAAGCTTGTTGTGGCCAATCTGTTGCTGGCGGTAGATACCCAGGTTTTGACGCTTTGCATTTGGTCCGCGAGTAATAACTAGACCCCAGGTGAGCAGGGGCGCTACATCACCCGGCCAGCACATTTGTAGTGGAATCTGATTCAGGTCTACATCTTTGCCTTCCAGAACAATTTCTTGGCAAGCAGGGCTACGTATATTTTTGGGGCTCATATCCCACAGTGCGGATTTGAGCATGGCGACTTTACTGAAGGCGTCTTTAAGGCCACGCGGCGCTTCAGGTTCTTTTAGTGTGGCCAGGAGTTCACCTGTTTCACGCAATGCGCTGACGTCTTCAGCGCCCATGCCCCAGGCTACACGTTTGGGCGTACCAAATAAGTTGGCCAGCACCGGCATGGAGCTACGTTTTTGATGGTGTATGGCGTGTTCAAAGAGTAACGCTGGTCCTTCGGCACGTAAGACCCGATCGCTGATTTCGGTCATTTCCAAATGGGTGGAAACCGGGTGAGAGATGCGTTTTAGTTCGCCGTGAGCTTCCAACTGGTTAAGAAAGTCTCGTAAATCACGGTATTTCACAGTTAAATACAGCTCCTGTTACAAAAAAACGGGCCATTAAGGTTAACATTTCAGCCAGTTAAAAAATTTAGGGATGGCAACAATGGGCGTCCAGAATTTTGATCGCATGCTTAGCCACTCGGCACGTAGCGTAGTGTACCGGGTTAATGAGTTTGTGCATGTGTGCGCGATGTATTTAGGCATTGCGGCCTTGGTGACCATGGTCGCGTGTGCTGTGGTGCCGTCTATGCGCGTGCAGTTTAATCAGCTCTATACCTCTATCGTACAGGCTTTAAGGCCAGAAGTAATGCGTATCGATGCGCAAGGACAGATCATTTGGCCCGATGAGGCTGGCATGGTGGAGGCTCAGCGTGCTGACTTGGTGGCGGATGTGGTGGAGCAAGAGCTCAAGAAGGTGTCCACCTATCAGGGGTATATGCGCGCCTTGCGTGCGGCGGTGGCAGGTGATCCTATCGAGGGTGTAAGTGCTGCGCAGCTACAGTCTTTGCGCAGTTACATCGCACGCAAATATAAAGTAGCGCATAACGTGACCGGAGCGTTAATTAATATTGCGTTCCAAGTTGGTAAAGAAAAGAATCTGGATCCACAACTGATTCTTGCCGTTATCGCGATCGAGTCGCGCTATAACCCCTATGCAGAGAGCCATGTTGGAGCTCAGGGTTTAATGCAGGTGATGACACGCGTACACAAAGAGAAATTTGATAATTACTTGGAAGGTACGCTGGCTGTGTTGAATCCCGAGGCGAATATTCGTGTAGGGGCGCAGATATTGTCCGACTGTATACGTAGGCGCGGCTCTTTAGAGGGAGGTTTAGCGTGTTACGTGGGGGCAACCGGCCCGGGTGATGGTGGCTATGGTGCCAAGGTGCTGGCTGAGCGGCGTCGTATTGCTTTGGCATCAGGCATACCGACACGCCGCTCGGGCTCGTAAGCTTATAGAGCTTTTAAAAAGTGCTGTAAACGTTGTATGACTTCTTCTAGCTTGCGCATTTCCGTGGAATAGGCCAGACGTACCATTTTTTCAGCGTGAGCAGGCCCGAAATCCAGACCCGGTACGACCGCCACACCCGCTTCATGAAGCAAACGGTGTGAGAAATCACTGCTGTCTTGGCTAAAGCCAGAAACGTCGGCATAAATGTAAAAAGCGCCGTCTGGTTTTGCGGGTACTTTTAGCCCCAGGTTTTCCAGAGCGGGCAGTAAAAAGTCACGCCGTGCCTTGAAGGCCAGACGTCGCTCTTCGTAGATCTCCATGGCTGCCTCGTCAAAGCAGGCTAGGGCAGCGTACTGGGCGAGGGCTGGTGCACAGATGGCCAAACTGGCTGCCATACGTTCAGTTGCTTCCAGCATGAATTCGGGCAGTACTACCCAGCCTAAGCGCCAGCCCGTCATGTGAAAATATTTCGAGAAACTATTGATCACGACGATATTGTCGTCCAGTGTCAGTGCACTTTGAGCTTTTTCTTCGTAATGCAGCCCCAGATAAATTTCATCCATGATGATAAAGCCATTACGTTCGCGTACTGCGTGAATTAAGGCTTGAAGTTCGGCTGGGCTGATGCTGGTGCCTGTTGGATTGCTTGGCGAGGCAATCAGGACACCACGCGTGTGCGGTCCCCAATGCGCCTGTATGTCGCTGGCGGTAAGCTGAAAACGATTTTCGGCTGAGCAAGGGATGAGACGAGCCTGTCCACCGGCTGCCGTAATAAAATTGCGATTAGCGGGGTAACATGGATCGGGCATTAAGACTTCATCCCCTGGGTTAATCAGGGCCATGCAGCTTAGCGATAGGGCACCAGAGGCTCCGGATGTGACTAAAATGCGTCGAGGGCTAACACGAGCACCAAATTGCTGTTCATAATAATGGGCAATTTTCTCGCGTAGCTCAGGAATACCGGCTGGCGCTGTGTACTGGCCTAGCCCTTGTGCCGCAGCTTGCTGCAGGGCCTTGACCACCATGCTAGGAGCGGTGAAGTCTGGCTCGCCTATGCCCAAGCTGATAATGTCACGTCCCTGGGCTTGCAGGGCGCTGGCCGCCTTGAACAGCTCGACAGCATGGAAGGGAACAGTGTGGGTAGTGCGATCAGCTAAGCGGGACATAAGACAAATCTCGGTGTTAATAAATTTAGCGTGGTGCAGCATGTGTTCTGCATCGGGTTTTTAATAGTGGTTAGGCATGGTTTCTTCATCACGTCGTGCATTTTTATCCGGACGAGCAAGTCCCAAGAGTCCCTGGGACGCTTTTTGCTATCGTTTGCGCCGGGATATTCAGGGAATACTGGTCGATATAGATAGCAGTCCGGGTACTGAGCAGGGGCGCTTGCACCCTGGCTCTAGTGCGGATGTCGAGCTAGCACGCCAATTGGCCATAGAGTATTCAATTCAGCTCGCTTTAGATGGTCTGCCCATGGCAAGCGCTCACCATAGCGGAGCAGTATTGTTTCTAGCCCCTGATCATCGCATGGCACGCTGTGAACGTCTACAGGAAGGATCACATCTGTGGTTTGTGCAACCCGGTTGCTTAATGGGCGAGCTGGAGGCACTAGGCTTTTCGGGGCTAAGCGAAGTAAATCCAGGCATGACGGTCGCTGCTTGGCTAGCAGATCGAAGAGTGCAGGTTTGGCCACACGGGTTTACTCAGTTATCCGGCGTGGAGCATGCCGCCATTTTACTCGCCGACGGGACGCGAGCGACGCTTGGGCCGTTCGCCGCTTCCAATAAAAAGCCACTGGCTAATTTGCGCATGCAGCAAATGATTCCTGCTTTATTCCAGTTGCAGGCTACTTCGGTTCCCCACCCAGAGCATTACTGGACAGCGCGCTATCGTTTGGATGCCCTGTGCCCAGATCCCGCCTATGACATCAATTTGGCTCACTTGCTATTGGGCCATGGGGGAGATCTGGCGTGGGTGGACTGGCTTGTTTTGGATCAGCGCCTGCAAGCTTTGCCTGTTCCAGAAGATTGGCAGTGGCCGCTGCCGCAGGAGACGGACGCTATACGTACGCAAGATCAGGATGAGGCCGTTAGGCAGTGGTTTGATCCTGCCGGGCTGTTTTCGTATCCGGGCCAGGATCTGTAAGTTGCGATAAGGGTCATGGCCCGTGCTTTACCCCACTCGCGTTTTGAGCGGCTAGAATGGGGAAGACTATTTTTGATCGATTATTTTCTTTAGGTAAGAACATGGATCCCAATTTTCGCAAAGCAGCGCTTGAATACCACGAGCAGGGTAGACCAGGCAAACTATCGGTTACTCCTACCAAGCAATTGACGAATCAACGGGATCTCGCATTAGCGTACTCACCAGGCGTGGCAGCAGCGTGCGAGGAAATCGTTAACGACCCCCAAAATGTATTCCGTTATACCGGGCGTGGCAATTTGGTGGGTGTGATCACCAATGGCACAGCGGTACTGGGGCTGGGGAATATTGGTCCGTTAGCGTCCAAGCCAGTTATGGAAGGTAAGGCGGTACTGTTCAAGAGCTTTGCCGGACTGGATGTGTTTGATATAGAAATCAACGAAACCGACCCTGATAAGCTGGTGGACATTATTGCCGGTCTTGAGCCCACGTTTGGTGGTATTAATCTTGAAGATATTAAAGCACCGGAGTGCTTTGAGGTGGAGCGCAAGCTACGGGAGCGTATGAGCATCCCCGTTTTCCATGATGACCAACACGGCACGGCCATTTGTGTAGTAGCGGCTTTTTTGAATGGTCTGGCTGTGGTCGAGAAGGACATTAGTCAGGTGAAGCTCGTGGTGTCAGGAGCGGGCGCAGCGGCGTTGGCGTGTATGGACCTGCTGGTTGATATGGGCATGCCATTACACAATATATGGGTTAGCGACATCGAAGGCGTGGTGTACAAAGGCCGCACTGTGCTGATGGATGAAACCAAAGCGCGCTTTGCTCAAGAGACCAACGCGCGCACCCTAGACGATATTATTGAGGGAGCAGATGTATTTTTAGGCTTGTCTGCAGGGGGCGTATTAAAGCCCACTATGGTCAAGCGCATGGCAGAGCGTCCGTTAATACTGGCATTAGCCAATCCGAACCCAGAAATTTTGCCTGAGGATGCACATGCGGTACGTGATGATGTGGTCATGGCAACCGGACGTTCAGACTATCCAAACCAAGTAAATAACGTGCTGTGCTTCCCCTATATTTTCCGCGGGGCATTGGATGTGGGCGCGACGACGATCACGCGAGGCATGGAAAAAGCCGCTGTATTAGCGATTTGTCAGTTAGCCCGTGAAGAGCAGGATGAGGGGGTGGCGGCGGCGTATGGTTTGGAGGAAACTCGTTTTGGGCCGCAGTTTTTTATTCCTCGACCGTTTGACTCCCGATTAATCGCCCGCATTGCGCCGGCTGTCGCACGTGCCGCCATGGCTGAAGGGGTGGCGACTCGTCCGATTGAGGATTTTGATAGTTATATCTATCAGTTGCAGCAGTTTGTGTATAAGTCAGGTTCGTTTATGAAGCCGGTGTACGCGTTGGCCAAAGGACTGGTGCAGGACGGTGGCAAGGCCAAAATTGTCTTTGCAGAAGGTGAAGATGAGCGCATCTTGCGGGCTGTGCAGATTGTGGTGGATGAGGGTTTAGCCAAACCTATACTCGTGGGGCGTCCGGCCGTGTTGCAGCAGCGTATCGAGCGCTATGGCCTGCGTATTCGTCTTGGTGTAGACGTAGAGGTGACCAACCCCGAGCAGGATGACCGTTTTCATAAATACTGGACGGCCTATTGGGATATTATGAGCCGCCGGGGCATTAGCAAGGAAATGGCCCGAGTGGAAATGCGTCGTCGCATGACACTGATTGCTGCCATGATGGTCAGGTTGGGCGATGCCGACGGCATGATATGCGGAACGGTAGGGAATTACGCGAATCATTTGCAACTGATTGACCAGGTCATTGGCAAGGCGCCAGGCGTGGACACCTATGCAGCCATGAATATTTTGCTGTTGTCCGAACGTACTGTGGCGCTAGCTGATACACATGTTAACGAGGATCCTAACGCGCAACAGCTAGCTGAAATCACGTGTGCGGCGGCCAAGAAAATGCGACAGTTTAATGTGGAGCCCAAAGCTGCTTTATTGTCCAGCTCCAACTTCGGCACCAGCAACTCCACAGCGGCAAAAAAAATGCGTGCTACCTTGGCTCTGGTGAAAGAGTGTGATCCTAGCTTGCAAGTGGATGGGGAAATGCACGGTGATTGTGCCCTTGACGAACAGATGCGCGCTCGTGTGCTGCCAGGCAGTCCACTAGAGGGTGAGGCTAACTTATTGATTTGTCCCGATGTAGAAGCCGCCAATATTTCCTATAATCTGCTCAAGACCGCCGCAGGGGGAAATGTGGCAATAGGTCCGTTCTTGTTGGGAGCCAATGCGCCCGCGCACATTATGACTTCCACCTCTTCAGTGCGCCGCATCGTTAACATGACGGCCATTACCGTTGTGGATGCGAACGTATGTGCGGACAGCTAAGCTTGTAAGCGTATGAATACGGGTGTAGAGCAGGCCTCTATGGCATTGGTGCTTAGCGGGGGTGGAGCCAGGGGGGCCTATCAGGCCGGTGTGCTGTCGGGCTTGCTCGATATCCTGGATCCCGATCGCAAAGAGGGCTTCAAAAATCCTTTCGGAATTATTTGTGGCTCCTCGGCTGGCTCTATCAATGCGGCCGCTTATGCGTGCCGTGCAGATCGGCCGCACGAGGCGGTCGATCGGATTCAGCACTTGTGGGCCAATTTATGCACTCAAGATGTGTTTTACGCAGACCCCATATTATTGACCCGCACAGGTATTAACTGGATGGGGGCCTTGATGCTGGGTTGGGTTGCGCCCGCGTTACGGCGGCATATGCCACACTCTATGCTCGATAACACGCCACTCAGAAAGCTCTTGCGCACGCATTTGGAATTTGACCGCCTGCAACCAAATCTGGAGCACGGTGCCTTACGAGCTTTGGCGATTACGGCGGCGGCCTATACATCGGGTGAGCACCTGACCTTTTATCAATCTACTGGAGCCATTAAGCCCTGGCGACGTTCTCTTCGACGAGCGGTGCCTGGGCGTATCGGAGTGGATCATTTGATGGCCTCCAGTGCGATTCCCTTCGTTTTTCCTGCCCAATCCATGTTGGTCAACAACAACACTATTTGGTGTGGTGATGGTACGATGCGACAACTAGCACCAATTAGTCCTGCCATTCATTTAGGTGCACAAAAAGTGCTGGTTGTCGGTACTGGGTATAACGATAATACCTACCACAGCGAGCCTGATTCAGATCCGCCTTATCCTAGTCTGGCTCAAATTGGTGGCTATGCTTTATCCAATATTTTTCTAGATAGTGTGGCGATGGATATAGAACGCACTGAAAGCATTAATACTTTGCTTGCCTATATGCCTGCAAATGTATTAAAAAGCCAATCGCTGCGTCCTGTCAGTACCTTCGCGATATCGCCTAGTCGTTCGTTGGACGAAATAGCAACAAAGCACATCAAGCAGATGCCATCGGCAGCCCGGGTTTTATTCCGAGTGCTAGGCGTATCAGCTAAGTCTGGTCCCACTACGGGTGGTGCCTTGATGTCGTATTTATTATTTGAATCAGGCTATACCCGAGAGCTGATTGAGCTAGGAAAAACCGATACTATGAATCGTCGTGAAGAAATCAGAGCGTTTTTTATGGAGACGCCGTAATGAGCCAAGAACGTTTACAAGCAGTCATGGCAGAAGGTGGTCAGCTAGAAACCAAAGGCATTAAACAAGCCAGCTTTAAGCAAGCGGCTAACGACCATGGCTTAACGCCATTTGTGGTGGAGTGCGATCGTGCACGTAACCGCTCCGCTGTATTGCGAGCAGTTGTGAAGGCGGTGGATTTTCCCGAGTTTTTTGGTGGAAATTTGGATGCCTTATTCGATTGCCTGTGCGATACCGTGCTGGATCAGAAAGAGGGCATGGCCTTGTGGTTTGAAAAGCTACACTCGGGCGACCCAGCTTTGGAAGCAGATTCGGCCGCCATATTGAGTGTTTGTGATGACGTCTATCAGTGGGCGTCGAATAATGAGCGTCGCTTTGTGTACGCTATCGTGCATGCGGGCAAGCACCCGGACCCCGAGCCGGGCGTAGAGCCTACTCCGTACTCAGGTGGTGATTCGGCTGCTGACGCACCGGCCGCCGAAGACGACGAGTAATATTTAGTTCCAGGCCTGTAGTGCAGTAATTGCTGCACTGAGGGCCAGACCTGCGGTTTCTGTGCGTAATACACGGGGCCCAAAGCGTATGGCTTGGGCGCCTGCACGCAGTGCCAATTCATATTCTTGATCATTCCAGCCCCCCTCAGGGCCTACAAGCAACACAACTTCCTTGTGCTGGGGGGTGAGTATATCTTGCAGGGCATGTGCTGAACCGGGGTGGCACAGTAGCACCAGCCCCGTGGCCTGAGTGGCCAGATACTCGCTTAGGGTACAGGGAGCATCAAGCTGCATCAGGTAGTTGCGGCCACACTGGGTGCTCGCCGCCTGCACAATGCCTTGCCAGTGTGTCATGCGCTTTGCCTGACGCTCAGCGCTAAGTTGCAACACACTGCGTTGGGCGCGTACCGGTACGACTCGCTTGATGCCAAGCTCTACCGCTTTTTCTATGATCCAGTCCATTTTGTCGCTGGCAGCCAAGCCTTGCACTAGGGTGATGTGTCCCTTGAGCTCGCGATCGGGGTGCTCCGCCTGAGCAACGTCGGCATAACAGTGCTTGCCGTCTATATTTAAGCAGGCTGGGTATTCTGCACCGCTGCCATCAAATAAAATAATTGGACTCAGGTCTTTTAAACGTAGTACCCGTGTGGCGTGGTGAGCTAGCTCTTTGGGTAACTGCAGACGTGATGAAGGGGTAATTTGGGTAGGAAAAAAAAAGCGCGGATGACTCATGGTTATTAGCATTGAACTCGTGGCTATTCAAGCATACCTTAGGGCGCTATGCTTGTGCGGCGCGAATTAGTCCCAGCAATGTTAAAATGCTGGCTTTTATAACTAGTTATTGGCGCGTTTTCGTATTTTGCTGCATGACAGCATACAAGGCGCCCTTGATGAGCTTCTCATGGATCTAGCGTCAGTCTCTGATAAAACCTTAGCCAATGCCATTCGTGCCTTGTCTATGGATGCCGTACAACAAGCCAATTCCGGTCACCCCGGTGCGCCCATGGGCATGGCAGACATCGCCCAAGTGTTGTGGTCTAGGCATTTAAAACATAACCCTGCCGACCCTGCATGGTTCAATCGTGACCGTTTTGTGTTGTCAAATGGACACGGTTCCATGCTGATCTACGCCTTGTTGCATCTTAGTGGCTACGATCTGTCCATAGAAGAGCTACGAAATTTTCGTCAGCTGCACTCGCGCACTCCGGGGCACCCCGAAGTAGGTTACACCGCCGGGGTAGAAACCACCACAGGACCCTTAGGCCAAGGCTTGGCCAATGCGGTTGGGTTTGCACTGGCAGAAACCTTGATGGCGCGTGAATTTAACCGAGAGGGTCACACGCTAGTCGACCATCTGACGTACGTGTTTGCGGGTGATGGATGCCTGATGGAAGGTATTTCTCACGAAGCCTGCTCCTTGGCGGGTACGTGGAAACTGTCCAAGCTTGTCGTGTTCTACGATGATAACGGCATATCCATTGACGGCAATGTCGAGCACTGGTTTGCCGACGACACACCGGCTCGTTTTGAAAGCTATGGCTGGAATGTCATCCGGGCTGTAGATGGTCACGATGCGCAAGCAATTGAGGCCGCGATAGAACAAGCCAAGCACAACGCAGCTAATAACACGGGGCCAACCCTGATTTGTTGTCGCACGGTGATTGGTAAGGGAGCGCCGAACGCGGCAGGCTCTGAGAAAGTACACGGTGCACCGTTGGGAGCCGCTGAAATTGCCGCCACACGCGAAGCGCTGGGCTGGCCGTATCCTGCTTTTGAAATTCCCCAAGATATCTACGCCGCATGGGATGCACGTCAAGCTGGCACAGCCAAACAGAACGCTTGGCAGCAGCAGTTTGCTGCCTATCAGGCACAGTACCCCGAGCAGGCTGCTGAATTCGAACGTCGTATGCGCGGAGAACTGCCGGTAGATGCGGCAGAGCGCATCGAGCAGTTTGTTCAGCACACGGCTGCGAAAGCTGAAACAGTGGCGTCGCGCAAGGCATCTCAACTTGCTATTACGGCCTTGGTCGACATGCTGCCAGAAATGCTGGGTGGCTCGGCTGACCTGACTGGTTCGAATTTTACTGACTGGCCAGGTGCGGTGGCGGTACGGGCTCATGCCGATGGCTTGCACGCAGGGCGTCATATTAATTATGGTGTGCGTGAGTTTGGTATGGCTGCCATTATGAACGGTGTCGCTCTGTATGGCGGTTACTTGCCGTTTGGCGGTACATTCCTGACGTTCTCCGACTATTCCCGTAATGCCATACGCATGGCTGCCCTGATGAAGCAAAGGGTGGTGCATGTATTTACCCACGATTCTATCGGTTTGGGTGAGGACGGACCTACACACCAGTCGGTGGAGCACGCCGCAAGCTTGCGCCTGATTCCTAATCTGCATGTGTGGCGTCCTTGCGATACGACCGAAACGGCGGTGGCTTGGTCATGCGCCGTGCAGCGTCCAGCAAGCTTGGGCATGAACGTGCAAGATGGGGGGCCTAGCGCTTTATTACTGTCTCGCCAGAACCTACCCTTTGTAGAGCGTGATCAAGACGGTATTAAGGCTATTGCGCGTGGCGGCTATGTCTTGCGTGATGCGCCGGATGCGCAAGCGATTATTATTGCTACGGGCTCTGAGGTAGCCTTGGCACTGCAAGCGCAAGCCAGCTTGCAGGAGCGTGGGGTGGCCGTGCGAGGCGTGTCCATGCCGTGTACTAATATTTTTGATGCCCAGGACTCATCCTGGCGCGACAGTGTCCTGACTCCCGGCTTACCTAGAGTAGCGGTTGAGGCAGGCGTTAGCGCTGCCTGGTATAAGTACGTGGGTCTGGAAGGTGCTGTGGTAGGTCTGGATAGTTACGGTGAGTCTGCGCCGGCTGCCGATCTTTTCAAGCACTTTGGTTTGACCACCGAGGCCGTGGTCGCTGCCGTTGAACGTATTCTGTAATTGGAGTTCTGACATGACGATACGCGTCGCTATTAATGGTTATGGTCGTATTGGACGCATGATTTTGCGCGCCCATTATGAGTACGGCAAAAAACACGATATTGAGATTGTGGCAATTAATGCGTCCGGGGGTGCGGATATTAACGCTCACCTGACACGCTACGATTCGGTTCACGGTCGTTTTAATGCGGATGTCCAGCTGGATGGCGATCACTTGGTGGTAAATGGTGATCGTATCCGCTTGCTGAGCCAACGTGATGCCTTGACCTTGCCTTGGGCTGAGTTAAATGTTGATGTGGTGCTCGAGTGTACCGGTGCCTTTACTACCAAAGAGCAGGCCAGCCAGCACATACAGGCAGGCGCCAAAAAAGTAATTATTTCGGCTCCAGGTGGTAAGGATGTGGATGCCACGATTGTGTACGGCGTTAACCACGATATTTTGAAAAGCACTGATACAGTGATTTCCAACGCATCTTGCACGACCAACTGCTTGGCACCTCTTGTTGCGCCCTTGCACAAAGAGCTGGGTGTGGTCAGTGGTTTGATGACTACCATTCATGCTTACACCAATGATCAGGTATTGACCGACGTGCGTCATAAGGACATGCGCCGTGCCCGTTCTGCTACCAGCAGCCTGATACCCACCAAAACAGGCGCTGCAGCGGCTGTGGGTTTGGTCTTGCCCGAGTTAAACGGTAAGCTGGACGGCTATGCCGTACGTGTGCCTACGATTAACGTTTCTATGGTCGACCTTACCTTCGTAGCGCAGCGCGACACTTCAGTAGAAGAAGTGAATGGCATTCTGAAAGCAGCGGCCGATGGTTATATGAAAGGTGTGCTGGAGTATTGCACCGAGCCTTTGGTATCCATAGATTTCAATCATTCTACCGCCTCCAGCATTGTGGACTCGTTGCTGACGAAGGTCACAGGCGGCAATATGGTTAAAGTCGCGGCTTGGTACGATAACGAATGGGCTTTCTCAATTCGTATGCTCGATAGCACGATTGCGTTGATGTCCGCCAAGTAAGCCTTTGCTTAAGCGACACAGGGCGGGGTATCCCGCCCTTGTTGTGTGCTTAGCCAGTACATAAATAATGACCATGTCTACTCAAATCAAGACTTTGTCTGCCCTAGCAGACAGTGATGCGCTGCGTGGTAAGCGCGTTTTTATCCGTTCCGACCTGAATGTGCCACTACAGGACGGGAAAATCACTGAAGACACCCGCGTACGCGCCTCGGTGCCTGCTATACGCATGGCACTGGATGCAGGGGCTGCAGTCATGGTGACCTCGCACCTAGGCCGACCAGTGGAAGGCGAATTTAACGAGCGTGATACCTTGGCTCCGGTAGCCCAGCGTCTGTCCGAGTTGCTGGGTATGCCAGTTAACTTGCAGCGCGATTGGTTGGACGGTGTAAACGTACAGCCCGGACAAGTTGTGTTGCTGGAAAATTGCCGTTGCCATGTTGGCGAAAAGAAAAATAATCTTGAGCTCGCCCAGAAGATGGCAGCCTTATGCGATGTGTATGTGAACGACGCATTTGGTACCGCGCACCGTGCTGAGGCGACGACAGAAGGCATTGCGCGCTACGCGCCGGTTGCCTGTGCTGGCCCTTTGCTGCAGGCCGAGCTCGAAGCCTTAGGGCGTGCTTTGCATCAGCCCAAGCGGCCACTGGTGGCCATTGTAGGTGGCGCAAAAGTGTCGACCAAGCTCACTATCCTGAAGGCTTTGGCGGATAAGGTCGATCAACTGGTGGTGGGGGGCGGAATTGCCAATACGTTTATGCAAGCCAGTGGCCTGAATATTGGGAAATCGTTAGCCGAGCCTGCTCAGCTTGATGAGGCCAAAGCGGTAATTGCCTTAATGAAGCAGCGTGGTGCAGATGTGCCCATACCTGTTGATGTGGTGTGCGCGACGCACTTTGCCGAAGATGCTCCGGCTACAGTCAAAGCAGCGGATCAGGTACAGGCTGACGATATGATTCTAGACGTGGGTCCGCAAACAGCCGAACAAATTGCTGAGATTATTCGTCAGGCAGGCACAGTGGTGTGGAATGGACCGCTAGGTGTATTCGAGTTCGATGCCTTTGCGGGGGGCACCAAAGCCTTGGCACAAGCTATTGCAGAGTCTGACGCATTTTCTATCGCGGGCGGTGGCGATACGCTAGCAGCGATTGCCCGCTTTGGTATTGCTGATCAAGTGGGCTATATATCGACCGGCGGTGGTGCTTTCCTGGAGTTTTTAGAAGGTAAGCACTTACCCGCTGTAGCGGTGTTGGAAGACCGAGCGTAAGTTATTGAGCGTATGTTGATGTAAGCCGGCCTTGTGCATGCAAGGCTGGCTTTTTTATTGTGCTTGTTGCTTGATCAGTTGCGCATACCCCAGCAAGGAGTCTGGCCATTCTAGACGAAACCCGCTATGTAATAGCCGTTGATTGCTGAAGCGTTTGCCCCCATTAGGAAAATCTTTGCGTTCGGGTGTGGGGGCGTTTAATAGCCGAGCAAGTTCATCATAGAGTTGCGCCAGTGGATAGGGCGAGCTGTCCGTACCTATGTAATGGGGGAAGGGAGCAGCAATATTGAGTAAGTGCCAGACCGCTCGTGCCGCGTCCTGAATATGGATGCGGTTGCCGTAATGATTCGGGTCCGAGGGGGCGTAGGCCTGGCCTTGTCGTAAGCGTTCTAGTAAGTGTGTGCGCCCGGGGCCATATAAGCCAGAAAGTCGCAAGCTCAGTGCTTGCGCAGGCAGGCTACGGTGTAATTGCTGTTCGGCTTGCAATAGTATTTTGCCGTTAAACCCGGTGGGTTCTGTGGCGGAGTTTTCATCCAGCAGCTCTGGACTCGCCCCATAAACCGCTGTGGAGGAAATAAAAATAAAACGCTGTAACGGTATAGGGTTAAGAGCAAGAATGACGTGTTCCAAAGCGCGTAGAAAGATTTGCTCATAAGCGCTTGCAGTGCGTTCGTCCGGTGTGGGCGTATAGAGCACATGCGTAATCGAACGATGAGCTAGGCGTAAGTGTGCAGCTTGGCTTAAGTCGGCTTGTACCCACTCAATATGGCCGCTGCTTTGCGCAGGCAGCGACCGGCGTATGGCAATGACGGACCACTGGTGTTCCACGGCAATCTGTGCCACTCGTTGTCCTAGATCTCCGGCCCCGGCGATGAGTAAGGTAGGGTTTTCAGCATTCACAGTATCCGATCCTTGGGTAGAATGTCCCTGATAATTGTACACATCTGATTAATCATGAGTTTGGAGACAATGATGGAGTTGCAGAATTGGATCAACGGCAGGAACGTCTCTGCTGAGTCTGGCAAGACACACCCTGTGGTAGATCCTGCTACCGGTGAGGTATATGCGCAAGTGACTTGCTCAGGCGCTACTGAAGTGGATGCTGCCGTGCAAGCTGCCCGTAAGGCTCTGGATGGACCGTGGGCAGCTCTAAGCAGTGCGCAGCGCAGTCAGCTTTTACTTCGTGCTTCCAGTGCCTTACTGGACGCGCGCGATGAACTGGCCAGGCTGGAATCGCGTGATACCGGTAAGCCATTAAAACAAGCGCAAGCGGACGCGATTGCTGTGGCGCGATATTTTGAATTTTATGCGGGTGCTGTCGATAAACTGCATGGCCAAACCATCCCGCTGTCCGACTCCATGCTGGCGCTAACCTTGCGTGAGCCCTTGGGCGTGAGTGCGCATATTATTCCCTGGAATTACCCCTTGCAGATTTTTGGTCGTAGTGTCGCGGCCTCTTTGGCGGTTGGAAACTGTGCTGTGGTAAAGCCGGCAGAAGACGCCAGCGTTTCCATACTGCGCGTTGCTCAGTTATTGCATGAGGTAGGCTTGCCCGCCGGCGTGCTGAATGTATGTACAGGGCTAGGTTATGAGGCAGGGGCAGCATTGGCCGGGCATACGGATATCAACCATATCTCTTTTACGGGCTCGCCAGCAACGGGACGTATTGTGGGCGAGCTAGCAGCTCGTAATTTTGTTCCAGCTACTTTGGAACTAGGCGGTAAGTCGCCACAGATCGTATTTTCGGATGCGGATCTGGATGCGGCTATTCCTGCCATTGTTAACGGCATTATTCAAAACGCAGGCCAGACATGCTCTGCTGGCAGCCGCGTCTTGATTCAACGTGCGATTTATAACGATGTGCTAGAACGTCTGGCCGAGCATTTTAAATCCTTACGTGTTGGACCGGGAATCGATAATCTAGACTGCGGCCCACTCATCAATGCCAGTCAGCGCGATCGTGTTGCCGCGTACTTGGCGATGGCAGAGCGGGATGGTATACGCGTGGTAGCCCAGGGCGAGCTCGTCTCTACGGCACCTGCTAATGGCTATTATCAACTGCCCAGCTTGCTGGCCGATGTGCCAGCGGATCATGCCCTAGCTCAAGAGGAAATTTTTGGCCCGGTGTTGTGTGCGAGCAGCTTTGAGGATGAAGCCGAGGCCGTACGTCTGGCCAATGGTACGCCGTATAGCTTGGTGGCCGGAATTTGGACTCGTGATGGCGCTCGTCAGTTACGTTTAGCCAGACGCGTTCGGGCGGGCCAGGTATTTATTAATAATTACGGCGCAGCCGGTGGGGTCGAACTGCCCTTCGGTGGCAGTGGTGAGTCCGGAATTGGGCGCGAGAAAGGCTTCGAGGCACTCTATGCGATGACAGGGTTAAAAACTCTGGCCATTAAGCATAGTTAACGTCAACGTAGGAATCGTGACGAAGTAAAGGAATCAAAGGAGTAACAGATGCGTTTAAAAGATAAAGTAGCCATAGTTACCGGCGGTGCTTCTGGATTCGGTTTGGGTATTGCCCAGCGTTTTTCTAAAGAAGGCGCGCGTGTCGTCGTGGCTGATTTAGACGACGCACGGGGTGAGGCGGCTGTACAACAAATTCGCAGCCAGGGCGGAGTGGCTGTGTTTGCCCATTGCGATGTCAGTCGTGGAGACGATGTAGCTGCTTTACTAGACGTGGCATTACGTGAGTGCGGCGGATTGCATATAGTGGTCAATAATGCGGGCACAACGCATAGAAATCGCCCCTTGCTAGAGGTCAGCGAAATGGAGTTTGACCGTGTGTATGCGGTGAATGTGAAAAGTGTTTTCTGGACAGCTAAGCATTTCGTACCGTATTTCCGTGCCCAAGGCGGAGGGTGCTTTGTCAATATTGCCTCAACGGCTGCCATTCGGCCACGTCCGGGGCTTACCTGGTACAACGGCAGTAAAGGCGCCTTACTGACCATTAGCAAGTCGATGGCAGTGGAGCTTGGGCCAGACCAGATTCGTGTTAATTGCGTCAATCCGGTCATTGGTGATACGGCCTTAGTGGAGCAGTTCATGGGAATGCCCGATACACCCGAAAATCGTAAGCAGTTTTTGGCGGGTATTCCACTGGGGCGCTTTTCAACGCCGGCAGATGTCGCTTCCGCAGCACTTTACCTCGCCTCGGATGAAGCAGGCTTCATAACCGGTACGTGTCTGGAGGTGGATGGCGGGCGTTGCGTCTAATCCTTATGCTTTCTTCGGTGCGCTAGGCTCGACAGGGTACAATAAGGGATGGCTTGAAAGCCTCCCTTTTTTTTTGAGGATTTTTATGTCTACTGTGGCAGTTTTGCAGCGCGAGCATCCAGACCAGTTACTGGTAGGGCTGGTGTCTGTATCGGATCGTGCGGCCAGTGGCCAGTATGTGGATCAAGGCATTCCAGCTTTGCGTCACTGGCTAGACAAGGCGCTGACTCAAGCGGCACAGTACCAAGAACGCTTAATCAGTGATGATCAGGAGGTCATTTCGGCAGCCTTGTGCGAGTTGGTGGATTTAGGTTGTGACCTGATATTGACCACGGGCGGTACGGGGCCGGCACGTCGCGATGTGACACCCGAGGCAACCTTGGCGGTGGCCAGTCGGGAAATGCCAGGTTTTGCTGAACAGATGCGGCAAATCAGTTTAAAATTTGTGCCAACCGCAATTTTGTCGCGCCAGGTTGCCGTGATTCGCGAACTGGAGCAACATGCTGCGCTGATTATCAATCTGCCAGGACAGCCTAAAGCGATTCAGGAAACGTTGGAAGGTTTACGTGACGAGCAGGGCAATAGTGTTGTGCCCGGCATTTTTGCTGCGGTACCTTATTGTATTGATCTTATTGGTGGGCCTTATATCGAGACCCATCCTGAAGTCGTTAAAGCCTTCAGACCGAAATCAGCGCTGCGCAATTAAACATTCGTTGCAGCACATAATTGCATTCCCCATTAAAATTGGGGAAACCATATTGATCTTATTTTTGTATTCAGGAGTCTATTCATGGCCCTCGTTTCCATGCGTCAGTTGCTCGATCATGCAGCCGAGCACGAGTACGGTATTCCGGCATTTAACGTTAACAACCTGGAGCAGGTCCAGGCCATCATGGAAGCAGCCGCCGAGACAGACAGCCCTGTGATCATGCAGGCCTCGGCTGGTGCTCGTAAGTATGCGGGTGAAACCTTCTTGCGTCACCTGATTGAAGCGGCAGTTGAAGCGTATCCTCATATTCCTGTTGTCATGCATCAGGATCATGGCCAGTCCCCAGAAATTTGCCAAGGGGCTATAGACCTTGGATTTTCCAGCGTCATGATGGACGGCTCGCTGTTACCCGACGGAAAAACCATTGCCGAGTACGAGTACAACGTAGAAGTCACTCGTAAAGTGGTAGATATGGCACACAAGTTAGGTGTTACCGTAGAAGGCGAGCTGGGCTGCTTGGGCTCCTTGGAAACCATGCAGGGCGACCAAGAAGATGGCCACGGTTTCGAGGGTAAGCTGACCATGGATCAGTTGCTGACGGATCCCGAGCAAGCTGCTGACTTCGTACAGCGCACGCAACTGGATGCCTTGGCTATTGCGATTGGAACTAGTCATGGCGCGTATAAATTTACGCGTAAGCCCACTGGCGATATCTTGTCTATCGAGCGCGTCAAAGAAATTCACCGTCGTTTGCCGAATACACATTTGGTGATGCACGGCAGCTCCAGTGTGCCCCAAGAGCTGCTGGCAGAAATTCGTCAGTTTGGTGGCGACATGAAAGAAACCTATGGTGTGCCCGTAGAGGAAATTCAGGAAGCCATTAAGTTTGGTGTACGTAAAGTGAATATTGATACCGATATTCGCTTGGCCATGACTGCTGCCATACGTAGGTTTTTATTCGAAAATCCGGATAAGTTTGATCCGCGCGAGTACCTTAAACCTGCCCGTGAAGCGGCTAAGCAAATCTGTATCGCGCGCTATCAGCAGTTTGGTACAGCGGGTAATGCGTCCAAAATCAAGGCCATTCCGTTGGACGAAATCGCGCGTCAGTATGCATCGGGTCAACTTAAGCAGCTTGTTCAGTAAGTCTCATGCAGGTCGCGCCTACTAGCCCAGACCTGCCTTTTGCCAGATATAAAATATCTGGCTGATCGTCCCGCGCTGGTGCAACCAGGCGGGATGTTTTTGTTTTCAAGGAAAACATCGTGCAAGAGCCCTTACATCAATCCAGTATCCGGTCTTTGCCACTGATCGCGCGCGGTAAAGTCCGGGATATGTATGCAGTGGGTGATGATAAGCTGCTTATTGTGGCAAGTGACCGCCTGTCAGCCTTTGACGTTATATTAGATGACCCGATTCCTGGTAAAGGGGCGGTGCTGACTAGCATGACGGAATTTTGGCTACAAGGTTTGGCCGATATTATCCCCAACCATTCCACGGGTATTAAACCCGAAGATGTGGTCGCTGCTGATGAGCGAGACCAGGTGTTGGGGCGGGCGATGGTGGTAAAACGCTTACGGCCTATTCTGATCGAGGCGGTTGCGCGCGGTTATCTAAGTGGCTCTGCCTGGAAGGACTATCAACATACCGGGCAATTGTGCGGTGTGGCCTTGCCGGCCGGTTTGCAGCAAGCCCAGCGCTTGCCCGATGTATTATTTACGCCTGCAGCCAAAGCGGCGCTGGGTGAGCATGACGAAAATGTGAGCTTCGAGCGCGTGCAAGCCGAGTTAGGTCTTGAACTGGCCGAGCAACTACGCGCTGTTACGCTACAGCTTTATCGTAGTGCCTCGGACTATGCGGCCAGTCGTGGCATTATTATTGCTGATACCAAGTTTGAATTTGGCTTGGACGATCAGGGGCAGTTACACCTGATGGATGAAGTGATTACGCCCGATTCCTCTCGTTTTTGGCCTGCCGATACCTATGCTGTAGGTAGCAATCCGCCGTCGTACGATAAGCAATTTGTGCGCGATTGGCTGGAAACCCAGGATTGGGATAAAACCGCTCCTGCCCCACGTTTACCGGCGGACGTTATTAGAAAAACTGCTGAAAAATATCGTGAAGCACTGGATAGATTGAGTGCATGACGTAAATCAATTATTGGCCTGCTCTCCATATCAGGCCGGTGCTTACTTAGTGGAAGAGTGTAATGCCTAGTGTGCAGCAAGGTGATGCCGTGCATCCCGTAGTTGGAATTGTTATGGGTTCGTCCAGCGATTGGGAGGTGATGCAACACGCCGTCGCCATACTGGAAGAGTTTGAGGTGCCTTACGAGTGCCGTGTGGTATCAGCCCACCGCATGCCCTTGGATATGGTTGAGTACGGTGCTGATGCGCCTGCGCGCGGCCTGAAAGCCATTATTGCGGGAGCGGGTGGGGCAGCACACCTACCGGGTATGCTGGCCGCCTTGACGCACTTGCCCGTATTTGGGGTGCCGGTTCCCTCACGTTATTTACGTGGGGAAGACTCCTTGCTGTCGATAGTGCAAATGCCCAAAGGGGTGCCTGTGGCCACGTTTGCTATTGGTGAGGCGGGGGCAGCGAACGCGGCCTTGCACGTGGTGGCTAATTTGGCCGTTTACGATCAAGGCTTAAGCCAACAGTTGATTGCGTACCGGGAGCGTCAAACGGATATGGCACGTAATATGGTGCTACCACCTGTATAAGCTCATTGTTGAGTTGAAGACTATTGAAATGAATACCTCTATGACCCCATCCCAAACATCTTTGATTGTTCCTGGCTCCTGGTTGGGCATGGTGGGCGGCGGCCAACTAGGCCGTATGTTCTGCCACGCTGCTCAAAGCCTAGGCTATAAAGTGGCGGTACTCGAGCCCGATCCCTTAAGTCCAGCGGGCGTGGTGGCAGACTTGCACATCTGTGCTCCCTATGATGATGAGCAGGCCCTAGCGCGTTTGGGCGAACTGTGCCTGGCCATAACAACTGAGTTTGAAAATGTGTCCGCACAGGCCCTAAGCCTGCTGGCGCAGCAACGTCGGGTGACCCCCTCTGGGCAGGCTGTTGGCATCGTGCAGGATCGCATTCAGGAAAAAGCGTTTATTGCGCAAGCAGGAGTGCCCTTGGCACCGTATGCCGCGATTGAGTCCCGCTCTGATTTGGAGCAGGCCAGCGACGATCTGTTTCCAGGTATCCTGAAAGCAGCGCGCTTTGGTTACGATGGCAAAGGCCAGGCTAGGGTAGCGAATCGGGACGAAGCCATACAAGCCTATCAGCAATTTGGACAGGTGGCTTGTGTGCTGGAGGCGCTGCAAGATCTGGACTTCGAAATTTCCGTGGTCATGGCGCGTTCTTTGGATGGGCAAATACAGGCCTATCCCTGTGCGCGCAATGAGCATCGCGACGGAATTCTAGCAGTCTCTACAGTGAGTGAAGGCTTGCAGGCCAGCTCATGGTGCGAGCAAGCCCGATTAGCCGCTGCTGCAATTGCTGAGCAACTGGCTTATTACGGTGTAATGTGTGTAGAGTTCTTTATTTTGCGTGACGGACGCTTGCTGGCTAATGAAGTAGCACCCCGTCCGCATAATAGTGGTCACTACACCATGAATAGTGCGCTCAGCAGTCAGTTTGAACAGCAGGTGCGGGTAATGGCTGGCTTACCACTGGGTAGCAGTGCTATTTTATGTCCCAGCATTATGCTTAACTTGTTGGGCGAGCTGTGGTTCGATGAGCAAGGGCAGTATCGTGAACCAGATTGGCAGGCTTTACTAGCTATCCCTGGCGTATCGCTACATTTGTACGGTAAGCAGCAAGCCCGTCAGGGGCGCAAGATGGGGCATGTTAATGTGCTGGCAGATTCCGATGAGCACGTACATGCCAGAGCTGCGCAGGCGGCGGCGGTGTTAGGTATGCAGTTTCATGTCTGAACACATGGAGAACCTCATGCCTAGCGAGCAGCAATTGCAGCAGGCCGCTCAGCGCCTGACTCAGGGGGGGCTGGTGGCGTTTCCCACCGAAACCGTCTATGGTCTGGGAGCAGATGCTGAAAACCCGGCTGCCTTACAGGCTATTTATCGTGCCAAGGGTCGGCCGGCTAATCACCCCTTGATTGTGCATGTGCATCCTGGGGCAGACCTGAGCTATTGGGTGAAACATATACCAATTGAAGCAAAAAAGCTGATTGATGCATTTTGGCCAGGTCCTTTAACGTTAATTTTGCCACGTCATGAGCGCATTCCTGACACCGTTAGTGGCGGGCAGCCAACGCTGGGCATACGTTGCCCGTCGCATCCGGTAGCTCAGGATCTGTTGCGTCGTATGGCTGCACTGAAGCCCAGTCGTCAGGCGGGAGTGGCAGCGCCATCTGCCAATAAGTTCGGTGCAGTGTCACCTACCAGTGCTGCGCATGTGGCGGCCGAGTTTCCCGAGCTGGACACCGATCAGTTGTATATTTTAGCGGCCGGCGATACACAGGTAGGGATTGAGTCTACGATTGTTGATGTGTCTCGCATAGAGCAAGGCATAGGGCCTGTTTTGTTGCGGCCTGGGCATATTAGTGCTGCCATGCTTGAAGAGGTGTTAGGGTATCCGCCTGCTCGGCCTGATATACAGGCTCCACAGGTATCCGGTAGCCTGAAAGCCCATTATGCGCCCCGTACAGAGCTAGCCTTGTTCCAGTCCGAGCAAAGGGCGGTTCTGCAAAAAGAGCTTGAGCGTAACCCGATGCCTCAGGCGGTCGTTGCTTTTTCTGAGCTGGTGCCCTTTATTCTTTCTCATGTGGACTGGTATGTGTCAGCCAGCACGCCGGAGCTGTATGCACAGAACCTGTATGCCAGTTTGCGTCGTCTGGACCAAGGTCAATATCAAAAAATTTGGATACAAGCTTGTCCTGATACCCCAGAATGGCTGGCAGTAAACGATAGGTTGGGGCGGGCGGCAGCCGCATTCGAGGATTAAGGCCTCAGGCGCGATTGAGGTGGCTGCTTTCAGGTGATGCCAACTAAGGCTTAGGGGCTCTGTTACATTCCATAAGGCTTCTGGTACACTGAATTTCTCACTACTTTTTGTTGCGGCACGGCATGAAATTCGACGAGTTTGAAGTGGGCATGGTGATCCATCACCCACTCGTGAAAATTACTCAGACAGAAATGCTTGAGTTCGCCCAGAAATATGATCCTCAGTTCTTTCATGTGGACGAGGAACGGGCAAAGCAAAGTCATTGGAATGGAGTCATCGGTAGCGGCTGGCTCACTTGCTCTAAAGTGATGCGTATGGCTGTTGATGCTGCGCTGCATGATTCAGAATCGTTTGGCTCGCCAGGCTTGGAAAGCTTGCGTTGGCTTTACCCTGTCCGGCCTGATGATTCTATCCGTCTAGAGGCGGTAGTCACCGCTAAACGTGTTTCGTCTAGTCGTGACGATTTGGGTATTTTGCGCTGGGTCTGGAATGTGTACAACCAAGATGATCAGCAAGTCATGGAAGTCGATGCCACCAGCCTGTTTGATTTAAAACAGTCCTAGTCCGTGTCAGTCGCACTAGTAAAAAAGCCGCTTGAATGACAACTCAAGCGGCTTTTTCTATGACTTTTACTCGATCAGGCGATTAAAAGAATGCCTGTATACCGGTTTGAGCACGACCCAGAATCAGGGCGTGTACATCATGTGTCCCTTCGTAGGTGTTAACCACTTCCAAGTTGACCAGATGACGTGCTACGCCGAACTCATCGGAAATACCGTTACCACCCAGCATGTCCCGGGCTAAGCGGGCGATATCCAAGGCTTTACCGCAAGAGTTACGCTTCATGATCGAGGTGATCTCTACCGCTGCTGTGCCCTCGTCCTTCATGCGACCCAAGCGCAGACAAGCTTGCAAGCCGAGTGTGATTTCGGTCTGCATATCGGCCAGTTTCTTTTGAATCAACTGATTGGCAGCCAGTGGGCGACCAAACTGTTTGCGATCCAGCGTGTATTGCAGGGCAGTATGCCAGCAAAACTCGGCGGCACCCAAAGCGCCCCACGCAATGCCGTAACGGGCAGAGTTCAGGCAGGTGAATGGACCACGCAAACCAGCTACTTTAGGCAACATTTGCTCGGCACCCACTTCGACTTCGTCCATCACAATTTCACCTGTGATAGAAGCACGCAAGCCTACTTTTCCGTGGATTTCTGGGGCGCTCAAGCCTTTCATACCTTTTTCTAAGATAAAGCCGCGGATTTTTCCATCATCTTCTCCGCCCACGACTTTAGCCCAGACCACAAACACGTCGGCAATAGGGGAGTTGGTGATCCACATTTTCGCACCACTGATGCGGTAGCCATCTGCAGTTTTATGTGCTTTGGTTTCCATGCCGCCTGGGTCGGAGCCGTGATTAGGTTCTGTCAGGCCAAAGCAACCAATCCACTGGCCAGAAGCCAGTTTAGGCAAATACTTCTGTTTCTGTTCGTCTGAACCAAATTCATTGATGGGCACCATGACTAAGGATGATTGCACACTCATCATGGAGCGATAGCCGGAGTCAACACGCTCTACTTCACGCGCAATTAGGCCATAACATACGTTATTCAGGCCAGCACCGCCGTATTCTTCAGGAATGGTGGCGCCCAACAGACCCAGCTCGCCCATTTCTTGAAAAATTTCTACATCGGTACGCTCGTGACGGAATGCTTCCAGTACACGGGGTGCCAATTTCTCTTGGGAGTAGGCATAGGCAGCCTCACGCACCATGCGTTCTTCTTCGGTGAGCTGGCTATCCAGCAAGAGCGGATCTTGCCAGTTAAATGAAGGCTTAGAGGACATAAGTATCTCCGTAAGAGTTAATGGCTGTTATTTTGTTTCAGGGCCTGGTCGCGTATGGCGTCCAGACTAAGAGTGGGAGTAATGGCCTGAGGATCAAGCAGGCAATGAATAATGGCAGGTTTGCCGCTTTTCATCGCGCGCTCAAAGGCAGGCGCAAATTGCTCGGTGGTATCGACTCGCTCGCCATGTCCGCCAAAAGCCTGGGCATACGCAGCAAAATCGGGGTTTTTCAGCATGGTTGCACTGGGGCGAGCTGGATAGTCGCGCTCTTGGTGCATACGTATGGTGCCGTACATTTGGTTGTCAATGACGATAACCACAATATTCAGGCCATATTGCACTGCGGTTGCGAACTCTTGGCCGTGCATCAGGAAGCAGCCGTCACCCGCTAAAGCAATCACTGTGCGATCTGGGTACTGGCGTTTTGCCGATACGGCTGCAGGCACGCCATAGCCCATAGAGCCAGAGGTGGGGGCCAGTTGCGTACCAAAGCGGCGAAAGTTATAAAATCTGTGTAGCCAGCTTGCATAGTTGCCTGCGCCGTTACACAAAATGGCATCGTCAGGCAGTTCTTTGCGCAGGTAATCCATAATGGGCCCCATTTGCAACGCACCTGGAGTACGTATGGACGCAGGTTGGTTCCACTGTTGGTAGCTGCTGCGCAGAGCCTTGAGTGACTCGCTGCTAGGGCGGCTAAAGCCAGAGGCTAGCGGCGCTAAAGCAGCAATGAATGCACTGGGGCTAGCGTGAATCGCCAAATTGGCTTGGTACACCTTGTTCAGTTCATGCACATCAGGGTGCACATGTACCAGCTCTTGCGCGCCATGAGGAATGTCGAATAAGGTGTAGGACTGGCTGGGAACTTCAGAGCCGCGCCCACCCAGCAGTATGACCAGATCCGACGAGCGTATATAGGCGAGTAGATCCGGGTTCGCGCCCAGTCCTAAATCGCCCACATAGCAAGCATGATTGTTTGAGAACAGCGTTTGTCGTCTGAATTGTGCACACACAGGCAGGCTCATTGCCGCAGCGTAGCTTTCGAACTGAGCCACGGCATCGCTAGTCCAGCGTGTGCCACCCAGGATAGCAATAGGCTGCTTGGCCGCGAGTACACGTTCGTGCAGGCTTTGAACCTGTTCAACGGAAGCGGCGGTGTCAGTAATTGTGTAAGGTCTGGCATCTTTGGCCTGACTGTATTCACACAGCATATCTTCGGGTAAGGAAATGACCACCGGGCCTGGACGACCGCTGCTAGCGACATGGAAAGCACGTGCAATCAATTCAGGAATACGGTCGACTTGCTGAATTTCGCACGTCCATTTGGTCTGGCTGCCGAAGACAGCTTTATAGTCCAGCTCCTGAAAGGCTTCGCGATCTTGCATCTCGCGTGCTACCTGACCCACAAATACAATCAGTGGTGTGGAGTCTTGCTGTGCAATATGTATACCGGCCATGGCATTAGCCACGCCTGGACCACGTGTGACCATGCAGATACCGGGTTTGCCCTGTAACTTACCATAGGCTTCGGCCATCATTGCAGCACCGCCTTCCTGGCGGCACACTGTCACGTCGATATCGCTGTCGTAAAGACCATCCAGTACAGCGAGATAACTCTCGCCTGGTACGCAAAATACCTGCTCAACGCCATGCAGGCGGAGTTGATCAACGAGCAGGTGGCCCCCCATGCGGGCATTGGTAAGTGTAGTAGTCATATGGCTTCGAGCATAATGTGCGTTTAAGGCACAAGGCAATTGATAAAATGTCACATTGTTGTGCTTTTCAGGATAGGATAAGCATATACGCAGAGTAAAGAAGGCAAGGCCAGCTTGCCTATAGGGATTACCATGAGATTCGGCATACCCAGTCTGGGGGCATTGCAGGCCTTTGAGGCCACCGCTCGTTTAGGTTCATTTTCACGTGCAGCCGAGGAGCTATCCTTAACGCACAGCGCAGTATTTAGGCAGGTATCAGGTTTGGAGGAGCGCCTGGGCGTTGATCTGTTCACACGTGTTCGCCGGCGCTTAGTGCTGACCAATGCAGGGCGTGAGTATGCAGGGCGCATACGCCACCATTTGGAACAAATTGAAAAAGATACGTCCAGTCTGGTTGCTCGCGCGGGAGTCGGGCGCAGCTTGCATATCGCGGTATTACCCACTCTGGCGACCGTGTGGATGATGCCTAGGTTGGCGCAATTCGCTCGACTCTATCCCGATATTGCGATCAGCCTGTCGGTGCGTACCTTGCCCTTCCAATTTAATGACCACCCGTTTGATGCCGCCATTTATCACGCATCAGCGATTTGGCCGCAGACTAAAGGGTTCAAGCTGTTTGACGAGGGTGAGCTGATACCTGTATGCAGCCCGCGCTTGGCCTCTCAGGGGAAAATGCAGGATTGGCTGCATTTACATATGAGCTCTCGCCCAGATAGCTGGCGCGATTGGTATCAAGCCCATGGTCAACAGTTATCGGTGAATGTGAGTGCAGGCCCACGTTACGAGTTGTTCACCATGATTATTGCTGCGGTACGTGCTGATATGGGAGTAGCGTTGATGCCGCGCTTTCTAGTAGACCCTTATTTACAAAGTGGTGAGTTAGTAATGCCGGTGCCCGATAAGCTCAAAGTAAGCGATAGTTATTTTTTCAGTTATCCTATTCATACAGAGCAAGCTGAAGCCTTACTGATTTTCGAGCGCTGGTTGGCGGATAATAAAGCGGACACCTTATATGTTTAGTCGGTGTAGTGGTATGACCTTGGCGGCGTGCAAGATTGCATGCTTGGTACTATTTTCCAGCAGTTTACTGGCTCACCAGCCTTTGAATCCTGAAGGGGAGAGTGCGCGGCAAGTGCCGTCAGTCTTGCGTAGCCAACATACTATGGCGGTGACAGCAAACCCTTTGGCGACCGATGCGGCCTATACCATATTGCAGCAAGGTGGTAGTGCTGCCGATGCTGCCATTGCAGCCCAGCTCGTATTGAACTTAGTGGAGCCACAGTCCTCTGGCTTGGGTGGTGGTGGTTTTATTCTGGCCTATAGTCCGATAGCCGGTCTGCAAACGTATGATGCCCGGGAAACTGCGCCCTTGGCCAGCCCACCTGATTACTTTGGTCAGGCGGGGCAGGAATTGGACTTTCGCACGGTCATGAACAGTGGCCTTTCAGTTGGTGTGCCGGGCTTGTTAATGGCTCTGGAGCAGTTACATACTGAATACGGGAATTTGCCTTGGGCTGATTTATTTCAGCCTGCTATTAGCTTGGCAGAGCAAGGGTTCTCTCTATCCCCACGCTTGCATGAATTACTTCAGCAAAATAAAAAAGAGCTGGCGGCGCAGCCTCAAACAGCCGCCTATTTTTTAGATCAAACTCGAGAGCCATGGCCCGTAGGCCATCGTTTGCGTAATCATGAGTTTGCTCAGGTATTACGGCAGTTGGCTCAGCAAGGCAGCGCGCCTTTTTATCGTGGCGCCTTGGCAAGTCAAATAGTTCAGGCGGTACAAGCCCAAGCCATACCGGGCTATTTGCGTGAACAAGATTTCAAAGAATACAAAGTGCTGAAGCGCCCGGCCATCTGCATGCCTTTAAAACAGTGGGATTTATGTGGCATGCCCCCGCCAAGTTCGGGCAGTCTGGCCGTAATGCAAATTTTAGGCATATTGCAGCATACACCCATTGCTCACTATGCCCCAGATTCCTGGCAGGCAATACATTATTTTTCTGAGGCTAGCCGATTGGCCTATGCCGATCGAGATACTTGGGTGGCCGATCCCGCTTTTGTCCCAGTACCCGTTCAGGGTTTGCTTAGCCCTGATTATTTAGCCAGTCGGGCACAACTTATTCAAGCAGAGCAAAGCATGGGGCAGGCTCAGCCTGGTGAGCTCGTGCATGAGTTTACGCCTATCCTAGCGCCGGCCTTGGAGCAGGCGGCGACCACCCACCTTGTTGTAGCGGATGATCAGGGGCAAACCATTTCTATGACGAGCTCGATTGAGTCCGCCTTTGGGAGCAAAATCTGGGTACAAGGCTTTTTGTTGAATAATCAGCTCACTGATTTTTCCTTCAGTACCCGGCAGGCAGATGGGAAAATGGTGGTTAATCGCTTGGAGCCAGGAAAGCGTCCGCGCAGTTCTATGGCGCCCATGATGGTGTTTGAAACGCAGCAGCCCCGGATTGTGCTGGGTTCACCGGGGGGAAGTGCGATTATTTTGTATGTGGCTCAGGCTTTAGCGGGAATGTTGTACTGGGACCTATCCCCACAGGAAGCTGTTAATTTGGATCACTATGGTAGTCGTAACGGGCCAACCGAGCTTGAGGCAGGGAGTGCTATAGCCAGACACGCAGAGAGCTTACGTGAACGGGGACATGCTGTACGCTTACAAGGCTTTCCCAGCGGAACTCATGTCATCGGCTGGGATAAGCAGGGTATGTTAAGCGGGGTTGACCCTAGGCGTGAAGGCAGCGCCAGAGGGAATTAATAGCGATCACGATTGTTACTAAGCAGTCGGCATAGCTACATGGTTCAGAGCTGGGGGCGGGTAGCCAACTAGGCATCCTTCAGTCCCCCATAGCACATTTTAGTTAAACACTACGGTACGCTGGCCGTTCAGAAAAATACGACGCTCTACGTGTGCGCGGACAGCACGGGCAAGTACTAAAGACTCTACATCACTGCCAACACGAGTCAGTGCGGCTGGGCTGATTGAGTGGTTCACACGCTCAATGTCTTGCTCAATGATAGGGCCTTCGTCCAAATCTTCCGTCACGTAGTGGGCGGTTGCGCCAATAATTTTTACGCCACGGGCATGTGCTTGGTGATAAGGTCTTGCACCTTTGAAACTAGGTAAAAAGCTGTGATGAATATTGATTGCGTTGCCGGAAAGTTCGCGGCAAAGATCCGTGGAAAGAATTTGCATATAGCGCGCCAGCACAACCAAGTCTATATTCAGGTCACGGCTCAGCTTAAGTATGCTTTGCTCTTGTTCTGCACGGGTTTCAGGGGTGACGGGCAGGTGGTGGAAGGGAATACCATATGAAGCCGATAAACCGGCATGGTCGGTGTGATTGGAGACCACAGCAGCGATTTCCACGGGCAACTGACCGCTGTGCGCTCGGAATAGTAGGTCGTTCAGGCAATGTCCTTGGCGGCTGACCAGGATAAGCAGCCGTGCTTTCACCGAGGCGTCGTAAATGTGCGCCTGCATGGAAAACTCGGTAGCAATATGTGCAAATTTGGCTTCCAGTTCTTTGGCGGTTTGATGTTCTGGCAGAGCGAACTCAATACGCAGAAAAAAACGTTGCGTTTCTTCGTCGCCGAACTGCTGAGCCTGAATAATATTGCCTTGATGTTGGAGCAACCAGCCTGTGACAGTGTGGACAATACCGGTACGATCCGGACAAGATAAGGTCAGTATGTAATGATTCATTAATAAAAACAGAAGAAACGGGCTAAAGAGAAAGAGTTTACGTGTTCAGTAGTAAGCGTCTGCCGTATTGAGCAATCGCTAGGCTGGCTGTTAAGGCAGGAGACTCCATGCCATACAGATTCAACAGGCCTGCCAGGCCGTGTTGTGGTGGGCCGGAAAACATAAAGTCGGCGGCAGGTGCTCCTGGAGCACTAATTTTTGGGCGTATCCCGCTGTAGGCAGGATTGAGCGCATGATCTGGTAGTGCGGGCCAGTATTGGCGCACGGCATCATAAAACACCCTCGCTCTGGCCGGATCCACATCGTAGTTTTCCTGTTCCAGCCATTCCGTATCAGGGCCAAAGCGAGCCTGACCGCCTAAGTCCAGAGTCAGGTGTACGCCCAGCCCGGCCTGTGTGGGCATAGGGTAGAGCAAATGCTTAAAGGGAGACTTTCCTGCCAGGCTAAAGTAACTTCCTTTACACAAATAAGCCGTGGGTATGCTGTGCGATGGTAGCCCTTGTATGCGCTGAGCGTTCGGTACAGACTCCAAGCCACCAGCATTAATCAGATAGTCACAACTGACGCTAAACGAGTCCTCTCCATCGACCTGCACAGACCAGCCGCCTTCGGGCAAGGCCTTGGCAGTACGGAAGCGTGTATGGAAGACGCATTGGGCCCCGGCATGCTCAGCGTCACCTTGTAGGGCGAGCATGTACGCGTGGGTATCAATAATTCCAGTAGAGGGCGAGAGTAAGGCTGCGCTGCAACGCAGCTCGGGCTCTAGGGCTTGAGCCTGAGCTGCAGTAAGCCATTGCAAGTCATGCACGCCACAGGCGATGGCATTATCGAGTAATTGCTGCAGCTTGATTTCTTGCTCTGCGCCGTTGGCTACCACTAATTTACCTATGGCGCTGACAGGCACCTGACGTTGCGTACAGTACTCGTAAAGAGCCTGTTTTCCCTCTACGCACAGCCTTGCTTTCAGGCTGTGCAGCGGATAGTAAATGCCAGCATGTATCACTTCAGAATTGCGAGAGCTTACGCCATTGCCTATACCGCCCGTTTGTTCTAACAGGAGTACGCTTTTATTGTGTAGAGTCAGTTCGCGAGCCAGAGCCAGACCGAGTACACCTGCGCCTAAAATGATGCAGTCTACATCTTTGCTCATAGTGATCTATGGGTGCCTGAAATGAAAGTTGGCCACCATTTTAGCCTTATGTGATTGGGAGGGGGGGATTGTTTGGTGTTAAATCGAAGTCACCCGCATGATAGATAAGGGGCGGATGTGAGTTTCTGTGGCAATCCTCTACCTGACCGATAAACACCACGTGGTCGCCGGCTTCGTGCTGAGCATAGTGGCGGCAGGCGAACCAGGCACTGCACTCGTCGGGCGCCAACATCAACAGGCCTCCTGGGCTACGTGTGGTCGTGTGTCCGGCAAAGCGTTCTGCTTGAGGGCCGTAGGCAAAACGACGCGCCAGGGAAAGTTGCATCGCACTTAAGATGTGCACGACATAGCCTTGGCCAGTTGAAAAATGCGGCAAGCTGCTTGAGTTCTTGGACAAGGACCAAAGCACCAGAGGCGGGTTAAGCGAAACCGAGTTAAATGAGCTAACCGTTAAGCCCAAAGCCTGACCGTCCGCCGTTTCACCGGTGACGATGGTTACGCCAGTAGCAAAACGGCCTAGGGCAGTTCGAAAAAAAGTCGTATCAAAATTAGAGTGAATAGCAGACATGCGACACAATGCTTAAGGAGCCAGACGGCTTATTATCCATTGTTCTTCCTGATTTAACTCGTATACCAGTCTGTCATGCAGGCGATTAGAGCGGCCTTGCCAAAACTCAATTTTTTGAGGCTCTAGCCGCAGCCCACCCCAGTGTTCAGGTCTGGGAGGCTGTTCACCTAGCGTTTTTTCGTAGTGCTGGTAACGGTCTTCAAGCTCCTGGCGACTGATAGGTTCGCTTTGGGGCGAAGCCCAGGCGCCGATGCGTGAGCTTAAGGGACGGCTATGGTAGTAATGCTCGGAATCGTTGGTGCTAATTCGACTGACAGGGCCTTCGATGCGTATCTGACGCTGTAAGGTGGGCCAGAAAAACAATAGGCATGCCCAAGGGTTGTGATCCAGATCCAGCCCTTTACGCGAGTTGTAATTGGTGTAGAACGTGACCCCTTGTTCGTCAAAGCCTTTGAGCAATACGATGCGAGCTGAGGGACGACCATGCTGATCAGCGGTGGCCAGAGTCATGGCGGTGGGCTCGTCTACGTTGAGCTCCAGGGCTTGCTTAAACCACTCATGGAACTGTTCGCGCGGGTGCTCCGCCAACTCGCTTTCATCCAGAGAAAAACGTTCGTATTCGTTACGTATATCGGCTAAGGACATAAGACTCACTTCTTAGGCTTGGTTGGGTACGATCTGCCCAGTATAACTTTGCAGTAGGCTGACTACATTTTGCAGACGCTTATCGAGCATTTTAGATCGTTGTAAGGCGGAAGCGGTCTCTAAAACGTATTCTATGCATGGACCATTGATGCCATGTGCTCGATGTACGACTTGCATCAATTGTTCGTCAGGCATTCGTGGTACATAAGCATCAGTTTTGCGATTCATGGTAAACACCAGAGCACGTATATCACCTTCTGATGTTTCGCAGCGTAACCAACGAGGGTTATACGCGCCACTGGGCATTTCACGTTGCCACAAGGCATCGAACACACTCGGTACGTCGGCAGCAGGTATGCGAAATGCCATGCCCCGGCAAGAGCCGCCAACATCCAGGCCAAACACCAGACCGGGTTGTTCAGGCGTGCCACGGTTAATACGTGACCATAAGCAAAGGGCACGGTGGTAGCCACGCAACAGAGCCTGGCGTTGCTCGCTAAACTCGAAGTCAGGGCGCCAGATGAGTGAGCCGTAACCGTACACCCATACATCTTGGCAAGGCGTCCAGCTTACTTCCTGGAGTGAAGCATGTAGGGATGCCTGACGCTCAGTATCTGACAGTACCCGGAACTGAGTGGGTCTGGGAGCTTGGGCTTGAGTCGACGTAACAAGATTAGGGTTCACTGCAGGTTTGGATATATAGCTAAAAATTAAGATCTACTCTGTAATTGTAGATCACTTAGTTATAACTGTATCTGGCTTTCTGTTTGATAACTAAGGATAAATAATAATTTGCTTATTCCTTTGTTGCTATTTTGCAGGTTTTTTTTGCACCATCAGCACTTAGGGTAATTTAGCGTACACTGGCGGCTGGTAAAGTACGGTGTTTTAATCGTTTTTGTGCGGGTTTTTAGGCATGGAATTTGACGCAGAGCGTCGTTTTGGTGGCGTAGATAGGCTATACGGTGTGGGTGCAACACAGGCGCTTGCTCGTGCCCATGTCATGGTGGCAGGCATAGGGGGCGTAGGCACCTGGTGTGTCGAGGCCTTAGCGCGTAATGCGGTAGGGCAAATTAGCCTGATCGATTTGGACCATATCGCAGAGTCTAATATTAATCGTCAGTTACATGCTTTGAGTTCAAGCTTGGGGCAGTCCAAAACAACGGCCATGGCGGCAAGAGCACGGCAAATTAATCCAGCTTGCCAACTACACTGCATCGAAGACTTTGTTGACCCCGACAACATCAGTCAATTATTGCAGGCGCAGCCTACTGTCTTTGTCGATTGCACAGATCAGGTACAGGCCAAAATAGCAATTATTCTACATACCCGACGTGCTCATATTCCCTTGGTACTTTGCGGGGGGGCAGGCGGTAAAACAGACCCTTTAAGTATACGCAGTGGCGACTTGTCTCAGGCGCGTCATGATGCCTTATTAAATCGGATACGTGGGCAACTGCGTAAACAGCACGGTTTCCCCCGTGCTTCTGATGCTCAGGGTCGAGCACTTAAGCGGGTGCCTCGCATGGGGGTGCACGCACTGTGGTTTGAGCAGGAAACACGTTTGCCAGAAGCTTGGAGCCAACAAACAGAGGGAGCCTTACAGGGTCTGGCCTGTGCAGGGTACGGCTCAGGGGTGACGATTACCGCCACCATGGGCATGTTGGCGGCAGACCGCGCCTTGAAGTTAATCTTGAGCCAAGCGGGCGTCCTGCCAACCGCGTAGTGCATTCGAAATTCGTACCTTGCTTGCCTGATGCAATTGTTCTAGGTTAAAGGCCTGTTCTACAACCTGCCCTTGCTCTAGTAGCGCTGCACGTTGTACGCCCGGTAAGATCGCGTCGGTACGCACGGGCGGCGTTAGCCAGCGTCCTTGAGTATCCTGTATATAAATAGTGCTGCGGCTGCCTTCCAGTACCCAGCCTTGTGCATCACAATAAATTATGTCGAAGTAATGAGGGTGTGCTTCTAGATAGTGCTGCGCCTGCGCAAACCATGGGCGGTGCGTGGTTTTGTGGCTTAAATAAGAGTCGGCGGGCAAGGGTTCTGGCGCTAGCAGCAAGACTAAAGGCAGAGTTAACTGGCTTAAAGGGCTGGACTGTACTGTGCTTTCACCTGAAGCGTGGTGTAGCATACGCACGCGTCGTTCTTGTTGGGGATGTAGCGCAAGGTGCTTGTGCAGCACATCTAGCCAAGCGGGCACATTTAGCGGGTAGCCCAAGAACTCGCAACTACGTTTTAAGCGCTGCAGGTGCCAAGGTAATAAGGGCAGGCTGCCATCGGTATGTACACGTAATGTTTCAATCAGTGCGGGCTTGTTCATAGTCTGCTCAGCGCATTACTGAAGGATATTTAGTGTAGGTGTTTTGGAGCATAGTTGTTTAATCCAGCACTTCCTAAGTTGCAATAGGGCTATTTAATATCCTGGCTTTCCAGAAGCACTCTTGCCATTCCTTTGCGGCCTCTGAGTCGTGTACGATGCCGCCACCAACTCCTAACATGCCTTGACCGTGCTCATTGAGTTCTAGAGTACGTATGGCGACGCTTAATTTTAGCTCGTCCTTAGGGGACCAGTAGCCTAAAGCACCGCAATAGATGCCGCGCTGGTGCCTTTCTAGCTCTCGAATTTTTTGCATGGATGCAAGCTTGGGCGCACCACTGATAGAACCACAGGGAAAGAGTGCCTGAAGCAATTGTTGCAAGTCCACATCTTGGCGTACACGTGCCTGTATGTGTGATGTCATGGTCCATACTGACGCGTAGCGCTCTATATCAAAGAGGCTAGTCGTTTGCACGCTGCCTACTTCAGCGATACTGCCCAGGTCATTCCGTAGTAAGTCCACGATCATTACATTTTCTGCCCGGTCCTTGTCGCTACGTGCTAGTTGTTCAGCTGCCGCTTGGTCGAGCACAGGGTCTGCGTGGCGTGGCATAGTCCCTTTCATGGGACGCATGGCAATATCCGCCCCCACCTTGTGCAAAAAAAGCTCGGGTGAAAGTGACAGAATACGACGTTGCTGGAGTTCAACATAACAACCGTATGCAACGGGGTGCCGGGTGGCCAGTGCGGCATAGAGTTCTCTAGGCCTCATAGGACTTTGGAGCTCGATAGGAATGGAATAGTTGATTTGATAGTAGTTACCAGCCTGTATATCGGCCAGAATTTCGCTGATGTGTTGTTCATACAGAGCGCGTTGAATTTTGGTTTTCGCCTGTAGCGACAACGGAGCTAGGCTATCCCAAACGGGTACAGCCTGGGCTTGCTCAAATACCAATGCACTGAGTAAAGGCTGATGGCTAGGGCGCGCAGGGATACGCGGCTCCCACAACTGCATCAGTTCATAGTTCAGCACTAAACCTATCCAGTAGCCATCTTGGTGCGCACGCTCTATCGCGGCAAACGCTGCGTCAAGCTCGTGCGCGTGGCTAACCTGAATCAGCCCTACAGCCTGCTGCAGCTCCAGAGCTGATTGCTGGACTCTGTCTTCAAAACGAATGTACATGCTTAGTCCTTCAGGAATCGGGCAAGCGCCAGCCCTGTGTGTGAAGCGTGTACCTGCATGACTTGTTCTGGACTACCCTGGACAACTAAACGTCCCCCGCCTGAACCTCCCTCAGGACCCATATCAACAATCCAGTCCGCTTCGGCAACGACATCCAGATTATGTTCGATCACCACCACCGTGTGACCAGCGTCCACGAGCCTATGCAACACAATAATCAACTTTTCTACATCTGCCATGGAAAGACCCACCGTAGGCTCATCCAGCACATATAAAGTATGGGGGGCACGGTAGGCACGTCCAGTACGCGTCAAGCCCTCATCCAGTCTGGCTTTAACCAGCTCACTGACCAGCTTGATACGTTGCGCTTCCCCACCGGACAGGGTGGGAGAGGGTTGGCCTAGTGTCAGATAGCCCAAGCCAACACTTTGCATTAACTGTAAGGGACGCAGTATTTTGGGATGATTGGCAAAGTACTCCACGGCTTCATCCACATCCATTTGCAAGACCTCGCCTATGGACTTGCCTTGCCAGGTAATACTGAGCGTATCGGCATTAAAGCGTTTGCCGTGGCATGCATCACAAGGCACTTTCACATCAGGGAGAAAGCTCATTTCCAGGGTTCGCATTCCCTGACCTTCGCACAAAGGGCAGCGGCCGTCGCCTGTGTTGAATGAAAAGCGCGTGGCAGTCCAGCCACGCAGACGGGCATCATTCGTACCGGCAAAGAGTTTGCGTACCTCATCCCAAAAACCGATATAGGTGGCAGGGCACGAGCGTGGTGTTTTACCAATCGGTGTTTGATCTACTTCTAGTACACGATCGAGTTTCTCCCATCCCGAAATGGTCTCACAGGCGTGCCAGACTGGAGTGGTTTTTTTACCTACGACGCGAGCCAAATTGTCCAGCAGCACCTCGCGGGCCAGAGTGGATTTTCCCGAACCGGATACACCCGTGACCACACTTAGGCATTGCAGGGGAATTGAGGCATCTACGTTTTGCAGGTTATGCAAGCTGGCTCCCTGTATCGCTAAACGTTCGCTGTCGGAGGTGATGGGTCTGCGCGGCTGAAAAGGGTGTTGCAACGGCTGGCGCAAGTAGCGTCCAGTTAAGGAGTCCGGATTGGCTTCTATTTCCGCCAAGGTACCCTGGGCAATCACCTGACCACCACGTTTACCCGCGCCAGGCCCCATATCAATAATATGTTGAGCCCGGCGTATCGTGTCCTCATCATGCTCGACAACCAATAACGTATTGCCGTTACCTTCTAGGCGCGCCATGGCATTAAGTAAAATGTGATTATCACGAGAATGCAAACCTATAGTGGGCTCGTCCAGCACATAGCAGACCCCTTGCAGATTGGACCCTAACTGCGCAGCTAAGCGTATACGCTGCGCTTCTCCCCCTGAGAGTGTGGGTGCGGCCCGGTCCAGAGCCAAGTAGCCCAAGCCCACTTCTTCCATAAAATCTAAACGGCTGCTCACTTCGCTGAGCAGGTCGCGAGCGATTTCGGCTTCGCGTCCTCGTAGCACTAGGCCGCTAAAAAAGGTATGCGCATCCAGTACCGACATGGCTGCCAGTTCCGCTATGTTGCGATCACGCCAGAAAAAGTTAAGGGAAACCGGATTAAGACGTTGCCCCTGACACGCACTACATGTGTGAACCTCTTCTTCATAAGCGGCATTCCAGCTATTTTCTTCACCCGTTTGTTCCGCGTCAAACCCTTTTAATTGCACGCCTGTACCAAAGCAGGAAGTGCACCAGCCATGCTTGGAATTGTAGGAAAACATGCGTGGATCGGGTTCGGGAAAACTGGTGCCGCAGCAGGGACAAGCGCGTTTAGTCGAAAAGTGCTGCTGGGTGGCCTGAGCAGATGGCCAGCCTTGGCGACGCGCTTGCAAACTGACACCGGCTGCCTTGGGTGTGAGGGGCGTGAGCACGCTTAATGTGCCGTGTCCATGCTCTAAGGCCTGGAGTAGCGCCTGGCGCAGTGTTTTTTCGTCCTTAGGATCCACGATGAGATCGGCGACGGGTAGTTCCAGCGTGTGTTCTGTATAGCGGTCCAGACGTGGCCAAGGGTTAACAGGAATAAACTCACCGTCCACACGCAGATGTGTGTAACCCTTGCTCTCCGCCCATTTGGCCAGATCTGTATAGTAGCCTTTGCGCGCGGTCACCAAAGGGGCCAGTATGCCGATATGTTCCCCTTTGTGGTGCTTAAGTAATTGGGCCGCAATTTGTTCTTGGGTTTGCGACTCTACCGGCACTTGGCAAGTGGGACACATCTGTGTCGCCAGTTTGACATACAGTAAACGCAAGAAATGGTGAATTTCAGTCATGGTGGCCACCGTGGATTTGCGTCCACCACGACTGGTGCGCTGTTCGATGGCCACAGTGGGGGGGATGCCATAAATAGCATCAACATCGGCCTGCCCGGCAGGTTGCACAATGGCGCGCGCATAGGCATTGAGCGATTCCAGATAACGACGCTGGCCCTCATTGAATAAAATGTCAAAGGCTAGGGTCGATTTCCCAGATCCCGATACTCCGGTGACTACCGTGAAGGTGTTGCGAGGAATACTGACTGAAATGTTTTTCAGATTATGCTCGCGCGCATGCAATATATCGATACTGTGACGGCCTGGTGCGGAGTCGTCCTGGTAGGTGAGCTGAGGCTGGGCGACATGCGGTGGCGCAGCGGTTTGGCCTCCTATAATGGCCTGCTCGTATTCCAGTAAGGCTTGCCCAGTGTGCGACTGGGCAATTTGCATAATATCTTTAGGTGTCCCCACACCGAGCAGTTGGCCGCCGTGCTCGCCACCTTCTGGACCTAGATCGATAAGCCAGTCGGCTGCGCGAATAAGGTCTAGGTTGTGCTCAATAATAAGCAAGCTATGACCGGCCGATAGCAGTTTACGGAAAGCCCGCATCAGTCGTGCAATATCGTCAAAGTGCAGTCCGGTGGTGGGCTCGTCAAATAAGAACAGGTTTCCTTTTTTCGCCACCCGTGCCCGGGCTAATCGGCTGCGGGACGCCTCTGCTAGATACCCTGCCAGTTTTAGCCGTTGCGCCTCTCCCCCCGATAAGGTGGGTACAGGCTGACCCAACTGCAAATAATCTAACCCTACATCGTCCAAGGGGGCCAGACCGTTCTGTACATCGCGTAATCCCTGAAAAAACTCACGAGCTTCATGCACAGTCATGGCTAAGACTTCATCTATCGACGCACTGCGTCCCATGTGCTCTATAGTGACTTCCAGAATCTCTGGGCGGAATCGCTTGCCGTCACAATCGGGACAACGCAAATACACGTCCGATAAAAACTGCATTTCTATATGCTCGAACCCGGTGCCGCCACAACTGGGGCAGCGACCCTCGCCGCTATTAAAACTGAATGTTCCCGGCTTGTAGCCGCGCTCTTTAGAAAGGGGAGCTTGTGCAAACAGTTTGCGTATGGCGTCAAACGCACCGACATAGCTGGCTGGATTAGAGCGTGCCGTTTTACCTATAGGCGTTTGGTCCACCATAATCACTTCGGCTATTTGCTCCGCGCCTAGCAGGCTACGGTAAGCCCCCGGGCTTTCGGTAGGCTTGCCCTGATACTTAAGCAAAGCAGGGTAGAGCACGTCCTGAATCAGAGTGGATTTGCCTGAACCGGATACGCCGGTTACGCAGACCATACGCCCTAAAGGTATGGAGATGGAAATGTCTTGTAAGTTATGGGCACGAGCGCCTTCTAGCAGTAGGCGAGGCGTATTATCAGCCACGGGTAAAGGTCTGGGAGCCTCAATGCGTAGTGCGCCGCTTAGGTATTGGCCAGTCAGTGTGGAGGCCGCACGCAAGTCTTGTGGAGTGCCATCAAACAGAATCTGGCCACCGCGTTCACCAGGCCCTGGGCCTATGTCCATAATCCGGTCGGCGGCCACCATGACCTGAGGGTCATGTTCGACCACTACCAATGTATTACCATTATTACGCAGTCGCTGCATGACGTGAATGATGCGGTGCATATCGCGTGGGTGCAGCCCTATGGATGGTTCGTCCAGCACGAACAGCGTATTGACTAGTGACGTTCCCAGCGCTGTGGTCAGGTTGATGCGTTGGACCTCACCGCCGGATAAGGTGCGGCTTTGACGATCTAGGGATAAGTACCCCAAACCTACATCACATAGGAAATTAAGGCGCGCCAGGGTTTCTTTTAGCAGCAGGTCAATGGCGGCATCACGACTGTCACCAAAGTGTAGCGTCTGAAAAAAACGATGCAGCTGTTCAATAGGCAGGCGCATCAGGTCGGGCACACTTAAACCGGCCATCGTATTTAGTTGCTCGGTGCTCCAGTGTGCATGCACAGGCATAAAGCGAGGATAGCGGCCCGCATCGGGCTGATAAGCCTGAGGATCGGTGCTGCCTATACGCCATAGTGTGGCATCAGGCTTCAGGCGCGAACCATTGCAGTCCGGGCAGCTTGTGTAACTGCGGTACTTGGACAGGAGTACGCGTACGTGCATCTTATACGCGCGCGACTCTAGCCAGTCAAAAAAGCGTTGAGCACCATACCATTGCGTTTTCCAGGCTTGATTTCCACCTTTCCAGTCGGGTGTGCCGTGAATAACCCAGTCTTTTTCGGACTCGCTCAGTAATTTCCATGGCACACCCAAGCGCACGCCTGCGGCTGGTGCATACGCCTCCATTTCCTGCTGGCACTCTTTGTAGCTTGCGGTTTGCCATGGACGTATGGCGCCTTCTAATAAGCTTTTGTTTTCGTCGGGTACGACTAAACCGTAATCAATGCCCATGACGCGACCAAAGCCGCGGCACGTTTCACACGCTCCCAAGGGAGAGTTAAATGAAAACGTACTGGGCATAGCTTGGCTGTAATCAATATCGCAGTGTGCGCAATGCAGTCCTTTGCTAAAGCGCCACACTCCTTCTGGGGCATCAGGCCCACTGGAGTGATAGACATTAAGCTTGCCCTGGCCATGTCGCAAGGCGGCATCTATGGCTTCCATCACGCGCTCGGGCTCGGCATTCTTAAATCGGAATCTATCCTGAATCACGTGCAGCACTCTACGAGTCTGTTGCGTGGTTTTTTGACGTTTGCCTTTGCCTTCCTGTACTTCGACGACCTTGCTGTCTTCCTTGTGTATACGGGTATAGCCTTGTTGCTGCAGTAGCTGTTCCACTTCTGTCTGAGTGAAATTAGCCGGAATGGTCACCGGAAAGGTGATGATCAGGCGTGGGTCATCGCTGGCGCTGAGCTGAGCTAAAGACCGGGCAATGCTGTCTGGTGTATCGGAATGCACAGCTTGCCCGCAGCAATAACAGTGCAGCTCGCCTAAACGCGCATACAAGAGCTTAATGTAATCATTCAGCTCGGTCATGGTGCCTACCGTACTGCGTGAGTTGCGCACAGGATTAATCTGATCGATGGCAATCGCGGGCAGCACCCCTTCAATCCGATCGACTTGTGGTTTATCCATGCGATCCAGAAACTGCCGTGCATAGGGCGAAAATGTTTCCACATAACGTCGTTGCCCCTCAGCGTACAAGGTGTCGAACGCCAAGGAGCTTTTGCCTGAGCCTGATACCCCCGTTAAGACCAGTAGTTCGCCGGTATTAATGCTGACATCAAGGTTTTTCAGATTGTTTTGACGGGCGCCAAAAATGCGAATTTGAGAGCTCATAGCAGAAGGGAGTGGACAGCAGAAAAGTGGGATGGGCATGAATGACACACATTCATTTTGTATCTTAACGCGGTTTACGGTAAAATTTTAGGTTGACTTATAAAGTGGGCTTGCATGTGGCAAGCCAAATGTAGGTATCGGAGATCATCATGGCAGAAATCAAACGCAATCGTCGTAACACACTGGAGCGTCGTTGCCTGGGTAAGGCCTTCAAGCGTTTGTTTGTAGGTTCCCCCAAGGGCGTGTTCAAAATGCTGGAAAAAGTAAAGCGCGTATAAGTTTGTTTGCTGTGTAAACAGCAGCTTCATACTACGTGTTTTTGGGCGCAAGCCCCTAAAAAGGCCACAGTTTCTGTGGCCTTTTTGCGTGCAGCACTTTGCAACAACTGGTGAATAAATGGCATGGCAAGTAAAGCGTAATAGGGTATACACCATAGTGGTAGTCGCATTTTTATGCCTTCGCTCATGCTAAGGTAAAACACGGCCTTGTTTGGGCTATGTGTTAGTCAACCGGCTTTTATTTATTTAAGGTCGTACATGGAACAGTGGCAGCATTTATTTACCGTCCTTACCCCTACTTATAATCGTGCCCACACGCTTGAGCGAGTGTATCTATCGCTTTGTGATCAAAGCTATAAAGATTTCGAGTGGTTAGTTATTGATGATGGTTCTACTGATGATACGGCTGCCTTGGTGCAGCGTTGGCAGCAGGAGGCCTGTTTTCCCATTCGATATTACTGGCAGGAAAACAAGCATAAAAAGGCGGCGTTCAATCGCGGTGTCGAGCAAGCTAGGGGCGAGCTTATTGTTGCGCTGGATAGTGATGACAGCCTGGACACCAATGCCTTATTTGAGATGGCGCAAATTTGGCAGAATATTCCCGAGGCCGAGCGAGCACGGTATGCCGGCATAACGGGCCTATGTGTGAATCAATCAGGCGATGTCGTGGGAGACATGTATCCTCAGGATGTGTTGGATATTACGTCTTTAGACCTGACTTTCCGCTACAACGTACGTGGCGAGAAGTTTGGTTGTTTAAGCACGGCGGTTTTGCGCCGCTTCCCCTTTCCGGAAGATATACCGGGTTTTGTGCCCGAGAGCATGGTGTGGCGTGCAATGGCGCGGGCGGGCTATGTTAACCGCTTTGTTAATAAAGTATTTCGTATGTATTACGACAGTCCGGATTCCCTATCCGTGCAAGGGCGGAGTAGTCAGCAACATGCATTAGGCTTGTGGTTATTAGCTCAGGATACGGTGGTGAACTGTTTGCCTTGGTTTCGTTATCGACCTAAAGCTTTTTTTATGGCGGCAGCGCGTTATACGCGCTTTGGGCTGCATTTGCGTGCAGCAGGCACCCAAATACCGCCAGGTTACGACTTACGAGGTTTGCGTGCCCAGTTGCTGGTCGGACTCATGGCTCCGGCAGGCGTGGCGCTGTACTGGCGGGATCGTATACGTTTATCGTAGGGCCAGACAGAGCTTAGTGTCGGGTGTTCGAAACAGGCAAGGTGCTAAATGGCGGCTCCTCGTCATCGGACTGGGCCTCTGTATCCAGATCGTCGTCGCTCTGGGCAGGCTCTTGAACCTCGAAGGGCAGTATTTCGCTTAAGGTGTCTGTCCAGCCGACTTCGTCACCTTGGTCATCCACTTTAATGTAGCGCACGCCCTCTAGCGCAGACAGCTGTATCATCCATAAGCACTGGCAGTCGTACACATGTTTATCGTCGGTGGGTAATCCACCGCGGTTGCCCAGCACACGAGCCGTGGCGCCACCCAGTTGCACGACAGTGTATTGCTCGGCGTCGTCGTTAATATCCAGAGGAACGCCAAAAATTACCCACTCAAAACCGGTTTCTTCCGCATCGACGACTTCAGCCAAGACAGGCTTGCCCATAAAGGCGCTCATGGCATCGGCGGTATTGCCCAATAGTTCCAGTTCATCGGCGGTAAAAATAAGCTCAGCGGCAGCTTCACTAGACATGTGATTCTCTTTAGGTAAACTTGATACGAGTAGTTTAACTGAAAGCCTGTGTAGGTCTTCGTTAAAGAGCACCGCATATTTGACCAGAAACAAGATTTTCCGGCGCCAACGGCCTACAATTGCGCTTTATCGTCCGCCTTGTTTATTCCACATAGGTTTATATGGCTCAATACGTTTTTTCCATGAATCGTGTTGGCAAAATTGTGCCCCCTAAGAAGCAAATTTTGCGCAACATTTCCCTTTCATTTTTTCCAGGTGCCAAAATTGGTGTGCTGGGTTTGAATGGCTCGGGTAAGTCTACGCTGCTGAAAATTATGGCAGGGGTAGACAAAGATATTGAAGGGGAAGCAATTCCCATGGCCGGTATTAAAATCGGCTACTTACCCCAGGAACCACAGTTAGACCCTGAATCCACAGTACGCGAGGAAGTGCAGGCTGGTTTGGGCGAAGTGTTCGAAGCGCGCCAGCGTCTGGATGAAGTCTACGCGGCCTATGCCGAACCAGATGCCGATTTCGATGCCTTGGCGGCAGAACAAGCGCACCTTGAAGCCGTGATTGCAGCAGCTGCCACGAGTGGGGCGGACGACACGGATACACAGATGGAAATTGCGGCAGATGCCCTGCGTCTGCCTCCTTGGGATGCCAAAGTAGGGCATTTGTCCGGGGGTGAAAAACGTCGTGTCGCCTTATGTAAATTACTGCTCTCCAAGCCAGACATGCTCTTGCTCGATGAGCCCACTAACCACTTGGATGCGGAAAGTGTCGAGTGGCTGGAAGTATTTTTGCGTCAGTTCCCCGGTACAGTAGTAGCCGTCACACACGATCGTTATTTCCTGGATAACGCCGCCGACTGGATTTTAGAGCTAGACCGTGGACATGGCATACCTTGGAAAGGTAATTACACCTCCTGGTTAGAGCAAAAGGAAACACGTCTCAAGCAGGAAGAGGCCGCGGAGAGCGCCCGTCAGCGTACTATCAAGAAAGAGCTGGAGTGGGTACGTCAAAACCCCAAAGGGCGTCAAGCTAAGGCGAAAGCCCGTATGGCTCGCTTTGATGAGCTCTCGTCTCACGAATACCAAAAGCGTAACGAAACCCAGGAGATTTTCATTCCTGTGGCCGAACGCTTGGGTAATGAGGTCATAGAGTTCAATAACGTCAGCAAGGGCTATGGCGACAGGCTGTTAATCGATGATCTCAGCTTTAAGGTTCCTGCTGGGGCGATTGTGGGGATTATCGGACCAAACGGTGCAGGTAAATCGACCTTATTCCGTATGCTGGCTGGTCAGGAGCAGCCCGATTCGGGTACGGTTAATTTAGGCCAGACAGTGCAGTTGGCCTATGTCGATCAGTCGCGTGATGCCTTGCCAGACGGTAAAAGTGTGTTTGACACCATTGCCAACGGCGCAGACCTGTTAACAGTAGGTAGGTTTGAGATGTCCTCTCGTGCTTATCTGGGACGCTTTAATTTCAAGGGTGCGGACCAAAATAAGCAAGTTGGTAATTTGTCGGGTGGGGAGCGTGGTCGTTTGCATCTGGCCAAAACCCTGATTTCCGGTGGCAACGTATTATTGCTGGATGAACCGTCTAACGATCTGGATGTGGAAACCTTGCGCGCTCTGGAAGATGCCTTGCTGGAGTTTGCTGGCTGTGTCATGGTGATCAGTCACGATCGCTGGTTTTTAGATCGTATCGCCACCCATATTTTGGCATTCGAAGGTGACTCCCAAGTGGTGTTCTTCGATGGTAACTATCAGGAGTACGAAGCGGATAAACGCCAGCGTCTAGGTGAAGAAGCCGCTAAGCCGCGTCGTATCCGTTATAAATCCCTGAAATAAGGAGTTCTTATGTCTTTGCTCAGTGCTCATCAGTCCATCCTGTTAATCATAGACATGCAAACTGGCTTATTGCCTGCAATTCATGATACCGATGCATTGGTACAACGGGCTAGTAAACTTGCCCAAGCCGCTAGAGCGTGTGCTGTGCCGGTGCTGGCGACCGAGCACTGGGCAGACAAAATAGGACCTACTCACGATGCGTTGTTGCCGCATATTGATCTGGTGCTGCATAAAACGCACTTTGACGCTACGCGTGAAGCCGATTTTCTACCCTCCTTGCCTAAGCAGCGCCCTAAAGTGTTGCTTCTTGGCACGGAGTCGCATATTTGCGTGTTACAAACTGGCTTAAGCCTGAAAAGTCATGGTTACGAACCGGTTTTGGTCAGTGATTGTGTGGGTTCACGCCGGCAGGTCGACTGGCTCGCAGCCCAAGCGCGCTGGGATCATCACGGTCTGGAACGTATAAGTGCCGAGATGGCTATGTTTGAGTGGTTGGAAACTCCGGCTAACCCGGCCTTTAAGGCCGTTTTGAAGCTCGTCAAGTAAAGCAGAAGACGACTTATTTACAAATGTAGTGTTACTTAACAAAACGTCGGACCAAGTCATAGCAAAGTACGCTGTAATACATGTAAGGTAAAAGCATTAACTGCTATTTCAGGGAGAGTTGTATTATGAAATTAGCCACATACACAAAAATTGGTCTTGCTGGGGTTTTAGTTGTCGCGATGAGCGCTTGCTCGTCTTGGGACTCCATGAGCCATCGTCAAAAAAGCACTGCCACAGGGGCTGGTTTAGGTGGTTTAGCGGGCGCCGTAGTTACTGGTGGTGGCGTGCTTGGCACAGTGGGCGGAGCCGCGATTGGTGGTGTTATAGGCGATCAGGTTGGGAAGAATCGCTAAGTAGCTCTGCTGTATTTCAGCTTATATCTCCTCATTACAATTAAACGACCGCTTCGCTATGTATTGAACGGTCGTTTTTTTATGGCCAAGCCACGGGCGCTAGTCCGCCTAAGCTTGCGTTCATAACTCTGGGGATTTGGGCAAATTTAGTCCTTCAAAGCTTGTTATCATGCCGTATGATCAAGCCGAACAGTGTAGAAAGGAGAGTAGAGTGAATGAAAAAGATCAGGCTCCCCTAGCCGGCATTCCCGCTTCGAGCCCCTTAGATCCGCAGGCTGCCTGGAATCGTTTTTGGGAATTGCGTCAACAAACATCGATTCCTGACGATTTTTTAACGGATCGTGAACAAGCCCCGCTTAGTCCCGATCCTTTCGCTTAGCGTGGCAGTGCTTGTCCCTGTCAGCCTTGTTACTGACATAACAACAACACCCCAAAGCCCGTTTTAGAACGCGCTTTGGGGTGTTGAGGGATACGATTGCCCTGAGGGCGTGATCAGGTATTGCCGGAGTCAGGGGTGCTGCCGTCGAGTTGCGGCATTTCGATTTTTACTTCCAGTACTTCTAGGGAATCCTGACGATCCAGATTGACTTTGATATCGTCAGGGTTAATGCTCACGTAGCGAGAAATGACTTCAATCAGCTCTTTTTGCAGGCGTGGCAGGTAGTCGGGGGCGATGCCGCCGCGGCCCCGTTCGTTAATAAGTATCAACTGCAGTCGATCTTTGGCGACTGAAGCTGATGTTTTTTTATGGCCCAGCAGAAAGGACAGGAAAGACATATTACTTTCCTCCAAACAGACGTTTCAGAAGCCCTGGTTTTTCGTAGTCGACAAAGCGTAGGGGGCGTTCTTCACCTAAGTAGCGTGCCACGATATCGTCGTAGGAGCGTGCTACATCGCTGTCGCGCAGGTGGATGACAGGTACCCCTTGGTTAGACGCTTGCAGCACGGTTTCAGATTCTGGGGTAACGCCAATTAGCTTAATTCGCAAGATGTCCTCTACGTCTTTCAGAGACAGCATCTCGCCATCCGATACACGCTTGGGGCAGTAGCGGGTGAGCAGCAGGAATTCTTTAACAGGCTCTTCGCTTTTTTCAGCGCGGCGTGATTTGGCTGACAAAATACCGAGTATACGGTCGGAGTCGCGAACTGAGGAGACCTCAGGATTCGTGACGACCAAGGCGTCGTCGGCAAAGTAAGCGGCCATGAGTGCGCCGGTCTCTATACCAGCAGGCGAGTCGCAAACGATGTACTCGAAGTCCATCCCTTTGAGCTCTTCCAGAACCTTTTCCACGCCCTCTTTGGTTAGCGCGTCTTTGTCCCGGGTTTGTGAGGCCGGCAGGATATATAAATTTTCTAGCTGTTTATCACGGATAAGGGCTTGGTTCAGGCTGGCCTCACCTTGTATGACGTTAACGAAGTCATACACGACGCGGCGTTCACAGCCCATGATTAAGTCCAGATTACGCAAGCCTACATCGAAATCTATGACTACGGTTTTGTGACCACGCATAGCCAGTCCTGATGCAAAGCTTGCACTGGTTGTGGTTTTACCCACACCACCTTTTCCTGATGTCACCACAACAATACGCGCCATGACAATCAACTTCCTTTTGTTTTTTAAGTCACATTATCGTAAAGCATAACCGGCTTGATTTTTGCTTTGCACTGCTCGAAGGAGCGATTGCTTGGCAACAAAACTTATCAAAACTTGCTTTTCACACGGTTATGCCACATTTATACATTACATCAAGCCATGTACAGCTTAATTTGCCAAGGGCTGGATTTCAAGTTTTTCATCTTGAAGAGAAATAATGGCGGGCTTATTGCGCAATTCTGCTTCAAGACGCGTCTCAATGATGCGATACACGCCGGCGATCGCAATGAGCTCGGGATCGAGTTCGGTGGTGTAGATACGGGCGTTAGTGTCACCTCGTGCACCTGCCATAGCTTTACCTCGTAAGGGGCCGTAGACGTGAATGTTGCCATCGGCAATCACCTCGGCGCCTTGGCTGACGGCACCGATGATGATCAGGTCGGTGTCACGAGCATAAATACGCTGCCCGGAGCGCAGTTGCCGACTGATGGTCATGGCAGCCGGTGCAGGCACTTGAACGGTGACCGGTTCGGGGGTGATCGCCTGCCCTGTGGCAACAGGAGCTGTATTAATGGCGGTGATCACCGGCACTTCTTGTTCCGGCGTAGGTTCCGGGGCAGGGCGGCTGGGTGGGCTGGATAATTCTACGTTGGGCAGTCCACTGCTTAGCGCTTGGTCCAGCAGTTCGGGGCCTACGCAGACACCCACGGGGTGTAGCTGATGCTCGCGCAAGGCGGCGATCAAGGTGTCCCAATCTATGTCTTGCCCGGTTTCACTATTTAATTGCGTAGCGTCGATGACGACAGGCTCGCCCTGAAAGAACGAACCCGCGTCTGTCATGCGCTGGTTAAGCGCGCCGAGCAGCTCTTGTAGGTCCGAGCTGCGCAGTACAACGCGCACCGCATAAAGCGTGGCGCTTTTGAAGTCCAGGGCCACAGGCCCTTTAGAGGTAGTATTCACTTGCTTGCGTTGTGATCGTAAGGTTTAGGATTAAATCCAGGTGTCTCTGAGTGTTGTGCTGCGATTAATGACGGGATGCTCGACGCTGGATTCTTCCCGATCAGCGACAAAATAGCCCAGTCGTTCAAATTGCCAATGCGTGCCGGGATGTGCTTGGATACCGGGCTCCAGCCAAGCGTTAATATGTCGCAAGGAGTCTGGGTTGATTTGTTCTAGCATGTCCAAATCGCCCGCATCAGGTTGTGCAGTGAGGAATAAACGGTCGTACAAACGAACCTGCGCGGGTATGGCATGTTCTGCGCTGACCCACGTGATATTGCCCTTTACTTTCACGCTGTCTGCACCGGGCGTACCGCTTTTAGTATCGGGTAGATACTCGGCATGCACTTCGGTGATTTGTCCCTGTTCGTCTTTGACAAAGCCCGTGCAGGTGATCACGTAGGCGTACTTAAGGCGTACCGTGTTGCCGGGGAACAGGCGGAAGTACTTTTTAGGTGGCTCTTCCATGAAGTCATCGCGCTCGATGTACAGTTCACGTGTAAAGGGAAACTCGCGTCTTCCGCTTTCAGGCTGGTGCGGATTACGAGGGGCCGAGCACAGTTCTTGCTGATCGCTGGGGTAGTTGGTGATGATGAGCTTAATGGGATCCAGCACCGCCACGGCACGATCGGCAATGGGGTCTAAGTCTTCACGCAGTGCCTGCTCCAGCACGCTGTACTCGATGTGCTGAGCGGCTTTGGATACGCCCAAGCGTTCGCAAAACAGCCGTATGGCACCTGGTGTATAGCCGCGTCGGCGTAGCCCCGCTAGGGTGGGCATGCGTGGGTCGTCCCAGCCTGCAACATGATTTTCTTGTACCAGTTGGCGTAGCTTGCGCTTGCTGGTGACGACATAAGACAGATTGAGGCGAGAAAACTCGTATTGCTGGGGCAAGGGGTCGCTAAGCTGACCTAGTTCAACCAAGCGTTCCAGAATCCAGTTATAAAAAGGACGCTGGTCTTCGAATTCCAGTGTGCAAAAACTGTGGCTAATACGCTCCAGAGCGTCTTCGACCGGATGAGCCCAACTGTACATGGGGTAAATACACCACTTATTGCCAGTACGGTGGTGCTCAACGTGACGAATACGATACAAGACGGGATCGCGCATATTGATATTGGGTGAACCCATATCAATTTTTGCGCGCAATGCCAGACTTCCGTCGGGGTGCTGTCCATCACGCATTTCACGTAATAGTCGCAAGGATTCGTCGGCGGGGCGGTCGCGCCAAGGCGAGTTCGTACCTTTTTCAGTCAGGGTGCCGCGGGTGGCCCGCATTTCGTCAGCATTTTGCTCATCGACATAGGCGTAACCACCTTGTACCAGTGCCTCGGCAAATTGGTACATATATTCGAAATAGTCGCTGGCAAAGTACAGATTCTCTTCGTCCTGGTAGGTCCAGTCGAATCCCATCCATTTGACCATGTCTATGATGGCGTCTACGTATTCCTGCTCTTCTTTTTCAGGGTTGGTATCATCAAAGCGTAAATGGCAGGCTCCCTGATAGTCTTGAGCAATGCTAAAGTTCAGGAATATGCTTTTCGCGTGTCCGATGTGCAGGTAGCCGTTGGGCTCGGGAGGAAAGCGGGTACGTATGCGTGCTGGGTCAAGGGGGGCAGCAGCTTGTACTGACGCAGGGCCAGGTTGGCCAGCCCAGGTTTTCTGGGCGTAGCGACCGGATGCCAGATCCTGATCGATTACTGTACGTAAAAAATTAGAGACAGGTGCGGGAGTAGAGGCTGATGTCATACAAATTAATAAAAAGAAGCAACAGGCTAATGGATTATTTTGCCACGTTCTGATTTTGTCTGCTTCTTTGTTAAGCACAAATAAGCAAGTGGCTCTAAACTACCTCACATTATGACGCATTACGCCCTTTATCTCTCGCAGACGCAATTTTTCATTAGCCTGGCTTTCATGCTCTTGTTTATGGCATTGGAGCTGGGTTTGTCGTGGGTGCTGTTTTACTTCCGTATCAGAACCTATGGCAAAGCGCGCGATGCCTGGATGGGCGCTTACCGGTTTTGGGTCAGGGTGTTTGCCCTAGCCTTTATTGTAAGCTTTGCGGCGGCTATGCCGGTATTGATTCAATTTGGTAGTTTGTGGCCGGGCCTGATGGCCGTGATGGGCGAGGTGGCTGGCCCTTTACTGGCGGCTGCCATGCTGAGCTTATTTATTTTTAAGTCGTGCTTTTTGGGTTTGATGCTGTTTGGTTTGCGTAACCTGTCCCGTTTTATGCATACGGTAGTTGTTTTTATGGTGGCGCTTGGTGTCAGCTTTAGTTCCTTGTGTCTGCTTGCCTTAGTGGCCTGGATGCACGAACCCACCGGTGTTGCCCTACTAGACGGCCGTTATTTACTGGTGGATTGGCTAGAGGTGTTACGTACACCCGCTTTACTCCGGTATGCCGCCCTGTTTTTTGCTAGTAGCTTTACGGTGGTAGCCGGTTTTTTGATTGGCTTGATTGCCTGGCAGACTATGCGCAGGCCCGCCAGTGAAAGTGAGCGTCTGGCATTAAAAACGGGCTCATGGATTGCGGTCTTGGCTTTGTGTAGCCAGTTGGCACTGGTGAGCAGTCATTATGCTTGGCCAGTTACTACAGGGCTGCCCGATGCGGTATCGCAAGCCGTGCTAGCCGTGCAGGCGGTGCAGGACAGTGATGCGGATGCGCTCGAAAATCTGCCCGAGACCGAGCTATGGGATGCACAGACGATGGCAGCTCCGTCTAACGTTGCGCAGGCTCAAGAATCTGCCGCTCCTGTATTGTGGTTGGCAATCTGGTCTTATCGTTTGGCGATGATATCTGGGGCTTTTTTACTGGTATTAGGAAGCTGGACGCTGTTGCGCTTATTCAGGTTCGGATTTGATCCACACGCCTTGTCACATAGCACTCGTCAATTATTAACGTGGGCGCCCGGGTTAAGTTGGCTGACCTTATTAGGTGGCGCGGCCTTTGTATTTTTTGGTACGGCACCGTATATCATTGGTGAGCAGGTGTTGTTTACCGATGTGATGGCCAGGCACAGTGTTTGGACACTTGGTTTGGGCACACTCATGTTGTTGTTTGTCTATATAGTGTGTTTTTATGGGTTTTACCGCATGGTGCGCCATGTGGTGCGTTTTGGCGTTGTACCCGTCGCGCGTCATCGGGGACGAGCATGATAGATTCTTTTGCCAATTTGGTCGGACTGGGAGCAACAGACCCTGCTTTTTGGTTGCCACTGGCTTTTGTGTTGCTATTTTTTGTGGTGTCGCTGGCGGGCATTGTGCTGGATGGCTTTGATATTGGTGTGGGCGTGTTAAGTTTGTTTGCGCCCGCGTATTTACGGCCACGCATGATGTCCCTGTTAAGCCCTTGGCGTGATGCAAATGAGTTTTGGCTATTTTTGGGTCTGGGCTTGTTTGTCTGCGCATTTCCCAAAGCCTGGGGCACAATCATGCAGGCTTTGTACTTGCCGCTTTGTATGTTGGCGGCAGGGGTGTTTCTGCGCTCTGTGGCGTTCGAGTTCCGTTTGCGTGCACCACAAGAATATCAGGCACAGTGGCAGCGGTGTTTTGGTCTAGGCTCTGTGCTCACCGCGTTTTCGCATGGTTTGCTGCTGGCGCAGTTGGCGGTTGGCTTTCAAAGCGCTTCAGGGTATGTCTGGTTCAGTGTGTTTATGGGTTTTTGTGCCCTCGCGGCCTATGCCTTGTTAGGGGCGAGCTGGTTAATCATGCGCGAGGCCGGTGAGCTACGGGCGCGAGCAGTCATTTGGGGACGCCGTTCTGTGCGTTGGTTTGCTGCCGGAGCGGTGGCAATTTCAGTCGTGCTGGCCTTTGTTAATGCCGGTGTGTTGCTAAAGTGGAGCGATGGCCCGTATTGGGGAGCGGTGTTGTTTTTATGGGCAGCCATACTCTTGGGCTTTGTTTCCATTGAAATGTGCTTGCAGCGCATGATTAATAGCAGCTATCGCACGACGGCACTGCCTTTTTTGCTGACCCTCTTTATTATGATTGCGGTGTTAAGCGGTCTGGCCTTTAGTTTTTTTCCGTTTTTAATTTTGGATGAGCTGACCATTTGGGATGCGGCCGCGTCGGTATCTACGCTGAGCTTTATTTTGACTGCCAGTCTGATAGCATTACCCATTATTTTAATCTTCAATATTTGGGTTTATTGGCGCATGTTTGGTTTGTCCCAGCCTCCACTGCCACCCAGCTTTAAGGGCTGACTCCATTGAATGTAACTCACTCTGTCTTATCCATGCGCAAGCGTTTACAGGGCTTGCTGTGGTTGTCGGATATGCCGGCGATGTTGTGCTGGGCGGTATTGGTGGGGGTCTTGGGTGCCTTAAGTACGATCGCCTTTCACGAGGGCATGGGGCTGATTCAGCGCTTGGTGACGGGGCAGGATGGGGGCATTGTGCAGGTTACAAAAACCTTGCACTGGACGATGCGTATAGCATTCCCCGTCATGGGAGGCTTGGTAGCAGGCTGCTTGCTGAGTCTAGCGGCCCGGTACTCTACCGGTGCAAAATCCGACTATATGGAAGCGGTGGCGATTGGCGATGGGCGTTTGTCTGTGCGCGAAGGTTTGCTGCGCTCTAGCTCGTCTTTGTTTACCGTTGCTTCGGGTGGGTCGATTGGGCGCGAGGGGGCGATGGTGCATTTG
>JAEXRL010000019.1 GCA_023440825.1 Pseudomonadota bacterium | reverse complement strand
AAGTGGTGGTTTGCACTGGCCTATGTACTATTAGCCGCCTTTGTTGGGGCCTTTGCTGACTCCTATCCCAAAGGCAAGGTGATGTTTGTCACCAATGCCATCAAACTGATGGGCTGTGTGCTGATGTTTAGCCATCAGTACTTTGGCATGAGCGATACACAACAGCTCGTTCTTATCTTTGCTTCCTATACGCTTGTCGGCGTGGGTGCAGCCGCCTACTCGCCCGCCAAATATGGCATTGTTACCGAAATGCTTAAACCAGAAGAGCTGGTTAAAGGCAATAGCTGGATAGAAGGCCTGACTGTGCTATCCATTATTATCGGCACCTTTCTGGGTGGTATTTTAGTACGCCCAGAAGTCTCGGCCATGCTGGCTAAACAAGCACTCATTGCCCCCATTGCCCAAACTCGTGGCGAAGTTGCGATTTTACTGATCACCTTTATTTACCTGGCCGCTGCTCTATGCAATCTACGCATCCCTCCCACTAATATTCAGTACCCGCCACAGCAAAAAAATCCCATTAAGCTGCTGAAAGAATTCAAGTACTACGTAATTATTTTGTGGCAAGACAAGCTGGGGCAAATCTCACTGGCTGTCACAACCCTGTTCTGGGGAGCTGGCGCTACCTTGCAATTTATCGTCATCGAGTGGAGCGCGAAGCAATTAGGGTATGAGCTTAGCGACGCGACCAACCTGATGGGTGTCGCGGCAATCGGCACGGTGGTGGGCGCTGTACTGGCCGGGAAAGTACCGTTAAAAAAAGCTCTGATGGTGCTGCCCATGGGCATACTGATGGGATTAGTCGTCCTGCTCATGCCCTTTGTCTATGCTAAGTGGTCTGTTTACCTGCTATTGCTAAGCATTGGTGCCTTGTCTGGCTTTTTTGTCGTTCCCATGAATGCTCTGCTCCAGCATCGTGGTCACGTGCTACTTTCTGCAGGCCACTCGATTGCCGTACAAAATTTTAACGAACAGCTCAATATCTTGTTGCTGCTCGCCGTCTACAGTTTGCTATTGTGGTTAGCGCTGCCCATTAACCTGATCATTGCTATTTTTGGCTTGCTGGTCGCCTGCTTGATGGTGGTCTTTTGGTTTTGGAAAAATGCCAACATCAAGGCCAACCCGGAACTGCTGCAACAAATCGGTCACGAAGGCCATGGCCAGGCACTGAACGATGCCGCCAAGCGTACGGGACACAGCGTTTAATGGACTTTTTGCTGTAGCTCGCGCATCATCAATAAATCGCGCCACGCATGCACCTTGAACTGAGGGCGCAATAATAAGGCAGCCGGATGATAGCTAAGCACGAGCGGATAAGTACGCTGATCCGGACCTTCGTAACGCAGCACTTGTCCACGCTTCGTTTCTAAGGCTTGCTCATGCTGAGCAAAAACACGAGCCGCCAACTGCCCCACTGCCAAGATGCGTTTGGGCTGCAAAATATCTATTTGCTTATCCAAAAATCGTCGACAAGCATCCAGCTCTTCCTGTTTGGGCGGACGATTCCCCAAAGGACGGCACTTCACCAAATGTGTGAAATAAAAACTGGCTTCGGGCAGCACTGAATTCAGCATAGATTGCAACAACTCGCCTGCCTGGCCGTCAAACGCATGACCGCTGCGGTCATCACTGCTGCCAGGTGCTTCGCCCACCACCAGCCAGTCCGGCTGCTGCTCAGTACCACGACCAAACACAGTTAGAGCACGCCCCTCGTGCAGCTCACAGCCGTCGCAAACCGTAATTTGCTCTTGCAAACCACTCAGGTCGGCCGCCAGTACTCGTAAGTCAAGCGTGCTTTTACGCAGCACTGGTGCAGACGACATGGGCTCGGCGGCCGCCTGCTGAGCACGCCGTGGACGAATCAGTGCCAGTGCCTTTTCTCTAGCCTGCATCGCTGTTTCTTTGGACGGTGCGGGGCTAGTACTACCTGAATGCACGGGCTGGACGGCTAAAGGCTGTTGCACACCAGCAGACGCCACACTGTCCTGCAAGGGCAAACGCATAAGCAAAGAACGATCTACCCCAATTTCTTGTAGCCAATTGCGCTGCAATAATGAAATGGGCTCAAAGCTGATCATGAACGTGCCTCGTTTGCCGTGATTGTCTTTTGCATGATTAAGGCGTCCTCACGCCCTCCTTCAGGCAACTGATAGTAATTTTTTCTATGGCCAAGCTGCTCGTAACCCGCACGCTGATAAAAACGTATCGCCTGCGGATTACCTACCCGAACTTCCAGCATAACGGCAGGTAGCCCTTGCTGACGCGCATACTGCTCTCCTTGCTCAAGCAGCATTTTTCCAAAGCCTTTACCTTGCTGACCGGGAAGCACCGATATTAACAACAACTGCAATACATCAGGAGCAGCCAGATACACCGCAAATCCTTGCACCTGTCCTTGCTCCAGGATCACACACGCCAAATATGCCGCATCTAGGGCGTCACGAAAATTGCGCTCAGTCCACGGCATGGGTTGCACAGCTTGCTCAATTGCTAACACGGCCGCTAAGTGATCCAGCGTCATGGGCACGATATGCGGCGCCTGATCCTGGGCGGATGGATTACCCGAGCGTCCTACTTGGCGCTCCTGAATCGTGAACGCTACTTTATCCCGCACATAGACCGGAGCAGCCTGCTCGGCCGCCGTGCGTTTACCCTGATCCCAATCCTGTAAGGCCAGCCAAGCCACGGCCGCAGCACTTGCTTTCAGAGCCTGACCGCAACGTACCTGCTCAATCTGCTGTAGAGACGAGGCCAGGCCTTCAAAGGCGCTCAAGGCATCACCACTTACTCGTAAGGACGCATTTGCCCCCACCCAAGTCACAGCATGTGCCCGTAACCAGTCAGGAACCTGATCGGCGTCCAGCAACATAGGGCCCAGTTTGCTCTGCCACCCCTGCTCAGAGTGATAACAATACAAACCAGCATAGACCTCTTGCATACGAGCATCTTGCAACACTAATTGCCAATGTGCATCACCCAAACACACATCGCGTGTATCGCACCAGGCGGCTGCCAATAAGGTTGAAATAGGCAAGACAGGAATATCCAAAGCATACGCCATACCCTGGGCAATACCACAGGCTACGCGTAAGCCAGTGAAACCGCCCGGACCTTGACCAAAAGCAATAGCGCTCAAATCCTGTGCTTGCAAGCCGGCCTGCTCTAATAGAGCCTGAGCCATAGGCAAAATGCGCTCAGCGTGCTCACCGCTTCCTTCGTGCTCTTGGGTCCAAATCTGAGTGCCCTGATCGGTACGGGATAATAAAGCCAGACCACACAGGCTGGAAGACGTTTCGATGGCGAGTATATGTGCTTGCATAGCTGACATTTTAAAGACTAAAGCGAAAAAGTGCGCATACCGCGTATTTTTTCCGGGCATTTCCCGTTACACTTGTGCGCACAGGTCTGTCTAATTCAAGGGGTATTCGATTATCCCATCAAGGTAGTGCTGAAATAGACTTCTGTAAGCGTAAATTGTACAAAAAGCTTAATGTGTAATATTTTCATACACCCCCCTATACGTCCAACCTTTTGCCTGTTACATTTTCGCTATGAACACTCAG
>JAEXRL010000024.1 GCA_023440825.1 Pseudomonadota bacterium | reverse complement strand
GTTATAGGTGGAGCGACTTATGGCGGTCAGGGTGGGAGCTGGTCGCGTGGGTTGTCGAATGGGGGGAATGCTGGTAATGCAAGTTTTAACAAAATACATATCTCAGGTGTCTCGTTAATATCTGGGGATATCTATGGGGGGTATAGCCAGGGCGGTGAAAAAGGTTTGGTGCTTGAGTCTCAAGATGGGACTGGTGGTTTAGCCAGTAACAACACGATTACTTTGGTGGGCGATGACATCATAATGGGTGGTTCCATTTATGGTGGACTAAGTAAAAATGGCCTCGCGGGTGGGGTCATTAATGTGGACCCAGAATATACCAGCTTCTATCAGGGCAACACGCTTAATATTCAAAGCGGTCACATAGAGGTTAAAGGTATTCACCATGTTCAAAACTACAACTGGCTTTTACCCAAAAATGAATTTGATGGCGATGTAATTATTAAAATAAATGACCCAGCGAATCCCCTTTATCAAGTAGATATTCAAAACACTCTTCATCAAGTAGATGTTGAGGCGAAGGGAAATACTTTGCATGCGGGTGATAAGGTTATATTGATTGATAAAGTTAAAGGATCCCCTGCTGGTCTGCTTGATAGCACTATTGAGCAAGGTTTTTTTATTGTTTACGATGCCGAGCTAAATGTTGAAGAAGTGAATAACAACGATGCATTGGTATTGACAGTTTTAGGAAGTCACGATGGGATTCCCGACGGAAAAGTAAATCCAGAAGCAGAAGCATTTTTAAAAGGTAGAGTCGCTCAATTGGCGATGGTAGATCAGGGCGCTGACATGATCAGTGATGGCATCTGGTCAGCTAGGGCGAGTTTGCGAGACAAAAATGCTAATCTTTTCCTTATCGCTGACGGAGGAAAGAACCGATACAAAGCAGGAAATAACAGTCATATCAAGCTAAACGACTTTAAGTTCGCATTCGGCGCCGCTAAAGCCTTTAACCTCCAAGGAGGCAGTGTTGGCATGGTCGGTGTGTTTGCAGAGCATGGGCGTGGTGATTATGACAGTTACAGCGATTTAGGAGGTTCTAGAGAAATTCATGGTGATGGAAAGACCCGCTATAGCGGAGTTGGCGCTCTTGTCCATCTTGACGTAGCGGGAACGGATTTATCAACTGTGCAAAATAAACCTAATATTTTTGATTCTAAGTATGGGCTTTATTTACACGCTGCGGTTCGCACTGGGCATGCCAAAGTTGATTTCCATAGTGCAGACTTAGTTAATGGTGACGGTGATACGGGGCAATACCACACGAAGTCACGTTACTTAACAGCTATGGCTGGAGCCGGTTATGTACTAACTCTAGATGAAAAGAGTGCGATGGATTTCTATGGCCGTTATTCTTTCAGCCGTTTGAACGGGAAAAATGTTCAAGTGCTTGATGAGGAAATGAGTGTGGGTGCGGCTCATAGCCATCGTCTGCGAATAGGAGCTCGCTATGGTTATAGCTATTCAGAGTCGCTAACGCCTTATGCGGGTTTGGCCTTTGAAAGAAACTTTAATGGTGATGTCTCTGGTAGTGCTTACGGTTTTACTATTAAAGAGAAATCATTGAAAGGCAACACTAGTATTCTGGAGGCGGGCTTATTGCTTAAGCCTTCAGGTGTAAACGATCCTCTGGCCTTGCGTGTAGGCGTTCAAGGTTACCTTGGCCAACGAAGAGGGGTGGCTGCTGAGCTTAGCGCAAGGTATGTGTTTTAGTCACAGAGCAACAAGGCGTTGTTGCAATCTTGGCAGGCAAGCAAGTGCGCCTGCAAGGATACGTCGGCCAGCGCAGAGGGATAGCAGGTGGTTCCAAGCTGCAACAGGCCTTTAAGTGATCATCTTTTCCATGTTCGTAAAAAGGAAGCCCGGTGCTTCCTTTTTTACTTAGCGCTGCTGAAAGGGTAGACACCAGCCATCGTACCGCGGCACTGCTGTGCAGGCTCTTATGAGATACAAGATGTTATTCGTATCCTGAGCCAAGCCCGAAGTGCTAAAATAAATGGCCTATTAAAGGTAGCCATGATGCAAATAAGCTCTTTTGAGCGGGGTGTTTTTCACGATGTATAGCTTTGCACGATTGGCAGTATGAAAAAGCAGCAAAATTGTATATGGCGATTGATCATTCAGTAAGATGTTGCAGCGGCGGGGCGCTTTGTGTTGCCCCGTTTTTGAGCCCGAAGGGGATATAGGAACTATCAGTGAGTAAACCGATGACCACCAGCGAAAAGATCTATTCTGGTAAGACTAAGGATCTGTACGCTCTGCCGAATAATAATATTCTTCTTGTCTTTAAAGACGATGTTACTGGCGAGGATGGCGTAATCGACCCGGGAGCCAATACGGTTATCGGTCAGGTGGAAGGCAAGGGGCGTAAGTCTTTAGCCATGACGAAGCATTTTTTCACGTGTTTGCATGACGCTGGTGTTCCTACGCATTTAATTAGTTTGGATCTTGAGCAGGCCAGCATGGAGGTTCGTCGTGCCGAGCCCTTAGGCAAAGACATTAGCGGTAAGGGCGGCTTGGAGTTCATTTGTCGCACTCGTCCTTGGGGTAGTTTTCAGCGTCGTTATCAGAACTATATCGATGACAAAGCGCAGGCGCTGAATTACCTGGTTGAAATCACCATCAAAGACGATGAGCGCGGTGATCCTCTGATTAACGACGATACCATCGTGGCTCTGGGCCTGCTTAGTCCAGAACACCTAGAGCAAGCCAAGGAACTGACACGTCGTGTGTGCCGTATTGTTGAAGCAGATCTGGCCAGCAAGGCAATTAGCTTGATCGATATGAAAATCGAAATCGGTTTTGTAGACGGTCAGGTAGTGGTGATTGACGAGGTCTCAGCCGATGCAATGCGCGTCATGGATAGTCAAGGAAAGGTACTAGACCATGGTACTTTGTACGAAATCTTAGTGAGCTAAGGTCGTAAAAAGGGATGAATGCTATCTACATTTCGTAAGTAGGTAGCGCCTGTTAAAGCCTGATTCGGTATCACACCGGAATCAGGCTTTTTGTATTAATGAGGACTGTGGCTGGGGTAGGTACAGCAGTGGGCAGTGCTGTCTGCGTATTCGCATGACTTATGCCGTATTTGGGTGGTTTTTTATTTGATTTGTGAATCTACATGAGAACGATTAGTGTTTGTTGTGTAGAATATGACACCTGCTTCATACAAGAGGAGTCTTTGTAGAGATTCTTTGGCACGAGAGTGTGGCCGTGTGAAGGTCTCATCGTTCATCTAAATGTTTTCTTAAACTGTGCTAGCCCGTTATTACCGTGAGTTGCTGAACTATTGCATGCGTAGAGTGCGAGATCGCGATGTGGCGGCGGATCTGGCGCAGGAAAGCTATGTGCGGGTGTTAACGATGGAGCGTAGCGGGCAGCTCATTCGTGAACCGATTGCCTTGTTAAAGCAAGTGGCCTTGCACGCGAAAATCGATATGGATAGGCGAGCGGCCATACGTCAGCACGATGATCTGGATGGCTTGCTGGAGGCCGAGCAGCCAGCGGGGCCTGCGTGTTTTCAGCCGGAAGAGGCGTATGCGTCGGCACAGCGAGTTCAAGCCTATATGGATGTGATTGATAGCTTGCCGCCCAGATGCCGTGAGGCGTTTATTTTGTATTTGTTTGAAGACTTGCCCTACAAACAGATTGCCAAACGTATGGGCGTATCAGTGGGGCTGGTGACGCGTTATATAAAACGTGGCAAGTTGGCCTGCATTGCTTATCGCCAGTCCTTGAACGATGATAAGTCATGATAGGGTACCCTCCCAATACTCTGCTTGTTTTACGGTGGGAGTGTAGTTTTCTCCTTCCTCATGCGTCTATAACAATACGATGAGCCGTTTCACACCATCCCCCTCCAGTCCTTCTACTCCTATCCAAGAACAGGAGGAAATGCGTGAGCTTGATGAGTTTCTTGCACAGCACGATACCGTGCAAGGAGCGGCTGTAGATTGGCATACGCGCAAGGAATTAGGTTTGAGCCCGGCCGAGCAAGAAGCGTTTGAACAATGGCTGGCAGCCAGCCCTGAAAACAAAGCGGCTTTCACAAGCTTGGATCAAGATATAACTTTATTACGTGCGCTGCCTGGGCAAGATGTGCCTGCGGTGGTGACTCGCTCAGGCCAATCCAGGGCTAAACCCGGCAGATTCTCATGGGCAATAGCACGGTCAGGCTTGGTGTTTGCTTGTGCGCTGTGCTTAGCTGTGGGCATGACGTGGTTGGTGTTGGGACCACAGGGCGAGCCCGTACAGCATTATGTGGCCGAACATGAACCGCTTCAGCACCTAACATTAGCGGACGGCAGTGCGCTTTCCTTGGACGCCCAGACTCAAGTGCAGGTGAATTTATCCTCCGATCGTCGAGAAGTGCGCTTACAGCAAGGGCATGTCATGTTTGCGGTGACACCCGACCCTCAGTCTCCTTTCGAGGTGCTGGCCGGAGCAGCTAGGGTGACAGTGGTGGGGACTCGTTTTTCCGTGCGCTACCGCAGCACGGGATGGGATGCACAAGCAGTCACGATAGCGGTAGAGGAAGGGCACGTACGCGTGGCGACTGCAGGTAGCCAGCAGTCTGACTCAGTCATTGATGTCCTGGCAGGTCAGGAACTGCGCGTGCTGCCCGATGGAGCCATTGAGCCAGTGACTCAGGTGGCGGCAAACAGCATTGCGCCATGGCGCAAAGGTTTACTGCGCTTTGATAACACCCCTTTGGGGCTAGCCTTGGAAGAACTGGAACGTTATGGGGACACTGGGCTGGTGATAGGTGATCCGGTAGTAGCAGCCATGCCCATAGGGGGCAGCTTCCAGATTGCTCAGCCACAAGCGTTCGCTGCCATGTTGATGCAAATACTGCCAGTAAAACTGATCAAAAATGATACGGGTAGCATAGAAATTGTGCAGGATTTAGCTCGCCTATAAGCAATTACCTATCACGATTAAAAAAATAGTTTTTATAAAAGGTGTAGATTTAGCGGAGCTGGTGCGTCTTAAATAGTAGTGAGACTTATTTTCATTTATTATTTAAAGTGTAAAGGACGTATTTATGCTGTTGGCACAGCCCGGTTTTAAAACCGCCCCCTTGGTTTTAGCTGTTTTTTTGGCACTTTCTTCACCGAGTATAAGCCTTGCGCAGACGACGGGCACTGCGGTTTATACACTGTCTATTGCCTCTCAACCCTTGGAGGCGGCACTCAATGAGTTGTCGGCGCTAACAGGGACAGCCATAGGATTTTCGCCGGCTGTGGTGGCCGATAAAACGGCTCGCGCTTTGCACGATACGGTAACAGTGCGCCAGGCTGTCGAGCATTTGCTGGCAGGCAGTGGATTAGTGGCAGTGCCGCAGGGCAATGGGGTGGTGGTGAAAACGGCATCTGATGCTCAGGATGTAGTGACTTTGGCACCGGTTGTCACCTTGTCCGGACGGGATGCCAGCACAGATGGTACGGGTAGCTATGCCCCGGTGGGACCAAGCCGTACGGCAACTGGCTTAAGCCTGTCGTGGCGCGAAACACCGCAATCGGTCACCGTGATGACACGCCAGCGCATGGACGATTTCAAGCTGGAAACTCTCACGGATGTAATGGAGCAGACTCCCGGTATTGGTGTTTACCGTCAGAACAATGCAACAGACTTTCAGGCGCGCGGAAGCAGTGTGAACTTGCAAACCGATGGCATGAGTCAGGTAAGCAGCGGCTGGTATTACCTGTCAAGTACCTTGTATTCGCTGGACGATATGGCCGAAATCGACCGTATTGAAGTGCTAAAGGGGTCGTCAGGCCTGGTCATGGGTAAGGGTAATTACGGCGCCACCGTTAATTTATTGCGTAAAAAACCCACACGTGAATTTCAGGCTAGCGTAAATGCCAGCGCCGGCAGTTGGGACAACTACCGTGCTCAGGCAGATATTAGCGGCCCCTTGAATCAAACCGCTTCGGTGCGCGGGCGCTTGGTCGCCTCGGCCATGGATGCAGGAGGATTTCGCGCTAATGAAAAAAGTAATAGCAAAATGCTGTACGGAACAGTGGAAGCGGATGTAGGACCCAATACGCTTGTGAATGTAGGGATGACGTACCGTGATCGTAAAGCCCAAGGTATAGGCACCACCCAACCCATTCAGCGCTACACCAATTCGGGCGAAGAAGTGCCGTGGATGCCACGTTCATATAACACCGGCGCGCCCTGGGGGCAATACGGGCAGCAGGCTCTGAACCTGTTTGGCAGTGTAGAGCAGCGCTTGGGCGCCGATTGGTCGGCAGCCCTGAAGTTCTCACATCAGCGCGTTACCATGGACAATATGGTGGCCGGCTATATCTATGACTACACACGCGCCAGTTTTGGACGCTGGCGCGATATGCAAAACCGCAATTGGACTGTGAATCTGGATGTGAAAGGCCCCTTTACCGCATTCGGGCGTGAGCATGAATTATTGCTGGGGGCAGGCATCTCGCGTTATCGCAGTAATGTACAACTGCCCTTAAATCCGCTGACTTTGGTACCGCTGCGTGATTTAGGAGTGAGCTTTGCGCAAGGGGGCGGGGGACTGGTACGCCCGGATGACGACAAGTGGACATACCGAAATAACAGCTTTAATCAAAAGCAGCGTTATGTGTATGCAGCAGGCCGTTTCCAGCTTGCTGATCCCTTAAGCGTGATTGGCGGGGCACGCGTCACCCAGTACGAGGAATTGGATATCACACCGTATTGGTGGAATTACGATATGAAAGAAAATGGCGTGATCACTCCCTATGCCGGGCTGATTTATGACGTGCTATCCAATGTGTCCTTGTACGGTAGTTACACCAATATTTTTCAGCCTCAAACGGCTCAAGATGAACAAGGCAAAACCCTTAGCCCCGAGCAAGGCAATACCTATGAAATGGGGGTAAAAGGTGAGTTTTTTGATGGGCGACTAAATGCCAGTGTGGCGCGCTTTTGGATGCGAACGAAAAACACGGCTGAGCAGACAGGTGCCCTGACTCCGGGTGGCGATACGGCGTATCGCGCGGTATCGGACGTCATGCGCCGCGGTTGGGAAGTGGAGCTAACAGGCGAGCTGAGTCCAGGGTGGCAGCTTCAAGGTAGTTTAGTGCAGCAAAGCAGCTCTTTAAATACCGCCAGCCGATATCCTAAATACCAATTTAAGTTAGGCACGACTTACCGCTTCAATACAAGCCGTTTACATGGCTTAACGGTGGGTGCGGCAGCTCGCTGGCAAAGTAAAACAGCCGTTAGCAATGACCATGCCACCTTGTCCCAGAGCAGTTATGCCTTGCTGGATGTGATGGCGCGTTATCAGGTGGATCGACATTTATCCTTTGGGTTAAACCTGAATAACGTCTTGGACAAACGCTATTTGGCGGGCGTCAATAGCTTTAACCGTATTGGTCTGTACTACACTTGGGGTGCACCGCGTAATGTCTTGGCCAGCATGCGCTATGAGTTTTAAGCACCAGCATTACTAAGCCGCTGGCCTTGTCAGCATGGATTGCCACTGATACGCAGCGTTGCGTATCAGTGGCTGCAAAATTTGCTTAAGCCATGCTGCGTAAAAAAATGGGGCAGGTGCTGCGGGCCAGCTCAATAAAAGCCTGTACGTAGTCTGTTGCGATATCGGCTTCGCGCACCCCTATGTAAATTTGCTTTGCTATTCCTTCGGGGCCCAGACGTACCGCGCTGATCGCCATCTTTTCGGCATATTCCTGCACCAACCAGCGAGGTAGCGCCGTAACGCCGCGGCCGCTTGCCACCATTTGCAGCATAATATCCGTGGTTTCTATCGTTTTGTGCCGCCGGGGTGCAATGCCTGCCGGTAATAAAAACTGATTATAAATATCCAGACGCTCTCTATCTACCGGGTAGGTAATCAGCACTTCCCGATCCAGGTGATGTGGCTCGATGTACTCCAGTTGGGCAAGGGGGTGATCACTGGCCAGCACTAAGACCTGCTCATAGTCGAATACAGGCTCGAAGCTAAGGCCAGGTTTGTAAAGAGGGTCGGGAGTGACCAGCAAATCAATTTCGTAGCCAAACAGGGCGCCTATCCCCCCAAACTGAAATTTTTGTTTGACATCCACATCCACATCAGGCCAAGCACTTAAATACGGGGAAACAATTTTAAGCAGCCATTGGTAGCAAGGGTGGCACTCCATGCCGATGCGTAAAGCTCCTCGTTCACCTTGGGCAAACTGACTCAAGCGCTCCTCGGCCAGATCAAGCTGGGGCAAGACTCGGTTAGCGACCGCCAGCAGATATTGACCCGCCTGAGTCAGTTGTAAGCTGCGCCCTTCGCGTCGCCAAATTTCAGTGCCCAGTTGCTGCTCCAGCTTTCTCATGGTGTGGCTTAAGGCCGATTGAGTCACGTGCAGCACGTTTGCCGCAGCGGTTAGTGAACCTTGTTTTTCGACCTGCTGCACAACGGTTAGGTGTATACGTTCTAACATGATGGGTGAGTAAAATTCATGGATTGGTGAGATAAAGCCATTTTACTTCATTGAATCCTTTTCCTACAATTCAATCATGCCTTGTTTAAAGGCTGTGATGAAACACAGCTTAGCAAGGCTCCCACCACAGCAAGGCAAGGTGTTGGATAGCTAGGGAAGATAGCTGTCCGATCGTGTCCAGAATGAAAACTTAAACAGTAAAGATTGATAACGGAAGTTAAGGCGTACCATGAGCAAAGCGTTTGAATTTAAAATTAAAAGTATTATTTTTGATGAGCATTATCATCCATCAGAAAATACTCGCCTGACGACCAATTTCGCGAATCTCGCCCGGGGTAGCAGCCGTCAGGAAAATCTGCGCAATACCTTAAACATGATTAATCATCGTTTTAATGATTTGGCGGCCTGGGACAATCCTAATGCAGATCGGTATGAGTTGGAGCTGGAAATAATTTCTGTTGATGTCGATGTTGAGGGAAAAGGTGCGTTTTTTCCCACCATAGAGGTGTTAAAAACAAACATTATCGACAAAGTAAAGAATTGCCGCATAGACGGAATAGTGGGTAATAATTTTTCCTCATACGTGCGCGATTACGATTTTAGTGTGGTGCTTTTGGAGCACAATAAAAACAAAAACGAATTTTCTTTTCCTGAAGGCTTCGGGGACTTGCACGGAAAATTATTCAAGCACTTTCTTGACTCGGACGCCTACAAAGCACGCTTTAGCAAGCTGCCAGTAATTTGTCTAAGTGTGTCCAGCAGCAAAACCTATCATAGAACGGGTAATGTGCATCCGGTATTAGGCGTTGAATACCAGCAGAATGAATTTTCTTCTACGGATCAGTATTTCGAGAAAATGGGCTTGCAGGTCAGATATTTTATGCCGCCCAATAGCGTGGCACCTTTGGCTTTTTATTTCCGCGGTGATCTGTTAAGTGATTATACAAATCTCGAACTAATTAGTACGATTAGTACGATGGAGTCATTTCAGAAAATTTACCGTCCCGAAATTTATAATGCGAACTGCGCAGCCGGGCAGTGCTATCAGCCTAGCTTGAAAAATCAGGATCATTCATTGAGTAAAATTGTTTACGACCGCGAAGAGCGTAGTCGTTTAGCGATTGAACAAGGAAAGTTTACTGAAGAAAAATTCATTAAACCTTACCAAGTCCTTCTTGAACAATGGGCGGCGAATTACGCGCTTTGATTAACCAAAATAACAAGGTCATTTATTATGAGTAAGCTGTTACCTACCTCTACAGCAGGTAGTCTACCCAAGCCCGCTTGGTTGGCAGAACCCGAGAAATTGTGGTCGCCATGGCGTCTAGAAGGCGAGGGACTGGTCGAGGGCATTAACGACGCCTTATGCTTGGCATTGCACGAGCAGCAGCAAGCCGGTATTGATATTATTAGCGACGGAGAACAAACCCGTCAGCACTTTGTCACCACCTTTATTGAACATCTGAGTGGTGTTGATTTTGAAAAGCGTGAAACCGTCCGAATTCGCGACCGTTACGATGCCAGCGTACCATCGGTAGTGGGCGAGGTGTCGCGTACTAAACCTGTTTTTGTTGAAGCCGCTAAATTCTTGCGTCAACAAACGAGTCAAACAATCAAGTGGGCCTTGCCTGGCCCCATGACCATGATCGATACCTTGTACGACGGGCATTACAAAAGTCGCGAAAAACTGGCTTGGGAATTTGCCAAAATTCTGAATCAGGAAGCGCTTGAGCTCGAAGCTGCCGGTGTGGATATTATCCAGTTTGATGAGCCCGCGTTTAACGTCTTTTTTGAAGAGGTCAACGATTGGGGTATTGCAGCGCTAGAACGCGCTATTCAAGGCTTAAAGTGCGAGACAGCCGTACACATTTGTTATGGTTATGGCATTAAGGCCAACACGGACTGGAAAAAAACGCTGGGCTCGGAGTGGCGCCAATACGAAGAAACCTTCCCGCGTTTGCAGCAATCTAATATCGATATTATTTCGCTGGAATGCCAAAACTCGCGCGTGCCCATGGATTTAATCGAGCTGGTTCGAGGTAAAAAGGTAATGATAGGCGCCATTGATGTTGCCACCAATACCATCGAAACACCGGAAGAAGTCGCTGATACATTGCGCAAAGCGCTACAGTTTGTAGACGCCGACAAGCTGTATCCGTGCACCAACTGCGGCATGGCCCCCTTGTCGCGTGATGTCGCCCGAGGCAAACTGAATGCTTTAACGGCCGGGGCGCAAATTGTGCGTCAGGAGCTGTTGGGCTAAGGCTCAGCTTGCTTGTCGACAGCAGTTATGGTCGGCTTTTATAGGCCCAGCTTACTCCTGGGCTTTTTGGCTTTTTAAAGCCGTTTTTTAGCTTCTACAGCAGTGGATGGGGCGTCATAACCAGACCGCGACGCAGCAGGTCCAGCCCCATCAGTAGCAAAAGCATGCCGCCCGCCACCCCTAATACATCAAAGATAAGGGGCGATATGTGCGCGCGTCGTGTACGAAAAAAGCGTAGCAGGCCTTGCCGGAAACTGACCGCCGCAATGGCTAAGGCACTTACCGTGGCGGCTGTACCCAAAGACATGGCCAGCACGGCCGCCATGCCTGCCCAGCGCAGATTCAGTGAGTAAGACAGTAACAGCACTAAAATCGCGCCCGTGCAGGGGCGCAGGCCAATTGCAAGAATAATCGGTATTGCCGTACGCCAGTGTAGGGGCTGTTCCAACTGATGCTGTGTAATGCTGTGGGGCCCGCCGCACTCTACGCAATAGCTGTGGTAGCCCGACTTTCCCATTTTATGCTTAGCCCCGGAAAACAGAGCAACTTGTTTTGGGGGTGGTGAGCGCCAGCGCTGATAAATGGCTAAGCCGCTACGTAGCGCAAGCAGCAAGCCCAGCAAAGCCACTAAGGCAAAACTGAGATTTTCTAGTTGTCCTGCCTTGGCCTGAGTTTGGCGCAAGGAATAGCCAAATACCCCCACTACGGCCTCCACCAGCACAATGGCCACTACACCTTGAGTCAGTGAGGACAATAAAGACAGCAGTAAACCGCGTCGAAGACGTGTACGACTGGTACCCAGATAGGTGGTAATAACAGCCTTACCATGACCTGGCCCTGCAGCATGAAATACCCCATAAATCAGGCTAAGACTGATCAGCGAGCCACTGGCTTGCCAGCCGTGCTGAGCCACAAATTTAATGGCATGCGTTAATTGTTGATGCAAGCTGGCCTGAGTACGCATGATGCTGAGCATCCACTGATTCCACTGGGACTGCAATATGCCCCACTGCCAGATACTTATCGCCAGTACCAGTAGCAGAATCAAAGCCAAGATCCAGCGCAGGGCCGGTTTTACGACGGTTTGCATCGCACTCTTACTTTTTCGGCAAATAAATGCCCCAGGTTCTCGTCGGGTTTGGCCGATTGATCCAAGGCGAACGCTTTAGCAATCAGCTCGGGTGAGGGGTTTGCCGGCTCAACAATAAGCTGGCAATTGTTCTGGTCTGAGGGGAGCAGGCCAGGAGGCTGATCCGCAAGGTGTTCCATGTGTATATAGTAGGTGGGATCGTAAACGGAATACGAGACCTGTTGATGTTGCGGGTCTAGTGGTTTTTCCAGCGCAGCGGTAAAGCTAAGCTGTAGTAAACCATTATTCAGCTCGCTGCTATAGTGGGTAGCGGGCATAAATTCTATTTGTTCGGTATCAGCCATCACGCGGGTAAAGTAGGCGTAGGGACGCAAGTTTTCCATCACCTCGGCGGCAAACTCCTTTACCAGACGATCTTGTTCCGGGCTCTCTTCTTCCATACCGATTAAAATGGCCGAGGTATACATTTCGTCAAATAGCCAGCGTTGCTCAATCGCGGTTATCTGTCCTGTGTCGGACATCAGGAGCGTGCTGTGAACATCTATCCATGCATGAGGGTGGGCATACAGGGCACTGGAAAACAGCCATAAAGCGAAGGCGGTTAGTCTGGTATTCACCGTGTGTAAACCTTTGGTGGCGGCAAGCGTACCTGCTGTGTAGGCTATGCTTGTAGAGTAAAGCAAGTAAAGCATGCATTATGCCATGGGGAAGAGCGCTCAGTTAGGCGACTGAACATTCCCCTGTTGTCATCATCAGGTTCGTTGGCTGCGTTCAATAAGGCGGCCTAAGCAAGCCTCAGGGTGGGGCGTACTTTAAGTAAGGCGATCAACGATGTTAACTGGACTGAATCATTTAACCTTGGCAGTCACTGATCTGGATCGTAGCGTGGCGTTTTATACAGCTTTACCGGGGGTACGCCTGCGGGCTCGCTGGCTACGCGGCGCCTATCTAAGCGTGGGCACCTGCTGGTTATGCTTGACGCGTAGCAGCTTGCCACTGGAATCGGCCTCTGCACAGTACACACATTATGCATTTTCGCTTAGTCAGGAGGACTTTTTGCCCATGGTGAATATACTGGAAAGCAAGCAGGTTCCTACATGGCAAGAAAACCGTAGCGAAGGCTCGTCTTGGTATTTTTTAGATCCCGATGGCCATAAGCTAGAGGTGCATGTAGGCGATCTGGAGTCGCGTTTGGCGCAATGCCGTTTGCACCCCTACGAGGGCATGCAATTTTACGATTAATAGGCTGCGCACATCTGTTCTGCGCAGCCGTATTAAGCGCCTCAATGGTATAGTAGACCTACCTTTTTTATCTGTTTTTTGCCATGCTTGCCGTCTCTAATGCTGTTCAGTGCATTCCTCTTAACGTAGCGGGTCGCGACTTTGCGGTCGGTGACATACATGGGTGTTTCACCAAACTGGCAGTGGCGATGGGCCGAGTTCATTTCGACCCACAAAAAGATCGCTTATTTTCAGTGGGTGACCTGGTGGATCGTGGCCCGGAGTCGCATCAGGTGCTTACCTGGCTGGATCAGCCATGGTTCTACGCCATCTCGGGTAATCACGAACTATTAACTTGGCGCAGGGCATTGGGCAATCCTATCCAAGAGGTGGATCACCGGCAGCATGGCGGGCTATGGCTGGATCAATGCACACCAGAACTACAGCAGCGCATCGGGGAACGCTTACAGGCCTTGCCCTGGGGGCTAGAAGTACAGACTCCGGAAGGCCCGGTAGGTTTGATACATGCTGATTTTCCTTACGATGACTGGCGCAAGGTACATGAACACGAATTTAGCGCCCAAGACATCGATGTGTGTCACTGGTCTGTGCAGCGCTATCAACAGCAATACCATCAGGCTATAAAAAATGTGCGCGCGGTCGTACATGGGCACAAAACCATTAATCGCATGACCCAACTGGGTAATGTGTATTTTATCGACACCGGCGGTTGGCGTAATGGCGGTCATTTTACTTTGCTAGACCTGCACACCTTACGCCCAATGTAAGCCCTATTGGGTACCCACAAAAACAAAAATCGCGCCATTCAGAAAGCGCGATTTTCAAGGACTGCTTAACGCGGATAGCGCGTCTGGTTTATTTGTAAACCTTAACGGCTTGCATGCGGCCGTTAGCCAGAGCGGAGAGATAAGCAGATACGTGGCGATCGATACGACCTAACTTCGCCAAGGAGCCTTTGACCAACTTTGCCATGATATGCACCCTCAGAAAAATCTGTTTAAATTCAATAATTAAATTATAGGGTAATCCCTAGGTGCGAGTCTAGGGTTAACCCTAGATATATTTAAGAGTGTTGTTTTCCTGTGTAGGTACAGAACAGGCTCATCTTCAGTGCTCGTGGTGGGCAGCAGTTCGCAGGTAAATTGACGCAGGCTTAAATCATGCTCAGCACCTATAGCGTTGTGAATACTGCACACGGCGACGACTTAGCGTAAGTGAAACAGCACGGCTAGAAAATGATTACTGGTACCAGCCACTACAAACATGTGCCAAATACCGTGAGCATGTTTAATTGTGGTGCTGCGTGCGTAAAAATACGTGCCTATGGTATAGGCAATAGCGCCAATAATTAAATACAGAGCGCTGAGCTGATTGAGTTGCGTCCAGCTTAGTAATACCGCCATTACGCCTAGCCAGCCCATGCACAAATAAATCCATAAAGACGGAGCGCCAGAGCGGGTACTGCGCACTTCCATCACAATCCCTGCTAGGGCGCATAACCAGATCACAAACAGCATCAAGCAGCTTGCCCAAGATAGAGTCGTGGTCAGTAAAAAAGGGGTAACTGTAGCGGCGATGAACAGATAAATAGCGCAGTGGTCTGCTTTTTCCCAGAATGTTTTTATGGGCTCTTGGGCGGCATGATAGAGGCTGGAGGCCAAGTACAGCCATATTGCGGCCAAGGTGAAAACACTAGCGCCAATCAGTTGTGCTGTCGTGCCGGTTTGTAGCGTAGTGGGAATTAAATAGATCGCCGCCGCCCCGGCCAACACCAGGCCGAACACATGACTTAGGCAATTAAAACGCTCTCCGTGTGGCATGAACATATTGTGATGAATACGAGAAGACTCAGTTCAACACAGCTTTATGACGGAGTGATGGCAGCAGGGAAGGCCAATAGGGCAATCACTGCCCAGCGAGTGCGCAGAGCCTAGAGAAATAAAAATCGCGCTGACTGCGCGATTTTGACAAGTGCTGTAGCGAGTAGGGCGCTAGGACCGCTATTAGTTGTAAACCTTGGTAGCTTGCATGCGGCCTTTCGCTAATGCAGACAGGTATACAGAAAGCTGGCGATCGATACGACTCAACTTCGCCAGGGAGTGTTTAACCAGTTTAGCCATGGATTTCTGCCCTTTAAAAGAAGTTGTTAATGTTTCAGTGTTTTCATTATAGGGTAAACCCTAGTTCTATGTCTAGGGTTTACCCTAATCTGGTTCTATAGGGCGTTGTTTTTATGGGTAATTTACGACAGTGTTTTTTCGTTTCTTCCCGCCTTGTGGTGCGCAAGACATGAAGCAGGCCAGTAAAAATAGCTGAGGTGGGCAGCGTGTTAGGCCTGTCTACGTTAAATCAGAGTGGTATAAAAAATTTATTAAAAAAACTCATACACCTTTAGTCTAATTTTTTGAAAATCCAAACTTTTTGTTATTCACATAAACATTAAATTTTATTGATAATTTTTATCAAGTATTTATTTTCTTTATTGTCAATATAAGGGCTCTTACCTATGTCCCATTTAGGTGGCTTGAATGGTATAGTCCTGAACATTAGCTGAAAGAAATGAAAAATTTTAATGGAGAGGCTGGATGAGTGTATTAAGTAAGATCAGTCAGGCCGTCGCCGGAGCCATGCTGCTGGCGGGTTTGGCTCCTGCCGTACTAGCAAAAGAGCGAGTGGCTCCAATTACCTTGGAAACAACCACCGAGGCCTATGATCCAATTCGTTACGAGGCCGCCTATATTGTGGCGGATGCCTGGCGTCAATTAGGTCTGGATGTAACGGTTCGGCCTACTGAGTTTTCAACCTTGCTAGGTCGGTTTTACGATCAGCAAGATTTTGATGCCACCGTAATTGGCTGGTCAGGGCGCACAGATCGTCTGGATCCGCAATTTTTCCTAGGTTCTTTGTATTCTAAGCAAGGGGCAAAAGGGGGGAATAACGCGGGCGGGTATAGCAGTGCTGATTACGATGTTCTGTACGAAGCGCAATCGGCTGAGTTCGATCCGGAAAAACGTCAAGAGCTTGTCCGTAAGGCGCAGGAAACTTACATGCCTGACGCGCCACTGGCAGTGCTGTTCTACCGGGACGAAGTGGTGGCATTCAATAATAAAACCTTTGAGTCCATGGTGAATATGGCCGGTGAAGGTTTGTACTCAGAGTGGGGCCCCATGCAGGCCAAGCCGCAGGGCGACACCAAGGTTTTACGTATCGGTGGTCCCCAAGAGCCTGATAACGTGAACCCGCTCGCCTCTACCTCGGTGTGGGGCTGGAAGTGGATGCGTCTGTACTACGACAGGCTGGTACGCTTAAGCCCGGATGTCGAGCCCATAATGTGGGCTGCCGAGTCGGTGGTGCCTGTTGACGAGCTGACTATCGACGTGACATTGCGCGATGGGCTTAAGTTTCACGACGGCAAGCCGCTAACTGCCAAAGATGTGGCCTTTACCTTCAATTATTATTTGAAAAATAATGGCTACTCCTACTTCAAGGCGTATCTGGAGCCTTTGGAAGGGGTAGAGCAGATCGACGATCGCAAAGTGCGCTTCAAGATGAAAACCCCATCTGCCTCGTTTGCTACCATCAGTTTGTCGCAAATTCCCATTTTGCCCGAGCACCTGTGGGCCAGTATAGAAAATCCTGGCGAGCTAACACCAGACCAAGTGCCTACAGTGGGTTCAGGGCCGTTCAAATTCGATCGTTATGATCGCGGCGAATTCATGTCGCTGGCTAAAAATGACGACCACTTTTACGCCAAAGATATTGCCGTGGATGGCGTGGAGTTTGTAATTTTTGCTGATATGGAAGGGGTGTTTACAGGTTTGCAGACACAGCAAATCGATATGACCGCCTGGCGCATGGAAGCAGGGCAAATTCCTCTTGCTGAAGCGGCTGAGCACCTCACTGTGGTGAACGTGCCTGATTTTGGCTATTACCACCTGACCTTCAATACCCGTCGTCCTAGCTTTGACGATCCTGCCTTCAGACGCGCATTGACTCATGCCATGGACCGCGAACGCATGGTTAACGTCTTGCTGGATGGGCGTGGTGAAGTGGGCAATACCGTTATTGCACCGGTCAATACGTTCTGGCATAACGCCTTTACCGAAACGCTGGACTTTGATATGGATGCTGCCCGCGAGGAACTGAAGCAGGCAGGCTATACCTGGGACAGCGAAGGGCGCTTGCTAAAGCCCTAAGTGTGTCGGCCTTGGCCACTGCTACCTTGTGTAGCAGGCCAAGGCTTTTTTATTTTCTCTGCGCTGACCCACAGCTCAGCACAAGAACAACCGATTGGCTGGTGTCGTCCCCGGGCAGTGCCTGAAACCTCGCCTCTTGCCACGTAGGAGCGCCAGACGCATGTCTCGCAGTAAGTATTTATTACGCCGCAGTTTTCAGGCGGTGATTTCGCTATTTATTATTGCGACTATCCTGTTCTTCCTGTTTCGCCTAGGTTTGCCTGACCCGACTACCGCCTTGGTGGCCGAGGGGCTGAACGCCGAACAGCGGGAAGTGGTACGACAGCAGTTCGGTCTGGATAAGCCCGTCTGGCAGCAATACCTAATATTTATGGCAAATGCTGTGCAGGGCGATTTTGGCATCTCTTTTCACTACCGGGCGCCAGTTACCGACATTATCTGGGAACGGCTGGGTAATACCTTGGTGCTCATGCTGGCCGCCATCGTTTTTGCCTACCTCATAGGTATCCCGTTAGGTGCCTGGATGTCCTGGCGTCGTGGTACACGTAGCGATACGGCCGGCATTATGTTTGGCCTGATGTTTCGTTCTGCGCCCATGTTCTGGACGGGCATGATGGGCATCTTGTTATTTGGTGTTTATGGCGACTGGCTGCCCACCTCAGGCATGCGTACATTGCCGTATGAAGCCAGTGGCTTTTTCGACAAGATTTTTACCCTGGATTTTTTACGGCATTTGATTTTGCCGGCGCTGGTGGTGGGTTTGTACTACCTAGGCTCGCCCCTGTTAATCATGCGTAACACCATGCTTGAGCTGTATGGCGAGGATTTCATTGAAATGGCACGCGCCAAAGGTTTGTCCGAGCGCAGAATTTTATTTAACCATGCCGCCCGCAATGCCTTATTGCCGGTTATCACTCAAATGGCCGTCACCATTGGTTTGGCGGCGGGGGGGCAGGTCGTGGTCGAAGTTGTATTTTCCTGGCCCGGTTTAGGGCGTGAAATTTTGCAGGCTGTGCGTACCTCTGATTTCCCTTTGGCGCAGGCTTGTTTTCTGATTATGGCCGCCTTTGTGATTGTATTGAATTTGCTGGTTGATTTTATCTACACCACGCTAGACCCACGAGTGAGCTTTCAATGATTATTGCCCCGATTCGTAACGCGCTAAAACCGCTGGCCTTAATCATGCAGGACCGCTTGGCCGTATTGGGTTTGTGCGTGCTCAGCATAATTATTGCCATGGCCGTATTCGCCCCTTGGTTAAGTACAAATGACCCACTTTTAGTGAATGAAATTGAAGAAGGGTCGGTACTGCTGCGGGATGGCTCTGGGGAGGATGCTGTTTGGCGTTTACAAGATGCTCTTGGCCCAGTGGCGATTCAGGCCTCCAGCAGTACCGACACTCAGGGATTGGCAGTAGGGCGTGCCGGAACCGCGTATTTATTTAGCCAGGGGCATTGGCAAACCCTGGACACCGGTACCGGGCAAGACTTACACGGCGTGGCGTTTTCCGACGACGGTAGCCGTGCCTTGGCCGTTGGGGCTGACAGCACCGTACTGCTTTGGGAAAACCAATCTTGGAAGCCCTTAGGCATAAGCTTGCCCGCTAAGGCAGATCTACAAGCCCTTGCCTGGATTGACGTGCACAATGTGCTGGCTGTTGGCGCTGGCGAGGAAATCTTTTTGTTGAACCTGGACAATAACAGTGCCCAGGAGATTAAAAGTCCGGTGGGCCGTGGCTTTGCCTTAAATGCGGTGGCACGAGACACCTCGGGCAGCCTGCTTATTGTGGGCGATCGTGGCTTGGCCTTACGTTACCAGCCCTCTACACAGCAACTTAGCGTAGAGCGCTTGGGCACGGCGCGTATGCTGAATAGCCTCATGATAAATGCCCAGGGCCAAGCCCTGGCCGTGGGCGAGCGGGGGACTTTGCTTTACCGCAACGGCCCTGAGGCACGCTGGTCGGTAGAAACAGCACCGGAAAATCGTGCGCTACGAGCCGCTTGGCTAGACAGTGCGGGCACAGCCTATGCCGTGGGGCGTAATGGCGTCATTCTTGAGCGTAGAGATGGGCAGTGGCTACGTATCGAGGCAGAAAGCGAACGCCACTTGCGCAGCGTGCTGGTCGTGGGTGAGCAGGCCTTTGCGCTGGGCTCGGACCGCTTCGTTAATCGTCTGGCTCCTCCCAGTGCACAGCACTGGTTTGGCACAGACCACCTTGGGCGCGACCTCTTCAGCCAAAACCTATACGGTGCCCGTATTGCTTTATTAGTGGGCTTTCTGGGGGCATTACTGGTTGTGCTGATTGGTGCCAATGTGGGGCTGCTTGCTGGGTATTACCGCGGGCGTGTGGACACCTTACTGATGCGTACCGTAGATGTGATTTACGGCATTCCCTTCGAGCCCTTTGCCTTAATTCTGGTGCTGCTGTTCGAGCCTAGTTTATTAATTGTTATTTTGGCCATTTCTTTATTGACTTGGCGTACCACTGCCAGGCTCATTCGCTCGCAAGTCTTGACCCTGCGCGAACGTCCTTTTGTCAAAGCAGCTCGTGTGGCCGGCGCCTCAGATCTGCGCATTATGTATTTACACATCTTTCCCAATGTCATGCCTTTGGTCTTTCTCGAACTGGCCATTATTGTGGGTGTATCCATTATTGCTGAAGCCACGCTTTCTTTCTTGGGCTTGGGGCCACCCCAGTCTATTAGTTGGGGCGGTATTTTACATAATGCGCGTTTATCGGGTGCCTGGCGCACTGCATGGTGGTGGAATCTGCCACCTGGTTTATTCATCATGACAACGGTGCTGGCTGTGTTTTTTGTTTCACGCTCACTAGAGCTGATTGCTAACCCACGTTTGAGGACCCGGTAATGAAGGACGAGTTTTTATTGCGGGTCAAAGATCTGGCTGTGCATTATCGTACAGCGGCCGGTCCGGTACAGGCCGTGGATGGTATTGATTTTGATATACGTCCGGGTGAAGCCTTAGGGTTGGTGGGGGAGTCGGGCTGCGGCAAGACCACATCGGCCAAAGCCATGCTTAAGCTATTACCGCCTAACGGTTTTATTCCGCGTGGCTCTATCGAACTTAGCGGTCGCGATATTGCCCCCTACAGCGAAGATCAAATGCGTGCTTTGCGCTGGAGTGAAATCGCCTGGGTCTCACAGGCCGCCATGAATGCGCTTGACCCTGTATACCGTATCGGGGATCAGATTACCGAAGCAATGCAGGCCCATATACAAATTAGCCGTCAGGATGCTTGGGCGCATGGCGAAACGCTGTTCAGGGCAGTAGGCATAGACCCAGCACGCTTGCGGGCCTATCCCCATGAAATGAGTGGTGGCATGAAGCAGCGCGCCGTGATTGCGATGGCCATGGCCTTAAACCCTAAGCTAGTGATTGCCGACGAGCCTACTACCGCCTTAGATGTCGTCACTCAGGCGCAGATTCTGGCGCGCCTGGGCAAACTGCGACGCGAGCATGGCATGGCGCTATTATTCATCACGCATGATATTTCAGTGGTGGTACAAACCTGTGACCGTGTCGCGGTGATGTATGGGGGCAAAGTCATGGAAACAGGCCCCGTGCGCGATGTGTTTCGTCATCCCGTTCACCCCTACACCATGGGCTTAACGAACGCATTCCCCACCCTGGAGGGGGCGCAACGCGAGCTGATCTCTATACCTGGCACACCTCCTAATCTTTTACATCCGCCGCAGGGGTGTCGTTTTGCACAGCGCTGCCCCTTTGCCACAGAACTGTGTCAACACGAAGAACCCGCCTTGCAAAAGCGCGACGGAGACAGAGCCGTAGCCTGTCATTACCCCGACCAAGCGCCCGAGTTTCGGCTACGTTCCAGTCGTGAGCAAACCTGGGCTGATGTCGCTAGCCGACTGGGTGAAACCATGGAGCGACGCCAGCAGCGAGACGATACCTTAGCGTCGCAGCGCCTGTTCTCCGTGCAGGGCTTAAAACGTCATTTCGACGTGCCTGCCCCTTTGTTTTCCAAGCAGGAAAGTCGTAAAGTGCATGCTGTTGATGGCGTGGACTTTGATTTGTATGAAGGCGAAATTTTGGGTCTGGCCGGAGAGTCGGGGTCGGGTAAAACCACCACCGCTGAAGTATTGGTGCGCCTACAGGAAGCCAGCGCAGGCACCATTAGCTTTGCAGATTTGGACATTGCTGCCTTAAAAGGGGCCGAGCTTAAAGCCTTCCGTCGCCGTGCTCAAATGGTGTTTCAGGATCCCTATCAAACCCTGAATCCGCGCTTCACCATTGGCTCTATTGTGGCCGAGCCGCTCACTATACATAAAATAGCCAGCGCCGATGCATTACAGGAAAAAGTGATACAGGCCTTAGAGCGGGCGGGCTTGAAACCGGCTCAGACTTACCTTGATCGCTACCCACACGAGCTGTCCGGTGGGCAACGCCAACGGGTCGCCATTGCCCGTGCCATTGTGCTTGAGCCCAGCTTTATCGTGGCCGACGAGCCGGTCTCCATGCTGGATGTCTCTATTCGTGCTGGGGTACTTAACCTGATGCGCCAGTTTCGCGACGATCTGGGCATTTCGTTTGTCTACGTCAGTCACGACCTGCCCACCATACGTTATGTGGCAGATCGCACAGCCATCATGTATCTGGGTGAAATCGTAGAAATTGGGCCGACTGAGGTCGTGATTGCGCAGCGCAAGCACCCCTATACCCAGTTATTGCTTGAAGCTAGCCCTGAGCCCGATCCCGATGTGGTCAAACATCCGGTCGAGGCTGCCGGTGAAATTCCCAGTGCCATAGAGCCGCCCAATGGCTGCCGTTTTCACACGCGCTGCGCCCAAGCATTACCGCAGTGTGGCTGGGAGGGGCGCGATGTGGCAGCAGCCTTGGCAGCGTATCGCTTAGAACTGGGTGAGCTTGACGGCTTGGGCAGTGATGTACGCATAGACGGGCTGAATGCCCGCATCGCCTATCACGGCGATGTGGAGCAGGCCAAATCTTGTTTGCAAAAAGTCTTGGCGTATAAGCACGCAGCCTTGGCCATGGCCGCCCATATAGAGGTAGAAAACAGCGACTTGCTTCTGCGTTTTGATACAGTGGCCTCGCCAAAGCGTCGCGCCATTGCGGATAATCACGACGTGGCGTGTTTCTTGTACCCCTCTTAGATAACACCGTATCGTGGGGCTGTTCGCCAGACTCAAGCTGCGGTAAAGTGTACTGCTATGGTGAAAATCGCATGCACCTTTTGGGCGCAGGGCGTAGTAAGCCTAGCTGCGCTCAGGCGCACAGCCATTCTGATACGGAGGCCTTAAGTGAGCACATCAATACAAATGACCAGCGGTGAATACGCCGCCTGTACGCATCACACCCAGACCCTTACCACGACGCGCTTGCCAGCACGCGAGGCTATGCTGGGTGAGGGCATGAAAATCAGGCGCTTACTGCCTCACCGAGCACAGCGCATGATAGGTGCTTGGTGCTTTTTCGACCATGCTGGCCCGGCCGATGTGAGCAAAGGGCCAGGAGTGCGTGTGGGGCCTCACCCCCATACAGGCTTGCAAACCTTTAGCTGGATGGTTGATGGGGAAATTTTGCACCGCGATAGCTTAGGCTATAAGCAATTGCTTACCAAAGGTCAGGTCAATTTGATGACGGCAGGCAAAGGTATTTCGCACTCAGAAGAATCCCCGTCCGAGCGTTCTGCAAGCTTGCAACTGGCTCAGTTCTGGATCGCCTTGCCAGCTGACAAGCGTTTTATGGAGCCGGCCTTTGAGCACTATCCCGAGCTGCCTAAAATTGAGCGTGAACAGGCCACGGTTACCGTATTAGTTGGCGAACTGTTTGGCCAGCAGTCCCCCGTGGCCGTGCATACCCCTTTAGTGGGGGCAGATATTAGCACCCAAGGGGCCACGCAACTAGACATCCCCCTGAATCCTGATTTTGAGTATGGGGTGGCCGTATTAACCGGCGATGCACAGCTTGGCGACGAAGTGCTAGAGCCAGGCACCTTGCTGTACTTGGGCAAAGGTCGCTCTCAGATTACGCTGTCCACTAGCCTAGCCAGTCAAATCATTCTGATTGGTGGCGAACCCTTTGCGGAAGACATTATTTTGTATTGGAATTTTGTGGCCCGTAATCTGGACGAGGTGCGAGACAGCATACGACTGTGGAATGACGGCGAGCACTTTGGTACGGTGCAAGGCTACGACGGGCCACCCTTGGCCGCACCCGATTTGAAATAAAGCGGGTGTGCTGCAGCCGCGCACTGAGGCGGCTGCAGCGTCCAGACGCTAAGCGCTTAACGTGCCAGCGTGAATACCTGATCGAACAATAAGGTAAAAAAGAAGGTATACAGTAAAAAGAAAATCATTAAGGCGGCCACCATGCTTAAGGCCATCCATATGCCCACGCTGTACCACAGCATATATAGCGGTAGGGTAAGCGCCAGCAAACCGGCCTCAAACCCTAAAGCATGCAGCACGCGTACCTTCATGTTACGGGCCTTTACGCCATAGCGCTTTTCCAGCTTTTCGAACCATGTGTTGTACAGAAAATTCCACACCACGGCAATCACCGAAACCACCGTGGCCACAGGTAAGGATTGCTGCGCATCGCCTCCGCTCAGTGCCATAAGTATGAGCGTAGAGGACAGAATAGCGAAAATTTCAAATAGGATAACGTAGACGATGCGTCGTTTTAACGGGCTTAAGGTAATCAATTCAAACTCCATTGAGCCTTAGTACATACGGCTCTAAAGAATTAAGAGCCGGCACGTCCCGGTAAAAGAAAGAGGGTAGAGCATTGCAGAGCCACGGTTTACGCCTGCCTTGGAAAGTGTAAACGCTGGCACCCCCATTGTCAAAGCTCCCTCAGGCTGGGCATTCCCCATGCTGTGTGCAGCGTGGCAGCATGCCAACAATGGCCTGCTTTGGCTGCTTAATAAACGCCAGCGCTATGCTTACTGTATTTATAGATTTGATTGTCTGTGCGACACAAACCGCTATTTTTGTTAGCTGTGTAAGGGGGGGGCTGCTGCAAAGGGCTAGCCCGGTACAGTTAGCAAATCGCCTTACAGAGTGATGCGCATCAGCCAGTGGGGATGCCTTATACAGTAAACACCTTATTACACCACTAAAGCCTGCCGTTTCAGTAAATCGAGTAACTGACCAACAGCCTTATCCGCTAAGGCATCTAAGTTGCGTTGGCCTTTTAAGGATCGGCCATCTGTATTGGGTACGGTTCCGCGGTGTAGGGCATCGCGCAATAAACTGGCTAATTGTTTACGGCTGTTTGTGCCGTTAATATGTGGCAGTAGCCAAACCTGGGCTTCAGCTAAACGTATATTAATATTGTCATGCCATAGGTTAAACATGCCTATGCCAAATTCAGGTTTTTGCTTTTGCTCGCACAGCCATTGTGCACCCGGAATCAAGCGTGGATGGTCAGTGCTGGCATAGGCCTTAGTATCATAGGGGCTAGGCTCTAGGGTGTAGCGCAGGCTATTTAATTTGAACAAGGTTTGCAGTGCTTCCAATACTTCTTTACGTACCGCTTCGCTATCTAAATCGGCTAGAACGGGTTCGCAAGCCGTGCACAGCTCATCTAAGCTCAGGCTACGCGGCCATACCTGACTAAGTTGGCGAATAACAGCAAGAACACGCGCCTCACTGGTATGCAGAGGACGGTTTTTATAATTGCTAAAAGAAAGCCTATCTTTAGGGGCACCTTCTGGGCTATCGACTTGGCTAAAAAACCCAGCCCAACGCAAATCAGCCAATTTGTTTAAGTCCGGGCTAGTAGCAATATCTTCGCTGCGCTCTTCGTGTACTAGTAAGCTTTTACGGAAATTACGCCCTACTGCAAAATCTAAATATTGCTGGCGCATAATACGTGGCTGCCCTAAGGCAATCAGGCTATGGTTAAGCTGCACGTTTTGCCCAAAGGTAGCAGCTAGCTCTGTATGTGGTTCGCTATCCCCTACATGGCTAACACCAAACTCCTGCGCCATGGCCGCAAACTCCAGCAAATAGCAGGGGTTGTTAAATATTTCTAAGTATTCGTGCGCAATATAATAATCAGAATGGGTGCGAAGCTGTGCTACGGCTGCCCGCAGTGAAGGAGCTAAGGGATTGCCCGCAGAAATCCCGTCAGACAGCAGATTAAGCATGGCTTTAGCCGCGGCCAACTTATCTTCCCCACTTTGCGCTTGATGGCTGTGCAATAGCATGGCGTCCCGCACTATATCGCCTGCCTTCCAGCCAGGATATGTGTTGTAGCTAATATAGGCGATACCCTGAAGGCTTAAGCGAGCACGTATTAATTGCAGCATAGCCTGACGCACTTCCGGCGGCACCCAGCTAAATACCCCATGCGCAATAATATAGTCAAACTGCCCAAAGCTTTCGTCTATCTCAGTCAGGCTCATGGCATGTAGTTGTATATTACTCAAGCCTAAAGCTGCTATGGCATCTTTTCCTTGCTCCACCTGCACGCTAGATAAGTCCACTCCTACAACTTGTGCCTGCGGGTAAGCTGCGGCAAAAGGGAGTAGATTCCCACCACCTGCACACCCTAATTCCAACACACGGGCATTTTCTAAAGGTACTGAATCTAAGCCATATAACTGAGCGGCGGCCTTTAGGTGCCCAGGAGCAGAAAAGAGAAACGCGTTCGACGTATAGGTCTGTTCGTCGTAGGTGTCCGTAATGTCTTGGTTAAGATTGTTTAACGCGTCAACGATCAGCTCGGGAGTGCTAGTGCTCATACCTTTGTTCCGTAAGTATAATCGGGCAAAAGATATAGTAGGTGATGGATGTACGGTATGAAGCCTGAAACTAAGGGATAAATGCTGGCCTGATTTTTTGGTAGAAAACTAAAGACTTACTCTTTACCCAGTGAACAGGCATAAAAAGCGGACCTGCAAAGAGGTCCGCCTTGTTGTCGCTAAAAGCTACGTATTAACGCAATAACGATAATACAGTCTGAGGAACTTGGTTAGCTTGCGCCAATACCGAAGTACCTGCTTGCTGCAGAATTTGTGCACGTGTCATGTTAGACACTTCAACAGCGTAATCGGCATCCTCAATGCGTGAACGTGCTGCGGAGAGGTTAGTGACGGTGTTGTTCAGGTTAGCGATAGTGGACTGAAAGCGGTTTTGTACAGCACCTAAATCTGAACGGAAAGAATCGATTTGTTGCAAAGCATCATCGATATCTTTCAATGGAGTGAGACCGGCTGCAGATACCTCTGCAACTGTTAATTCGTTGGCGCCGGCCTTAATAGTAACTGTATCATCCCCAAGAGTTGGATCTGTTACCGTAGCGGCATAGTACTTATTGTCAGCGGTTTTGATGAAGTAATCATCACCATTCTTTAGTACTGTTGCCCCTTCTAGGTCATCATCAGCCGAGTCAGTGATCGTCCACGTTGCATCGGCAGCTGCAACATCATCTGAGTCAGTTGTACTAACGAAACCACCAGCGCTGGCAGCTTGAGCCAAAGAGGTTACATCCAACTCGCCCAAGCCTAGAGTTTCTCGATCTACTTTTTGTAAGCCAATTCCAATTGTTTCACCATCATGAGCACCGACCTGTACTGTAAGAGTGCTGTTTTGTGATAAAACCTTAACGCCGTTAAACTGTGTTTGTTCTGACACACGATCAATTTCACCCAAGCGTTGAGTAATTTCAGCTTGAATAGATTTCAGATCATCAGGAGAGTTAGAGCCAGTAGAGGCTTGAACTGTCAGTGTACGGATACGCTGCAAGTTTTCGTTGATTTCGTTCAGTGCGCCTTCAGTAGTTTGGGCAATAGAAATACCGTCGTTCGCGTTACGAGCCGCTTGTGTCAGGCCATTGATGTTGGCAGTGAAACGGTTAGCAATGGCTTGACCAGCAGCGTCGTCTTTGGCGCTGTTGATGCGTAGACCGGAAGACAAACGCTCAATCGCTTGACCCAAAGCACCTTGGGATTTGTTCAGGTTGTTCTGGGAAACCAGAGCCAAATAGTTGGTATTGATAACTGACATGGATTGCTCCTGTAGGGGAAAAAGGCAGCGGCGTGTTACTGCCGGTTAAGCAGGAAAGCCCTTTATGGGTGGAATCCTGGCCCTACATCTGCATGCTGGGCAGGCCCTGTATTTCCTGTACAAGCAGATTTACGGCAGGGGCGGGAGCAAGTTTAGGGGTAGGCGAAGTTTTTCTTTATTTTGTTACTAAAGCCGGGGGCGCAGGTGCTTAACACAAGGTCTTGAGCGTGTAGCCATGGCTAGGAAAAGCGTATGGGAACAGCGTTAGTGGCGCCTCTTACCCAATCTTTTTGTGTCTGCTCCCATGCAGGGGGAGTGTTTTACGTAGCGCTAAAACAAAAAAGCCACCGTTTTTCAACGATAGCTTTTTTAAAATCTGGTGCCCAGAAGAGGACTCGAACCTCCACACCTTGCGGCACATGGACCTGAACCATGCGCGTCTACCAATTCCGCCACCTGGGCTTATTCGCTGCAAATCGTGCGCAGCCAATAAAGAGAAAGGATGTTAAACCAAGCCCGTTCATTACGCAAGCATTTTATTAGAAGGCTAAAAGAGCAGGCCAATAAGACCGCATAACAGAACCACTAGCCAGGGGGCGATACGCCAGAATTGAAGTAGAGCAAAGGCCAGCAGGAGTAGGGCGAAGTGGTGAGTGTTTTGTATGCCGGCTGTCCAGACGGGGTGATAGAGGGCGGCCAGTAGTATGCCCACTACCGATGCATTGACGGCGGCTAGGGCGTTTTGGATGGCGGGGTAGGTGCGCAGGCTTTCCCAATAGGGGAACACGCCAGCCAGCAATAAAAAAGAAGGCAGGAATATAGCAATTAAGCACAGCAGTGCGGCCAGCCAAGGTGTGCTGGTGGGGAGCGAGGCGCCCAGATAGGCTGCAAAAGTAAATAATGGGCCGGGTACAGCCTGCGTGGCGCCGTAACCTGCTAGAAAGTACTCGCGGGATATTTTGCCGTGGGCGACCAGCTCACTTTCCAGTAGGGGTAACACCACGTGTCCCCCTCCAAATACCAGGGAGCCGGCACGGTAGAACGAGTAGATAAGCTGTAACCAGAACTGTGGGTACAGGTAGCTGAATAGAGGCAGGCCGAATAATAAGAGTAGAAACAGCAATAAGCACATGGCCGAACGCATTTTGACCCCAGGGGTGGGTTTAGGGGCGGGGCCAGGCGATCGGGCGGCGCTATTGAAAAAAAACAGGCCTATTAAAGCGGACAGCAAAATAATGGACACTTGCGTCCACATGGCCGACAGTAATAATGATGCCATGGCACTGGCCACCATCAGGGCAATGCGTTTACTGTCGGTACACAGTTGTTTGCCCATGCCCAAGACGGCTTGCGCGACAACCGCAACCGCGGCAATTTTCAGGCCTTGCAAGGCGCCGGACCCTAACCAATGTGAGTAATGCTGCAAGCTGAGTGCGAACAGCACCAGTAACAGTGCCGATGGCAGAGTAAAGCCTAGCCAGGCAGCTAAGGCCCCGCGGTAGCCGCAACGCATCATGCCCAGCCCCATCCCTACCTGACTGCTTGCCGGGCCGGGTAAAAACTGGCACAAGGCCACTAGATCAGCGTAGGCCTGTTCGCTAAGCCATTGGCGGCGCGCTACAAACTCTGCACGAAAATAGGCCAGATGAGCAATCGGGCCACCAAATGAGCTAAGACCTAATTTAAGAAATGCAAGAAAGACAACCCAAGGTGAACTGTAGCTGGACATGACTGTATGAGTGGATCAGTGACGTGCTCATAATAATCTGTCTGTATGAGCTTGTCTTGTTTGTAAAAATATTACTTGTGAATGAGAATTGTTCCTGATAATATAGACGAACGATATATCTTACGATATAGGTAAAAGATGACAATCAGTGCAGTGGAAGCAGAGCGTTTTCTGCAAGATATGGGGCAGGGCAGGAAGTATTCTTCGCAGGCGACTTACTTAATGTTGCTGGCGTTTGTGCGCGATTTGGGCGAGGCACACGGATATCAATTGATACGCCGCTTTGCCTTATTAAGCCAAAATAGCTATATACCCAGTGCCGGGAGTATTTATCCCGCCTTGGCACATTGCCAGCAGCAGGGCTGGTTAAGGCTGCGACAAGAAGGGCGGCGCAAGCTGTATAGCCTGTCTGAAGGCGGGGCAGCATATTTACGGCAGCACCAGGAAAGCAGCGATTATTTTTTGCGTACTCTGGATTATCGAGGGCGCAAGATGCTGTGGATACGCAATGCCGTGTCTGGGCAAGGTACTGTGCAGCAAGCTCAGGAACAAACAGGCTGGTTGCCCGAATTTGTGTTGATACGTCAAAGCTTGAAAGAGGCCTTGTTTGAACAGGCCGATGCAAATCATGCGCAGCAAGCGCAGATCGTGGCCATTTTAGAACGCGCGGTGCAAGAGATCCGTGCCTTAAAACAGGAAAAGTAATGCAAACAGCATGGGATACCAAAAAGGTGGCGCATACCTTGAAAATGCGTTTATTAAGCGTAAAGGAAAAACAGGCTCTTGGGCCGGATATGTACCGTATTACCTTGACGGGCACGGACTTGCATGAGTTTTACTCACCGGGTTTTGACGACCACGTGAAACTGGTCTTTCCCGAACCTGGCCAAAAAGTACCGGTGCTGCCTCAGTTGGGAGAAAGCGGCATGGTGTTTCCTGCAGGTCAGCCTAAACCTATATTACGTGATTACACGCCACGGGCGTACCGCGAGAGTGAGCAAGAGTTAGATATAGACTTTGTCTTGCATGGCTCCGGGCCGGCGTGCGAGTGGGCGCAGCAGGCTAAGGTAGGGGATAAGCTAGGTGTGGCTGGCCCCAGAGGGTCGATGCTGGTGGCTCAGGATTTTGATTGGCACGTACTGATTGGTGATGAGGCGGCGGTGCCAGCGATGGCGCGTCGCATTGAAGAGCTACAAGGTCAAACAGCCATTCAGGTTTTTGTGTATGCGCGTAGCTTGTTAACGGCGGGCTTGGTGAATGCACCCGATGAGGTGCCAGTGCATTGGGTGCCTACGTTTGCAGGTATGGATGGTTTGCTGGCTAGCGTATCCGCCGCGCCCGTGCTAAGCGGACGCGGTTTTGTGTGGATAGCGGCTGAGTCTAGCATGGCCAAAAGCATGCGCGAGTACTGGGTACAGGAACGCCAGCACGATAAACGCTTGATTCGTGCCAGCAGTTATTGGCGTCAGGGTGAGATCGCTGTGCACGAGCAGCACAACGATTAAGCTGGCCTGCCTTAATGGCTAAGGCTGCGTAAGCGGCCTTCTAAGCAAATATCGTCTAAGGAGGTATCCAGATTTTGTTCGCGGTGCTGGTCTATGAGGCGTGCAATCGCATCCATATTTAATAGCAGCGTGCTATGGATTTGTTCGGTGAAATGCCGCCAGTAACCGCCACTACTCGTACGACCTAGCCAGCGCGGTTCGAACGAGCCTAGTATTTTTGAGTCTTGAGCGATTTCAAGCACTGAACTGCCCGTACGGGCATGGATGTAATAGGTGTTTTCTTGTAAAGTCAGCTGAAAGCTGCTGAGTGCAGACATGCTTGGCTCCTGTTTAGCTCTTGGAACAAGTCCGGGTGAGCAAGTTGGAATAAAAGACCCGTGAAACAAGCTAGAAAGCGGTAAAGTCGTTGACGACGTTATGCATATCCCGTTGTTTGCCTAGAGGCCATATCGATAAAACCACCTTATGCGGGTGCACAGGTTGGCATGGATACCCATTTCTTGATATTTAAGCCTAATAAGCTTATCGTTTCTACGAGTTCATGGCAAGTATTTTGATAAACCGCTTGCCATGAGCTTTTTTGTGGTTTAGAATAATCTTCTTTGCTTAATTATACTTACTAAGTGTTAAGCATAAGCCCAGGTGGCGGAATTGGTAGACGCGCATGGTTCAGGTCCATGTGCCGCAAGGTGTGGAGGTTCGAGTCCTCTTCTGGGCACCAGATTTAAAAAAGCTATCGTTGAAAAAACGGTAGCTTTTTTTTGGCCTTTTCAAAAAGGCAGTGGGGTACGACTTAACTAAGGCCGGGCTGATAAAGCGGCCCGGCGGCCTAGTTTAGGCTGTTGTTACGGGTTCAGCTTGTAGAGCATGACAAGCTGGTGAGGTCAGAATTAAGGCATCTAGTGCGACGACGCCTTGCCCCTGTTCCCGCACTACTAAAGGGTTAATGTCTATGGATTCAATCTGTTCCCGGTGTGTGTGAGCAAGTACCGATAGCGAAGACAGGGCTTGCGCTAGTGCTTGAATATCGGCAGGGGCTTGACCACGGGCGCCCTTGAGAATGTCATAGGCACGGGTTTCCTGAATCATACTTAAGGCTTCTGTTTCATTGAATGGCGCTAGCCTGAAACTTGTGTCTTTAAGGATTTCGACAAAGATGCCGCCCAGGCCAAACATGACGACAGGACCAAAAGTAGGGTCGCAATGTACGCCGGCAATGCATTCAATACCGCCAGTAATCATGGGGGCAATCAACACTCCATCAATCTTAGCCTGAGGTGCGTGGCTATGTGCGTTAGCCATGATGTCTTTGAAAGCCTTGATGGCGTTTTCCTGATCCGTGACATGTAAACGTATGCCGCCTATATCGCTTTTATGAAGTATGTCGCGCGACAGTATTTTCATGGCGGTGGGGCATGCAAATTGCTGGGTGATGGCCGCGGCCTCGGTGCTTGATTGGGCGATGGCAAACTGAGCGGAGGGGATTCCGGCTTGTTTGAGTACACTTAGGGACTCCGCTTCGTTGAGCACTGGAGAGCGGAAAGCGTTTTCTTCTTGCGCGCTTAGCTCAGTCCCTGACGGAGTGTTGGCGATATTCCGATTCTGTTTCAGTAAGGTGCCTACGGTGCGTATTGCCATAGAGGGGTCAGCGAAGGTCAGGCAGCCGTGCTGTTCGAGCGCGAGACGGCGAGCCTCGGGAAGCAGGGCGACTAGGGCGATTGGGATATCCGGGTAGGATTTGTGGATGGAAGCGGCAAAGTGTTCAATATGCGGCCAGAAAGCGTCGCTGCTTCCGGCAGCGGCCAAGAAGATAACCAGTGCTCCAAATTGCCCTGAGGACAGCATGTCGTGAGCGGTGTCATTAAAGATGCTTGGTTCGGCTACTGCTTGTCCAGTGACATCAACCGGATTTTGAGTTCCTGCAAAAGGGATGCGTTCCAGTAGGCGACGCTGTGCTGCCTCTGGCATAGCGGGTAAATCTAGCCCCATTTCCTGTGCATCGTCCGCCATGAGTGCCCCTACGCCTCCCGATAGGGACATAATGGCTAAGCCTGTATTGCGTGGTGGATTGCGCCAGACACTGAGAGCTTGACCTATATTGAAGAACTCTTCTAAAGAGTGTGTGCGCAACACGCCATATTGATGAAACAAGGCATCGTAGACAGCATCATCGCCGGCCAGGGCTGCGGTATGCGAGGCGGCGGCTTGGGCTCCGGCTTGTGTACGACCTACCTTAGTAACCACAATGCGTTTATTAGCTTGGTTTGCTGCTAAAAAGGCACGTTTGAGTTTTTCGCCGTCTTGGCAGCCTTCCATATACGTCATGATGACGTCTGTATGCGGGTCTGTAGCCAATAGCGCTATGCAGTCGGCCACATCAATGTCGCTTTCATTGCCCGTGGTGATCCATGTGGACAAGCCTATGCCTCGCTCGAGCATCATGCTGCAGGCATAGGCACCGAAGGCCCCACTTTGCGACACCACACCGATATTGCCGGCCTCGATAGCATGATTCAATGCAACGGGGGAAAAAGTGGCAAAGACATTTTCCCTAATGTTCATAAAACCCAAGCAGTTCGGTCCCAGTAGGCGAATGCCCCGTTCGTGGGCCAGAGCGGCTAGACGTTTTTGTTCATCAGCGCCAGTGGCATCAATTTCTGCAAAACCCGAGGAAAAAATAACTGCGCTAGCAATTTGTCCAGGGCGAGCGTTCTCTAGAGCGGTGTAGGCGTGCTTGGCGGGAACAGAAATGATGACTAGGTCAATGTTGTTTGGAATACCGGCCAGTGTCGCATAACAGGGCAAGCCCTGAATGGACTGGGAGCGTGGGTTAACCGGATAGATATGCCCGTTGTACCCGTATTTTTTAAGTAGGGTGATGGGCATAGCTCCAATTTTTCCGGGCGTTTCTGATGCGCCAACAATAGCGATGCTGCGCGGAGTAAATAGCTTTTTTAGTGTTTCAGGTGTATTCATGTGCTGAGAATCAAAGAGTCATGTCAACGATAAAGCGACCATGGGTTTCGCGCGCTAGCATCGCTTCCATAGTGCTTGGCAAATCGGCCAGTGAAATGATGTGACGAATTTCGTGCAGCTTGGAAGGGCTGTAGATGGTATGTAACTTATGCCAGACTTGCTCACGTAGCGATAATGGACTGTTTGCGTTTATGCCCAGTAGCTTCACACCGCGCAAAATAAAAGGAAAAACGGTGGTGCTTAGGTCAGAGCCGGCGGCATTACCAAACGAGGTGACAACACCCTCTGCCTGAGTTGTGCTGAGTAACCATGGCAGTATGTCTCCGCCTACGCTGTCTATAGCACCTGCCCATTGAGCACTCCGTAAAGGTCGGTTTGCGCTTAAGTCAGGTACAGTTTGTACTTGTTTGGCACCCAGACTCATCAGATAGTCTGTCAATGTTGTTTTGCTGGTAATGGCACATACTTGATAGCCTCGGTGGCTGAGTATGTCTATGGCTAAGCTGGCAACACCACCTGTTGCGCCTGTAATGGCGATATCTCCTTGCTCAGGGGTGAGGCCGCACTGTTCCATCCAGTGTAGGGACAGGGCAGCGGTGTAGCCGGCCGCTCCTATACTGCAAGCGTCCAGCAGACTCATGTTTTCAGGTAGCTTCATCACCCAGTCTGCGGGTACGCGTGCGTACTGTGCATGTCCACCATCGTGTTCTACGCCGACACCGAAGCCATGTACGATCACTTGGTCGCCCGCTTGAAAGCGTGCGTCATGACTAGACTCGACGTGACCAACGAAGTCGATACCCGTAATTCTAGGGAAAGAGCGAATGATTTTTCCACGACCTGCATAGGCCAAGGCGTCTTTGTAATTCAAGCTGGAATAGGCGATACGAATGACCACATCGCCAGCGGACAGTTGCTCTAGCGTTAAGGTATCAATACGGCAATCCGGTGTAGGGCTAGCATCCGTTTTGTGCAGTCGTAGTGCAGAAAATGAAGTCATACTGGATCCTGTTTAGAGGGTGTAGAGCCTAAGGCTGGAGATTACGATAAAAAATTCGGCGGGCCAGCATGCTGCGGTGGAGTTCATTGGCACCATCGTAAATTCGAAAAGGTCGCGCCTCACGCCAAATTGTCGAGACGGGGGCATCGTCAGACACACCTAAAGCTCCCATCATTTGTACGGCTCTATCGCATACTCGGCCAATGGCATCCGAGACGAATACCTTAGTCATGGCTGACTCGTGGCGTATTGATTGACCTGCATCAAGTAGCTCGGCGCAGTGACGTGTCATCAGCCGGCTGGCATGCAGGTCAATGTGAGAGTCGGCGACCATCGCTTGGATTTGTTGTGCCTCAGACAGGGGCTGGCCAAATGAGTGCCGATTGAGTACGTAGTCTTGCGCTAGTTCCATGGCTCGGCTGGCTCGTCCGATGAAGCGCATGCAGTGAGCTAGGCGCGCTGGCTCCAGGCGCTGTTGCGCATGCTGTAAACCCTTGCCCACTTCGCCCAAGATCTGCTCATCAGTAACGAAACAGTCTTGGATAACAATCTGGGCATGCCCGCCAATTTGATAAGCAGTGCTCATACCGACGTCACGAATAACATTGAAACCTGGCTGCTGGGTATCAAGGATGAATAAGGTCACACCCTGATCTGTTTGTGCAGGAACAATGGCAAAATCGGCTTGAACGCCACCACTAATGAAAGTTTTATGCCCATTCAGTATCCACCCTCCAGCGGTGCGTGTTGCTTGTGTTGCCAGCATGGAGGGATCGGAGCCTGCACCCGGGGCCGGTTCGGTCATGGCAAAACACGCTCTTTTACTGCCGTTTGCTATGGGAACTAGGAACTGCTGTAATTGCTCTGGTGTTCCTAAATTGAGCAGCAACCACATATTGGGCTGGTCGGGAGCAGCACAGTTCAAGGCCAGTGGACCTAACAGGCCTCGTCCCGCCTCTTCAAAAATTTCAGCACACTCTGTCCAATTGAGTCCTAGCCCACCCCACTCACGAGGGAGTTGAGGAGTGTAGATGCCAGCCTGCTTGGCTTGTTGGCGTAGGGATAGAGTGATGCTATCCAGTTTTTCTACATCACGTTCTATTGCCGGGCTTTCCAAAGGAATAGCTACGTCATTAATGAAATTTCGAACACGTTGGCGCAGTTGTCCCATGTCTGCTCGAACGTGTGTTGCAGCATCTGTCATCGTTTAATTACCTATGCGGATATTTGCGGCGTCTACAAGGGAGCGCCATTTGTGTTTTTTAATCTATGTTGTGCAAGGGACCCAGTCTCTGCTCAGAGGCTGAGGCGCGCTCCGTACGGTGGAGCGCGGCACATAGGTTTAGTTCAGAGTGGTGCCAGTGCGCTTGATGATTTCAGCCCACCATTGTGTTTCGTCTTTAATTTGCTGTGCGAATTGCTCTGGGGTATTGCCATAAGGCTCTGCACCCATTTCGGCTAAACGGGTTTGCATGACGGGCATGGCCAAGATGTCCGTGGCCGTGTCATAGATTTTTTGAACAATGGCATCGGGTGTCCCAGCGGGAGCCATCAGCCCTTTCCAAGCCATGACGACAAAGTCATCGACGCCAGCTTCTTTGAAGGTGGGGGTATTGGGTAGGGCGTCCGTACGCTCTGGGCTGGGGACGGCGATGGCTCTGAGTGTGCCATTTTGTATATGTGGCATTAATGGGGGCATATTATCTATCATCACAGTAATATGGCCTGCTAGTAGGTCAACGACGGCGGGACCAGAGCCTTTATAGGCGATATGGGTCATCTCCAGACCAAGCATGTGATTCATGAGCTCACCCGACAGATGGCTAGGGGAGCCCGTGCCGGAAGAGCCAAAAGTGACTGGCTTGTCTTTGGCGTAAGTGATGAATTCCTTGAGTGTAGTGATTGGGCTTGAGGCATTGACAGCCATCACGTTGTGCTCACGTGTAAGCGCGGTGATCGGGCGCAGGTCAGTAACTGGGCTGAACTGCATATTGTCGTATAAGCTGGGATTGATAACTGTTGGGCCTGCTGCAGCGACCATCAAGGTGTAGCCATCGGGCTTAGCGCGAGCTACGTAACTGCCTCCTATATTTCCGCCGGCACCTGCTTTGTTTTCAACGATCACTGGCTGCCCTAGGCGGTTGCTCATCTCCTCCGCTAGTAGCCGGCCTAAAATATCGGTGGAGCCGCCAGGTGCAAAGGGGATGATGAGCGTAATCGGGCGTTGCGGGTAGTTATCTTGCGCGGCAGCCGGTGACAGAATACTGGTCACGGCGATGGCTGCCGACATAATGGTTGTTTTTAGCATTTTAGGTCTCCTTGATCTTTATAATTAAATGCTGGGTACGAACTTTATTAACGTGCCAATGTATGGCCTGCTGCGTTAAGCGTGAGTCGAGCTATATTGAGCTGATGTATTTGGCTGGTTCCCTCGTACAGGCGGAACAATCTGACGTCGCGGTAAAAACGTGCGACAGACTGCTCTAAAATGTAGCCATAACCCCCAAACATCTGGACACAGCGATCAGCGACTCGTCCACACATCTCAGAGGCAAAGTATTTGCAGATCGAGGCGTTCATCGTTACGTCCTCACCCGCGTCGCGTTGTCGTGCCGTTTGTAATATCAGGGCTTTTGCTGCCTCAATATCGGTTTTGCAGTCGGCGATCATGGCCTGAATCAATTGGAAGTTCATTAATGGCTGATTGAATTGCTTGCGGTGGGCGACGAACTCTATGGCATCGTCCAGCATACGTATAGCTGGGCCTATACACAGTGCAGCCAAGTGGATGCGCTGTTTGTTCAGAACTTTCATGGCGGTGCTAAAGCCTTGGCCTTCTTGGCCTCCGATAAGGCTGCTACGAGGAACCCGGCAGTCATCGAAATACACTTCGGAAACTGGCGAGCCCTCTTGCCCCATTTTGTCGTAAGCCTTACCCACCGATAAGCCTGGTGTGTCACGCTCTATCAAAAATGCGGAGATACCTTTGGCTCGTGGTTCTGTTGGATCGGTACGAGCCAAAACGGTAAATAATCCGGCTATGGGTGCATTAGTAATGAAGCATTTGGTGCCATTAAGTACGAAGTAATCGCCATCGCGTCTAGCGCTTGTGCTTAAGGCGGTGGCGTCAGAGCCGGCATCGGGCTCAGTGAGCGCAAAGCAGCCAGTAAGCTCACCAGTAGCGAGCTTTGGAAGATAGCGCTGTTTTTGTTCTTCGGTTCCATCGGCAACCACTGCTTCTGAACCAATACCAGTATTAGTGCCGACCCTTGCGCGAAAAGCGACAGAGCATTGGGAAAGTTCCATAGCAGCTAACACCAGCTCCTCAGTTGTCATACCCAAGCCCCCGTATTGCTCGGGAATGGAATAGCCAAACATGTTTTGTTTTGCCATTTTTTGTACTAGGTTCTCGGGTACTTCATCTTGCTTGGCGACCAAAGCTTCATGAGGGATGAGTTCTTCACGAACAAAGCGTCGTAGTGACGTTAAAAATTCGGAAAAAGATTGGCTGTCTCGAATCATAGATTTTTCTTTATCAGTTAAGTGCTAGTGCGATAGTTCTAAATTAGATTATCATTGCGTTGCTTATAAAGGACCCTGTGTTTCGCTATGTTGAATTCTAGGCAGTTTGCTACGACAGTCGCTAATGGATTTAGCGTTTTGCAATGTTTTCGTTCAGGTGACTCGGCCTTAACAAATAAAGAGCTTGTGCAACGCACAGGTTTGTCGAAGGCGACGATTTCTCGGCTAACTTACACCCTGATGTTGAAGGGTTTAATTACCTGTGATGAGGATGGACGCCGTTACCGCCTAGGAGCAGGGCTGCTTTCTTTAGGCTATCCAATGCTGGAGCACATGACCTTGCGTCAGATCGCTCGGCCGTTCATGCAACAACTGGCCTACGATTCTGGCGGTTCCGTTTCTTTGGGTACGTATCACCGTGGTTATATGGTGTATGTGGAGACCTGCCGAGGTCATGATGTCACGGCATTTCGTCCTGATATTGGTGCGCGCTTACCCCTGTTAGTGTCTGCTATGGGTAGGGCGTGGTTAACGCAGCTTAATGAGTCACGGAACCAAGAGGTATTAGCGGCATTGAAACGGTTTCAAACTCAAGAGGACGGTACTTTGAATGATGCGACGCGCTTTGCTTTAACCAAGCAAACGGCATCTGAGGAGTATGCTCGCAATGGTTATTGCGTGAGTCGCGGGGATTGGCTTGCCGATGTTCATGCGGTAGCTACTCCGTGGCTTGAAGCAGTAGAGGGAGAGGTTTTGATATTCAATTGCGGTGTACCCGCTTCGCGTCTTAGCCAACACACCATTGACGATTATGGCGTAAAGCTTGTTGAGATGATTGATCAGGTAAAAAAGGCTTGTGATGAGCACTGATGATGAGTGGCGTGATGTTCAGTCTGTAGTGAATACATCGGTATTACGTGATGCGCCGGTAGATCGGCAGTTCGCCAGTACTTTAGCCAGTGCCATTGATATTTTGGGCTGTTTTAAAGCAGGCGAGTACACGCTGGGTAATAAGGAGTTTGCGGAAAGAACAGGCTTGTCGCGTAGCGCCGTGGTGCGTCTAACCTATACCCTGATTGAGTTAGGGTATTTACGACGTGCGCACGACAGCCGACGATATCGCTTGGCACCCGCCGTATTAACCTTAGGCTACCCTTTGTTAGCGAGTTTACAGATCCGTCAGGTCGCCAGGTCGTTGATGATGAATCTAGCCACTAAAATTAATGGCGCTGTGTCTATGGTGATGTTTGATCGTTTGCACATGGTGTACGTTGAAACAGCACGTTATAACCATACGCTGCCTACCCATCCTGATATAGGCTCCAGACTTCCTTTGTTGACGACCGCTGCAGGCCGCGCTTGGCTTTGTAAAGTAGATCCTCAAGAAAGGACGGCGGTATTGAACCGTGTACGTCTGTATCAGCCCGAGTATTATGCGGCACACAGTGCTAGTGTTAAGCAAGTGCTTGCTGATTTTCAGAAAGATGGCTTTTGCAGCAACGAACAAGCTTGGCATAAGGAAGCATATGGATTTGCGGTGCCCATGAGTAAACCCATAGATTCGAGCTTGTTTGTGTTTAATTGTGGGGTGCCTGTTTCGGACGGGCCATTTCTTGATCGTTATGCACAAATAGGCCCACAGTTAGTAGAGTTGGTGAGAGGGCTTGAGCGTACGCTACAGTTTTAACGCTGATCAGCATATCGAAAAGTAGAAAAAAGCCGCACATCAATTGGAATGTTTTTATTCATGGCGGCTTGGGTTTGGGCACCACAGCACGTGGCACCCCATACCCTTAATAGGTTTTATAAGGCAGAAACTTACCGCTCATGGTGATTTTTACACGATCACCGTTAGGGTCGGGTTCGCGTGACAAGTCCATATTAAAATCGATGGCGCTCATAATGCCGTCGCCAAACTCTTCGTGTATGAGTTCTTTAAACGTGGTGCCATAAACGCTGATTAGCTCATAAAAACGATAAATAAGTGGATCAGTGGGGACAGCGGTGGGTAAAGAGCCTTTGTAGGGGACGGTTTGCAAGAGCTCTATGGCTTCGTCGGGTAATTCCAGGGCGGCTGTGACGGCTTGGGCCTGCTGTTCGTTCAGGGTCATTTGGCCTAATAAGGCTGCGGTAGACCACTCTTTGCTATGTCCAATAATATCGGCTAACTGCTGCCAGCTAAGTTGATGACGTCGCTTGGCGAGCAGGATGGCTTGGGTCAGTTCTTGACGGTTCATGCTAGGGCTCCCTCTATAAAAATAGTGTGAACGTTGCCCTTCAGTATAGGAAATTATGCTCTGGTCGGCCTACTTGGCCTGTGTCTCAAGTTTGTGTGGGAGCTTGGACAGCGCAATGACTTCGATGGCGTGGCCTGTATCTATAGGAAAAAAATATCAATCAAGACGTTTTTTATATTGGAAACAATAGATGTAAGTCGAGATAATGATTGATATAAAAGAATTATAGGTGAAGAGACATGACTGATTTAGCCAATGCAAGCAGTGGCTTTTACGGTTCATTGGAACTGGGTGATAGGCCTGCTTTACTTGTTATTGATTTTCAGCGCGGGTTTACGCAAGAAGGCCTTACGCCGCTGGCCTCGGTTTTGGGTAGCTCGGAATCGCTAACGGTGATGTAGGCAAGCAGTGTTATGGCGACAGAGCGCATACTGTAGCCGTTCTGGCAGGCAAAACGTCAGTATGCCTGCCAGCGCTAAGAGAAATCAGGATGACATCAGGCTTGCTCGCTTAGCTCCTTTTGCATGTCAGCGTGCAATATGTATGGCTTCCAGGGGGTGTAGAGCATGTGTAGGGCTTGAGCTTGTTTGGCTTCATAGCGTAGAAAATCTTCGGTAATACCAATGCCTCGCACCCCTCCGCGTACGGAACCAGCCCGGGTATCGCCATAGTATTCTTGCCAGTTTTCAGGCAGGGGCTGAGAGCTTGGTACCGCTAGCCAAAGGCGCAGTAGATGACGTTTGAGATCCGCGTCGTCGTGATCCTCAAACTCTGTTCTGGAGTGCAAAATGACATAGTTGTTAAGCAGTTGTATGTCGCCCTGTTCCAGTGACATATTAAAGCACAGCTCGTCGCTAGGCATGAGGGTGTCCAGCAGGTCTAAGGCTTCTATTTGTTCGGGCGTTAGCCTGGGTGTTTCCGGGAAGTCGCGCTGAACAGCCATGATGTTTTTACGATTGGTGCGAGCCGCAAAATGAGTGGGGTGGTTACCGAATAGCGGCAAACGGTAATAGGGCGGTTGACTGGGGTCCTGGGTGTTCTGGTAGCTGTGAAAGAAGGCTTGCTGCATCACGGCGAGCAAGTCTGGACGTAGTGCACGCACTTTGTCGCGCAAAGCAATAGAGCTGATAATTTTGCTTTCGCCCCCTTGTTTTGCGGTGCGGCGGCATAGCAAGGCGACGATGTCAGCCGAGTCCTGATGAAAATCCAGACTGGCGTTGGTGTTGTAGCCACGTCCATTTTTTATTTTATAACTGCTACCGGTATCGCGCACATCGTTGATGATTTCGCTGGCTCGGTTTTGCGTCCGTGCTACACCCATGTATAGGCCTAAACCCCAGTAAGCCAGTCGGGTTTCTGCTTCGTCCCAGCGTTGTACGGGTACGCCTTTAATCAAGGCTAAGCCCCAGCGACCTTGGGTGAGCTCAATGGCGTGTAACAGTGTGGAACGCACTTGCTCAGGTAAAGGGAAGTCTTCTTGGCTCATCTGCAAGAGAGGTTTGTCTTGTGCTTTTGCATGTAGCATGGCGCGATGAATGGCGTCCTGCTGTTCTGCGTCAAGGCGCAGTACCCAGGAATTATCTTCGCTTAATTGACTGGCAGTCCAGGCGCTAGGTAATGAATGGTCAGTCATGATGGTTTTCTCTCTCCGGCAGTGGTTGGTACTGTGATAAATTTTATGCAGTGAGCATTTGTTCAATCAAGCGAATGAAATTGATAAATTAGATAAGGAAAATTGATGAGGATAAGTACACTGGAGACATTGGAGTCGGTGTTGCGTTTAGGTTCATTTGTGGCAGCCAGCAAAGAAATGAATCTGACGCCCAGTGCGGTGAGCATGCAGATGAAACAACTGGAGCAGTATTTGGGCAAGCAGTTGTTTGACCGCTCAGGTTTACAGGTGCGTCCTACTGAGGCGGCCTGTGAAGTGGTGGAAATGATGCATGTGCCTTTGCGGCGTTTTAAAGCCTATAGAAACAGCAGCTCGCACCAAGTCGCTGGTACGTACCGACTGGGCATTATCGAGTCTTTGCTTGCACAGGTATTACCAGGGGTGTTGAGCCGTTTAAAAGCCGATTATCCCGGGGTAATACTTAAGCCTGTGCGTGGACGTAGTGCAGGCTTAATCAGTCAGTTAAAGTCGGGTGATATCGATGCGGCCTTAGTGGCCCAGCCCTTGGGGTCGGGCGGGGCACTGATGGAGTCTGAGGTGATGATGCGTCGCAAGTTTGTGCTGATTGCGCCACCCGGCTCTACGGCCACATCCTTACCCAGCTTGTTCGGGCGTTATGACTGGATTCGTTATGACAGAAATACGGCCAGCGGGCGTTTAGCCAGCCGTTTTGTACAGGAGCAATTGGGCGAGGTGCGCAGTTCCTTAGAGCTGGATAGCAATATTGCCATTTTGGCCGTAGTCAGTGCTGGGTTGGGGGTAGCCGTGACGCAACCTCATGACCCAGCACAAATGATCAGCCATCCGGTGCGTGTAGTACGTTTGGGGCGAGCGGCACCCAGCTTACCCTTGTCTTTTGTTTCGCGTAAGGCGGATACGGACGATAGAGGCTTGGCAGCCATCAGGGATGCCATGCGCAGCGTGTTGTCGGCGAAAGGCACGCTGGATATGACCTAAAACTAGGGCATAAAGAAAGTGCTTGTGCGGCCTTGCGCTTCATCAATATTTTTTACCTACTATTGAAAAATTATTTGCTTTTCATTTCTGCTGCAAAGCGCTAATTTGTTGAGGTTTATACAAATAGATTAGGCACTGCTTAGCAGTGCCAAGACAGCATTTGGAGACAAATATGGTGAAGCAAGTAAAACAACAATTACGTCGGGCGGTTCTTGGTCTGGCACTCTGTGGCCTGGCTGGCGGGAGCCTTATGGCTACGGCACAGTCTGCGCCTAAGCCTGAGGGATATCCCAGCCGTCCAGTTAATCTGGTGGTGGGTTTTCCTCCGGGGGGGGCGACCGATATTATTGCGCGTGTGGTGGCGGAGCAGCTAGGCAAGGCAATAGGGCAGCCTGTTATTGTGCGTAATGAACCGGGGGCTAGCTCGAATATAGCGACAGAAATGGTGATTCGTTCTGCGCCAGATGGCTACACCTTATTACTGTCCACAATTGCAAACGCGACCAATATGTCGGTGTACAAGGATTTACGTTACGACACACGTAAAGACCTTAGCCACATTATCAAGCTGATGGCCTCTCCAAGTATTTTGGTCGTACACCCCTCAGTACCTGCTAAGACGGTGCAGGAGCTGGTGGAGTTGGCGAAGCAAAATCCGGGCAAATACACCTTTGCCTCGTCCGGTATGGGTGGGTCCCCACACTTGGCGGGCGAAATGTTAAAGCTGCGCACGAATATTGATCTGTTGCACGTACCGTATAAAGGGGCGACCCCCGCTTTGATGGACGTGCTGTCGGGTAATGTGGACATGGGCTTTAAAACATCCTTGGGGGTGGCTCAGTACTTGGGGGGCGAAGAGCGCCTTAGACCCTTGGCTGTCACGGCCTCTAAGCGTTTAGCGGACTTGCCTGATGTGCCCACTATGGAGGAGGCTGGGATTGCTGATTTTTATGTGCAGTCCTGGAATGGCCTGTCGGCGCCCAAAGGGACACCGGTGGAAATTATTGAATACCTGAATGCCACAGTAAATGAAATTTTACAGCAGCCCGAAGTCAAGGAGCGCTTAGCCAGTCTGGGCGCCGAGGGCGGCAGTGGTACAGCGCAAGAGTTTGAACAGTTTGTGAGCGATGAAATTGACCAATGGGCTGAAGTCGTTAAACAGGCTAAGGTGCAGTTGGATTAAACAATGGTGAATACTATGGCAAAAAAACGCTGCGCGCTGGTGACCACTGGCGGTACCATCGCCTCCAAGGTAGACCCCAGCACTGGCCTGGCGATGTCTGTGTTGGGTGGAGAGGCTTTGCTGGAGTCCTTGCAGCTTATGCAGCGCCCCATCAATATGGATGTGGAAATACACGAAGTTACCAACGTGTCTTCCTTGTACATTAGTTCCGAGCACTGGGTGAGTTTGCATAACACGATTCAGGATTTGCTTAAGCGCGAGGACATTGAGGCAGTGATCGTCAGTCATGGCACGGCGGTATTAGAAGAAACCGCCTGGTTTCTGGACTTGACGATACGTAGTGACAAACCGGTCATTGTTATCGGTGCTCAGCGCAATACGTCAGATTACGACACGGACGGCCCGCGTAATCTGTATAACGCCTTGTTATTGGCTGAGCATCCCGATGCGCGTGGGAAAGGGGTGCTGGTTACCCTGAATAACCACATTAATGCGGCGCGTGAAGTCACCAAGTCTCATACCGTGGATGTGGAAACGTTCCAGTCCGGCGAGTGGGGGTATCTGGGCAGTATTGTTAATACTACCGTGCGTTTCCATCGTGCCCCCTTGCGTCGTTTGCATGTGCCGCTCAAGCCAGAAATGGCTTTGCCCAAAGTGGACATAGCGTGCATGTATGCAGGAGCTGACGGAGGCTTGTTGGAAGCCGCGGTGGATTTGGGGGCTGTGGGCATGGTGGTGCAGGCCGTTGCGTCAGGCCATGTGAATAAAGAACTGTTTCAGGCAGTCGAGCGTGTGCTGGCTAAAGGGGTGCCGGTGGTGATTGCAACCCGTATTCCACGTGGTGGCACGCGCCCGGGCTATGGCTTTGAAGGTTCGTCTCAACGCTTGATTGAAGCGGGTGCGGTATTAAGTGGTGACTTATCGGCGTGGAAAGCCCGTATTTTGCTGATGCTGGTTTTGCAAAATAATCAAGCAGATAGGCAAAGCTTAACTCGCTTATTTGATTGAGGGCGGGCAGGGGAGACAAAGTAAGGGCAAGATTTTTCTTGCCCTTACTTTTTTGTGCGTCAGCGCCACTATGTAGGCGTGGGTGTGCTTAACTTGCGCGTAGATGTTCGGGAGTCAGGACCTGGCCAGGTCGTTTACCTGTGGCGTGCTGGCCGTCCCAGACTTGTTCACCTGCTACCCACACGCTTTGTATGCCACGGCTGCTTTGCACAGGCTGTTCAAAGGTTGCTAGGTCGGTCACCGTATCCGGATTGAAAATCACGAGATCGGCGTGGTAGTTTTCTTGAATCAGGCCTCGTTCGTGTAAGCGGTATTGGCGGGCTGGCAAGCCGGTCATCTTATGTATGGCCTGCTGCCAGTTCAGTAAGGACTGTTCCCGCACCATAGTGCGCAGTACGCGGGTAAAAGTCCCCCATTGGCGCGGGTGTGGATGCGGGTCAAAGGGCAGTCCGTCCGATCCGACCATGGTGAGTGGGTGCGCGAATATGCGTTTGATATCCTGATCATGCATCAGAAAATAAATGGCTCCTGCCGGAGACAGATACGCGAGCAACTCCTCATCACTCATGCCTAACTCTTGTTCCAGTGCGGCAAAGTCTTTGCCTGCATACTGCGGATGGGCAGTAGACCAAGTGACAATGGTACGGCTGGCAAGTCGTACTCTATCCAGGCGCAACATGGTGGATGTGGCCGGATAGGGATGACAGTCTAAACACACATTCTGTAATGCTGATGCCTGATCTATACGTGCCAGTGTTTGCCGGGAGCGGCCGTGATTGTGCTCGCCTGCCAGCTTATGGTGCGAAAAAACAATGGTGCTGCGTGCGGCTGCACCGATCTGCAGGGCTTCATCAATCGCTGGCAAGATAAAGTCAGCCTCATCCCTAAGGTGTGTTGCGTAAATAGTGGTGCCTAAGGCCGCCATAGGCTGCACCACCTCCAGCAATTCAGACGTGGTTGCGGCCGCCGCCGGCGGGTAGAACAGGCCAGATGACAGACCAAATGCTCCACTGGCCAAGGCTTCGTCTACACCGCCTTGCATCGCGGTGATTTCCTGCGCAGTAGCAGTACGCTGCAAGTCTTGCATAAAGGCGACGCGTAGGCTGGTGTGCCCCAGCAGTGGTATGACATTGACGGCGGCAGGCTGAGCCTTGAGCTCGTTTAGCCAAGCGGAAAAGCTGCCAAATCTAAATAGTTCGGCAGGTCCCAGCAAGTCTAAGGGTTGTGGCGGTGTAGCGGTGATGACGGGGGCTAGACTGATTCCGCAGTTGCCGGTAACCACTGTGGTGATGCCCTGAGATACTTTGGGCACCATGTCCGGGTGAGTCAGTAAATAACCATCATCATGGGTATGGGAGTCGATGAAACCAGGGGTGATCATGCATCCCTGACAGTCTATACGCTCAGTGCTGAGCGCTTGGCTCAGGTCACCGATGGCGCTGATACGTCCTTGGCGTATGCCGACATCAGCCTGGTAGGGGGGAGCACCGGAACCATCCACAATGGTTCCGGCTGTGAAAATAGTATCAAAGGACGGGGTGTGTACTGTCATGCGAGCTTAGTCCAGCTTTTCGATACCAGCACTGGCGATAATTTCTGCCCATTTATCAGTTTCTACCTGGATAAATTGCTGAAAATCTTCGGCACTTCCGCCTGCCGGTTCCGCGCCTAAGGCCGCCAGTCCTTCAATGACTTTCGGGTTTTTAAGTGTGTTATTCACCGCCTGATTAAGCGTGTCGATAACGCTGTCAGGGGTTTGTTTCGGGGCGACCATACCACCCCAGGCTATGGTTTCGTAGCCGGTAACACCTGCCTCATCCAGCGACGGCACATCGGGGAGCAGATCCAGGCGTTTTTTACTTGACACGCCCAGCGCACGTAAGCGACCGCTGGCTATCAGAGGGGCGACTTCTGAGCTATTGGAAAACATGAAATCCAGACGGCCTCCGACCAAGTCTTGCAGGGCAGCAGGCCCGCTGTTGTAGGGTACATACAGGACGTCAATATCTGTCATGTGTTTGAAAAGCTCGCCACCCATATGACCGGTAGTGCCCACGCCCGCAGCGCCATAAGACAGCTTGCCTGGATCTGACTTAGCAAGCTGAATCAGCTCTTTAACCGATGTGATGGGTGATTCGGCCGATACGACCAGCACATTGTAGATATTGAATAAGTGTGCGACGGGTCTTAAGTCTTTGTCTACATCGTAGGGCAGAGAGTTAAACAGGCTATTATTGACCGCTAAGGTGTTGATATTGCCATATCCCAAGGTATAGCCGTCGGGGCGCGCTTTTTTAACTTGTAAAATACCAATGTTGCCAGCGGCACCGGGTCGGTTTTCTACTACAAAAGATGCGTCCAGGCTTTGTGCAAGATCGCTCATGATTAAGCGTGATAGCACATCGGGCGAGCCGCCAGCGGCAGAGGGCACGATAAAACTAACGGGTTTTTGTGGCCACTTTTCTGTGGCGTGTACGCTTGCTACCAGAGCGCAGCTCATGACGATACCCAGAGCACAGGCTCGTTTGAAGTGTTGGCTAAGCATATGGTTTATCCCCTAATTATTATTAAACTAAATTAACGTAAGATAAGCGGACTATGAAAAGTCCATATAAAAAGAGTAGCACTGGCCCTGCCAAAACCATGAATCAGGAAGTGTGCGTGCACCATAATTTGGAGTTATGACTCAGCCATGACAAATGTAGACATGAACGCTGCCTTGGCGGGCAATACCGAGATTCAGACAGATGGTCGTCCTTTAAGTTTGCGACAAATTGAAGTGTTTCACGCCATTATGCAGGCCGGCTCCATTAGTGGGGCCGGCCGTTCTTTGCATGTGTCGCAGCCGGCTATTAGCCGGGTTCTAGCGCTAGCTGAATACCGTTTGGGTTATCAGTTATTCGAGCGTAGCAAGAACCGCTTACTGCCCACACCAGAGGCCCGTCGCTTATATGCCGAGGTGCAGTCGCTGTATGCGGCGATAGGCCGCTTAAATGCTCTGGCTTTGCAACTGGGCAATGGCAGCGCCAGTACCTTGAATATTATTTCTAGTGCCAGTTTAAGTCAGCGTTTGATCCCGCAGGTATTAACGCAGTTACGTGTCAGCTCCCCCCGAGCGCAAGTGGATTACCGCACCACCAGTTTCGATGAAATAGTGGCGTACTTCTTAAGCGGGCAGGCCGACGTGGCGGTTTCGCTGGCAGATCCGGTACACCCTTTATTGCAATCGCGAAAATTAGCGGACTCAGAAATAGTGTGTGCGGTGCCCATTACCCATGCTTTAGCTGAGCAGACTGAAATAATGGCGGCTGATTTTGCCTCGCACCCTTGGATCAGTTACCCGGAGGACGCGCCTTTGGGCAAGGTGCTGCATCAGTTTTTAAGCTCTAGCGCGTCTAAGCCCACTCGTCCCGCCTTAACGGTGCGTTCGCCCTTGGCGGCTTATGCTCTAGCTCAGCAAGGCTTTGGCGCTGCCTTGATGGAGCGCTGGGCTTTGCCGTCTGTGCTCGACCCCACCGTGGTGATCAAACCCGTTAGTCCGGCCCAATCAATTGGCATCTGGTTAACCGTGTCCGAACTGAATTCTTTGTCGCTGGCAGGTAAACGCTTTATCAGTAGCCTAGAGCAGTTGCTCAGTTAATCGCACATTCTCTTATCAAATCTTGTCGCGCTGCCATGCAGAAGAGTTATCGCTCTGTGCTGTGTGCTTCGTGTACTTGATTGATTTTGTGTGGGTTTTTTCTGTTTTTTGTTGGCGTTTGTTTTTTCTTGCCAGCTTTACGCTGACCGCGTTCCCCTGCATGCTTAGGCTATGACAAGCTTTTATACATTACAGGAGACGAAGGCATGAGTCAGCGACGTTTAGGGGTGGCTGTGGCGCAGGTAGGGGCAGTGCATGTGAGCGATAGCCGCCAGCGCACCTTAGGTAGATTAATCGCCTTGTTGCAAGAGGCGAAATCTAGAGGGGCTGATTTTGTGGTCTTCCCCGAGTTGACCTTAGCGACCTTTTTTCCCCGTTACTGGATGAGCCAGCAAGAGGCACAAGAGCTCTATTTCGAGCATGCCATGCCTAATCCTAAGGTGCAGGCTTTGTTTGACGAGGCGCGGCGTTTGGAAGTGGGTTTTTATCTGGGGTATGCGGAGCTTTGCCCGCAGGATGGCGCTTTTAATACTTCTATTTTAGTCAATAAAAAAGGGCAAATTATTGGCAAATACAGAAAAGTGCACCTACCAGGGCATAGTGACCATAAGCCGGATGCGCCATTTCAGCACTTGGAAAAAAAATACTTTCAGGTGGGAAATGATACGTTCAAAGTGTGGGAGCTGGATGAGGTACAGATGGGCATGTGCCTCTGTAACGATAGGCGATGGCCTGAGACCTGGCGTGTGATGGGTTTGCAGGGGGCAGAGTTTGTGGCTTTAGGCTACAACACGCCATCCATTAATATTCATTGGCCGGAGCCGGTGCATTTGCGTATGCACCATCATTTAATTACTTTGCAGGCCAGTGCGTATCAAAATGCCGTCTGGATAGGCGCTGCGGCCAAGTGTGGTGTAGAGGACGGGCATCACATGATAGGTGGGTCGGTGATTGTTGCGCCCACGGGAGAAATTGTGGCGCAAGCCAGCACCGAAGAAGATGAACTGATTTATTTCAATGCAGATCTGAATTTAGGGCAGCCGTTTCGTGATCACGTATTTAATTTTGCCAAGCATCGTCGCCCTGAACACTATCAATTGATTGTTGAACGTACCGGTGTCGGCGCACCGCTGGCTTAACGAGTTGGCGCAGCTAAGCAGGTACCTCGTACAGACTGCTTAGTCTGCGCCATAAGCGTTGTAAGGCGGGGCTGGGATTGTGCTTGTCGCGATAGGCCATGACGGCTAAGGATAGCTCCCAGGCCGGATCTGAGCTTACACACATTAAGGCGCCATGGCGCTCAGCACTATGAGCGACGCAGTCGGGCAACCACGCCACGCCATGACCACTGAGCGCTAATTCTCGCAATACATCCGCCATATCACTTTCTGCATGTGGCACCAGATAAGGTGGCTTGCTGGCGCGCTCCATCATCAGATTAACCATGCGGCCTAAGTACGCACCTTGAGAGTACGCGAGGTGCGGGATAGGTTGCTCTACGGTTCCTGGAAAAGACCAGCGCACTTTTTTATGCAGGCTGGTGGACATATAGGGACGCAGCATTTGCACGCCAAGCGTTAAGCGCTGGTATTGCTCCGGGTCCAGGTGTATGGGTTGCTGAGGGTTATGAAAGCAAACCAGCAGATCCGCGTTGCCGCTAACAAAGGTAGTGACGGCGTCGTGTACGTTGGCCGGATTAATGATGCCGTTAAGGGCTGCCAGGCCGCGCACCCAGTCTTGCCATTGTCTGGGTAAAAAACCGGTGGCCAGGGCGTGCGGGGCGGCGATGCGAATGCGGCTAAGCCAAGCGGAAGGGCGGCCGCTAAAATCAGCGCGTAAGTCTGAGACTCGCTGAGAGATATCAAGGGCGTATTCCAGAAAGCGGCTGCCTTCGTCAGTCAGGCGAGTCGGAAATACGCTGCGGTCTATCAGCTCTGCTCCGACCCACGCCTCCAGGGCCTGAATGCGACGACTAAAGGCCGCTTGCGAGCTATGCCTAATTTGTGCGGCGCGAGTAAAGTTATTGACTTCAGCAAGAGTCACAAAGTCCAGTAGCCAGGCGGTGTCCATACCTTATCTCTGTTGTGGGCGTAACGCATATGCGCAGGCTATGTATTAAACCACAGTGGCCGTTTGTTTTTGCAAAGCAAAGCGTACCGCTGACTGGGCTAGCGCTAAGGTGGCATTGATAAAGTAATCGGGGTGCTGTGTATGCTCCAGCGCAAGAGGCAGCTCAGTGCAGGCCAAGACGACGCGTTGAACGCCTTGTTGACGTAGCGTGGTGATCAAGGCAGTACCATGCTGTTGTGCAAGGGCGAGCTTACCCTGTTTGACGAGGTGAATCATGCTGTCCACCTGTGCTTGCTGGGCTTCGTTAGGAAGTTGAAAGCCCGAGCACATGGCGTTACTTGCGCGCTGGTAAATGCCGGCTTGACGTGTGCCACGAGTGGCCAGCAGCATACAGGCTTCTGGAGCTATCTTTTGTTCCCTTAGTACATGGGTAACAGCATCCACAATATGCAAAATAGGCAGGTGCGTGGCCTGGCTTAGGCGTTCATGCCAGAAGTGCGCCGTATTGCATGGGATGAGTACAGCCTCTACGCCACAGCGCTCCAATTGTTGTAGCCCTTCCAGCATAGGTAAAAATGGGCTGTCGTTGTTGGCGATGATCGCCGTGCTGCGATCTGGAATTTGTGGCACGCTGTGCACGATTAAAGGAATATGCTGCTGGTCTTGTTCAGCAGGCGTGAGGGCAATAATTTTTTGCATGAAATCGACGGTGGCCAAAGGCCCCATGCCACCCAATATGCCCAGGGTGCGAAGAGAGCTTGGTGTATTCATGTGTTCATCATAAAAACACTGGGCGCCAATGCGCGATGCATATTTTGCATCATGCAAAGTATGCATTAGATCTAAGCGGTGCTGAGTGGGGCAGTGCTATGTAGTCTGTAGCTGCTCCTTCAGCCTTGCTTCAGCTTGCTGGGGGATTAACGTAGTAAGCTAACAGCTATGAAAAATAAAGGTAGTGCTGCCTGTGCGTTGTGCTGCCATGACAGGTATCGTTCTATGCTCAGAATCGGAATCATCATGTTGTTCAGCAGCGCTTTGCTGGGCTGCGCCTTACCCAGCCTGGAAGGCAGGCAGGTATCGCAAGCATTAACAACGTACGACGGGCAAGACACCAGGCTGGGGCGCAGTATGGCGCCACTGCTAGAGCGTAATCAGGGTTTGTCGGGGGTGGCAACGCTGGAAGATTCCATGGATGCTTTTGCCGCGCGCATGTTGTTGATTGCGAGTGCGCAGCGTAGCCTTGATTTGCAATATTATATTTGGCGCGACGATATCACGGGAAATCTGCTGTTGCATGCCTTGCACGAGGCAGCAAAGCGTAACGTACGTGTGCGTTTACTGATTGATGACAACGGCACCTCGGGGCTGGATGCTAAGTTGGCGGCTTTGCATGCGCTGCCAGGGGTGGAGGTGCGTTTATTTAATCCTTTTCCTTTTCGTACCTTTAAGCAGTTGGGTTTTATCACAGACTTTAGTCGCTTAAATCGGCGTATGCATAACAAATCGCTAACGGTAGATGGGCAACTTACTATCGTAGGTGGGCGAAATATAGGCGATGAGTATTTCGGAGCGACTCAAGGAGTCGTGTTTGCGGATTTAGATGTATTGGCTGCTGGTACGGTTGTGGATGAGGTGGCGCGCGATTTTGATCGTTATTGGAACAGTGATTCCGCTTACCCTGCAGATTTACTGATACGTACACCCAAGGCCCAGACTACACAGCGTTTGTTGCAGACTGAAGCCAGCACCGTGGATTTGCCCTCGGCGCAAGCTTATGTGCAAGCGGTAGCGAATTCCCGTTTCATTGAAAAGCTGCTGCAGGGCGAATTAAATTTTCATTGGGTGCCTGTGCGCATGGTCAGCGATGATCCGGCCAAGGTTCTGGGTGAAGCCAGAGAAATCGATTATTTAACCTCCCGCTTACAAGCTGTGCTCGATACGCCGCTGGAGTCTGTCGATTTGGTTTCGCCCTATTTTGTGCCGACCTCGGAAGGGGTGGATGTATTTGCCAAGTTGGTGGGTGACGGGGTGCGAGTACGTGTACTTACGAACTCCTTAGCGGCTACGGATGTGCTGGCTGTGCACGCGGGTTATGCGAAGTATCGTGTGCCCTTATTGCAAAGCGGAGTGGTTTTGTACGAATTGCGAGCCGATGGTAATCGCAAGCGCCCCAAAGAGAAGGCCGGACCTTTTGGCAGCTCGGGTTCTAGTTTGCATGCCAAGACCTTTGCGGTGGATGGTCAACGTGTGTTTGTGGGGTCGTTTAATTTTGACCCGCGATCGGCGCGTTTAAACACTGAGTTGGGCTTTGTGATCGAAAGTGCCTTGATGGCGCAGACGATCAGCGCAGCCTTCGATCAGGGTTTACGTGAATACGCTTATGAGCTAGAGCTGGCTGACCATAATAGGCTAGTTTGGTTAGCTGTCGATGACACGGGGAGCCATCGCTATGACAGTGAGCCCGGCTTAAACATATGGAAACGCTTATACCTTGGATTTTTGTCGCTCTTGCCTATTGAGCCCTTGCTATAAGCATAGGGAATAGGCAAGGTTTTGCGCGTGATCGATCACGGTTTGCTCTCGTTCGATGGGCGGTTCGACGGTAAAAACGCCTTAAAGGTGGTTTCTATATCAGCCCGGCTCAGGTCGCGAGTAATGAAAACCAGACGTGATCGGCGATCAGCGCTTGGCCATGCCGGCAAAGGCGCCAGTGGGTGCAGCAAATGCTGTACCCCGTGCAGGGCCAGTGGCCTGTCGTGCCCCTGTATATTCAAAATGCCTTTGATGCGTAATATATTGCTGCCCATGAATAACAGTAAAATTTCCATCCATGCCTCTAGGGTTTCAATACTGATGGCTTGATCAAACGCAAAGCAGAACGCACGGATATGGGGGTCGTGCTGGTTAATGTCGTGCTCGTGGTGATGCGCATGGGAATGAGCATGGGTAGATTCTTCGGTGGCTACGGCATAAGCGTGCTCATTAAGCCACTGCTCTACGTCAGGAGTTTTGTTAGCGCTATTAAATAAACCTAAATTAAGTATGTTTGCCGGCTCTAATAAGCCGTGCTGAACACGAATGCGTGGGGCGGCCGGATTAATTTTTTGCAATGCTTGCTCAAGCTGCTGCGCCTGTTCTGTTGAGCATAAGTCAGCCTTGCTAAGCAGTAGCACGTCTGCCATCGCAGCTTGCTTAACAGCCTCTGGGTGGTGTTGCAGAGTAGCTAAGCCTGTGGCCATGTCTATGGTGCTGACAATGCCGTCTAGGCGGTATTTAGCCGTAATTTGTGGGTGGCTCATTAAGGTTTGCAGTATGGGGGCGGGGTCGGCCAAACCTGTGGTTTCTATGAGCACGCGATTAAATTGACGCTGACCTTGACGTGAAAAGCGCCAAGTAATATCGCGTAATGTTTGCACTAAATCGCCTCGTATGGTGCAGCACAGACAGCCACTACTCATTTCCATAATCAGGTTTTCGGTGCTGTGGGCGACTAACTGGTGGTCTAGTGCCATTTCACCAAACTCATTAATGATGACTAGGGCGTCAGAAAGCTCGGCTTGCTGTACCAGATGGTTAAGGACAGTGGTTTTACCACTGCCTAAAAAGCCGGTTAGTAAGGTAATCGGGATAAGCTCGGAGTGGGTCATGGGCAGTGAAAAAGCGGATTCAGGCTAAATAATAGAGGCTATGCAGGTAATGATATATTGTATCATTTGCCTGCCGTCAAACTGATTTTGTGCATGTCGTAAATTGTGCGTGGTGTGCCAGCGCAGCACTGGCCACTGAGCTAAAGCCAAGAGGGCTTAATCTTCTGTCTGGGGTTTGCTAAAATCTACACCCAATGAAAGTACACAATAACGTAAAAAATTTGGGAATAGGGTGTGATTTGCCGGACGATATAAAAGAACTGGCTGATACCTATAATGCGTATCCATACTATTCTGGGGCCTTTAAATGGAGTGCGCCCGGATACCTGCGTGCCTCAGCACATTTATATGGTTGGAACGCCCCTGAACTTAGCCATGCGCGCATACTGGAACTGGGCTGTGCTTCTGGAGGGAATAGTATTCCCACTGCGTATTTGTATCCACATGCTCAAATCATAGGGGTAGATATATCGGCTGAGCAGATCGACGCCGGACAAGCCTTAATTCAGCGAGTCGGCTTGCGTAATCTTGAGTTGCGCTTGGCCTGTATCAGTCAAATCGATGCCTCATGGGGCAAGTTTGATTACATCATTGCTCATGGTTTATGGAGCTGGATTCCAGAAGCGATGCAAAGTCACGTGCTGCGAATCGTAGCCGAAAACTTGCATGCGGATGGCGTGGCGTATGTGAGCTTTAATACCTACCCTGGTTGGAAAGGCGCCGAGATACTGCGCGATGCCATGCGTTGGCACAGTCGTCATCTTAGTGATCCGGTAGAAAAAGTATCGCGAGCCCGTGAAATGCTGCCTTTTTTTGCTCATCATCTGTGTCGCCAAAATCCTCAGCGTGAAATGTTGCAAGGTTTGGTGGAGCGAGTTCCCGACGGCGAGGACCAGTCGTATTACCTCGCCCATGAATACCTGGAGCTTTATAATTTGCCAATTTATGTGGCGGATTTTGCCGCTCAAGCGAAGGACTATGGCTTGTTGCATTTGGGCGATGTGAATCTGGCCACAGATCATATGGCTTATTACAATTTGGACATGGGGATTTTGCCTTTATTGGCAGCCAGCGCAGATCGTAATGAACAATTGCAGTATCTGGATTTTGCAGTAGGGCGGCGCTTTCGACAGAGCTTGCTGATTCCTGCTCAGGCGGGTCAGCGCCGTTTTTTACCAGACTGGCAGCGCTTAGAAGATTTACAGTTCGCTGGCTGGTTTGAGCAGATGGAACCGGATTCGGAAGGGCGGCTGCGCTACCACACCTTGCACGGAGAGTCGTTGCGCTGTGATCAGCCGGGTTTGTCGATTCTATTAGATTGCTTGCACGAAGCATGGCCACGGTCAGTTTCGGGTAAAGACCTGAAGTATTTGGTCGAGCGACATGGTTATATGGGGCAGGCCTTGCTTGAGATCCTGTATATGGATTGGCCTATTGAGCTCGCTCGCAGCTATGACGATTTACCGGAGTGCTTGCAGGACACCTACACTGGACTGGTGCCAGGAGTGGTGGATGTGATTGTGGATCGTTGGCACCATGACACGCCTGTGGGCGACTTTAACGCCTGGCACCAAAGCACGGCGGATGAGTTCAGTGTGGAGCAACTGCGCTTATTACAAGCTATGGATCAGGCGGGCGCTGAGGGTTTACCGCCTGATCAATGTCAGCAAACACAGCGTGCGCTTGACGAGCTGCGTGCTCAGTTACGTAAATATGCTATGTATATTTAGTGATAGGCTTGGGCAATTTGCGGTCTGTGCCAGCCAGATAGCCCATGCCTGCAGCGATAAGCGCCAGCGCACTGCACAGCAGTAAAGGCATGTGCCAACTGTGCGTGATATCGTGTAAGTGCGCCATACCCAAGGGACCAGTGGCGGCCAGCAAATACCCTATGCACTGCGACATGCCTGAGAGGCTGGCTGCTTGTTGGGAGTGATGCGTGCGCATACCGATAAAACTTAGCCCCAGGATAATGCCAGCCCCGGTCCCTATACCAAACATGACTGCCCATAGCAGCGCTAGCGAGGGGGCATACAGCCAGCCTAATAAAGAGACGGCTGACATGAGCGCCACACTCGCAGCGACTAAGCCATGATGCGTAACATGGCGCAGCACGGGGCTTAGTATCAGCCCCGGTACAATGGTGGCCAGTTGCATAGCGCCATGCAAGCTGCCGGCCTGTTGAGCTGATAGGCCCTGTTCATTAAAGATGGCAGGTAGCCAAGCTATGGCAATGTAGTAAATGGTGGAGTTCAAACCTAGAAAAAAAGTGATCTGCCATGCTAGAGGCTCGCGCCAAGGCAGGGAGCTGGATAAAAGCTGTTTTGTCGGTACACTTTGCTCAGCCTTAGGCGTACGGCAGGCTTGCCCCCACACTATTAAGGCGCTGACGGGCAGCAGTAAAAAGCTGAGTAAGGCGGCATGCCAGCCCCAGGCGTGGGCTAAGGGCACGACCAGTGCTGAGCCCAGAGAGGCGGCCAAACCCATGGTCACTGCATAGGCGCCTGTGATGGCCGTAATATGATTGGGAAAGTCTCTTTTAATGATGCCTGGCAGCAGTACATTTCCTGCCGCAATGCCCATGCCAATGAGGCAGGTCCCCAGAAATAGGGCTGAGCTATAGGGCAGTGAGCGCCATAGTATGCCGGTCGCTATGCCCAGCAGAGCCAGGAATAAGGTGCGCTCTAGCCCCCAGTGCAGGCTAAGCCGGGCACTGATGGGAGAGAGCAGGGCAAAAGCCAGTAGAGGCAGGGCGGTTAAGGCACCTGCGCCCGTATTGCTCAGGCCGTAATCACTTTGTATGACTTCGATTAGGGGCGGTAAGGCGGTGATGGGGGCTCGTAGATTGGCAGCGATGAGCAATATGCCGGCCAAAATCAGCCAGGCTTTGGGTTGACGGTGTAGGGGCACAGACGTATCTCTTGTATGGGCGTAAAAGGAATACCTACTATTGTAGGAAAGGTCTGTTGTGGTGTAATTAAGCAATACTGACTATTAATCTCTTAATTATGCCAAATAATCGTTTTAATACGAATTCCTTGTGCTTTGATCCCGATTTGCATACGCAAGCTGCTTTGGCTATACAGCTTACGGTACAGGTAGGTGCCCAAGAACGCGAGCTGCATCAGCATCGTAAGGGGCAGTTGGTGATGGCCTTGCATGGTGCTGTATTGTGCGAGTTGGAGCATGCTATTTATTTGGTAGCACCTGGGCATGCGGTATGGATACCAGGGGGGCAGATACATCGTAACCGCATCACAGACAATGCCAGAATTTGTTTTTTATTTATTGAGCCGGGCGTGGCGTGCATGCCGGACCATAGCTGTACCCTGGCAATTAGCCCAGTGGTACGAGAGTTAAGCTTGCATTTGGCCAATCAGGACCCTGACTATAGTGAGCACAGCTTATCCGCTCGTTTAGTACAAGTGCTGCTGGAATTATTGGACAAGAGCCCCGTAGAGCAAATGCATTTACCCATCTCTGATGATGCGCGTTTAAGCGTGATTGTGGCTACCTGGGCCAGTCAGCATGGGGATCGCCGCACCATAGAGCAATGGGCGCAACAACTTGGTATGAGTGCTCGCAGCCTTGCGCGTCTCGTCGTGCAGGAAACTGGCTTAAGTTTTGGGCGCTGGCGTCAGCAATGGCAACTCATGCTAGCCATGCATTTATTGGCCAGTGGTATGGCGGTGCAACAGGTGGCACTAGAGTTGGGGTACGAGTCCGTAACGGCGTTTATTACTATGTTTAAAAAGTCCTTGGGTCAAAGCCCAGGCCGTTATATGTCGGCGTTACAGCGTGCCTGAGCGCCGTGACGTTCAGGCACGTTGGTGTAGCGAAAATTAATTAATTGATTGCTTCACTTTCCACAATCATGTCCAGCTCGTCAGCAAAGTTCATGCTATCGGCCGGGGCATTGGCTAGGGGATAGCGATTCACACGGATAACCTGACGTACATTAGGCTGGTGCTCATAGCCTTTAATCGTGGCGTAGTAATTAAGCCATTGTCCGGTACCGGTTTTAATGCCTTGGTCGTTGTAGGTGATTTCGCGTACGTACAGGCATTGCTGTTGGGCTTGGCCGGTGGGTTCGCACGCGACCTTATTGGCAGCCACTTCTAGAAAGACCCGCACGGGTTCTACACCATATTTCGCCTGAGAGGTTTGCTCTCCTTTTAGGCGCCACTTTTTGCCGTCGGCAAACTGTAGAGTCAGTATGGGAGCTGCATCAGTCATTTCGGTCGAGGCAATGCTCCAGCTTTTTAGCGTACCCAGTTCCTGACCAACTTGTTGCTCGTAGCGCATTAGATCGTTATCTATACACATTTTCATGGTGGCTGCGGGATTGGATACGGTCAGTGTGGAGCCTTCAAGGCTATAGCCAGCGACCATATTATTACAAAGCCCGCTCAGCAAGAGCTGCCCGTCGTTAAAGTTCATAACAAGCGGGCCGCCATTAGCAGAACGGAAAGCCGGCTCGCTGGTGCCTTGGCTATTAATGATATTTACTTGGGTCCAATGATAGTCTTGTAGCTCTTGCGCTTTTGTCATGTTATTTCCGCCTTGTCCGTGAGTGGTGCAGGCCGAGAGCGCCACTATGGCGAATGCGCCAACACTAAAACCCAGAGTTCGTAATTGAATCATTAGATGCTCCTGTAAGGGGGCGGTAGGCTCACGACATAAGTGAGTTGAGTCAGCCTTTTATGCCCAGTGCCTAGATTGTGTCGCGTCCGGGCTTGAATAACAAGCCTGCTTCAACAATTTTTACAATGAAATTTAAAAGCACCAGAATAGATCGTTTTTTATTATCATAATATGCTTATCTCTTAAGGCTTTATGTCTTACGAATGCGGATTGACTATAAAAAATATCTATATTGAGGGCGAAGCATGTTGCGTTTACGAGTTCTTTCATCTGCCTTGCTGCTGGCGTCGGTCAGCAGTCTGTCGTGGGCTCAGGTAAAAATTGGGGTCATTACGTCGGCTACAGGCCCAACCGCTGTGGTGGGTGTGCCCCAGCGTAATACAGTGCCTTTACTGCCTACGAAAATGGGTGAGTTTACGGTTGAGTATGTGTCATTGGATGATGCCAGTGATACGAATCAGACCGTGACAGGTATCAAAAAACTGATTAGTACCGATAAGGTAGACGCCATTATTGGACCCACCGGTTCTCCTAATACCATGAGTGTGATACCGCTGGTCGCCGAGGCGGGAACCCCCATGCTAGCGCCGGTAGGGACCGCCTCGGCAGTATTACCCATGACGGACGAAAAAAAATGGGTCTTTAAAACCACGCAGAACGACGATATTATCGCCTCTGCCTTGTTCGAGCATATGGCGGCCAATGGCATCAAAACATTGGGGTTTTTTGGTTTTAACGATGCTTACGGGGAAAACTGGTTAAAAGTTGCCAAAGAGCAGGCTCAAGAGCACGGTATAGAGATTACCGCCATTGAGCGCTATGTGCGCTCGGACACGTCGGTGACAGGGCAGTCTTTGAAGTTGTTCGCAGCCAAGCCTGATGCCGTATTGGTGGCAGGAACGGGGGCAGCAGCGGTATTGCCACAGGTTACCTTGGTCAAGCAAGGCTACAAGGGACAAATTTACCAGACTCATGGTGCGGCCTTGCCGGCCTTTTTAAGCCTAGGCGGTAAAGATGTGGAAGGTACCGTATTAGCGGCGGGTGCTATGCTGGTCTTGCCGGAAATCGACGACAGCAATCCGTCAAAAGCGATTGCCCAAGACTACATTGATCGCTATACCGCCATGTACAACACGGCTCCTGCCACCTTTGGTGCCAACGTATACGATGCAGGCCTGTTGCTGCAAAGCGCAATACCTGTAGCCGCTAAGCACGCCCAGCCTGGTACCCCTGAGTTCCGCTCGGCTTTGCGTGATGCTTTGGAACAGGTGCAAGAGCTCGTGGCGACACAAGGGGTCTACACCATGAGCCTTGAAGATCACAGCGGCTTTGACGAGCGTGGTCGTGTCATGATCACCGTTCAAGACGGGCAGTGGCGTTTGTTGAAATAAGGCGCTATTGCTAGTGTGTAGCCCCCGTGCCCAGGTATTTGGCAAGGGGGCTTTTTTATGGGCGGTATTAGCCCTTTAGCGCTGCTACTAGGTAGGGGTCAAGATCAGGCTGGCGCAGTAGCCAGTTTTTGTAATCTTGCGGCACGTCGGCAATAGCCATGCCTTTGTGTTTGCCAAAAGTCATGACGGTGGGTATGCGTGCCTGCTCAGAAAATTGCCAGAGCTGCTCCCACGTACGTATGGTACCGATCTTGGCGAGCAGATATTGCAGGAGGCTAAAGCAGTTTTTGACATCTTCCAGTGCCGAGTGTGCATTTTTTAAGCGCTCACGGGCGTGTTGGCGATCAATGTAATAAATCAGGGCGGACTGGCTATAGCTATCCAGATTAGGCAGGAGTCGACGCGCTAGCGCGAGGGTGCAGATACGCTTAAGCTCAGGGTACCCGGCCCGTGCCCAGTCGTAGTCCACATTGTGCCCAATGATATAGGCGGTTGTGGGGGGAAGGGCAAACTCGGTGTGGGCGGGGCAGCCTTCTAGCTCTTCATCATAAATATGATGGGTCGCTAGCGCGCCTAGGGTAATGGGTTCGTCGGGCTGATAGCGCTGAACAAACTCTTGGGTAATAGTGAGCGAAACAGGGTCGCTAAGTTCTAACCAGGCTGCTTCGATAATTTGTGCGTCGGCAGTGCCGGTGGTTTCAGTGTCAAAAAGTAGAGCGGCCATAGCATTGAGAGTCGTAAAGAGAGTAAACCTACGATGGTAGTGTATCTGAGCTCACTTGCCTAATATTAAGGAAATGTGGCTAGTTATTTTCAGTGCTGATGGGATCAGAGCGTAGCGCTTGTCTACACTAGGCTTAGGAAGAATTGGCAGTGGTTCTCCCCATACTTACCCACAGATTTTGTGGATAAGTTCACTGTTTTTACACTCAGGGTCGTCTTAGTTAAGTACAGCTTTATCGGCGGCAGAGTTATAAATATGACTACGGTTACGGCCATTGCGCTTGGCTCGGTACAGGGCGCGATCGGCTTGGTGTAGCAAGCGCTTAAGGTTGTTATCGTGGTTTGTATAGGTAATACCTATGCTAACCGTTAAATTCAGCGTGTTTTCATTTTGCACGGCGATGTGGGTATTGAGCACGCTGGCGCGGATGCGTTCGGCAACGTTAAAGGCCTGAGTGGGGGCACAGTCAGCCAAGAGTATGCCAAACTCTTCGCCACCCAAACGGCCAGCAATATCCTTGTCACGCAATTCGTGTTGCAGTTTTCCACTTAACGTTTGAATGACATGATCGCCGGCGGCATGCCCGTAGTTATCGTTTACCTGTTTGAAGTAATCCAGGTCCAGTATTAATAAGCAAACGTGGGACTGGGTTTGCAGGTGCTCATCAAGCTGTTGCTGTGCTTGCTGATAAAAGGTTTGCTGATTAAGCAGTCCGGTTAGGGGGTCGTGCTGGGCCAGATAGCGCAATTTTTGCAGTGCCTCATTACGTGAAGCCATAATGGTGGCAGTAATAATGGGGGCTAAGGCCATGGAAATAATAGCCAGGCGCAAGGAAATGGAGTCCAATTGGGTGAAGGGGGTGATCTCCAGAGGGATAAGCTCTAGATGGGCCACGCTAAAGGTCCAGACGACAAACAGCAAGGTGAGCACGTAGGTGGTAAACAGCGAGTAACGTAGGGCACACCAGAGCAAAGGCAGCACTGGAAAAGCAATGGCTCCAGCTCCGCCTATCGTGATTCCCAATAGGGTGCTGCTGCATAACAAAGCTAATGGGGCGAGTTGTAGGAGGGTCTGGGTCTTGATCTTGAAGCGTAACTGTTTCAGAGCGTGCAGGCTAAAGCGTGGCGCGGCCAGTATGACCGGTAAGATAGCAATGTAAGCCAGTTGTTCTGCTACTACCCAATACGTCCAGTTATAAAAAAATGATTCCCCATATAAATACTGATTCAAGTAGGCGCTAGGGACGGCGCCTACTATGGATACTAATAAGACACTAATAAAAAGTTGCCAAAGTGAATGCGGTCGCCGTAAGTTCAGTTTGTTTTTAACTTTTTTATTCAGCAAGTAAAGTGCCAGCCCTATGCTCAGTGTTTGTAAGCCCCAGAGTATGAGCGCTACGCCCAGACTTTGTTGAGCGATTAGCTCAGCACAGATATACGCCAAGCCGGCCACCAGCCAGACGCGAGCCTGCTGGGCACGCGAAGGGTACTTAAGCAAGACGCCCAAAAGAACGGCATCGCTTAGCCAGAAGGTGGCCAATAAGCCATGGAAACGGGTTTGTATACTAATCAGGCTAATGCACAATATCAGCCCAAAGAGCAGGCTGAGAAAGCGCCCATCAACCTGTTTTACAGGTCCTGTGGCCTTATCGGTAAAGTCAGCATAGGAAGTTCGCATGGCCTTTAAGGGTAATTACAAATGCACGGTGTCGAACAGTAATATTTTCGGCACACTGTGGTACATATTGTAATAGTTGTCGCCTATGTTTATGCTCCTTACTCGGTTAAGAAGAGTAAAGCTTGACGAGTAAAAGAAAAACGCCTGCTTGGCAGGCGTTTATGTTTTGTAGAAACAGTCGTTGATTTAGTTTACGCAGGCGGGGCGACGGGCATCAACATGATGAATGTCTTGTTCCCGAAAGCGCATGCGTAGCAGAGTTTGGCCCTGCTTGTCGTTCAGTACTGCGTCGGCCGTATAGGTGTTAGAGCCATATAAGGCAGAACTAAAAATAATGGTACCCGCTATTTGTGGACCTTCTTTGGGTTGCAGGTATACGGTGTCGCCAATGCGGATATCGGTGCGGTTTAAGGGCGCGTGATCCGGGCGAGCGATAAGATTGGTTGGATAAATATTTTTCATGTTTTTTCCTTCTTCTAATCAGGCCTGCACATTACACCTTATTTTTGTTGAAACTTGATGACAGTCAGGTGTTAGAAGAACTGACCGAGTGCAGACTATGTTTTTATAATAATAATAGTCATAACGTTGCCAGCCAAATAGTCTATTTTTATATGTATAAGGCTTAGGCAGCGATGCGTGTCATTTTTAGAGAGACTGCGTTATCGTGAATAGGGTTGCACGAAGCTTGCTAAAAATGTAAAGCTTTACAAGTTATTGAAAAGCCTGGACTAGGTTTATATACGTAAACGTACAAACATTTTCTTGGGAAATACCTTAAACACACTTAAGGTATGACTAATGTACGAATTATGAAAATCCCAGAGCTACTCATAACGCAGTAGTCGCTAAAATTGATTTTTTGCTTTTTTAAATTAAGTCTGGCTAAAAACCAATCTTTTAATACTATATATGCTTGTCGAGTTTGTCAAGCTATATTTTAGGGGGTAAAAATGGGCGTTACTGTCTCGGCTTTGTATAGCTACCCAGTTAAGTCTTGCGCTGGCATACCGTATGAGCGATCTTGCGCAGTGGGGGCGGCAGGTATTGAACAAGATCGTGAATGGGTGGTGGTGGACCAGCAGGGCGTGTTCATGACGCAACGAAAGTGGCCACGTATGGCCTTGATACGCGTACAGCCTGTGTCCAATGGCATCTTGTTCAGCGCACCAGGCAGTGAGGATTTTGTATTGGATACGCAGCAATCTACCGTGGCCGATCAGCAGGTGTTTGTGAAAATCTGGGCCAGTTCGTGTGTAGGGCGCGATGAAGGCGATGGGATCGCTCAGTGGTTAAGCCAGTTTCTGGGTACCCCATGCCGTTTGCTACGCCGACATCACTATGCAGATCGCCATCCGGATGCGCAGTTACTACATACCTGGCAAAGTACTTATGGCAAGCTGGACGCTGAGCATACATTTGGTTTCGCGGATTCGCTGCCTTTTTTGATCACGAATGAAGCGTCGTTGCTTGAGCTTAATGCCGAGATTGCGGCTCAGGGGGACCAGGCAGTCAGTATGGCGCGCTTTCGACCCAATATTGTTGTGTCTGGATTGCCAGCGTATGCCGAGGACAGCGTGCGTGGCATTCAGATTGGCGAGGTGTATTTTGCCATTTTAAAATCCTGTACCCGCTGTCCTTTACCCAATGTGGACCCGCTTACTGCGCAAGTAGGAGCGCAGCCCTTGAAGGCTTTGCTGGCCAGTAGGCGTTTTAGTAACCGTGTCCTGTTTGGTGTGCAGGCCGTGCTGGCGCGTCCTGCTCAAGCGCGGCTACACCTAGGGCAAACCGTACAAGTAGATTATGCCTAGCGAGCCAGTTTAATGCTTGCTGTGCTTTTCTTGCAGGGCTAATAGGCGGCGGGTTTGTTCCTCGTCGATATTCAAACTGGGGTCATCGAAAGACGGTTGTATGGGATTGCTAATTTGCTCAGCCAGTCTGGCCCAACGCAGGCTTAGTTTACTGATGGCCGGAGAGGGGCGTTTACGCGGACGGCTGGGCGTTTCTTTTTGTTTGGCATCGTACAGGCTGGAGTCAAAGCTGCCATTAACTATGCCTATTTGCTTAAGCAGAACAATGGCTTGCAAGGGGCTTTTGAAGCTGCGTGGTTCTTTGTTGCGTGCCGTGACTAATACGGCTTGTCCGGCTCGGGTGGAAATTTGTATAAAGAAACCTTTGCCTTGCGCCTTGATGGTGACACTAAGCACCCCTCCGGCCTGAGTGGCTGCGCGCAATTGCTGCAGAGTAAATGTTAGCAATGCGGGGGTACAGGAAAGGGCTTGCATAGATAAAAAGAATAAAAGCGTGGCCCAACTGAATAAGTGGTGCCATCTGTGAACGATGTTGTCGTAATTGTAGCCGCTTACGCGACAAGGGCAGCCATTATGCCAAATTTGTGCTGTGACTGGGAGTCTTGAGCGCTGTGCGTGCGAGTTTTTCTTGGTAAGCAGGCAATATATGCTGTACCAACAAGGGCGCAAGCTTTAGCGCGTGTATTTCTTCTAGGCTAACCCAACGTACCTCAGCCAATTCGGCTCTGGCCTGAGCGGGGAAATCCAGTGTGAGGGTAAAGATATGCGCATGCACCTGATGGTCAGGCTCGTTAGCGGCCATGCATTCAAAATAGCCCAGGGGCTCAGCGCTAGCGGAGTCCTCGGGCTTGATTGCTAATTCCTCGTGTAGTTCTCTTTGTAGTGCCTGAAGCGGGGACTCGTTGGCCTCCAGCTTGCCGCCCGCTTGCATGTAATAGCTGCTGCCTAGCTTGCGCACCAGTAGTAATTGGCCGTGAGTATTACGAATGACGGCAGCGGCGATCAGTATGGGTTTGGGCATAGGTGGTGAGCAGTGAGAACGAGAAGGCCGGTTAGCCTGGCTAAGCAAGTACCAGCTAGCGCCTAAGCCGGGTAGCAGTAACAGCCAGCGATAGGCCAGGGGCGATAAAAGGTACCATGATATACCCAGCGATAGCCAAAGCACCAGCAGGGCTCGGCACTTTGCCGTTTTGGATAGGCCTTGACCATCTCGCCAGTTCTGCAGATAGGGGCCCAGGATCCGGCTGTTCAGCAAAGCTTGTTCGCGCTCTGGGGAACTACGGGCAAAGCACCATAGCGCCAGCAGGGCAAACGGGGTGGTAGGGAGCAAAGGCAATACGACGCCCGCTAGCGCCAAAGCGACGGCCAGCAAGCCAGTCAGTACGTATAGCCTTTGCTTGAGCTTCATGTTTAGCTGGCATCGCGGGGCAGGCGGCCCAGCAGGTAAAATTCGTCGTTGCAGCGCATGGACATAAAGTTAGCCATGCGGTTGCTTAGGCCAAAAAAAGCGCTGACTGCCGCAATATCCCAAATATCTTCGTCGTCAAAGCCGTGTTGCTGTAGTGTTTCGAAATCACGGTCATTGACTTTGTGCGCTTTGCGCGAAACTTTCAGGGCAAACTTAAGCATGGCTTTTTGGCGTTTGGGCAGGTCGGCTTTGCGATAATTTATGGCTATCTGATCAGCGATATGCGCATCTTTGGCACGTATGCGTAAAATCGCGCCGTGTGCGATAACGCAGTAATGGCAGCTATTGGCGTTAGATGTGGCCACCACTATCATTTCTCGTTCTGCTTTGCTCAGGCCGCTCTCTTTTTCCATTAAGGCATCGTGATAGGCAAAAAAAGCACGGAATTCATCAGGTCTGTGTGCCAGTGCCAGAAAAACATTAGGAATAAAACCGGACTTCTCTTGTACTGCCTCGATACGGCTACGAATGTCGTCAGGCATGCTGGCTAAGTCAGGGACTGGGTAGCGACTAATCGGGTTTTGTGGGTGGTTTTTGGCCTGTTTGGTTTTACTCATGCCGTGGTCTCCTTAATGTGTACTTGATCTGTAGCAGCATAAACTACTGCCTTAAATCTGACTATCTGTGCAGGCTTTTGAGCTAGAGGGTGTTTTGCGCGTGGCACAGCGATATAATGGCTTATTAAATTTTTTGTACATCAATTTACAGACGCCATCATGACAAGCATTCTTGAATCCATTCCGGTCGATAAAAAAGTCGGTATTGCCTTTTCCGGCGGGCTAGACACCAGCGCCGCTATTTTGTGGATGCGTAACAAAGGATCTATTCCTTACGCTTACACAGCGAACCTGGGGCAGCCAGACGAGCCCGACTACGACGCTATTCCACGTAAGGCTCTGGAGTACGGAGCAGAGAAAGCACGCTTGATCGATTGCCGTCAGCAACTGGTGGCCGAAGGTATCGCAGCCTTGCAATGCAATGCCTTTCACGTGTCCACCGGCGGTGTTACCTACTTCAATACTACGCCTCTTGGGCGCGCCGTCACTGGCACCATGCTGGTTGCCGCCATGAAAGAGGATGATGTACATATTTGGGGTGATGGCAGTACCTACAAGGGTAATGATATCGAACGCTTTTACCGTTACGGTTTGCTGACCAACCCAGCGCTGCAAATTTATAAGCCTTGGCTGGACCAAACCTTTATCGATGAGCTGGGTGGTCGTTCGGAAATGTCCGAATATATGCAAGAGCACGGCTTTGATTACAAAATGTCGGCCGAAAAAGCTTACTCCACCGATTCAAATATGCTGGGTGCTACGCACGAGGCCAAGGATCTTGAGTACTTGAATGCGGGTTTGCGTATTGTTGATCCCATTATGGGGGTAGCGTTCTGGCGTGACGATGTATCGGTGAAGGCTGAAGAGGTCAGCATTCGCTTCGAGGAAGGTCAGCCTGTAGCCTTGAATGGTGTAGAGTTTAGCGATCCGGTTGAGCTGATGATGGAAGCTAACCGTATTGGCGGACGACACGGACTGGGCATGAGCGACCAGATTGAAAACCGTATTATTGAAGCGAAAAGCCGGGGCATCTACGAGGCACCGGGCATGGCCTTATTGCATATTGCCTACGAACGCCTGGTAACCGGCATTCACAACGAGGACACTATCGAGCAGTACCGTATTAACGGTTTGCGTCTGGGTCGTTTGTTGTATCAGGGGCGCTGGTTTGATCCTCAGGCAATTATGCTGCGTGAAACCGCAACGCGCTGGGTGGCACGTGCGATTACCGGAGAGGTGGTGCTGGAACTGCGTCGTGGTAACGATTACACCATCCTGGATACGACTTCGCCTAACCTGACCTATCAGCCAGAGCGCTTGAGCATGGAAAAGGTGGAAAGCAGCTTCTCGCCGCGCGATCGTATTGGGCAGTTAACTATGCGTAATCTTGATATCGTGGATACGCGTGACAAGCTGTTCACCTACACTCAGGCCGGCTTGTTATCGGTAGGGGGTGGTGTGGCGGTACCCCAGCTTAGCTCCGAAAAAAAGAGCAAATAAGTTAGGGTAGGTCAAACAAAAAGCCAGCGTAAATACGCTGGCTTTTTTGCTTGGAGCTGCTCAAGATTTTAGTCTTGGCGTCCGAGTAATAGGAATTCCATCAAGGCTTTTTGCAGATGCAAGCGGTTTTCAGCTTCGTCCCAGACTACGCTTTGTGGTCCATCAATGACTTCGCCGCTGACTTCTTCGCCGCGGTGGGCAGGTAGGCAGTGCATGAAAATAGCATCGCTTTGTGCCTGAGCCATCATGTCTTGGTCTACACACCAGTTGGCGAATGCTTTGCGGCGTTCCTCGTTTTCGTCTTCGTAGCCCATGCTGGTCCAGACGTCGGTGGTAACAAGATGGGCGCCTGCGCAAGCAGCGTGCGGGTCGTCGAATTCGCGCAGAATATTTGGGGCGGGGTTGCCGGTACGGGCTGGATCTAGCTTATAGCCGGAAGGTGCTGAAACGTGCAGGGTAAAGCCCATGATTTCGGCAGCTTGTAGCCAGGTGTAGGCCATATTATTGGCGTCGCCAATCCAGGCCACGGTTTTTCCTTGAATGTCGCCACGGTGCTCGATAAAGGTAAGAATATCAGCAAGAATTTGGCAAGGATGGTATTCGTTGGTTAGGCCATTAATAACCGGTACACGCGAGTGTGCAGCAAAGCGCTCGATGCGGGTTTGCTCAAAGGTGCGAATCATGATCAGATCAACCATGCGTGATACGACTCGTGCCGTGTCTTCTATGGGTTCTGAGCGACCAAGCTGGGAATCGTTGGTGGTAAGGTGTATCACCGAGCCGCCAAGCTGGTACATGCCCGCCTCGAAGGAAACGCGCGTACGAGTACTGGCTTTTTCGAATACCATCGCCAAGGTACGATCATGCAGCGTATGGTGTGCCTGATAGCGTTTGAACTTATCTTTGATGAGCAGTGCACGTTTAAGCACGTAGTGAATCTCATCGTGGGATAAATCACGAAATTGCAGAAAATGGCGTAGTGGCCCTGCTTGCACCGTAGCTACCATACAAAATCCAGGCGAAAAAAAACAATAGTACCTTGTCCCACCGATAAGCGCAAAAAACCAGACTATCAGGTGGCGTCAAGGTTTTTAATTTAGTCGTATTTTGGCATATAAGTGCTCGCGATCGGATACAATGCGCGGCAGGGGAAATATTGGTGCAGCACGCACCCGATTCGTCCTTGGAAATTTATGACAGAGTCTGTAAAGCAATTAGTAATACATGGCACCACTTTGCAAGGGCAGCGTTTTCGGCCCAGTGATTGGGCTGAACGTCTGGCTGGAGTGATGTCGCAGTTTCGTCCTGTGGGAAATATAGGTGGTCCGCTCACCTATTCGCCGTATGTGGTTCCGCGCCTCATAGATGGCGTGCGTTGTGTGGTGGTCGATGCCAGACTGCGCGAGCTCGAGCCCTTGGCATGGAAGTTTGTCTGCGGATTTGCCAAAGAAAATAATTTGCAATTAAGTGGCATGGACCCGGAAGAGGGTGCCGGGTCCTGATCGGGGTACTAAACCGATTACACCGTCGCGATCGGTGTTAAGCAACGACCTGAGCTATGAACGCTAAGCAGATTGCTTAGAGCAAGCTCTAGCATGGCGCCCCGAGTTTCGTGGGTGGCGCTTGCAATATGCGGGGTGAGTACTACGTGTGGCAAGGCGCGCAAGGCCTCTGGCACATGCGGCTCGTCGGCGTATACGTCCAGCCCTGCATTGCCCAGTGTGCCATTTTGCAAAGCAGTAATCAGCGCTTGCTGATCCACAACGCTGCCGCGAGCAATATTAATTAATATGCCCTTAGGGCCTAAGGCGTCCAGTACGTCAGCATTGATCAGATGCTGGGTGTCGGCTCCACCAACGGTGGCCACTAAGAGTATGTCGGCCCACTGCGCTAATTCAATCAAGCTACTGGCGTAGGTCCATGATACGTCTGGACGCTGGTGCCTGTTGTGGTAGCGAATGTCCATAGAAAAGCCTTGGGCACGCTGTGCTATGGCCTCGCCTATACGTCCCAGGCCAACTATACCCAGCTTTTTGCCGCTGATTCGGGTGCTTAACGGAAAAGGGGTTTGCTTGCTCCAGGATTGGGCACGCAGGTAGCGGTCTGCTTGGGGTAGTTGTCTGGCTGTATTGATCATTAAGCCCCATGCTAGATCGGCCACGCAGTCGTTCAGTACGTCTGGGGTATTGCTGACGTGTATCCCTTTTTTCTGGGCATGCTGAACATCAATGGCATCGTACCCCACCCCTATGCTACAAATCGCTTTTAAGGCGGGTAGGCTGTCGATGAGGGCGGCACAGGTTGGGGTAGTTGCCGAGGTTAGAATAAGTTCCACACGCGGCGCTATAGAGGCTAGCTGAGCGCTATTGAGGGCGTCGGGTAGTAGGACGCGTTCGTAGCTTTGATCCAGGGTGGCAAGTAGCGGGTGCTCGGGAACAGGGATGAGTTGTAAAAGTATGGCTCTGGACATGAGGTAAGTTAAATAAGCGGTAAAACTATAAACCTACCATGCTTTACGCATTCGTGCTGCGATATAAGCCCAACGTCAAAAAGGGTGCAAAAGCACCCTTTTTAGTACTGGTTTTTGAGGCCAGAGCCGATTAAACCATTGAAACCTGCTTGCTATTAGGCAATTGCCTTGATGGCAGCAGACAGACGGCTCTTGTGGCGAGCGGCCTTGTTTTTGTGAATGATGTTCTTATCGGCAACGCGATCGATAATGCTGGTCGTTTTACGGAATACTTCGTTGGCAGCAGCTTTATCGCCGGCATCGATAGCCTGACGTACGCGCTTGATGGAAGTACGCAGCATGGAACGAATGCTAGCGTTGTGTTTGTTGCGGGCAACTGCTTGGCGTGCGCGCTTACGAGCTTGTGAGGAATTAGCCATATTGTATAGTTTCGGTTTAAGGTTTATTCGGCAAAGACAGCTATCTTAGACTACTTTGCTGACCTTGTAAAGTAAGAGGGTCTAAAGCCTAGCATAAAAAGCACACCAAAGTAGGCGATGGCGCTGGCGGCAAGTACCCCTGCTAAGTACGTTAAGCGCAGCAGGGGCTGGGCTCCCAAGGCTGTCCAGTCTATGTGTTGTTGGGCAAACAGTAATACGCCAGCCAGTGCAGCCAACGCGGGAAGCAGTTTAAGCGTAAACCTGATCCAGCCCGGAGAGCTGCGGTAAATGCCCCGTTTTTTAAGCAAATACAGCAAGCTGAGGGAGTTAATGCTAGCACCTAGCCCTATGGATAGTGCCAGACCGGCATGGGCGAGCCAGGGCACCAAAATCAGATTCATTAATTGGGTGCAAATAAGTACGACAATAGCGATTCTGACCGGTGTGCGTATATCTTGTTGCGCATAAAAACCGGGCGCTAAAATTTTTACGGCTAGCAAGCCCAGCAGGCCTGCTGAGTAGGCACAAACGGCTAGCTGTGTTTGATAGACGTCTTGAGCATTGAAGGCACCATAATGAAACAAGGAGGCGACTAGGCCATTGGACAGCAGTGCCAGACCTAATGCGGCGGGTAAACCCAGCAGTAATATCAGGCGCAGCCCCCAGTCAATGAGCGCGCTGTAGCTGTCTTTGTCGTGCTGTGCATGCGCAGCCGACAGCTTGGGCAGCAAGACAGTGCCCAGGGCTACACCCAATAAAGCAGTGGGAAACTCCATGAGCCGGTCAGCAAACGAAAGCCAGGTCACACTGCCTGCTTGTAGCCAGGTGGCAATATTCGTATTGATTAATAACGATATCTGCGCGACTGACACGCCCAGTATGGCGGGCAGCATCTGGCGCATCACTCGCCGGACAGTGTCATCTTGCCAGGCTGCGCGTAATTGCCATGAATACCGCGGCAGCAGTCCTAGGCGGGCTAAAGCTATCCACTGCACGGCAAGTTGTGCAACACCGCCTACCATAACGCCTATGGCCAACGCATATACGGGCGTATTCATCCAGGCTGTTAAAAACAGGCTGGCCCCAATCATGGAGAGGTTCAGTAATATAGGGGTGAAGGCGGGAACGGCGAAGCGGCTCCAGGTGTTCAGTACCCCTGAGGCAAAGGCGACCAGAGACATGCACAGGATGTAAGGGAACATCATGCGTGTCATCCAGACAGCCGCTTGAAACTCGGTTTGTTTTTCGGCAGCGCGCAAGCCGCTGGCCATCATGCTGACGACAAAAGGCGCGCCAATAATTCCTAGTAGGGTTACCAGCATGAGGACGGCGGTGAGCAGCAGGGCTACACGATCCAGTAACTGGTGTACTTCTTGCTCAGAACCCTGACGTCGAACCTGACCCAGAATGGGTACAAAGGCCTGAGAAAAGGCACCTTCTGCAAATAGGCGCCTAAGCAGGTTGGGAATGCGAAACGCCACCCAGAAAGCATCAGTAAGCGGGCCCGCGCCAAAGGCGCGAGCAATCAGAATGTCACGGGCCAGCCCAGTAATACGAGAAAGCAGCGTAAAGCTGCTTACTGTGGCTGCAGATCGAAATAAGCCCATTGATATCGCTACTTATTTTGGAGCCATGCGGATGGCGCCGTCTAAACGTATGGTTTCACCATTCAGCATGTCATTGGTGATGATGCTGTGAACCAGTTTAGCGAAGTCTTCGGGGCGTCCTAGGCGTGATGGGAAAGGCACGCTCGCGGCTAGCGAATCTTGGACTTCCTGGGGCATGCCAAACAGCATGGGTGTACCGAAAATTCCTGGAGCAATGGTCATGCAACGTATACCTGTGCGTGAAAGGTCGCGCGCCATAGGTAGTGTCATGCCCGCCACACCGGCTTTGGAAGCGCCATAGGCAGCCTGCCCAATCTGGCCGTCAAAGGCAGCCACAGAGGCGGTATTAATGAGTACACCGCGTTCGCCAGTACTCTCTGGCGTGTTGTCTGACATGGCAGCGGCCGCGAGACGACACATATTAAAGCTTCCGATCAGGTTGATTCGAATCACCTTTTCGAATAGGGCGAGATCGTGTGGGCCGTCACGTCCTACTGTGCGCGAGGCGGGGGCAACACCTGCACAGTTAATAAGGCCAAAAAGCGGGCTGCCGCTATTTAGCGCGGCGGCGATGGCGGCCTGTCCGTCTGCCTCTGAGGTGACATCGCAATGCACATATGTCTGGTTCAGTTCTTGTGCTAGTGCTTGCCCAACGTCATCTTGCAGGTCTGCAATAATGACTTTGGCACCGTTTTCGGTGAGCATGCGAGCTGTGCCAGCGCCTAAACCTGAGGCGCCGCCTGTTACGATAAAAGTTTTATTGGCGATATCCATAATCCGTCTCCTAAAGTGCATTCCGGCCCTGAGTAGGGCCGGTTATGCGGGTCAATCTTGCAGGGCTTCAAAAATGCGCCTGCTTATTTCCTCTACTGAGCCCACACCAGATACTTTGCGGTAAGCGGGTGCGGCCGCATCGCCGGTGGCAGACCATTGCGAGTAGTAATCGACCAAAGGACGAGTCTGCTCGCGATAGACAGCCAAACGGTTACGCACAGTGTCTTCTTTGTCGTCGTCGCGCTGTATCAGTGGTTCACCGGTGAGATCGTCTTGGCCGGCCACTTTAGGTGGGTTAAAGACGAGGTGGTAAGAGCGGCCGCTTGCAGGGTGCACGCGACGTCCACTAATGCGCTCAATGATGTTTTCTTCGGGAACATCAATTTCAATCACGAAATCAAGCGGAACCTGAGCATTTTTCAGGGCTTCAGCTTGCGGGATAGTGCGCGGAAAGCCGTCGAAAAGATAGCCGTGATCGCAGTCGCTTGATTTTAAGCGTTCTTCCACTAAACCTATTATTAGGTCATCGGATACCAGCGCGCCAGCATCCATGACTTGTTTGGCTTCTAGGCCAAGCGGTGTTTGAGCTTTGACAGCCGCACGCAGCATATCACCAGTGGAAATTTGCGGTATGGCAAATTTTTCAGTGATGTGCGCTGCTTGGGTGCCTTTGCCCGCACCAGGGGGGCCGAGCAGTATCAGTCGCATGAGTTCCTCCAGGGAGTGCTTACTCTACATGTTGAAAACGGCATCGTTTTTGTGGCGCCGCAGCATTTTATGACATGTAAACATGTAGAGTATTCGGACAAAAGGTCTTTTATAACCGATTTGCGTAGGCAGCGCGTACCCTTTTTAGGTCCTCTTCGGTATCTACGCCAGGCGCTGGTGCTTGCGAAACACGGTGAACCATAATTTTGGCGCCGTTTTCCAGCGCTCTTAATTGTTCCAGCGCTTCGAATTTTTCCAAGGGGCCTTGGGCTAAAGTGGTAAATTCCTGGAGAAATTTATGACGGTAAGCATACAGACCGATATGTTGCAGTGCGGGAAGTCCGGGGGCTAATACCTGTTCGCCGGCTGCCAGCGCATCACGCGCCCACGGCATGGGCGAGCGTGAAAAATACAGGGCTTGGCCGTTTAGGGCACACACCACCTTGACCGCATTGGGATTGAACAGCGCTGCGCTATCGGTGATGGGGTAGGCCAGCGTAGCAATATCGGCTTGCGGATGCTCGGCCAGCAGGTGGGCTGCTGCGTCTATCAAGGCCGGGTCGATCAGGGGCTCATCACCTTGCACGTTTACGATAATGTGATCTGGCGCCAGGCCTAATAGGCCGGCTGCTTGGGCGAGCCTGTCGGTACCAGTGGGGTGTGCCTCGTCGGTCAGCAAAGCGGGTATGCTGTAGGTCTGGGCTGCTTGCATGACGGCATCGGAGTCGGTCGCTATATAGACTTTGCTGGCACTGGATAGCAGGGCTTGTTGTGCACAGCGTATCACCATAGGCACCCCCGCAATATCAGCCAGTGGTTTGTTGGGCAAGCGGCTTGATGCCATTCTGGCCGGAATAATAACGGTGAAGCTCATGACCTTAGCTGGCTTCGTTAAGCTTGCGCGCTTCATTGATTAGCATGGTGGGGATGCCATCATTAATGGGAAAGGCAAGCTGGTCGTGCTTGCAGATAAGCTCTTGTTTTTCTTTGTCGTGACGTAAAGGGCCTTTACATAAAGGGCAAACAAGTACGTCAAGTAAACGATTTTCCATAGGGGCTCCAAAAGGGTCAAAGGCCACTGCCTAGCAGTCTTTGGTGATGAAACTGCACGGACTGGTTCAGGTCGTGTAACCAGTTAGCATGAGAAAACTCAGCGTCGACCTCAACAATATACAGTCTAGGGTCGTGGCCAGCAGTGTATTTTACGGCGTCCTTGGCGGTGAGCAGGATGTAATCTGTTTCCAGCCCGGCAAAGCTGTGTTGCGTAATGACGGCATGGTCGGCGAGGGCGCGGGTTTGTTGTAATGTGACACCCGCGGTTTGCAGCATGTGAAAAAAACGCTGAGGCTGACCAATGGCCGCTAGCGCTGCAATGCGTTTGCCTTGGCTATGAAGCAGCCATTGGGGCCAACTAAAGCTAAGAGTGCCGTGTAACTGCCTTACTCGCATGGGATGTAAACGCATCACTATATTGCGCAAGGCGTCGGGCGGGCGGGGGGTGTGTGGCAGGGGGGTATTCGTGCCCAATTGGGTGATCAACCAGTCCACCTCTTGTAGCCTTTGTGCCTGATCGCGTAACGGTCCGGCAGGCAGCAGCCAGCCATTACCGACGCCGCGCTGGTCTTGTACCGCAATTTGTATATCACGTGCCAGGGCAAGGTGCTGCATGCCATCGTCAGCAATAATGACGTTTACTTCAGGATAGTGCTCCAGCAGGCTGCGTGCTGCCAGGGCGCGTTTGGGATGAACACAAATCGGCGCTCCTGTGGCTTGTGTTAAAAGGGCCGGTTCATCGCCTATGTCTTGAGCGTGGGCGTGGTGCTGGGCATGCCTGGGCTGCAGGGGATCTATATGTACGCCATAACCGCGGCTGATAATGCCAGGTGTCCAGCCTTGGCTTTGCAGATAATGGCAAATAGCAATGACGACGGGTGTCTTGCCTGTGCCACCTACCACGATATTGCCCACCACGATGACGGGGCAGGGGCTGCGGTAGGCCAGTTCTTGCTGGCTCTGGTAGCGAGCCCGTTTACGACGCACTATTGCAGCAGTGATCAGGCTGGCTGGATACAGCAAGTAGCTGATAGGGTTGCGTGTTTGCCAGATGCGGTGTGCCCACGCGGCAAGCTTGGCGGCCATGCTCATGGTTGCATTGAAGTGGCAAAGTTCAGCTCAGTCACGCCGGCCAGGCGTGCCGCGTCCATCAGACGTATCACTGCACCGTGCGGTGCTTGTTCGTCCGCCAGCACTAATAAGGCTGTTTTCTCAGTTTGGCTTAGCTGCTGCTGAATAGCGGCCATGAGTTGTTCGTGTTCTGCGCCTGAAAGCCATGCTGGCCCGATGGCATAATTGCCGTTTTGGTCTATGGCGATTAAAAGTTCTGTGCTCTGAGTCTGGGCGCTCTGGGCTTGGGGCAGATGCACCGGTATCTGGGCGTGCTGGGTGAAGGTGCTGGAGGCGGCCAGAAAAATCAGCACCACCAGCAGCACATCAATCAGGGGAATCAGGTTAAGTTCTAACTGATCGAGCTCAGGGCGACGACGAAAGCGCATGTTTAGTGGCCCTGTTCCAGTAGTCTATGCAGCGTTCCTGCTTCTGTTTCCAGTCTGTGTAGCAGCCAATCGGCTTTATTGCGAAAGTAGCGATGGAAAATCAGGGCAGGGATGGCAATAATAATTCCCAGGGCGGTGTTGTAAAGCGCAATCGAAATGCCATGGGCGATCAGGCTGGGATCGCTGCTGCCCGGTGTGTAGGCGGCGAATATCTCTATCATGCCTATCACCGTGCCAAACAGGCCAAGTAAAGGGGCAATTAAGGCGATGGTCCCCAAAGCGGGCAAGTACTTATTGAGCTGGTAGTCGATTTCACGACCTTGAGCTTCAACGGCTTGCTCGCGCAAGTTGGCAGGGCTACGCCTGTGCTCAAGTACGGTAGCGAGAATCTGGCCAAGCGCTGAATTGTGTTTAAGTTTGTTGAGTGACTCATCTTGAACTTTGTCTTGAATTAGCAGCGATCCAATTTGTCGCGCTAGCCCTTGGGGCAGGATGCGACGCGTACGTAATGACAAAGTGCGCTCGATAATGAGAGCTAGAGCTAAAATAGAGCAAGCCAGTAATAGCCAGATGGGCCAGCCGGCGGCATCAATAAGAGCAAGCAAGGTCGATTCTCACAAAAAATTCTTTATCAGCCTGTATTTTAGGCTTAAGTTTGGCAGAATGGCGTTTTGGGGCGTCGTTCATCTCAGAATGGGCTTAGGTTTATCCCTAGTTTAGGGGCTCGTTTGAATACGAGTGGGTGGCTCTTTACGTCAGCGGAAAAGCTGTAAGCTGCATCCCTAGTGAGTTTGCGGCGACTATCCACAGAATCTGTGGATAATTCTGTGCATAAGTTTGCTGTTAGTGGCTTGTGGGTTGCCTTAGCGGTTCCTTGGGTAATTATTGCTCTTTTTTTCATGATTTAAAAAGTTCTTTTAAATCATTGGTTTATGCGGTGTTCTTGTGGTTTTTTATTGGCTGAAAGCAAAAGCTTTCTGAGCGAAAAAAAGATTTGACAAAATGATTACGTTTGTGGATATACAAACTTAAGCGGCTGTTTTTTTAGTGAGTAGAGTAGTTTAATGGTGACATATCAACGCTCTGTGGAGCCCGTCTGGACCGTTGCGCAATTAAATCGACAGGTGGCCCAGATTCTGGATCAGTCCTTGCCTTCTGTGTGGGTGAAGGGGGAAGTGTCGAATTTCACCCAAGCTGCTTCGGGTCATTGGTACTTTTCTATTAAGGATGAACGTGCGGCAGTGCGTGCGGTGATGTTCAGAGGGCGTGCTCAGGCAGTGGGCTTTGTGCCTAAGCCCGGAGAGCAGTTTGAGTTCCGTTGCACAGTGACCTTATATGAGCCTCGTGGAGATTACCAGGTGCAGGTGGAGAGTCTGCGACGTACTGGGCAAGGTAATTTGCATGAGGCTTTTTTGCGTTTGAAGGCTAAGCTGGAGCAGCAGGGTTTATTTGATCCTACGCGTAAACGCCCCATGCCGGTCTTGCCGCGAGCTGTAGGGGTGGTGACATCCTTATCGGCGGCTGCGTTACGGGATGTGCTCAGCGCGATGGCGCGGCGTGCCCCCCATGTCCCCGTGATTGTGTATCCGGCACCTGTGCAAGGGGAAGGTGCGTCTGAACGCTTGATACAAGCTCTGGAGGCCGCTTATGCGCGTCGTGAGGTGGATGCTATTTTACTTGTGCGTGGCGGGGGCAGCATAGAGGACTTATGGAGTTTTAATGACGAGCGCTTGGCCTTATGCATTGCAGCCAGTCCTGTGCCACTGATCTCTGGAGTTGGGCATGAAACCGACTTTACCATCGCCGACTTTGTGGCCGACTTGCGTGCTCCTACTCCCACCGCTGCCGCCGAGCTGGTGTGTCGTAGCCAGCAAGAGTGGCTGGAAGTGGTGCATGGCTTGCAGGGAAGGTTGAATCACTGGGTGCAGCGCTTGCTGGAGCGCGCCAGTCTGCGTCTGGATCGTGCTACGGGTATGCTGGTGTCACCGGGCCAGCGTATTGCTCAACAAAAGCAGCGTTTGCAGCATATGCAGTATCGTTTGCTAAGTGTTACGCAGCGACGCCTGGAGCGTGCTCAGATGCGTCATGAGCAAGCGCTGCGTGGCTTTTCTCGTCAAGCGCCAGATATCGCCCAAGCGCGCGCACGCTTGCAGCAGGTGCAGCTAGGCCTGCAGCAGCATACGGCTCAGCAGTTGCAGCAAAAGCAGCACGCCTTACGTCTTGTTCAGCATACCCTACAAGCTATGTCCCCTCTGCTTATATTGAATCGTGGATATGCTATTGTCAGAGATGCTAGAGGGAATGTTGTGCAAAATGCGGTAGACTTAAATGTTGGTGAGCGACTCGATGTCGAGTTGAATCGCGGACAGGTTTCGGTCACTGTGCTAGATAAACACAACCTGCTCTAGCCGCGTCCCTATCGGATACCATGCTTGGTTTTTTTTGAAGGAATTTAATATGGCTTTTACCCTTCCTGCTTTACCTTACGAACTGAACGCTCTGGAGCCCCATATTTCCCAGGAAACCCTGGAATATCACTATGGTAAGCACCATCAGGCGTATGTCACGAACCTGAATAATCTGGTTGCTGGTACCGAGTTCGAAAATGCCAGTTTGGAAGATGTGGTGAAAAAATCCTCTGGTGGCGTATTTAATAACGCTGCACAGGTATGGAACCACACTTTTTACTGGCACAGCTTGTCTCCCAATGGTGGTGGTCAGCCCTCGGGCAAGTTGGCCGACGCTATCAATGCCAAATGGGGCAGCTTTGATGCATTCAAAGATGCTTTCACCAAATCTGCCATTGGTAACTTTGGTTCAGGCTGGACCTGGTTGGTCAAGAAAGAAGACGGCACCTTGGACATTGTAAATACCAGCAATGCTGGCACGACACTGACCAGCTCAGACGTAGCCTTGCTGACCTGTGATGTCTGGGAGCACGCATACTACATCGATTACAGAAACGCACGTCCTGCTTATCTGGAGCATTTCTGGAATCTGGTTAACTGGGACTTTGCTACGCAAAACCTGGGTTAATCTTGCTGTGTTAGGGCCTGGCAGACAGCAATAGTCTGGTCTGAAAGCCTGCTCAGTACTATCCCTGCATGGTTTTACTATGCAGGGATTTTTTGTCTCTTATGCTTCTTGGCCTAGATCTGTAATCGTCGCTGCTATGCAGCGTGCTATCCACACAGTGATTTTTCTACTGATTTAGTGTTCATGTGGCGGACGCGAGAGGTGAATTGCTGGCTGTGAATTAGGTCACCGATTATGATGTTTTTCTTAAGGCTTCAAGGGTAAGGAGTCTGCAAGAATGTGATCAACAAGGAGAGATGATGAAACAGGAAGCATTTATTTGCGATGCCGTACGCACCCCTTTTGGACGTTATGCCGGTGGGCTGGCTCCAGTGCGTGCCGATGACTTGGGGGCCGTGCCCATTGCGGCGTTAATGCAGCGACACACGCAGATAGACTGGTCTTTGCTGGACGACGTGCTGTATGGCTGCGCGAACCAAGCCGGTGAGGATAATCGTAACGTCGCTCGTATGTCTGCCTTGTTGGCCGGTTTGCCCATCAGCGCCTCGGGTGCCACGATTAATCGTTTGTGTGGCTCGGGCTTGGATGCGGTGGGTTCGGCTGCGCGTGCTATTCGTAGTGGCGATGCTCAGTTTTTACTGGCCGGTGGTGTGGAAAGCATGAGCCGTGCTCCGTTTGTAATGCCCAAGGCGGATACGGCTTTTTCGCGTAACTCTGCTGTGTACGACACCACTATTGGCTGGCGCTTTGTTAATAAGCTGATGAAAGCACAGTATGGTGTGGATTCCATGCCTGAGACGGCCGAGAATGTGGCTGAGCAATTTAATGTGTCGCGCGAAGACCAAGATATATTTGCCTTGGCCAGTCAGACTAAAACAGCGGCGGCTCAGCAGGCGGGTATATTTGCTGAGGAAATTTGTCCTGTTATCATCCCCCAGCGTAAAGGGAATGCGCTAGTTATTGATACTGACGAGCACCCACGAGCCACCACTTTGGACGCTTTGGCTCGCCTGCGCCCTATTGTTAAGCCTGACGGCACCATTACCGCCGGTAATGCATCTGGGGTGAACGATGGGGCATGTGCCTTAATTATTGCTAGCGAGGCGATGGCCAAGCAGCAGGGTTTGACACCGCGTGCTCGTATAGTGGCGATGGCATTTGCGGGTGTGGAACCCAGAATCATGGGTATTGGCCCCGCGCCAGCAAGCGAAAAAGTGCTGCGTCTAGCGGGTTTGAGCATAGATCAGATGGATGTTATCGAGCTCAATGAGGCCTTTGCTGCCCAGGGGCTGGCGGTGACCCGTATGTTGGGTTTAGCCGATAATGATCCGCGAGTGAATCCGAATGGTGGGGCGATTGCTTTAGGGCATCCGCTCGGTGCCTCGGGTGCGCGCTTGGCACTGACTGCAGTCAATGAGCTGCATCGTCGTGGTGGCCGTTATGCCTTGTGCACCATGTGTATAGGCGTAGGGCAGGGCGTATCGCTTATACTTGAGCGAGTATAAGTGCTAGTGTGATCGAAATGCTTTAGGGCAAGCCGGTGATTATATCGCCGGCTTGCTTATGGTTTTTTTCAAACCAACCTTGTTCCATTTCCAGTGCATAGCGTGCGGGCTGTGTTGAGCAGTGTGTATCGGTTAATAATGGCGTCATGGCTTCGATATTGCTAATGACGCCTTGCTCATTGATGAATGCCACATCTAAGGGTATTAGTGTGTTTTTCATCCAGAAGCAAAGCTGCTCACTTTGTTCGAAAACAAAGATCATGCCGTGATCTGTTGGCAAAGAGCGCCGATACATCAGACCCTGTGCCCGGCTTGCCGGAGTGTCCGCCACTTCCGCTTTAACGGGTTTGTCTCCTACCTTCAATGTGATCACCAACGGCTTGGCGTGCGTGAAGCTACTTAAGGCGGTAGCCAGTACTGCAAGGCAGCCTAGCGTGGTGAATCGTCGTCGTTGTTGCATGTTGCTAAGTAGGAGGTTGTGGTGACGTATGGTGAGGAATTAGGAAGCGGTGATATTTAAAGCTTGCTTTCCTTTAGGTCCTTGGGCGACTTCATAAAACACTTTTTGTCCCTCCTTTAATGTTTTAAAACCATTCATTTGAATGGATGAAAAGTGGGCAAATAGGTCTTCGCCGCCGTTATCTGGTGTGATGAAGCCAAAGCCTTTGGCGTCGTTGAACCATTTTACGGTACCTGACAGCTTTTGATTTTCACCGGTTGTCGCTGTGGTGCTTGTTTCAGACATACTTCCTGCCTCTCAACTATAGTATAAGGTTGATACTACGCCCTCTCCCGGGGGCTGTTATAAATGCAACGAATAACATTTAATGTTAGTTTTATTGCATTAAAGTTGATAATGCTGAATGAAGCCCGTTTCAGTCAACCTATGGAAAGCACCTAGTTTGTAATATGTCTGTACAGATAGAAAACCAACGAAATACTGTTCTAGAGCGCGAAGTCAGCAAATTAGCGCCACCTCCCATGTATAGGGTGATATTGCTCAACGATGACTATACACCGATGGAGTTTGTCGTTAATGTTTTGCAAAGGATCTTTGATAAGTCCGCTGATGAGGCCGAGCGCCTGATGCTAAGGGTGCATTACGAAGGCAGTGCAGTATGTGGTATTTATACTCGTGATATTGCCGCGAGCAAGGTCGAAATTGTGCGTCAGGTCGCTCAGGCACGACAACACCCTTTGCAGTGTGTCATGGAGCCTACGCCTGAAACGTAAGGCCAATTGCGCACATCGCCTGATTTAATCATAGAATAGAATTTACTCGTAGTTTTACTCTCGCCGTGTAGGAGGAAGCGTGATCTCCGAAGAACTTGAAGTTAGTCTGCATATGGCCTTTGTCGAGGCCAGAGCCGCGCGCCATGAATTCATCACGGTAGAGCATCTGCTGTTGTCCCTGCTTGATAATGCCTCGGCGGTCGAAGTGCTGAAGGCGTGTGCAGCCGACATTGATGCACT
>JAEXRL010000016.1 GCA_023440825.1 Pseudomonadota bacterium | reverse complement strand
TGATTGCCTTCGGTGGCGCAGGCCACTGTGATTCCGTCTTGCTTGGCAAACACGCTGACGGCATAGGCGCCGCCTAACGCTTTAAAGCTTCCCAAACCAAAACGTGTTCCTTCGTCTTTGCAATGCAAGCTATGTAAACCGTAGTGCTTAGCTAAGGCGGGCAAGGCGTGCATGGCGGTGGGCTCATAGTGTTGCCAGGCTCTAATGTGGCTTTGTGCCTGTGCGCACAGAGCCGCCGGCAGTGTTTGTTCTGCGCTGGCTCGTATTGTTTCGCTCGAGGCAGGCTGGCATTGGAAGGCTTCAAGGTAAAAAGAGAAATTTTTAGTCATGGCATTTAAGAGTGTGGTTCAGGCTATGATATTCAATCTTGTCATGCGGTTTTACTCATGGGCTACTAATCATGTTCAAAGCGTTGAGTCGTGCCTCAGTGTGTCAATGCGCGCACCCGTTGATTGGACGGGTTTCTCGTCGCATCGAAGCGGTACCGTTCCAAACGGCTGGCTTAGAGGCTGCCCGTAGTAGTCCTGCACAGCGTCAAGCAGAAACGGACCCCTTCGCAGCATGGCAAACTGATCAGGGATTAATCCTTCACAACATACGCCTCTTTGATGGCATACAGGCCAAAGTACAACATAATTTGGCAGTGCGTATCGATAAGGCGCGAATCACACAAGTTTTGCCTTTGGCACAACTGCACGATGAGCAGGCCTTATTGGTGGATGGGCAGGGTTTGCTTTTAATGCCCGGATTGATTGATGCGCACTGGCACACTACGCTATGTGGTATTACCCAGATCGAAGCTCTCACGGCAGATGTGCCGTATATACACTTGCGCGCTGCCCGTGAGGCACACAATACGCTGTTGCGTGGTTTTACGAGTGTACGTGATGTAGGCGGTCCCAGTTTTTCATTAAAACGAGCCATTGATGAGCAGCTCATGGTGGGGCCACGTATTTTCCCGTCGGGAGCGATGATTTCACAAACCTCAGGGCATGGCGATTTTCGTATGCGTAGCGAAGTGCCTCGTCAATCCGACTACCTCGGGCATGCGGAGCGCGCGGGCATGGCGGCAATAGCTGATGGGCCTGACGAAGTGCTGCGTCGTGCGCGTGAGCAGTTGATGCTGGGAGCGTCACAGATTAAGCTTATGGCCGGAGGTGGAGTGGCCTCTACCTACGATCCCTTAGACAGCGTGCAGTACTTCGAGCAAGAGCTGCGTCAAGCTGTTCAGGCCGCCGAGGACTGGGGCACGTATGTCATGGTGCACGTCTATCATACGCAGGGTATTCAACGAGCACTCAGAGCTGGTGTGCGCTCTATTGAGCATGGGCAACTGGCAGACGAAGAAACTGTACGTATGATGGCGGATCAGGGAGTGTGGTGGAGCCTACAACCGTTTTTGGCCGACGAAGACTCGAATAAATATGCGGACCCTGTGGCACAAGCGAATCAAAAACGCGTGGCGCAGGGTACTGTGCGGGCTTTTGAAATGGCTCAGCGTTTCAAGGTCAAAACGGCTTGGGGTACCGATATTTTATTTACCCCACAGAATTTAACCAAACACGGCCGTATGCTGTCCAAGCTTACCCGTTTCTATTCGCCATTGGATGCGCTGATGCTGGCAACAGGCAATAATGGTCAGCTATTAAGTATGTCTGGCTTACGGCATCCTTACGGAGGCGCGGAGCTTGGTGTCATTAAAGCGGGTGCCTTGGCCGATATGTTGCTCGTTGATGGTGATCCAGAGAAAAATCTGGATTTTCTCACCACACCAGAGCAAAGCCTGCGTCTTATTATGAAAGATGGGCAGGTGTATAAAAATGACTTGGCCGCACACTACCAAGGGTAAAGAACAGCCATGGCCCACCCAGATAGGTGGGCCATGGCTTGCTTCAGGGAGCGGTTTCAACCAGCACCAGCTCTGTGTCGCTTAAGGCGGTAATGTGCAGTTCACGCTCATCTTTGATCGCTGCACCGTCCCGCTCTTGTAACTCCAGCCCGTTAATACGAAGCTGCCCCTTAGCCGGTACAAGGTAGGCCAGATTACCCGGTTCAAGCTGATAGCTCAGACTGCTTCCCGCTTCTAGGTGAGCACCCAGTACACGCGCTTTAGCGCGTATGGGCAAAGCGTTGGTATCCTGAGCGTAGCCACTGGCTAACACGGTGAGCTGCCCGGTCGCTTTAGGGAAGGGTTGAGTGCCCCAAGATGGCGACAGTCCGTCCTCGTCAGGCATAATCCAAATCTGAAACAGACGTGTTGTGACGTCTTCCAAATTGTATTCTGCGTGACGTATACCTGTTCCGGCGCTCATGACCTGTACGTCACCCGCTAGGGTACGTCCTTTGTTGCCCAGACTGTCCTGATGCGTAATGGCGCCCTCACGCACATAGGTGATGATTTCCATATTAGCGTGCGGGTGTGTAGGAAAGCCGGTGCCAGGAGCAATAGCGTCGTCGTTCCACACACGTAAGGCACCCCAGCCCATGTGTTTAGGGTCGTAGTAATTCGCAAAAGAAAAATGATGTCTGGCATCTAGCCAGCCATGATTGGCAGCGCCTAACTCGTTAAAGGGACGATGGATAATCATGTTCATACCCTCAAAAAATAAATGTTAGGTAAATAGTAGTGCGATTCTGATATGAAGAGAATAGAATAAATGGAACTTCATCTATTCGATTTCTTTCATGAAAAAACTGCCTGATTACCAAGCCTGGGCAATTTTTGCCAAATTGGCCGAAACGGGCTCTTTTGCGCGTACGGCCGCAGAGCTAGGCTTGTCCCAGCCTACGGTCTCCAAAGCGATACGGCGGCTGGAGCAAGACCAGAATATCACTCTAATACACCGTAGCTCGCGCCGATTTGCGCTGACAGCGACTGGTCAAGCGGCGTTAGAGCGTGCTGGGCGTATCGTTGCCGAAGCAGAGGCCCTGGAGGATGAGCTCCATGAACAGACGCGCGAATTACAAGGTGCTTTGCGCGTGAGTGCGCCCATGTCTTTTGGCTTGTCGCATTTAGCCCCACTACTGCCCGAATTCATGCAGCGTTACCCTGGTATTGTGCTGGATGTAGAGTTCAGCGATGCACGCACAGATATTGTGGATCAAGGCTTTGACTTGGCTTTACGTATTTCGACTCTGGAGGACTCCAGCTTGCTGGCCTTGTCTTTGTGCAAAGTCCAGTTGCGTTTATTAGCCAGTCCTGAGTATGTAGAGCGCCATGGCCAGTTAACCCACCCCCGTCAATTAGCGCATCACCATCTCTTGCGCTATGCCTATGAGCGCAGCCCCCAGACCTGGCATTTTAAACACGCTACAGCGGGCAGTTTTTCTCAACAGGTGAGTGCTGTATTGCGCATGAATAATGCGGAGGGCTTACTGCCTGCATTGCGAGGTGGTTTAGGCATGGCGTTATTACCTGATTTTTTGGTATGGGATGATCTGTCGGCTGGGCGGTTGCTAGCGGTACTGACTGAATGGCAAGCGCCCGACCTGGTGTTGCACGTGCTGAGCCCTCCGGGTCGAGCCAGACCAGCACGGGTGAATGTGTTTCGCGATTTTCTCGTGGAGAAGTTAAAGCAGGAGCCTTGGGCCAAGCCCTATTAGGATGCGCAAGTCTGTGCGGCTTGTTCTGCGTCAAGTGTGTGCGTTAGTAATAATGGTTTGATACGCTATTTCATCGTATGGTTGTTGATCTTGGTTTTTCTCACTTGAAGGTGTGTCCATGTCAGAAGCTAGTCATTACGAGCGCTTGATTACTCAGGCTGGAAAGGAGCCAAAACGAGTCTGTGCAGTGGCTCACCCTTGCGATGCAGTGTCTCTAGGGGCAGCTTTGCAGGCCCGCGAACAGGGTTTGTTTGACGTCATTTTGCTTGGGCCTCAGCAGCGTTTGCACGCTGTTGCTCAAGAGCATGGATACAGCCTAGACGGTATTACTCTTATTGATGCTCCGCATAGCCATGCTGCGGCTGAACAGGCAGTACAGGAGGTTTTGGCGGGTAGGGCGCAGTTGTTAATGAAAGGCAGCTTGCATACGGATGAGTTAATGCATGCTGTCTTGTGTACCCAAGGTAAGGGGTTGCGCACCGAGCGCCGTTTAAGTCATGTGTTTGTGATGAGTGTGCCGCGCTACGCCGAGCCTTTATTTATTAGTGATGCAGCCATTAATATTTTTCCCGATCTAGAGACGAAGGCAGATATTGTGCAGAATGCGATCGATTTGCACATAGGCCTAGGATTGGGGACGCCTCGAGTGGCTATATTATCGGCGCTAGAGCAGGTCACGCAGAAAATTCCTAGCACCCTAGAGGCGGCAGCACTTTGCAAGATGGCCGACCGTGGTCAAATTCAAGGTGGGATATTGGATGGGCCATTAGCGTTAGACAATGCCATTAGTCCCGACGCAGCGCGTATCAAGGGCATAGAGTCTAAGGTTGCGGGTCGTGCGCAGATTCTAATAGTGCCTGATCTTGAGGCCGGCAATATGCTCGCTAAAAACCTGACTTTCTTATCGGGCGCTAAAGCGGCTGGCATTGTTATGGGGGCTCGGGTACCCATTATTTTGACGAGTCGAGCCGATAGCGAGGTGACCCGTTTAGCATCGTGTGCGGTTGCTTCCTTGTATGCAGGGCATCTGGCTCGTACAGCGATTAAGGTGTAGTGTATGCACGATCAAATTCTAGTGGCCAATGCGGGCAGCTCTAGCTTGAAGTTTCATGTCTATGATGTGTTGGACAATGACCTCTTGTCTTTTGCGTATGGGGGGCAAATCTCAGGTGTTGGTGGTCGCATGCCTTGCTTTACTGTGCGAGACGCGCAAGGGCAAGACTTAGTCAAAGAAGAGTTAGCGCCCACTCAGGCCTTGGATTTACATACTGCGCAGCACTTGGTGGCTGATTGGCTGATCGCACACTTGCCTAAGCCTCCGATTGCGGTAGGGCATCGTATCGTACATGGCGGCACGCAATACAGTGCCAGCGTAGCGATTACGCCTGAAGTGATTGAGTACTTGGATGGCTTATCCCCTTTGGCTCCTTTGCATCAGCGCAATAACTTGGCGCCAGTCAAAGTTATTTTGGATCGTTGGCCAAATATTTATCAGGTAGCATGTTTTGACACGGCCTTTCATCAGGGGCATGACCCGGTAATTAGCCATTTTGCGATACCCAAAGAGTATTACGAGCGTGGCGTGCGTCGTTATGGTTTCCACGGCCTGTCTTACCAATATATTAGTCAGCTGTTGCAAGCACAGTGGCCTGATATTTATCCCGGTCGAGTGTTAGTTGCCCACTTAGGTTCTGGAGCATCTGTATGTGCTTTGAAAGCTGGTCGGAGCATGGATACGAGTATGGGATTTACCGCGCTGGATGGTGTGCCTATGGGCACTAGGCCAGGGCAACTGGATGCGGGCGTGCTGCTTTGGATGATGGAGCAGGGCATGACACATGATCAAATTCAGTCCATGCTTTATACCGAATCTGGCCTGAAGGGTTTGTCGGGTATTAGTGCTGATATGCGTGTGCTATGTGACTCAGATGAGCCACAGGCGCAACTGGCGATTGATCATTTTTGCTTCCGTGTGGCGCAAACCCTAGCAGGCTTATGCGTGAGCGTAGCGGGTGTGGATGCCTTGGTCTTTACCGCAGGCATAGGCGAGCACAGCCCATTTATTCGTGCAGCGATTAGTGCCAGACTAGAGTGGTTAGGGGTGCGCTTAGATTCCGCCAAAAACGAATCTACTCGTTCAGGCTTAATTTCGAGCGCCGACAGTGCGGTGCAAGTATTGGTTTTGCCCACGAACGAGGAACTCGTGATTGCTCAAGAGTCCCTCAAATTAGTTCGTCAAAATATGCAGGTGAATGTGTAGTTTGCAAGGGCTAGGCACATACCAGGCCCGCGGCGGCGGTCTGGTGTGTGCCATTGTCGATCAGAATGAAAGAGCCCGTACCTGGGTTATTGCTATAACTATCAATCACTAATGGATCGCGAGTTTGTAGGCTTACCCGCCCTATGTCATTGAGGCTTAGCGAAGCCTCAGCGCTTTGCTCTTGTAAGCTTTGTACATTGCGTTTGGTATGTATGGCCTGCACTTTAGCTTGGGTTAGGCGTGTGCCTTGTTTTAACCAATATAAACGGCCTGGAGTTAAGGCCTGCTCGTCTAACCAGCATAATTCAGCCTCAAATTGTTTGCTGGGTGTAATGTCTTCTTGGGCTAGGGTAATCAGGTCACCGCGCGAGATATCCAGTTCTCGATCTAGCACTACTGTAATCGCATCACCGCTTTGCACTTGATCCACCGCTGCGCCTGCTCGATGCAGTTGTTTAATCACAGCACGGGTGCCTGAAGGCCAGATACGAATCTCTTGGCCCACTTGTAATTGGCCGCCTTCAAGTTGACCTGCATAGCCCCTAAACGCATCAAGTTGGCTACCTGCATGACGAATTACCCATTGCACAAAAACGCGCGGAGGACGCTGTTGAGCGGCTTGGCTTAAGGGTAGGGATTCCAGTAAAGGCAGTAAAGGTGTGCCGTCATACCATGGGCTTTTGGCAGAAATATGGGTGATATTGTCACCTTGTAGTGCCGAAATCGGGATGATATGAAAACTGTTTAGCCCTAGTTGTACGGCTAGTTCTTGGTAGGCTTGGCTAATGCGTTGAAATACTGCTTGATTCCAATCGACCAGATCCATTTTGTTGACGGCAACAATCAGATGTTGAATGTCTAACAGTTTGACCACGGTACTGTGTCGTTTGGTTTGGGTTAGCAGCTCCCCATGCTGGGCGCGTCCTGCATCGACCAAGACAATCGCAGCATGAGCAGTAGAGGCGCCGGTAATCATATTGCGCGTATATTGCTCATGGCCAGGGGTGTCGGCAATAATAAATTTACGTTTTGGGGTAGCGAAATAGCGATACGCGACGTCAATGGTGATACCTTGCTCGCGCTCGGCTTCTAAACCGTCGGTCAGTAAGGCTAAGTCAGGAGCCGCGTCTTGAGTGCGTTTGTATTTGGAACGTTTAATCGCTGAAATTTGATCTGCAAATACAGCTTGGGCATCTACGAGCAAACGACCAATTAATGTGGATTTGCCATCATCGACCGAACCAGCAGTAATTAAACGCAATACACCTAAATCACTCTGTGGCCAGGATTCATTGATAGCATTCATTAGAAATACCCTTGTTTTTTGCGTAGCTCCATAGAGCTCTCAGAGGTTTGGTCATCCATACGAGTTGCGCCACGTTCGGTAACGGTAGCGAGCGCAGTTTCGGCAATAATGTCATCAGGTGTGGCCGCGACAGACAAAACAGGGCAGGTGCAAGAAATATCACCTACTGTGCGAAAACGTACATCACGCCAACTGGCTTGCTCGCCTTCTAATAAAGGGGTTAACGGAGTAATCGGCACGATTAAGCCCTGACGTTCTACTACCTCACGTTGGTGTGTGTAGTAAATAGCAGGCAAGGCGATGTTTTCCTGTTTGATGTACTGCCAGACGTCTAATTCAGTCCAGTTGGAAATGGGAAATACACGCAGATTTTCATCGGGATGGATGCGTGTATTAAAAATATTCCATAGCTCTGGGCGTTGCGCCTTAGGATCCCATTGACCAAAGGCATCACGAAAGGACACGATACGTTCTTTGGCGCGTGCTTTTTCTTCGTCGCGACGTGCGCCACCTAAACAGGCATCAAATTTAAATTCTTCTATTGCTTCCAGTAATGTGGTGGCCTGTGCCCCGTTACGGCTGGCATGGGCATGACGCAATACCACAGTGCCGCGTGCAATCGATTCATCCACTGTACGCACAATGAGAGTAGCGCCGAGCTCTGCGGCGCGTCGGTCACGAAACTGTATGACTTCTGGGTAGTTATGGCCCGTGTCTACATGCAGCAGAGGAAAGGGCAGGGGGGCGGGGCTAAAGGCTTTTTCTGCTAATTTGAGTAGCACGGCAGAGTCTTTGCCACCTGAAAAGAGTAAGACTGGCCTTTCGGTCTCGGCGGCAATTTCACGCAAAATATAAATAGCTTCGGCTTCCAGCCAATCCAAGTGAGTACGCGAGACGATCTTGGGCATGGTGATCCTTTATGTGTGGGCGGTTGATGGCAGGTTGCTGGCATGTAAGCCGCACTCTAGCGTGTCGCGCTGCTCCCACCACCAGCGGCCAGCACGTACGTCTTCGCCCGGTTTGATGGCTCGCGTACAGGGCTCGCAGCCTATGGAGGGGTAGCCTTGGTCGTGCAGCGCGTTGTAGGGGATACGCAGACCATGTATGACGGACCAGACCTGTTCGTGCGTCCAGTCTGCCAAAGGGTTGAACTTTTCCAGGCCGAAAGTTTGATCGTATTCTTGTTTAGGTAGTGTGGTACGACTTTGAGATTGTTCGCGTCGTTGTCCAGTGATCCAGGCCGAATGCCCTTGAAGAGCTTGCCGTAAGGGCTCAACTTTACGTATTTGGCAGCACTCTTTGCGTAATTGCACACTGTCATAAAAAGCATATAGCCCATGTTGCTTAACGTGTGCTTGTACGCGCTCCGGGTTTGGGTGATAGAAAATGAGCTCGCGTTGATAGTGTTCACGTATGCGTGCGGCCATGGCTACAGTTTCCGCGTGCAATCGGCCAGTGTTGAGCGAAAAGGTGTTGAGGGTGGGCGCGTAGAGCGCTAAGGCATGAAAAACCAGCATGTCTTCGGCTGCCATGGAGCTGGCGAAGACCGCGTCAGGGTGGGCATAGGCGATATGCTCTATGTCGGAGCGTAGCTGCTTCCATAGAACAAGCGTAGGTGTGTCGAGTGTAGGGCTGTCTTGATTCACAATAGGCGGTCCGGCTAAACCCTGTGGTCAGCGGCTGACTACGTTGCACGACGGGGCTGGCCACAAGCTAATTAGATAGGCTAGTGTGGCCTGCCCGCAGCGCGAGGTGAACGATTAATTGGTTAGCTCCATATTTTGTTAAGTCATGTAGGGCGACAGTAAAGGATGTGAGCCTATGATTTACGACTAGCAGCAATAATAAATACGATCAGTACGCAGCTTGCCCAGGTCAACATACTGACTTGCTCGCCTAGCCAGAGAGCAGAAATCAAAATAGCCAGAAAAGGTTGCAGCAACTGGACTTGACCAATTTTTGCTACATTGCCGATAGCCATCGCCTTGTACCAGGGGAAAAAACCCAGTAACGAGGACATTAAAGCCAGATACAGCATGGCAAAGGTAGTGGTGGAGCCCGGTACATGCTGCAGGTCGCTAGCCAGATATAAGCTAGCCGGTATGGTTAAGGGCAGACTTACTGCCTGACACCAGCAAATGGTACGCCAGCCACTGAGCGTTTTAGCGACCTGACCACCATAGGCATAGCCTAAGCCTGAAAATGCAGAGCCCAGTAATAAGTACAAGTGGCCAACTTCAAATTGCCACTGGCTAATTTGCATGGCGTAGGCAAATACTAGGCCCGAACCCAGCAGGCACCATCCCCAGAATCGTCGACTTAGAGTTTGCCCGCTTTGCAGGGATGCAAACAGGGCAGTAAAAAGCGGAATAACGCCTATGAGCACCGCAGCTTGCGACGAGGGCACGGTTTGTAAAGCAAGATTAGATAATAGAGGCCAGCCGAGTATAAGCCCAGTGCAAGCAATGAGAATATTTCGCCATTCTTGTCGATTGGGAAAGCGGCTGCGGGTAAGCAGCAAAATAACAGCTGCGGTAGTGCCGCCGATACTGCCTCGTAACATGCCTAACAGCCATGGGCTGTATTCGGTAACCGCCAGACGGCTCATGGGTAGCGTAAATGAAAAAATCAACACTCCCAGTAACGCGTAGTAATAGGCTTGCCAGTTATTGCTGTTTGTAGAGGCTTCAGAAGAGAGTGTGGTGGCCATGATAAGAGGCTGATAAACGTGGAAAAGGTTTTTATCGTAAAGTAAAATTCAGCACAGTAGCAGTACAGATTATGAGGCGGTGCAGCATACTGTACTGGTTAATTTGGCAATACAGAGTCTACATCATGCAAGTAGCTAATTGGCGTCCTGTACGCGGCCAAGGGCAAAGTGTCACAGAACAAGTGTTGGCGCGCCTGCAGGCAGAACTTAAAACCTGGCGTACGGGCGCGCGCTTGCCCTCTGTGCGTGTTCTAGCACAAGCGTGGCATATTAGTCCGCATACAGTGGTGACTGTGTACGAGCGCTTGGTCGCACTAGGCTTTATCGAGTCTCGCCCATATTCAGGTTTTTATGTACGGGCGCGTCGTGATGTCATGCAATCTGAGGTGCAATTGCAAGGAGAGCGTTCAGATCGTATTGATCTGGAGTGGATGCTTGCAGCCTTTATGGGGCAGAATGACGGGGCCGGGGTCCCCCGCCACTGGCTTAGCCCGCAGCGTGTGCAAGCGGCGGTGCGTTACGTAGCGCGCACCGCGGGCAGCAGCTTACTAGACTATGGCCATTCACATGGTTATACACCTTTACGACAGCACATTTCGGCTCAGTTGGAATGGTTGGGTGTGCAGGCAGATGCCGACACGCAGTTGTTGTTGTGCGCTGGGGTAACACACGCTATTGATTTAATCTTGCGTCATAGCCTTAAGCCGGGCGATTGTGTAGTGGTAGAAGAGCCCGCTTGGTATTTGGTGTTTGCCCGTTTAGCGATCTCAGGCGTGAAGGTAGTGGGCGTGCCGCGCTTGGCGGACGGCCCAGATATGATTAGGCTAGAGCAGGTGGTGCAGCAATATCAGCCTGTGTTGATGGTGATTAACTCGGTGGTTCATAATCCGACAGGCTCTAGCTTGAGTTTGGCCAAAGCGCATCAACTTTTGCAATTAGCTGAACGCCATGACTTCTTTTTTATTGAAGACGATACATTTAGTGAGTTGCATCCCGGTAACGGCTACCGTTTGGCGCAATTAGATCAGTTGCAGCGTGTTATTTTGGTGGGGGGATATTCCAAAGCCTTAGCCGCAGGTTTGCGCACCGCTTATTTGGCAGCCAGCCCAGAGCGGGTTGAGGCCCTGGCCCGTTTAAAAATGCTGTCCGGAATGACGACTCCTGAATTGACTGAGCGTGTCGTGCATCGTTTGCTTAGTGAGGGGCAGCACAGAAAGCATATGCAGCGTATGCGTGATCTTGCCATGGATGGGTTGGAACGCACCTTGGATGGTTTGGCAGAATTAGGCGTGTTCCCAGATTTTCGACCCCAGGCAGGCATGTTTGTGTGGTGCGATATGGGGCGCGATAGCGAAGTGTTAGTCAGACGTTTGCAGGCAGACAGACACACGGTTGTGGCAGGCCATGTGTTTTTTCCAGAGCAAGGCCCTAGTTCCTACTTGCGTTTTTCGGTAGCTTTGGCGGATAAGCCTGATTTTTGGAAAGCGCTGGCACGGTGTATGCGGGAATGAAAACATCGAAACGGGTATCGGCTGTCATAGTAATTTCATGGTCTTCTTGTTAGTATTGACCTAGCGAGTGCGTAAAGTTTTTTTTCGCCTTGTTCGATAGCTAACGTCAATTGAGTTGATTGTTTTAATCAATTTTACATATCAATAGCGTTTTTCTATAATGAATTTACTGTCAATTGTTAACCGCTAATTGGAGCTAACATGTCTTTGATCAACACTACTATTAAACCTTTCACCGCAACGGCTTACCATAATGGTAAATTTGTTGACGTCAGCAACGAAACAGTGGCTGGCAAGTGGTCCGTATTCGTGTTTTACCCCGCTGACTTTACTTTTGTATGCCCCACAGAGCTGGAAGACTTGGCTGATCATTACGCTGAGTTCCAGAAAATGGGCGTAGAAATCTACGGTGTCTCCACAGATACTCACTTCGCTCACAAAGCTTGGCACGACACGTCCGATGCGATCAAAAAAGTGAACTATCCTCTGATCGGTGATCCTACTCACCTGCTGTCGCGCAACTTCGACGTACTGATCGAAGAAGAAGGCTTGGCGCTGCGTGGTACGTTTGTGGTCAACCCAGAAGGTCAGATCAAGATTCTGGAAATTCACGACAACGGTATTGGTCGTGACGCTTCTGAGTTGCTGCGCAAAGTTCGCGCTGCTCAGTACGTTGCTAACAACCCCGGTGAGGTATGTCCAGCCAAATGGCAAGAGGGTGCAGCGACGCTAACTCCTTCTTTGGATTTGGTCGGCAAGATCTAAGTCTTTGGACTATAGCTGGAATCAGAAGTAACGGTGTGCCTTGCGGGGCACCCGTCAGAGAGCCAGTTTGGCTGGCTCTCAGTTTTAATTTCTACAGGAAAAGGCGCTCTTACTATGTTAGATGCAAACCTCAAAACTCAATTGCAGGCTTACCTTGAAAAGCTCGTCTACCCCATCGAGTTGGACGCGTCACTGGACTCCACCCCCAAGTCCGCTGAGTTACGTACTCTCCTGGAAGAGATCGCTGCCTTATCCGATAAGGTGAGCTTGATAGAAAACACCGATGCAAACGCCCGTAAACCCTCGTTTGCCATCAAGCGAGCAGATAGCGACATCAGTGTTAGTTTCGCAGGTCTACCCCTGGGGCACGAATTCACTTCTTTAGTCTTAGCCTTATTGCAGGTGGGTGGTCATCCCATTAAGCTTGATGAGGCGGTGATTGAGCAGATTCGTAACCTGCCGGATGATTACGTATTCGAAACGTATTTTTCTTTGTCCTGCCAAAACTGTCCTGATGTTGTTCAGGCCTTGAATGCAATGGCGGTGATTAATCCACGTATTAAGCACGTGTCGATTGATGGCGCCCTGTTCCAAGACGAAGTGGATGCACGTCAGGTCATGGCTGTGCCCAGCGTTTATTTGAATGGTGAAAGTTTTCACTCGGGCAGAGCGAGCGCAGAAGAATTGTTGGCTAAGTTAGGTGCTGGTAATACGGAAGCACGTGCCGAAGCATTGAACGCCAAAGATGAGTTTGATGTATTGATTGTAGGTGGTGGTCCGGCTGGTGCTGCTGCGGCTATTTATGCTGCGCGCAAGGGAATTCGTACCGGCGTTGTCGCCGAGCGTTTCGGCGGTCAAGTGCTGGATACCATGTCCATAGAAAATTATATTTCTGTGATTGAAACGGACGGCCCAAAATTTGCCACAGCGCTAGAACAACACGTTAAGACATACGATGTAGATGTCATGAACTTACATCGTGCCGCTGATATACGTCGTGAAGGTAAACAGCTTGTTGTGGATATCGACGGTGGCGGTACGCTAAAAGCGAAAAGCGTCGTGCTGGCGACAGGAGCGCGTTGGCGTGAGTTGAGTGTGCCCGGCGAGCAAGAGTACCGTAACCGTGGCGTGGCCTATTGCCCACATTGCGATGGTCCTTTGTTTAAAGGCAAGGATGTAGCAGTGGTAGGTGGTGGGAACTCGGGTGTGGAAGCAGCCATCGATTTGGCCGGTTTGGTGAAGTCCGTTACATTGCTCGAGTTTGGTGAGGCGTTACGCGCTGACGATGTGTTGCAGCGTAAGCTACGTAGTTTGCCTAACGTCACGATTATTACCATGGCGCAAACAACAGAAGTATTAGGCGATGGTCAAAAGGTAAGCGGCTTGCTGTACAAAGACCGCACTACGCACGAGTCTAAACGCTTGGTATTAGATGGTATCTTCGTGCAGATTGGCTTGGTCCCGAATACGGAATGGCTCAAAGGCAGCGAAGTGGGCTTGTCCCGCTTTGGTGAGATCGAGGTCGATGCTCGCGGAGCGACATCTTTAGCGGGTGTTTTTGCGGCGGGTGATGTGACAACAGTGCCGTATAAGCAAATTGTTATTGCCGCAGGCGAAGGCGCCAAGGCTGCACTGAGCGCTTTTGACTACATGATCCGCAGTTCTATGGATGAAGAGCAGCCTGTTGAGGCAGTATCGGCCTGAGTGCGTAGTGCTTTGAATTGAGCTAGCACTGAAAGACCTGGTCACTTCATTGTGATCAGGTTTTTTTAATTTACTCAGGCAGTTCTACATCTAGCCATAGCTTGCCTAATCGCTGTTGGCAGATCTCTAGCCAAGCACGCGCAGCTAGGGAAACATAGTTGCCTTTCCATAATAAGGCGACATCCCAGTACAGTTGAGGGTTTTGCACTTTCGCTACATGTGTATTGGCGTCAAGCTGCGAGTGTATAAAGGGCTCGGGCAGCAAAGCTACCCCCATACCGGCTTTGGCCATGGCGGCGACCCAGTCCCAGTGCCCACTTTGTGCATTCACTTTAATAGCCAGTCCGGCCTGAGCAAATGCCAAACGCAGGCTGCGAGTCAACGCGAAGTCTTCGTTTAAAAAAATTAAGGGCATATCGGCCAACTCGCTCAGAGTGATGACCGGGTGCAGGGACTTAAAACAGTTTTTGTGCCCGATAGCCCACACTTCGTGGCGAGCTACATGGCTCCAACTTAGGCGATTATCTGGCTTAATGGGCAAAATACTCAAACCCATTTCCAGATCACCATTGCTGACCATGGCCTCCATGCCCATGCCGGTATCTTCATGTAAATTCAATTCAATTTTAGGGTGTTTTTGCTTGAATTCTTGTAAAACTTCGGTGAAAAGCATGTTGATCATAGGCGGAATGCCTATATCCAGCCTGCCTCCTTGCAGCGCTTGTACAGCATGTAGCTCAGCGTGTAAACGGTCCACACGCTGCAAGATATCTTGCGCTTGTTCCATCAGCACGCGACCACTGTCGGTGAGCTGAAATTGTTTGGTGTCGCGGATGAGTAAAGGTTCACCTAGACCGTCTTCGAGCTGACGAATCATTTTGCTGATTGTCGACTGTGTGACTCCAAGGCTATTCGCGGCAGCAGTGAAACTGCGTAAGCGGACAGTTTCCACGAAGTACTTAAGCGAACGCAGATCCATAGTGTGCACCCTTAATTCCATGAAAAAAACGACTGATATTGATCGTAATTATTCATTATGTCGATGCTAAGCTGCAAGTCTATAACAGCAAGCCTGAGGATATAAGGCGCTGCTTAGCAAAATAATGTGAACAATTCAGGGCCTGCTGCACCCGGCACAGACTACCTGCTTACAGGAGCACAAGATGTACACCGAGCGTATACGTTATCCGCAACTCTTGACTAAAATCATGACGGCCGATGAGGCGGTGGCTGTCATTCAAGACGGTATGACTGTTGGCATGAGTGGTTTTACCCGGGCAGGAGATTGCAAGGCGGTACCTGCTGCTCTGGCTCGTAAAGCGGCAAGGGAGTCGCTAAAACTGAATTTGATCACAGGCGCTTCGCTAGGACACAATAGCGATGCCACCATGGCAGAGGCCGGGGTGCTAGCAAAGCGCATGCCTTTTCAGGTGGATAGCACGCTACGCAAAAAAATCAATCAAGGTGAGGTGCTATTTATTGATCAGCATTTATCCTTAACGGCTGAGCAGCTACGTAGCGCCCATTTGCCCGCGATAGATGTTGCCGTAGTGGAAGCCGTGGCGATTACAGAAACGGGTGCGATTATTCCCAGTACGTCGGTTGGTAATACCGTCAGCTTTGTGCAGCAAGCGCAGCACATTATTGTGGAAATCAATCTAAGCATGCCGCTCGCTTTAGAGGGTTTGCACGATATTTACGTACCATCCGAGCGCCCTAATCGCCAACCTATTGCCTTAACTCAAGTGGGGCAGCGTATTGGGGATACGGCAATTGCAATAGATCCAGAGCGCATTGCTGCAATTATTATTACGGATACCCCGGATAGCTATTCCAGCGTTACGGCACCAGACTCCGAAACCCAGGCTATTGCCGGGCATATTGTGCACTTTCTTGAGCAGGAAGTGGTCGCGGGTAAGCTCAGCGCTTCGTTGTTGCCCTTGCAAGTGGGCATAGGCAACATCGCCAATGCAGTCACCTATGGGCTGCTAGAGTCCTCGTTTTACGGCATGACCATGTACTCGGAGGTACTACAAGACAGTGCTATTGCACTCTTGGATTCAGGGCAGTTGAGTTTTGCCTCGGCCTCATCCTTGACCTTATCGGCCGAAAAAACACAGCATTTTCTGAGTAATGTAGAGCAGTACCGCGATCGGGTTGTATTACGTCCCCAAGAAATCAGCAACCATCCAGAGTTAGTTCGCCGCTTAGGCATCATTGCTATTAATACGGCATTAGAGTTCGATATTTATGGCAATGTGAACTCTACTCATGTGAGCGGAACGCATATGATGAATGGCATTGGCGGATCTGGCGATTTTGCGCGTAATGCGCATTTGTCGTTTTTTGTCAGCAAATCAGTCGCGAAGGCCGGCAGCATCTCTAGCGTGGTACCCATGGTTTCTCATGTGGATCATACCGAGCATGATGTAGATGTTTTAGTAACAGAGTGGGGGCTAGCCGACTTGCGTGGCTTGGCGCCTCGAGAGCGTGCAATACGTGTTATTGAGCAGTGCGCACACCCGGATTATCGAGTCCAGTTACTCGATTATTATCAGCGGGCTTGTGAGCGTGGTGGGCACACGCCCCATATTCTGGCCGAGGCCTTGTCTTGGCACGAGCGCCATCAAAAAACAGGCTCTATGCACATTCAACAGTCTGAGCTGGAGCTAGTCTAGGTTTCAGGTGTGGTTTGTTTGTAAGTCAGTCTACAAACGAAGTAGTAATGAGTCTCCAGCCTGTTTTTTACCGGTCTTAATTGGCCGGTTTTTTTTAACTTTTAGTTTTGACCTATGACAAATAGGGGCGGGTGTGTATACTTTTTAATCCCCCCCATAATTTAAGCGAGGTCAAGACTATGTTTTCGGGCTTGAGTGCATTTCCACTCACTCCTTTGTGTGAGGGCAAAGTAGACGAAAAGGCATTTGTGCGGCTTATGCAGCGTTTGGTCCAAGCAAACGTTGATTCTATTGGTGTATTAGGCTCTACAGGTAATTACGCATACCTCAGTCGCGCACAGCGTTACCGCATCACCCAGCTTAGTGTCGAGCACGCCGAGTCGATTCCGATTTTTGTGAGTATTGGTGATCCTTGCTTAGCTCATGTTCTGGATTTACTTGATGATGCGCAAAAGCTGGGCGTACAGGCAGTGATGCTGGCACCAGTTTCGTATCAGCCTTTGTTTCCCGATGAGGTCTACCATTTGTTCGAACAGGTCACCCGACATTTATCGGTGCCCTTAGTGGTTTACGACAATCCGCGCACCACCAGCTTTACGTTCACGCCCGAGTTATTGCAAAGCATTGCTCAGTTACCGCAGGTGGCTTCCATTAAGTTGTCGGCCCTGGGGCTGGATGTGATGGCGGCACAAAAGCGCGTAAAAAGCTTGCGTCAGGGGATGCCTACACATCTGAGTTTAGGAGTAAGTGGTGATGCTTTTGCAGTGACGGGCTTACAGGCAGGTTGCGAGGTCTGGTATAGCGTTTTAGCAGGCTGGTTTCCAGGCTTGGCTCAGGCTCTCATGCAGGCGGTGCGCACCCAAGATACTCAGCAACTTGCAGTATTGAATAATAAGTTGCAATTGCTTTGGGACTATTTTGCTCGGTTCGGTGGGGGCTTGCGTTGTATCGCTACGCTGGCTGTTTTGCAGGGGCAGGTTAGCAGCACCGTGTTACCTGCTCCCTTGCGATTATTAGGAGAGCCACAGCAAACGGTACTGCGGCAGTGGCTAGAGAGTATGCAAGACTGGGTCGACTGATGACAGCAGGGATTGGGCTGCTTTCTCTGTAGAGGAACGCAAAGGGTGTAACCTGTCTTGCTTATTTAACGTTAAAATTAGTTTTTCATGCGTAGGGCGGGGGAACCGTGCTGGAACAGCTAGGAATAATCAATTTTTGGGCTTTTGTGCTGGGCACGGCGTTTATTGTTGTGTTGCCAGGCCCGAACTCTTTGTATGTCTTGTCTACCGGGGCCGGACATGGGGTGCGTGAAGGATATAAAGCGGCCCTAGGGGTGGTCGTCGGCGATTTGATTTTAATGACGCTGGCGGCCTTGGGTGCAGCGTCCGTCTTAAAAACCATGCCTGTCATGTTTATGGTGGTGAAGTACTGTGGTGCCGCCTATTTGTTTTATCTGGGTGTGCGCCTGTTGCAATCGGTATTTCGACGCCCCGAGAAGGTCGTGGCTGTCGATACACGAGTTGCTCGTCACGGTAGGTTTCATAAAGCGCTGTTTTTAAGCCTACTGAATCCTAAGGCAATTTTGTTTTTTGTGTCTTTTTTCGTGCAATTTGTAGACCCAGCGGCAGGACATACTGGCTGGGCGTTTTTGGTGCTTGGTTTAGTAGTAGAAATATTGAGCTTTAGCTATTTGTCACTACTGATCTTTGGGGGCGATCGCTTGGCGGAGGTGTTTCGCAAGCATCAGAACTTGGCGCGCTTGGGCAATGGTGCAGTGGGTGCTTTATTCATGGGTTTTGCCGCCCGTATGGTGTCAGAGTAAGTACGCGCCGATTTACATTAAGGAAGAGATTTATGAGTAGCAAGATTCGTGTAGGTATTGCCGGTTATGGCAACTTGGGGCGTGGAGTAGAGCTCGCCCTGTCGCAAAATGAAGATATGCAACTGGTGGCTGTCTTCACTCGTCGTGACCCGTCTGCGCTGACTTTGCTGAGCAAGCAGGTAGCTGTTTATCCTTTGGATGAGATCGAGCAACATAAAGATAATATCGATGTATTAATTTTGTGTGGCGGTTCAAAAAATGACTTGCCCGAGCAAGGGCCTAGGCTGGCTAAATGGTTTACCACCGTTGATAGTTACGATACACATGCTCGGATTCCAGACTATTTTGCGGCGGTGGATGCCAGTGCTGCGGCGGCTAAGACAACCGCGCTCATCGCAGTGGGTTGGGACCCAGGCATGTTTTCCTTGAATCGTGTTTTTGGTGAGGCGGTGTTGCCTCAGGGACAAACTTATACGTTTTGGGGCAAGGGCTTAAGTCAGGGGCATTCGGATGCGGTAAGGCGAGTGCCGGGTGTGCAAGCGGGTGTGCAATATACCCTGCCGATCGAGGCGGCAGTGCAGCGCGTGCGTGATGGTGAGCAGCCCACTTTATCGACACGGGAAAAGCATCGTCGACAGTGTTTTGTCGTGCTGGCTCAAGGTGCTGATGCCGATCAGGTACGCCAGAGCATTGTGACCATGCCCGATTATTTTGCGGATTACGATACCGAGGTGAACTTTGTTGATCTGGACACTTTGGAGCGCGAACATGCAGCTATGCCCCACGGAGGATTTGTTATACGCAGTGGGCAGTCAGCAGCGGGCTCGCAGCAAGTGGTGGAGTATTCGCTTAAGTTGGGCAGCAATCCCGAATTTACATCGAGTGTGCTGGTAGCGTACGCGCGTGCCGCCCACCGTTTGCAAAAGATGGGGCAATACGGTGCCAAAACGGTCTTTGATGTAGCGCCGGGTTTATTGTCCATGAGATCGGCTGCTGATCTTCGTAAAGATTTTCTGTAAACACGTGCTCACAGGCCTTGCTCGCAAGGCCTGTGTTGTATGCGCTACATGCTTAGCAAGAATAAAGGGTAGAATATTGCCTTGTCATTATCTACAGGTAGAACCTTAAAATGCGTCTGCTAATCGCTTTATTGCTACCTTGGCTCGCCTTTTTTACTATAGGTAGGCCTTTTGCTGGGATTATTTGTTTAATCTTGCAAATTACCTTAATAGGCTGGATACCTGCGGCTATTTGGGCAGTGTATGCCCTTAGTCAGTACAAAACTGACAAGAAAATCGAAGCGGCTATAGGTAAACGCTAAGCAAGATTGACTCCGTTGTTGTACTTACGTGGCCTGGCTAATGTCTGGCCTGGCTGCTCTTTTATTTTTTTATCATGTCACCCCGCCTTGAGCTAAAAAGCATCACTAAGGCTTATCCTTCAGTGATCGCGAACGATAATATTGATTTACGGGTCATGCCCGGGGAAATTCACGCGGTTTTGGGTGAAAACGGAGCAGGAAAATCTACTCTGATGAAGATCATCTACGGGGTGGTTAAGCCAGATCAGGGACAAATCCTTGTGGATGGCGAACCCGTACAGATAAGCAGTCCAGCAGTGGCCCGGCAACTGGGCATTGGGATGGTGTTTCAGCATTTTTCTTTGTTTGACACCCTAACAGTTACCGAAAATATCGCCTTGGGTTTGCCCGCAGGTATCCCCATGCGTGAGCTGGAACAACGTATTGCGAGCACAGCCAAACAATACGGCTTGGATCTGGACCCTCAGCGTCACGTACACACCCTATCGGTGGGGGAGTGTCAGCGCGTGGAAATTGTACGCGCCCTGTTGAGCAAGCCCCGTTTACTTATTTTAGACGAGCCTACCTCGGTCCTTACCCCTCAGGCGGTACAACGCCTTTTTGAAACCTTACGCCAATTAGCGGCTGAAGGTTGCAGTATCGTGTATATCAGTCATAAGCTGGATGAAATTCGTCAGCTTTGTCATACCTGTACAGTAGTGCGTGGTGGTAAGGTGACAGGTACTTGTGACCCGCGCGAACAAAGCGCTGCCAGCTTGTCCCGCATGATGATTGGACGCGAACCAACAGGCTTAGGCCAGCGTAGCGCACAGCAAGGCTCGGTGGTCATGCGTGTTGAGCAGTTGCAGTTAGCCAAAGCTCACCCTTTCGCCTGTGAGCTGCAAGCGGTTTCTTTTGAGCTGTGCGCAGGCGAAATAGTGGGTATTGCCGGTATTTCTGGCAATGGACAGCAAGAGCTACTGGCAGCCTTAACAGGGGAAGACTTACGTACTGAGGCGCAGGCGATATGGCTGCAAGATGAGCCTATAGGCCAGAAGGACTCTTCGTGGCGACGGGAGCACGGTATGGCCTTCGTGCCTGAAGAGCGCTTGGGTCGAGGGGCTGTGCCAGAGCTATCTCTTGCGCAAAACCTATTGTTGTCTCATCAAGGCAAAGAGACAGTGCAACATGGTTTTTTACGTTTTCCAGTGATTCGGCGATTGGCGAGCGGTATTATTCAGCGCTTTAGTGTGAAGGCCCCCGATGATCACGCCTTAGCTAACAGTTTGTCCGGTGGTAATTTGCAAAAGTACATTATGGGGCGCGAAATCTCACGCCAGCCACGCGTTTTGCTGGTGGCTCAACCGACCTGGGGCGTCGATGTGGGCGCTGCGGCACAAATACATACTGAACTGCTGGCCTTGCGCGACGCGGGTTGCGCTATTTTATTGATTTCCGAGGAACTGGACGAGTTATTTGCACTGAGCGACCGTCTGCATGTGATGGCGAAGGGGCGTTTATCGCCATGTGTTATGACTGCACAGGCCAGTGTGGACCAAATCGGGCAATGGATGAGCGGACTCTGGGAGGATGCTCATGCTTAGATTAGAAAATAGGGCGGCGCCTTCTTCTTGGATGGCTTTTTGTTCACCCCTTTTAGCTGTGCTGCTGACGATGGCAGTGGTAGGCGGTTTATTCGCCTTTATGGGCACCAGCCCTTTGGCAGGCTTGCGAGTTTTTTTTATTGAGCCGGTGAAAGACTTGCAAGGCTGGGCCGAGGTGGGCCTGAAATTGATCCCCTTACTTTTAGTGTCGGTGGGCTTGGCAATTTGCTTTCGGGCCAATGTGTTCAATATTGGTGCGGAGGGGCAACTAGTACTAGGGGCTATTTGCGCAGGGGCATTTATCCTACAGGTCGACAATGGTGAGAATGGCGGGTTTTGGTGGGTAGCAGCAGCCTTGCTTTGTGGTGTTTTGGGTGGAATGCTGTGGGCTGGGATTACTGCTTTGCTGCGCGATTACTTCAACGCTAACGAAATTTTGGTATCGCTCATGCTCGTATATGTGGCTCAGCACTTACTGAGTTACCTGGTGCATGGCGCGCTGATGGATCCGGATGGGTTCGGCTTTCCTCAATCCAGTTTGTTTTCTGATGGCTTTTTACTTCCTGCTCTGATTCCCGGCACGCGCTTAAATATAGCGATTTTACTGGCGGGGGTAGTGGCGGTACTAGGCTGGCTATTTTTGAACCGTAGCATGTCGGGCTTTCGTTTGCGTGTCGGCGGAATGGCTCCTTTAGCTGCTCGGTATGCAGGCTTTTCCTCGCGTCGTGCTTTATGGGTGTCGCTTTTGGTGTCGGGTGGCTTGGCGGGCTTGGCCGGTGCGGCTGAAGTGATGGGGCCTGTAGGGCAGCTCACGCCTTCAGTCTCTCCTGGCTATGGTTTTGCTGCCATTATTGTGGCGTTTGTTGGACGGCTGCATCCTATTGGGGTGATTTTTTCTTCGTTCATCATGGCGCTTATTTATATAGGCGGAGAACTGGCTCAGAGCCGCTTAGGTATGCCCAATGCCATTAGTGGTATTTTTCAGGGCATATTGTTGTTTTCTTTACTAATTTGTGATGTTTTCATCACTAAACGGCTGGTTTGGAGAAGATGATGGATGTCGCTCCACTGATTGCTGCGAGTATTAATGCTGGCACCCCATTGATGTTAGCCGCATTGGGCTTATTGCTGAATGAAAAATCCGGGGTCATTAATCTGGGCTCCGAGGGCATGATGCTGATGGCTGCCATTGTGGGCTTTGCTACCGCTGTGAACACGGGCAGTGCAGAGTTAGGTTTTGTGCTGGCGGCCTTAACGGGTATGTTGATGGCCGCTTTTTTCGCCTTTCTCGCCGTGTGGCTAGGGGCGAATCAAATTGCCTCGGGCTTGGCCTTGTCGTTATTTGGGGTAGGTGTTTCCGCATATATTGGCATTCCTTATTCGGGAAGTTCGCTAGTCGTCAGTAAAGATGGCTTGCCGTGGCTGCGCGATTTGCCCTTTGTGGGGCCTGCCTTGTTTCAACAGCACTACATGGTGTATGTGTCTTGGGTCTTGTGCGCACTGGTGGCGTGGTTTTTATTACGTACCCGGGCAGGTCTTATTCTGCGTGCTGTAGGTGAGTCCCCGGCTTCAGCACACTCTTTGGGTTATAACGTGCGCTTGATACGTCTGGCGGCTTTATTATTTGGTGGAGCCTGTTGTGGCTTGGCGGGAGCATTTATCTCTCAGGTTTATACACCCATGTGGGTTGAAGGCATGGTGGCCGGTCGCGGCTGGATTGCCTTGGCGCTAACCACGTTTGCAACGTGGCGTCCGGGTCGGGTATTGCTGGGCGCCTACTTATTTGGCGGTGTAACCATATTTAGTTATCACGCTCAGGCAATGGGCGTGCCTATTGCTTCACAATTGCTTTCAATGGCACCGTATCTGGCCACTATTTTGGTACTGGTGTTAATTTCCCGAAATGCCAACTGGATCAGGTTAAATATGCCTGCTTCCCTGGGCAAGAGTTTCAATCCTAATAGTTAAAGGACGCTTATGTCTGCTCAATTTTTGCGTAATACGCTATTCGCTACTGCAGTGGCAGCCTCTCTGGGAATGGCCTCTGCCATGGCTCAGGCAGAAGAACCACTGAAGGTAGGGTTTGTCTATGTAAGCCCCATTGGTGAGGCGGGTTGGACCTGGCAACAGGACATCGGCCGTAAAGAGATGGAAGCAGCCCTTAAGGGTAAAGTGGTTAGCCAGTACGTGGAAAACGTGCCCGAGGGAGCGGATGCGGAACGTGTCATTCGTGATTTAGCTCAGCAAGGGAATAAACTGATTTTTACCACTTCGTTTGGTTACATGAACCAGACACAGAAGGTGGCAAAGCAATTTCCCGATGTGAAGTTTGTGCATTCCACGGGTTATAAAACCGCCCCTAACGTGGCAACCACAAACGCCCGTTTTTATGAGTCCCGTTATTTGGCGGGAGTGCTAGCCGGAAAAATGACCAAGTCCAATGTGATTGGATACGTGGGCGCGCACCCGATTCCTGAAGTCTTGCAGGGGATTAATGCGTTTACCATTGGTTTGCGCAGTGTGAACCCTGAAGCACAGGTACGCGTTGTTTGGGCGAACACTTGGTATGATCCGGGCAAAGAGCGCGATGCCGCTGTGACCTTGCTTAGCCAGGGAGCCGACGTCATTACGCACCACACCGATTCTACTGCTACGGTCCAAGCAGCCGAGGAAGCGGGCAAATACGCCATCGCTTACCACTCCGATATGCTGCGCTTTGGTCCTCAGGCGCAATTGGCTGCGGTGACCCATCACTGGGGTAAGTACTTCACCGATAAAGCCACTCAAGTGCTGGAAGGTACGTGGGAAGGCGACGGTACGTGGGGTGGCTTAGCCAGTGGCATGGCCGAGCTGGAGGGGTTTGGTCCAGCAGTACCTGACGATGTCAAAGAGTTAGTCTTGGCGAAAAAAGCTGAAATTGTTGCTGGCACCTTACAGCCTTTTGCAGCACCGGTAACCGACAATGACGGAAAAGTTCGTCTGGAGGAAGGCTTTTTGGACGATGACGCCTTGAACCGTATGGATTACTATGTGCAAGGCGTAGCGGGTAAGTTGCCACGTAAATAGGCGAATTGTTGAGCTAAACGGCAGTGAAAAGCGGATCGTGCGCAAAGCAGATCCGCTTTTTTGTTTTAGTATTCGCGTGTACGCTGGCGTAGTAAGCCACGTGCTCGATGTTGCCAGCGTAGGGTGAGCAGTACTGCGACGATAGACAGGCCAGTGATTAAACCAATCCAGATACCCACGCCGCCCATATCAAGTTTAAATGCTAAAAAGGCCCCTATGGGTACGCCTAGAATCCAGTATCCCAGCAGTGCCAAAAGCATAGGTGTGCGGGTGTCATGCAGACCGCGTAGCATACCTGCGGCAACAGCCTGTGCGCCATCACCAATTTGAAATAAGGCTGCCAAGGTAATGAATTGGGCAGCAAGTGCCATGACCACTACGTTTTGCGGGTCGTGGGCATCCAGAAATATACCTACGAGCAAGCCTGGAAATAACCAAAGAAAGCACGCAGATATACACATATAACCTACCCCTAGGCCATAGGACGTCCAGCCGGCCAAAGCGGCTGCTTGGGGCTGCATGCGTCCGGCTGCAAGCCCCACTCGTATGGTGGCAACTTGTCCAAAACCCAGAGGCACCATGTACGAGATGGCAGAAATTTGCATCGCAATCGCATGAGCCGCCAACTCTGCTTTGCCAATCAGGCCCATCATCATGACTGCAGCATAAAAAACGAGCGTCTCAAGTGTGAAGGTGATTGCTATAGGTATGCCTAATTTCCACATGTTCCACAGAACAGTGCCTTGCACGTTGCCAAAACGGTGAAACACGTGATAGCGACGAAAATGGGGGTGGCGGATAATAATCCAAATTAAGCCGCCAAACATAAACAGGCTTGCCAGACCGGTGGCAATGCCCGCGCCACGCGTGCCTAGGGCAGGAAAGCCAAAGTGGCCAAAAATCAGAATATAGCCCAGTAAGGCGTTCACAAGAATGGCGCCGCAGGCAATCAACAGCGACCAAAGAGGCTTTTCCATGGAGGCTAGAAAAGAGCGCAGCACGATATAGGCCAGATAGGGAAGCAAAGCCCATTGCAGGCTGTGCATATAGTATTGAGCTTGGCGAGCTGCCCCTGGGTCTTGGTCCATGAGCAGCAAAATAGGCTCAACATTCCATAGGAGCAGCCATACCGGCAGGCAAACGAGTATGGCGCTAAGCAGACCATGCTGCAAGATGGTTTGAACACCACGCACATCGTAGCGATTCTTGCCCAATGTGCTGGCGAGCAGGGGAATCACCGCTGAGACCAGACCCATGCAGAAAATCATGCAGGCCTGATACAGGCTAGCTGCTAGCGAGGCAGCCGCTAAGTCTGCTGCACCCAGTTGACCGATATAAATAAGGTTGGTGGTCAACAAGGCTATTTGAGCCAAATTGGTTAGAATCAGTGGGGCGCCCAAACGGCAGGAGGCGAAAAGCTCGGCTCGCCATTGTGGACGCCAGGTGGAGCTGGGTGGCATAAAAGTGTGTGTGTTAGGAGCTGCGAGGAAGCGACCAAGTGCTGATTACATGTGCGACAGGCTCACCACCCTGAGCGGGTACTAAGGTGACTTCGCCTGCGCAGGTGCGTCCCGTTTTAAGGACTTTGGCGTGAGCGAGTACGCCACCACTAGGAGCTTTACGCAAGAAATTGATGCTCAAGCTAGATGTTACCGCATCCTCATTACCTGTGGCACCTACAACAGCTGCATAAAGGGCCAAATCTGCTAAGCCCATTAGCATGGGTCCGGCAACCATGCCGCCCAGACGCTGGTGGGCACTACGATCGGGTAAGAGGAGTGTGGCCGTCCCGTGGCCAATTGTTTGCACATCGATATCCAGTACCGCGGCAAAAGGATGCAGGTCTGTTAATAATTGGCGAAAATCAGCCACGCTAATTTTGCCTGAATTTATCTCGTTTGTATTCATGCTTGTTGTCATAAGGTTTGGCAATATAGATAGTAGGAATGCTTACTGTAGCAGGCTGTACGATAAACACTAGTCGCTTTAACTACTGTACGAATAAGCTGGTCATAGTACACTTTGAGCTTATGGTATCTTTTGCGCCCAGGCTGTTAAGCCGCTCTCTGGCATTGCCTATTATCGTCGTGATCGTGGCGATGTTAATGCGTGCGTGGGTACCTCAAGGGTATATGCCCGCACAGCCGTCCACGTATTCAGCATTAACTTTTTGTTCGGTTGGGCTGAGTTCTTATCAGCAGAAGGTTTTGGGCTTGTCCGGCAGCTCTGAGTCTGGCGGGCATTTTGACGATACTCAGCATTGCCTGCTTTCGGCGCAGTTTCAGTCAGCTTGGTTAAAAGCGGGTGCCGTATCACTGTCATTGGCGTTGTTATTGCCAGTCATCCGCTTGCCATGGATACCTGCTGCCCGGCCTGTTTATCGGCCTGATAGCTACTCCAGTCTATGGGCGCGTGCTCCGCCCAGGTAAATAAATATTCTTATGTTCGTGAATATTTTGTCATTTACTGGAGTAACAACATGAAAAAATGGATTGTACTGGGTGCCGCATTGTCTTTTTCAGTCTCGGCGTGGGCGCATCATGACGGAACGGATCATGACCATGATCACAGCCATCAAGCTCACGGACAGCATGAGTCCATTCCGGCGGCTACGTTCGACAAGGCTACGCTCAATAATCGTGTGCATATTGATCAGTGCTGGGTACGCTTGCTACCCGGTACGGTGCCCTCAGCCGCTTACTTTGTGGTCAATAATCAGGGTCAGGATGATGTCGCTCTGATTGGCGCACGCTCACCAGCGTATGACGATGTCATGGTACACGAGACCACACAGAAAGACGGTATGAGCCATATGGGGCATACCGCTAGTGTAGCGATTGCTGCAGGCCAGTCTGTGAGTTTCGAACCCGGTGGTTTGCATGTGATGCTAGAGCAAGCGAACCAAGCTTTGCAGCAAGGTGGCACGATAGACCTGGAGTTGCTGTACGAGGATCATAGTAAAAGCGTAACCACCTGCCAGTTGCGCTCACCTAAGACCCAAGCGTACTAAGTAGCCTGTTTAGCGCGTGTCCTGAAGGGGCTGAGTGCCCTCCACAAGGCACGCGCTATTATTCAGCTAAGTGATGACAAAGAGCTGAGGACTGCTTGATTAAAGGCTTTAGGATTAGCTAGGTTCATGCCATGCGCTGCATGGGCAATCCGAGTTGTGCTACTTGGCTTTAGGTGCTGGCTAATTAATTGCATGCAGTATGCATAGCGAACAGGACTATTTTCTCCTGTGATGAAGTACAAGGGTATGTCCTGCCCTTCCAAATAGTCTAAGTCTAGTGTTGAGCTGGATTCGTGTTGCTGCAACAGCAGCGTGGCAGCATTATCAAATACCATCTCTTTGAACCAAGGCACCATTTTTTTCCAAGTGCCTGTGCCATTTACTGTGTCGACAAAAATGCGCAGCGCTTCGTCTGTGTCATTCGCTTGTAGCCGTTGTGTGACTTGGCTTAACAAGGCCTGGTTGGAGTAGTGCGCGCCTGTGGGGATACCTGGGTCAGCCAAGCTTAGACTTTGAATCTGATCGGGAAGGATGCGGTAGAGTTCCAGAGCTACGTGTGCGCCCCGTGAGTGCCCCAGAACATGTACAGCTTGCGAGGGATAACAGTGTTGCAAGAGCATGCTCAGGTCGTGGGCATGGGAGTGAGCTGTAAAGGGGCCGGAGCTATCCGTATGGGGCCAGTAATGACGCAGACTAGGCGCTAGTACAGTGAAATGCTTCGACAGTTCAGGTAACTGCCAGCGCCAGTAGCGCCAATCACACAATGAGCCATGAATCAGCAGCAGTATCGGACCTTGGCCCGATACCAGCATGGATTGTGTGAAACCATCCAGATTAACGACTTCTTGTTGAACCTGTGGTTCAGTCATGTGCTATTTATTCGAGTAGCTTGAGACGATTACGCGCCGTATCGGCCGCTTCGGTCTCTGGATATTCTTTGACAATACGTTGCAGTAAAGACCTGGCGCCATTTAAATCGTTGAGCTCGATTTGGCACGATGCGGCGATCATAAGTGCGTCAGCCGCATGTGGAGCTTTGGGGGATTCTTTGACCATTTTCTGCAGTTGTTCCGAGGCCCCTTTGTAATTGCGCAGAGCGTATAGGCTGCTACCTTGATAAAAGCGCACATCGTCGATCAGTACACTGCTGGGGTAAGCATCCATGAAGGCACCCAGGCTTTCGGAGGCCTCTTGGTATTGCCCGGCACGGTAAAGGTCCATGGCGCTATCAAAGACGGCTTGTTCCTGAGGGTCACTGGCAGTGAGTTGGGTATTGCCGTCGTTACTTGTTTGACGCAAATTACTGGTTTCCCACCCTAATTTTTCCACTTGCCCTCGTAAGGTCACCACTTCGTGGCGCAGGCTATCAATTTGAGCCGCCAGATTCAGTTGCGCTTGTTGATTCTGTTCACGCATTTGCTGAACTTGTTGTCGCAGTTCAATTATGGCGCGACGTGCTTCATCATCTGCAAAGGCGTGAGCAGGGAAGCAGGCAAGCAGGGCTAGACTAAAGGCCGCCAGGCGAAATGGCTTGATATAAGCTTGCATAAAAAATCCTGTACCAGTGAAAACGCCGCGGCACAAGATGGCCACGGCGTTGGAACCACATTAAGTCGAGCTAAGATTAGCGTTGGTAAACGATATCTGCACGACGGTTTTCAGCGTAGTCAGCATCGGTAGTACCGAGCGCTTTCGGGCGCTCTTTACCGAAGCTAACTGCTTCAATCTGATTGTTGTTCACGCCTAGCAAGTTCATCATACGCGCGACTGCTTCGGAACGACGCTGACCCAGTGCCAGATTGTACTCAGTACCGCCACGTGCATCTGTGTTGCCTTCAATGCGAACAGTTTGCTGTGGGTTGCCGCTTAGGTAAGAAGCGTGCATTTCAACAACGTTACGGTATTGGTCAGGAACAACGTAGCCGTCAAAGTCAAAGTACACGGAACGCTGTTGCGCTAGTGGGCTTTGTGGATTGAACGGATCCATGATCTGACCGGTACGAGCAGAGTCGGTGCCAGTGCCTGTGCTGCTACCTGCAGTTTCGTCCAAAGGTACGGAACTGCAAGCCGCTAAAGCAGCAGTAACTACGGCAATCGAAAAACTTTTAAAAATGCGCGAGCTCATTTGAATTCCTTTTGAAAAAAGAGTCACACAGGATGTCAGTTGGTAAAGGGTCCCCAGGTGGGTTCGCGAACTTTGCCGTTCAAGGACGAGAGGGTCTGACGTACGCGACCATCCACCGATGTGACAGCTAAAACACTGCGTCCCCCCTGAACAGAGCTATACAAGATCTGCATCCCATTGGGGGCAAAACTCGGAGACTGATCGTCGGGACCTGTCGTCAGTAGTTGCTCGGCTCCGCTTGCCATATCCTGCGTGGCAATTCGGAACGCACCGTTTCTGCGTGTGACGTATACAAGACTAGTACCGTCTGCAGAGACCTCCGGTGATATATTGTAACTCCCGTTAAAGGTTATGCGTTGAGCATCCCCTCCATTTAGGTCAACTTTATAAATATTGGGCGCTCCGCCACGATCGCTTACAAATACCAATGAGCGTCCGTCGGGGGTAAAAGCAGGCTCAGTATCGATGAGTGGTGAGCGCATAACACGACGTAAATCTGTGCCATTTGCATTAAGCGTATAGATTTGGGAAATACCGTCGCGAGACAGCACAACCGCTAGTTCATGCCCGTTTGGAGCCCATGCAGGGCTGCTGTTGTTGCCTTTGTAGTTCGCTAAAGGCTCTCGGTGACCTGTTGCCAAGGTTTGCACATACACCACAGGCTTGTCATTTTCGAAGCTAACGTAGGCTAATTTAGAACCGTCTGGAGACCATGCCGGAGAAATAATGGAGTGCTTAGAGCGCAACATAACCTGCGGATTTTGTCCGTCTGCGTCTGCAATTTGTAACTCATAGCTGTTGCCTGTTTGCAACACATAGGCGATTCGAGTCGAGAAAACGCCACGTATGCCCGTGATTTTTTCGTAGATACGATCAGCTATTTGGTGGGAAATACGGCGTAATTCTTTTTCAGAGCCGGCAAAGGCTACGCCATCTATTTGAGTCTGGCGTACCGAGTCCACTAAGCGATAACTGATGGAGTATTGGCCTGCGCTGCCGCTGACCGAGCCGTAGGCTAAGTAATCGGCTCCGCGGTTACGCCAGTCATCGTATTGAATGCTGCTTTCGGCATTCAGATTGGCGTTGTTAGCATTAATGAGTTGAAACTGCCCTGAGCGGCTTAAGTCGGCTCGGATCACCTCGGCCAGTGATTGCGATGCCGGGTTATCGGCGAAGTCAGCAATGGCGATGGGGTATTGGGTAGCCCCTACGCCTGAAATATCTACGCGTAACTGGGCTTGGGCTGGCTGGCTGATGATCAGGCCCGAGGCCATGGCCAATAGCCCCGAAACCATGGCTCGCCAGGGCCGGCGTACTCTACCTAGGGCTGGGTTTGCGGCGGTCATGAAGAAATCTCCTGATTAGTCAAACATACGGTAGTCACCATCAATATATGAAGGGTACTGACCATTTGGAGGTTTTGGGAATGGGTTGCACTTGGCAATACCCTTTTCCACGGCATCGTCAAACTGAGGGATGCCGGAAGATCGTAGTATTCGTACCCGGTTTACATTACCACTGGGACTTAAGTCCACACGGTATTGCAAGGTGGGGTTGCCCCGCACATCACTGCGCGCAGGGATATTGTATATAACTCTTGGGCGGACACAGCTGCGTACCTGAGCGGCATAGCCACCGTCGCCACCACCGCCACCAGCTTGGTTGCGATTGGCCGTGCCACCAGGCCTGCCCGGAGTGCCTTCGCGCATCGCTTTGCGGAACGCTTCTTCCTTCGCTTTGCGCTCAGCTTCTGCTTTTGCGGCAGCAGCGGCTTTAGCCTTACGCTCTGCTTCTTGTTTGGCTTTACGCTCCGCTTCTTGTTTGGCTTTTTCTTCAGCCTCTTGTTTGGCCTTTAGCTCGGCTGCTTCTTTGGCTTTGCGTTCAGCTTCTTGCTTGGCTTTTAGCTCAGCCGCTTCTTTGGCCTTGCGCTCCGCGTCTTGTTTCGCCTTTAGCTCGGCCGTCTCTTTAGCCTTGCGCTCCGCTTCTTGCTTTGCTTTACGCTCTGCTTCTTGCTTGGCTTTTTCTTCGGCCTCTTGTTTGGCTTTACGTTCTGCTTCCAGTTTGGCCTTGCGTTCCTGCTCTGCCTTTTCCTTACGGGCTTTTTCAAGGGCTATTTCAGGGTCGGGTTGGGGCGGTAACTCAGGAGTGGGCTCAGGCTGAGGAGTCGGTTCGGGGGTGGGCTCTGGCTCGGGAGCAGGCTCAGGTTCAGGAGTAGGCACTGGCTCAGGTTCGGGCGTAGGCTCTACAACGGGCTCCGGTGTGGGTTCTGGTTCCTTCGTTTCTGTGAGGCTGCCCGCATCGGGGGCGTCCCCATCCATCCACAGTTCTATCTGGATAGCATTCGGTGTTTTGGGCGCAGAGGTCCATAAGCCGATAAGTAAGGCGAGCAGAATCGCACCGTGTAAAAGCAATGCATAACGCAGACCACGTTTATCGTCGTCTTGTTGCTGATTACGGCGACTGCCAGTTCGGTGCGAGGAGTTTTTTTTCTGCTTCATTCAAATTTAGGCGGACGCTAAGAGCGAATTGATTCGTTACTGTCTATGATAGTGGGCGTTTACTTAGGTCCATCGTCCTGATTAACCAATAGGCCCAGTTTAGTGATGCCGTTCGAGCGCAGGGTATCCATGATTTTCATAACATCTTCATAAGGTACCTTGCCGTCGGCAGCAATCACAACAGGACTTTCTGCAGTGATGCGGCTACGGACCTCGGCCAGTAGCTGGTCATTGCTGATCGTTTCGAACTCCGAGCCTGCGTCGCGTAGTCGTATGGCTAACTCACCTTCTTTGTTGATTTGTAACTCGACAGGGGTAGCTGTGACTTCGGAGGCTTGCCCGACTGAAGGTAGTTCGATCAAACCAGGGGTGATCATGGGTGCGGTGACCATGAAAATCACCAGCAGAACCAGCATCACGTCAATATACGGTACTACGTTGATTTCGTTTGTCATGCGCCGATTGGCTCGGCGCGAGTTACCACGCATAGAGGGCATCAGTTCACCTGTCGTTGCAAGATGTTCAGAAACTCATCTATAAAACCTTCGAAGCGTATCGAAATGCGATCAATTTCGTTGGTAAAGCGGTTATAGGCAACCACCGCCGGAATGGCAGCAAACAAGCCTATGGCGGTAGCGATCAGAGCTTCCGCAATACCTGGGGCAACAGAGGCAAGCGTGGCTTGTTGCATACCTGATAGGCCAATAAAGGCGTGCATAATACCCCAGACAGTTCCCAGCAAGCCGATGTAGGGGCTGACAGAGCCTGCGGAGGCAAGAAAATTAAGACGTGTTTCTAAGTTGTCCAGTTCACGCTGGTAGCTGGCACGCATGGCACGGCGTGGGCCGTCTAGGGCTGCTGAGCCAGAGGTGTGGTTACGGCGGGCTTTGATGAATTCGGTCATGCCCGATTCAAAAATTCGTGCCAGCGCTCCGTGCTCGTCGCGACGACTGGCAATAGACTGTTGAAGTACGGTTAAATCGCCACCCGCCCAAAAGTCATCTTCGAAACGACGGGTTTGTTCTTGGGTACGTTTTAACGTGGCACGCTTGCTGAAAATATAGGACCACGACAGGATCGAGATACCCAAGAGAATCAGCATGACCAGTTGAACTGGGATACTGGCATTCAGAAGTAGCGAGAGCAGCGACAGTTCGCTAGTAGCTTGCATGGTCAGTCCTGAACCTTTAACAATAGAGTTCGTAAGTTAAGATCAAGTTTAGCTGGGCGAAGGGTTTTCGCATCAACACAAACGACTTGGATAGCACTGCTGCACAACAGTTCCCCGTTTAGCCAAGCCTCTTGGTGAAAGTGTATGCTGGCAGCACCCAGATGGCTAATACGGCTATGAATATTGAGCAAATCATCGAGTGCAGCAGGCTTGTTATATTGTATTTCAACTTGCTTGACCACAAACGCTCTTTGAGCGCTTATGGCTAATTCAGATTGATTTACCCCTAACTGCCTGAGCCATTCTGTACGTGCGCGTTCGAAAAACTTCAGATAGTTGGCATAGTACACAATGCCTCCGGCGTCAGTGTCCTCGTAATATACGCGAATTTGTAGTGCAAAGTCTTTTCTGCTGGTTTCAGTAGTCATAGTAAAGTAAGCAGTTGGTGCATAACACCCTAATATGTATAAAAAGAGTGTCATGCTGATGCAAAAATATACTTAGAGGCTAGCGAGCAGATCCAGCGTGCTTTGAGCGGCGTGTTCGACAGCTACCTTGTCACTCTCTGAGGCGCGGCGCGACTGTATTTCCACGATACCTTCTTTCAGTCCACGGTCTCCTATGGTGATGCGTACGGGCACACCAATCAGTTCCCAGTCTGCAAACATAATGCCTGGACGGATATCCCGGTCGTCCAGGATCACGTCTATGCCCTGAGCTTTTAACGTTTGGTAAAGGTTCTGGGCGTGTTCCTTCACGGCTTCACTTTTTTGATAGCCAATGGGACAAATAACCACTTCGAAAGGCGCTATGGTGCGTGGCCAGATCATGCCCTGCGCATCGTGGTTCTGTTCAATGGCTGCGGCAGCGATGCGACTCACACCTATGCCGTAGCAGCCCATTTGCATAATGGCAGGCTTGCCATTGGTATCCAGAAAGCTGGCTTGCAGCTTTTGTGAATAGGTGTCACCCAGAAAAAACACGTGACCCACCTCAATGCCACGCTGAATACGTAGTTGACCTCCGTTAGGGGCAGGGTCACCATCGACCACATTACGCAGGTCCGCTTGTACAGGCTCGGGTAGATCACGTCCCCAGTTAACCCCCACATAGTGAAAGCCGCTTTCATTTGCGCCGCAGATAAAGTCGCTCATATTGGCAACACTTAAGTCGGCGATTACCTTGACGGGCTTGCTGGTGTTAATAGGACCCAGATAGCCGGGAGGGCAAGCGAAAGTGTCGAGTATTTCTGCTTCACTGGCCAGGCGGTGGCCTTGCTCGAACCCCTCGAGCTTTGAAACCTTGATCTCGTTGACCTCATGGTCTCCACGCACTAGCAAGAGCCAGATCTGGGTACTGCGTTGGCCATCTTGTTCGCTATCAGTAGCCAAGACAACGGATTTCACGGTATCGCTCAGGGGACGACCGAGTAGTTCGGCCACCAGCTCGCACTTGGCGGCGTTCGGCGTCGCTATTTTCTGCAGAGCTTGGCTGGCAGGCGCGCGCTCAGCGTACAGGCAAGGCGCTTCGGCCAATTCGATATTGGCCGCGTATTCGGTGTTGGGGTTGTACACAATTAAGTCTTCGCCTGTGTTGGCAATGACCTGAAACTCGTGACTGCGTGAGCCGCCTATAGAGCCGGTATCGGCGGCTACGGCACGAAACTCTAAACCCAGACGCTGGAAGATTTTCATATAGGCAGCGTACATAGTGTCGTAGCTGGCCTGTGCGGACTCAGCGTCCCGATCGAAGGAGTAAGCATCCTTCATGGTGAACTCACGCCCGCGCATTAAACCGAAGCGTGGACGGCGTTCGTCTCGAAACTTGGTTTGAATGTGATAAAAATTCACGGGTAGCTGGCGCCAGCTATGAATTTCATTACGTGCTATGTCGGTAATGACCTCTTCCGAGGTGGGCTGCAGGACAAAGTCACGCTGATGCCTATCCTTGATACGGAGCAGCTCTTCACCGTATTGCTCCCAGCGTCCTGACTCATGCCAGAGCTCAGCCGGTTGCACAACAGGCATCAGTAACTCTATGGCTCCGGCACGATCCATTTCTTCACGGATAATCGTTTCGATTTTGCGCAGCACCTTTAAGCCCATAGGCATATAGGTATAGATGCCGCCAGCGGCTCTGCGTATCATGCCGGCGCGTGTCATTAGTTGATGGCTGGCGACTTCGGCTTCTGCAGGGGCTTCTTTTAGGGTATTAATATGATATTGGCTTGCATACATGGTAGGGAACTCTTCAGGAACGTATAATCGGTGTAATTGTATTGAATTCGTTTAGAGGTGGCCTATGTTAGACCGAGAAGGCTACCGTCCTAATGTTGGAATTATCCTCGTTAATCGTAAAAACGAGGTGTTTTGGGGCAAGCGAGTACGGGAGCATGCTTGGCAGTTTCCTCAGGGTGGTATTCAGTATGGGGAAACACCTACACAGGCTATGTACCGTGAGTTGCATGAAGAAGTGGGCTTGCTCCCAGAGCATATTCGTATATTGGGACGGACACGCGACTGGCTTCGTTACAACGTACCTAATCATTATGTACGACGTGAAGCGCGTGGTCATTACAAAGGACAAAAACAGATCTGGTTTCTCCTGCGTTTGGTAGGGCGTGATTGTGATGTGTGCTTGCGCTCTACATCTAGCCCAGAATTCGATGCCTGGCGATGGAGTCATTATTGGGTTCCACTCGACTCGGTCATTGAGTTTAAGCGTGAAGTTTACATGCAAGCGCTCAATGAGTTGTCAGGAATTTTATTTCGTCGTCGTCAGGAAAATCGTTATTTGCGTCAGCGCTCGCAAAACGGGAGTAAAGAACTCGTGCAGGAGTCAGGTAGACATGCGCATCCTTTTAGTTGAAGACGAGCTGGAGATGGCTGCCTGGCTGGAGCGGGCATTAGCGCAAAGTGGTTTTTTACCTGTGCACGCTCCAGATGTTAGCGGTGCGCAAGAGCTCTTGGCGTCTCAGCAGTTCGACGCTATGGTGCTGGATTTACGATTGCCGGATAAACATGGTTTGGTTTTTTTGCGTGAGCTGCGTGCAGCCGGTAACCAGATTCCTGTTTTATTACTGACTGCACAAGGCACCTTGCACGATAGGGTTCGAGGTTTGAATTTGGGTGCCGATGATTTTGTGAGTAAGCCTTTTGCTCTTGAGGAGGTCGAGGCACGCTTGATGGCCTTGTTACGCCGGAACCGAGGTTTGTAAGCCAGTGCTTCGTTAAATTGTGGCTCACTTGAATATAATCCGGCAAATCGTGCTTTTTTGCTCAGTGGTGTAGTGTTACATCTGACCCCTCGTGAGCATGCTGCCTTGCTGGCATTAATTACAAACGTTGATTTACCGGTAGAAAAAAGCCGTTTGCACGAGCAAGTGTTTGAGCAAGATAGTGATGCAGGCCCGGATGCCATCGAGGTAGTCTTGCATCGCCTTCGAAAAAAGCTGGCGCAGACCGATGTGCGTATCGTCACAGTCAGGGGTTTGGGCTATATGCTTGAAGAAAGTGTGCCGTGGACTGAACACTCATGAGCGTACGTCAGGGGCTCAATGGCTGGAATTTAGGTCTACGGTTCTGGTTGCTGGCATTGCTCATGCCCGGTGTGGTGGCGCTTTTGCTATACGATAGCTGGGAAGACTATTGGGCGACACGAGCATTAACGGAAAGTGTGTACGATGGGGCTTTGCTGGAGCCGGCTAAAATTTTAGAAACCAGCGTTGAGTTCAATCAAGACGGTACGTTGCGGATTGATCCTCCTTTTTATGCTCAGGTGATGCTGGAATCGCGCCCGGGTAATCGCAAGTATTTTAAAGTGGAAGAAATTACGCCGGCCATTCCTGCCTTGGCAGGTGCCGTGGTGAATGGTTTGAAAACCCAAACCCTGCTTGGAATGGAGGGCTTGCCACGACCCAAGAACTTGGCTGAGCACGAAGGTATGCCTGTTTTTTATGATGGCTTCTTTCGGAATGACACCTTGCGCATGGTGGCGATATGGCGCGATCTCTATCACGAGGGCGTACATAAGCAAATTGTGGTGATGGTAGGCGAGAGCCTGGATATGCGCTTGCGCACCCAGCAAGAGGCATTACGCGAGAGCTTGTTTCGTAATTTGCGTATGCTGGCCCTGTCCGTCTTGTTGGTGTGGTGTTCTGTTGCGATCGCCTTGTGGCCCTTAAATGCATTACGACACGAAATACGGAATCGTGAGCATGATGATCTCAGTCCCTTGGATCCCTATGCGGTACCTCGCGAAGTCATGCCGCTGGTGCGTTCCGTTAATTACCATATCGATTTGTATCGACAGGTACTGCAAAAGCAGGCACGGTTTTTAGCCGACGCATCCCATCAGCTACGTACACCCTTGGCGATTATCCAAACACAAGTGCAGTACGCTCGTCGTGAGCCAGATTTGCAGCGAGTGCGTGAATCCTTGTCGGCGATCAATAAGCAGTTGGGTCAGGCCACCCGCTTAACAGAGCAGTTATTATCCTTAGCGCATGCCACGCAAACTTCAGCCACTGAAGCGGCCCCTGTGGACTTGCGCGCTCTGGCTAAAGAAATGGTGCTGCAGTACGTGCCTTTAGCGCGTGAACGGTCACAAGATCTGGGTTGGCGCACAGTAGAAGGGCTGCTGGATGCTGACAGTCCGGTAACGGTGCTGGTTAACGACGCAGAAGTACATGAGGCCTTGTCTAACTTATTGCATAACGCGATTAGTCACGCCGGGCCGCATTCCCGCATTACAGTGAGTGCCGATCATAATGCGACCCACGGTTGGGTGAGTGTCTCGGATGATGGCATTGGCCTGGCGGCGAGTTTGCGTGAGGGAGTGTTTATACGTTTTGATCGTGGCGGGCCCTCTAGCAGGGCAAGCGGTTCGGGCTTAGGGCTAGCGATTGCCTTAACCTATGCACAGCGTAACGGGGGCACGATCGAGCTTAGCGATGGGGAGCCTAATGAGCTGGGTGGCTACGGCTTATGTGCCACCTTAAGGTTCCCCCTGCTTAATTCTGTGACTGTGCGTCGCGATTCTTTAGGGCTGTTGTAATAGCGTAAATAGGCTAGAAATATCAAGCGCGTCTGCTGCCTGGGCTTCCAGTTGCTTGAATTGGGCATTCACCAGCTCAGTCACCGGTAATACCGAGCCATTATTCTGCGCTTCTTTTTCGACGAGGTCTAAATCTTTGCGCATCCATTTCACCGAAAATCCAGGCTGGAAGTTCCTTGCCAGCATGGTGGGCCCTTTGCTTTCCATTTGCCAACTGCGTGCCGCGCCGTGATTGAGCACCGCCAGAACTTGTTGCATATCCAGTCCTGCGTTTTCGCCAAATGCCATCGCTTCTGCCAAGCTTTGTAATAGGCCCACCACTGCGATTTGATTCACCATTTTGCACAGTTGGCCCGAACCTATCGGTCCCAGACGGTGGCAGCTTTGTGCGTAATTGAGCATCAAGGGCAGGGCGCGGTCGTAGTCAATACTATCGGCGCCACACATAATGCTGAGCTTGCCCTTATTGGCGCCTGCCTGCCCACCTGAAATTGGGGCGTCCATAAAGCGGATGTCGTGTTGCTGAGCCTGTTTATACAGCTCACGAGCTACGTCCGCCGACGCGGTGGTGTGATCAATAAATAGACCGCCCGCTTGTAGGCCAGCCAAGGCTCCTTGCTCACCCAGAAAAATCGCACGCAGGTCGTTGTCGTTACCGACGCAGGCCATCACAATATCTGCCTGTGCGGCAGCCTCAGCCGGAGTGTGAGCGATAGCGCCGCCAAACTCTCCTTGCCATTGCAGGGCTTTACTTGTGTTGCGGTTGTAAACCGTAACGTTGTGTCCAGCACGGGCAAGATGGCCAGCCATTGGATAGCCCATAATCCCCAGGCCCAGAAATGCAATACGTTGCGCGGTTTGGGGGGCATAGGAGCGAGGTTCAAATAAGGAGCTCATAAACGTTGGTCTGCAAGTAGTAGTTAAATGACCTGTGCAGCATAACGTAAAGTTCGAACTTGAGCTGTAGGGTTGCGGAGGAATAAGGATAAAAAAGACCGGAGCAGCCATGCTGGCACTGCTCCGGTGAAAGCCGTACTGAGTCGTAGAAAAGAAGGGACTAGTCTTCTTCTACAAAGGTCTCAGCACGTTTTTTCTTAATACTGGGCAAGGCAACGAGCAATACAAGCATAGCAGCCATGATCAGTAAGGTGACAGATAGTGGACGGGTGACAAACGTGGTGTAATCCCCGCGCGAGAGCAGGAGCGCTCGACGGAAGTACTCCTCCATCATGGGACCCAATACCAGACCCAGTAATAGGGGGGCGCCCTCGCAGCGTAGTTTGGACCATATGTAGCCAATCAAGCCAAAGGCGGCTGTGGTCCAGATATCGAACACGTTGTAGTTTAAGGAGTACACCCCGACTGTACAAAATACCAGAATTGCTGGAAACAGGATGCGGTAGGGGACGCGTAACAGCTTTACCCAGAGGCCAACCAATGGAAGGTTTAGGATAATGAGCATCAGGTTACCGATCCACATGGACGCTATCAATCCCCAGAACAACTCAGGGTGACTGCTCATCACTTGTGGGCCAGGCTGAATATTATGTATGGTCATTGCCCCTATCATTAAAGCTGTGACCGCATTGCCTGGGATACCCAAAGTGAGCAAGGGAATGAAAGATGTCTGAGCTGCGGCATTATTGGCCGATTCGGGGCCTGCCAAGCCAGCAGGGTGTCCTTTTCCGAACCGCTCTGGCTGCTTGGAGATTTTCTTCTCTAGCGTGTAGGAGGCAAAGGAAGAAAGTACTGCACCACCGCCTGGCAAAATGCCCAAGCATGATCCCAAGGCAGTACCTCGGACAGCGGCAGGCCATGCTTCCTTGAACTCGGTCTTGTTGGGGTACAAATTGCCCACTTTCTCAGTGATGTCGACACGCTGATCACGCAACTCTAGGTTGTTCATGATTTCTGAGAAGCCGAATACGCCCATGGCCACTACGGCAAAATCTATCCCATCCTGCAATTCAGGAATACCGAAATCAAAGCGTGCAACACCTGAGTTGACGTCTGTTCCCACCATGCCCAAGAGTAGGCCAAGCAAGATCATGCAAATGGCTTTGGGCAAAGAGCCTGACGCCAGCACCACGGCTCCAATGAGGCCCAAGACCATCAGGGAGAAATACTCCGCGGGACCAAATTTAAAGGCAACCTCGGCTAAAGGGGGAGCAAAGCCGGCCAGCAGTACGGTGGCAACGCAGCCTGCAAAGAACGAGCCGATGGCAGCAATAGCCAGTGCAGCCCCAGCGCGGCCATTACGAGCCATTTGGTGTCCGTCTAGTACGGTCACTACCGCTGAGGTTTCGCCTGGTAGAGCGACCAGGATGGCCGTAGTAGAGCCACCATATTGAGCCCCATAGTAGATACCAGCCAGCATGATCAGGCCTGCCACGGGTGGTAATACGTACGTAATCGGTAAGAGCATGGCGATAGTGGGTACAGGGCCTATGCCTGGCAGTACACCAATCAGGGTGCCCAGTAAGCAACCCAGCAAACAATATGCCAGATTTTCAGCGGTAAACGCGACTGAAAAGCCTAAGGCTAGATGTTCAAGTAAATCCATAATTCACACTCCAGACTTAGGATACAAATACAGGCCACAAGGGGAACACGAGGCCCAGCCCTTTGATAAAAGCTAGCCAAACAAAAGCGACGAGCGCGACCGCGGTGAGAGCGGCGACTGGCCAGCTAAAATCATGACTTGCAAAACTACTGAGAAAGACCAGCAGGAAAATCGAAATGTAAACGCCCAGGAAGTTCAGGGCTGCGCCACATAACACCACCGAGCCGATAACGATCAGTACTACCCTCCAGTCAAAGCGGTCGACTTCCGTTTGCTCTGCTTTGTGCGCACAACTGCCCAACGTAACGATGGCGCCGAGTAAGGCCAAACAAATGCCTAGCCAGAAAGGAAAGTAACCCGGCCCCATGCGTGCGGCGTTTCCCATCGCGTATTGGCTCGCACCAAAGGCAAAACCAAGGCCGATGGCGACAAACATGATGCCGGACCAAAAGTCTTGTTTGTTTTTGACATGCATATATGTGATCCCTCTTTCGGCTTAGCGTGCGTACTTACTCGCGTTGGCAGCCGTGTTTTTTAATTAAAGTGCCGAATCTTAATAGAGCACCACAGGTATTCTGGGCGTTCAAGGTTCGGGGTTTACCCTGTTTTTTGTGGTTTGATGGCACTTTTGAGCCGATTGAAAGACTCAAGATGAAGAATTGAAAGTAATTTGAAAGCTTATGGAAAGATGGGTGAAAGGTTATGATTGGTATTAAATTCTTCTAGCCACTACAATGAACCTTGGTTTACGATAACGTCCATGTTGCAAGATCTCGATATCCTCGCTGACCGCATCGGTCAACTCGTAAAGCAATCCCGTCAGTTGCAAGCTGAACGTCAGGAATTGCTGGCCCGTCTCAGAAGTCTTGAAGCTGAGCGCGATGCCTTGCGCGAGCAGGCACAGCGTCAACAGTCTGAGTTTGCTACCATGTCTGCCAGCTTGGCGAGCCATCAAAGTACCGTTGCAGACATACAAGCGCAGTCCGAGCAGATGCAGCTAGAGCTTAACGCTCGTATCGATCAAGCTCAGGCGCATAGTCAGCAACTGCAAATGGATCTCACCAATGAGCAGGCAGCCAGTAATGTCTTGCGAGAGGTCGCAGCGCTGGCTCGTGATCAGGTCGGGGCAGTGCTCATGCGCTTACCCGGTGGGCAACAACCCGGTGGGCAACAGGCTCAGGACTAAAGTATGGAACGCATAGACACAGTTATTCTCGGACGCGATTATTCTTTGGCTTGTCCACTCTCTGAAAAAGATAAACTCTTATCGGCGGTGAAATTAGTCGATAAGCGGATGCAGATCATCAAGGAAACAGGGAAAATTGCGGGGAACGAACGCATCGCTGTGATGGCTGCGATTCAAATTGCAAACGAGCTACTGTCTGCAAAAGCCCCTGATGGTCCCCTGAGTACGCTTGCATTTGGCGATTTCAAGCGTAAAATTGAAGACATGCACACCATGCTGGATTCTGCCATAGGCAGCAATAAGTAATTCAGCTAGCACAGGATTATAGGTTGGGTGTAGCCCGACCTTATCAGTAAGTCCCTGCCTTGCTCGTGACACGACCATACATTCCTTGAACCAATGCTTATGGCAACAGGTTGTTGGATTGGTCAGTGGGTGCGATTGTCCCTGGTGGACGAACCCGAAGCTGACCTGATGGCAACCGATCTTGGACCTCGGGTTCCAGGATGCCGGTCTTGACGGCAATGGCGGGGCGCTCTATATCAGCCCGCTTGTGGCCTAAGCCTGAATTATCAGGCTGGCCATAAGCGGGCTGTTTTTATGGCTGTGATAGGTTGCGCGTTTGCTGGCGACTCCATACGAACAGAGCAAAGCCGGCGATGATCATGGGTATAGACAGCCATTGACCCATAGACAGGCCGGCGCCTAACAGCCCTAGAAACTCGTCGGGCTCGCGTGTGTATTCCACTAAAAAGCGGAAGCTACCATACAGTATCAGAAACAGTGCGCTGACTTGCCCCACAGGCCGTGGCTTGCGCGAAAATACCCATAAGATGATAAATAGGGCTATGCCCTCTAAGCACATCTGGTAAAGCTGTGATGGGTGTCTGCCCAGCTCATCGGCTTGCGGGAACACCATTGCCCACGGCACATTCGTAGGACGACCCCACAGCTCACCATTGATAAAATTGCCCAGACGGCCGACGGCTAAGCCCAGTGGGATAAGGGGGCTGAGAAAGTCTCCAATTTCTAGGAAGCGGTAGTGTTTGAGTCGTGCAAAAAGTGTTAGCACGACAAGCACGCCAAGCAGGCCACCATGAAAGGCCATGCCCCCTTGCCATACATATAAGATCTCTAGCGGGTGTTGCAGGTAGTACCCGGGCTGATAAATGAGGGTGTAGCCAAGCCGTCCGCCAATAACGACCCCGAACACACAATAAAAAATCAGATCCTCGAGGTCTTTAGAGCTAAATCGCGTCTGTCCGTGTTTGATACGCCAATTACCTGCTAACCAGACCAGAGTAAAGCCCACTAGATACATGAGCCCGTACCAGTGTATGGCTAAGGGGCCAATTTGAAGTGCAATAGGGTCGAATTGAGGGTGTACAAGCATGGGAGAGAAGAAAATCTTTTAAGGTGAAAGTGGCAATGGTGCAGTGAAATTGTAAGGGGGAGCTACTGCCCTAGGGGGCACTATTTAGATAGACTTACTAATCGTAGTAAGTGCGTTCAGTTTGAAGCGGTATAACACCGTTTTATTGCTTGAGGTCACTATACTATGCCTTAGGCGGTAACGCAGTGCAGGTATAGTAGCGTTGTTTTATTAATAGCAAGCAGTATGTTGGCGATTAACGGTGGTGACAATGAAAGAGACAGCAATATTTGGAGCGGGTTGCTTTTGGTGCGTAGAGGGCGTGTTTAGTTCCCTGAAAGGGGTACTTTCGGTGGAGCCCGGATATAGCGGTGGGCATCTTGAGCAGCCAAGTTATGAGCAGGTGTGTGGCAAGGACACGGGCCATATCGAGGTAGTACGTATTGAGTACGACCCCACAGAGATCAGCTTTGCTCAGTTGCTTGATGTGTTTTTCCATACGCACGATCCCACCACTCTCGATAGGCAAGGAGCGGACGTGGGGCCACAGTATGCGTCGGCTGTGTTTTGTCAGAATGCCGAGCAGCGTGAGCAAACTTTTCAGGCTATTGCCCAGTATCAGCCAGAGTTTGCCCAAGCGATCGTTACGCATGTACTAGATAGCGCGGTATTTTGGCCGGCAGAGGCCGAGCATCACAATTTTTATGCGCGTAACCCTCAACAGGCTTATTGCCAGATGGTCGTGGGACCCAAAATACAAGCGTTTAAACAGCGTTATCAGTCGTGGTTAGCTTCATAGACGTGAAAAACTGCTGATAAATGCGTGTGCCTGGTCGGCTAAGGTGTGCGAGCAAGCCGATCAGTAGTATGGTAAGTACGACTCGACCCACCAATATGATCCACAGATTGGCTCCTAGAGCCAGTATTAGTAAGGTATCTTCAATTAAAGAGTGGCACAGTGATAGCCAGGATAAAGCGAGAAAGCGAGTGCGTGGACTGTAGTTTTCACGTTTAGTGGCTTCTATGATTAAAGCGCCGCCGTAGCTTAAGCCTAGTAGTACGCCTACGGTCGTAACCGGGGCAACACTGGGCTCTAGGCCAGAAAACCGCAGTATGGGGGTTAGTAGGCGCGTAAACAGACGGTTTAGCCCGATGCGCTCGAAAAAATCCAAGATTAGCACCAAGCCAAGTATGATCAGCCACGTGAAAAATAAGGATTTCAGGCTTCCTAGCAGCCAATGCCCCCACATGCTTGCCGCACTATCGTGGACTGGTGCCTGACCATATAGCCAGGCCATGGATACGGGCTCTTGCAATATATTTAAGTACAGGCAGGACCAGCTAATGAGTGCGCTATATAAAAAGGCAGTTCCCACTCGTAGTGCAAATGTAAACCAGAAACTGGCGCCGGCCTTGCGAACAATAGCTTGCTCTACTGGTAAATTATGCGCGATTAACATCGTGGCACCGATAGCGCTTAGTTGGGCTTGATTCAGGCTCAGGCTGTCTCCGAGCGAGGCAATAACCGCGATACCCCCATATATATTGCTTAGGGCTGTGGTGGTGATGATGATGCCGGCCTCAGCGGGCAGATTGAGCAAGCCCATTAATGGCGTTAAGGCGTGCCCCAGCCACTGTATGATGCCAGTTTCGTAGGCGATTTTCACGACCACCATAATGGGCACCATCACACGCGCCAGGGTGAAAAACATTCTTAGGCTACGTAAGACAGTAAGGCGTAGGTAATCAAACATGAGGTGGTGTGAGAGCAGTAGTAAAGGGGAAGAGTAAATGTAGTATAGCGTTACTCAACAAAACGGCCAGCCTATAGGCTGGCCTAGTGTCAGACGGCTACTAGCCGGGTTAGCGCCCGGAGCAATGCCCACCGCTCGCGGCTTGCCCGCTCCCCCAGGCGATAGGGGGTGGTTCGGCACTGTGAGACCGGGCGTGCAGACTATCTACACTCACTAAAACAATAACCAGCAACCAGAATAGAGTGGTAAGCAGGGTGAAGGTGATTTTGCTCATGAGTAGGCCTTAAGGGTTAACACGACGACGAATGCGTACGCCGATCATGGAGCCAGCAAATGCCATGGCAAACCAGATCCAGCCGTGTAGGCTGGCTGAAGCAATGCCGCCCAAGAAAGCGCCGACATTGCAGCCAAAAGCCATACGTGAACTGTAGCCCATAATGAGCCCGGCTAAGGCACCTATCCATAATGTGCGTTGACTCGGTGGAGTAAAGGCTGCGGAGAGATTCCAACGAGAGGCGGCTAGGGCACCGAAAATCAAGCCAAAATTGGTCACCGAGGTGATGTCTGCCAGCACAGGCTCGCTTAAGCGCTGGGCATGCGGAGCGACACCCCAAAATGGGTCGTGTAGTAAGTCTCCACCGGTGGCCTGGTAAATTTTAGCGCCCCATAAGCCGATGCCATATACGATGCCCCAGGGTTGACCTGCTACGATGCTATGTAAGCCATACAAAATAGCTAAAAACAGCGCACCTAACCACCAGCGCTTAGCCCACGTTACAGTAGGGGTGCTTGTTGCAGACGTATGGCGCTGCTGGTAGCGGCGTGCATAGTGACCGGCCACATAAGCGATCAAGGCGCAGGCGAGTAGGGTGGCTGTTAAGGCGGCGGGCCAGCCGTAATCAAGCAGGTTTACCGCGGGTAGTCCTCCTAGTGCAATCCAAGCAGGCTGATGAGAGCCTCCTACAAAGCTGCCTAATGCAAAAGTGGGTAGCACGGCAAAGGAAATGGGGGCGCCTGCGCCGGCTTTATAAAGAGTGCCTGAGCCGCAGCCATCGGCCAATTGCATGGCGGCACCAAATATAAAGGCACCGAGCACCAAGCTAATAGTTAGTGGTGCCACAGCGCCTACCACTTCACCGTTGCTATTAGCGATGATGGGCAGGGTAATGGCAGCCGCTAAACAAAGTAACAGTAACTGTGCCCACAGCCCCTGAGGGTCACGGCGTTCAATATAGTTACGCCAGCCGGTAGTGAAACCAAAGCGTGCGCTTTGTAAGGCTACGCCAAAGCCTATACCTAATAGGGCTAGCAGGCCTTGACGTAAGCCACCTACTAGGGTGACAGCTAAAACAAGTGCTAGTCCTAGCAGGACTAGCACCAGTTGATTGAGTAACTTCATTACTAATGTACCTATTAGCCGTTATTTATTTGATGGCACGCTGTGCGTCCAGCTTAAGTGCTTGAAAGCGAGACGGCTGGTTATCCATGGGCCGATCAGTTTTACTCCACTCCACAATGGATTCGGGATACAGCTTGACGTCAGGGTTGCCGACCAGCTCCGAGAGCACAAACCAATTAGTGGCTGCCCAATGTCCGGTATTACAAAAAGAGACGGTGGGTGCGTGGTTAAGGCCAGCTTTTTGCACCAGCGCTGTCAACTCGGCAGCACTTTTCAGAGTAGGAGCATCTGTATTAAAGAAAGCATTGAAGTCCAGATCTCGCGCGCCGGGCAGTGTGCCATAACGGGCAGCTGCATCCACGCGTTGCTGTCCTTTGAAAAAAGGCTCCGGACGTGCGTCAATCAGCACAGGCGCGTTACCCTGCTCGATGGCTTGAGCGAGATCGGCGGTATTTATCAACATGGATGGATTGTATTGATAGGAAAACTGGGTGGGGGTGATGGGCGTGGGGTGTTGATCCAGTTGACCATCAGCTGCCAGCCAGGCCTGAATGCCACCATCTAATATAGAGAGTTGTTGCAAGCCGCCTGCTTTAAGTGTCCAGTAAACGCGTGCCGCAGCACCAAAGTCAGTGGGGTTGGCGCCTTCGTAGCTGACCACTACATAAGAATCAGGACTAATGCCTGCCTGACTGAACAGTTCAGAAAGCTCGGCCTCAGTACGTAATGCTCCTGCATTGTCAGCTGGGCCTCGATATTTGCCATAGGGTGTATTAACGGCGCCGGTGATATGTCCCTGAGCGTAAGCGTCGGGACTACGTATATCCAGTATGCGCAGCTGGGGGTGCTGCAATTGCTTTTGTAGTTGAGCTGGGCTGATTAAGGCAGAGGGCGTGTCGTGAGAGGTCTGAGCGGCTAGTGTTTGTGCTGAGCTAATAAATAGCAAGCCAAATGAGAGTACTAGAGTTTTGAGCATGAATGCACCATATGCAATATGTATCGAAGAAACTTGTGTGTATAGATGACATGGTAATAAGTCTATGGTGGCGGCTAAAAAGAACTTCTTTGGATTAGCTTATGCCTTTTAAGCGTAAAGCGAAAAAAAAGGAGAAATAGAAATATTATTGAAATAATGCTTGCATTCTTTTTTTACGCTTGCTATAGTTACGTTCTTGCTTGCTACAGCACATACGGGTTAACCCGAAGCGCAACGCAAACAACGCACACCAAGCCACTTGGCGTAGCGAAAAACTCAGGTCAAGTTAAGGCTTG
>JAEXRL010000004.1 GCA_023440825.1 Pseudomonadota bacterium | reverse complement strand
GCACTCTAGCTCCCAAGCTTGCGTGACATGTTGAGGCGCCATCGGTAACACGCGCATCGCCTGATCTAAGGCAGCCGGATTACCACCACGCCCCTGCTCCCGTTCTTGAATAGTGAAAGCCACTTTATCACGCACATATAAAGGCATCGCTTGAGCTGCAGGTAAGCTTTTTCCATTATCCCAATCCGCTAAAGCTAAGTAAGCCACGGCGGTAGCGCTAGCTTTGCTGGGTGTGCCGCATTGTATAGTGGGCATGCCCTGCAACGTGCTACTCAGATCCTTAAACGCACTTAGTGCATCACCACTAACACGCAGGACGTCGGCTGCTTGACCCCACCCATTCTTTTGTCGATGCTCAAGCCAATCGGGAACCTGCTCGACATCAATGAGCACAGGGGCCAAGAGGGTCTGCCAAGAGGAGTCAGCAAGCAATCGATAAGCCCCTGCATAGACTTCGTTCATGCGTGCATCTTGTATGACCAACTGCGTGTGCCCAGGTGACAGCGATAAAGACTGCACGTCACACCACGCAGCCGCTAGTAACGTTGACACGGGTAGTACGGGTATATTCAGGGCATACGCCATTCCCTGTGCAATTCCACAAGCAACCCGTAAGCCCGTGAACCCTCCAGGCCCTTGCCCAAAAGCAATTGCGCTTAAGTCTTGAGGTGTTAACCCGGCTTGATCTAGCAAAGCTTGAGCCATGGGTAACAAGCGCTCTGCGTGATCTCCGGTACCATCATGCTCTAGCGTTCTAAGCTGAACACCGCTTGCGGTGCGCGATAATAAAGCCAGCCCACAAAGGCTAGATGAGGTTTCAATAGCGAGTATATGTGCGTCCATCATGCCATTTTAAAGAAGCCTGAGAAAATATGCGCGTTTCAGGTTTTTAAAAAAGATATTCCCTGCCCGTCTGTGTTTTTTATCTTCTTGGCTGGCACTGGCGCCTTGCCAAGTACCGACATTGTTATTTTTTGAGCCAGTTTGTAAGCGAAATTAGTACAAAAAACTTAATGTGTAATATTTTTATACTTCCCCCTATACGTGGCTTCTTTTGCCTGTTACATTTTCGCTATGAACACTCAGAACCCCCCCCTCACTCGAAAAATTCTTGTCGTTGACGACGATCCACGACTGCGCGACCTGCTCCGTCGCTACTTGTCTGAGCAAGGTTTCAATGTCTTCGTTGCAGAAGACGGCAAAGAAATGACTAAACTTTGGCAACGCGAGCATTTCGATCTGTTGGTGCTGGATCTGATGCTGCCTGGAGAAGATGGCTTGTCCATCTGCAGGCGTTTGCGCGGAGGCCACGACAACACGCCTATCATTATGCTCACCGCTAAAGCCGAAGAGATTGATCGTATCGTCGGCCTGGAAATGGGAGCAGATGACTATCTGACCAAACCGTTTAACCCACGTGAATTACTCGCCCGCGTTAACGCTATTTTGCGCAGAAGAGGAACTGAGGAACACCCAGGCGCTCCCAGTCAGGAAAATGAGTCGATCGAATTTGGCCCTTATGTTCTGAATTTGTCTACCCGTACACTGACACGTAACGACGAAGTGGTGCCCATTACTACAGGTGAGTTTTCTGTCCTGAAAGTATTTGCGCGTCATCCAAAGATCCCTTTATCACGCGACAAGCTAATGGAGTTGGCGCGTGGTCGCGAATATGAAGCGTTCGACCGTAGTCTGGATGTGCAAATTTCGCGCTTACGCAAACTGATTGAACCCAATGCCTCCAAACCCGTGTTCATTCAAACGGTCTGGGGTCTGGGCTATGTATTCGTTCCAGACGGCGGCCACTAAAAAGGCTAGGTGGACGAATCCATGATGCGGACGACTACCTTAAGCAGGAGTCGTTCAAGTAACGACTCCACTGTCAGACTTGGTCTGTTCAGTCGCTCTTTTCTCTTACTGGCAGCCCTTATGCTAGTAAGTCTGGGCGCTTGGCTGCAGGTATTTTTTAGCCTAGAGGAAGGCCCGCGTGCTACACAAATGGCACAGCGGGTCGCCTCTGTAGTCGGTATCACACGCTCAGCCCTTATCTACGCACCCTCTGCCGTGCGCCCCTCACTGATGCTCGATTTGGCTACCAAAGAGAGTCTGCGTGTTCAGCCTCGTGAAACCACCGATGAGCTCGAACCACTCCCACGTGCCAATTATTGGCAGCATGTGCATCATGAAATTCGCCAGCTCTTGGGCAAAGACACTTTGGTCGTGTGGTCGGTCAATGACACACCCGGTGTCTGGATCTCTTTTGAAATTAACGATGACAAATACTGGCTCGTATTTGATCGAGAACAGCTTAGCCTGACCGCGGGAATTGAGTGGTTAGGCTGGGGTGCGACGGCCTTATTACTGGCCCTGATTGGCGCGGCCGTGAGTGTGCGTTTTGTGAACCGTCCTTTAGCACAATTAGCTAAGGTAGCGCAGCAAGTAGCCCGCGGCGATACACCTTCTACCCTGCCAGAAAAAGGGCCGGTGGAAATTCGCAACATGAATATCGCCTTTAACCGTATGGTGCGTGATATTCGCCAAACCGAAACCGATCGTGAAATTATGCTTGCCGGAATATCACACGATTTGCGTACCCCCCTAGCACGCATGCGACTGGAAATCGAGCTTAGCCAAGTTTCTGACGAAACGCGTGCAGCCATTGATGAAGACCTTGCTCAAATTGACCACAGCATAGGCCAGCTCATGGAATATGCACGTCCTGCTGCCGAAGTTCCTGAAAATGGCGTACATGTGTCCGCCGTATTAAACGATGTCTTTGAGCGCGAGCGTATCCACACAGAGTCCTTGGGCGGCGAGCTACACGCCAGTATAGAGCCACATTTATATGCGCGCATCAGCGCTCACGACCTAAAGCGTATTATTTCCAATCTGATTGAAAACGCACGACGCTACGGCCGTAGCGAGAGCGACAACCGAGCCCACATTGAGTTGGCCGCACAGCAACGTGGCAACCTGCTGGAGATTACGGTTAAAGACCAGGGTTCTGGCATCGCACAAGAAGACCTGCAGCGCCTGCTACGACCTTTTTCACGGGGCGTATCGGCTCGAACCGGTGTAAGCGGCGCAGGTCTAGGACTGGCTATCGTGGAACGACTACTCGGCCAGGTGGGCGGCCACTTCGAGCTTATTAGCGCCCCCGGTGCAGGGCTAACCGCACGTATTCAGTTACCCAAGCTACGTAATCGCCCAGTCTTGGATTGAGCCTAAGCCTTATACAATAAGGCCACTACTGTGGCGGCGATACCCTCAAGACGCCCAACAAATCCCACCTTCTCGTTGGTTTTGGCCTTGATATTCACCTGATTTGACTCAATCTGTAGATCTTGTGCGATATTTTCAACCATGGCGGGCGCGTGCGGTGCCATTTTAGGGGCTTGTGCATGAATCGTGGCATCAATATTGCCTACCCGCCAACCTTGCTCCTGCACCAAAGCATAAGCATGGCGCAATAGCACACGGCTGTCGGCGCCTTGATATTGTGGATCGGTATCCGGAAAGTGACGCCCTATGTCCCCTAAACCGGCTGCTCCCAACAAGGCATCCGTGACGGCATGCAACAGCACATCCGCATCAGAGTGCCCTAACAGTCCATGTGTATGTTCTATCGTAACCCCGCCTATAATAAGAGGACGATCGGTACACAGTACATGCACATCGAAACCCTGCCCTACACGAAAGGGTATTGTCATAACCATTTTTCCATGAGTTCAAAATCTTCTGGCCAAGTCACCTTGAAATTGCGCGCCGACCCGAGCACGAGTAATGGCACCTGGCCCGCTAGCTCCATGGCGGACGCCTCATCAGTTACCGTCAAGGCCTGCTCGCTTGCGCTGACCAGGGCCTGTTGCAAGGCTTGGGCGGGAAACATCTGGGGCGTCTGTGCCAACCAAAGATCGTCTCGATCTACGGTATGCTGCACGCCATGTGGTCGCACTGAACGCTCGGCCCGTTTAACCGTGTCGGCCACCGGCAGGGCTAATAAGCCTCCTTGCTGGTGTGCAGTGCAGGTGTCAATGAGTCGCTTTAAGGCGGCCAGCGGTAAGCCTGGTCGCGCCGCGTCATGCACTATAACCCAATCGTTGTCAGACAGCGCTAATTCCTGCAAGGCATTTTTTACCGTATCAGCGCGCGTTGCACCTCCACAATACCGTAGCACGGTGCGTGGCAAATCAGCCAGAACCTGGGCACCCCAGCGATCATCTGGCGCCAGAATGACCCGTAACTCGCTAATGCGCTCATCGGCCAATAAGGCGCACACCGACAAACGCAACATGGCTTGGCCCTTGATTAAGCGATACTGCTTAGGCAGGCTTAGCCCTTGCGTTGCTTCGGCCGCTCTGGCTCCTATTCCTGCAGCGGGCAAAATGGCAATTAAATTTTTATTCATAAACGTAATTCTATAATGACTACCCTGATGGAAACCGCAAAGCAGCATACTTTGGCTCTGCCAACCACTGCCCAGGTCCTGGACGCACTCAAGCCCGGCCACAGGTATGCTCAAGCTATGCCTCCCGGATCCGGTGATGCGTGTTTATTAGCTGACTTATCCCGACGCCACCAGGGCACATTAATTGTCTTATGTGCCGATCCTTTAGATGCACAACGGCTCAGCGATGAACTCACCCTTTTCGCTCCTGAAAAACGTATTCGCCAACTGCCCGACTGGGAAACCCTGCCTTACGACAGTTTCTCACCACACCAAGACCTCATCTCAGCTCGTTTACGCACTTTGCATGCGCTCATGCAAAACGAACTCGATATCCTGACCGTGCCTGTCACTACGGCCTTGTATCGTTTGGCTCCGCCTTCATTTTTAGCCGCTTACACCTTTTCTTTTGCGCAAGGCGACACGCTCAATGAAAAAGCATTTCGTGATCAGTTAACGCTGGCCAACTATAGCCACGTCACCCAAGTGGCGGCACCGGGTGAGTTCAGTCTGCGTGGAGGCTTAATTGATCTCTTTCCCATGGGCTCGGTGCTGCCTTATCGCATTGATCTGTTCGACGACGAAATTGAAACCATACGCAGCTTTGACGTGGATACGCAGCGCAGTCTATATCCGGTCAAAGAAATAGAATTACTGCCAGGGCGTGAATTCCCCATGGATGAAGAGGCCAGGCAAGCATTCCGCGCACGATTCCGTGAGTCATTCGAAGGGGATCCCTCGCGCGCCCTGCCATATAAAGAGGTGGGGAACGGCATCGCTTTTGCCGGTATTGAATACTACCTACCGCTGTTTTTTGAGCACACTGCGACCTTGTTTGACTACATACAAGAACAAAGCCTACTTATTACACACGGCGATGTGCAGCAAGCTATCACCCACTTTTCTCAGGAAACGCAAAATCGCTACCAATTTCTTCGTCATGATCCTGAGCGCCCGATTGCAGCACCTAAAACCTTATTCCTGAGTGATGACGAGTTCTTTCAGCACCTTAAGCCATTTGCTCGTTTGCAATTACAGGCCGGCAATCCGCACCCTGATTTCGAACCACTACCCAATATTGCGGTAAACCGACGTGCAGATGATCCGCTTGCCTTATTACGGCTAGAGGTCCAAGACCAGCGACGACGTACCGTATTATGCGCGGACTCGGCTGGTCGACGCGAAACACTGCTGCAAATGCTGCATGAGTTCGAGCTGCGCCCCGACGCTGCGGTACAAACCTTGGACGAGTTTTTGCACAGTGATAGCCATTTTGCGTTGATCGTCGCGCCCCTGTTCCATGGCTTTGCCTTAGCGCAGACAGGCATCAGCCTGCTCACCGAAAACGACCTATACCCTACTCAGGCACGCAGCCCAAGTCGACGCCGGCGCCAAGAGCGCAGTAGCGACGTAGAGGCCATGGTGCGCGACCTGTCGGAACTGCGTCAGGGCGACCCTGTTGTTCATACTGAACACGGTATTGGACGTTACTGCGGTTTAATTGAAATGGATCTGGGCGAAGGCCCCGTAGAATTTCTACATCTGGAATATGCTAAAGGCAGCACCTTATATGTTCCTGTGGCACAACTTCATCTGATTGCACGCTATAGCGGTTCCGACCCCGAGCATGCGCCCTTGCATCAGTTGGGCTCTGGACAGTGGGATAAAGCACGCCGCAAAGCAGCTAAGCAGGCACGCGACAGCGCCGCTGAACTATTAGCCATTTACGCACAGCGTGCGGCCAGAGAGGGCTATGTATTCAAACTGCCGCTAAACGATTACCAAGCGTTTGCTGAAGGTTTTGGCTTCGAAGAAACCGTGGATCAGGCCACCGCTATTGATGCCGTTATTCACGATATGACATCTGGCCGCCCTATGGACAGGCTAGTATGTGGTGACGTGGGATTTGGTAAAACAGAAGTAGCACTACGTGCCGCCTTTCTGGCTGTGGCCAACAGTAAACAAGTGGCGCTACTGTGCCCCACCACATTATTGGCCGAGCAGCATGCACAAACATTTAGCGATCGTTTCGCCGACTGGCCCATACGAGTTGCCGAGCTGTCGCGCTTTCGTTCCAACAAAGAAAGCAATGCAGCTATTGCCGGTCTGAAAGACGGGTCCGTGGACATCGTCATTGGCACACATAAGATCCTGTCGGATAACGTGCAGTTCAAAAACCTAGGCCTGGTCATTATCGATGAAGAGCACCGATTTGGTGTGCGTCAAAAAGAGGCCTTAAAAGCCCTGCGTGCCGAAGTCGACATTCTTACCCTCACTGCTACGCCCATTCCTCGTACCCTAGGCATGTCTCTGGAGGGCATACGTGATTTCTCGGTCATTGCGACGGCTCCACAGAAACGACTCGCGATTAAAACCTTTGTACGCAGAGAAGACGGCAGCACGATACGCGAGGCTCTACTACGCGAGCTCAAACGAGGTGGGCAAGTCTACTTTTTGCATAACGAGGTAGACACCATTCATAATCGACGCGCGCGTCTGGAAGAACTCGTGCCCGAGGCACGTATTGCTGTCGCACACGGGCAAATGCCTGAACGCGAGCTAGAAGCTGTAATGAAAGGCTTTTACCAGAAACGCTATAACGTGCTGCTCTGCACCACGATTATCGAAACAGGTATTGATGTCCCCAGTGCTAACACCATCGTTATACACAGGGCCGATAAGCTGGGCCTGGCACAACTGCATCAACTACGCGGTCGTGTAGGACGCTCTCACCATCAGGCTTACGCCTATCTTCTGACCCCTGGCGAGGACGCGATCACGAATAATGCCAAAAAGCGACTAGAAGCTATTCAGGCCATGGAAGAGTTGGGAGCAGGATTTTTTCTGGCCATGCATGACCTAGAAATTCGGGGGGCTGGCGAAGTGCTGGGTGAATCGCAATCAGGTGATATCCAAGAGGTCGGCTACAGCATGTACTCGGATATGTTAAATGCTGCAGTAAAAGCACTGCAGGCAGGAGAAGAACCCGATCTGGATTCGCCCTTCAAAGCCCAGTGCGAAATCAATTTACGCAGCTCAGCTTTATTGCCTAGCAATTACTGCCCTGATGTGAATGCTCGCTTGGGTCTTTATAAAAAGCTCTCTCATGCGCGCGATAGCAACGATATCGACATCATCCACGAAGAGCTCATTGATCGCTACGGCTTACTACCCGAAGCAGCGGAAAACCTGCTCACACTACACCGTTTGCGAATTCGGGCTGAACCTTTGGGCATCATAAAGATTGACGCCAGTGAAGCCCAAGCCACGATACAGTTTTCCAGCAAACCCAATGTAGATCCGGTGACATTAATTGAGCTGGTACAACAACACAAACACATACGTTTTGCTGGGCCGGACAAACTCAAAATTGATATGCCGTCGGCAAAAGAGTTAACGCAACGCACGCAACAGCTTAGCCTTTTATTACGGCAGCTTAGCAAAGATGAACGCCAGCTAGCCAGTCACGTGTAATATCGGTATACGCACGCTCACCCTAGCCCATCAAGCTACCACAGCCTATTTTTGCCTGATCGATACAGAACATCTAGGCTGTGGCCCTAGCGCATACAGAAGGAGCGTGAGCGCAGCATCCGCAGCCCTAATGACTCAGGCGAAACCAGTTCAACACACCGTCCAGTGGCGCAAAATTTAAGGAAAACGCTGCTTGCTCCTGTACGACAGGCTTGGCACGGTACGCAACGGAATACTTGGCACTGGCCATCATAACTAAGTCATTGGCACCATCGCCAATCGCTATGCACTGACCGGGGCCTGCCCCCAGCTCAGCCGCTAAGGCCTCTAAGTAACGCGCCTTGGCATGGCTATCCACAATATCACCCAATACTTTTCCAGTAAGCACGCCCTGCTCTACGGCCAAGGTATTAGAGTATGCAAAATCCAGCTCTAAGCGGTCTTTCATGCGCTCTGTAAAAAAGGTGAAGCCCCCCGACACCAGTAAGGTTTTGACTCCGTGCTGATGAGCACTGGCCACTAATTCAGCGGCTCCCTTATTAAGCTGTAAGCGCTCGGTATACACGCGTTGCAAAGCCTCAACTGGAACGCCTTCAAGTAGAGCAACGCGACGCCTTAGGCTTTCGGAAAAGTCGCTAATTTCTCCACGCATAGCTGCCTCTGTAATCGCGGCTACCTGCGGCTTACGACCTGCCATATCGGCAATTTCATCAATACATTCAATATTAATCAGGGTAGAGTCCATATCCATGGCCAACACCCGCATATCTTGTAGCTTATCTACTTGATCTAGGTAAGCAAAATCCAGTCTGGCGCCCAGACACAGTTTTTGTACCTCATCTCGGCTACCCGGGTCGGCACCGAGTATACGAAAAACATTCGTCTGCGCCATCTGCTGCACACCTTCTGCTTGTGCAACAGCGGCAATTTTTTCGATCAGTGAGCCATCAATCTGAGGCCCTTGCAAAATTAAGTGAGACATATACGATTCACAATGTATAAAACTTGGCTAACGTAGCACAGCACATTGTAGCCTTGTGCAAGGGTTCCAAGCATATAAGGCTCGGGCTATTCTAGCGCCACCCCTACACGGCAAGCGCATGAACTGATACGATATTCATTGACACGGTGTTTTGACCACAAGGATATCTGCTATGTACGTATGGCCCAACAACCAGTTGCTCGATCTGCTTGATATTGAACAGCCTATCGTACAGGCTCCTATGGCAGGTGCGCAGGATGCCGAACTGGCTATAGCCGTAGCGCAAGGTGGTGGCCTGGGCTCTATTCCCTGTGCCATGCTCGCTCCTGAACAAATACAGGAGCAGTTCCGCCTGTTTAAGCAAGCTGTGCAAAAGCCCCTTAATCTGAATTTTTTTTGCCACCCGGATCTGCCTCACGACCGCGAGCAAGAGCAAGCTTGGCGACAAGCCTTAAGCCGCTACTATCTTGCTGCTGGCATAGACCTTAACACCCCCTTACCGAACGCCTCGCGCAGCCCCTTCCAGGCGATTCATGCCGAGCTAATACAAGAGCTCAAACCAGAAGTGGTGAGCTTTCACTTCGGCCTGCCCACAGCCAAGCTACTGGATCAAGTGAAACAAAGTGGTGCACTTGTTTTGTCCTCGGCCACCAGCGTGCAGGAAGCCTTGTGGCTCAAAGAACGCGGCTGCGATGTCGTAATTGCTCAAGGCTATGAGGCAGGCGGGCATCGTGCTCTATTTCTGGATACTCGCACCGACACCCAAGTTGGGCTGATGGCCTTACTACCACAAATTGTCGACGCTTGTGACCTACCTGTTATTGCTGCGGGTGGCATTGCCGATGGCCGTGGTATTACCGCCGCTTTCGCACTAGGCGCAAGTGGCGCCCAATTGGGCACTGCTTTTTTATTTTGCCCTGAAGCAAAAATTTCTGCCCTGCACCAGCAAGCTCTGGCCAACAGCGACGCAAACAGCAGTGCCTTAAGCAATATTTTCACTGGCAAACCCGCACGCGGCATTTTAAATAAGGCGATGCGCGAGCTAGGCCCTATCAGCACCGATACGCCTGACTTTCCCTATGCGGCCTCAGCCATAGCCCCATTACGCAGTGCCGCCGAGCAACAAGCCAGCACTGACTTCACCCCTTTATGGAGCGGACAGGCCGCCCCTCTGGGGCGCTCTTTGCCAGCAGAACAGCTCCTACATGTACTCGCTCAAGAAAGCCAAGGTGTCTGCAAACAGCTAGGCTTAGCGGGGTCAAAATACCCCATGACGCAATAACGCCCTAAGCTACCGCCAATACAAGCCCAAGGCATCTGGCGTGCTGACTCGATGTGCTGAAAATTCATCTAGCAGGTATTGGATAAAAAAGCGACATCGCGCCGATAAGGTGTTTTTAGGTGGATAAATGGCGACCACATTAGCATTGGCTACCTCCCACTCGGGCAGTACACGCAACAGTGCACCTGAGCGTATGTGGGCCGCGGCCTCCCACTCTGAACGCAAAACGATGCCGTGACCGGCTAATGCCCATGCTAGTGCGGCACTGCCATCATTAGAACTTAAGGCGCCTCTTACCTTGACCAGCTCAGATTCCCCATCTCTGTGCAAGGTCCAAACGCCGAAGGTTTCCTCATTCTCATGAATCACAATACAGTCGTGCTGCGCTAGCTCTCCGACATGCTGAGGAACACCACGACGTACCAAATAACTGGGTGCAGCGCACAGAATCCGCCGGTTGAACGCTACCGTCCGTAAAATCAATCGAGAATCAACAGGTTCTCCCACGATGACTGCCAGATCAAATCGGTCACGTATGACATTTACCGGCAAATCACTTAAATGCAGTTGTACCTCCACATCTGGATATCGGCGCATAAAACCTGACACTAAAGGTGTTAAATATTTACGGCCAAACCCCAAGGTGCCGTGCACCCTAAGCAGTCCACGTGGCGACTGCCCACTTTCCCCTATGCTGTTTTCTAAGGCGCGTACATCATCCAAAATCCGCTGCCCTTCCTCAAACAGCATCTCTCCTTCAAGAGTAAGACTCACTCGACGCGTTGTACGGTGCATTAAGCGTACACCTAAGCGCTGCTCTATCGCCGCTAAGCGCTTGCTAATTGTTGGTGGCGCAACTCCTAACTCTTGCGCAGCACGTCTGAAGCTCTCGTGTTGAGCTAATAAAACAAAAAACGCCAAGTCTGTCATGTCTCTTCTCTACTTTTTTATTCTGAACTCGATTATTGCCCTAAAGGAAACAATCAATACAAATTCTATCAACTATATAGACCAAGTCACGTAGTAGCATGATTTATAAATTAAAAGGAGACATATCCATGACACTTAAAAAACTTTCTACTCTTGTACTTGGCACCCTGTTGAGCTGTAGCTTTTCACACTCTGCCCTAGCCTATCCTGACAAGCCAGTGCGCCTGATCGTACCTTATGCTCCCGGAGGGAGCGCGGACATCATCGCACGATTAGTATCGGAAGAATGGGGTAAACAGTTAGGTAAGCCCTTAATCGTTGAGAATCGCTCTGGTTCAGGTGGCAATATAGGTGTAAATCTTGTGGCTAAGGCTCAGCCAGATGGCTACACGATAGGATTACAAACGGTCTCTCTAGCCATCAACCCAGCATTGTATAAAACCATGCCTTACGACACGCTGACAGAACTTGAACCCATAGGTACTGTCGCTACCTCACAGCACGTATTGGTCGTTAACAACGAGATGCCGGCACAAAACATAGAAGAACTCATCCAAGTCACAAAAAACGAGCCTGGTAAATATATCTATGGCTCTGCTGGCAGTGGCAGCACTTTTCACATGGCCGCCGAGCTTTTCAAAAATATCTCAGAGACTAATATTGTGCATATCCCTTATCGAGGAGGCGGCCCAGCATTAATGGACACCATAGGAGGACATGTCAACATGAGCTTTCCTGTACTGTCGGCTGCCCTACCTCAAGTGCAAGGAGGGAAACTGCGAGCCTTGGGCGTAACGGGTCCTACTCGTTCCAGCTTAATGCCTGACACGCCGACTATCGCCGAAGCAGGCTTACCCGATTACAGCTTTGAAACGTGGTTTATGGTGATTGCGCCCACAGGCACACCAGAGTCCATCATTCAAACTCTTAACGCCACCCTCAATCAAACCTTGCAACACGAACCCACCAAAGAACGAATGGTTAGGGAGGCCTTTGACCCTGCCCCCAGCTCACCTAGTGAAGCCGACAATCTATTGCGCGCTGATCTTGTAAAGTGGCAAAAAATCATCGAGCAAAGCGGCATAGAAGTTGAATAGTTTGGCAGCGACTTAGGTATATTCCATGACATTAAAAACGTTTTACCAAAAAATCCTCGAGCAGCACACCGTCAAGCATATAGACTCTGACACCGTGCTGCTGTACGCCGACCTGCATATCATGAATGAATATACCAGCCCTCAAGCCTTCACCGGCTTGAGGGAAATGGATATTGAGGTCTTTGCTCCTCAGCAAAACCTGGCTACCGTTAGCCACATCATCCCCACACATCCAGAAAAAACACGGATCATACAGGAACCACAATCGGCTCTACAGGCAAAGTACTTAAAGCAAAACTGCACTAAGTATCACATCCCCTTATTAGACACTAATGATCCCTTACAAGGTATTGAACACGTCGTCGCACCTGAGATGGGCTTAATACGTCCAGGTATGGTGGTCGTCTGTGGCGATAGCCACACCACCACTTATGGTGCTCTAGGGGCCTTGGGGTTTGGTATCGGCACAACGGAAGTCGAGCATGTCTTAGCCACACAAACTTTAGTATATCGACCTGCAAAAAACATGCGGATCTCGGTGCAAGGTAGTCTGCCTAATGGCACTACAGCTAAAGATCTTATTCTCTACATTATTAGTCAAATTGGGGCACAAGGTGCTAGAGGGTATGTCATTGAATTTAGCGGCTCTGCTATAAGACAACTCTCCATCGAAGCACGATTTACCTTATGTAATATGGCTGTTGAGGCAGGTGCACGAGGAGCGCTAATTGAACCAGATCAAAAGACATACGCCTACCTGTTTCAGCACATGGCAGATCTGGCTCCTGAGACCTTGCGCCAGGCTCTAACAGACTGGGCCGCAATGTATAGCGATGACGGCGCAAGCTTCGACATGGAGTACAGCTTCGAGGCGCGTCAGCTCGCCCCTTATGTGAGCTGGGGGACCAGCCCTGATCAGTGCATACCTATAGATGGCTGTATACCTCCACTAGACCAACACAAGGATGAATTAACTCAACACTCCTATGCTCAGGCTTTGCGCTACACCGGACTGAAAAGTGGTGACACTTTAGAAAACCTGGAAATCGACCACGTATTCATAGGATCCTGCACAAACTCCAGAATTGAGGACCTAAGAGAAGTGGTTAAGCTGATTAAAGGTCAAAGAGTAGCTGAAGGAGTACGGGCTATGGTTGTACCTGGCTCAGGTGCCGTGCGTAAACAAGCAGAAGAGGAAGGTATAGATCGCCTACTCATAGACGCTGGTTTTGAATGGCGTAAACCCGGATGCTCCATGTGCTTAGCCATGAATGACGATGTACTAAGCGTAGGTAAACGCTGTGCTTCCACCACAAATCGTAACTTTGAAGGACGGCAAGGGCGTGGATCCATTACTCATTTAATGAGTCCGGCAATGGCGACTATGGCCGCCATAAAAGGAAAAATTGTTGATGTACGAAATTATTTAGCGCAGGACTCTTTATAAAAATGAATCAATCGATAAAAAAAATATCTGGCAGCGCTGTCCCACTAAGATTAAACAATGTGGATACCGATCAAATTATGCCAAAACAATTTTTGCGTGGTATTGATAAACAAGGCTTGGCTGCGGGCTTATTTCACGACATGAAAACCAATGCGGACGGTACGCTCAAGTCCGACTTCATCTTGAATCAAGCTCAATACAAAGAGGCGAATATTTTAATTAGTGGTACCAATTTTGGCTGTGGATCCAGCCGTGAGCATGCTGTTTGGGGCTTACGTCAATATGGCTTCCAAGCCATTATTGCACCCAGTTTTGCTGAGATATTTCACGCCAATGCCCTAAATAATCGGCTGTTACTCATCACTTTAGCGGAAGATATGATCAATGACTTAGTGGACGAGTGCACCCGGCATCCGGAACATATTCTCACTATAGATATAGAAAACCTGCATCTGCACAGTCAGGCAGGACTAAGAACCTCATTTCACTTAAATGCACGCCATCACGCTATGATGCTAGACGGGCATAACCTAACACAATCTACCTTAGAGCATCAGGTAGCTATCCGCGACTTTATGCATAATTATTGGAAGCAGCGGCCTTGGGCCAAAAATGTAGGTCAGAGTATTACCCACTAGTACGCCTACATACCCTGTCAAAAAAAAGCTGAGTGTTTTACTCAGCTTTTTTATTTACTCAAACTTACCTTTAGGGTGACGCATTAAGTAGCGATACACAAAGCCAGGATAGGCCATCACTAAAAATAAGCAAAGGGTGATCACATAGAATTCCCAGCCTTGGGCAAAGCGATTACCTATATGGCTTTCAAAGGCAAAGCCCAGAATGCCCACTAGCGCATAAAACACCAGTAACTCTAGGAAACGGGTAAAAAAGTTTTTTTGAATGCGCTGTTTTCTAGATAAGTAAGCCGGTAGGCTCATTAGCGCGGCAGCTAGTACTAAGACAACGAATAGCTTACCGACGAACTCCAAGGAGGAATCAGCCAACAGGCCACTAAAACGCCCCAGGTAGGTCAGTACTAACCATGCAAAACAGGCGACTAGCAATAAGAAAGCGCCACCCAGCACGAGCTGCACCAGCATGGGTCGAGGACTTTCTCCTTTTTGTGACCACGGTAAAACCAAAAAAGGTTTTTCTATCACAAAGGGTAAGTTAGCCAGCAATAAAGAAAATGCGATTAACACCCAAATAGAGAAAGTCTGACTCATGCTAGAACTCGTTTAAAACTGCAGCGAGGTTTCCACTACTTTGATACACAAATCCATCAGGTAGTTAGGGAACACACCGATCACAATGATCAGGGCACCGTTAACCACCATTAGCACTCGTGCGAGCCATCCAGCTTGTACTGGCTGAGCTTGCCCTTCGGGCTCATCAAAGTAAATAACTTTCACTACACGTAAGTAATAAAAGGCGCCAATCAGCGACATAATGACGGCAAACACTGCCAGCCAGATATACCCTGACGCCACCACGGCTTGCAATACGCTTAGCTTCGCGGCAAATCCAGCCATAGGCGGGATACCGGTAAGCGAAAACATGGAAAGCAACCATACCAGAGCAAAGCCGGGGTGCTGACGATTCAGACCTTTAAGATCGTTCAGATTTTCGCATTCGAAATCTTTACGGCTCAGGATCAAAATCAGGCCAAACGTGCTTAATGTGGTGAGTACATAGATCACTACATAAAACAGGGATGAGCCATAGGCCTGCACGTTGTTTTCGCCACCTGCCAGAACTCCCGACATCAGACCCAAAAACACAAAGCCCATATGGGAAATGGTCGAGTAGGCAAGCATACGCTTCAGGTTAGTCTGCATGATCGCGGTTAAGTTCCCGATCAGCAAAGAGGCGATAGCCATCAGCATCAGCATGGGCTGCCAGTCTATGGCGATGCCATTCAAGGCTTCTACCAAAAAGCGCAGAGCGATTGCAAAGGCGGCTAACTTAGGCGCAGCACCAATGATCAGAGTAACCGTGGTGGGTGCACCTTGGTATACATCAGGTGTCCACATATGATAGGGCGCTGCGGTAAGCTTAAACGCCAAGCCTGACACCACAAACACCACACCAAACACCAGCGCCATACGTTCAGCATTACCTGAGCGAATCACATCCGCGATTTTACCCAGATCCAGTTGACCGGTGGCACCGTAGATCATGGACATACCGTATAACAGCACACCAGAGGCTAAGGCACCCAGTACGAAGTACTTCATGGCCGCTTCAATAGACTGCCTGTGCTCACGACGTAAGGCCACCAGTGCGTAGGCTGCAAAAGACATCAGCTCTACCCCCAGATACACCATCAGCATGCTGCCTGCTGAAATCATCAGCATCTGCCCCAGCAAAGCCATCAGGGTAAGAGAATAAAGCTCGCCACCGCGGGCCATCATGTCGCGCTGAAATGCGTATTCACGACCATAAATCAGCGTCGCCGCCACAGCAATACACGAGAGCAGTTTCAGAAAATGCGACAGGGAGTCGACGATAAACAAACCGCCAAATGTGACGCCAGCAAGGTCGGTAGACCATTGCCAGAGCACACTTAATGCCACCACAACTAAAGTGCCTAAGGTAAGAACGAACGTGTTGTCGCGCTTCTTGTCCTCGGTAAAGGCGTCAAATACCAAAACGCCCGAGGCCAAGATCAACAACAGAATCTCAGGCAATGCCAGGACGAAGTTGAATGAATTTTCCATAATGTTTCGGGCCTACAGTTTCGAGACGGAGACGTGTTGCAGCAACGCTTCGACCGAAACGTGCATGACTTCGGTAAACGGCTTTGGATATATACCCATGTACAACACAGCGATAGCCATCACACCCAGGATGAAGAACTCTCGACCAGACAAATCGCTCATCGTTGCGACCGCAGGGTTCTCAACAGGACCGAAGGCCACACGCTTAAGCATCCAGAGCGAGTATGCCGCACCGGTAATCAAGGCGGATGCCGTCAGTAGCCCTACCCAGAAGTTGTACTCTACGGCACCCATGATCACGGTGAATTCACCAATAAAGCCACTGGTTCCTGGCAATCCGCAGTTTGCCATGGAGAACAACACAAAAAACGTCACAAATCGTGGCATAACCGTGACTACGCCACCGTAATCGGCGATTTGTCGGCTATGCATACGATCGTACAGAACGCCAATACACAAGAACATGGCGCCCGATACGAAGCCGTGCGAAATCATTTGCATGATTGCGCCTTCCAGGCCGGTAACGTTAAACAGGAAGAAGCCCAGCGTTACAAAACCCATGTGAGCCACGGAGGAGTACGCCACGAGCTTTTTCATGTCGTCTTGCACAATGGCCACCAAACCAATGTAGATCACCGCAATCAAGGACAGCGTAATCATGAACACGGACAGGTTTTGAGCTGCATCCGGAACGATGGGTAAAGAGAAACGCAAGAAACCGTAAGCACCCAGCTTAAGCATGATCGCAGCCAGCACCACAGAACCACCTGTAGGTGCTTCCACGTGCGCATCGGGCAACCAAGTGTGCACAGGCCACATGGGAACCTTAACCGCAAAGGCCATGAGCAAAGCGATAAAGATCAGGATTTGCGCGGTATAGCCCAGCTTTACATCGTGCCACGTCAGGATATCGAAAGTGCCGCCTGCCACATTCCACAAATAAATGAATGCAATCAGGGTCAGCAATGAGCCTAACAGTGTGTAAAGGAAAAACTTGAAGGCCGCATAAACACGATTAGGACCACCCCACACACCAATAATTAGGTACATAGGGATCAATGTGGCTTCGAAGAACACGTAGAACAACAAGCCGTCTAGTGAGCTAAAGACACCAACCATCAAGCCCGACAGTATGAGGAAAGCCCCCATATACTGCGCTATACGGTTTTTGATGACCTCCCAACCCGCCAGCACCACAATAATTGTGATGAAAGCGGTCAGCAGCACAAACCACAAAGATATTCCATCTACGCCCAGATGATAATTAACATTGAACGCAGAGATCCAGGAGGTTTTTTCTTCGAACTGCATGGCAGCCGTAGAATTATTAAACCCTGTATACAGAGGAATAGTAACCAGCAGGCCCGCAATGGAGCCCAACAACGAAAGCCAGCGGGTGAACTCGGGGCGGTCGTCGCGCCCCAGAGCCAGCACTAGCAAACCAGCGACAATAGGAACAAAAATCGCCAGCGTTAACCAAGGAAGAGTAGAAGACGCCATATCGCTAGCCATTAATGAACCGTCAGTACAAAAAAGGTTAAGAGCACCAAGATACCCAGTATCATGGCCAGAGCATAGTGGTAGATGTAGCCGGTCTGCAGATGACGGCTAACCGCCGCAATCCAGCCCACTACACGTGCACTACCGTTGACCAGCAAGCCGTCAATCAGACCGCGGTCAGCCCCTTTCCACAAACCTGTACCCAGACAACGGGCACCACGCGCCAAGACTTGTTCATTGAACCAGTCAGCGTAGTACTTGTTCTCCATGATGCGATACAGGAAGCCGAAGTTGCGCTTAAAGGCAGCCGGTACAGCTGGATTCACCAGATACATGTACCAAGCCACTACCAGGCCAGCAACCATCAGCCAGAATGGAACGGTCACAAATCCGTGTAGTGCGTAAGCCATCCAGTCAGTCCAGTTTTGCGTTAGCTCAGCCATAGCTGGATGCTGCGGCAGGACGTCGATAATACCGTGGAAAAAATTACCGAAAAGCAGAGGGTTAATAAACCAGATACCTGCAAATACGGATGGAATCGCTAACAAGACTAAAGGTAGTGTTACCACCCATGGCGACTCTTTGGGATCTCCACCATGTTCGTGATCATCGTGTGCATGGCTATCATCATGTTTAACGTTACGGAAACGCTCTTCACCATGGAACACAAGGAAATACAGACGGAACGAATACAAGGATGTAACAAACACACCGATGAGCGTGGCGTAATAGGCGTAGCCTGCACCCCAAACCTGGGCTGCACCAGCGGCTTCAATAATATGTTCTTTTGAGTAAAAGCCCGAAAAGAACGGTGTGCCGACCAAGGCCAGCGTACCCAGTAAAAAGGTAAACCAGGTAATGGGCATGTACTTGCGCAAGCCACCCATATTACGGATATCCTGATCGTGATGCATGCCGATAATGACAGAACCCGCACCTAAAAACAGCAATGCTTTAAAGAATGCGTGCGTCATCAAGTGGAAAATAGCCACAGAGTATGCCGAGGCACCCAGCGCTACTGTCATGTAACCCAACTGGGACAAGGTGGAATAAGCGACTACACGCTTCACGTCGTTCTGAATAATACCCAGCAGCCCCAGGAACAGCGCACCCGTCGCACCAATAATCATGATGAATGACAGTGCCGTCGAGGACTGCTCAAACACGGGAGAAAAGCGTGACACCATGAAAATACCCGCGGTAACCATAGTTGCCGCGTGAATCAGGGCTGAAATAGGGGTTGGACCTTCCATGGAGTCAGGCAACCAACTGTGTAAGGGTACCTGGGCAGATTTACCCATGGCACCGATAAACAGAGCAATCGACGCCACAGTCAGCAACTGCCAATCTGTGCCTGGAAAGCTCATGCTGCTTAGCTCTTGCACTTTAGCAAAAACATCGCTGTAGTTCATGGAGCCGGTGTAGGCATAAAGCAAGCCAATACCCAACGCAAAGCCAAAGTCACCAACACGGTTAACCAAGAAGGCCTTCATGTTAGCGAAAATAGCTGTTTTACGCTCGTACCAGAAACCGATCAGCAAGTAAGAAACCAGACCCACCGCTTCCCAGCCGAAGAAGAGTTGCAGCATGTTGTTAGACATGACCAGCATCAACATCGAGAAGGTAAACAGCGAAATATAGGAAAAGAAACGCTGATAACCGGGATCGTCACGCATGTAACCTATGGTGTAAATATGCACCATTAAGGAAACTGAGGTAACCACCACCATCATAAGCGCGGTGAGCTGGTCAATCAGAAAGCCGATATCCCACTGCACACTGCCTATGGTGATCCAGGTATAGACGGTACCGTTAAAGGTATTGCCATCTAGTACCTGCAACAAAACGGTGACCGAACCGATAAAGGAAATCAGTACACCCGCGATAGTAATCAGATGCGCTCCGGTCTTGCTAACGACACGAGCCAAAAAGCCCGTGCCGAACAAGCCCGACAGCAAAGCACCCACCAAGGGAGCTAAAGCAACTGTTAAATATAGATTTATGGAGTTCATTGTTCTGCTATCCCATCAACCTTTGAGCTGGTCCAGATCGTCAACATTGATCTTGTTAAGGCTACGAAAGAGCAAGACCAAGATCGCCAGACCGATAGCAGCTTCTGCTGCGGCGACTGTCAGGACGAAGAAAACAAACAGCTGACCCGCCGTATCTCCAAACCAAGTAGAGAAGGCGACGAAATTAATATTGGCAGACAAGAGTATGAGCTCTACCGACATTAATAAAATGATCAGGTTACGTCGGTTCATAAAGAAGCCGAGCAGACCAATAGTAAAAAGTATCGCACCCAGGACCAGATAGTGCGCAAGCGTAAGCGTCATCATCAGTTGTCTCCCGGAGTAGTAGTATTTGCCGCAGCAGGTTTCTCGGTTTGAGAAGCAATATTCACCATGCGCAAACGATCCTTGGCACGCACTCGTACCTGTTGTCCCGAGTTCGTACGAATCACGTCAGTACGTTTGCGTAAGGTCAGGGCAATGGCGGAAACCATACCTACCAGCAAAACAATACCGCCCGTCAACACTGCCAATACATACTCGGTATACATGAGTACGCCAATGGCATGGGTATTGTTATAGTCGGCAGCTACCTCGGCAGCCGGGCCGGCGTTATACCAGGTGTTGCTTAAGACAAAGCCCATTTCCAGAACCATCACGATACCGATGATGACACTCATGGGCATGTAAGGCTTGAACTTGCTCGGTACATTTTCCTCGCGCACATCCAGCATCATGATGACAAATAGGAACATCACCATGACTGCCCCCACATAGACCACAACGAGCAGTAGGGAGAGGAACTCTGCGCCGGTAGTCATCCAGATCATGGCAGCCGTAAAGAATGCCAGTATCAGGTGCAACACTGCGGTGACTGGGCTACGCGCCGTGACAACACGGAACGCAGCAATCACCAGAATCAGTGACAGCACATAAAACAGTACAGTAGTAAATAACATAATTAACGTACTCCGGCCTTAACGATACGGCGCGTCTTCGGCACGACGACGGGCAATTTCTGTTTCGTAACGATCACCAACTGCCAACAGCATATCTTTGGTGAAGTACAGATCGCCGCGCTTTTCACCGTGGTACTCATGGATATGAGTCTCCACAATGGAATCAACTGGGCAGCTTTCTTCACAAAAACCACAGAAAATGCATTTGGTCAGGTCAATGTCATATCGCGTAGTGCGTCGAGTACCATCTTCGCGCTCGGCTGACTCAATCGAAATCGCCAAGGCGGGGCACACCGACTCACAGAGTTTGCATGCAATACAGCGCTCTTCCCCATTGGGGTAACGACGCAACGCGTGTAGACCACGGAATCGCGCCGAGGTCGGCGTTTTTTCCATGGGGTAGCGTAAGGTTACCTTACGCTTAAAAAAGTATTTGCCGGTCAGGCGCATGCCTTTGAGCATCTCGGACAGCATGAGGCTGCCGAAGAAATCTTTGATTGCTTCCATAATCTAGCCCTCGTGACTTAATGCCAGATGTTCAATGGCGTTTGCATCCAAATCGCCACGATCAACAGCCACACACCCGTTAACGGGATGAACACTTTCCAGCCCAGACGCATAATCTGGTCGTAGCGATAGCGTGGGAACGTCGCGCGGAACCATACAAACATGGAAACGACGACAAAGGTCTTCAGACCCAGCCACAGCCAGCCTGGAATCCAGGTAAAGGGCGCGAACTCCACGATTGGCATCCAGCCACCCAAGAACATAATGGCTGCTAAAGCAGACAGCATGATCATGTTGGCGTACTCACCCAGGAAGAACAGGGCAAAGCCCATACCTGAGTATTCCACCATGGGGCCTGCAACAATCTCGGACTCACCCTCGACCACGTCAAAGGGGTGACGGTTTGTTTCAGCTACCGCTGACACCACATAAATCACAAATAAGGGCAATAGTGGCAACCAGTTCCAGGACAGGAAGTTCAATCCTTTATCAGCGAAATACCCGTTAGCTTGCCCCATCACAATCCCGGACAAGTTCAAGGTACCTGACACCAGCAAAACCGTTACCAATACAAAGCCAATGGCCAGCTCGTAAGACAGCACCTGGGCCGCAGCACGCAAACCACCTAACAGCGCATACTTAGAGTTAGAAGCCCAACCTGCTACCACCACCCCGTATACACCTAAAGAGCTAATCGCCAACACATATAACAAACCAGCGTTAACGTTAGCCAGCACTACGTCTGGACCAAAAGGAATCACTGCCCAAGCCGCCAATGCTGGCATTAAGGTCACTACGGGTGCCAGCAAATACAAGGTCTTATTAGACTTGGCCGGTATGATGAGCTCTTTGGTTAAGAGCTTAAACACATCCGCAAAAGGCTGTAATAAGCCGCGTGGGCCTACACGAGTAGGACCAAGACGTGCATGCATAAAGCCAATCATTTTGCGTTCCCAGTAAGTGAGATACGCTACACATAAAATGATGGGCACAGCGATGACCACAATTTTGATCAAGGTCCAAACTACATACCAAACAGTAGGACCCAAGAGGTCCGTACCAAAGGCCTGAATACTAGAAAGAAAGTCCATGTTATGCGCGCTCCACAGTCAGTTGCGCAAAAGCGCTGCCGAGTGCGGCAGTTTGAGGGAAAGCCGTGGCAATCCGCACCGCTGAGCTGGCCACCGTATCGTCGGCCTGCACTTGCAGTAGCGTTTCTCCTTGGGGGCTACGAACCTTCACGTTGTCACCATCGTTCAGACCCAGTTTAGCGAGCTGTTCGGGGTGGATACGTGCAGTCGGTGCGACACTGGCAGGAGTAGCCTGCAAGGGAGCAGAGCGACGTACCAAGGCATCGGAACGATAGATAGGCACATCTGTAACCCGCTCTAGCGTATCCGCAGCGCTCTGATTCAAGAGCGGCGCCTGCTTAATCGTATTTGATAAGCGAGACTCCACGCCTGCTGCCATCACTGAATCGCGCACGGACTCTGATGTTTCATCATCAAAACCGTCTAGCTGGAACAAATTGCCCAGCACACGTAACACTTTCCAGGCTGGGCGGGTATCACCCACCGGTGCAGCCGCGCCTTTGAAACTTTGCACACGTCCTTCTGCATTCACAAACGTACCGGAGGTTTCGGTAAACGGCGCGATAGGCAACATCACATCTGCCCAGTCTTCAGCCGCCGAACGGTAAGAAGTCAGTGCTACTGCAATCGTTGATGCTTTCAAGGTCTCAACTGCATGGGTACCCAGATCGCTATCCAAAGCAGGCTCAAGGTGCAGCGTTAAATAAGCACGTTGAGTTTGCGCCAGCATTTGCTCAGCGGTAAGGCCACCCTTGGCGGGCACTGCACCCGCCAAATAACCACCTACAGTATTTGCACCTGCGGTCAAAAAGCCTAACTTGGCATTCACCGCTGTTGCAATAGCTGCCGCATTAGCCAGAATTTCCGTCGCCACATCTGAGGAAATGGCCATATTGCCAATTAATATTGCTACACGCTCGCCACTACGTAGACTGTCAGCAATCTGTTGCGCTTCAGCAGAAACCTGCAAGGACTCAAAACCGGCTGGAATGGCTTGGCCACTCGCTTTCGCCACAGCTACCAGCACTTCACCCAATGCATAGGGTAACTGGCTGGGGCGCGTGGTAATACGAGCCTGAATTGAAGTGAACAAGGGGTTGTCAGCGGCCGAATCAATAAACGATACCTGAGCTCCTTGCTTTACAGCCTGACGTAGACGCTGCGCCATTAAGGGATGGTCTTTACGCAGGAAGGAACCGACGACCAGCACGCGATCCAGATGATTTAGCTCGGTTAAGGGCATGCCTAACCAAGGAGCGCCATCCAAGATGGAATCCAGGCGTGCGTCAGTCTGACGCAAACGGAAGTCTACGTTCTCTGACCCTAGTGCACGAGCCAGGCGAGCTAATAGTGAAAGCTCTTCCAGAGTGGCGCTTGGGCTACCTATGCACGCCAATTGATCTGCACCGAACTTATCGCGTACTGCGTTAACAGCGTGAACCACGTGTTGCAGCGCATCGCTCCAGGAAGCTTCGCGCCAGACACCCTGATCATCACGCATCATAGGATGTGTCAGGCGGTCTTCCGTGTACAAGCCTTCATAAGAGAAACGATCACGGTCGCTGATCCAGCATTCGTTAACGTCTTCATTCTCGAAAGGCACCACGCGCAAGACTTTGTCTTGTTTTGCCTGGATAACCAGATTTGCACCCACGCTATCGTGCGGACTTACGCTGCGACGACGTGCCAGCTCCCAAGTGCGAGCATTAAAACGGAAAGGTTTAGACAGCAATGCGCCAACCGGGCAAACATCAATCATGTTACCGGAGAGTTCAGACTCTACGGCCTGACCGATAAAGGTGGTGATTTCAGCATGTTCACCACGGTTCAGCATACCCACTTCCTGGATACCTGCAATTTCTTCACCAGTACGCACACAACGCGTACAGTGTATGCAGCGCTGCATCGCCTCGGTGGAAATTAGCGGCCCCATGGATTTAGCCGCCACAACACGCTTTTCTTCTTTGTAGCGAGATTCGCCCGCGCCATAGCCCACGGCTAAGTCTTGCAACTGACACTCACCACCCTGATCGCACACAGGGCAATCGAGCGGGTGGTTAATCAGCAAGAATTCCATGACGCTTTTTTGTGCAGCTACCGCTTTTTCAGAGCGCGTATGCACAATCATGCCATTGGTGACGGGGGTTGCACATGCCGGTAAGGGCTTGGGTGCTTTCTCTACGTCAACAAGACACATACGGCAGTTCGCCGCAATGCTAAGTTTTTTGTGATAACAGAAGTGCGGCACGTATACCCCAACATTGTGCGCAGCCTGAATAACCATGCTGCCCTCTGGGGCTTCTACCTTAATGCCATCGATGGTGAGTTCTACCATTACTTTGTCCCGGCCTACAGATATTGAGGCACCACACAGCTTTTATGCTCGATGTGGTGTGCGAACTCGTCGCGGAAATGCTTGACAAAACTGCGTACAGGTAATGCAGCGGCATCACCCAAAGCGCAAATTGTGCGGCCCATAATGTTGTGAGCGATCTCATCGAGCATGTCCAGATCTTCCAGACGGCCCTGCCCATTTTCAATACGGTGCACCATGCGCCAAAGCCAGCCAGTTCCTTCGCGACAAGGCGTACACTGACCGCAGCTTTCGTGATAGTAAAAATAAGACAAGCGCAGCAAAGACTTAACCATACAGCGCGTTTCATCCATCACAATGACCGCACCTGAGCCCAGCATGGAGCCCGCCTTGGCTATCGCGTCGTAGTCCAAGTTGGTTTGCATCATGATGTCAGCCGGTAGCACTGGCGCACTTGAACCGCCTGGTATAACCGCCTTTAGCTTACGGCCACCACGCATGCCACCTGCCAACTCGAGTAAAGTGGCAAACGGAGTACCGAGGGGAACCTCGTAGTTGCCCGGACGCTCGACATCACCTGAGATGGAGAAAATTTTAGTACCGCCCGCATTGGCCACACCCACATCAAGATATTGCTGGCCGCCGTGACGAATAATCCAAGGCACCGCTGCAAAAGTCTCGGTGTTATTAATTGTGGTGGGCTTGCCATACAAACCAAAACTGGCTGGGAAAGGAGGCTTAAAGCGCGGCTGCCCTTTCTTACCTTCCAAGGACTCCAGCAAGGCAGTTTCTTCACCGCAAATATAGGCGCCATATCCGTGGAAAGCGTGCAGTTGGAAGCTGAACTCGGAGCCTAAGATCTTATCGCCCAAGAAGCCGGCGGCACGAGCTTGCTCAAGGGCTTGCTCGAAGCGTTCGTAAACCTCAAAAATTTCGCCGTGGATGTAGTTATAGCCCACGCTAATGCCCATGGCATACGCAGCGATCGCCATTCCTTCAATAACGATATGCGGATTAAAACGCAAAATATCGCGATCTTTAAAGGTACCAGGCTCACCTTCATCCGAATTACACACCAAGTATTTTTGACCAGGTATGGTGCGTGGCATAAAGCTCCACTTCAGCCCGGTGGGGAAACCTGCACCACCACGGCCACGTAAAGCTGAGGTTTTCACCTCGGCAATGACTTCATCAGGAGTCATGCCAGTGGATAAAATTTTACGTAAAGCCTCGTAGCCACCACGCTTAACGTAATCTTCCAGACCCCAGTCCTGCCCATTCAAGCCAGCCAATATCTGTGGCTGTATGTGGCGATCGTGGAAAATCATACTACGCGATAGATCTGCCCCTGGATCGGGTGCCAACCCCTGGGCTAGTCTGCGCAGAATCTCCGGTGAACTCATGCCGACTCTCCGTGTTTTTTCAATTCCTCAAGCACGGCATCGATACGCTCGGGCTGCATATGCACACACATGTGCTGATTATTCAGCAGCATGACCGGCGAATCACCACATGAACCCATGCACTCACCCATTAACAGGGAGAACTGGCCATCAGCGGTCGTTTCACCGTAATCGATACCAAGTTTTTCTTTCAAGTACTCGCCGGCTTTCACACCATCACGTAAGGCACAGGGCAAATTGGTGCAAACGGTAATCGTCACACGCCCTACCGGCTTCAAATTAAACATATTGTAAAAGGTGGCCACCTCTTGCACAGCAATCGCTTCTACACCAATGTGGCGAGCGACATCAGCCATGATTTCTGGCGATACCCAACCTTTTTCTTTTTGGGCAATAGCGAGCGCTGCCATAATGGCAGAACGACGCTGGTCGGCGGGAAACTTTTCTAATTCCCGGTCGATTTTTTGATAGGCTTGTTCGGAAAGCAACATAATTCGGTTCCGTATATTCTGGTGCGACCTAGCGGTCGATTTCACCAAACACAATATCCTGCGTCCCGATGATGGTGACGGCGTCTGCAATCATGTGACCACGTGACATTTCATCCAGGGCTTGCAGGTGCACAAAGCCAGGAGCACGAATCTTCATGCGATATGGCTTGTTGCCTCCATCGGATATCAAATAGATACCGAACTCGCCTTTCGGGTGCTCTACCCCGGCGTAGGCCTCGCCTGCTGGCACGTGCATACCTTCGGAAAACAGTTTGAAATGGTGAATCAATTCTTCCATTCCTGTTTTCATTTTTTCGCGCTTTGGCGGCGCAATTTTGTGATCTTCAGTGATCACAGGTCCCGGGTTATTGCGCAACCACTGCACGCATTGACGAATAATCCGGTTGCTTTCACGCATTTCTGCGATACGCACCAAGTAGCGATCATAGGAATCACCGTTGGTACCGACAGGAATATCGAACTCGAGACGGTCGTAGACGCCGTAAGGCTGAACACGACGTAAATCCCACTCCACACCAGAACCACGCAGCATAGGACCTGTAAAACCCAATGCCTTGGCACGGTCTGGGTCCACAACTCCTACACCCACTAAGCGTTGTTTCCAAATACGGTTATCAGTGAGCAAGGTTTCGTACTCATCGACACAGGCCGGGAAACGATTAGTGAAGTCTTCGATGAAATCGAGCAAGGAGCCTGAACGCGCTTCGTTCATGGCTTTTAGTTCTTTTTCGGAGCGGTATTTATTACCTGTATAAAGCGCCATGCTGTCGGGCAGGTCGCGGTACACACCGCCTGGACGATAATAGGCCGCATGCAAACGTGCACCAGAAACAGCCTCGTACACATCCATAAGGTCTTCACGCTCGCGAAACGCGTACAAAAACACGGCCATGGCACCCACGTCCAAGGCGTGTGAACCCACAGACATAAGGTGGTTCAAAATACGCGTAATTTCATCGAACATGGTGCGTATGTATAAGCCTCGCAGTGGGACTTGTACACCAGTTAGCTTTTCTACCGCCAAGCAATAAGCGTGCTCATTGACCATCATGGACACATAGTCCAAACGATCCATGTAAGGCAAAGCCTGTAGAAACGTGCGATGTTCGGCCAGCTTTTCAGTCGCGCGGTGCAACAAGCCAATATGAGGGTCAGCTCGTTGAATTACCTCGCCGTCAAGCTCAAGAACCAGACGCAAAACACCGTGTGCGGCCGGGTGCTGAGGACCAAAGTTAAGAGTATAGTTTTGAAGTTCTGCCATGATTAGCGCCCTACCCCGTAGTCGTCTTCGCGCACAACACGAGGAGTAATCTCGCGAGGCTCAATGGTTACGGGTTGATAGATGACTCGTTTTTGCTCTGTGTCGTAACGCATTTCCACATACCCGGAAATTGGGAAATCTTTGCGGAACGGATGACCAATAAAACCGTAATCGGTCAAAATACGACGCAAGTCAGGGTGGTTTTCAAACACCACACCAAATAGATCAAATGCCTCGCGCTCGAACCAGTTGACGGTAGGCCAAACCTCGAACAGCGTAGGCAATGTGGGAAACTCATCATTGGGCACGAAGGTGCGTACACGCAAGCGCCAATTATGCGTCAATGAGGTTAAGTGCAGCACTACTGCATAGCGATGCGGAAATAAAGATGGGTCTGGCTGGAAAGTGGGTGCCCGCCATGCGGAGTAATCCACACCACATAAATCAATACAGGTCTCGAAACGCAAATCAGCATGATCGCGTAGCGTAGTGCAAACCTCAACCCAACTTTCTGCTGGCGTCTCAAGGGTCAGTTCTCCCAGGGACGTGCTTAATTTACTGTCTTCGCCCAGCACCGAGCGCAGATTTTTTTCTAGTGTTTCTAGCCGTGTCATAGTCACATTTCAACCTTATGGGCCATCGTCTTAGCGGGCAATCGTATTGGTAAGGCGGATCTTATTTTGCATTTGCAACAGGCCATACACCAACGCTTCTGCAGTAGGCGGACAACCTGGCACATAAACATCCACCGGCACAATGCGATCGCAACCACGTACCACGGAGTAAGAGTAATGGTAATAGCCACCACCGTTCGCACAGGAACCCATGGATACCACCCAGCGCGGCTCAGCCATTTGGTCATACACCTTGCGTAAAGCGGGCGCCATTTTATTGCACAAGGTACCGGCTACGATCATCAGGTCTGACTGACGTGGACTAGGACGGAAAATAATTCCAAACTGGTCCAGATCATAACGTGCCGCACCAGCGTGCATCATTTCGACCGCACAACAGGCCAGACCAAAGGTCATGGGCCACATAGAGCCTGTTTTTGCCCAGTTCAGCAGCTTGTCTGCACTGGTAGTGACGAAACCTTCTTTAAGAATGCCATCAATAGCCATATTTATATGCCTTTTAGCGGGCTGGCATCAGTCCCACAGACTGCTACGCCCAATTTTCTTACCAAGTTGTGATTCAGCTCAAGCACTGAATCACCATAACGCCCCGCCATGATTACTGACAAGGAACCGTGGAAATTACTCCCAGTCCAGAGCGCCTTTTTTCCACTCGTAGATAAATCCGACTGTCAGTACAGCCAGAAACGCCATGACCGTCCAGAACCCGACCAGCCCTACTGTGCCATTTGCCATAGCCCAGGGGAACAGGAAAGCAATTTCCAGATCAAACATAATGAAAAGTATGGCAATGAGGTAGTAACGGATATCCACCTTCATGCGTGAATCGCCAAAAGCCTCAAAACCGCACTCGTAGGGCGAAAGCTTTTCATCATACGGACGATTAGGACCAAGCAAACGCCCAGCCATCAATAGCGCCAAACCTATACCTGTAGCCACAATAATGAACAGCAATACAGGGAAGTACTCTTGCAAGTTAGTCATGCAACGCATCCAATCGCAGTAAATAAACTCTTGGATTGTAGCATTTTGAGAGCAAGGTTTTAGGGGATAACCACACAGTAACCTCAAGCTAAGCAAGCGTTGTGATTACACATCAGAAAAACTGTAAATACTGGCTTAAACCTTGATTTTTATTATTTTTTATTTTTACAAATTAGCACAAACACACAAAAACCATCATCATTTATTCAGCAAGATGTCAGCTTAACACGAACCTGACATCAAACCACAAAACATGTCAGCAAACAAAACAAGGCAAAGCTATCAATAGCGAACAACTTAGACTAATTAGAAATATAAAACCACAAAAATATAAAATTTCAGAATATAAAAATTAAGCAAAAACAAAAAAGCCACTCCTAAGAGTGGCTTTTTCTGTTCTAGATCACTATACAGTGATCACTTGAGTGCGCAGATACACTACGCAGCACAATTAGAACTGGTGACGCAGACCTACACCCACCAGAGTGGATTTAGCATCAGGCAAGAAGTGTACGTTTTTGGCGTAAGAACCGATTGCGTACACGTTTGTGCGCTTGCTGATTGGGTGTGTGTAACCCAAGCTGTATACGTTCTGCTTTTTCATTTCAGAATTTGTGTTCTGGAATGCGTCAGGAGCCGAACGTGGGTCAGCCATAGTCCAGGAAGCCATTACGTTACCAGCACCAACAGGAGCGGACAAGCCAACTACGTAGGAGTTAACTTTCAGGCCTTTACCGTTAAGGTTGTTACCCAGACCTACACCACTGAAAGACTGAGGTGAGAACAGGCCATCACGTGTTTGACCGAAGCCCAAGGAAGCTTTAACAACTTCGAAATCGTAGCTTGCGCCAACGTTCCAAGCTTTTACTGTATCGCCACCAACGATGTTAGCACCGACCAGAGTTTCAGCTGTTTTACGCTGATCGTAGGTTGCTACCAGGCCGATAGGACCGTTAGCGTAACGCAGACCAGTTGTAATCGCACGCTGGTTCTGCTCAACGCCGTTACTTTCTTTGTAAGCCTGAGGACCATTGGTGTTGAAGGAGTAACCAACGCCCAACTGGAAACCGGAGAAGTTAGGAGTCTGATATGTGATCAGGTTATCGTAACGTACGGTGTTGATGGATGTGAACGCTGCACCGGCGTTAGCCTGATCGAAACCACCACCGAAGGGGTCAACGATACCAGGCATGTACTTGGATGCGATGTTGGTTTGACGACCGAAGTCCAACTGACCCCAGCTGTCGCCAGCCAGACCCAATGTTGCCTGACGACCGAACAAGCGTGTGGTTGTACCACGAGCTTGCGAGGAGTCACCAGTACCCAGGTCAAAGCCGCTTTCCAATTGGAACACAGCGCGCAGACCGTCGCCCAGATCCTCAGAGCCTTTCAGACCCCAGCGGTTGCCGGACTGAACACCGTTGATCAAGCCAGTTTTTTTGGAGCTGATCTGGTTACCACGTAAAGCAGCATTGCTATCGTAAGCAGTTGTGCCTTTGAATTTGTTGTAACCAACACCACCATCAACGATACCGTACAGCGTGACAGACGTTTCTGCGTGTGCGATGCCAGCAAAGCCGGCCATCAGAGCAGCAGCGAGCAGAGTCTTTTTCATGTAAGAAATCTCCGTAGATTTGAGTAAATCAGAGCAGCCCAACTACAACAGTGCTGCTGCTCCTTCCAACTCCGCAATGGGAAGTTAAGTGCTATTGCATCAAAATTCTGACGCCTTGACTACGAAAGCTTGAGCAAAGGTGAATCTTTCCGCACATCTTGTTGGCTATACACAACAAAACAGGGCAAAAACCCCATATTTCGGCCCGCACAAGCAATACTCAATCCACCCCAAAAACACCTTAAAAGACAAATTCAAAAATCGAATTCACTTCAATAAAATGCGCTAAGCCACTGTACTTAAGGGTATTTACTTATATAACAGAGCACAACACCGCCCTTAGGCAAGACCCCACCGAGCCGCTAGAGTCGCCCCCCCACCTCAAGGC
>JAEXRL010000005.1 GCA_023440825.1 Pseudomonadota bacterium | reverse complement strand
CGATTGAGGTAAATCCGTATAGCCTGGAAAGTCCTGGTTGCCGGATGGTGACCCTTTTCGCGCGTGCGGACGACACTGGCGACGAGCTCGGCGAGATCGTGCGTAGTGTGCAGCGGGCTGGATTGGCGGCGATTAGCAATCGCCTTTGCAATCTGGAAAGCAAACCGTTCTTCGCCATATTCTGCTATGACCTCCTTCATTACATCCACGCTGGCTTGCGCCAGCCACTGTGCAGCGGTCAGCCCACTGCCTGTATCCATACGCATGTCCAGAGGTCCATTGCGCATGAATGAAAAACCTCGATCTGCATCATCGATTTGAGGAGATGAAATCCCCAAATCCATCATCAGACCATCGACTTCTGTTATGCCTAACTCATCCAAGCACTGTGCTATGTGCGCAAATCCGCTATGCACAACAGTAATACGAGCATCACTCAACGCCATCTGCTGAGCCGCCGCGATCGCCTGAGGGTCTTTATCAAAAACCACCAAACGGGCATCAGCAGCAAGATACGTTAAGAGCAAGCGACTGTGGCCACCGCGACCAAAGGTGCAGTCCACATAAGTGCCTCGCAGTTGACCATGTACTTTGGGCAGTGCGCGCCAGCGCCTAGCCTCAAACTCCGGATCAACGAGGGCCGCAACCGTAGGCTCTAACAGCACGGATCGATGAACCAACTCCATGAACAACTCAGAATGAAAAGGTTTCAAAAACTTCGGTAGCACTGGCAGCAACCAAGTCTTCAGCTTGACGACGCTCCAGTTCCGCAGCATTCCATAGCTCAAAATGTGTAGCCAGACCAATCAGCATGGCTTCGCGCTCAAGACCCGCCGCAGCCCGCAATTCGGGCGCCACTAAAATCCGGCCTGACGCATCCAGCTCTACATCTTGGGCACTGCCAAGCAACAGCCTTTGCAACGCACGGGCATTCATGGGGAAACGAGCGATCTGTTCACGCTTCTCTTCCCACACTGAGCGCGGGTAAACCAATAAGCAGCCATCGGGATGTCGTGTCAAGGTTAGACGACCTTGGTCCTGCTCCTGCAGCGCGTCACGATGCCGGGTCGGTATCGAGAGCCGTCCCTTAGCATCTAGAGTGAGTGCACTGCTTCCTTGAAACACATTTTCCCCCACTTTTTTACACTATTTCCTACTTTTTCCCACTCTAAGGCTTAATCGCGCCGCGGTCAAGCTTCTAATTGCAATTTTTTCAATCACAACAAGCACTTAGCTAGGCAAGTAATAGCCGGCCATTTCAAATTTGCCTATTAAATCAAGAAATTGCAGCGCATTCTGAATGAAGACCCTGAAGTTGACGCAAAAAAAGACCCGGTAACGGGCCTTTTCTATGCTTAACTTTTCTTGTTAAAGGAGGTGTCAGATGTATAAAAATATGACACCAAAAAAGAAGGGAGAGACAGGTCTGTAGGCCGGATTTTGTAAGCCTGTATCGCAGGATACTGGCTGGCAATCATTCCTCTGGGCTTGGCATTACTGCCAGGCTCTAGCTACCTACCCGCATGCTCGAGCGAGCCGCTCTAGTGCCTTTAATAAAAAAGACGACGCATGCCTATTTGGTATTGCTCCGGGTAGAGGTTACCGCGTTTCACCCTGCGACCCTAAAGCACGAAGCTTAAAATTACGGAAGTCGCCGTAGCTGTGTCTACTTGCGTAGACCCTGGTCGCAGTCTCGTCTCTGTGGCCCTATTCCTCGGCTTGTATTGCTACTTGCCGGACGGCTGTTAGCCGCTACCCTGCTCTATGGAGTCCGGACCTTCCTCGCTGCTATGCAACGCGATTGCCCGACCTGCCTCACAAAACGATTGTAACCTGCGACAATAGAGAAATAACACTCTTAGCCGATTAATTCTGGAAGTTTTATGTCGCTCAACCTTATTTCGCTGCTTGATGCACAGTTAGCGTATGGCCATCACCCACTACTAGACCGTGCCGAACTCACCATACAAAGTGGTGAACGTATCGGCCTGATCGGACGCAATGGTGCGGGCAAGTCATCCTTATTAAAAGTTCTCGATGGTAGAACCCTGCTAGACGATGGGCAAATTCAGCGTCTTGGCGGCCTGCGTGTGGCTACTGTTGAACAAGAGCCGGAATTACCTCCTGACCGCACTATCTACGACATTTTATGCGGTGACATTAATGCTAGTGAGGATTGGCAACGGCCATCTCGGGTCAACAGCTTAATTGATCAGTTAGGACTTAACCCTGACGCCTTAGCCGGCAGTTTATCTGGTGGCACCATCAAGCGAGTTGCTTTAGCCATGGCCATTGCTGACCAACCCGATCTACTGTTACTCGACGAACCGACCAACCATCTGGACTTCGACGGGATACTGTGGCTAGAGCAACTACTGCTGGATTTTCGCGGCACAGCCATCATCATCACCCATGATCGACGATTCCTAGACACCGTCACTACACGCATTGTAGAGCTGGATCGGGGACAGCTCTTTAGCTATCCAGGCAACTTCACACAATGGCAGGAACGTAAAGTGGAATGGCTGCAAGCTGAGCAACAGCAAAATGCCAAATTTGATAAGTTTCTTGCCCAAGAAGAAGTATGGATACGCAAAGGGGTGCAAGCCCGTCGCACACGCGACGAAGGACGCGTACGACGACTGGAGCAGCTAAGACGTGAGCGGGCAGAACGCAAAGAACGCTCGGGTAACGTCAGCTTTGCCTTGTCAGAAGGACAGCGCTCCGGCAAATTAGTCGCAGAAGTACAAAACGTGACGCATGGCTTTGGAGAGCGTACGCTGATCAAAGACTTTTCCACCTTGCTAATACGAGGTGACCGCATTGGCTTAATTGGCCCCAACGGTGCAGGAAAAACGACTTTATTACGAATTCTCCTAGGCAAGCTCGCTCCAGACAGTGGCTCAGTACGTCACGGCACCAATTTAAGCATTGGGTATTTCGATCAAATGCGTAGCCAGCTCGATGAAGAGGCAAGCCTAGCAGAAACGATTAGCCCAGGGAGCGAGTGGGTCGAAATTGGTAACGAGCGTAAACACATTATGAGTTACCTCGAGGACTTTCTGTTTCCTGCTGCCCGCGCCCAATCCCCAGTACGCAGTCTTTCAGGAGGCGAACGAGCTCGTCTAGCCTTAGCCCGTATGTTTGCTCAGGCCACTAACGTGCTGGTGCTGGACGAACCCACCAACGATCTGGACATAGAAACCTTGGAGCTACTGGAAAGCCTGCTGCAAGAATATGCAGGAACCGTTTTACTAGTCAGCCACGATCGCAGCTTTCTTAACAACGTGGTCACCCAGGTCATTGCCGCCGAGGGAGAAGGAAAATGGTCCGAATATGTGGGGGGCTACGATGAATGGCTGGCTCAACGCCCAACAGCACCTATCAGTGATGCAAAGCCTATAAAAGAAGCGCCGCCAGAGGCCGCCCCAAAACCCGCAGCTAAGCCACAAAAGCCTGGCCGACTGGCTCCTTGGGAAGAAAAAGAGCTAAACGAATTACCTGAAAAAATTGCGGCTATCGAAACCGAACAAGGCCAATTGGCAGAACAGCTTGCTGACCCCGAGCTCTACAAAGAGGGTACGGCCAAAGCAGACAGCATCAATGCTACGCTCGCCACCCTGAACCAAGAGCTAGAGGCGCTGTTTGAACGCTGGGAGCTCTTGGAGTCAAAACAGAAAAACTAGTGCCTTCAGTGCTCACTCGCCGACCATGCATCAAACATGGCCGGCGAGTGGGAGCCAATCGCTGAGCACGAAAGTGTGACACCACCCTAGCTCTGTACTTCCCAGCCCAAGGTTGTACCATTGGCCAGAGGCACTAGCTCCTCACCTGCCATGGAAAGCGTCTGTGGCACCGTGTAGTTAGCACGCTTAAGCGTTAATTGTCCTGTATTAATAGGCAAGCCATAAAAAGCAGGACCATTTAGACTGGCGAAAGCCTCAAGCTGATCCAGTTTTCCTACCTGATCAAAAGCTGTCGCATAGAGCTCCATAGCGTGTAAGGCCGTATAACAGCCAGCACACCCACAGTCTTGCTCTTTGCGCCCACGGGAGTGTGGAGCGCTATCGGTACCCAGAAAGAAACGTCCGGACCCATCGGTGGCCGCTTTTAACAAAGCCTGGCGATGAGTTTCCCGTTTCAATACAGGAAGACAGTACCAATGTGGACGTAGCCCTCCTTGAAATAAGGCATTGCGGTTATACAGCAAGTGATGCGCTGTTAATGTCGCCGCGATAGGGCCTGGTGCCTCGGACACATAAGCCGCGCCATCAGCGGTCGTTAAGTGTTCAAACACTACCTTCAACTCAGGAAATGCACGTCGTAAAGGTAGCATGACCCGATCAATAAAGACCGCTTCCCGGTCGAACAAATCCACACTGGGGTCCGTCACCTCACCATGCACGAGTAAAGGCATGCCAATCTGCTGCATCACTTCCAGCACCCGCGTGCAACGACCTAACAAATCACTCACCCCAGCATCTGAGTTAGTAGTCGCGCCCGCAGGGTACAACTTCACCCCGTGTACAAAACCAGAGTCTTTAGCTCGGCGCATCTCGTCAGGATCGCTATTATCGGTTAGGTACAAGGTCATTAAAGGTTCAAAAGTGCTGTCAGGAACCGTTTTTTTCAGCGCTGCCAGAATGCGCTCACGGTAGGCTGAGGCTAAAGCTGTCGTCGTGACAGGAGGGGTCAAGTTAGGCATGATAATGGCACGGTCAAACTGCGCTGCAGTATGTCCCACCACGGACTCCAACACAGCCCCATCGCGTAAATGTAAATGCCAGTCATCGGGGCGACGAATACTGATTTGATCCACTATGTTTGTCATAAAATGCCTGCTTATACCTTGTACGAATAAATAAACTTAACAATATTATTGCCCATTACCCACGGGGTAGGCACCACTTTGCACTAGCCCAACAAACATGGCTACCCCATTAGCAATAACATCATCGTTAAAGTCGAATATGGCATTATGCAACACACGTCCTTGCTCTGCACCGCCCTGACCCAAACGGAAATACGCACCTGGACACACTTGCAACATATAAGAGAAATCCTCGGCCCCCATAGAGGGCGTGAAAGGATATTGCACCATATCTGCCCCAAACAAAGAGTGGGCCACTGAGGCCACTTTCGCAGCGGGTCCATCATGATTAATTGTGGCCGGGAACAGACGACGATACTCGAGTTCAATACGCACATCATAGGCCGCAGCCATTCCCTTGATCATATTTTGCATGCGCTCTACCACCAGCTCCTGCACCTCGGGCTTGAAGGTGCGCACTGTTCCACTCAAACGGGCCTGATCATGGATCACATTACGTGCCTCCAACCTGCCTGCCTGAATCGCAGCAACCGTCAGTACCGCCGCATCCATAGCGGGTACATTTCTGGAGACCAGCGTCTGCAAGGCAGTAATGAGTTGCGCACTAATTACTATGGGATCTATTGTCTGGTAAGCATGGGCCCCATGCCCACCTTTACCATGAACCACTATATCAAACTCATCCGCAGCCGCCATCATGGGTCCTGGGTTCACCCCAATCACACCAGGCGGCAAACCAGGCCAGTTGTGTAAAGCGTAAATTTCATCGCAAGGAAAGCGCTCAAACAGCCCATCATCCAACATAGCCTGAGCCCCCCCCAGGCCTTCCTCTGCTGGTTGAAAAATCAGCACGACACGTCCACTAAAGGCGCGCGTTTTTGCCAGGTACTGAGCAGTACCCAGCAAAATAGCTGTATGCCCGTCATGGCCACAAGCATGCATAACCTGAGCATGACGGGACTGATGGGGTAAGCCGCTTTTTTCTTGAATAGGTAAGGCATCCATGTCTGCCCGTAAGCCTATACTTGGCCCAGGCTCGGGCAGCGAGCCTTGCAATACCCCTACCACACCAGTGCCACCTATACCCGTATGCACCTCGTACCCCCAGTCTCGCAAGGACTGCTCCACCAGCGCTGCTGTGCGATGCTCCTGAAAACCGAGCTCCGGGTGCGCATGAATATCCTGACGCACACGCGCCAACTCAGGCTGTAGCTGTTGAATCAAACGAAAATCAAGTGTAGTCATAAAGGTCACATTATCATGAGAAAAAGCGTGGACTCACCGCCTAGGGCATGCAATGATGGACAATGTATAGTGCATTGTCAGGCGTCACAAAGGTAACACTTCGTGTAGTAAAGCACCACCTATAGCGAAAACAGGCTATACAAAAAGTAGTAAGTCAGCTCTTTCGCCTGACATTATCTCAACCCAGTCACTTTTAGGAGCTCCGCCCATGGCCAGTACCGATAAAAAACCTGCACGCAAACCCAACGCAGGTTTCATGAAGCCATTGACCCCCAGCCCTACCTTGGCGGCGGTCATCGGCAAAGACCCTATCCCACGTACAGAGGTCACCAAAAAAATTTGGGAATATATAAAAAAACACGACTTACAAGATCCAGCGAATCGACGTAACATTAATGCAGACGATAAGCTGCGCCCCTTGTTCGGCAAAGAGCAAGTTTCCATGTTTGAACTAACCAAGCTCGTATCCGCCCATCTAAGCTAACGGTTCGGGAACCCACTCACACAGGCTTACTATGGCAACACGCGCTAATCTTTGCTGGCTCCGACGAGATCTACGTTTACAGGATAACCATGCTCTCTATGCTGCTCTGCAAGGATCGTTGCCAGTAGCCTGTGTCTTTATATTCGATTCTCACATTCTTAGTGAACGACCGGCAGACAGCAAGCAAGTCGCCTTTATGTACGCCTGCTTGCTCAGTTTGCAAGCCGAGCTGCGAAAGCAGGGCAGCGAACTCATTATTGCCCATGGCTCTGCAGAACAAGAAATACCCAAATTAGCGCGTCTGTATCAAAGTGAGTATGTGTATGCAAACCGTGACTATGAACCAAGTACCCGAGAACGCGACACACTCGTTGCCAAGGAACTGCAGCAACAGGACTGCACATTACGGCTCTACAAAGATCAGGTTATTTTTGAACAAGACGACATTCTGACTGCCCAAGACAGCCCTTACTCTGTCTTTACCCCGTACTGGCGAAAATGGCAGCAAGGATTAGAAGCTCAGGGAGTCCCTCGTTTTAATAGCGAAGCGCTTTTAGACAAACTGCTTTGCTGTCCCACGCGAGCATTACCTACCCTCGAGCACCTCGGCTTTAAGCAAGAGCCCTTTGATAACTTATTAATTCAAGGTGGTACCCCTGCCGCGCAAGAAACATTGCACACGTTTTCTCAACGACTGCATCTGTACGAGCAGCAGCGCGACTTCCCCGCCATAAATGGCGTATCACGACTATCACCCCACTTGCGCTTTGGCACAATTTCCATTCGTGAGTGTGTACACCTGTGCTGGCCTAGCGACTCTGCTGGCGCTGCATGCTGGCTAAAAGAATTGGCATGGCGCGAGTTTTATCAGCAGTTTCTTTGGCATTATCCTAAAACCTGCACCCAAAGCTTTAAACCTGAATACCAGCAGTTATCCTTCCCCAATCGTCACGACTGGTGGCTGGCCTGGTGCACAGGTCAAACAGGATATCCTTTAATTGATGCGGCGCAACGTCAATTACTTTACAGCGGCTATATGCATAATCGCTTACGCATGGTGAGTGCCTCTTTTTTAATCAAAGATCTGCTTATAGACTGGCGCTGGGGTGAGCAGTTTTTTGCTCAGCAACTGATTGACTATGATCAGGCCTCAAATGTTGGTGGCTGGCAATGGGCTGCCTCAACAGGTTGTGATGCACAACCTTACTTTCGAATCTTTAATCCTGTCACTCAGTCTCAAAAATTTGATCCTAGCGGTCAATTCATACGTCGTTATGTACCTGAATTGGCGAGTCTAGACAATAAAAGCATACATGCACCCTGGTTAAGCCGTCAGTTACCTATCACTGTTCAATTAGGCCAAGACTACCCCTTGCCACTGGTAGACCACGCTACGCAGCGTGAGCTCGCCTTAGCGTTGTATAAAAGCTAAGGAGCCTTTGCTTATACACCAGCCATGGCATAGGTCTACAAGACGCTCAGGCAGCACAAAAACACGCCACTGCCTATTCAAGAGATTGATATAGGGCATAGAATGGGGCTATTAAAGCGATCAAGGACTACCATGCCCCCTACTACGACTGAGCTGGCACACGAGCCCTCGCACTCCGCACCACTATTGCAGCACTTGCAACGCTCCCACCCCAAGTCTCAAATTGCCTTATTGGCATTTAGCGACCAAGAGGGCGTGATTGAAATCGCGCGGATTGGTGTACCTATACACATAGAACGATTTGAGCATATTGGTTTGGATCTACTGGGCACACAGTTTCTCACCCACTCGCATCCCGATGCCTTGCAAGCCGAACGCGCTATTGAACACATTGAAAACAGCATCATGCCCGCGCATTTAGACTTACGCCAATTTCATGTATTCACGGCAGACCAACCTGCTCAAACTCTACTGAGCTGGGTACAAAGCATCAACCAACAACAGCATCGCGTAGTGAATCTGGATACTATCGAGGCCTGCTTTAATCTATATGTTAAAGCGGCACTAGATGGTCCCCACACTGTGGTGCTGCCTAAAGCAGAAAAGCTGTGGGCTTATCTTATTTTGCTACGCGAGGCCATGCACCATCTTTGCATTGAGCAGATCCATGTACTGGGAACTTCAGGTAATTAAATGAGTATTGAAGTGTTCTCTGTGTGATCTAGACCATGAGCTAGACTGATTGTTAAGACGAAAAAAAGGGCTGGCTCACATAGCCAACCCTTTTATGTTTTTACGTAAGCAAAAGCCTAATAACCATAACCTAGGGTTTTGCCCTCAAGCAAAGCAAGCCAGCCACGTATTAAGCGGTAGATCACCCAAATGGTAGTGATGAAGATGCCTATCCAACCTATAAATATCAACGTTAGCACACCACTCACAAAGTACCACAGCAATCCCCACCAAAAGGTTTTAATTAACCAGTCTAGATGGCTAGCATAAATGGTGCCTGATGCTTCGCTACGTTTAATATACGCAAGCACTATAGCCGCGATAGTCGCTATAGTTAGCATCCCCGCTGTCACCACTCCCAGTGCAAACAAGCCATAACTGACGTGCGTGAGTAAACGCAGTGATACACCTTGCTCTAAATCAGGCCTGGGGGTTTGATCCATCAGCTTCTCCTAAACAACGATAAGCAAAAGTCTTAGGGACATTTTACTCTGAATTGCACAAACTTACTTGTACATCTAGGGTCAGAAGGGCAGCTTAATCTTGATGAGCCAGCACAATACGAAATTGATGCCAATTTTCAAGCATAAAAAACCCCGCAAGATATATTCTTGCGGGGTTTTGGTATAAGAGCCTGACGATGACCTACTTTCACAGACGTCCGTCCACTATCATCGGCGCTAAAGCGTTTCACGGTCCTGTTCGGGATGGGAAGGAGTGGGGCCACTTTGCCATGGTCGTCAAGCGTAACTGGTGTGTCCTGCAGCGAGTACGCGCTACAAGACCAATTTGAGAAGAAGCACCCCAGTTAGCTACTCACTAACCAGGTTCACAAAGCGCACGGGCGGCGCGTTCAATTCAATTTTGTGTCTAACAACAATGCTTGTCATATCTATAACCACAAGAGTTATAGGATCAAGCCTCACGGGCAATTAGTACTGGTTAGCTACGTGCATTACTGCACTTCCACACCCAGCCTATCAACGTCCTGGTCTCGGACGACCCTACAGGGGGGTCAAGCCCCCGGGATACCTAATCTTCAGACGAGTTTCCCGCTTAGATGCCTTCAGCGGTTATC
>JAEXRL010000027.1 GCA_023440825.1 Pseudomonadota bacterium | reverse complement strand
GCAAAGTGGACCCACTCCTTCCCATCCCGAACAGGACCGTGAAACGCTTTAGCGCCGATGATAGTGGACGGACGTCTGTGAAAGTAGGTCATCGTCAGGCACTTATACCAAAAACCCCGCAAGAATATATCTTGCGGGGTTTTTTTATGCTTGAAAATTGCTGAATTGAGCTTGGCTGGCCTTTTATGTGTAGATAAGCCATACTGGGTCATGTTTATTATTACAATTATTCGCAGATGAACGCGATACGTACTCGGGTACGTGAAATAGCTATCGCGGAAACAGAGTCTTTATCGATTCAACACTTATATGATCAGCAGCAGTTCCATGATCCCTTCGGGCACGCAAAAGCCCTAGGCATTTGTTCTGCTTCATGGCCTTTATTTGGCATGCTTTGGCCCTCCAGCATACAGTTGGCGACTCAAATCGCTTTACGTCCTGTACGTGAGGACGAACGTATATTAGAGTTAGGCTGCGGTTTAGCACTGGCCAGTCTGGTGGCACACAGACGCGGTGCGCAAATCGTTGCCAGTGATCGCCATCCTATGGCAGTGAACTTTCTGAACGCGAATCAACAGCTTAACGGGCTTGTGGGTTTGCCTTATCGTCACGCCCAATGGGGGCAGCAGGCAAGCGCTGGTTTACTGCTTGATATGGGTGTACAAGAAGTCAGTAAGCGTTTTGATTTGATCATAGCTAGCGACTTGCTGTATGAGCGAGATATTCCTGAGCTGCTTGCTGAATTAATTGATCGCGTCGCCAAGCCTGCTGCGGAGCTGTGGGTAGTTGATCCCAATCGTGGCTATCACAATGCTTTTAGCCGAGCTGTCGCGGCCTACGGTTTTCAGTTGATGCGTAATAAATGTTTACGCCATCGTATCTTACTAGACGATCAAGGTGAGGACATTGCGTATAAAGGGCGTTTTCTCGTCTATCGCCGACTTGCTCCGATGAGCCTGAGCTGATCGGGCTACGCACTTTGGGAAGGAACTCAATGCCAGCCTTCCAATCTTTGTCTAGCGTGCTTTAGGCGCTCTTGCTCTTGTTCCAGCTCTTGTAGGTTTTTACGTATGCTTTGTATATGCTCACGAGCCGCTTTACGCGCTTGTTCGGGCATTTTGCTGCTTATTGCTGCATAAAGTTTGGCATGCTGCTTGTCGATTTGCAGTCGACTCTTCTCGCGCGGATAAAGATGATTAATGGATGTGCGCACAGAGCTTAGAGTGAGGTCGTTCAGTGAACTTAAAACATGCACAAGCAAAGCATTATGAGAGGCTTCACTTATAGCTAGATGGAAAGCGTGATCAAGTTCAGCGTGCGCATCCAGGTTGTCTTTGCCGTGTGGAGAAGCCTGCAGTTCTTCATAACGTCTCTTGATTAAGGCGAAATCTGCGCTTGTGCCTCGTTCGGCCGCTAATTTAGCGGCTTCACTTTCCAGTAATTCACGTAGCTCTAATAGATCATAAATTGCTTTGCGCTGACTTTGTAGCAGGTGCTCAACCGGACTGTGTAGTGTGGGGGCAATTAAATTACTTACAAAAGAGCCTTTAGCTGCTTTAGTGTGTATCAGTCCTCTGGCTCTGAGTATATGTAATCCCTCGCGTAAGGCACTACGAGAAACGCCCAGCTTTTGGGTTAAGCGTCGCTCAGAAGGGAGAGCTTGGCCTGGCTTTAATACGCTGTCGGCGATGAGCTTTTCTATTTGGCTGGCAACTAAGTCTGCAAGCTGTTGGTTAGATTGAGTCATTATTCTAGTGGTCAGACCAGGGTTTTTGTGGGGGATAGTATCCCTGTTTTCCTGCTTAAGCTCATTGATTTTACAGTGTATATATTGATTTCAGCTATAGGTCTAGTTATAAACTGGTCTGACCATAGCTTTGGGTGCTTGGAGAAGCTGCCTGGCTTGTTTATGATGTAGTGAGCATAGGGCTATAGATCAGAAGGGAGAAGGGGATGAGTTTGTTATATGACGAGCACATAGATGGTGCTTTACCTGCGGTAGACAAGCAGTTGTTATTGACGGCTATCCGCGATGAAATTCCAAGCTTGCAAATTTTGCATCGTCCTGTTGAGCTGCGCCCATATGAATGTGACGGCTTATCAGCATACAGAACGACACCTTTACTGGTGGCCTTGCCTGAAACTACTCAGCAAGTACAAGCCCTGATGAGGCTGGCTTGCCGTATGGGGGTGCCTGTTGTTGCTCGTGGCGCTGGAACCGGTTTGTCGGGTGGTGCCTTGCCCTTGGAGAAAGGCATATTGCTAGTATTAGCGCGTCTTAATCGTATTTTGGAAGTAAATCCCGATGCTGGCATTGCACGGGTGCAGCCAGGTGTACGTAATCTGGCAATTTCCGAGGCGGCCGCTCCGTTCAATATGTACTATGCACCCGACCCCTCCTCTCAGATAGCCTGTTCTATTGGCGGTAATGTGGCGGAAAACGCCGGTGGAGTGCATTGTCTAAAATACGGTCTGACCGTACATAATATTTTACAGCTAGAAGTTGTCACGGTAGACGGAGAGCTCATGACGCTGGGCTCTCATGCGTTGGATGCGGCTGGATATGATTTCATGGCCTTGTTTACTGGCTCTGAGGGCATGTTGGGTATTGTGACGGAAATTACAGTAAAGCTACTAACCCGTCCACAATGCACCAAGGTGTTATTAGGCAGTTATTCCAGCGTAGACGCCGCCGCCAGAGCGGTAGCCGATATTATCGGAGCGGGTATCGTGCCGGCTGGTCTGGAAATGATGGACAACATGTCTATTCGTGCAGCGGAAGACTTTATACAGGCGGGCTACCCAGTCGATGCCGCTGCTATTTTACTCTGTGAAATCGATGGGGTTGAAAGCGACGTTATAGACGAATGTGCCCAGGTTGAGCAGATTATGCGCTTGGCTGGCGCAGATGATGTCAGGGTCGCCCATGACCCCCAGGAGCGTCAGCGTTTTTGGGCGGGACGAAAAAATGCGTTCCCGGCAGTCGGTCGAATCTCTCCTGATTATTACTGTATGGATGGCACGATTCCTAGACGTCAACTGTCATTTGTCCTCACGCGTATTACCGAGCTATCAGAGGAGTATGGTTTGCGCGTGGCTAACGTATTTCATGCTGGCGATGGCAATATGCATCCCTTGATTCTGTTCGATGCAAATGAGCCTGGCCAGTTGGAACAGGCGGAAGCCTTGGGCGGAAAGATTCTCGAACTATGCGTAGAAGTGGGGGGCACAATTACGGGCGAGCATGGCGTAGGACGTGAAAAAATTAACCAAATGTGCGTGCAATTCAATAGCGATGAGTTGACCTACTTTCATTCAGTGAAGGCAGCGTTTGACGCTGAGGGTTTACTTAATCCAGGTAAAAATATTCCAACCTTAAATCGTTGTGCTGAGTTTGGTGCCATGCATATCCATCAGGGGCAAATGCCATTTCCCGAGCTGGAGCGATTCTAATGAGTGTAGCGATGATTGATCAGGACCAGACAGACCTATTGCTTGAACAGGTACAGGCTGCGGTCAGCCAAAAGCAGCCTTTGGCCATTTGTGGTGGCGGCAGCAAAGCCTTTTTAGGACATCCTGTCAGTGCACAGCCTTTGCATCTTACGCAACACCAAGGAGTCGTGGATTATGACCCCTCTGAGCTCGTAGTCAGTGTACGTGCAGGCACAAGCGTGCAGGCATTGGCTGATGTGCTGCATGCGCAAGGGCAATACTTGCCATTTGAGCCTGCTTTTTTTGCTGGTAAAGCAACATTAGGCGGGGTAGTGGCCAGTGGCCTATCCGGCCCTCGTCGCCCTTGGGCGGGAGCGGTGCGCGATTATGTACTGGGCTGTCGTCTCATTACGGGCGATGCCAAGCATTTGCGTTTTGGTGGGCAAGTGATGAAAAATGTGGCGGGCTATGATGTCTCGCGCTTAATGGCTGGCTCTATGGGTACCTTAGGTGTGATTACCGAGGTCTCTCTCAAATTATTACCGGAACCTCGTAGCAGGGTGGCTCGCCGTATTGCAGCGACACCGGCACAAAGCCAGGCTCTGCTTTTGGCGTGGCAGCGACAGTCTTACCCGGTGAGTGCTGCCTTATATACCCATGAATACTTGCATGTGCGTTTCGAAGGGGGGGAAAGCTCAGTTAGCCAAGCCGTAGAGGCCATTGGTGGTGAGCCGGAGCAGCCTGATTTTTGGGAGCAAGTGCGCGAGTTAGAGTTACCGTTTTTTCATGATCCACGACCTTTATGGCGTATCGCTCAAGGTGTGGATGCGCCGCAAGCGGATTGGCCCGGTGAGGGCTTATTCGACTGGGGGGGCACACAGGTCTGGTTGAAGTCCGATGCACCTGACGAGCTTATTCATAGCTTGGCTCAGCAGCAAGGTGGGCATGCGACACGTTATGGCGATGCCAAGCAGACTGGTCATTTCGCTACTCTGGAACCAGCGTTAATGCGCTTTCATCAACAACTTAAGCAGCGTCTGGATCCACACGGTATTTTTAACCCCGGTCGTCTGTATCCTGGCTTATAAGAAGGACAACTATGCAAACTAATCTAAGTCCCTGGGCCAAAACCTTGCCACGTGCCCAAGAGGCGGAACGTATTTTGCGTTCCTGTGTTCATTGTGGGTTCTGTAATGCAACCTGTCCTACCTATCTGGATCAGGGTAACGAGCTGGATGGCCCCCGAGGGCGTATTTATTTAATAAAAAACTTGCTGGAAGGTGAGCCTGCCAGTCCAGTCGTGCAACAACATTTGGATCGCTGTTTAACTTGTCGAAACTGTGAAACGACCTGTCCTTCTGGTGTGAACTATCATGCCTTATTAGACATAGGGCGGGCCGTCGTAGAAGATCAGGTTAAACGTCCCTTCAAACAGCGCCTCAAACGTGAGGCATTAAAGCGTGTTGTGCCTGAGGCCAGCCGTTTTCAGCGTTTGCTAAAAGTGGGTCAGCTAGCTAGACCCTTATTGCCAGCTTCTTTGGCAGAGCATATTCCTGCCCATATTACGCCAGCCAAATCTTACCCTATGCCCCGCCACGAGCGTAAGATCATGTTGCTGGACGGTTGTGTCCAAAGCAGTCTTTCACCCAATACCAATGCGGCGACCGCGCGCGTCCTGGATCGTTTGGGGGTGAGTGTCCATGTGGTTCAGAACGCCACATGTTGTGGCGCCACCGACTACCACCTGAATGAGCAGGAAAAAGGCTTACAGCGAGCCAGACGCAATATTGATGCATGGTGGCCCGCTTTAGAAAAAGGCTGTGAAGCGATTGTGCAAACCGCCAGTGGCTGTGGGGCGTTCGTGAAAGAGTATGGCAGTTTGCTCAGTCAGGATCCAGACTATGCGGCTAAGGCTCAGGTAATCAGTGCCAAAGCAGTAGACTTGGTCGAGTATCTGGAGCAACTGGATTTAGAACAGCTGGATGTGAGCACTCGCGGTCAGCGTTTGGCATTTCATTGTCCTTGTAGTTTGCAGCATGCGCAAAAGTTGTCGGGGCGGGTTGAGGGTGTCTTGCAACGTCTAGGATTTACGCTTACCGCTGTGCCCGATGGGCATTTGTGTTGCGGTTCGGCGGGGACTTACTCGATTACTGAGCCTGATATCTCACGCCGCCTGCGTGATCGAAAAATGGCTGCACTGGAAAGCGATAAGCCCGATGTAATTGCGACGGCAAATATAGGCTGCCAAATGCATTTGCAAGGGGCTGGACGCACTCCGGTACATCACTGGATCGAACTATTGGAGCAGGCGCTAGAGCCTTAAGAAACGGTGGGATCTATGATATGTTGAGGCTAGGACGTAGATCATCACAAAGGTAAGGCATGGAGAAACTTCGTTTAGATAAGTGGTTATGGGCAGCGCGCTTTTATAAAACACGCTCTTTGGCTGTGCAGGAAATAAATAAAGGGCGTGTCGAAGTCAATGGTTTACCCGCAAAGCCTGCACGTGAAGTGCAGGTTGGCGATCTAATACGTATACAAAAACAAGTCCCGCCTATGTTGGTGAATGTCTTGGCCTTGAGCGCTGTCCGTGGCCCTGCAACGGTAGCGCAACTGCTTTATGAAGAAACTCCTGACAGTGCAGCGGCCAGACAGTACGCTGCTGAGCAAAGGCGTTTGGCACCAGAGCCAGCCTTGGCGTACACAGATGGTCGGCCCACCAAACGAGATAGACGACAAATAGAACGGGCGCGTGGGCGTTAGTCTTCAGCTTTTCGTCCCCTGGCCCTAAAAAAGAAGACCATTTTTAGGGCTAGGTATCAATCAGTTTAAAAGCTGAGCGTTGCAGAGGCCAAGAACGTTCGAGGTGAGCCTTGTCCATTACTAAACGGCACCACCCAGTAGGCTTTGTTGGTGATGTTTTCCAGACTGGCACGTAAGGTTAAGTCATTGCCTGCAAGGCGTGTTTTATATCGTAGACCCACGTCGTACGTGGTGACGCCTGGAATGTAATAGCTGTTGCGTGCATCCACATACTGCTTAGATAGACTGCTGATGTTGGCGTTCAGGGTAAGGCCATGGGCGAAAGGGGTATCCCATTCTATGCCTGCTTTCGCGACCCAGCGTGATAAGCCCACAGCATCGCGCCCCTGTGTACTTGAGTTACTGGATTTAGTGATTTTCGGTTGTAAATAGGCCAAACCGCCTGTTAATCGCCAGTGCTGGCTGATTTGTCCAAATACTTGCAGTTCTACACCACGATTTCTTTGGCGTCCGTCGTAATTGAGCCTGGGTTTACCATTGAACTGTTGGGCGCTTTCATAACGATTGGGTTGGGCAATATCAAACAAGGCGGCCGTGACGGCATAGTCGCCTCGGTCATACTTCATGCCCAGCTCATATTGGCGGGTAGCTTGAGGGCCAAATACCTCACCTTCGTTAGCATAATCATCGCCCACTATCATGCCCTCTGTCAGCCCCTCGGTGTAATTGGCATAGAGCATCCAGTCGTCTCTGAGTTGCCACAGAGCTGCGATACTTGGGCTTAAGGCATTTTTTTTGTAAGGGCTCTGATTGCCGCTGGTATCCTTATGACTGACCCATTGTTGACGTAAACCCAGGGTAAGTTGATATTTTCCATTATCCAGAGCAAGTGTGTCCGCAATCGCCGCGCTATATAAATGCGTAATATTGGGTGCACGTAAGCCGGTAAAAGGAATATACGGTTTTTTTGGATAGACCGGATCGTAAATATTGATGGTATCTGACCAGCCCGCGATAGAGGTGTTATCGGTGCGTAGGCTTTTACGGTACCAATCCAGTCCTGCGCTGATGGTGTGGCTAATGGCTCCCGTATCAAAGTTATAGAACAGTCCAGTATTGGCGGAAAGGTTATAGCCCCGGTTGTTTCTGCGCGTGGCCACAAGCCGCAAATCGCCCTGTTCGTTCAGCAAGGTGCTGCCTTTGGTATTGTAGTTGCGCAGTTCGGACTTGCTGTAGCCTGTTGCCGCATACAAAGCAAGATTATCACTGGCAGCCCAGTCAGCACGGAGCAAAGCAGTCGTTTCTCGTGTAGTCCCAGCTGCCCAGGGAACACCCAGTAAAACATTTCCCTTGGGGGCTTGGGGAAGCGGGTTTTTCTGCAGTGGTGGGGCAAGTCGTACCCCACGATTGAGCCCTGATATATATTCTTCCAGATGATAGAGATCCGCGGAGAGCTGTAAAGCTCCTAGCCGGTAGTCTGTGCCCAAGGCGATTAACTTATCTCGATTGACACGGTGATCGACTATGCCTTCTCCATCTTTAAATACCCCATTGACGCGTATACCCAGCTCTTGTGATTGTCCGAATCGTCGACTTACATCCAGATGGGTGCCCAGCTGAGAGGGCTGGACATACGATAGGGTCAGACGATTAATGGGCGTGTCCGGTGCGCGCTTGCTAACCAAGTTGATAGAACCACCCACGTCATTGCTGGCGTTCATGCCGTGTAAGACGGCAGATGGACCTTTGAGGATTTCTAAACGTTCTGCAATGGCCATGAGGCGGCGTCCACTGGTCAAGCCCTGTAAACCATTTAGAGATACATCACCGGCACGAAACCCGCGTATATACAGTGTGTCTTTACCACCAGTACCCCCAGCGCCAGGCGTCTGTACTGAAGGATCGTTTTTGCTGATGAGTATACGCAGTTCCTGACCTTGTAAATCTTCAATGTAGTCACTGGTGTAGTTAATCGTGCTAAAGGGCGTATTCATTACATCGCGATTTCCCAACAGCCCCAGATTACCCCCAGTGGCAATATGATTGCCTTCGTAAGCAGGGGCCAGGTCAAGGTATTGACTGGCCTTAATCTCTATGGTGGATAGCGAGCTTGTCGGGGGCGAGGGAGTGCTTGCAGTCTGTGCCCAGGCAACAGGTGTGCAGAGCAGTAAGCCGAGTTTAGGTAGTAGTTTCATAGTAAATAATAATGATAATCGTTGTCGTTGGTGTTTCTTTTTATCATTGTGGGGATGTCGATTCAAGTCTAATAGGCCGTATATCCACTTAAACGACCCTATAACATGTACGTGTATAAGGGGGAGCTTGACGTAAGCGTGAGGCCGGATTAAAGGCCTTGTTTTGAAGCGCTGATGAGGACGAAAGAAGTATGTACAGTCATCAGCACCATTAAATTACGTAAGTTTTTTTTACGCTATGGGTGCTAATGAGTGATCTTGTTGATCGTATTTGCTCTGGCTATGATTTGCTTATCTGTAGATAAATGGTGTGGGTAATGAAAATGGATATGCCGCGTCAAGATAAGTACGGTAATCAGATTGAGGCTGCCTTGGGTTATGCGCGAGGTCGGATTTTATCGTCCAGTGTGCAGGATGCTAAGCGTTTGAAACACTGTCAAACTCTAGCAGCCAATCATGTACGTCGTGGTGGAATGCATTCCCTAGGCGTGTTTACAGGTAATTGTCGGGACTACCCCTTACTGCCCGAAGATCTGGATGGAATGGCCGAGGAGTGGGTGGGTACCAGTCTGTATTACGATCAGATTCATAAAGCTTGCCTGAGTCATCTTGGTGCCCGTGATCATCATGCAACGGCTTTTTTTAATCGTACTAGTGCGGGAATTGTGGCAACGGTCAGAGCCTTGTCAGCCAATCGAGCTGTCTTGTCCTTTGTGCCTAAAGCTGGGAGATCTCATGCTTCATTACGACGCGGTAGTTTGATCTCGCAGGTTGCGCTACATGAATTTGACAGCTTGCAGGAGCTGGCGCTGGCGTTGCACACGTATCAGCCCGCGTTGATGGTCATTACTACCGTTACCAGTGAGTTGCAGCTTCTGGCAGATGAGGATATTCAGGCTGCTATACAAATGGCTCAAGCCCAAGGAGCGGTGACCTTACTGGATGAGGCGTATGGAGCGCGGGTCAGACCTGTATTAGCTGGAGGGAAGCTTAGCCTTGAACTGGGTGCCGAGCTTAGCATTAGTAATAGTGATAAAGCAGGGATGTGTGGCCCCAGGGCTGGGATGATGGCAGGAGAGCCTGAGCTTATCGCGCGTGTTCAAGCTAGCGCTTTTGAGCTGGGGCTAGAGGCTCGAGCCCCAGTTATAGCAGGAATTTTTCGAGCGCTGCAAAACTATCTGCCTAGCAGCCTTGGGCAGGAGGCAAAGGAGGCGAATTTGTTGCGGGAAGCCTTGAGCAGACGCCTACCCGAGTTGGCGATAGAAACGACTTTGTTAGGGGCATTGATTAGCGAAAACGCCATGTTTGATTATGCATGCCAGCATGCCGGCTTAACGCCGCAAGAGTGTGCGTTAGTTCCCTACGAGCTGAGTGCATTAGTTGGTGTTTTGATGCTTCAGAACCATAGGATGTTAACAACGAACACTCACGGACATACGGGCGCGAGCGCAGCCTTACGCTTAAAACCTATTCATTCAGCCATAGAGCGTTGTGGCGGAATAAGCACGGTTGTGACGGCAGTGGAAAGTAGCCTGCAGCAGGCCAGCATGTATTTGCAACGGCTTGATCTAGCAAGTGAAATTTTGCTGGGACACAGCACTAATAATTGAAATCATCAGGTAAAGGAGTGAAGTCATGTTGAGACATGTTCTAGGTTACGGTATTTTGGCGTGTTGCATTGGGGCGGGAACCGCCTACGCACAGTCTTATCCAGAAAGGCCTATACGTTTGATTGTCCCGTATGCGGCAGGAGGAGCCTCAGACATTATTGCCCGTCAGTTTGGGCGTGCACTGGGCGAGGAGTTGGGGCAGACAGTGATCGTGGAAAACAAGCCTGGGGCAGCCGCATCAATTGGGACGGCGTTCGTCGCTCGGGCTCCCTCCGATGGGTATACCTTGTTATTGGCCGATACGCCTCATGTTATTAATCCGGCCGTATTGAAAACCTTGCCTTATGACCCGATTGATGATTTTTCTGCTGTTGGCACCGTGGGCCGTACGCCTTTAATTCTGCTCGCCAATCCTGAGTTGTCGCTGCAAAACATGCAAGAAATGGTGGAGCAGGTGAAGGCCAAGCCCGAGGACTTCAATATTGCTTCTGGCGGTACGGGTACTTTAACGCATATGACGGGTGTATTGATGCAGGAAGCCATCGGCTTAGATATGCAGCATATCCCCTATAACGGTACCGGTCAGGCTTTAGGTGACGTGGTGGCGGGTCATGTGGATATTATGGTTTCTACTGCACCTGGTGCCATTCCCTTGGTGAAAGCAAATTCTTTACGTGCCTTAGCTATTACGGGCGTAAATAGAATTGACGCATTACCTGAGGTGCCGACATTTAGTGAGCAAGGAGTCAGCAACTTTAATGAGTTCACCTGGTATGGCTTGTTAGCACCGGCTGGTTTGACTGCCCAGGTGCAAGACGTGCTGAGCCGGGGTATTCAAAAAGCTTTGGGCAACGCCGAGCTTAATGCCGCATTTAAGCAAGCTGAGGTGACTCCATATATGTTAAGTCCTGATGATTTCTCCGAACTGTTGAAGAAGGATTTACAAAAGTGGCAGGCAGTGGTGGAAAGACACAATATTAAAGCGGATTAATGTGACGCTTATTATTTAAGAAGCAGGCGCGCTATACTCGACACGATGATGAATTTAAGGCGCCTGCAACTGCTGTACGATTTGTCGGTTTGTAAAACCATTACTCGTGTGGCTCAGTTGCATGGTCTGACTCGACCTGCTGTATCCAGACAGCTCGCTTTGTTGGAGCAAGAGCTACAGGTCTCTTTGTTTGAGAGAGAGGGGCGTGGTGTACGCTTGACGCCTGCAGGGATCTATTTGGTTCAGCAGGTGGCTAAAATAGCAGTCACTCTGGAAAAGACGGAGCACCACATTCGTTCAGGTGATTTGAACCTGCGTCAAACTTTACGTATTGCTGCCTTCGGTTCGGCTATTAATGCTTTATTACCTTCGCTTGTTCATAGCTTTGTGGGGCAGGGTGCAGTGCAGATGCTGGAGTACGAGTCGGCCGAGGGGCTAAAAGCAGTGGCTAATCGTCAGGTGGATCTTGCCATTACTTTAGAGTCACATTCTGCTGACCAACATGCTCTAGGCTTATCTGTTGAGGTGCTGTGCCAAGATCAGTTCGTGGCTGTTTTGCCAGTAGATCACCCCAAAGCTAAGGATAAAGCTGTCAGCTTAGGGGATTTGAGTGAAAGCACGTGGGCGGTAAATCAGGCGTCTAGCCAGTATTTTTCGGTGCTGCTGAATCATTGCCGGGCCTATGGTTTTGAGCCAAAAATAGGGGCAAGCTGTCGTAATATGTTGGCCACACTCAATCTTGTGGGGCAATGCGCTTATGTCACTGTCTTGCCATTTTTTGGTTTGTATCAAATGCCAGAGCGCCACGATATACGTGTGCTTAAATTATGCGAACCCTTGAGTCGTCATGTTTACATGGTGGTTCGTAAAGGTAGTATCCAGCATCCACCGATGCAACAATTAAGGGACAGCTTACGGCAAGCAGCACAAGCGCTAAGCACTGAAGTGGCGCGTCTGTAGCACCGCGAGCCTTAGTGGGTAGGCCGCAGTAAGCGGGTTTTGTTCCCACAAGGGAAATCGAACTTCCCACTTTCGCATTGCGAACGCTAATTACAAGTCAATAAAATCAATAGTTTTTGACTGATAACGGTTATTTTCCACACTTTTTCCATGCTGATTTTGGACGTTGTGGCATGGCAACTTTTCGCAAGCGCGGCTATGTCGGGGGCGGCATGCTTTTGAACTTAGCGAGAGTGCAGGTCTTAGCCTAAGCGCTGTCTTACTGGCTACTACGGCTAGTAAAATAAAATTATACTGAGCACGTACTGTGTTTAAAAATGATTTTTAGCATTCATGGGGGAAGAGTATGTTGTGGGTAAAGATAGCGTTGCTCTTGGCGGCTTTTTTGCCGCTGGTATCGGCGGTTGCGGCCAAGGCCGGGGCGCCGGGCTTTACGAATAAAGAACCGCGGCCCTGGTTAGCGGGTTTGGGTGGGTGGCGTGCCAGAGCGCATGCGGCGCAGGCCAATGCGTTTGAGGCTTTGCCTTTTTTCTATGCAGCGGTGCTTTTTGCTTTATGGTCTGGGGCGCAGCCTTCAGCAGTGGGCGGACTCATGGCAGCTTGGCTAATTTTGAGAGTGCTGTATTTACTCGCGTACATTGCTGACAAAGACAGGATGCGTTCTTTGATCTGGTTTTTAGCCTTGGCGGTGACTATACGTATCGTATTTTTAGGAGCCTGAAAGGGGTCTGCACTGTGGGAGCAGTGCAGACATAGGGCGTAAAAATAGTTAAAGCTCGTTGCCTGTATGAGCGTTAGCGCGGGCACGTATCGCAGACGGAAACAGATCCCAGCACGCTATAAATAAGGCAGCAATAAGTGGGCCAATAACAAAGCCGTTCAGGCCAAAGATAGACAGGCCGCCCAGGGTGGAAATTAAAATAACGTAGTCAGGAATTTTCGTGTCCTTGCCCACTAGCTGGGGTCGCAGGATGTTATCCACTAAGCCAATCACTAAAATACCGAAGGAGGTTAGGACAATCCCTTCGAAAAACTTACCCGAGACAAAAAAGTAAATGGCGACAGGGGCCCAGATCAGCGAGGCACCCACAGCAGGCAGTAGCGATAAGATAGCCATTACCACGCCCCAAAACAGTGCGCCCTGTATCCCCAAAAACCAAAACATAACGCCTCCCAATGCACCTTGGGTAGCGGCCACGGCGATATTTCCTTTCACGGTTGCGCGTATCACCGTAGTAAGTTTACGGAATAAATGGGTTTTATGATCTTCGCTTAAGGGGATAAGATCTCGGCAATGGCGGCCTAGATCAGCGCCATCGCGTAAAAGAAAGAAGAGCATATAAAGCATGATGCCCAGACTCACGAGAAACTGAAAGGTGTTTTGCCCCATATTGACCGCGTGTTTCGTGAGAAGCTGGCCACTTTGTAGAACGAAACGAGAGAACTTTTGTTGTAAATCATCAAAGCTGTCCATGCCCAGGTGTTGTAGTAGCGTATGTGCCCGCTGGGGTAGGGCGCTGGTAATTTGGTTCAGGTAAGCACCGGGGTTCAATTGACCACTATCTATGAGCTTGTAGAGTTCAGCGATTTGCTGAATAACGGAAGCGGTGATGAGTGTGACTGGAATGATGACAATGAGAATAATCAGCAAAAGGGTCAATAGCGCTGATACAGAGCGTCGCCCATTTGTGCGTACTAATAAACGTCGCTGCACGGGTGCAAACAAAATAGCTAGTACTACCCCCCAAAAGACAGCACCATAAAACGGCAATAAGATTAAAGCGAAGGCTAAGGAAACTACGCTTAGCAATATAAGAAAACTACGAAACTGCAAAATAGCTTTGGTGTTCATGGCCGTTCCTACATAAACAGGTGTTCGCAGATTGTAAGGGCAATGCGGCTACTCAGGCCTTCGTTTACATTCAGATGCAGGTCTTTTGTGTCTTCGCAGGCTTGCAAAGTGCCCCTTATTTTGTGCGCAATATGATGAAAGTGTAAGTGGGTGGGTTTGCCATGCTTGCTGGCGCTTAGTGCAGTGATGTGTGGCTGGCTCACAGCCTGAGAGCTGGCTGCCACAGCACGGGCAAATTATTGATTTAAAAGAGTGTCGTGCGAATCCGACATGCATTAGGGTTAAAGCGTTAAAGACACGAGCAAGTGTTTTGCAGGAGTGTGAAATTCTTGCGTTTTAAACGAGTTACTTGTAAAAGGAAAATGAGTCGTGAGCAAACATTTCAAGTAATAGATAGACGAGTCAGCGTTAATAATTAGTAGATGAAAAATAATGCTAGTGCGTACTTGATAAAACGACCATACCACCTATAAATATAAGAATCAAAAGTTACATCTTTGTGAAAAAAAGCGGAAATAGTTACTAATAGAATTAAGTTCAGTTGTGCATGCTTGTCCAAGTAGTGTCTGTGCTTAAACGGTAGGTAAAAATTTCAGATTCATAAAAGGAGATGGACTATGCGGGGGCGAACGTTTTCTTGGGTTCTTGGTTTAACGGGTTTGTTATTTGCATTAATTATTCCCGTATCAGCACAAACGGTTATACATGAAAATGGCTTTGGTGAAGTTACACCAAACTTTGATAACAGTGGTGGAAATTATTTGGGTGGTGTAAGCGATGCTATTTATCAGCCGTCTTTTATTAGTCCATATTTCAAAGGTTTAGGGAATAGGACTATTTTGCTGCAGGGGCCATTGGAAAGTATTTATACCTTGCCATATGATGGTTATACAGTGGGTATGTGGAATAATCCTACTTTTATATCAAGCTTGAGTTCTGGCTACAATACATCCAGTTACAGTGCTACCACAGAAAACTCTACGTTTAATGTAAATAGTCTGGAGATGTTAGTAGGTAATTATTTGTCAGGCACATCAAATTTTCCAGCACAGGTAAGCTTAGTAAACGATGGGGATAGGGCTTACACTGTTCTTTATCAAAACTACGCTGAAAATGCACAAATAACGAATAGAAATCAGGGTCGAACCTTTATTACTGGAAATACGGTAGAGGGCGTCGTTATTAGCAACGAAAACAAAGCGCTCATGCTTGTTGATCGAAACTACGCCCACGGCGCAGTGATTGATAATAGCGGTGACTCCACGATGGACATTATTGGCAACAACTTGTCTGAAGGGACCATAACTAATGCGGGAGGAGGAGCGAACGATACAAGTGAAATGTGGATTGTTCATAACCTTGCTGATCATGCCGTATTGTTTAATAAAAACAAGGGGTTTATGTACATTTATGGTAGTGAGGGAGATGGTCTTGAGATAACAAATGATGCCGAGGCCTTATTATTTATTGATGCCTGTACGGCTAGCTATGGTTGTACGGAAGACAGGCCCAATTATCTGGCTAAAGGTCAACTTACTAATTACGGTGAGGCAGCCGTGGTTGGGGAAAACCGATTGGAAGAGTTTACTGTTGATAATCATGGCTATTTATACCTAAGGGATAATTTATATTTTTCTGATAGCCTGGTAAATAATGACAATGAGTTGTTTGTTGTGGATGCAAGAATATCCGGTGGGTCTATAAATAACTTACAGGGTGCTAATTTGTCGTTCAATTCATCCAGCACTTTAGAGAATAACCATGTATTGAATAATTCTGGCAAGGTGGTCGTTGACAGCCTCGAGGTGATTTCTAGTGCACTAAATACCAGTAACACAGGTACTTTCACGATAAATAATAGTCTAGCCTTAACATCCAGCCAGTTTTCTTCTAAAGGACTTATAGAAGGAAATGGTGATATACGTGCGCTGTCCTCTACCTTAGCCATCAACTCAAACGCTAATCCCTATGCGGGCACGATTAGTTTGCAGCACAGTGAGCTGGATGTTCATGCCGGCGAGCTGAGTGCTGCTACGGTGTTGGTTGGCGAGCAAAGCAAGGTGATTGGGTATGGGGCGTTAGGGCATGTGCAGTTGGACAAAACAGCTAGCTTGATACCCGGCCATGCTTTTCAGTCGACTAGCGGCATAATGCGTATTGCGGGGGACTTGCACTCCAATGGAGGCAGTATTGTTTTAAACAGTGCCTTAGGAGGGGATGCGTCGCCTACGGAGCAGCTTTTTGTCCAGGGAAAAGCCTCAGGTACGGCTGGGGTAAAAGTGATGAATCGCCTGGGGCAGGGGGCTCAAACCTCTAGTGGTATTAAGCTTATTTCCGTGGGAGGTGATTCCGCAGGGGTATTTACGCTGTTAGGGGACTACGAGCATGAAGGTTCGCAGAGTATTGTGGCAGGCGCTTACGCGTACAAGCTGCATCACAATACAGGGGACGGCCATTGGTACTTGCATTCTACTTTTTTAAATACAGATAAGCCTGATCCAGAAAAACCGCGTTATCAGGCGGGTGTGGCAAGCTATGAGTCTTATGCCTCCAGCCTATTGTTTTCCTCACAACTGCCTACTTTGCAGCAACGTACTAGCTCCAGGAAGTGGGCTAACGGGGTGAGCGATCGCTCGACAGACGCACAGACGCAAGCCGGTGTATGGGGGAAGGTGGATGGAGCCTATGCACGTCACAGGCCTCGTAGCTCCACTAGCGATGCCCAGTTTACACAAACCACCTATCAGTTGGAGTTGGGGGTGGATAGCTTGTTATCCCGTACAGAGACGGGGGACTGGGTAGGGGGCGTGTCGGCACATTATGGTCACAGCAAAGCGAACACCGTTTCTCATCATGGTGATGGGCGCATAAAAACTGACAGTTATGGTCTGGGCTTAAGCGCGACGTGGTTGGGGCAGAACAATTGGTATCTGGATGGGCAGGCGCAACTAAGTTGGCATGATAGCGATCTATTCTCCAAGCTAGCTCAGGCTAACCTGGTGAAGGGGAACGGGGCGCGTACCTACGCGGTATCCGTAGAGTTAGGGCATCATTGGCGACTAGCTTCTGGCTGGCAGCTAAGCCCCCAAGCTCAACTCAGTTATAGCAAGGCCAAGTTCGATGCCTTTACAGATAGGTATGGTGCTCGGGTGGATCTGCAGCAGGGCGAGCGTACATTGGCTAGATTAGGGCTTGCCGTGCGTCCAGCGGGATTTACTCCTAGCTCGCCGATTGATGCATATGGTTTGCTCAGCCTGTATTACGATTTCACGCCGCAAACCAAGACTCGTGTCCAGACTGTTAGTTTTGTACAGAAGCAAGAGCGCTTATGGATGGGAGCAGGGGTGGGTGGGGCGTATAGCTGGAACAAAAACCTTTATTCTATCTATGCTGAAGGCATGTATACGTCCAGTTTGCAGCATATGGGCGATGCATACTCTGTATCAGGAATGTTAGGCCTGCGTTTGCGTTGGTAGTAGTTGGCTTGGCTTAAACGATACAGCAAATAAAAAGGGCTTAGTATGTTTGACATACTAAGCCCTTAAATTTGGCTCCCCGAACAGGGCTCGAACCTGTGACCTGCGGATTAACAGTCCGTCGCTCTACCGACTGAGCTATCGGGGAAAAGAAAAAGACTATAGCATAATTTTTGTTTTTTATGCAAGCCTTCCTGTACGCAAAGTTTTTTAATTTAGCCTCTGTGGTGGATCACCTTGAGCACTGAAAAAGAAAACCTTATGTGCTGGAAAATAAAAAACCCAGCGAAATGCTGAGTCTTAAATTTGGCTCCCCGAACAGGGCTCGAACCTGTGACCTGCGGATTAACAGTCCGTCGCTCTACCGACTGAGCTATCGGGGAATAGAAGAAAGACTATAGCACGAAAATTTTATATTTGGCAAGCCTATGCGTGTGTTTTTATGTGGGGGAACGAGTTTTTTCGGGGTATGTTAAGAAACGACGTAATGGCTTTTGGGGTGCTCGCGCCCTACTGGCTCTGTAAGCAGATTAGGTATAAGATCAGTTGACTATAAACTTAGCCCTACAACCTTGCCCGCCTAATGTCTACCACCACCTCTTCTAGTCCTGCCTCGAACGCGAGTAGCGCACGTACTTTTTATATTGGGTTCTTCCTGGCTGGCTTGGGATCTGTTTTATTTTCGGCCAAGGCTATTGTAGCTAAGCTGACTTATCAGTACGACGTCAATGCCCTGACAGTGATTGGCTTTCGTATGCTGCTAGCCCTGCCTTTCTTTCTGGCCGTCTCCTTGTGGCAGATGCATAGAGCCAGACAGGGGAAAATTCCCAAGTTAACCCTGCGTCAGGGTATTGAGCTGGTCATTTTGGGCTTTCTTGGGTATTACTTGGCCAGCTTATTGGATTTTATCGGGCTTGAGTACATCAGTGCCGGGCTTGAGCGCTTGATTTTGTTTTTGGCCCCTACCTTTGTACTGCTTTTGTCTGCCTTGTTTCTGAAGCGCGAGATTTTTCCGCGGCAGTGGCTAGCGCTGGCCTTGTCATACATTGGTGTAGGGCTGGTGTTTGTACAGGATCTCTCGTTCTCGGGCGAGAATGTCTTGCTGGGCTCTTTTTGTGTTTTGGGCTCCGCCATTTCCTATGCGATTTATCTAATTCGTTCTGGCGAGCTCATTCGTAATATTGGTTCTACGCGTCTAGTGGCCTATGCCATGAGTATCTCTGCGGTATATACCCTGGCACATTTTTTTGCTGTACAAGGCTGGCAAGGCTTGGTACAACCCATGCCCGTGTATGGTTTATCGGTATTGCATGCGGTGTTTCATACCGTTTTACCTACGTTTATGATTATGTGGGCGGTAGAGCGCATAGGCGCTCCCTTGAGTGCTCAGCTAGGTTTGGTGGGGCCTGTTTCGGTGTTGTTTTTGGCTAACTGGTTTTTGGCCGAGCCCATTACATGGATTCAATTACTGGGCACGGCTTTTGTGTTGTCGGGTGCCATGGTGCTGAGTCGCCGATAAACCTTAGTCGGTGCTGTTAAGTTTATTTGCCGGTAATTAACTGCTCCAGTTCCGCACGGTGTACATCGTAGGTGGAAAAGCCGGTCAGATTATCAGGCATGGCTAATTTGTCCGCGTGTAGCAATGTATTGCGTATGTCATCTAGCCCCGATTGCCAGTGTTCACGCATGGTGATGGGGCCAAACTGATGGTCTTTGTAATGCTGTTCGTAGGGCTGATTGCGGTAAATTAGATGAATGACGTTATAGCGTTTTGTGCTAGCCAGCTCTTGCGCCAGACGACAACTTAGTACTTTATTTCGCTCCTGTTCTGGAATCTGATCTAACAGGCTGGAAATAATATGCCTCATGTATTGCAGCCTGCGCATTTGTTCAGTGACATTGCGCGTGCGACTGGAATAACGTACATCATTGATACGGTCACTGACTTCGCTCATATTCGTGGGCACCTGACCACGCGCGCTCCATAGATCCACTTGAAAGGCCAGCGTATCTTTGCGTGGACTTTGCTCCAGCACGTAAGCAAGAGGCGTATTCGATACTAAGCCCCCATCCCAATAATATTGACCATCAATCTCTACGGGCGCAAAAGCGGGGGGTAGGGCACCGGAGGCCATAAAGTGCTCCGCGCGCAAAGCTATTTTGCTGTTATCAAAATAAACGAAATTACCGCTGCTTAAATTTACTGCTCCCACAGAGATGCGCATCTCGCCGCTATTGATACGCTCAAAGTCGCACAGTTTGTGCAAGGTATCGCGCAATGCTGAGGTGTCGTAATAGCTGGCCGCTTCAGGCAGGCCAGGAGTGAACTGCGGCGGTGGTGGAAAGCGAGGGCGAAAAAATCCTGCTTGGCCTTGTAGCACGGCATTGTTTGCGTTGAAAGCCCCGACTGCTTCGCGTGCTGCATCGTTGATCTGAAACAAGGCGTCTTGCATGACATAGGGCATGGTCAGGCCGAAGTACGGTTGACAGATAGTTTCCCAAAAAAGCCGTAATTTCTCCACGCGTTCTGAGGGAGGGTTGCCCGCAATAATCGCTGTGTTGAGTGCTCCGATAGAAATGCCCGAGAGGCAGTCAGGTTCAATGCCTGCTTCTTGCAAGCCCTCATATACGCCCGCCTGATAGGCGCCTAGAGCTCCTCCTCCTTGTAACACCAGGGCGATAGTTTCATACGGAGGGAGTTCGATTTTCTGGCTGGTTGCTACGGTATGAGAAGACACTGATTTCATGGTTAGTCCTGAGTCAATCCATAGGGGCAGGGGGGCGGGTCATAGCGATAATAAGCAATGCGATCATCGTTCATGCTAAGCAGCATACCACTATGCGATGACATAAATAACCCGCTTTGTCGGTTTAGCCCTGTATCTGCAAGGCCTTTAGAAAAGCCTTGAGTACAGTCCCCTGATAACGACCTTTGTGTAACACGATAGAAAGACGGCGTTTGAGTTGTAAGAATGGGGTAGGCAATATAGTGAGTTTTCCCGCGGCCACTGCATCGATGGTGGCCGCTTGAGGCAAGCAGGCAATTCCTAGGCCGGCGATAACCGCTTGTTTAATCGCTTCCACCTGTCCCATTTCCATCAAGACATGTCCCGTGGGCAAGGTGTTCAGCGCTTGTTCGGTAAGCGCTCGGGATGCCGAGCCGCGTTCCCGCATAATCCAGTTGACGCCCGCAAAGTCTGCCTCACGCAGGCTAGTATGGCGACTTAAAGGGTGATCGCTGGCAGCACAGACTACTAAAGCATCGTCACGCCAGGGCCATGTTTCCAGTTGTGGATGACTCACAGGCCCTTCTACGCAAGCAATATCACAGCGATGCTCCAGTAAATCGCTGACGATATCTTGCGTGTTGGCAACCGTGACACGGATAGATATTGCGGTATGCAGGGCAACGAAATCTTTCAGCAGATCGCCAATCAGATAGTTGCCTACCGTGTTGCTCGCACCAATACGTAGTTCGCCACGTAATTCCTGTTGTTCATCGCGGTGTACAGAAGACTGGATTTCACGTAAGCGCTCCAGCACCTCACGAGCATTGGCAAGCAATTCTTTGCCGCGTCCAGTCAGGCTCATACGCCCTGGCAAACGATCAAAAAGCAAAGTGTTCAACTGCTTCTCTAATTCGCCTAGTGCCATACTGGCTGCCGGCTGAGTCATATGTAATTTCTCTGCGCAAGCACGCACAGTGCCGTGTTCGGCAATGCCTACAAAGACTTCTAGCTGCCTTATGCTGATGTGATTCATAATAAATAATATTTATACTAACGATAAGTAATAATGAATTTTCTTATGTATAGGTGAACTCTAAAATAACTTTAAATAATGAGCTAACGAGAAATAGTTATGAGCACCCCTCTACTCGCCAGTGCATCTGGCACCTTGCAAAACACGTTTAATAAAAAAGCACACACTCATTCTGATAAGCCACGCGTACCCTCGCGATTTTGGGGAGTGCTGTTAGCTGCAGCCATAGCGCTTGTTGCACTGTATCTGGGTGAGGTTTGGCCCATTATAGGTGGGCCCGTATTCGGAATTGTGGTTGGTATGTTGGTACGCAATACCGTAGGCTTGGGTACGGTGTTCAGGCCAGGGACGCAGTTCGCTTCTAAAGTCATGCTCCAATGGTCAATTATTGCTTTAGGTTTTGGTTTAAGTTTGCCACAGGTCATACATACGGGTGCAGATTCTTTGCTCGTAACCGGAATCACGATCAGTGTCGCCTTTGTGTCGGCCTATGTTTTGGGTAGATTGCTACGTATACCCGAAAAACTAGGAACCTTAATTGGGGTGGGTACAGCGATTTGTGGTGGTTCAGCCATTGCAGCAGTGACGCCTATCCTGGAGCCTGAGGAGCACGAGGTAGCACTCGCCATTTCGACCATATTTATTTTTAATATTGTAGCCGTACTGATTTTTCCCTTTTTTGGGCATGTATTGCATATGTCAGATGCTGGCTTTGGTGTCTGGGCTGGTACAGCCATTAATGATACATCCTCGGTAGTGGCTGCTGGATATAGTTATAGTAATCAAGCCGGTGACCATGCCACGATTGTAAAGCTGACACGTGCAACGCTGATTGTGCCTATCTGTTTTGTGCTGGCAGTTTGGCAAATTTGGAAACATAAGCAAGCGGGTAGCAAAGTTCAAATTATGCGTATTATCCCTTGGTTTATTCTGTGGTTTATTTTGGCCGCTGCCTTACGCTCCGCAGGTCTGGTGCCCATGAGCTGGTTAGAGCCATTGCGCTTCGCGGCTCAGGCTTTGATGGTGCTGGCGCTTTCTGCGATTGGTTTGTCATCTGATCTAAGCATTATGCGACGAGCGGGCGCCCGGCCAGCCCTATTAGGGCTGGGCGTATGGTTGGCAGTTGCCCTAAGCAGTCTGGCCGTGCAACAGTGGATAGGGGTTTGGTAGATTATGCAAACCACGAGGCGGGGCTATGGTGTATAGCCACGCCTATAATGTATAGGAATACCAACACAGCCAGACAGGCGGCTACGGCACGGCTTTTCGGCGTTTTTCCCCGTTTAATGGCATACACGCCCAAGATGATGTAAACGATTAATAAGACAATCTTGGTGATGAGCCAGGGTTGGCCTGCTGCAGCGCCTAGCTGGGCTGCGAGTGCCAGACCAGAAACGAGGAAAATAGTGTCGATAATGTGAGGCGTAATCCGGACAAACTTAGTTTTTAATTGGGTTGACTCGCTGACTGACCAGTATGCGCGCACAATAAAAAACAATAAGCTCAGACAGGCGGCGGTGGCGTGTAAGTGCTTAATGGCGAGGTAGCTCATGGTGGACTCCGAGTAGTGGTTCATTGGCAATAAGCATGCTGACCGTTTAGATCGCCAGGGTCAAGTAAGACATTGAAGTGAAACAGTGATTCACTACAGGGTATTAAGAGGTAGTTTTAGGTAGCGTCTGCCTTGTTCATCAGGTTCTGGCTCGTGGCCGGCTCGTATATTCATTTGTATAGCAGGCAAGATTAGGCGTGGCATGCTTAGGGTGTGGTCACGCGCCTGTCTCATGCGTACAAACTCTTGTTTACTCACTCCTTGGTGAACATGAATGTTTGCTCTTTTTTGTTCAGCGACCGTGCAAGTGGATTTTAAGGGCCTATCTTGAGGCGGATAGTCGTGACACATATACAAAACGGTGTCATCAGGCAGGCTGAGTAAGCGTTGTATTGAGTCGTAGAGCGTGGCAGCGCTACCTCCTGGAAAGTCGCAGCGTGCGGTGCCGACATCCGGTTGAAATAGGGTGTCTCCTACGAATACGCCTACAGTATTGATGACGTAGGCCATGTCTGCGGGGGTGTGTCCGGGGACATGTAGCGCTTGTACTGGAATTTGGCCAATATAAAAGGTTTCGTCCGCTTTGAACAAGTAATCAAAGGGAGTGCCATCTGTACGTAGTTCGTGTTCTAAGCCAAAAATACGACTGAAGCTGCTTTGCACTTGGCTTATATGTTGACCAATAGCGATTTTTCCGCCTAGTTCTTGCTGCAGCCAGGCCGCTGCTGAGAGGTGGTCGGCATGAGCATGCGTTTCAAGTATCCATTCAGTGCGCAATTGTTTCTCTTGAATGAACTGGACAATTTTTGTCGCAGAGCGGGTGCTGGTACGGGCGGCAGCGGCGTCGTAGTCCAGTACAGAGTCAATAATGGCGCACTCAGGCTGATCGGGGCTATAGACCACATAACTGAAGGTGGAGCTGTCTGAGTCAAAGAAGGTGTGGACAATTACCTTGAGCATAAAAGACCTCTATTAATTTGCGTTTGTATATTATATAATATTATATATTGTATTTTTGTTAATTTATGGTGTGTACATATGGATCTGGATGCCTTACGGCAGGCGAGCGGCTCTGCCAGTCGCCTATTAAGTAAGCTGGCCAATCAAGACCGCTTGCTTATTTTATGTGCTCTGGTCGATCAGGAGCTTAACGTGGGTCAACTCTTAGAAATAACTGGCATTACCCAGCCCACCTTATCCCAGCAGCTAGCGGTGTTGCGCACAGAGGGGTTGCTGCAGGTGAGACGAGAGGGCAAGTATATGTATTACAGCCTGCACCATCCTGATGTGCTGCGCATTATGCAAACTTTATATCAAATCTATTGTGCCCCGCAGGAGTCTAAACATGAGCATTAACTGGGCGGCCTTCACCCCTTGGTCCGCGTTGTTGGGGGGTGGCTTAATTGGTGTGGCGGTAAGTATTTTATTATTGACGAATGGGCGTATTTTAGGCGTTAGCGGCATAGTGTCAGGCTTGGTGCAGCGAAGCTCTACAGATAAGGCATGGCGTTGGGCCTGGTTATTAGGGGTGTTGCTGAGCCCCTATGTCTATATGGCATTGGGTGGAGCGGTGCCTGTTGTTTCCGCCCCGTCTTGGGTATGGGTCCTTGCCGCCGGTTTGTTGGTTGGTGTGGGAACCAGTATGGGCTCAGGCTGCACAAGTGGGCATGGTGTGTGTGGCTTGGCTCGTTTATCGCCTCGTTCCTTAGTGGCAACAGTGTGTTTTATGTTGCTGGGGTTTGCCACGGTCTATGTGGTGCGTCACGTGATGTAGTGGGTGCTTAGAATGAAAACACGTATTTTTGCTTTACTTAGTGGCTTGCTATTTGGTTTAGGGCTCTTGCTATCAGGCTTGGCTGATCCGTCTAAAGTGCTGGCCTTTCTGGATTTGGCGGGTAATTGGGATCCGTCTTTAGCCTTTGTGATGGGCGGGGCGATTACGGTTGCGTACTTACCTTTTGCGCGAGCTAAACGCATTCCCCTGACTTTAGGGGTTCAGCCCCTAGCGATTCAATTGCCCACCTCACGAACTATAGACAGGCCTTTAGTGCTGGGAGCTGCCTTATTTGGTATTGGCTGGGGCTTGTTGGGAGTATGTCCGGGGCCTGCTTTGGTGCTGCTAGGTTCTGGTTCCACACAGGCTCTTATTTTTGTAGCAGCAATGCTGCTGGGGGCTAGTGCCCATAAGTACTTAAGTGGTAAGCGCTAGCCCAGATGGGTGTTACTTTTGTTGTTAGGTTCTGTATCCATCAGGCGCAGACTATTGACGATGCCACATTGCTCAAGCCCACCGGGGCGATGGCAACTATTGCGTAGCTCACTGAGCTGATGGCGCAGCGTTTCTAGCTCCCGTAAACGAACATCAACGTGTTCTATATGCTCTTCGATTAAGTCGTTTACGGGTGCGCAGTCATTAGGTGGATGGTCAATGTACTCAAGCAGACTGCGGATTTCCTCATGAGTCATGTCTAAGCTACGACAATTGCGTATAAAGCGTAAGCGTTGCAGATGAGTGTCCGTGTAGACGCGATAGTTGGCAGCGGAGCGTTGGGGCGCTAGTAGTAAACCCGTTTTTTCGTAATAACGTATGGTTTCGGGGGTGCAATGGGCGGCTTGTGCCAGATCACCGATTTTCATGTTGGGCTCCCAGTGGGCTTGACCTTGTAGTTGCTTCAGGCTTTCTACTGTGTATACATTGAGTTAACTACAGAGAAGACTGACAGTATGAAACCATCTAGTCAAGCCAACTTTCCGCGGGAAAACTCCGAATGTGCTCAGGCTGCACAGCACTCTGGCTGCGGGAATGATTTGGAACATAGCCATGATCATGCCGCTCAAGCTGCCTGCAGTACTGTGGCAGGGACGGCGACTATACCCGCCAGCACCGCTACGCGATTGCATGTATACATACCTGAGATGGATTGTCCGGCTGAGGAGCAGATGATACGCAATAAGCTGGGCAAGCTCAGCAGTGTCCGGCATCTTGAGTTTGACTTGCTACAGCGCCATTTACAGGTAGAGCACGATAGCGGGCAGCGAGAGCCCGTGCTGAAAGCTTTGCAGGCGCTGGGGTTCACGCCCACACAGGCCGAACAGACTAAGCAGATTGTCGCGCCGAAAACCGGTTCGTCCGTGTGGCGCATTGTTTTCGCCGTTGTACTGGCCTTAATGGCAGAGCTTCTGGGATGGTTAGGTCTGACTCCGCTCGGCGTTATTGCCTTGTCTGTGGTGGCCATAGCCCTGAGCGGAGTAGGTGTTTATCGCAAGGGGATCATCGCTTTAAAAAATCTACAGCTAAATATCAACGCCTTGATGAGTATTGCGGTAACGGGGGCGGTTTTTTTAGGCCAGTGGCCTGAAGCGGCGATGGTCATGTCCCTGTTCAGTCTGGCCGAGTGGTTAGAAGCCCGCTCTTTGGAAAAAGCGCGCTTAGCCGTAGATAGTTTGATGCAGCTTAGCCCGGATACGGTGATGGCAAGCCGTGATGGCCAACAATGGGAAACACGAGCCGCTCGGGACGTACAGGCGGGTTGGTGGTTACGGGTGGCGCCAGGTGCGCGCTTAGCTCTGGATGGTTATTTGCGAGAGGGTATTGCCGTAGTCAATCAAGCGCACATCACCGGAGAAAGTGCTCCGGTGGAGAAAGCGGCGGGTGAACTGCTGTATGCAGGCTCTATTAACGGCATGAATGAAGTGCAGTATCAGGCCAGTGGCGCTTTTGATCAGACCTTGCTTGCCCGTATTGCGCGCTCCGTCCAGCAAGCTCAAGCGAATAAAGCCCCTGTACAACGCATGGTCGATCAGTTTGCCCGTTATTACACACCCGCCGTTGTGCTGTTGGCCCTAGGAGTGGCGTTACTTTTGCCTTTGCTGGCAGGCTGGAGTTGGTCTGCAGCTATTTATAAGGCGCTGGTGCTGCTCGTCATTGCCTGCCCGTGTGCTCTGGTGATTTCCACCCCTATTGCAGTAGTCAGTGCCTTGGCGCAGGCCGCCCGCATGGGCATACTGGTTAAGGGAGGGGCGTATTTGGAGAAAGCGCGACACATCCGTTATTTGGCTTTAGATAAAACCGGTACCTTGACCAAGGGTCATCCGGTGCTACAAGCGGATTATGCCTTGGCTGACGCTACGCAAGCTCAGCAATATCGTATATGGGCCAGTTTGCTAGCGCAGCGCTCTGATCACCCCGCCTCTCAGGCTGTGGCTAAGGCTTTTTCCACCTTAAGCGATGATGCTGTAGTGGTGTCTGATTTTGCCGCCACACCTGGGGCAGGGGTACAGGCTAACTGGCAAGGTCAATCTTTGCGTTTGGGTAAGCGCGAGTGGGTATTGCAGTTAAGCGGGCAGCAAACTGCGTGGCAGCCCATAGAGCAAGAAGTGGCAGAGCAGGGAGCGACTTTGGTGTACTTAGGGAGCCAAGAGGGTTTGCTGATGCTGTTTGCCGTGATGGATGAGCTCAAACCCGAGGCGCACGCTATTGTGCAGCAGTTGCAGCATGAGGGGGTGCAGCCAACTATATTATCGGGCGATCACTTAGCTGCGGTACGCTACATGGCCAAGCAGGCGGGCATTTCAGACTACGAGGCCGCTTTATTGCCGCAGGACAAGCAAGATTGGGTGGCGAGTAAAAGCGCACTAGGCGTAGTGGCCATGGTAGGGGATGGCATTAACGATGCTCCAGCTCTGGCACGTGCAGACATAGGCATAGCAATGGGGGCTATGGGCTCTGATATGGCTATAGAAACCGCGGATATTGCATTGATGGATGACGCTTTGCAAAAAATTCCAGACATTATTGTGCTCTCGAAGCGTTTGCATAGGGTGCTGGTACAAAATATTACGGCAGCGTTAGGAATCAAAGCAGTATTTCTTGTTCTGGCTATGCTGGGCATGGCCAGTATGTGGATGGCCGTATTTGCTGATGTGGGTGCTAGCTTGCTCGTTGTGGTGAATAGTTTGCGCTTATTACGTGAGCGGCCAGCAAGAGAGTAGCCGGTATGAGCAAGGCAGCCTGAGTGATGAGCGTGGACGTTATGCTTGTGCTGTGTCATGATCAAGTATGGTTTTTTAACGTTTTGTAATTGTCGCTAAACATGATCGCTCTGCTGCAAGCTCAGAAGACGGGCCTGTTGGCCCCTAAAAATTGGCTCCCTAATATTATTGCCGGCTTAATTGTTGGTATTGTTGCATTACCGTTGGCGATGGCATTTGCTATCGCCTCTGGGGTGAAACCAGAACAAGGTATTTACACTGCCATTATTGCGGGACTGGCGGTGTCGGTGCTAGGAGGGAGCCAAGTACAGATTGCCGGTCCCACTGGCGCCTTTATTGTAATTTTGGCTGGCGTAGTGGCGCAGTATGGTGTTGAGGGGCTACAAATTGCCACGCTGATGGCGGGCATCATCTTGCTACTCTTGGGCTTGCTTCGCCTTGGAGCGGTCATACGTTATATCCCGGATCCTGTCATTATTGGTTTTACAGCGGGTATTGGCGTCATTATTTGGGTAGGCCAGTGGCGTGATTTCTTTGGCTTACCTGAAGTGCAAGGTACCCATTTTCATCAGAAGCTGTGGTTCTTGTTAACTCATATTACGCAACTTAACCTGGCCACTACGGTGTTGGGCTTCTTGGCGCTGGGTATACTTATTGCGACCCCGCGTATTCGTTTGTTTGCGCGTGTCCCGGGCCCCTTAGTCGCCTTATTGCTTGTGACATCTTTACAGGCAGTGTTTCAGTTCAAGGGAGTCAGCACTATAGGCAGTGCGTTTGGAGAAATTCCTCGTGGCCTACCATCTTTTACTTTGCCTGAGCTCAGCTTAAGTCGTGTGGTGGAGCTAATTGGCCCAGCGTTTGCCATTGCTATGCTCGGGGCGATTGAGTCCTTGTTATCAGCTGTGGTCGCTGACAATATGACGGGTTCTCGTCATAACTCTAATCAAGAACTGGTCGGGCAGGGAGTGGCGAATATATTAACTCCTTTGTTTGGAGGGATCGCCGCTACCGGTGCAATTGCCCGGACTGCGACCAATATTCGCAATGGTGGAAATAGTCCCATAGCGGGTATTGTGCATTGTTTGGTGCTGGTACTCATTTTACTGATACTGGCGCCTTTAGCCTCTTATATTCCCTTGACGTGTTTAGCCGCTATTTTGTTCATGGTGGCCTGGAACATGAGCCAGGTTCGGCTAGTGCTACAAATGCAAAAGCGCGCCCCCTGGATCGACTTATTTATTTTATGGGTAACCTTTTCCTTAACCGTATTGGCCGATTTAGTGGTGGCGGTGAATATCGGCGTGGTGCTGGCCATGTTGTATGTGTTAAAGCGCACCGCGGATAGTGTGCAGGTACGCTTGCAAAGTGAGCGTGAAGTACAGCGGGCGGCTGATTTGCCCACAGGATCTGCTGTAGCCGACAATATTGCCGTCTATAGCATAGAGGGGCCCATCTTCTTTGCGGCAGTCGAAACTTTCCAGCAAGCGATGAAAAACCTGCCAGCAGAAAGCCGTTATATTGTGTTGCGCCTGAATTACGTTCCTTTTCTCGATGTCACGGCCCTACAGGTATTTGAAGGCGTCATTCAGCAGCTACAGGCCCAAGGGCGTGAGCTGCTGATTACCGAGGCAAACGACAAAGTGCGTAATAAACTAAAGAAAATGGGGGTGCTGGCCCAGTTGTTTGAGCGGCGCGTATACCCAGACTTAAGTTCAGCGCTGCAGGCCGTTGAGCACATAAGCAGACTTGACGACGCCGACCCAGCCTAGGCTGTTTACCGTTTAAGGTTGAATTCCTGTTCGCTCATGAAGGCATACCGCAGGGCATCGAGCAAAGCTATAAAAACGACCAGCGGTAAGTAGATATTGAACAAAATCAGGTAAATAATGCCCCAGCCTATTTGCCCTAGGTAAAAGCGGTGCGCGCCTAACCAGCCAAGTAATACGGCAAGAATAATGGCGATTTTTCTTCTGTTGCTTGGCTGCGCTAGCGTTTCTTCTCGGTTCTGGCTAAGCCAAAGTAGGGCGACTATAGCGATCACCGCTGCCAGAATCACTTTTAACCAATTCTGTTGCACAAACTGGACACTTTGCTGCATAAGTTGAGTCAGATCCGGAATGACATACCCACTAAGCCAACTAAACCAGCTTAGAAGTTGAGTCAGTACCGTTTCGCCGAAACTTAAGGCTAGCAGTGCTGCGATGAAAATTGCGATGGCTAAAACGACTTTTTGTAGCATGAGCTGATGTCCATTTACTGTGTGCGCGCCTGGCGTACAGCGCGCTCCCATTGATTCATGAGGTGTTCGGCTTGATCGCGGGATAATTGAGGTTCGAATACGCGTTCGACTTGCCAGATTTTTTCTATATCGCGCTGATCTCGATATACCCCCGCACCCAGACCGGCCAGATAGGCGGCTCCCATTACCGTGGTTTCGGTAATCAAGGGGCGTACAACAGGAATGCCTAGCAAATCAGCTTGAAATTGCATGAGTAAGTTATTCTGGCAAGCCCCCCCATCCACGCGTAATTGCTGAATAGGGTGAAAATCGCTTTGAGCATTATCGCTTTGCATGGCCTGTAATAACATCGCACTCTGGTAAGCAATACTGTCTAAGGCTGCACGAGCAATATGAGCCATGCTGGTGCCTCGTGTGATGCCCGTCAAGGTGCCGCGCGCGTGCGCGTCCCAGTAGGGGGCACCAAGGCCAGTAAAAGCGGGTACAAACAATACCCCCTGGCTATCATTCACACTGGCAGCCAGAGCCTCCACTTGAGGGCTTTTTTCAAAGGCACCCAAACCGTCCCGTAGCCACTGTACGACGGCACCACCGATAAAAACGCTGCCTTCCAGGGCATATTCAGCGCGGCCCTGTGCTTGTGCTGCGCTTGTGCTTAGTAGCCCATGCTCAGATGGGTGGCACTCATTGCCCGTATGCATCAGCATAAAACAGCCTGTGCCATAGGTGTTTTTTACCATGCCTGGGTGAAAACAGGCTTGCCCAAATAAAGCACTTTGTTGGTCGCCCGCCACGCCTCGTATTGGAATAGCATGAGACCGCTCGCCGGAGTGGGTGTAGCCATAGTCAGCACTGGAGGGGAGCGCTTGGGGAAGCAGGCTGGGGGGGATCTGGAATAGGTTCAGTAAGTCCGGGTCCCATTGTTGCGTATGGATATTAAACAGCATGGTACGCGCGGCATTGCTGTAGTCGGTTAAATGGCGTTCGCCACCACTTAGCTTCCACAGCAGCCAACTGTCCACGGTGCCGCAGGCTAGGTGACCTTGTTCTGCCAGTTGTCGGGCGCCAGGTAGCGTGTCAAGCAGCCAGCGCAGCTTGGAGGCCGAAAAGTAGGCATCAATGACTAGGCCCGTACGCTCTTGAACCAAGGGGCCTAATCCTTGTTCACGCCATTGTAGGCAATAGTTTTCTGCTCGCCTGTCTTGCCAAACTATGGCTTTGTGTAAGACTTGGCCAGTGCGTCTATCCCAAAGTATGGTGGTTTCACGTTGGTTGGTTATGCCAATAGAGGCGATATCTTCAGCGCGTATGCCGGCCTGCTGTATGGCCTGTTGTGCCGTCTCGAGCTGACTTTGCCAAATTTCCTCTGGACAGTGTTCGACCCAGCCAGGCTGGGGAAAATATTGCCTTAGCTCACGTTGAGCCATGCTGATAATTTCACCTTGTGCATTGAGCACAACGCTACGTGAACTGGAGGTGCCTTGATCAAGCGCGAGGATAAAGGTCATAAGTAAAGATGGGGCAGTAGTGGGTTGGCTAGGCCATGCTGAGCATAGCGCAGATAAATGTCAGCATAAAAATTACAGTCTGCCAAGCAGCAATTGTTTGGCTAAGACGTTAAAATGTAGGGAATTACACTTACATAGCAAGGATTATAAGCGCTTGATCAGCGTGACATCCTGCCATCCACTATAGCCTCATGACAACACGTAACTCTCCTTTAGTCACTGATCGTTCACGCTTGTTTTCTGCTCTTGAGCGCAAGCAGAAAGCCGATCTGATCATTATTGGCGGTGGCGCCACTGGTTTGGGCGTAGCCTTGGACGCCGTGCTGCGCGGGCTATCTGTCGTGCTGCTGGAAGCCCATGATTTAGCGAAGGGGACCTCATCGCGTGCCACCAAACTGGTGCACGGGGGAGTGCGTTATTTAGCCCAAGGCGATATTTGCCTGGTGCGTCAGGCTTTGCACGAGCGGCGTCAGTTACTACGTAATGCAGCGCATCTGGCTCAGCCTCTGGCTTTCGTTATGCCCAGTTATAGCCGTTGGGAGATGCCTTTTTATGGGCTAGGGCTGAATATGTATGACTTATTGGCAGGTGCAGATGGGCTTGGGCATACGCAGGTCTTACCCAAGCGGCGTGTTGCCGAGCTCTTGCCTGGTGTGCGCGGTGAAAGTTTAAAAGGTGGTGTGCAGTACTGGGACGGCCAGTTTGATGATGCGCGCCTGGCACTTACGCTAGCGCGCAGTGCAGCCGCACAAGGGGCCCTAATTTTGAACTACACGCCCGTTATCGATGTGTTGCATACACAAGGGCGAGTGAGCGGAGTGCGGTGCCGCGATCAGGAAACCGGGCGCGAGTACGAGGTACACAGTAAATGCGTGGTTAATGCCACTGGGGTGTGGGTGGATAGTATACGTGAACTGGACAACGACACCGCTGGTCGACCACAGCAAAGTATGGTGTCGCCTAGCCAAGGTGTGCATGTCGTGGTGGATCAGGAGTTTTTGGGGGGCGAGCACGCCTTACTTATTCCAAAAACCAAAGATGGCCGGGTTTTATTTGCTGTTCCCTGGCTGGGCAAACTTATTTTGGGTACTACGGATACGGCGGTAGAGCATACCGAGCTTGAGCCTCGTGCGCTGACTCAGGAGATAGACTTTATTCTGGGCGAGGCGGCTAAATATCTGCGTCGTCCACCTCAACGCTCTGATGTGCTCAGCGTTTGGGCAGGTCTTCGTCCACTGGTTAAGCCCTTAAGTAATGAAGGAACCGATACCAAAAAGATCAGTCGTGAACATACGATAGTCATCAGCCCCAGTGGTTTGGTATCTGTTACGGGTGGCAAGTGGACGACTTATCGCGCCATGGCCGAAGATATTATCAAAAAGTGTTCTCAGGCTAATTTGATTCAGGTTAGCCAGCCCAGTCGTACGGCTGATTTCCGTTTGCTAGGTGCTCCCCTAGAAAAAGCGCAGCATTCCTTAACGCAGGCGCCTGGTTTGCAGGCTTATGGCAGTGAGGTAGATTGGGTACAAAGTTTGCCCGGGGCAGACCATGAGCTAAGTGCTGGATTAAGTGAGGCCATGGTGCGCTTTGCATGCCGCTTTGAGTATGCGCGCACTGTTGAGGATATGCTGGCACGGCGCTTTCGTCTTTTGTTTCTGGACGCTAGGGAAGCAGCTCGCATTGCGCCTGTCGTGGCGCAGATTATGCAAGATGAGTCCATTGCTGACCCGCAGTTAGCCCAGTTTCTGGCCTTATGCGAAACCTATAAGCTTGTACCGTAGCTGGGTTATAAAACTGTCATCCTATACGCTAGCTGTCAAATAAGCTGCGCGCTGCTGTGAACCGTTTTTTGTAGTAGGGGTTATGCAGCGAGTCTATGCGTACTTGCCCACCGCTGGACGGTGCATTAATAAACTGCCCGTCGCCTATGTAGATACCAACATGAGAGTAGGGTGTGCCCAAGGTATTGAAAAATACCAAGTCGCCCGCTTGCAGGCTATCTAACTTGATCTGACGACCCGTAAGTGCTTGTTCGCGTGTGCTGCGAGGCATGCCGATACTAAACTGTTCTTGAAACACATACAGCACTAAACCACTGCAGTCGAATCCTGTGCTGGGGTGAGTGCCACCGTAGCGGTACGGGGTGTTGAGTAAGGTTAAGGCGGAAAGCACCACGGCCGAACGTTGTCCTGGCTCAGTGATGTGCTGCGTGCTATTTGGCGATTGCGTTGTGTATTGACTGGCACAAGCTGTCAGAATTGCTAGGGCCGCAAAAGATGTTACTATTTTTACATTGGGTATCATTGCAAGCCTTTTGTAAAAAGTAGCAGTTTGATATCTATAAGCTCTACTATAAATGATCTCAAAAGCATAGCAAGTGGCGTAAATACAGCTTTGTAATGCTTTAGGTAGCGATGATACGCTAGAGCATGTTTATACTTTCAATAGTGTAGAGTTGTAGTGATTATCGGACGTTGTTTGCTTTATCGGTTAATTATTTGATTAATATCATGTAACAGAAGCACTGTTTAAGCTACATTTACTCCTCTTTCTGTTAATATCTTTGGCAATATGGATACGTTTGATACATAATTTAGTCGACTTTCATGTTTTCAACGTATGGTTGTAGTGATTTTTGCTACATTTCATGCGCTTTTATGTATCTAATGAGCTTTATTTGCGTGTTATTGGCATGGTGCTGTAACAAATCATGTGTTTAATGATCTTGTGTTACCAGCTCTTGATTAAGAAATAGCTTTTACAAGGAGGGCGACATGCCCGTAACGGAAAACTCACTGCTAAATGACATTCGAGAAGTCAACTTGTCGTACTTGATGTTGGCCCAGCGCTTGTTGCGTGAGAATTTTGCAGCTGGAATGTTCAGGCTTGGGTTTGATGCGGATGTCGCTGAAACCATTATGCGACTGTCCCCTGCGCAACTGGTCCGCTTGGCAGGCTCAAACTCCTTAATTTGTGGATTTCGTTTCAACGACTACGATCTGCTCAGTGCTCTAACTCAAGATGTACTGGGAGGCGTATTGCAACAAGCACATTCAACTATCTTGTTGTCCCAAAAAACATTAGCTGAGTCGGTCTCCTGATTTCATGACTAGCAAAAGTGTTGCTAAGGAAGCACAAGAAATCCAGATGGCGAGCGACATGATCGTATTAGGTGCCCGCTTGCAGGTGCTGCAAGCGGAAACCTCTCTAAGCTATGACCGCCTTGCCAGACTATACCGAGAAATACGGGCTTGCTCTCCGCCTAAAGGCATGTTGCCCTTTTCTGTGGACTGGTTCATGACTTGGCTCCCTAATATCCATTCCAGTCTTTTTTACAGCGTTTTTCGTTATATGGAAACGCACGCGCAATGCTCACGAGCTCAAGCCTTAATTGAAGCCTACCGCTTATACCTCGAGCAGTCCGAGGCAGGATGTAGCGTTCCAAGCGAAGAGCCCGTCCTGAGCTTTACCCGTGCGTGGATGCTATTGCGATTCTTCGATAGCGGTATGGTGCAATTATCGCAGTGCGAGCGTTGTGGGGGCGAGTTTGTGTCGCATGCTCACGATCCGCGTACTGGTTTTATTTGTGCAATTTGTCGTCCACCACCGCGTGCAGGTAAAACACGTCGCGCCAGTAAAGCGACAGCCAAAAAAACACAGCGCCAAAAGGATGAGCATGACAAGGTGTCTTTAGCAGCGGAAACAGTGCCAGTCTTAGTCGGGCCTGAAACTATACCTAAGACTAAATAATTCAATTTTAAAAGTACGTAAAGCTGGGGTTGTGTACGCTATTGCAGGTCGCTTATTGAGTAAACCTTAATCTAGCGGTAAAAACCCGGTCTGACGTGCTGTTTTGACATATTTGAATAGGGCCATGATTAAGGTCCATATTTGAACTAGGGCATACCAGTGCTACTACTGATTGGTTACGTTATCGTATTTATCTCCGTGTTTGGCAGTTTTGTCGGACTAGGTGGGCACCTTGGTGCTTTATTGCAGCCACTTGAGCTTACCTTAATCGGCGGCGCCGCTCTGGGGGCTTATTTTGCCTCCAATAGTGGTAAGTCCGTGAAGGCCTTGGCTGCCGCGATTCCTAAAGCGGTGAAAAGCAGCCCATATGATAAGGCGTTGTACATGCAGTTGATGGGGCTGCTGTATTTGCTGCTGAACAAGGCGCGTCGCGATGGCATGATGTCCATCGAAAACGATATTGAGGATCCGGCGAATAGTCCTATTTTTGCCGAACATACCAATGTGCTCAAAGATCCTGTGCTGATGAGCTTTATTACCGATTATTTGCGTTTGATGATTAGCGGGAATATGAGCTCGCTGGAAATTGAAACGCTGATGGATCAGGATATTGAAACCTATCAGCACGAATGTAACGTGCCAGCACGCGCCTTGCGCGAAGTGGCGGACGCTTTACCTGCTTTTGGTATCGTGGCTGCCGTGTTGGGGGTGGTCAAAGCCCTGGCTTCAGTAGATCAGCCTCCCGCTATTTTGGCAGATCTTATTTCTAAAGCCATGGTGGGCACGTTTTTGGGTATTTTGCTGGCCTACGGCTTTGTTGCGCCTTTGGCGGCTACGGTCGAGCGCCGCGGTGCAGATGCGACAAAGGTGCTGGAGTGCATCAAGGTGACCTTGCTGGCCAATATGAATGGGTATCCACCGCAATTAGCGATTGAGTTTGGTCGTAAGGTATTGTTCTCCACCGAGCGTCCATCGTTCGAAGAGCTCGAAGGGCATGTTCGTCAGGCAAGGGCCCTGGGTAAGCAGGAATAGGGCCAGGCATGAATCGTCCCTCAGACCGGATTGTCATACGGCGCAAGAAAAAAGTGGAAGCTCCCCATCACGGAGGAAGCTGGAAAATTGCCTATGCCGATTTCATGACCGCCATGATGGCTTTTTTCTTGGTCATGTGGATTCTTACCTTGGTACCCAAGCAGGACCTCAAAGAGATTGCCGATTATTTTCGTATGCCATTGGTAGACGCCGTTTCAGGTGGTAGCCGTGCTGAGCACTCGCGTAGCGTTATTCCCGGTGGTAGCCCTAGTGTTATTCCGCAAAAACATCCGGGTCAAAATTTCGGTGATATCTACGGTGATCGCCAGGATGCGGAGCGGCTTGAGGACTTAAAGCACGCGCTCGAAGAGCTGATCGATTCTGATCCCGTACTGCAAGAGTTTCGTCCGCAGTTGCTATTGGATATCACCGAGGACGGATTGCGTATTCAAATTATTGATCATCAAAATCGTCCAATGTTTGCGACGGGCAGTGCCATTGTGCAGCCTTATATGCGCGTGATATTGCGTGCGTTAAGCGGACCGATTAATGACTTGCCTAACCCGATTCAGCTCAGTGGCCACACGGACTCTATGCAGTATGCCAGTGGTGAGCGTTTGTATAGTAATTGGGAGCTATCTGCTGATCGGGCCAATGCTGCACGTCAGGAGCTTGTGGCCGGAGGCTTAACCGAAGAGAAGGTCAAGCGCATCCTGGGTCTGGCAGATACCGTTAGCTTGGTTAAAGATAACCCGGCTGCGGCCGTAAATCGTCGTATCAGTATCTTGGTGCTTAATCAAAGGGCTCAGCGTCGCATTGATGCCGAAGCGCATTCGGATATTAGCGAGCCAGACTTACTCGGTGCTGCGAGTGGGCAAGCTATTCAGGTCAATATACCCGGTTTGCCGCAACTCCCAGAGTTACCACCGGTGATACCGGCAGAATAGTCATAGCTAGCGATTCGGATTTTTGGGCTCATCGACTCGTTTGCGAGCGTTTCTACTAATAAGGATATGTGCATGAGCACCGGCGTAGATTTAAGTCAGTTTTATGAGACTTTTTTTGACGAGGCTGATGAGCTGTTGGCCGATATGGAAAGCTTGCTCCTTGAGCTTAACCTAGACGAGCCAGACAGCGATCAACTCAATGCTATTTTCCGTGCTGCACACTCAATTAAAGGCGGTGCCAGTACCTTCGGTTGTTTTGGCAAGTTGGCAGAAACAACGCATCTGCTAGAGAACTTGTTGGACCTTGTGCGCAATGGCGAAATGAGCCTGCGCAAAGACATGATAGATCTCTTTTTGGAAACCAAAGACGTGTTGACAGAACAGGTAAATGCGTATCGCGAAGGTGATGATCCCGACGAGGGGGCTTACCAGCGTATTTGTGAGCAACTGCGTCAATTAGCCTTGGAGCAAAAGGGCATTTTAAGTACCACGGATGGCTCGGCTGACTTGGCGGCTGTGCACCAAGACGTTCATGTGCAAGAGGCCCCGGCCAATGCCGCGTCCGACTCCAGCGCGTCTGCGCAAACCTTGCATATTGCTTTGCACGCTGTGTCTAAGGCAGATCAAAAAGTACTTTTAGAAGAAATGGAGTTAATGGGTACGGTTTTGCGTACCCAGGACTCTGAAAATAGCCTTGAAATCTGGCTCAACTCTACGGTGAGTATCGACGACATTCAAGCGGTTTGCTGTTTTGTCGTGAATGCAGATCAGTTGACGGTACAGGCCTGCCCTAATTCTGGTGCTCAGGATCCTGAGCCGCTAGTAGCAGAGCCAGCGCCCCCGGTACCTACGCCCGAGCCTGCACCGGCCGCGCCACCACAGAAACCTAAGGTGCTAGCAAGTAAAGCGCCTGTGGTGAAAGAGTCCAGCACCATACGAGTGGGCGTTGAGAAAGTCGACCAAATTATAAATCTGGTTGGGGAGCTGGTTATTACTCAAGCTATGCTCGTGCAAACGGCCTCCACGCTGGACCCTGTTGTGCACGATCGTTTGCTAAATGGTATTGAGCACTTCGAACGTAATGCACGCGACTTGCAAGAGGCGGTCATGTCGATTCGCATGATGCCTATGGACTATGTGTTTAGTCGTTTTCCCAGAGTGGTGCGCGAAAGTGCTGCGCGACTCGATAAGCGTATCAAGCTGGTAACAGTGGGACAGGCAACCGAGCTGGATAAGAGCCTGATCGAACGTATTATCGATCCGCTCACCCATTTGGTACGTAATAGTATTGATCATGGCATTGAGGTGCCTGAGCAGCGTATAGCGAGTGGCAAGGACCCCGAAGGCGTGCTTACCCTTTCGGCTCAGCATCAGGGCGGGCATATCGTGATTGAAGTCATAGACGATGGTGCAGGCTTGAATCGCGAAAAAATATTGGCTAAAGCCATCGCAAATGGCCTGCCTGTTAGCGATAGCATTAGCGATGACGAAGTGTGGCAATTGATTTTTGCACCTGGTTTCTCAACCGCCGAAAAGGTAACCGAAATTTCGGGGCGGGGAGTTGGCATGGATGTAGTGCGACGCAATATTCAAAGCATGGGTGGGCATGTCCAACTGTATTCAAGGCCAGGGCGGGGAACTACTACTCGTATTGTTCTGCCTCTGACTTTAGCCATTCTTGACGGTATGTCCGTGCAAGTGGGCGAGGAAATATTTATTTTGCCGCTAGCGCACGTGACCGAGTCTATGCAGCCCACCGAGGCGCAACTTAAACGAGTATCTGAGTTTGATCGAGTCATGGCCGTACGTGGTGAGTACTTACCGCTGATTTCCTTACGAGAAGTGTTTTCTGTCGACAATGCGGAGTCAGATGAAACCAAAGCCATTGCCGTCATTTTACAAGCCGAGGACATGCGCTTCGCCTTGCTGGTCGATCACCTTATCGGTCAGCATCAGGTGGTTGTTAAGAATCTTGAAGCTAATTATCGAAAAATTCCAGGTGTGTCGGCCGCTACCATTTTGGGCGATGGCAGTGTTGCGCTCATTGTGGATGTCTTTGCCCTGCAGCGCCTGGCACGCGATCGTGCTGTGGCCTTGAATTGAATATCCGGAGAATTCTATGTCCCAACATCATCATCAAAGCCCAGAGTTAATCGAAGGTTCAGGTAAAGAATACCTTGTGTTTACGCTGGCAGAACAAGAGTACGGCATTGATATTTTGAAGGTGCAGGAAATCCGTGGCTACGATACGCAAACCGTTACTCGCATTGCGAATGTGCCCAATTTTATCAAAGGCGTTACGAACTTACGTGGCGTGATCGTGCCCATCGTTGATTTGCGTATTCGTTTCAATATGCAAAATGTGGAATATAACCATCAAACTGTCGTGGTTATTTTGAATCTGCATGATCGTGTTGTGGGCATAGTTGTGGATGGCGTCTCCGACGTACTGGTATTGCAAGGCTCACAAATTAGTGCGGCGCCCAGTTTTGGCACGGCTTTTTCTACCGAGTATCTGACCGGCATCGGTACTTTGGATGAGCGCATGCTCATACTGGTAGACATAGAAAAACTCATGACCAGCGAGGAAATGGCCTTAGTCGACAGTGCCATTGCCTAAATTTCGGCAGGCTGTGGCCACAAGCCGCGGCCTTGCTTTCGCTTGCTATCAACAACAAGGTGTTTCTTATGTTTGGTGGTTTACGTCTCGTTAATCTTCGGGTTAGAACAACTCTGATACTGGTTCTGGTGTTCTTTTTAATCATGCTTTTAGCGGGTGCCGCACTGGGAATATTATCCTTGCGCGGAAACAATATTGCGCTTGAAAGCATCATGACACAGCAGCGCGTGGCCAGTCAGTTATCGCAGGCAGTAGACAGCTACAAAGATACACAAATTCAACTGGGGCGGGCAGCGGTTGGCTACGTGGTAAATAGCGATCAGCAAAATCAAGATGTGATGCAAGAGTGGGGCTCTAACGCGGCTCGGGAAGATTTGCTGAGCGCCGGTACACGCCAGCTTATCTTGCTCGTGCGTGAGTCTGTGGATCAGGCGAAATCGCAGTTTGCTTTGTATCAGCGCGAGGCTAAAAACTTAACACAAACCCACGAGGCGATTGCTAATGTAGACAGGGCTTATCTGACCTTGCTTGAAAGTGGTATTGCGCCTTTGGTGAACTACCTTGAGCAGGGTGAAATCTCTGAGTTCCGCACGTATCTAACAGGTACGACCAAGCTTCTAGAAGACGATATGTATAGCGCTTTGGGCAGTTTGTTGCGCTTGCAGCAAAGCTTTATGGAGCAGCAATATCAAAAAGAAGATCAGCAGTATCAACTGGTGATCAGCCTGGTGGGCGTGGCGATTGCCCTGTGCTTTCTCATCGCATTTCTCGTGTACGTGTTCCTTAATCGTATGGTGTTGCGTCCCTTAAGAGTGGCTGGTGAACATTTCGACCGCATTGCCAGTGGCGATCTAACCAAACGTATTGATGTGTTTTCCAGTAACGAAATTGGCGTGTTGTATGAAGCGGTACGCCGTATGCAGATGAGCTTGCAGCGCATGGTGTCCACTGTACGTGAAGGCGTAGAGGAAATTACCCTGGGCTCGCGTGAGATTTTTGCAGGCAATACCGATTTAAGCAGTCGTACCGAGGATCAAGCCGCTTCTTTGCAGGAAACTGCGGCCAGCATGGAAGAGCTGGCCAGCACAGTACGGCAAAATACCGATAATGCACAAGAGGCTGATCGAGTGGCTAAGGGTGCTGCTACGGTAGCCCAGCGAGGGGGAGAGGCGGTCGCTAAGGTAATTGACACCATGGACGAGCTTTCAGCTAGTTCAGGTCAAATCGCTCAGATAGTGAACGTTATTGATGGCATTGCTTTTCAAACCAATATATTGGCGTTGAATGCGGCGGTCGAAGCGGCTCGTGCGGGTGAGCAGGGCAAGGGTTTTGCGGTGGTAGCCGGTGAGGTGCGCTCCTTAGCTCAACGCAGTGCTCAGGCAGCACGTGAAATCAAGGGGCTCATCGAGCAGTCCTTATCCAAGGTGAAGGCCGGTACTGTTCAGGTGGATGAGGCAGGCGAGGTTATGCAGGAGCTTGTCTCTGCGGTGCAGGGGGTAACGACTATTATGGCCGAAATTTCCAGCGCTTCCAGCGAGCAGTCAGACGGCATTGATCAGGTCAATCGCGCTGTTATTCAAATGGATAGTGTCGTGCAGCAAAACGCGGCCTTGGTTCAGCAGGCTGCCGCGGCGGCGGGTTCACTCCAGGAGCAGGCAGGACGCTTGTCGGCGGCAGTGGCTGTCTTTCGTTTAAACGCCAGTGATGTGATCGATGTTCCTTTCGATGATGAGTCGCTTCAGGTTGATGCGGTGCAGTCGTCAGTTTCTTTACAGTCTTATGGTGGAGCTCTTGCTAGCTCATGATTTATGAATAATGTAGTGGGTTCGTATGCCTATTCTTTGCCAGTGTTACCGCAGGCTTCTAAAGCGGACTGTGATCGTGCTGCCCGGGTATTAAAGCACAACACAGGCATTGTGCTAGGTGCCCACAAAGAAGACATGGTTGCTCGTACGCTTGGCTTACGGGCTCAGGCCTGTGGTCTGCAGCGTGTGGATCACTATTTAGACTACCTGGAAAAGCAGGCTGATGCGTCTGAATGGACGAGTTTTGTGAATGCGTTCACGATTAATCACACGGCTTTTTTTCGAGAACAGCATCATTTTGATGTATTAGGCGATTATCTTGCTACACACTCTAAACCGATAGACATCTGGTGCAGTGCGGCGTCTACCGGAGAAGAGGCTTACTCCATTGCCATGACGGTACGGGAACGCGTCCCCAGCCCGGACTCCGGCGTCAATATACTTGCTACGGATATCGATACGGATGCGATTGAGCGTGCTCAAGCCGGTATTTATACCAATGAGCGCGTAGAGCCAGTAGAGACGGCCTTGAAGCAAAAGTATTTCTTGCGTGGCCGCGGGGCGCAGGCGGGCTTTGTGCGGGTCAAGCCGGTAATACGCAATATGGTGCAGTTTGACATCGTGAACTTGAATGGTGGTAACTGGCCGCTGAATACGAGTTTTGATGTCGTGTTTTGTCGCAATACCATGATTTATTTCGATAAAGACGCGCAGGTGCGTATTTTGGATCGTTTTGCTGCCACGATGAAGCCCGGCGGTTTGCTATTCGTGGGACATTCAGAAAACTTTTCGCACTTGACCGGTGCATTCCGTCTCCGTGGTCAGACCGTATACGTACGTAACTGAAGCAACTATATTCTAAGAAGGTGTTGTAGCAGTGATGAAGAAAATTCGAGTTTTGTGTGTTGATGATTCTGCTTTGGTGCGCAGCCTGATGCTGGAAATTATCAACAGTCAATCCGATATGGAAGTCGTGGCAGTGGCCCCTGATCCTTTAGTGGCCCGCGACTTGATCAAGCAGCATAACCCTGATGTGCTGACGCTCGATGTGGAAATGCCGCGTATGGATGGGCTGGATTTTCTGGAGCGCCTCATGAGGTTGCGGCCTATGCCTGTCGTGATGGTGTCATCCTTAACCGAGCGTAACTCTGAGGTGACCTTGAAGGCCTTGGAGTTAGGAGCGGTAGATTTTGTCACCAAACCCAAGTTGGGGCTGCGTGATGGTTTGCTTGAGTACTCCGAACTAATAGCCGATAAAATTCGCGCGGCAGCCATGTCGCGTCCACGTCGTATTGAGCGGGCCGCTGCAAGTACACCTGGCACCCGGCGCTTGGCTGGAAATTTTTCTACTACCGAAAAGCTAATAATGATTGGTGCGTCTACGGGTGGCACTGAGGCTATCCGGCAAGTACTAGAACCTATGCCCGCGAATTGTCCGGCCATCATGATTACCCAGCATATGCCCGCTGGTTTCACACGCTCTTTCGTTAATCGTCTTGATGGCCTGTGTGCTATGCAGGTACACGAAGCAGAGGATGGTCAGCGCGTGTTGCCCGGTCATGTGTACCTTGCCCCGGGCGGTGTCGCACATATGAAGTTGGCGCGCTCAGGAGCGAACTACGTGGTTCAACTTGTGGATACTGAGCCCGTCAATCGTCACAAGCCATCTGTGGACGTACTTTTTCAATCGGCAGCCGAAGTGGCAGGCCGTAATGCGATAGGCTTGATTTTGACTGGTATGGGTAAAGATGGTGCCCAAGGTCTATTGGCGATGAAAAATGCAGGCAGTCTGACCTTCGCCCAAGATGAAGCCACCAGCGTGGTGTTTGGCATGCCCCGAGAAGCACTGCTCATCGGAGCCACGGACATTGCCTTGCCATTAAACCAGATTAGTGAGCGTCTGTTGGCCAGTGCCGGGGGATACGGACATCGTGTTTAAGGTGCTCACTGTCTCGATAACTACTGTTTTGGAGTGAATTAAATGGTACAAAAAAATATAAAAATTCTGATCGTCGATGACTTTCCCACTATGCGTCGTATCATTAAGAATCTGCTTAAAGATCTGGGTTACGAAAATGTAGATGAAGCAGAGGACGGTCAGATGGGCCTAGAAAAGCTGCGCAACGGTAGTTTTGATTTTGTTGTGTCGGACTGGAACATGCCTAATCTAGATGGCCTGGAAATGCTGAAGCAAATTCGTGCTGATCCGGCGCTATCTAAGCTACCTGTATTGATGGTTACTGCCGAGGCCAAGAAAGAAAATATTATTGCTGCCGCACAGGCAGGTGCCAGTGGCTATGTAGTCAAACCGTTTACTGCCGCTACCCTTGAAGAAAAACTGAATAAAATATTTGAAAAAATGGCAGGCTAAAGGAGAGCGATTATGTCTCAGGACAACTCAGTGGATTCTCAGGTCAGCTCGCCAGACTTGGTGTACCGGATTGCTAATCTAACCCGTTTATTACGGGATAGTATGCGCGAACTGGGTTTGGATCAGGCTATCAAAGATGCTGCGCATGCCATTCCAGATGCCCGCGATCGTTTGCATTATGTGGCAAGCATGACTGAGCAGGCGGCCAATCGTGTATTAAACGCGGCCGAGCAGGTACGCCCCTTGCAAGAAGCTTTGCAGCAAGACGCTTTGCAACTTGATCAGCAATGGCAGGCCTGGTTTGACGAGCCTAAAGACCTGGAGCAGGCTAGAGTGCTGGTTGAGCAAACGCGTTCGTATTTACAGCAAGTACCTAAAAGTACACAGCAAACCCAAGATAATTTGCTGGAAATCATTATGGCTCAGGATTTTCAGGACTTAACCGGACAGGTCATTACCGGCATGTTGGGTGTGGTGCGCACCATAGAAACCGAGCTGCTGCAGGTCCTAATGGAAAGCGTACCTGCAGAACGCCGCGACGAAACCAATAGCTTATTAAATGGGCCAGTCATCTCCACCAAAGCTCCCGAGGTAGTCACAAGTCAAGATCAGGTCGACGATTTATTGGCGAATCTGGGATTTTAAGTGCTTCATGCCTTCTCTTGCAGGCTGCCCTAGATACTGTTCAGTGCTGTCTTTGCACAGCGCCTGAACAGTACGGTATTCATCCCCTTACTCGCCGGATCGCCAAGCCCCTTGACGCAGTAAGATAATTGTCATGACAAGCTCAGTTCGCTGGCAGATGATGCTAGGACTAGGCTGCCTGCAACTTCGATTCTTGCTCTAGCGTCATGGCTGAAGATAGCGATCTAGAAAAAACAGAACCCGCCTCTCCCCGGCGCATCGAGAAAGCGCGTGAAGAGGGGCAAATCGCTCGTTCCCGCGAACTCAACACATTCTTGTTGTTGGCTGTCGGGGTCGCTATGCTGTGGATGCTAGGTGGCTATTTTTATCATAATCTTAGCCTTGTCATGCGCAACAGCATGTGGTTTGACCCCAGGGTCAGTAGCGATACCACTGTAATGATTATGGTTGCTGTGCAGGGAGCCATTCAGGCTTTGCTCACCATGCTGCCCTTATTTCTAGCATTGTTTGTCGTGGCAATTCTGGCTTCGATCGCGCTAGGTGGCATGATGTTCTCTACCAAGGCTCTCGAACCCAAGTTCGAACGTTTGAATCCGCTCAAAGGTATTACGCGCATGTTTTCAGCGCAGACCTTGGTGGAGCTTATCAAAACCCTAGCCAAAGCAGGCCTGATTGGCTCTGTGGCGTTTTACGTTATTTGGTCGCAGCGCGAGCAAATGACCAGCCTAATGCTGGTTGAGCCCAAAGCTGCATTAAGCGTTGGCATTAGTCTGGTTGCCCGATGTTGCGCCTTGATTGTGGCCAGTTTATTGATCATTGTCTTAATTGATGTGCCCTGGCAACTGTGGTCGTATTATAAAAAGCTACGCATGTCCCGGCAGGATGTTAAAGAAGAGCACAAAGAGAGCGAGGGTGATCCGCATGTTAAAGGGCGGATACGACAACAACAACGTGCGATGGCCAGATCGCGCATGATGGCTCAGGTGCCAAGCGCTGATGTAGTGGTCACTAACCCTACCCATTATGCCGTGGCCCTGAAGTACGATCAGGCGGCCGGCGCTGCCCCACGTGTTTTAGCCAAGGGCACTGGGTTTATCGCCTTGCGTATTCGTACTTTAGCTCAAGAAAATGCCATTCCTCAGCTCGAGGCAGCCCCCTTGGCGCGTGCACTGTATTTCAATGTCGAACTGCAGCAGGAAATTCCTGCGCAGTTATATGGGGCAGTTGCCGAAGTGCTGGCGTGGGTTTTTCAACTGAATACCTGGCAACGCTATGGCGGCGAAAAACCTTTGCAGCCCTATAACTTAAACGTGCCCGCCGATATGGATACATCCAAGGGTGCTCATCGCAATCATGAATAACTTACTTGCTCTTTTAAAAACGCATAGTGGCCAACATGCCCGTTTGATGGCAGGTCCAGTGCTGATCCTCATGGTGATGGCCATGATGATTCTGCCTTTGCCGCCCGTTTTGCTGGACTTGCTGTTTACGTTCAATATTTCATTGGCTGTCATGATCTTGCTCGTGGCCATGTTCACAAAAAAGCCTTTGGATTTTGCCGCTTTTCCGGCTGTCCTGCTTTTTGCCACCTTGTTGCGCTTGGCCTTGAACGTTGCTTCCACGCGCGTGGTGCTAATGCATGGGCATCAAGGGCCTGATGCAGCAGGCCGGGTGATTGAGGCGTTTGGACACTTTTTGGTTGGTGGCAACTTTACGGTAGGTTTAATTGTTTTCATTATCTTGGTGATCATCAACTTTATCGTCATCACCAAGGGAGCAGGGCGTATTGCTGAGGTAGGAGCACGTTTTACGCTGGATGCCTTGCCCGGTAAGCAAATGGCGATTGATGCTGATCTTAATGCAGGCCTGATTGGCGAGGATGAGGCGCGTGTACGCCGTAAAGAGGTCTCTCAGGAGGCTGAGTTTTACGGCTCTATGGATGGGGCCAGTAAGTTTGTACGCGGTGATGCCGTGGCCGGTCTGCTGATCATGGTGATCAATATCATTGGTGGTTTGATTGTAGGGGTTGCGCAGCACGATATGTCGTTTGCTGCGGCCGGACATGCCTATACTTTGCTCACCATTGGCGATGGCTTGGTTGCACAGATTCCCGCTCTGATTATTTCTACGGCAGCCGGTGTGGTGGTGTCGCGAGTCGCGACAGATCAGGATGTTGGGCAACAGATTATTAGTCAGTTGTTCCAAAACCCCGCTGTTATGTTTATCACGGCAGGTATCTTGGCGCTGATGGGTATGATTCCCGGTATGCCTAACTTTGCTTTTCTCAGTCTGGCACTGATGTTAACGGGGCTAGGATGGCTCTTGCACAAGCGAGAACTGGCTGCTCAGCAAGCCGATCAATTACCGAGTGAACAAGCGCAAAGCACACTGGAGTCGGCCACCTCGGAAGCAAGCTGGGATGATGTTTCCATGGTGGATACCTTGGGTCTGGAAGTGGGCTACAGGCTGATCTCTTTGGTGGATCATGCGCAAGGTGGGGAGCTCTTACACCGCATACGTAGCTTGCGTAAAAAATTCGCACAAGACATTGGTTTTTTACCTGCGGTTGTTCATATACGCGATAACCTGGAGTTAAAGCCTAACGATTATCGCATTCTGCTTTTTGGGGTGGAAATTGGGCAAGGCACGGCCACTCCAGGTCAGTGGCTAGCTATTAATCCTGGCGGCGTGACACAGGACCTTCCCGGTACAGCCACTACCGATCCAGCCTTTGGTTTACCTGCGGTATGGATTGATCTGAGTTTGCGTGAACAAGCACAAATTGCAGGCTATACCGTGGTGGATGCGAGCACAGTGGTAGCGACCCACTTGAATCACTTATTGCACCGTTATGCTAACGAGCTGCTGGGTCGCCAAGAGGTTCAGCAGCTATTGGATCATTTGGGACGCGAAGCGCCCAAGTTGCTTGAAGACTTGGTGCCGCAAGTGATTAGTTTGGGGCAGTTGCTGGCTGTATTACGTGGCCTGCTAGCCGAAGAGGTACCCATTCGCGATATGCGTACCATTCTTGAAACGCTGGCCGACCATGTGCCGCGATTACAGGCGCAAGCGGCCAGCGGGGTGGCGATTAACGAGAGTGCGGAATTGTTGGCAATCGTGAGGGTGGCATTAGGACGCGCGATTAGTCAGCAGTGGTTCCCAGGTGAAGGCGAGATGCGGGTGATAGGGCTTGATGCTCGCCTGGAGCGTGTGTTGACTCAAGCCATGAGCAGCAGTGGTGCCTTGGAGCCTGGCTTGGCCGACACCGTGCTTCAGGAGGCCGCGCAAGCCTGCCATGCTCAGGAGCAAAATGGTGATCCGGCCGTTTTGGTTGTGTCGCCCATACTGCGACCATCCTTGGCCCGCTTTTTACGCCATCATTTGCCGCAGTTGGGAGTGCTGGCCAATACCGAAATCCCTGAAGAGCGCGTAGTGCGCGTCACAACAATAATAGGTCAGTCCGCATGAATATAAGCCGTTTTTTTGGTAGTACGAGTCGCGAAGCGATGCGTCAGGTACGTATGGCTCTAGGGCCAGATGCCCTGATTGTGTCGAATCGTCGGGTGGGTGGTGGTGTTGAGATACTTGCTGCCGATGCAACGAGTACAGTTTCTGAGCCAGCTCCCAGCCCAGCTCCCGTGGCGAGCCAGCATAGTCCGGCTCCGGTAAGCAGGCCTGCAGGCAATGCAAATGCAGGTTTTAAGCATGCGCTGGATGCCTTGCAAGGCACGCTGGAGGGGCGCTTGGATGAATTGCTCTGGAGTCATCAGGTGCGCGGCACACCGGTTGCTCTACGCTTGTTTCAGCAACTATTAGCCAGTGGTTTCAGTATTACTTTACTGCGTGCTTTGCTTAAGCGTTTGCCTAGCGATCTTGGCGAGCGTGCCGCTTTTCAGTGGGTGCGTACAGAACTGGAAACTCGCTTACCCTTGTTGCGTACCGAAGATCAGCTTTGGCAGCCAGGCCTAGCGCTAGCAGTAGTGGGACCTACCGGTGTGGGGAAAACGACTACGGTGGCCAAATTGGCAGCGCGTGCGGTACGGCGTTTTGGGCCTGAGCATGTAGTGCTCATTACAACAGATACCTACCGTATTGGAGCGCACGAGCAACTTAAAATTTATGGCAATTTATTGCGTGTTCCAGTCCACGTGGTGCAGGATGCGCAGCAACTACGTAATGTGTTATTAAGCCTACGGCCCGAGCAGCTTATCCTGATTGATAACGTGGGTATTAGTCAGCGTGATCAGTACGTCGTAGAACAGGCACGTTTGCTAGCTAATGCTGGGCGCCGTATTCAGCGTTTGTTGGTGCTGAATGCGGGCAGCCAGGGCGACACACTTGATGAGGTGGCGCGCAGCTACAGCAAAGATGGTGGCACACCTTTACTAGGCTGTATTATTTCTAAACTGGATGAGGCGACTCGTTTGGGGGCTACGCTTGACACGGCCATCCGCTTTCAACTCCCGGTGCATTATGTTTCAGACGGACAAAAGGTACCCGAAAATTTGCGTCATCCCAGCGCATCCGAACTGGTCACCTTAAGTTTGCAGCAGCGCGATCATCAGGCCGCCTCTTTTACACCAAGTCAGGCTGATTTAGCAGCCTTGTTAAACCATGATAGTCGCGTAGATGTTGAGCACCTGCAGCGAGAGCATGAGCGTAGGGCTTTTTTGCTGCCAGCGCTGCTGGCTGTGGCGACACCGACTCAATTTGGTGTGCTAGGTGTTGAGTCGGTGCGTCAGGTAATGGCGACGCTAGAGGATAGCCTGGTGTTTTCCGAGGCATTTGATCTGTGGCGCGCAGCTCAAGAAAAGGACTTAAGCTCCTTACTCTTACGTAGCCAAGCCTTGTTTAAGGCGGCTATGAACGAAATGAGTGAGCAGGCACAATCGCACGCTCTGGTAGTACACAGCAAGCAGCCCATGCCTATTAGCGCGGACGAGCAGCTTTATCATTGCAGTGTATTAAGCCTTTCTGGGCAAGCCTTGACGACGCCATATTATCAAATGCACTCGGCGGCGAGCTGGTCCGATTCACTAGGTAATCATGTCCTGGATTTGGGTGCCCAAGGACGGGCTAGAGACACCGCTGTTCAGGCTATGCAGGGTTTTCACAGCAACACAAGCTTATTGCATTGGCTTGCGCATCCAAGTGCAGCGCAGATGCGTGAATACGTGGACAAGGGGTGGAGCTTCTTGGCACCTGTGTCGCCTGCCTTTAAGGTTTGGCATGCAGGAGGTCATACCCGACCCTCAGCCATCGCTAAAGAACTGGTTTTTGATGCCGTGACGGACTTAGCTTCTCAGGTACAACTGAGCGAGTTTGAGGGTGCCTGCTTAAATGAGTTGAGCTTATGGTATAGCTCCTGCACAGTGTATCTGCGTGGCCGCGCTCAAGAGGATTTGGCCATGCAACTGGTCTTACTTAGGCTGGTTAGGCGCAGTGATGGCCAAGTTCTTAAAAACTACTCTGTTTTTAGTCATCAGCCCACAGGTAAGCCTATTGCACTAGCGAATTTGGCATCGGCATTATTGGCCGCTGGTTTGTACGAGGATAGTCACCGTATGCTGCCTCAGATGCATCAGTTGTTGCTGAGCATGGGAATTGATGCTCCGAGTCCTTTACTCACTACACAGTTATGCTTGGCAGCCGCAAGCCTGCTGCACTCGTCCGACAGTGCGAAAGCCCGTCAATTAGCGGCTCAGCTATTGGGAAAACCAGCCTTAACCCGCTCTTTAGCTGCCCCTGCTTTGCTAAAGCTATTGGTGCTTAAAGAGGCAATTCAGTAGGCTGATTTGTTGTTGGAGTTTTTAAGCCTTTAGCGAGCGCGAGCTACTGGCTTGAGGACTAGGTTTGCCGTGAGCGGTGTAGAAATTATTTTTACCTGCCAGGGCTGAAAGAGTATCGAGCGCTTGCTGGTTACTGTTCAGGTAGGTCTGGATAAGTACACCATTGTTTTCGTTTTGTTGGCGTGCGGCAGTGCTTAGCTCAATAAGCTGATGAACCAGTTCGGCCAGCTCGGGCTGTGCTTGTGCAAGAGCACTTAAACCTTGAATATTATGATCCAAGCCCAGCGCATCCAGATGTTGCTGACGGAGATGATCCAGTCTAAGGAACTCGAGCAGCAATTGGTTTTTGCGCTGAGTAAGTTGCGCCAAAGTGTCGGGCTCGAAGGTTTGTAATAGGACTTCGTGTTCCTGCTCGGTCAGGTCCAGAAAGTCATGTAAAACCGTAATATGCGTTTGTAGGCAGTTTTCTAGGGTGCTGGGCATGATGTCTGGTGAGGCACTATTTCATCAGGTCTCGGGCAGTGCTCAGTAGACTGTCCGCGATGTTACTGGTATCAATTTTCAGTTCACCATTGGCTATGGCTTGCTGTATTGCAGCGACTTTTTCCATATTGACGTCGTGGTCGCCTGAATGGAGCTGAGCGAGCTGTCGGCCTGCAGTGCTTAGGTCAACGGCGTGGCTACTTGCGAACGTGTTGCTGTATTGGGCTGCCCGTTTTCCCGCGCCCGTCGTCTCGTGGGTACGCTCGATAGGGGGTTTGCTGGATGTCTGGGTGATTTTCAAGGTGTTCTCCGAGGGTGCAGGTCTTGGTGCCATGGTAACGGCAGTGCTTCAGTTTTCTTTAATGCGTCTTGGTAGATCATAGGCCTTACATTAAAACTTGCACAGTGCTGGCGTCTAATACTGTGGCGGATATGACCTGTCCAGAGCTGGCTCGGACTTGTATTTGCTGGCCAGGTGAGGCGGTTTGCAAGGCTAGCGCTTCGCCACTAATAACAAAACCGGTCCCTCGCGCCACGGTGCGTACAGTTTGCCCTCGTACAATGGCGTGTGGGTCTCGCAGTGCATGCTGCCGTATAGGATTGCCGGCCTGAATACGTTGACTAGCAATGTAGTCAATGATTTGGCTAGGATCAAAAAGCACACCCGAGGGCAAGCGCAGTATATCCCCTTCTCGGGCAATCAGATCGTCTAGGCTCAGGGTTTCACCCGGATTAATAGTACGCTTGCTGACGTAGTAAAAGCCCTGGACGCTTAAGCTTGCGGGAACTGAAGTGACCCAGGTGTTGGGCGTTAGGCAGCGCAGGCCAACACTGAGACGCGCCCTTAAGCGTTGGCCACTAGGTAAAAACGCCTGTACTTGCTGGCACTGGGCTTGTTCTTGTAGACGACTACTATCAATCAGGACCTGTGCATTTCCAGGTAGAGACTGCGCTTGTTCCAGAAGGAAATTGTGAGCAATTTCGCTGAGCGCTTCCGGGCTCGACTGTGCTAGAGCCAGCCTTTGATAGGGCAGGGCAGCGAGGGTTATGAGCAGAATGACGAATAGCCGCAGTTTACGCATGTCTACATTTTAAGCAGCTCCAGATGGCGTCAAGGCTTGAATTAACGCGGAAATGTTAGGCTGTTTTCCGGTTTGTATTGCGGCGTCCCTGACTAACATACGGTTAAGGTGGACAAAGAACCATGCTTAACGGTTTTTTGACCTCAGTATTAAATCAGCCTAGGGTGCCCCATGATTGATCGTATCAGTGCCGATCTGCAATTTTACCAAACTGCCTTGTCAGTCCGGCAAGAGCGCCAAGAGGTGCTGGCCTCCAATATTGCTAATGCCGACACTCCACATTACAAAGCGCGCGACTTTAACTTCGCAACAGCTATGCAGCAAGCCTTAAGCGATAGGCAAAGGCTGGGCGACACGCACCTTACGCTGACCTCGACTCGTCATATTCCTGCCCAAGCCCATAGCCCCGCTCCACAGCACCTGCAGTATCGAGTCCCCGTACAGCCTAGTATTGATGGCAATACCGTTGAAATGGATGTCGAGCGTATGCAGTTTGCCGATAACACGATGCACTACCAAAGCTCTCTTAACTTGCTGTCACAGCGTATTAAGGGATTGATGGCCGCCTTACAGCAATAAAACGGAGTAATCATGAGTTCCCTTTCCATTTTTCAGATAGCAGGCTCCGCACTGAATGCACAGTCTCAACGCATGAACGTGGCGGCTAGCAATATTGCTAATGCGGACAGTGTGGTGGGGCCTGATGGGCAACCGTATCGTGCGCGTCAAGTTGTGTTTCAGCTTGACCCACTGTCTCAGCCTGGTAAAGGCCTGCAACAGGTCGGTGGGGTAAGGGTGGCCGCGGTACAAGAAAGCGACGCGCCGATGCGCTTGCAGTACGACCCTCACAATCCTTATGCGGACGAGCAAGGCTATGTGCACTTGCCAAATGTGGATGTGGTGGCGGAAACGGTCAATATGCTGGCTGCATCGCGCTCCTACCAAGCCAATGTGGAAGTCGTGAATACGGCTAAAAGCTTGATGTTGCGTACCCTGTCACTAGGTCAATAAAGGAGTCTCTCGTGCCAACAGTAGACGGTAGTAATTATCAGCGTTCGGCCGCCATGGGGCTGGCAGGAGCCCAGTCACAGAATGTGATGGCCGATACCCAGGATCGCTTTTTAACCTTGCTAGTTACGCAGTTACAGAATCAAGACCCCTTAAATCCGTTGGATAACGCTCAAGTCACGTCGCAAATTGCGCAAATGTCTACCGTTAGCGGTATTACTCAACTCAACAATACTTTGCTAGCGATTACAGGGCAGATGGATGTTACCCAATCCATGCAAGCGGCCGGCTTAATTGGTAAAGACGTTTTAGTGCCGGGCAGCAAGGTCTTGCTGGGTGGTGGGGAAGGTGAAAAAGTGGCGACTCCCTTCGGTGTTGACCTCTATAAGCCTGCCACCAGTGTGGACGTACAAATTCTCGATAGCAGTGGCAAAGTGGTGCGTACCCTGGAGCAGGGGCCTTTGGCAGCGGGTGTGTATTCCATTGAGTGGGATGGCTTGGATGATCAGGGTAATGCCTTGGCCGATGGTTCCTACAGCATGCAAGTCGTAGCGCTAAACGAGGGAGAACCTGTTATGGCAGAGACCTTAAGCTATGGCAAGGTAAATAGCGTGGCCTACACCTCATCGGGCCTGCAGTTGGATCTGGGGCTAGCCGGTAGCCATTCTTTATTAGATATACGGAAAATTATGTAGCGTGTGCCCAAGCTAGGCAGACACTGACAAACATAGAGGACAAATAGCAATGAGTTTCGGACAAGCTTTAAGCGGCTTAAATGCTGCCTCACAGAATCTGGATAGTATAGGTAACAATATTGCCAACGCAGGCACGGTTGGTTACAAATCGTCTACCTTGTCTTTTGCCGATGTCTACGCCAACTCGCGCATTGGTTTAGGGGTGCAAGTGGCTGGCGTGAACCAGCGTTTTACCATCGGTAATATTGCTATCACGGGTAATCAATTCGATATGGCCATTGATGGTGCTAAAGGTCTGTTTCGCTTAGAGCAGCCGGATGGCACGGTGATTTACTCGCGTAATGGGGAGTTTGGCCCTAACAAAGAAGGTTACATCGTGAATGCTCAGGGCGCCTATCTGACTGGATATGGTGCGGGCTCTAATACGATTGAACGTATTCGTGTCCCCGAGGGCAACATTGCTCCGCGGGCGACCGAAAATATGCGCTTGCAGATGAATATGCCGGCCAATGCCAGCGCCATTGATCCGACCGTTCGTCCTTTTGATCGCACAGATGAGCAAAGTTACAGCCAAGCCTTTAACTACGATGTGTTTGACTCTTTAGGTAACAGCCATATCGTCACACAATACTATGCCAAGCGTGAGGGCAGTGGTGGTAATAGCGTATGGGAAGTTTACTATTACATCGGTGACGAACAGATGACCTTCCCTGACCCCAATGACCCCACAAATACTCTGGGAAGTCAGCAGTTGTTGTTTGACGATGGCGGACGTTTGTTGCCTGGTTCAGAACGGGTTGATATTCGCTTGAATAATCCCGGTGGTGCGAACTCACCAGCAGCTCCTTTAGAAATTGCTATCAACTACCAAGGCAGTACGCAATTCGGTGGTGGCTTTAATAGCGGAAGCCCCTACCAAGATGGTTACGGTACAGGCGAGTACGCCGGCATGTCAGTAAGTGAAGACGGCACCATTGTGGCTGCCTACACCAACGGCGAAAACATGCATATGGGCGCCATCGTGTTAGCTCACTTTGCGAATATGCAAGGTCTGCAAAATATTGGTGGTAATGCCTGGGTCGAGACAGGTAGTTCAGGTCAGCCTGTATTGGGCCGCCCTGGAGAAAGTGGTTTGGCTAGCATTAAAGGGCAAGCGGTCGAAGAGTCCAACGTGGATATGGGGCAGGAGCTGGTCGATATGATTATTGCTCAGCGTACGTATCAAGCGAACGCACAAACCATTAAAACCCAAGATCAGTTACTGCAAACACTGGTCACCTTGCGCTAGAGCTAATCCATGGACAGGTTAATTTATACCGCCATGAATGGCGCTCAGCGCATCTTGGAGCAGCAGTCTGCCATAAGCAATAATTTGGCCAATCTCAATACCAGTGGCTTTCGAGAGCAGTTGGCCGTGTATCGTTCTGTGCCGGTGCACAGCACAGGCACGATGAACACGCGGGTAGCGACGGTTGCTGCTACACCAGGCAGCAATTTTCGTGCAGGAGCCATGGCTGAAACGGGACACGCTCTGGATGTGGCGATTAATGGCGATGGTTGGTTTGCAGTACGTAGCCCCGAGGGCGAGGCCTATACCAGAGCGGGTGATCTTGCTGTCAATGCGGACAATATCTTGGTCACGCAGTCGGGTTTGCCTGTGTTATCCGTAGACGGGGCTGCCATAGAGATTCCGGATCGTGGAACGGTCACGTTTACTGGTGATGGTCAGTTAACCGCTTTAGGCGCAGGGGATAATCCGCGAGATATTCAGGTGATAGGGCAGTTAAAGCTGGTCAATCCGCCAGAAAATGAACTCGTGCGCGGGCCAGATGGCTTGTTTCGCTTGGCACAAGGTCAGGCAGCGCCGGCCGATCCAACTGTGCGCATGGTGGCTGGCTTTATCGAGAAAAGTAATGTGAATCCTGCCGAGGCCATGGTGGGAATGATAGCGAATGCTCGACGTTTTGAAATGCAGATGAAAGTCATCCAGGACGCCAATACCAATGAAGAGCGGGCTAACTCCATACTTTCATTTAATACCTAAATCGGTGCGCGCGCACTCTAAGGAAACAACATGATACGCTCATTGTGGATTGCCAAAACGGGTCTGGAGTCTCAGCAGACCAATATGGATGTCATCGCCAATAATTTGGCAAATATAAATACCGTAGGCTTCAAGCGTACACGCGCTGTTTTTGAAGACCTGATGTACCAAACCATACGTCAGCCCGGAGCGCAGGTTGGAGCTGCTAACCAGTTGCCATCAGGCTTGCAGCTTGGCACCGGCGTAAGAACTGTAGCTACCGAACGTATCCACTCCCAAGGAGATCTGAAAAACACAGGTCATAGTCTGGATATTGCGATACAAGGGCGTGGTTTTTTGCAGGTGGAAATGCCTGATGGAACCTTTGCTTATACACGTGATGGTAGTTTGCAAATCGATCAGAACGGGCAACTGGTGACCGCGGGTGGGTATCCCATACAACCACCTATTAATATTCCCGATAATGCACTGGAAATCACGATCTCTCGGGATGGTACGGTTTCGGTCACGCAGCCCGGCGATGTGGGGGTAAGCGTAGAGGTTGGGCAGTTGCAGTTAAGCACCTTTATTAACCCTACAGGCCTGCAAAGCATGGGCGAGAACCTGTATGTAGAATCCGATGCGTCCGGGCCTGCTAACTTTATGCAACCAGGCATGGATGGTGCTGGTCTGGTCCTACAAGAGTACAACGAAACCTCGAACGTGAATGTGGCCGAGGAGCTGGTGAATATGATCACCACTCAGCGTGCTTACGAAATTAACAGCAAAGCGGTACAAACTTCGGATCAGATGCTGGCGCGTCTGGCTCAGCTCTAAGAGTGTGTCAGGGTGTTGAAAAGCATAGTTTCGCGTTGCGCTCGTAGCTTGTTTTTGCTTGGCATGCTTGGCCTGGGGGCCTGTGCTTTGGTGCCACCGGAGCCTATCGTTACGGGCCCTTTAACGGCGCCACCTCCTACACCGCCACCGGCCTCGGCGATTGCGAATGGATCCATCTACCAGCCAACCGTCTACGGAAACTACCCGCTGTTCGAGGATCGTCGTCCTCGTAATGTCGGGGACATCGTCACGATCTTAATCCAGGAGCGCACTAACGCTGCCAAGAACGTATCGACTTCCACCGATCGTAAGGGCAGCGCAGGGCTGGATTGGGAGCTGGCGCCTGGCATATTGCCCTCGTCGTTGGGAGAGCGGCAAAACTTTGGTGTGTCTGGCAACAATGCTGCTCAAGGCAAGGGTTCGAGTCGTGCTGATAACACTTTCGCCGGTACGCTTACCACCACGGTGGTAGGGGTGTTGCCCAACGGAAATTTGCAGGTAGCGGGTGATAAGCAAATAGCCATTAACCGGGGTAGTGAACATATACGGTTTTCCGGAATTGTCGATCCTCGTTCAGTCACAGGTAGCAATACAGTGCTCTCCACACAAGTGGCCGATGCACGCATTGAGTTTCGTAGCAAAGGCGTCATGGACGAGGTGCAAACCATGGGTTGGCTACAACGATTCTTCCTTAATATTTCTCCATTCTGATGCTTAGTAATCTCACCACCTCTGGCTTTGTGTACCGTGTGCCTATTTGTATTGTGCGCGTCTTGCTTGCCATCCTGCTTGTGTGTGCTTGGCCGTTTTCCTTGGCTCAGGCAGCCGAGCGTATTAAAGACTTGGCAAGCATACAGGGTGTGCGGGATAACCCGCTTATCGGTTATGGCTTGGTGGTGGGGCTGGATGGCAGCGGAGACCAAGTCCGTCAAACACCTTTTACCCAGCAAAGTTTGACCAATATGCTGTCTCAGTTGGGCGTGACGATTCCCCAAGGCAGCAATATGCAATTGCGTAATGTGGCGGCTGTCATGGTGACGGCTCGTTTGCCTGCTTTTGCGCGGCCAGGTCAGGCACTGGATGTGGTGGTGTCGTCCATGGGTAATGCTAAAAGCTTGCGTGGTGGTACCTTGCTCATGACCCCCTTAAAAGGGGCGAACGGTCAGGTGTATGCCTTAGCTCAAGGCAATCTTTTAGTCGGTGGGGCAGGTGCTGAGGCTGGCGGCTCTAGCGTCCAGGTGAATCAATTAAACGGGGGCACCATACCCGGAGGCGCTACTGTTGAGCAAAGCGTGCCGACTACCTATGTGAGTAACGGGGTGCTGCATCTTGAAATGAACAGTTCAGATTTTGGGACCACCCAAAATGTAGTGGCGGCGATCAATAAGCGTTTTGGCGCGGCGACCGCTCAGGCTTTAGATGGTCGTGTGATCCAGGTCCGTGGTCCCCAGGATCCCCAGGCACAAGCGGCTTTCTTGTCCGATATCGAAAACCTGCAGGTGAGTTTGCCTCCAGCGCGCGCTCGAGTTGTTATTAATGCGCGTACAGGCTCGGTGGTGATGAACCGTAGTGTAACCATTGATGAGGCGGCTGTTGCTTACGGCAACTTATCCGTGGTCATTAGTCGCCAGTCGCAGGTCAGTCAACCTGATACGCCATTCGGGGGCGGTCAAACTGTGGTGACCGATAACACACAGATTGAAATGCGTAGTGCTGAAGGGGCCTTGCAGCGAGTCAATACCAGCGCTAATTTGGCCGATGTGGTGCGTGCCCTGAATGCCTTGGGTGCTAGTCCTCAAGACTTACTCTCCATACTTCAGAATCTAAAGAGTGCGGGTGCTTTACGCGCAGACCTAGAGGTGATCTAGCCATGAGTGTTCAGTATTTTCCTCGTCCCGGTGCGGCCAGTAGCGTGTCCATCTTCGACTCATCGCAACTTGCTGATTTACGTCGTAATGCCCGCTCAGGAGCGTCGTCTGAACGCACAGAGCGTGATGTGGCGCAGCAGTTTGAGGCCATCTTTATACAAAATATTCTTAAACAGGCCCGCCAGACGCAGTTAGGGGACGGGGGCTTGTTTGACAGCCAGCAAGTGCGCTTGGCGCAAAGCATGGGCGATGAGCAACTGGCTCTTAGTTTGGCGCAACCAGGGCTTGGACTGGCAGAAGCTTTGCTGGCACAAATGCGCGGCAGCACGACACAGGCCCTTGCGGCTTCTATACCTGAAGGCAATGCTTCTCGGCGTGCAGGTTTACAGTCTCGTTTGCCAAACGAACGTCCCGTGGACGCTCCTTCCATTACGGCTTTGATTGATAAGCTCACTCAAAATACGCGTATCGAACGAGTTTATGCCAGTATCAAAGGGGCGCCAGAACACATACGCAGCTTCGTGGACCGTATGAAATCCGCTGCGCAGATGGCTGCTCAAAGCAGCGGATTGCCAGAAAAACTGATCTTAAGTCAGGCAGCGCTGGAGTCGGGCTGGGGCAAACGTGAGATCTTGCACGCCGACGGTACAAGCAGTCATAACCTTTTTGGTATCAAGGCAAGTCCCAACTGGAAAGGTAAGGTGGTGGAAGTGATGACCACAGAATATGAAAATGGCGTTCCACGTAAGCTGAACCAGACCTTCCGAGCCTATGACTCGTATGCAGACTCATTCGCTGATTATGCTCGCCTGATTAGTCAAAGTCCCCGTTACAAACAGGTGCTGACGGCGCCTGATGCACAAACGGCCGCCCAGCGCATACAGGAAGCGGGTTATGCCACAGACCCTTCTTATGCTCAAAAGCTTGTCTCTATCATGGGGTATTTTGATAGTGGCCGTCGTTAACGTACTCAGCTCTAAATTTTATGAAAAGGCTGACGTTAAGTATGCATAGGAATTGAATCATAGCGAGTTAATCTCGCTGCCCTAACAGGATTGCACAATGAACCTCGCCAATTTAGGTCTTTCAGGATTACTGGCTGCCCAGCAACGCATGCAGGTCAGCGGCCATAATTTAAATAATGTGGATACCGAGGGCTATAACCGACAGACTGTGCTGTCTCGTACGGCCACTGCGGCAGGTACCTCAGCGGGCTTTGTTGGTCGTGGTGTGCAAGTGGTTACTGTGCAGCGCTCCTACGATAACTTTCTTTACCGGCAATTAAGCCAAGCCCAAAGCCAAGGGGCTGCCTTGATCGCTTATGGTAACGAAATTAGCAAAATCGATAATTTGTTTTCTGATCCTAGTACTGGGATCAGTCCGGCCATGCTTCGTTTCTTTGAAGGTATGCAGGCCGTGGCCTCTTCGCCTTCCGATGCCGCCTCGCGTCAGGAACTCTTAGGCCGGGCCGCTAGCTTGGTCACACAGATGAACGATACTAGCGCCTATCTGCGTCAGGTAAGTGATAATCTCAATACCCAAATTGACACAACGGTTAGCCTAGTTAACAGCTATCTTGAGCGTCTTAACAATGTGAATCAGCAAATTGTGAAAGCGCAAGGCAGTAATCCTGGCCATGCGCCCAACGATTTACTAGACCAGCGCGATCAATTGTTGACCGAGTTAGGGCAGCTGATAGACATCGAGTCCGTAGAGCAAAATGGCAAAGTCACGGTAAGCACTAAACGCGGTCAGCTTTTGCTGGGGGCTAATACTGTCTATCCCCTGCATGCTGAGCGCTCACATGCCGATCCTAGCAAGCAGGTGGTGGCGTACACCTCGTCGTTTGATGGTCAGGGGCAAGCCATTACTGTGCAGTTTAAAGATACGGCCATTACCGGTGGCAGCTTAGGCGGCCTGCTTAAGTTTCGTCAAGACACTCTGGAGCCTTCCCAGAATAACCTGGGCCGTATGGCATTGGGTTTGGCAGCCGCTTTTAATGAAATTCATCAGGCTGGGGAAGACCTGCATGGTCAAGTGGGCGAGGCGTTTTTTAGCTTCAATGCGGCCTTAAGTCATGTCAAGAGCAATGCGCGTAACTCCGTGGGTTCAAGCGCTCCCCAGTTTGAAATTGTGGATGCTAAGGCGTTAACAAATCGTGATTACGAAGTGAGCTTCGATGGCTCACAGTACAGCATACGCAGCTTGCCAGAGGGCACCGCACATTTCTTCACAGACGAAATTGAGCTGGATGGGTTCAAAATTACGGTCGACCCCCAGAATCCACCCGCGATGCATGATAGCTGGCTTGTGCAGCCCACTCGTACTGCAGCCGACAATCTGCAACTGGCCATACAAGACCCCGATCGCATCGCAGCGGCTGACGCAGGAACAGGCAGTGCCAACGGGGGCAATGCCTTGAAATTGGCTGAATTGCAAAACACCAAAGTACTGGCCAATGGAACGCTTAGCCTAAATGAAGGCTTTAGCCAAATCGTCAATCATGTGGCGGTGAATACGCAGCAAAATGCTACTGCCGCTAAAGCCCAGGCCAATTTAATTCAGCAAAACTACGCGGCGCAACAGGCCTTGTCAGGCGTTAATGAAGACGAGGAATACATCAAGCTCGATCGTTACCAACAACAATACACCGCAGCAGCTAGGCTCATCGATATCAGCTCACAGCTTTTCGACACACTGCTTGGTTTACGTATATAAGCCCTAGCGTAGCTCGCTTATTTTTGTCATTGGATATATTTATGCGTATCAGCACAGCACAGTTCTTTCAGACAGGCCTGAACTCCATTAATCAGCAGCAGTCTGATCTGGTCAGAATTTTTCAGCAACTTGGCAGTGGCCAGCGTATGCTAAATCCTTCCGATGACCCCTTGGCAGCGGCGCAAAGTGTGAGTATCGAGCAGGCGCGCAGCATGAACGCACGTTTTGGTGAAAACCGTTCAGTGGCCATGCGTAATCTGGGTGAGGAAGAAAACATTCTTAACTCCCTGACGCTACAACTGCAAAACGTGAAAACGCATTTGGTTGAGGTAGGGAATGGCTCTTTATCGGATACCGATCGTCACACATTGGCCGAGGTGCTGCAAAGCTCTCTGGATACTTTACTGGGCTTGGCGAATAGTAAAGATGGTTCCGGGCAGTACTTGTTTTCGGGCTCCAAAGGGGGAACGACTCCGTTTGATACCAGTAGCTATGCATACCAAGGTGATCGCACCCAACGTCTGATTCAGGTTGAGCAAACACGCCGACTGGACTCTGCTGATCACGGCGCAGATATCTTTATGCGTGCCAATCCGGGGGCAGCGGTCTATGTAAGTAGCGCCGCCAGCAATAACGCGGGTACGGGAGTGGTGGGTTCTCCTGCGCTGGATAATCCCGACCTAAATAGCGGAGCGCGTTTTCGCTTGTCCTTTAATGCCGACGGTACCTTTAATGTTCATGCGGATGGTGCCTTGGTGCAGCAAGATCAAGTCTTGCCAGAGGCTGATAGTCATGGAATGCGACGTATCGTTTTACCGGATGGGGTGTCTGTTAAGTTAAGCGGCGTGCCTGCTGCCGGAGACGAATTCACGGTTGAGCTCGCGAACGACAGCGACATGAATGTGTTTCGTACCTTGTCCGACATGATTCAGGCCTTGAAATTGCCGCAAACCGGCAGTGATGTGAATCAGGCTCAGTTTCGTAATCAGCTTAATGCGACGATGCAGCGTATCGACGAGCACTACAACAATGTCTTAACCGTACGCTCCTCGGTTGGGACGCGTATGAACGAACTCGATAGCCTGAGTAGCAATGGTGATTTACGTAATCTTAGCTATCGCCAGGAGCTCTCTCGTTTACAAGATCTTGACTATTACCAGGCAAGTAGTCAGCTTGAATTGCGCAAGTCCGCGCTGGAAGCAGCGGCTTTGGCTTTCAGAAAAATTCAAAGTACGAATTTGTTCTCTCTGAATAGTCGTGGTTAATGTCTTGCTCTAAGCAGATACGTCCTCATTTTGCACCCAGGAAACCCCCATGCTTTTTAAAAATACCAGTCTGAAAACATCCATGGTGATGTTGGTGCTGCTATCTACTGTGCTGACAGTGTGTGCGTCTGCGTATGGCTTGTACCTATTTTCAGGTATGACAGCCTTAAAAGATCAACAAACACAGGTGGTCAGTATTTTTGGTGCCTTAATTGTCTTGGCGCTAGTGTTTTGTGTGTTTACCTTATTTTTCTATACACAGAATGTGGTGCGCCCTCTGGATAATTTCCTGCGCCACTTCGAGGCAATCAGCAAAGGCGATTTAACGCAGCGTATACAGGTGCTGGGCGATAATGAAATGGGGCAACTGTTTGCCGCACTGCGTCGTATGCAAGATAGCTTGGGCAAAACCATGGCTGTGGTGCGTCACGGTTTAGCCGAAATTCAGGCAGGGGCACTGGAAATCGCGCAAAGCAATACGCACATAAGCGGACGCACAGAGGATCAGGCTGTATCGTTGCAGCAAACGGCTGCGAGCATGGAGCAATTGGCGGGTACAGTACGCCAAAATGCTGATAATGCCCATCAGGCTAATCAACTGGCCACTACGGCCTCCGATGTGGCGCATCGTGGCGGTCAAGCGGTACACGAAGTGGTGACCACTATGCAGGCCATTTCAGGTAGCTCAAGCAAAATTTCAGATATTGTTGGGGTGATTGATAGCATCGCTTTTCAAACAAATATTCTGGCTCTTAATGCCGCGGTTGAGGCCGCTAGAGCAGGTGAGCAAGGTAAAGGCTTTGCGGTCGTGGCTGCCGAGGTTCGAGCCTTGGCGCAGCGTAGCGCCCAGGCCGCTCGAGAAATTACTACCCTGATCGAAGATTCGGTGCGTAAGGTGCAAGAGGGCTCAAGTCAGGTTGAGCGCGCTGGCTCGACTATGCAAGAAATTGTTGATTCTGTGCGCCGTGTGACCGATATTATGGGTGAAATTACGGCTGCCACCATTGAGCAATCGTCCGGCATTGATTTGGTCAATCGGGCCGTTGCGCAGATGGATGAAACTACCCAATACAACGCACGTTTAGTGGATCAGGCGGCTCAAGCCTCGAGCTCTTTAAGTGAGCAAGTGGCTCATGTGAACGAAACGCTGGCCAATTATAGGGTGCCGGGCACAGAAGTGATTGATGTCAATGCACGTCAAATTCGTAATAAGCGTAGCAAAGTAGCGGCTGGCCAAGCTTCAGCCGGCTCTACGGCTCAGCGCGGCCAGCTTGCGTCTAAGTCTGTGGCCGGTTCAATTCAGCCTGCCGCCAGTGTGTCGACCTTGGGAGCAAACAGGCAGTTAGGTAAGTCAAACGGCGTGGCGAGTGCGGCAAGCCCGGACGACCAGCGTCTGCGCAGACCCGATTTGCGTGCAGGCAGTCAGCAAAATGTGTGTGATGACGACTGGGAAGAGTTTTGATGTGGGCAAGCGTGCAAAGTATCAAGTGCCGTTTGCTCGTGCTCATGCTTTGCGCGGCGCTTACTGCCTGCAGCACCTATGGTTCTAAGTTTGAGTCTAAGGGCTTACAGCTTTTTATTCCAGGGGTGACTACTCGTATGCAGGCCGATGAGTACTTACGGGGGGCAGCGTATAAGTCATATCAACAACTTGATGGCTCTGAAACGGTGGTCTGGCTACAACGTACCACTTTGGCGACAGATGCCGTCTATTTCAACCAAGAGCTTTGGCTACAGTTTGATACGCAGGGGCGTTTTGTGCGTGTCGTAAAACGCGACAATATTCCATTGATTTACACAGAGCAGGAGGCCCCAAGGCCAGTAGGCTCGGTCACCATAGAGTCTGAGGATTCAGACATTATTACTATACATCCGGTGACACGGTAAGTTTTTTTCGACTCATCCAGGTCATTATTATGTTCGGCTTATATAAAAATAAAGGCTCGCGGCGAGCTGGTAAACAGCGTTTGTCGTCTAAGCATCGGCCTCTTGCTCCTCAAAGAGCGAAAGGATTACGGATCAGCACTTTGCTCTTATGGGGAATGAGCATTTTTATGTTGCTGGTTATGGCAGTTGGAGGAGCTGCTATCTATTTTCTGTATAACAGCGAGGCGGCTTTACGCCAACTGTCTGCACAGAGTGAACGCAGTCAGGGCTTGCAAGAGCTCAGTATTACCATGCTTGATGCGCGAGTATCGCTTTTGATGGCGGCTCGTTACTACCAAGAAGGGGCGGCGGGCGATCAATTTGAGCAAGCAAAAATGGGGGATGAAACCCTCAGCCAAGCTAAAGAGAAAATTGCCCAGGCGCAAAAGATTTTTCAGGGCTTGCGCTCGAATATGCCAGAGGAAAGTGCCGGACGTCGTTTAATGACGCGTATGGTTGGATACTATCAGCCTTACATGGACGATGGCATTGAGCCTATGGTCCAGGCCTTGGAGGGGCGTGATTACTCCACCTTTTATTTTGTGAACGCTGAGTTCGGCCTCATTCGCTATCAAGCTTTCCAAGGTGGGATTAACGCACTGGCTGAGCACTATAGCCAAGAAGCCCTAGCGCAGCGTGAGCTGGCGGAGTTTCAGTCGCGTTTAGCCATGGTGGTGATCGCGGTCAGCCTAGTGATTGGTTTGTTGCTGATTATCAGTTTGCGCCTTGTATTGTCTCGACAGCTTATCCGCCCTTTGCGTCAGGCTGGCCAGCAGTTAGATGCTATAGCCAGCGGAGATCTTACCCAAGGCATACGGTATCGCTCGGGCAACGAAATTGGTTTGTTGTTTGACTCTATGCGTCAGATGCAGTCCAGCTTACAGACCATGGTCAATACTGTCAGGCAAGGTGTTGATGAAATTACCTCGGGGTCCACGCAAATCTATGCGGGAAATACGGATTTAAGCGCACGGACAGAACAGCAAGCTGCCTCACTACAAGAGACTGCCGCCAGCATGGAGCAGTTGGCCAGTACGGTGCGCCAGAACTCTGATACGGCCGCTGAAGCGGACCGATTATCGCAAAGTTCGGCTCAGGAGGCTGGTCGTAGCGGTGAGGCAATTGCCCAATTGATCACCACGATGAATCATATTTCTAGTAGCTCTGGTCAGATTGCCGATATCGTGAATGTAATTGATGGCATTGCGTTTCAGACCAATATTTTAGCCTTGAATGCCGCTGTTGAGGCTGCACGGGCCGGAGAGCAAGGTAAAGGCTTTGCGGTCGTGGCAGGCGAAGTGCGTTCCTTGGCACAGCGCAGTGCGCAAGCAGCACGGGAGATTAAAGTATTAATCGAAGGTTCCGTGCAAGATGTGCGTGTCGGGACAGAGCAAGTGGATGATGTTGCTGGCGTGATTCGCTCCGTGGTTCAGCAAGTGCAGCGTGTTGCTACCTTGATGGCCGAGATCGCTTCTGCCTCGCAAGAGCAGTCCTCAGGCATTGAGCAAGTGAATTTGGCCGTAGGTCAGATGGATGTGGTGGTGCAGCAGAATGCTGCTTTAGTCGAAGAGGCCGCTGCTGCTGCTCACTCCTTACAGGATCAGGCAGAGCGTTTGTCGGATGTTGTTGCTGTCTTCAAAGTTAATGAGGGCGAGCTTTTCGAGCTATCTGACGCGTCGGGAACCTTGTCGCTTGACCTGCGTCAAGCCGCTTTGAACTAAGTATCGCCTATCAGCGAAATCCCTAATGCGTGTACTCCATTTTTCGTTTTGCTGCATGGCACAATTATAGCCTGGTAGCACAAAAAATCGGAGTACAGCATGCAAGTTCCCGGCCAGTCGGCTGAGCGCGTAGAACAAGTGGCCGTGCGGCAAAAGGCGCCCGGCATTGTGCAGTGGTTACGTAAATATCCGCCTTTTGACCACATGGAGCGCTCGCATTGCGAGTATCTGGTTGATCATTGCTTGATGCGTTATTACGAGCAAGATGAAAAAGTACTAGAAGCGGATACGCAGGCCGGGCATGGCCTGTATATCGTGCGCAAAGGTAGGGTACAGAACCTGGCTGAGGAGCCGGCAGATTTTCAGGCCGGTGAGCTGTTTCCTATCAGCTCTTTCTTGCACAGCGAGCCTAGCTCACATACCTATATAGCCCTAGAAGACAGTTTTTGCTTATATCTGCCGCAAGACGCTTGTGCACATTTATTGCGAGTTTCCGCTGTATTCCGTGATTTTTGTTTGCAGGGTGCCAGTAGTTTACTTAATACGGTCTTTCAGGCAGCGCAAACCAACGCTAAAGCGTATTTAGGGGGTAGTTATACCCTGGATGTACTGTTGGCAGACTTATCACCTCGTGATCTGCTTTCGTGCTTACCCGATACGGCCATCCAGCGCGTAGTGCGTCAGATGCATGATTACCAAGTAAGTAGCATGGTGGTCGTGGATGATCAGCAACAGCTTTTAGGTATTTTTACCTTACGTGATTTACGTAAGCTCATTGCCAGTGGGCAGTATCAGGCTCATCAGGCGGTGGGCGAGTTGATGACACCGGAACCCTTGGTCTTAAGTGGCGGACACAGTGCATTTGATGCCGCCTTATTAATGGCCGAGCATCATATTGGTCATATTTGTCTGGTCGATGGCCCTAAGGCCATAGGGGTGATTTCCGAACGTGATATTTTTTCGCTTCAGCGGGTAGATCTTGTGCATTTATCGCGAGCCATACGGCATGCGAATGACCTAGAGACTCTTAAGCGCTTGCAGGCGGAAATTGATCGCCTGGTTGATGCCATGCTGGCACATGGGGCTAGAGCCGAGCAATTGACGCGCATGATTACTCAGCTTAATGATCATACGGTGTGCCGTTTGATTGAGCTAGAGTTGCAGCGTACCCCGGCGGTAGCGAATATTCAGTTTTCGTGGCTGGTGTTTGGTAGCGAGGCCAGAGCAGAACAAACACGTCATACCGATCAGGACAATGGCATCGTGTTTCAAGTTCAGGGGCAGCAGTCTATTGAGTCCACTCGTCAAATTTTGACGCAATTTGCCTTGCGCATCAATAAAGCACTGGATGAGTGTGGCTTACAGTGGTGTACAGGTAATATCATGGCCAGTAATCCTGATTTATGCTTGTCGGAATACGAGTGGCTGCAGCGTTTTCAACATATTGTAGAGCGTCCTGCTCCTGAGCAATTATTGCAATCGACGATTTTTTTCGATTGTCGTACGGTATGGGGAGACAGCAAACCCTTGGTACGTTTGTGGCGTCGCTTGTCGGCGTTAGTGGATGATCAGCCGGTTTTTCAACGATTACTGGCACAGGCGGCAGTGGAAACACGAGTGCCTTCTGGGCGTGTGCCCAGTCGTTTGGAAACTTTTATGGGGCCAGGTTCGAATTTACTCGATATAAAAAAACAGGCGATGGCGCCTATGGTCGATTGTATTCGTGTATTGGCCTTAGCTCATGCTTGTGTGGAGCCCTCAACCTTATCTAGGCTGAACGATCTACGGCAGAAGAACGTCTTTGATACAGAGCAGGCTAATACCTACGAGGAAAGTTACCGTTATCTCCAGCTTTTGCGTTTACAAACGCATCAGCAGCAAATTAAGCGAGGTCAGGCACTGAGTAATATTGTTCAGCTCGATAGCTTAAGTCAGCTAGATGCCAGAGTATTGCGTGAGAGTCTGCGGCAAGTACGCCAGTTGCAGCGTGAGCTGGCACAAAGGTATCGTTTATGAGTGTTTTGCAGCGTTACTTGAGTTTGCTTAAGCCCGGCTGGCAAGTCGTGCCCCAGGCGCATTACCCGGTGCCACACTATCAAGCGCCTACAGCAGATACGCCTTTAAGCGCATTGAGCTTTACGGTTTTTGATATGGAGACCAGTGGCTTATCAGAGCATAAGCATCATATTGTTCAGGTGGCCAGTATGCGTATTGCTGAGCATTCACTAGATCTAGGGAGTGCTTGGTCTGCCTTGGTGAACAATGAGGGCACAGTCCATTCTGACAGTCGGCTTATACATGAAATTCGTCCTGTTGAGCAGCGTACAGGTCATGAGGAAAGTCAGGTGCTGCAAGAGTTTGTGGAGCGGGCGACGGCTAGTGTCTTGCTGGCCTATGATGCGAACTTTGACCTGGCATTTTTACGTAAAGCCTGGAGGCGCTATGGTTGGCAGCAGCTTTCTGTGGTTTGTCTGGACCTAAGTCGTATAGCTACCTTGGTTTTACCTCAATGGCGTGGCCAGGCACAAGGGCTGGATGATTGTCTACGTTATTGCGGTATTGAGCCAGATGACCAGGATAGGCATGATGCCCTAGGAGATACGTTTTTGGCTGCCAGCCTAGCCCTGGTTTTATTGAGTAAGGCTCAACGACAGGGCTGGCAGACCTTAGCTGAGTTACAGCAGGCCTTGCGTCAACAGGAGCAGATGAGAAGTGTGGCGAATGTTTCGTTTTAAGGGCCGGCAAGGGTGTGGGCAATGCGTAACATGACCTCATAGCCTTGGTTAAAAATGCCGACAAAAAACGGTGTGGTTTGGGGCAGAACCACGGTGAGTAGTAAAAGGCCAATGCTTAGGCTGATGGGAAAACCAACGGCAAAAATAGTGAGTTGCTGAGCCGTACGGTTCAAAATGCCAAAGGCTAGGTTGATCGTGAGCAATACAATAATGAGGGGCAGGGCCATTAGCATGCCTGACACTAGCAGTTGGGCGCTCCATTCCAGCAGTACTCCCCAGCCATTGATATCCAGCGCCCCTGTGCGTATGGGGAGTACGTCAAAAGTTCGTACTAAGACACCTAATACCAGTAAGTGGGCATTAAGTGCTAGAAACATCAAAATAGCCACGATATTTAGCAGGCGTGAAAGCACGGCCGTGTTCGAACCTGTAGCAGGGTCGAAAAAAGAAGCGAACGACAGCCCCATTTGTAAGCCAATAAACTCCCCAGCAACCTGGAATGCAGCAAAGACGATGCGTATGCTCAAACCCAAGGCTATACCAATCAGAACTTGTTGCACCATTACCCACAAGGCGGCATAGGAAGCCGTGGGCAGATCAGGTAAAGGAGCGAGGGTAGGCGCAATGATTAGGCTGATGAAGGCAGCTAGGCCTACTTTTAGGCGTTTGGGTATGGAGGACTCACCAAACAGTGGACTGATAGCTAACATGGCCAGAATACGGCAAAAGGGCCAGATAAACGCATTCATCCATGCGTAGAGTTGATCCAGTGTAAAAGAGATCACTGCCGTTCTTGAGATTTAGTTAACCAGGCCGGGGATGCCGAGTAATAATCCTTGCATGTAATCCACCATAGTAGTGAGAAGCCAGGGACCCATTAACACGACGGCGATTCCTGCAGCCAGTAGTTTGGGAATAAAGGCTAGGGTCATTTCGTTAACCTGGGTGGCCGCCTGAAAAATACTGATGACCAGACCAACCGTTAGGGTAACAAGGAGTAAGGGGCCAGCCATGAACAACGCCAGCTTAAGTGCTGTATAGGTCATGGACATTACGGTTTCAGGTGTCATGATTACTATTGATAAAAGCTGCGTGCTAAAGAGCCCAAGAGCAGATGCCAGCCATCGGCCAGTACAAATAGCATCAGCTTAAAAGGGAGTGATATTGTGACAGGTGGAACCATCATCATACCTAAAGACATCAGTACACTGGCAATTACTAAGTCTATGATCAGAAAGGGAATAAATATGGTGAAGCCGATTTGAAATGCTGTTTTCAGTTCGCTCGTTACAAAAGCGGGCACAAGCACGCGTAGTGGCGTATCAGCAGGTGTTTCTATCGCATCAATATGAGCCATATCGCTAAACAGCCGTAAGTCAGCCTCACGTGTCTGGTGCAACATGAAGGTTTTGAGGGGTTCTGCACCACGCTCTAATGCGGTTTCAAAGCTAATGCTGTCTTCTGCTAGAGGTTTGTACGCCTGTTGATAGACCTCGTCAAAGACTGGACCCATCACAAAAAAGGTAAGAAATAAGGCCAGGCCCACCAGTACACTATTGGGGGGGGACGCCCCGGTTCCCATGGCATTCCGTAGCAGTCCTAGCACGATTATGACGCGTGTAAAGCCCGTCATCATGAGCAGCATGGCGGGTAAAAAAGACATCATGGTCAGGAGCAGCAGGGTTTGCACGCTTAATGACCATGTCTGGCCGCCATCGGGGCCTGGGGCGCTTTGTAGGGCAGGGATGCTCTGCGCCCAGCTAAATGTAGGAACAGCCAGTAGGCACAGAGCACAGATGGCCAAAAAGTACCATGCCTTACATCTACGTAGAGAGTCTAGGGAAAAGTACGCCATTATTCTGATCCAGTGGCTTCGTGCAGGTGTTCGCTAAACGGTTTAGGGGCAGCGACTTGATGGAGCACGTTGATCTGCTGAGGAGTGACGCCCAGCAAAAGCTCTGTGTCATCTATTTTGATGAGCATTAAGCTGGATCGAGCTCCCAGACGCTGGTTGCTGAGAATGTGTATGCGTCGGGAACTGTGCGCGCGTAGCCACCCCTTACGTTTACTGACCCAGGCGGCAAACAAAATCAGCAGTACGACGCAAAACAGACTGAGTACTACGCGTAATAAACTGCTTTCATCCATAATTTAGCGACGGCTATTCAGGCGCTGTATGCGATCAGAGGGGGTAATAATGTCGGTGACACGTATCCCGTACTTTTCGTCGACGACGACCACCTCACCTTGGGCAATGAGATAGCCATTCACGTAAATATCCAGCGGTTCGCCCGCCAAGCCGTCAAGCTCTACCACTGAGCCTTGACCCAGCTGCAAAATATTTTTGATCGTCAAACGCGTACGTCCCAGTTCTACGGACAGTTGTACGGGTATGTCCATGATCATGTCTATGTCGCTGCTGCTGGCTTTGGCAGTACTGCGTATAGGCTGGAACAGCTCACTGGCCGGAGACACTCCGCTGCTGGTGGCCGCTGCTTGTTCAGCCAGGGCGGCGGCCCAGTCGTCCTGATCGCCAGCCTCTTGTCCCAGGCCTTCAGCCTGATTGCTTGGCAGGGCTTGACTGCCTGCTTGTGCACTGGCCAGTTGCTCGCCGGCCTGTTGCTCGGCCAGCGCCGCAGCCCAATCGTCTTCAGCCAGATTTTGCTGATCGTCGTGAGGAAGTGTGGGATCAGTCATTTTGACGTACCTTGTTGAATATCGGATTCATTGGTGGTGAGAATATCGTGCACGCGTAAGGCATAGCGCCCGTTTGATGTGCCGTATAGGCATTCCAGTACGGGCACTCCATCGACGTGCGCCTGTATGATTTCGGGAATTTCTATGGGCAAAATATCGTCAACGCGTAAGCGCAGCAACTGCGCAATACTCATGTCGATTTGTAGAAAGTCGGCAATGAGCTCGACTTCGGCACTGCGCACCTGACGCGATAGTTGATGCGTCCAGCGCTGATCGATGGCATTGGCACTGGTGTCTTGCAGGGGGCGCGTTAGGATGTCGCGCACGGGCTCAATCATGGAGTATGGCAGACAGATATTTAGGTTTCCTCCCTGAGAGCCGAATTCGATGTTGAAGGAGCTGACCACCACAATGTCGTTACCGCTGCTAATGCTGGCAAATTTGGTGTGCATTTCCGAGCGTATGTATTCGGCTTCTAGGGCGTAGGCGGTTTCCCAAGCTCCGCAGTAGCTTTCCAGAGTGAGGGTTAGTAAACGTTCAATAATACGTTGCTCGGTGGTGGTGAAGTCTCGGCCTTCGATACGAGTGTTGTAGCGACCATGGCCACCAAATAGGCTGTCTATGATCAGAAACACCAAGTTTGGGTCGAAAGTGAACAGTGACGTGCCCCGTAAAGGCTTGAGTGCCACCATGTTCAGGTTGCTGGGCACTGGCAGGTTGCGTTCAAAGTCGGAGTACTTCTGAATTTTGATGGCCCCGACGGTAATGTCGGCGTTGCGTCGCATGAAGGTGAGTAAGGTACTGCGCAAGCGTCTTGCAAAGCGTTCATTAATCAGCTCCAGAGTTTGCATGCGGTGACGCACGACTCGGTCTGGAGAGCTGAGGTCGTAGGTGCGCACGCCATGGCTGATTTCCGGGCTGGGTCTGGCTGCATCGCCCTCGCCGGTAACCCCTGCTAACAGGGCATCCACTTCGTCCTGTGATAGAAAGCTTTGATACGACATTATTGAATCACAAAAGCGGTGAACAGCACGTTACTAACACGTGGTGCCACATAGGAGGGTTCGTAAGGGGTTTGCAAGCCTTGGCTAAGACTGCGCACCAGATCCTCCCGTCCCTCGGAGGTTTGGATACGGGAGGGGATTTGTTCTGCAAGAATGTGCAGTACGCGGTCTCGAACTACAGGCATGAACTCCTGTATGACTTTACGTGAGTTGTCGTCGGGCACTTGCAAACTGATGCCCACATAAAGAATGCGCGAGCGTCCGTGTTCATTTAAGGTAACGGTAAAGGGCTCGAGCGCAGCAAATATCGGTTTATCGGTGACAACAGGCAGACTGGGGGTAGAGGGGGAGGCCATCGCTTCTCCCGATTGTGCACCGGCTTTGCCCCAGTTTTGAGCCCATGTGGGCTTGGAGTTTTGTTGCCAAGAGTAATACAGGGTGGCTCCTACACTGATAATAATAATTAACAGTACAAGTAGAAGGTTTTTAAAAAAACGAGTGAATCTGGATTGAGTAGCCATAAGACTTGTAGGCAATCAAAGTGTGAGCAGTGGCGTACTGACGGGAACTCGTACGACTTCAGGCGTCGTATTGAGTCGATTATGCCTTAGCGCTGCACAGGCAAACGCGTAGAACAGAGACGCCTTTTCTTGGTAGATTCGGTCATTGCTGCATTTAGGCATACGTATCTACCAAGGTGTGCGTGTTACGTGAGCGATCTTGCGTGTCATGCCTTAGGGCAGACAAGGGGGCGTGAGTATCCTGTGTTGTATCGCCTTGCTGGACATAGCCTGTTTTCTGGGCGAATTCATGGAACGATTGCTGATACTGTTCGGCATTGCTGTGATCACTGACATCAGCCTGTCCCAGGCTCAAGCCGCTTTGCGCCAATTGTTGCTGTAGCTGCCCTAGAGATTGCTCCAGGGTATGGCGTACAACGGCATGGGCGGAGCTGATCAGGGCGTGAGCCACTCCATCCTGGATGTGCAAACTAATGCGTAGCGGACCGAGCTCTGGTGGATCCAGTCGAATTTCTGCTGATTGCCATTGCCCATTATTGCTTTGAGCAAGGTGCATAAACTGGCGTCCCAATTGATTTGAAAAATCAGGGCTGTAGACCGCGGGGGGCGCGGGTTGTTGGGTCGAGGCGGGTGCAGAGGAGCTAGGCACAGGGTGGGCGATAGCAGTACCGCTGTGCACAGCCGGTACGATGCGCTCAAAATTATTGGTGTGCAAAGAAGTGTCAGTGCCCGACACGTTCGCGCCCAAATTGCCAAGGCTGGTGTTGGCTGAGTTTTGCTCGGTGCCGCTAGGGATACTAGCGAGCTCAGGTGTTAGGAGCGCTAGGGGCTTAGAGCGCAGAGCGCTGCCTTGAGCCATTGCGGGCTGATGTGTAACAAAACTATTTTTGTTCAGTGTGTTGCTGTGATCAGACATGGCGGACATGGCTACGTCGGCAGGGTTTGTCGATGCAGGGTGTAAAGTGTCAGCCTGTGGTGTTTGAGTCGCCGAGCGTGCTGTGTGTATTGCTTGGGTTTCCTGCAACCATTGCAGCGCGAAAAAGGGTAGGGAATGCTCTTGCTCATCGCTTTGTGGCATGTCGCTAAGCATGTCACCTTCAGAGCCCATTTCAATCATCGAGGCGTCGATGAGTCCATCCATCAGCGGAGTGAGCGCGCTGTTATGGGCTGTTGCGTCCAGTGCGGATAGTGCCTCTGGATGATCTGCGACCAAGGCTTGTAATGCTTTAGTGAATCGTACGTTGGGCAACTCGTGGCGAAACGGAGCAGCATAATGATGTAAAAGTTCAGCAAAGGACGAAGCGTCTTCTGGAGTCAGCGAGGAAGTACCTGCGACTTTGTGTGCGCTGGCACCATTGGACTCAGGGAGTGCAAGAAAAGCTATGGGAAGGCTCATGGTTGACTCCATTAGTATGTGCCTTGCGCTTTAGCATGCAGGCGTGCTGAGATTTCATCAGACTGGTTTTGTTCGCGACGTTGCTGGGCGACGCGCAGGCGATTTTCTTGACGTTCTACGAGCGTTTCGTAGGCGTGCACACGTACGCGCTTGTCGTTCCACTCATTGCGACTGGTCGACACTTTTGCGTCGAGTTTTTGCAATATCTTATTTTGCTGTTGAATGGCTTCGTCCAATGTAGCAATAAAGCGTACAAAATTGTGGTAGTTCGACATAGTCAGCCCGGAGCGACCTGCCTCCAGCAGCCGTTGAGCGTAATCCTGACGATAGCCTTGCAGCATTTCCAGTTGTTCCGCAGCTTTTTGTTTTTGTTGGCTTAGGCTTTGTAATTGCTGGCCGGCTTGCTCAAGGTGGTTATTACCTAGATCGACCAGCAGATTTAATGAGCTCATTGAGGTCATATTACATTCCTTGGTTCAAAATAGCGTGCAGCTCTTGCTGGGCACGATTGAAGTCCACACGTGCCTGCATGTCTTGCTGAAGGTATGCTTCCAGCCAAGGGAAACGTTCGATGGCTTCGTCAATACGGGCATCGTTCCCTTTGCTGTAGGCTCCCACTGCGATTAAGTCACGATTGCGTTGATAGCTAGATAGCATGCTTTTGAATCGGTGCACTTGTCGGAGCTGATCAGGCTCTACGATGCTGGACATCACGCGAGAAATAGAGGCTTCTATGTCAATCGCGGGATAGTGTCCGGTGTCGGCCAAGCTGCGGCTGAGCACGATGTGCCCGTCCAGAATGGCTCTAGCCGAGTCGGCGATAGGGTCTTGTTGGTCATCTCCTTCTGTGAGCACTGTATAAAAAGCAGTAATCGAGCCGGATTGACCTTGTCCATTAAGGGCGCCATTGCCGGCACGCTCTACCAGAGCGGGTAGTTTGGCGAAAACGGAAGGGGGATAGCCCTTGGTAGCCGGAGGCTCGCCTATGGCTAAGGCAATTTCCCGTTGTGCCATGGCATAACGGGTAAGGGAGTCCATAATGAGTAAAACATGCTTGCCTTCGTCACGAAAATACTCGGCCAGTCGCGTGGCGTAAACGGCTCCTTGCAAGCGTAAGGAGGGCGATACATTAGCGGGCGCAGCAACTACGACTGAACGCTGCAAGCCTTCTGGTCCGAGGTTTTGTTCGATGAACTCTTTCACTTCGCGACCACGTTCACCAATTAGGCCAACTACGATTACGTCAGCTTGGGTATAGCGTGCCATCATTCCCAGTAGCACACTTTTGCCTACCCCTGAGCCTGCAAACAAACCCATGCGCTGGCCTCGACCCACGGTTAGCAAGCCATTAATAGCACGCACGCCGACGTCCAAAACGGTATCGATAGGAGCACGTTGCAAGGGGTTGATACTGGGAGCAGTGAGGGCTTGAGTGCTCGTGTCTTGAAGAGGTCCTAAGTCGTCCAGGGGTTGCCCGGCACCATCAAGTACGCGCCCTAAAAGCCCCATGCCGACGGGTAACTGGCGTGAACGGGCTTGTGCCAGAGGTGTGTCACGCAGTTCGGAACACGGCAAAGGCACAGGAGGGAGCAGTTCAGTTTCAAGTGGTAAAACGCGTGCGCCGGGTTCTAGCCCAGCAATTTCGCTTTGTGGCATCAGGTACAGCGAGTTGCCCTCAAAGCCCACGACTTCGGCTTGTGCCCACATATTCTGACTGGCAGATATTTCAATTTTACAAGCGGCACCAACAGCAAGCTTTAGGCCTGTCACTTGTAATACCAGCCCTGTGGCGCGCACAATTTTCCCGCCCTGGAGCAAGGGGTTGGTGGCGCGCAAACGCTTATTGGCAGCGTTCAGCTGACTTTGCCAGCGCTGCTCTATAGGCATAGAGGGGCAGTGGCCGTGGGAGCTCATGCCGATTCGCTGTCTAGGCTGGAATCGCCTAGGTAAGGGGTGTTGGCCAGAGCGCCCAAGCTTCGTCGCCAGCGGGTACGTAAACTGGCGTCGATTTCGCCATAGGCCGAACGCGCTATACAGTCGCCACGCTGTAAGGTGGAATCAGCTTGCAAGCGCCAGGGTCTACTCTCGCTTTGCTCAAGTAAGTAATTTTTGACGATGTCTAGATCATCAGGGTGTAGATACAGGGTGAGCAGGCTTTGATCGCCGGGCTCCAAGTGCAGAATTTGGCTGATGAGCGGCAACATGCTATGCGGGTATTGCTGCAAGGTGTCGCCCAGTACGTGTTCGGCAATATCAATAGCCAGTGTGATTAGCGCTTGCCCCATGCTTTCATTGAGCTTGCCTATAGAAGTGCTGCTGGCTAAAAGCAGTGCCTCGAACTTGGCTTTGTGTTCGGCCAGTTCTTCTTGGGCTAGGGCCATACCGGCTTCGTATCCTGTCTTGAGGCCTGACTCGTGGCCTTCCTGTAGCCCCATTTTGTGGCCAGCTTCCCAGCCTTGCTCATGGCCTGCATCGTAACCTTGCTGGTGTCCACGCTGTTGCGCTTGTTCGAGCTCTGCCTGTGTTTTAGCAGCAATTTCAGCGGCGCTTGGAGGCGGTGTATCCGGAAGCTCGCTCTCGGGGAGCGTAGGTTCATCCAGATCTTGCATTTGCCAACGATGCCAGTCTGTTTGCATTGCTAGGTAGGCAGCAGCACGATTAGACATACTCGTCTCCACTCATGGCGCCCAGAGTAATTTGTCCGGACTCGGCCAGTCGGCGAGCCACCTGAACAATTTCTTTTTGTTCTTGTTCTACTTTGGACATACGAATCGGACCTTGTGCCTCGATGTCCTCACGTAACATCTCGGCTGCCCGGTTAGACATGTTGCGGAAGAATTTTTCGCGTAACTCTTCGGGGGCACCTTTCAGTGCTACGGTCAGTGCGGTTGTCTCGATTTCTTTAAGTAGCAACTGAATGGCCTGATCTTCAATATCAGCCAAATTCTCAAAGACAAACATTTCGTCAACGATACGCTGCGTTAAGTCCGCATCCATGCCACGCAGACTAAGCAAAATGGACTCTTCCTGGCTTGCGTTCATGTAATTCAACATTTCTGCTGCCGTACGAGGTCCGCCCATTTTGCTGCGCTTAGCGCCTTGCCCTGAGAGCATGGAGTTCAGTACATCGGTGAGTTCACTCAGGGCGGCAGGCTGTACACCGCCGAAGGTGGCAATACGCAGTACCACATCATCGCGCAAGCGTTCAGGAATAAAGTTCAGAATGTCAGCCGCTCGGTCACGCTCTAGGTGAACTAAAATGGTGGCAATAATTTGGGGGTGCTCGTCGGCGATCAGCTCTGCGACACTTGAAGCATCCAACCAGTTCAGTGCATCAATACCACTGCTGGCGCCTTGTGTGGCATCCAGAATGTCTTCAATGAGCCCAGAGGCACGGTCAGTACCCAGCGCCTTATTCAGTACTGCCCGAATATAAGCGTTGGTATCAAGGTTAACCGCCATGAATTGATCCGCCTCTTCGCGAAAGCTTTCTAGGGCGGTTTCCATATCAGCACGTGTCAGCTGCTTTAGCCCAGCCATGGCAGTGCTCAGTTGCTGCACTTCACGCGGACTGAGAAAGCGAAAGACTTCTGCGGCAGCGTCTTCCCCCAGTGCCATCATCAGTATGGCACTGCGTTCCAGCAGGTTTTCGGGTTTATCCGTTGGCATTTTTTTCATCTTTGCTGTTTATCCAAGAGCGCAATACCATGGCGACAGCACGTGGGTCTTTGTCGGCCATACTGCGTGCCTTGTTCAGATTGTCTTCGTAGCGATTGATTTGCTGGTCCTTAAGGACTTCGGCCTGTTCGCGCTCTTGTTCGGCATTACGTGCTTCTTGGCGTGCATCCGCTTGGGCTTTGGCCTGTATGACCCCTTGAATAATGGGGTTGATCATAATGCGCCAAGCTAAAAAGAGCAGACCAGCAAAGATCAGGTATTTCACGATATCCATACCCAGCTCTACATACTCAGGGTTTTTCCAGAATGCAGGAGTGGGTTCGCGCCCTTCGTTGAAGATACCGTTGATCACACTAACTGTATCGCCACGCTCTGCGTTAAAACCGACAGCTTGCCGCACTAGTTCCCGGATGTTTTCCATTTCTTCCGTGCCTAAGGCCACGGGCTCGTCAGAATTAGCATGCTGATAGTTAATGACTACCGCGATGGCTTGCCGCTTCAGTTCGCCCACAGGGCCTTGCACATGACTAATAGTGCGATCCACCTCGTAGTTGATCGTGCTGTCGTTACGTGCGTTACCGCTGCCTTGTAACAGGCGAGTTTGCTCGGCTAGTGCCTGTAGGCCGGGGTCGTTATTAGTGGTTTGTTCACGGCTGTCGTCAGGCGTGTTACTGGCAGGGGGTGTGGTGGTTGCCGTTTCAGCAGGCGGGTTTACGATATTAGCCGTGGCGGTGGCAGGGGGCTGGTTGCTAAGGGCGCCGGGAACGCCTTGTGCAGGCTGAACATCGTGCTGCAAGGATGAGCTGGTTTGTTGGCTACGTACGGCAGCTTGACCGGGTTGCTGATTAGGCTTGTAGGTTTCTGAGGTTTGCTCACGTCGCGAAAAGTCGACATCCGCGCTGACTTGCGCGCGCACATTGCCCGCACCCACCAGTGGATTGAGCAAAGTGAGTATGCGCTGCACTGCACGTTGCTCGATATCATTCACAAAATTGCGTTGATGTTTATCTAGCCCAGCTTCGCCTGCGGGAGCCGTAAGCAAACGACCGTTTTGATCGATAACGGATACTTTATCAGAGCCTAAGTTCGGAACGCTTGAGGAAATAAGCCAGGTGATGGCATCGACTTGGCCTTCGCTAAGCGTGCGGCCTGGAAATAAGGTCACCACAATAGAGGCGGTGGGCGCTTGTCTATCGCGTACAAATAAGGTTTCCCGTGGCACGGCTAAATGAACCCGCGCTTCCTGAACGGCATGTAAGGCTTTGATGGAATTAGCCAGCTCGCCTTCTAGTGCACGCTGGTAGGTGACCTGCTCAGTGAACTGGCTGGCTCCGAAACGGCTTTGGTCCAGCAGTTCGAAACCCGCATTAGCGGCTCTGGGCAAGCCTTGGGCAGCCAGATTCATTCTGGCCTCGTAGACCCGATCCTGAGGTACTAATATGGCCGTGCCATTTGCACCAAACTGGTAGGGCACGTTCATTTGCCCCAGGGCGCTAACAATGGCTCCCCCATCTCTGTCGTCCAGATTAGAGAGCAGAACTTGGTAAGACGGCCCTCGGGTCCAGAGTACAAGCGCAGCGAGCAAAGCTAATAGGGTGGCAGCTAGGCCCAGGAGTGCAGCTTTGGGTAACACACGCAGGTATTCATAACCAGGCACTTTGGTCAGCAATTGGGCTGTCTGACTCATGGCTTACCTCGGTAGGAACTATACACAGTAAGGACACGTATAAAAGAAAAGGCCGAACCTATAGGAAAAAGGCCGGGAGCCACAAGGGCGGGCAAGTGAGAACAATAGAATTTGTGCACAGTGTGGGCTTACACAGCCATATTCGCAATTTCCTGGTAGGCCGCTACCAAGCGGTTACGTACTTGAACCGTGGTTTGGAAGGCAATACTGGCTTTTTGCATATCAATCATGACGTCGTTCAGCGCGACACCGGGGGTGCCCATTTCGAATGCCTGAGCTTGTGCGTGCGCCATATTTTGTACGTTTGAAACCCGCTTAAGTGAACGGGCAAGCTCGGCGGCAAAACTGCCCGAGTCAGGCGCTGCAAGGGCTGGCCTGGAAGAGGGGGCGTGTAGGCCTGCATTTTGCGCCACTTGACGCATTTGAGCCAAAACGGTTTCGATGCTTGAAATTGAGTGAATAGACATGATTCGCCTGCCAATTGGATGGAAGGAAGCTGTGTGTCTGTGCAGCTCCTATTCTGATGCTTAATGTAACGGCATACAGCGAAAAGCAAGCGGCTTATCTATGGTGGAAAAAGGGGGCTTTTCCATGGTTATGTCAAAAGAGAATGTGGCTTTGCTATGTATGCGTGGATTCCATACCGTATTTACGGTGTGGAATCCAGACCTTGAGCTTCTAGCGCGTAGAGCCAGGCCAGCAACTCGGCGATCACTTGATACAGGGCAGGGGGAATTTGCTGATCTAGGTCAACCTGCATTAATAAAGCAAGCAGCTCGGGAGACTCGTGTACATATAGATCATGCTCTTTGGCGGTACGAATAATATTTTCTGCCAGCGTGCCATAGCCTTTGGCAATGACACGTGGCGCCTTATCCTGAGTGTCGTAACGTAGTGCGACAGCCTGTTGGCGTGGCGCAGGCGAGGATGGGTGATCGGTCATGGGATGAGGTCGTGGGTGGCAGACTCAGTATCTGGGCCTTGTATGGTCAGTTGAGTCAGGCTGGTGTCCAGGTTTTGCAGGCGTTGCCGTAAATCAGTACTGTGCGCGTCGAGAAACGATGCTTGGTCTGGGCTATGTATATCAATAAGCAATTGCTGTTGATTTAATTGTATTTTTATTTCTATGGTGCCCAGTACCGGTAAGTGTAGGGTCAAGAGACTGTTCCAGTGTTCCGGAGCGGCGCTAGGATCATGCTGTGGGTGTTTTTGTACATGCCAGTCCATCTCACTTTCTGGCCAAGCTTGACCCGACCAAAAAAAGCTTTGCGTGCCTAGTGACTCCAGTTGCTGACGAACGAGCAAAGCCAAAGCATCGGCCTGAAACAAGCGGGCCTCCGGGGCGTTTGGCTTGTCGCTTGGTTCTGTGCTTGGTGTAGTAGCGTGTGTCTGATTTTGCGGTTCTTGTCTTAATTCATGAAGCTGAGCCTGATTGCCCGTGAATTGGGCTAAATGGGACTCGTAAAATAGTCCGCTGCTCTGTACTGTCTGTTGCAGGGCCTGAGAGATGAACGTACTCAGTGTGCTGGGGCCTGCCTGATTTGCCTTGTCTGTAGGGAGTGCAGATGGTGTGCTGGGTGGCAGCGGAGACGATGCGGGCAGCGGTGTACGTGGTAGCGTGGGTCGCAGCGGCTCCTCGTTAATAGAGGGCTCTGATTGTACGCTGCTAAAATTTGGGCCGCTACTGGGTGCTTGCCCGCGTGCATCAGGCTGTTTAGGGCTGATCGCCGCCGAGGGTGGGTGTGGCCACAGTGCTTGTTTACCCTGCAAGGCGGGGGCTGCGCCTGGGTAACGTTCAAGCAGGCTTATTATCAGTTGCGCGGTACGGCCTAATGTTGTGGGGGCGGAAGGCGGGCTGGTTTTTGCTGTCGCAGCCGCTGAAGTCAGCTGGGTACTGACCGCAGCTTGCCGACTGCGTATTGTTTGTTGCTGGGCTTGTGCGTGGTCGACAGCTTGTCGGGTGGGGCGTGTGTGCGGATTCGCGGGCGAGTGGGGTCTATCGGCCTGACGGGTTTGGCTAACGGCATCGGGTCGGGCGCCGTTAGCAAGATTGCTTTGTTGCGAAGCATGTATCCCTAATACGGCGTCCAGACGTTGTATGAGCAGGGTACCTAGGGACGAGGGACCACCTATACTCATACGGGCACTTTATGCGATGTGTAATAGGTTTCTAATACGTTTTGCTGACGTTTCATATTACCCATCAGGTACGACAGACGTGTGAGCTCTGGGGTAGCCAGATTACGGATCGCAGCGTCGTCAGCCAGAATTTGGGTAAGTAGCTCGCGTCGTGCTTGTTTGTCTTGGGCGCTCAGTTCGTCTAAGGTTTTTAACTTGTGTACGGCCGCAACGTATAACTCGCATTGTGCGATGACCTCTTCCCAGCGATTACTCTGAGCGAGCTCCAACATGTGGCTAGTGATACGAGCTATCAGTTGATATTGTTCTAGTATGGAGTGTGTTGGTTGGCTCATTGAGGTACCCACCTGTTGCTGAAATAGAATAAATAGCTGTAATAAAATGACATGAACTGGCTTTTAGGATTCAGCAGTTCGTTTACTATCAACACTGGTTTTCCAGGCGTCGCTAATATCTATTAACAGCCTTTCAGCCAGACTTAACTTTTCGCTATCGTTATGCAAATTGGCGAGCATAAGGTTATGAATAATAATATCGTATACAACAATTAAATTATTCGCCAACTCTCCGCCCTTTTCTGTGTCGACGGAAAGCTTCAGTCCTGTATCAACAATATCAATGGCTTTAGAAATAGCTTGCCCGCGCGCCGCAATATTATTATTTTGCATGTGTAGCTTGGCTTGCAAAATCGCCGCCCTAGCGCCATTAAAGAGTAATGTAATCAGTTGTTCCGGGCTGGCACTGAGTACCTCAGTTTCCAAACCAATTTTGGCATAACTGCCAACGGAGCGACTAGCATAACGACGCGGAGGGGCGGCATAAGACATAATATTTACTTGTTACTGCTGCTATTAAGATTAGAGAGCATGGAGAGCTGCTGGGTGAGATAGGAGCTCAGTCCCTGCATTTGGCTCATCATGGTGTCCAGCTGACTGAATTGTCGACGGTATGCTTCGAGCTTATTCTCGATGCGGTATTCGGTTGCGTCGTACTGGTCGCGCAGCAGTTTTTCGGTACGCTGAGCGCCTTCTAGGGCGCTGTCGATGAAGCCTTCTTTTTTGGTAAAGAGCTTGCCGGCTTCGTCAATACGTTTGCCTAGCGCATCGTCTCCCAGAAAGAGTCGTTTTACATCGCCCAAGTGGTTTTCCAGCCCCTTTTTAAGGGTCTCTTCGTCTAGCTTCAGCTCGCCAGAAGAGGGGTCAGTGGTGATACCTAATTGGCTAAGCGTACGAATATCGCCCGCGTCCAGCGCGAACCCCAGTGCTTGTTGCATGCTGTTTTGGGCTCGGCGCACCAGCGAGTCGCCGGTGAGGGCAGCGCCGGTTTGGCTGTCTACATCGTAACGGGTTAGCTCGCGTATGGTGTTGTTTAAGGTGTTGTAGACCGAGACAAACGTTTTAATGGCTTCACTGGCCACGCTGTCGTCGCGGCTGACACTCAGGTTGATCTGCTCGCCAGACTTGGCTTTACTGATGTCGATAGTTAAGCCTTCAATAGTGTCCTTGAGCGTATTGCTTTGCTGGGTAATAGTGATGCCATTAATTTCGATTTCGGCATTCTGTGCGGCGGTAGCAGTCAGTGCATTGGTAGCGCCAGGCGCTTGCGAGTAGCTGAGGACATCCGATAGCGCGGCATTATCTTGAACGTCAATGCTAACCACGCTAGCTTGCGTGCCCGTGTCGCGAGCCGTAAACAGCAGGCGGTGCGGAGCATTTGTGCCATCGTTAATCAGCGTGGCGGTGACGCCTGATTTAGGATCGGCATTAACGGCACGCATAATGCCGTTAAGGGAGGTGTCTTGGCCGTCCAGATCTATGGTGTGTTCGTCGCCGTTGGCTAGGGTAATGGTGAGACTGCCTCCAGTGCCGATGGCATCGGTACGGCTGGCCTGGCCGTTAGCCAGTAAAGTTTGGGAGGTGGCTACGTTATTGACGGTTAGGGAGTACTGGCCTGCACTGGCTTTAGGTGAGCCTGTTACGCTGATGAGCTCGCTGCTGCTGCTCACTTTAACGGCCCCGTAGGTGTCTTCGTTATTGAGTGCGTTTCCGGCCTTTTGCAGGTTTTCAATGGCGTTTTTTAACTTGCCATAAGCAGAGATGCGTTGCGTGTTTTGTACCTGCTTATTTTGCACTAATTGCAAAGCCTGGTTCTCCACCTGGCGTAACTGTGACAGGATTTTGTCGACTTCTAAGCCTGAACCTACACCTATGGAAGAAATAGCCATTTAAATACTCCTGAGTTTCAGATATTGTGCCGTGTGTATCGTGAATGTAAATCGTGTGTCTATGTGGTATATGCCGGTCTATTTTGCTTTATGCCTGGACATTTACGGTTTGCCCTTGAAGCTGAACGATCATTTTTGCTATTTGTATAACAGCATCAGAAGGTACCGTGCGCAAGACCTCACCAGTGTGGTTGTCCACGATGGAAACGACCAGCCGTTGAGCCTCGTCATCGATGCTAAAACGTATACCTGTAGACCAAGCGTTCATGGAGTTATTCAGATCATCCAGTACTTGGTCGAGCGAATTGATGGCGCCAGGGGTCGTGTCGCGTTTTTCTGGCCAGCGCTTGTCCAGATGGTTTTGCGTATCGCTGGCTTGAGTGGGAGGAACGGTGGTAGCGGCGTTATGTTGGCGTGGCAATAAGCTTGTGTCGGCCGCTGCGGCTATCGAATCGATGATAGGCTGTGGGCCAGTGGCCTGGGTGATCATGAGTAGTGCTCCGGAAGTTAAGGTGCAAGCTAACGGGAGGCCTGCTTAGACAATACAACACGCCAGGGTGAGGCCTGTTAGTTTTACGGCCTGCTTGTGCTTAACTTTAGGCTTTAGGCAAAGAATGCTGGTATTTCCCCTTTAATAGCGAAAATAGGGTGTTGAATTAGGGCTAGATCTTGGCAATGCATGCTGACACTCTATAGCAAAATAACAAGGAAAATGACCACTATCCGGGACCGTATTCTTTATGTCACGTGCTGAAGACTCTCTGGTTGAGCAATATGCTCCGCTGGTGCGTCGCCAAGCATTACAGCTGGTGGCGCGTTTGCCCTCCAGTGTTGAACTCGATGATTTAATTCAAGCGGGTATGATGGGTTTGCTGGATGCTGTCAGGCGTTATCAGGTTCTTGCGCAGGCGCAATTTGAAACCTATGCCATCACGCGTATACGTGGGGCCATGCTGGATGAGTTACGCAGCCAAGACTGGTTACCGCGCAGCGTGCGCAGCAAAGCCAGACAGCTAGAAACCGCCTTGTGTACATTGCGGCAACGACTATTGCGCGAGCCTCTTGAGTCCGAAATAGCCGAGCACTTAGAACTGAGCCTAGAGCACTATCACACCTTGCTAGAGGAGGCGGCGGGTGTGCAAGTGGTGCACTACGAAGACTTGGGCGGTCCTATAGACTCCGATCGTACTGAGGTACTGGGCTATCTGGATCAGAAGTCTGAGTCCAGCGCGCCATTGCACAACCCTCTTGACCAGTTGCTCTCTCAGTCCCTGCGTCACGCATTAGTTAACGCTATCGATGTACTGCCAGAGCGTGAAAAGCTCTTGCTATCTTTGCAGTTCGAACAAGATCTGAATCAAAAAGAAATTGCTTTGGTGCTGGGAGTCACTGAGGGCAGGGTGTCTCAGTTGCGTAGCCAGGCAGTGGCTCGTATCCGAGCCAGCCTGAGTCAGGAGCACTGGTCCAGTTCGCTGGACGAGTCCGAATATCACTTATTACTGTAGTTGCTACCCAAGAGTTCGCTGCGCTAGCACGCATTGCTCTGTTTTAGGCGACATTCAGAAACAGGCTCGCAATATTAAAGTAAATGAGCACGCCGGTGGCATCACAGATAGAGGTGATTAATGGAGCGCTCGCCGAGGCTGGATCTAGCTTAAAGCGTGTGAGTACAAAGGGTAATAACATGCCTATCAGACTGCCTACTACGACGATCAAAATCATAGTTAGGGACACGACGATGGCCACTTCCAGGCCGCCGCGTAATAGGCCGATGCTGGCAACAGCTAGGGCCATGCTTAAGCCTAATAACAGGGATACGGTTAGCTCCTTGCTCAGTAGCTTGGCCCAGTCGCGGGTGCGCACGTCCCCCGTTGCCAGAGCGCGTACCATTAAGGTGGCACTTTGCGAGCCTGCATTACCGCCGCTATCTACTAGCAAAGGTAAAAAGAACACTAAAGCCACCATGCTTTCAATTAGGTCTTCAAAGTGCGCAATGCCAGCTCCTGAAAACACGTTTCCAAAAACCAAAATGACAAGCCAGCCCACCCGCATGCGGTACAGCATTCCTATGGAGGCTGTGCGTAGGGAGGCTGTGCTACCACGCACTGCTCCTAAGCGGAACTGATCTTCGGTGCTTTGTTCCGCGGCCGCGTCCAAAGCCTCATCGTGAGTAATAATGCCCACAATTTGCTGTGCATCATTGAGCACAGGTAAGGCTAGCAGGTTGTATCGAGCGACCAAGCGTGCCGCCTCGGCGGGTTCTGCATCAACCTGACAGCTAATAACATGGGTAGTCATGAGCTCTCGGATCAGGGTGTGCTCTGGCGCAAGGATAAGCTCTCGTAGGGAAACCGTGCCGATAAGGCAGCGTTGCTCGTCCAGTACATAACATTGATAAATGGTTTCATGGTCAGGGGCTTCTAGCCGTAGGCTTTCCAGTGCCTCCTGCACGGTTTGATCTGGTTGCAAACTCGCGTAAGCCGAAGTCATGATGGCGCCAGCCGTGCCCTCGGGATGGCTGGCCAGTTGCCGTATATCTTCGCGCTCAGCATGCGCAAGCCCTGGTAATAGGGCAAGTCTGTCCTGATCGCTTAAGTGCTTATATAAGTCGGCTCGCTTATGGTGATCCATGTGCTCGAAAAGACGCGTTACCGCTTTTCTGCCCATGGCAGGCGCTAACAGGCTCTGTAGCTCAAGGCTTAGGTGGGTGAATATTTGTGCTTGTCGAGCGGGTGACTGGGTGATTAAGCTGCTAAGCGTCACGTCATGCGGTAATTGACTGAGCACCCAGGCAGCATCTGCCGCAGGTAGGGCCTGCAGTTGTTCTACGACTTCGCTAGTGTGGTGATGATCAAGTGATTCACGCAATGCTTCTAATTGCGTGTGGAGATGGTTTGACATGGCGGTTACAACGTAAGTAGGCCGAGCTAAAGCGAGTTATCGCTTTAGCTAGCTAGAGTTAAGGGAACAGGTGTACCTGTACGGAGAGCCGTGCATACGGGGTTTAGTCCGAACGCAGGCTGTCGGTATAGGATTTGGGGAGTAAACTGCCCATATACAAAGTGTGAGCGGGCTTCCGGGACAAGCTGGAATGAAGTGCTGAACGGCTTAGTAGCTGAGCCGCGCTGAGGCGTCGGCGGGTATCGTCAGCATGGTGTGATTGAGCGCCGGAAACATGGCTGCGTTGTAAGATGGCAGGGGGGGTAATACGTAAGCGGATCATGAGCGTACTCCTGTTGCTTGCTCTGCGCATACAGTGTGCAAGCAGATACCAGCATGTGGCGCCATGCAAAATGCTGGAGTGACAAAAGGAGATACAGCAAAGGCGGGTCTGCCAGTCAGGTGCCTTTGCGCTCTGAGTGGGCTTACGACTTGAGGCCAGCCTGTATCGTTTCAGGACAAGGTTCAGGGTCATTGGGCATGTGTTGTGCTCCGTAGTGATGCAGTAATGAAAAAAATTGTAGGGTAAAGTGTCCTGTCCGCCCATCAGGCATTGGCATACTTCTTTATACTTAGGTATATGGTTTTTTTATCTAGTTGAAAAATAAGGTCTTTTTATTGTTTATTGCTTCTTTGCGGCGGCCCTGATAGAGCACTTATCATATTGCCGTCATGCTGGTTTGCTATGCTGACTGATGTGTACGTGCCAAAAAATAGTCTGGCCTTAGCCAGCTTGAGCCCGGGTATGGGCGTAGTGCTTGGCCGCTTATGGTAAAACATACTTATGCACTGGCTGCATTCAGAACAGTCGGGCACAGATAACAGGAACATTGCATACCGAAGGTCCAGGTGACTCGCTCCCGCCCTGAAATAGCGTTGGTCACTGTGGTTACATGTTGTGCAACAGCATATGGGCGTATGCGAAGCACCAAACTGCATGGGTCTTATCAAATGCTAATTGAACCTATAGAAGCAGGCGCGAGTTCCGAGCGTCGTACCGAGGCTCCGGACTCCCGCTTGCACGATTTTCTGGCTGGTGTCGCCCAGTTAGCCGCTGCCGCCAGGCAGCAAGGCGTTGAGCTGACTCCAGAAACAGCACGTCAAAGCTTGGCCGCCATGACCAGCGCTTATGTGGCCGCACCCCAAGAAGCCTTAGCTGTGCAGGACACAGTCTTGTCGGATGCCACACCTATTCCCTTACGTATCTATGACCCTGCACCGGGGCAGCCATTGCGCGTATGCCTGTATCTGCATGGAGGGGGGCATATGGCGGGCAGTATCGACGTTTATGATCCGATTTGCCGCAAGTTGGCACTGGCCAGTCAAGCGCTGGTGGTGTCAGTGGATTACCCCTTGGCTCCCGAGCACCCTTATCCAGAGGCGCTGGATGCCGTCGTGCAAGTAATTATGCATTTACAAACGCGTTTGCGTGAATTGGGTTACCAGACCCAGGATGACCTGACCGTGGCGGGAGATTCTGCGGGCGGGGCATTGACGGCCAGTGTGTCAGCCTTATCTTTATTGCAACCGGATCTGCATATTACGCGTCAAATACTTATTTATCCCAGTCTGGATTACACCCTGTCGCAGCCTTCGGTCAAAGAAAATGCCACGGGCTACATACTGGAAACAGAGAAAATCCAGTGGTATTTTGATCGCTATTTACCCGTTCAGGTCGATCGCCACGATGCGTCTCCTTTATTTATGGGTGCAGGCGGCTTGCCCGCTACCTTGGTATTTAGCGCGGGCTTTTGTCCCTTGCGAGACGAGGCCTATGCCTATGTGGCACAATTGCGCGAGGCAGAGGTGCAGGTTGCCCACTGGAATTTACCTGCTCAAGTGCATGCTTTTTTAAATCTTGAACAGTTTGTGCCAGATGCTTGTGCAGCCGTGTATCAGCGTATGGCCGAATTTATTCAAAGCTAAACGTGGGCCAAAAGGGCTGTTTTAGCCCTTTTTATTTTCCTAATAAGCATATGCTTTTTTAATCTAGGTTCTTAGGCATATGCATTCAAATAAACAGTATTTCTGAGCTATAAAGCACCTTGTTAGACTCATTTCCATGTTGTCCACTAATTGAATGGGGTACAGGAATGAGTACAAGGCAAATTAAAAAGAAAGTCACTGCTATGGCCACGGCTGTTGCCTTGGTGGTTGGTGTGGCTGCTGTAGTGCACGCGGCCGAATTCACCATATTAAATGTGTCCTATGACCCCACTCGCGAATTGTATGTGGAGTTTAATAAAGCATTTCAGGATCATTACCTGCAACAAACAGGCGATAAGGTGAACATCCGTACCTCTCATGGTGGTTCGAGCCGTCAAGCGCGTACTGTGATCGACGGGGCTCCGGCAGATGTGGTCACACTAGGGATTTCTTCCGATATAGACCAAATCGCTAAATCGGGTTTACTGGACGAGCAGTGGCAAACACGCTTAGCCGACAACAGTACTCCCTATACCTCTACGATTGTCTTGTTAGTCCGTAAGGGAAATCCGAAAAACATTCAGGATTGGGATGATCTGGTCAAACCTAACATCAATGTCGTTACCCCTAATCCGAAAACCTCGGCCGGAGCGCGCTGGAATTATCTGGCCGCTTGGCTGTATGCACTCAAGCAACCTGGGGGTAACGAGGAAAAAGCGCAGGACTTTGTGAAAGCGCTGTTTAAAAACGTGGGTGTGCTAGATACCGGGGCGCGTGGTTCTACCACTACGTTTGTTGAGCGAGGGATAGGGGATGTCTTGATTGCTTGGGAAAACGAAGCCTTGTTGTCGGTGAAGGACTTAGGCCCTGATAAGTTTGATATTGTCGTGCCTTCAAGCAGCATTTTGGCCGAGCCTCCAGTCGCTGTAGTTGATAAAAATGTACAGAGAAATGGCAGTTCAAAAGTGGCTCAGGCGTATTTGGACTATTTGTACAGTGAGCAAGGGCAGGATATTGCAGCGCGTCATTTTTATCGTCCACGCTTGGCCTCAGTGGCTGAAAAGTACAAAGATCAGTATCCCAGCTTGAAACTGTATACCGTGGATGAAGAGCTAGGGGGATGGACAGTAACCCAGGAAAAACACTTTGCCGATGGCGGGGTGTTTGACAGCATATATCTGGCTAAATAAGCCATCTGCGTGGCGGAGTCACTGTATGAAAGCCGTATTAGCCGGTAAACGCCTATTCAAACCGAGTATACAGACCGGAGCTCTGCCGGGCTTTGGTCTGACGCTGGGGTTTAGCATCACGTACCTAAGCTTGCTGGTCTTAATCCCACTGGCGTTCGTATTTTTAAAAGCCAGCGAGCTCAGTGTGTCGCAGTTCTGGAGTGTGATTCTAGCGCCACGCACTTTGCTGGCTTTTCGTCTTACCTTTGGGATGGCCTTGGCCGCTGCCAGCATTAATGCCTTGTTTGGCTTGATTCTTGCCTGGGTGTTAGTGCGTTACCGCTTTCCCGGGCGCCGAATTGTCGATGCTTTGATCGATTTGCCGTTTGCCTTGCCTACAGCGGTGGCCGGCATATCCTTGGCTGCTATCTACGCACCGAATGGCTGGCTAGGTAGTTACTTAAGCCCCGTGCTAGGACCTATCGCGTTTACGCCCTGGGGCGTGCTGATTGCACTGACCTTCATAGGATTGCCATTTGTGGTGCGCACTGTTCAGCCTGTCTTGCAGGAGCTGGAAAAAGAACAGGAGGAAGTTGCCGCCTGCCTAGGGGCTAATCGTTGGCAAACAGTGCGTAAAGTTGTTTTGCCCACTATTTTTCCGGCCCTGTTAACGGGTGTGGCTCTTGCGTTTGCACGGGCTGTAGGCGAGTATGGTTCGGTTATTTTTATTGCTGGGAATAAGCCGCTAGAGTCTGAGATTGTGGCCTTGCTGATTGCGATCAAATTAGAGGGCTTTGATTACGCAGGGGCTTCCGCATTGGCAGTTGTGATGCTGGTACTGTCGTTTCTAATTTTGCTGCTGATCAACTCAGTGCAGTGGTGGTTACAGTATCGGCATTCTGCCCAACGCAGCGCTCGTAAGGCTGCTTTGCCCAAGTCAGTGCTAATAGGGAGCCTGACATGAGTAATCTCGTTGTGATGGGGCCTTTTCCAGAAGGTATGCCTGTGCTGGAGCGCGATGCCCGCGTCAAGGTACGTAATAGCGATGAGCCTGCCTTTGTTAAGGCTTTGTTAATTGGCATAGCCCTAAGTTTTTTTGTTATTTTTCTGTTTTTGCCTTTGCTTCTGGTTTTTGTGACAGCCTTTAGTAAAGGCGTACTGCCTTACTGGGATGCCTTGCGTGCCGCGGATACGCGTCACGCAATCTGGCTCACCTTAGTGGTGGCGGCGATTGCAGTACCGTTGAATATTGTTTTTGGTTTGGCTGCAGCATGGGCGATTGCCCGCTTTGATTTCAAAGGGAAAAGTGTACTCACTACCTTAATCGACTTGCCTTTTTCCGTTTCTCCAGTGATCGCCGGACTGGTGTTTTTATTGATTTTCGGGCGTCAAGGGCCTTTGTGGGAATGGCTGGATCAGTATGAGTTGCGCATCGTGTTCGCATTGCCGGGGCTAGTCTTGGCCACCATGTTTGTTACTTTGCCTTTTGTTGCCCGTGAGCTCATTCCTTTAATGCAGGCCCAGGGCAGTGAGGAGGAAGAGGCGTCGCGTGTACTGGGTGCCTCTGGGTGGCAGATGTTTTGGCGGGTGACTTTACCTAAAATAAAATGGGGGCTGTTATACGGTGTGATTCTCTGTAATGCACGAGCGATGGGAGAATTTGGTGCAGTGTCTGTTTTATCCGGTAATATTCGAGGCCAAACTAATACTTTGCCGCTACACGTAGAAATTGAATATAACGACTACCATACAGTCGGTGCATTTGCCTCTGCTTCGATTTTGGCTTGTCTGGCTTTAATTACATTAGCGCTAAAACTGTGGGCAGAGCGCAAGATAGCCCAGGATCGCGTTCGCTAAAGCGACGTTCGGGAGCATGTTATGAGTATAGAAGTACGTAATTTAGTTAAAAAATTTGGCAATTTTACTGCCCTGCAAGATGTCTCACTTGAGTTCCCTGCAGGGGAGTTAGTGGCTTTGCTAGGCCCCTCAGGTTGTGGCAAAACTACCTTGCTGCGTATTGTAGCGGGCTTGGAGCAGGCCGACTCCGGTCAGGTCTTGATGCATGATCGCGATGTGGCTCGTATTGGTGCGCGGGATAGACAGGTAGGGTTTGTATTTCAGCACTATGCGCTATTCAGGCATATGACGGTGTTTGATAATGTGGCATTTGGCCTGCGTATCAAGCCTCGTCGTCAGCGTTTGCCTGAGGCAGAAATTAAGCGGCGTGTGCAGGAGTTATTACAACTGGTGCAGCTTGATTGGTTAGCTGACCGGTATCCGGCGGCCTTGTCTGGCGGTCAGCGTCAGCGTATTGCTTTAGCGCGGGCCTTGGCCGTAGAGCCGGGCGTTCTGTTGCTTGATGAGCCTTTTGGTGCCTTGGACGCTAAGGTACGTAAAGAGTTGCGCTCGTGGCTACGACGCCTGCACGATGATTTGCATATCAGCACCTTATTTGTCACCCACGATCAGGAGGAAGCGATCGAGGTGGCAGATCGTATCGTGGTGCTGAACAAGGGGAAAGTGGAGCAGCAAGGAGCACCACAAGAGGTTTACGATAAACCAGCGAGTCCTTTTGTCTACGAGTTTTTGGGGGCGGCGAATCGTTTGCCAGGTCAGTTCTCTCAACAGGGCTTTGTTGCTGATCCGCACTTGGGCAACTTTGCGTCCGATCGTGCCTTGAATCAAGATCAGTTTTTAACGACAGGACAGGCCGTAGGGTATGTTCGCCCGCATGATCTAAGCCTAGTCAAACAAGCCAATGGGCAGGGGATTGCCGTCGCTGTCCAGCGTGTGATTCCTTTAGGAGCCACGATCCGGGTTGAGCTGGCTTTAAACGAAGGTGACACGCCCTGGGAAGCGGAGTTCGACCGAACAAGTTGGGCACAGATTCAATTACAGGCAGGAGAGCAGGCGTGGGCGGTACCACGTAAGTTCAGTGCTTTTCCCGTCTCCTCGCCAGCTCATACTGCCGCCTTATAGCAAACACAAAGAGCATCGTTATCATACTAGGGCCCACGGGCCCTTTTTTCTGGTCTGCGCTCTATGCTGTGTGATGATATAACGTTGTTTTGTGCTGTGTTGCTTTTTATGTAGAATCTTATTGAGAATCGTTCCTATTTTTGTTAAGATGCTTTGTTGTAGAGTATTTTTAGAACCTCCCGTTGCACTTTGACGGGCTTGCTGAGTATAAAGATCGGAATATGAGCCGTATCCACCGCGAAAAACGCCATGGCAGTCACATTGCATTAAAACTTACGGCCTTGACACTGGCCTTGGGACTACATGCGGGAGTATTGGCGACTTTATTGCTTAGCGATAAGCCCAAGATAGTGGGAGAGCCCACTCAAGAAGAGTTTATTGGTGTCACCATCATAGAGCTTGCAGAGCAGCAGGCCCCAGAAGCTGAAGCACCACCTGAACCAGAACAGCTTGAAGCGGAACCGGAACCTGAACCAGAAATTGAGCCTGAACCCGAGCCCGAGCCCGAGCC
>JAEXRL010000017.1 GCA_023440825.1 Pseudomonadota bacterium | reverse complement strand
ATAGGCTTTCGGTGCTGCTATTACCGCTCTTTAACACCGTAATATGCGGTGTGTTATCGATGAAGAAAGTAATTTTGGAACACGTGGCATGAGAGCTACGCAGAATTAAGGTCGCCGCACTGTTCTTGGGCTGGTTACGAATATCACGCAATTCATAACTTGCGCTACAACTGCCGGCTAGCTGTGTGCAGTCGCAATCCACGGCCATAGCCTGACTTGTGTACCCTAGTAGCAAGGCTACACACCCTATACGCAAGATGTATAAAATAGTGCGCATACCGCCCCCTCATCATCCCTCTTTCTGACGATTAATTATTCAATGGGGGGACGATCGCCGACCTACCCCAAATGGGGTATAGACAACACTTAAACCTTTAAAGCCTAAAATGATTTGCTGAGCCTGTGCGCGCACAGCACTCAGTCTGTGCTTAGTAATTCACGCTCAAGCCGGGCAAGTCCACCGTAACCCGATTCGCATGCACAGCACTGACGCACGCTTGCGCAAAGCGCTGTGCAAGATCAGAGTTCGACTGCAGCCCGTGGTAACCCAAGGCATCGGCCACACCCATAATTTTGTCTAATAACAGCACCTTACCACTGGCGCGCAATGGCTCACAGCCATGCTCTAACCATTGCTGGTCAAACCACTCACGCGCCTGAGCTTCGGACATCCCAGGCTCGTCCAGTGAAGTGACAATTTCCAAGGACTGATGTGAGGAAAATATAATAGTAAGCACTGCACGCATGGCGGCCTCTCAAGAGTAAGTGGGTTACTACCAAGCCTACCCAGTCCCAGAGCCGAAGTTTGTCAGTTAAAAGACAATGTAGGGCTCACTTACCAAGCGGTGTCGGCTTGCTCCCACATCACCTCTTTTTGCGCCTTCTGAGCTTGCCGCAACAGGTCTAGCAAAGGGAAAGCGCGCTGCTTGAAGTTGACCGGACGATTCATAGGATGCTCCTGCTCCTCTTGATCTTGCTCATCGGGGTCGTGAGTGGGAGCGTGTGTCTCACTATGCGCCATGGCGGCCTCAATACCTTGGATCACACCGGGTAATTGCTCCACCGTAATCACCCCTCGCTGGGGAAACCCCTCTGGAAAGCTGCGGCCACCCGCACGCAAAATGGGTTGCGCATGCTCTGCGAACATCATGACACTGGGTGCTGGCGGGGTTTTGAAGGTAATTAACATGGTGTTTCTCCTATAGGACAACAGGCTGTTTTGTCATCCTTTTCCATACAAGGTTATAACAAGATAACAGGGTTTTGCTGACTCTGGAGAAAAGCGCATGAGGATCTTCGGCCAAATTGCGTCAATATGTATTGCGCTCAGCCTATTAAGCCTTTCAAGCGCCAGTGCGCTCACCTGTAGGCAAGCAGCCATACCTGACCCCTGCGGTGCCAATCACGAGCCCAGCTCGCCAATGACCTGGGGCAATCCCATACAGGTTCAAACTGGCGAAAAGTGGCAACACGATATTGATCTGCCCGCCCATCCACACTGGCCAGGCCTAAGTCGCTATTATGTCAGCCGCAGTCGGCCCCCTACAGCCAGTATGGGTGCCCACTACTGGTCACTGTCTTACGATAGCCAGCTTTTGCCACACGCCCAGGACTGGCTGTTAAGGCATGCTGATGGCAGCACGCAATGGCTACGCTCACAAGACATCCGTACGCACGCTGAACCCCACATTCAGTGGCGCTGGCACGACCCCAAAGGACGGATATGGGATTTCGACAAACACGGCTGGCTCATTGTTTTCAGTGCGCCCCCCGCTGCACCTGTACGTATTGAGCGCTATACCACGGGGCCCTTACAACACGCGATTCAGCGTCTGAGCTATGTCGATCAGGCTTACGCCTTAAGCATGCATTACGACCCGATCACTCAGCATCTGCAAGAGGTGCGCACTCCACTGGGCAATTTCCAATACCGCTATGATGCGCATCAGCGTTTACGTGCAGTGGAACGTCCTGATGGTCTACAACGCCTGTATTCCTATCCAGACCCGACCAGCAGCACGCCTCACTACGCCTTAACGGGCCTGTCGATACAGTCTGGTGATACGCAACTACCCTTGCACCAATGGCACTATCATCCCAGCCAAGGTGTGCAGGGCGGTCACACGGCCAGTCAAGCACATTCTTGGACACTACAACGCGACACGCAGCACAGCACGCTTAAGCAGGGCGCACACACACGACGCTGGAGCTTCAGCACAACGGGGCAACTGACAGACTATGCACACCAAGCCTGTACAGACTGCCCGTGGCACCATCATGAACAGAAAATGGACGCGCATGGACGGCTGGTGCAGGCTCGGGACTGGACCATAGAACGTGCGCCCAATGGACACATGACGACCTTACACAAGCCCGACTCCCCATGGGGCCCTTTGCAACTACGCTTTAATACCCAGGGTTTACTAGAGCAGTGGTCCGGGCCTACAGGCGCTTACACACGCCATTACGACTCTCAAGGCCGGCTGCTACATAGCCAGCATACCGAACACAGCCACTTGCACGTTCGTTATGAAGCAGGGCGCCCTGCGTCGATACACTATCAGCATCAGGAACAAACGCTAGAGCTTAAACTTTCCTGGGCAGGGGCTGATGTCTTCAAAATTGAGCATCCGGAAGAAACACAATGGCTGACCCTGGACACATCAAAGCAACAGGTGCTGCATAGACGTGTTCAGCGCAGCCAATATGGTCTGGACTACGAGGAGCGGTTTCGCTACGACGCGCGGCAGCGCTTAATCGAACATGCACTGCCAGAAGGCGGCCATTTGCACTACGTTTGGGGGCCACAGGACCGTTTGCAGTCCATTAGCTGGACAGACGATCAAGGGCAATCCCATGTCATTGTCCACAGCCAGATCGGGCACGCGGGCTACAAATGGAGCAATGGGCTGGCCGCCGTATCCAAGCTCAACGCCCAAGCACAAGCGGTACGGCATAGCATTTACCGACCCCATCACCCCATCTGGGAACAAGAGCGCCAATATGGGCAGCACGGTCAGGTCATACAAGAACGGTATTGGCACGCGTCCCGCGAGCCGTCGGTAAAGCAGTACGCCTACGACGCTGCGCTGCGTCTTGTGGCGGAGCAATCCGCCCAGCAGCAAACCTGGTGGGCCTGGGACAGCACGGGTCGAGCATACGCCACGAGTCCAGCCCTTGAGACAGCCATCGACACGGCAGACCTGCCCGCCTACGTGGGCACATGGCAATTACAGTACGCTGCCCAACGGCGCTTACAACGGATCTACACCGATACCCTGACTCTGGCCCATTACACCCATGACGCATTTGGACAGCGTATCTATAAACAAAGCCAGCATGAGCAAACGGGCTACCTCTACCACGATCACAAACTGGTCGCCGAGTACACATTGCTTACAGCCCACGACTCCCGAATCAGGCTACAGCGCCGCTATATTTATGCACACCATGTGCCCGTTGCCATGCTGCTTTACGATGAGCAAGGCCAAGCTCAGATTTTTGCAATTCATAGCGATCTGATGGGTGCCCCGCGCCTGCTTAGCGATAGTCATGGCAACATTGTCTGGGAAGCCGACTATACCGCCTGGGGGCAAGCACAGTTAAAAAACGAACACCTTAGCTTTAATTTACGGCTGCCTGGCCAGTATTTTGATCAGGAAAGCGGCTGGCATGATAACTTGCTACGCACTTATTTGCCCGACCGCGGGCACTACCTAGACATAGACCCGCTCGGCCCTTTACCCACACCTGGCTCGCAAGCACGTGGCTATGCCCAGCAACAACCTTTGCGCTACATCGACCCCTTGGGCTTAATTCTCTTTGCTTTTGATGGTACCCGCATGGGCGCAGGCTCTAACAGCAATGTATGGAAACTTGCCCAGCTCTATGCCGATGGACCCAGCCACTACCAATCGGGACCTGGCAATAGCTACTATCTAGAGTGGGACGCAATTCTGGCGTGGAACGCACGCCAGATTTTAGAAAATCAATGGCAATTTTTGCTTAATGCTATTGAGCGACACCGGACCGATGCCGCCCCGCTGCCTATCGATATTCTGGGCTACTCACGAGGCGCGGCGCTGGCTAGGGAGTTTGCCAACCGCATTCTGGAGCACACCCAAGCTGGACTGTTTGAACTGTATCACCCACAGCGCGGTTGGTTACGTAGTTGCGTGGATGTGCGCTTTATCGGTCTATTCGATACCGTAGCGCAATTTGGCCTGCACGGCTCACACAATCATTTGTATCGCCTAGGTGTCTCCAGTGCGTGGCAGTGGGTGGCGCACGCGGTGGCCTTACACGAGCATCGACACCTCTTTCCGCTCAGCGCCATTAACAACACCGACAATACCGTTGAGGCCCCTTTTATAGGCGCGCATGGAGACATTGGAGGCGGTGTACTGGCTGACGCTTTGCCCGTTACTGATCTGGATAAAGTGGCTTTAGCCTGGATGCACTGGCAAGCCAAAGCGGCGGGGCTCACCATGCACGAACTGCCTGCCGCAGATCAACATATTGAACAAGCTATATTGCGCGACTCGCGCCCAGCCTTTCTACGCTATTTACAAAATGGTGATCGCCAGTTGCTTTACCACGGCCATGGCAAGGATCTCCCTTATCAGGATCAGCACCCCCGCCTAGGCCGTGCCACCCGGGACGAGGTAGAGCCTATTATTCAACGTTATCTGGACTGGCGTACACGCAGTGATGAACAAGTGGGCGAGCTCGATATGCACGCCTACTCGCTCTGGCTGGACCAAACCCACGGCTGGTCACCATAACAGCAGAATTCATACTTTCCTACAAAATCACGCTATCATGTTGTACTGAACGCGCAGCATCACATGCTAAGCGTACATTTCTCTCCTGTCAGGCTCTGATGCCTGCACAATGCTTATATTCCACAACGAACACACTATGCTTCCTGAGCAAGAAAACCAGTTAATCGCACATATACAGGCTGCTGTTACCCAAAGCCTGCCCGAAGCCCAAGCCAAAGTACAGCTAGAGCGACCTAAGGTTGCTGCACATGGCGATGTCGCCTGCAACATCGCCATGCAACTGGCTAAGCCTGCCAAGCGCAACCCACGCGAGCTGGCCCAAGAAATTGTCGATATTCTGCTCAGCAACGAACAGGCCCGCCATCTAATAGCCAGTGCCGAAATTGCAGGACCCGGCTTTATCAACTTCCGTCTCACTGCCGCCACACATCAGGCCGTTTTACAGACCATACAAGAACAAGGCACGCACTTTGGTCATGTACCCACTGGCGAGCACCAGCTTATGGTGGAGTTTGTGTCGGCTAACCCGACCGGGCCTTTGCACGTGGGCCATGCACGCCAGGCTGCCTTAGGCGATTCTTTATGTCGCGTTTTTACCTCCCAGGGCTATCGCGTTACGCGCGAGTTTTACTATAACGATGCCGGTAACCAGATCGACAATCTGGCTATCAGCGTACAAGCTCGTGCACGCGGTATCAGCCCTGACGCACCAGAGTTTCCTGCCGATGGTTACAAAGGCGACTATATTCTGGACATCGCACAAGACTTTATGGCTGGTAAAACGGTACAAGCGGCCGACGGCCAAAGCGTAACGGCCAGTGCCCAGCTTGAGTCACTTGAGGACATACGCCAGTTCGCCGTGGCCTACCTACGCCGCGAACAAGATCTGGATCTGCAAGCCTTTAACTTAACTTTCGATAATTTCTACCTAGAAAGCTCGCTGTATACCTCGGGACGAGTGGAAAATACAGTCGATGCCCTGATAGCAAGCGGCCACACTTACGAAGAAGGCGGTGCGCTATGGTTGCGCACTACCGAGTTAGGCACGGGCGACGACAAAGACCGTGTTATGCGTAAATCCGAGGGCGGTTACACCTACTTTGTGCCCGACGTAGCCTACCACGTTACCAAATGGGAACGTGGCTTTCAGCACGCCATCAATATTCAAGGCTCAGATCATCACGGCACCGTCGCACGCGTACGGGCTGGCCTGCAAGCACTGAACATCGGCATACCTGCCGACTATCCTGCCTACATCTTGCATAAAATGGTTAAAGTCGTGCGCGATGGGCAGGAAGTGAAAATTTCCAAGCGGGCGGGTAGCTATGTCACCATGCGAGACCTGATCGACTGGGTAGGTCAAGATGCCGTGCGCTTTTTCCTGATTCAACGCAGAGCCGATTCCGAATTTGTATTCGATATAGATCTGGCCCTGTCAAAAAGTGAAGAAAACCCCGTTTACTACATCCAGTATGCCCACGCCCGTATCTGCTCTATGCTCAATCAGCAAGCAGAGCTGCTTTCCCAGTTGTCACAGGCTGACATTAGCCGCCTAACGGCGGTCAGCGAAATCGCCTTGCTGCAGCGCTTGGCCGAGTACCCCAACATCTTGGCTCAGGCGGCGCGTGAACTTGCCCCTCATCATATTGCGTTCTGGCTGCGTGACTGCGCGGCCGACTTCCACGCTTGGTATAACGCTGAGCGTGTGCTCGTTGAAGACCAGACACTGAAACTGGCCCGCTTACGCTTAGCACAAGCCAGCGCTCAAGTTATCAAGCAAGGTCTAGAGCTATTAGGCGTTTCTGCGCCAGAGCGTATGTAAGTAGGAAACCACACATGGCTCGTGCCCGTAAAAAATCCACCAGTTCCAAAAGCAGTCGTTTTTCTGGTGTTTTCATTGGCCTGATTCTCGGTTTAGGAGCGGCGTTGGCCGTTGCTGTCTTCGTCACCAAAGCGCCCCTGCCTTTTGTGGACCGCTTTGGCCAAGACAGCAAGATGCCCAGTCTGCCTCCTGTGGGCCAGGCTCCCGATCCTAACCAAAGTCTCTATAGCCAAGCGACTCGCCCCGTCGCACCAGACACGGTGGCTCCCGATGCTACGCTCCCTCCTGTGAGTAGTAGTACTGAGTCCCCTGTGCCCGGAACACCAAGTCAGGCCGATACCGATGAGCTCAATAAGCTTATTGCCAATCTGCCGCCCCCCATTGCCACACCCGCCCCGCCACAAGCAACGCCCGCTCCTAAAGCGCCTACGCTCACGTATTATCTGCAGGCTGGGGCATTTCGTCAGCTCAAAGACGCTGAAGCCATGGCTGCACGATTACTGATGCTGGGCTTGGACTCCACCGTACAGCAAGCCGACGTAAACGGCAGCAGTGTGCACCGTGTACGACTGGGGCCTTTCAACGGACTGGACGCCATGAATCAAGTCAGAAGCAAATTATCGGATGAAAAAATAGACACTTCCGTCATACGGCCCTAGCTTAGACGGAACTTCGTCATAGTCCATGAGTCCAACCCACATTGACGTGTTAACAAGGATCTACTTATGAAGTCGAAAAGCCTGCTAAGCCATTTTTTTGGTGTTATTGCACTGACCACCGCTGCCTTGCTTCCCTTCTCCGCAGCACAAGCAAAAGACGGCTACGTGACCCTACCGCAGGCGCTGCCTTCAGACACCAGTGGTAAAACGGAAGTACTCGAATTCTTTTCTTATGGCTGCCCTCACTGCGCGGTGCTAGAGCCCAAAGTCAGCGCATGGGCCAAAACCTTACCCGAGGACGTGGTCGTGGTGCCTGTACCCGTCGCATTTAACGCGGGCATGGCCGATATGCAAAAACTGTACTACACCTTGCTGGCCATGAAACGCGCAGACCTACACCCGGCCGTATTCAATGCCATACACCAGGAAAAACAGCGCCTGTACGACTTCAAAAATATGAGTGCATGGGCAGAAAAGCAAGGACTGGACAAGGATCTGTTCGAGCGCACGTTCAATTCGTTTGGGGTGCAGACCAAGGCCAATAAGGCCAACGAGCTCACTCAAGCTTACATGATTCAAGGCACACCCAGCTTGGCGGTTGGTGGCCGATACGTCACATCACCCAGCCTGACCAACGGCTACGATGAAACCGTTGCCCAAGCCGATGCGCTGGTGAAAAAACTAAGCAAGTAAATACCACGAATGCTCAGGCCCGGCGCGGCCTGAGCCTTTCACTTAATGTCTGGCGGCCACATCCAGCGCTTGCTGCAAGTCGGCGATCAGATCTGTGGCAGATTCCAAGCCCACGTGTAAGCGCAATAAACTGTGTTGCGCACCTTGCCAGTAGGTATGACCCGTTAATACCCCTGGGTCCACGTATTGCACTAAGCTTTCAAAACCACCCCAGGAATAACCTATTCCAAACAAGGTCAACGCATCGACCAAAGCGCGTGCCTGCACAGCACTAAGATTTAACTGCACAGACAACATGCCATTCGAGCCAGTGCAGTCGCGCTGCCATAAGGCATGCCCCGGGTCCTGGCTCCAAGCAGGGTGAAACAGACGCACCACTTCTGGCCTACGGCTCAAGAAATCACAGACTTGCAATGCATTGGCCGCACTTTCACGCATACGCAAAGGCAAAGTGCGTGCTCCGCGTACGGCTAGCCAGACATCATCGGCACTAACAGAATGGCCTAAGGCATAATGGTTATCAAATAAAATGCGGTCTAACTCAGGCTCTGCCGACATTACTGCACCCAACATTAAGTCGGAATGACCACCAATATACTTGGTGCCAGCGACGATGGAGACATCCACGCCCAGTTCCAGCGGGCGATAAATATAGCCGGAGCCCCAGGTGTTGTCGGTCACTAATAACAAATTATGCTCACGCGCAAACTGCGCTAATAATGGCAGATCCAACATTTCCATGAGCAAAGAGCCAGGTGACTCCACATACAACATGCGAGTAGTGGGCCGTAAGCGTTCACGCAAGGCATCCGGACAGGCTGGACTATAGGTGCAGGTGATTCCCATGCGGCTGAGTACGGTTTTTTCCAGATAACGTACTGGCCCATATACATTGTCACTGACCAACACGTGATCACCCTGATTAAGTAGCGCGAGCATAGCATGCGAAATGGCGGCCATGCCCGACGAACTGAGCAGGGCTTGAGTTGCGCCTTCCAGCGTACAAAACACCTGCTCCAGTGCAGCATGGGTTTGCATGCCACCGCGCCCATACGTGGTAGAGCGCAAGCGCAAATCACTTTTAGCCGCTTGCGCCTTATCCAGCGCAGCCAGATTTTTAAAACGTACTGTACTGGTGCGTACCGAAGGCAAAGCAACCGGCGCGGCCCCCGTAACAGGATCGAAGTCCGCTAAACCGGCGTGCTGTAAAAACGTATCTAGCCTTTGCGTGGAGGAAGAACTCATAAAATGCAACCCTAGCCTGTGAATGAGCAAAGTCTATACGCTAACACAGGCCCGTTGCAAACCATAAGCTTAGGCCTGTACAAAGCGATACACACCATCCTCGGCCAATAAGCGCTTTAATCTGCCCTCGAAATACAAAGCATGCAAATGCGCCAAGGCCTCACCCATAGCAAAGGTAAGTTGGTGACTATCCAGTTTGCGACGGAACATGATGGGCAAGATATCGGCTGCCGTTTGCGGCTCACTACAGGCCTGGAACACTTCCTCCAGTCGCTCTGCATGGTGTTCCCATTGCTGGCGCACACGCTCGTGCATTCCCTTAAAGGGCTTGCCATGAGACGGCAGTACCAGCGTATCCGCCTCCAGCGGGTCGTATTCACGCAAGGAGTTCAGGTACAAAGGCAAAGGGTTGGCTTCGGGCTCATGCTCGAACACGCTGACATTGGTCGATATCCGAGGCAGCAACATGTCTCCTGAAATCAAAACGCGTAAGCTCTCGCTGTACAAAGACACGTGCTCAGGAGCGTGACCATACCCAACAATAACTTGCCAGTCCCGGCCTCCTATGCTGATGCGCTCACCATGCATCAGGCGTCTAAAACGCGCGGGAACGGCGGGAACCAGAGTGGGGAAATAATTGCCTCGCGAGCGAATTTGCTCACGAGCGCTCTGGTCCTGTAAACCATGACGGACAAAATGAGCCTCTGCCGCCAAACCAGTTGCACCTTGCCCTGCGGCATCCACCGCCGGCTGAGACCATAAGCGTGCAATCGCATAATCCGTCATGCTCATCCATAAAGGAGCCTGCCAGCGGTTACAGATCCAGTCTGCCAAACCGACGTGATCGGGATGCATATGCGTCACGATGACACGCAGCACGGGTAAGCCGTCTAACTCCTGCTCAAAAATCTGGTTCCACAACTCTTTGACTTCGGGCCGTGCCACGCCCGTGTCCACTACCGTCCAGCCTTCACGACCATCAATCTGATCGCGTAACAACCATAAATTAATATGGTCCAGAGCGAAAGGCAGGGGCATGCGTAACCAACGCACACCATCGGCCACCGCCAAGGTTTTTCCTGCCTCTGGCAAACGATCCTGCCACGGGTATTCCAACTTCAATTCGTTCGCATTCATAGCGGCTCCATGATATCTGCCCCCAGACAGACTTTGGTTTAATCATTGTCTATGGCATGATAGTTTACGTTAACGTTAACGGTGACCCTACCATGACCACCACCTGGACCATCTCTGATCTAGCCCAAGAGTTTTCCATTACACCGCGCACCCTGCGATTTTACGAGGATCACGGCATAGTTAGCCCTGAGCGGCAAGGCCAACAGCGTGTGTATTATCCACGTGATCGCACCCGACTCAAACTCGCACTGCGTGGCAAACGCCTGGGACTGGCTTTAACAGAAATTTTAAGCCTGATTAATCTGTACGAATCCCCTGGTGACACCATTCCTCAGTTAGAACGCTACCTAGAGGTGCTGCAGCAGCATAAATCTATGCTTGAGCAGCAACGTCAAGATTTAAACCAAACCCTGGCGGATATAGACCAACAGTTTGCCCATTGCTCGACCTTGCTGTCCAGTAAACGAGCTGAATTAGGGTAAATATTAGTGTTTACGTTAACGTAAACGTAATATGATTACCACTATCCACTACAGTGCATCCACTATCTTCTGGAGAACGCCATGAGCCTACCCGGCTTGAACTTTGATCTGGGCTCTGACCTGGACATGTTACGCGCCAGCGTACACGACTTTGCCCAGTCCGAAATTGCCCCGCTCGCCGCGCAGATGGACCACGACGATCAATTTCCCATGCATTTATGGAAAAAAATGGGGGAGATGGGCCTGCTAGGGATCACCGTTAGCGAACAGTACGGTGGCAGTAATATGGGGTATTTGGCCCACATGCTGGCCATGGAAGAGCTCTCGCGTGCCAGCGCCTCCTTAGCCTTATCCTATGGTGCGCACTCCAACCTGTGTGTGAATCAAATCCACCGTAACGGCACCGAGGCACAAAAACAAAAATATCTGCCTGGGCTGATTAGCGGCGAACACATCGGTGCCTTAGCGATGAGTGAAACCGGGGCGGGTTCGGACGTAGTGAGCATGAGCTTGCGCGCCGAGCTCAAAGGTGATCACTACGTGCTCAATGGCCACAAAATGTGGATTACCAACGGCCCAGATGCCGACACACTGGTGGTTTACGCCAAAACAGAACCACAAGCCCATGCGCGTGGCATTACCGCTTTTATTATTGAAAAAGGCTTTCCCGGGTTTTCTGTTGCCCAAAAACTGGACAAGCTGGGCATGCGTGGCAGCCACACCGGCGAGCTGGTATTCCAAGACTGTCAGGTACCGGTAGAAAACGTGCTGGGCGAGGTGAATGGCGGCGTAAAAGTGCTCATGAGCGGGCTGGACTATGAGCGCGCCGTTCTGGCCGGAGGCCCGCTAGGCATTATGCAGGCGGTCATGGACATCGTGGTGCCTTATATTCATGATCGCAAGCAGTTTGGCCAGCCCATTGGTGAATTTCAGCTTATACAAGGCAAGATGGCCGACCTGTACACCACCTTACAGGCTAGCCGAGCCTTGTGCTACACCGTTGGTAAAAATCTGGATCACCTGGGTAGCGCCCATGTGCGCTCTGTGCGTAAGGATTGCGCCGCCGCCATTTTGTACAGTGCAGAGAAAGCCACGTGGATGGCCGGAGAAGGCATACAAATTTTGGGCGGTAATGGCTACATCAATGAATTTGCCACTGGACGACTGTGGCGCGACGCCAAGTTGTACGAGATCGGGGCGGGCACAAGCGAAATCCGTCGTATGCTGATAGGTCGTGAGCTGTTCCAAGAAACAGCCTAACACTTTATCGGCAAGGCATAAGCATGAGTTACTTTAGCGATACCCAGCGTATTATTCCGGCCTCAAAAGCTAGCCTAGTGCCTCAGGCAGTAGCGCAAGCCATGCTGGATGGCTTCAATCGCCACTACGCTTTGTTTCGCTACAGTGCTCAGCGTGCCAAAGCGCTGTATGAGTCGGGTAACTGGCACGCCATACAGCAGTTGTCGCGCGAGCGCATCGAATACTACGACATACGCGTCAAAGAATGCGCCACGCTGATTTCAAAGCAGCTACGCGAAATGGAGCCCGCACCGGAGGATGCTCCCACCAGCAGCCTTAACCCTGCGCAGCTTCAATTCTGGCAAGCGGTCAAAGCTAGCTTTGTGAATCTGCTACCCGGCCATATGCAACCCGAATGTGCCGAGACATTTTTTAATTCGGTGTCTTGCCGAGTGCTGCATCGTAATTACTTTCGCAACGATTTTATTTTCGTGCGGCCGGCTGTTGCCACCGAATATCTGGAAGGCGCACTGCCCGCTTATCGTGTGTATTACCCGGTTCAAGAAGGCATCACCCAAAGCCTGACTCGTATGCTGGCCGACTTTGGTCTGGCCGCACCCTTTGATAATCTGCCACGGGATGTGCATCAAGTCAGCCGCCGGGCAGTGCGCCTGCTCAACCAGCTCGTATCACGCGAGACTAGTCAGCGCATCAGCAGTGACTGCCAGGTGCATATGCTGAGCTCCTTGTTCTACCGTAACAAGGGCGCCTATGCCGTAGGCCGCTTGGTCAATCAAGGGGTCATTTATCCGTTTACGCTGGCCTTGCTACACACGCCTTCAGGCCATATTTATATAGACGCCGTGCTGGAAAGCAGTGATGACCTAAGCACCTTGTTTAGTTTTACGCGTGCCTATTTTTTGGTCGATATGGAATCCCCGTCAGCGTATGTGGATTTCTTAAGCAGCCTGCTGCCACGCAAGCCGAAAGCCGAGCTTTATACCGCCATCGGATTACAAAAGCAGGGAAAAACCCTGTTTTACCGCGATTTCCTGCACCATCTGTCACACTCGCATGACAAATTTGATCTGGCCCCAGGAATAGAAGGCCTGGTCATGACGGTGTTCACCTTACCGTCTTATCCCTACGTGTTTAAACTTATACGGGACCAGATACGCAAGCCCGATATGGATCATCAAACGGTACGCAGCAAGTACCGTCTGGTGAAAAAGCATGATCGAGTAGGGCGCATGGCCGACACGTGGGAGTACTCGCAAGTAGCCTTGCCTAAAGCGCGTTTCTCGCCCGCTTTGCTGACACACCTGCGCACCGAGGTGCCCAGCTTGCTAGAAGAAAACGAGGACAGTCTGATTTTGCGCCATGTGTACATTGAGCGTCGTATGACCCCGCTCAATATGTATTTGAGCAAGGCCAATGACCAGGCGCTGGCCGCTGCCATTAAGCAGTACGGCGATGCCATCCGTGAACTGGCAGGAGCGAATATCTTCCCCGGTGATATGTTGTACAAAAACTTCGGTGTGACGCGCTTACGACGCATTGTCTTTTATGACTATGACGAAATTCAGCGCATGACCGAAATGAATTTTCGACATATTCCACCCGCCCCCAACGAAGAGGCGGAGATGGCCAGTGAGCCTTGGTATCCGGTGGCAAAAAACGATGTTTTCCCCGAAGAATTTGGCTATTTTTTACTTGGTGACCCGCGTATACGTCGCGCCTTTATGCATCACCACGCTGACTTACTAGACGCTGACTGGTGGGCTGCTTGCCGACAGCGTGTCAGTCAGGGGCGAATTGAAAACATTTTCCCGTACGATATGGGTAGACGTCTTTACCGTAGCAATGGTACAGAGTCTATTCATTTTCAATCACTATCAGGAGTTTCCCATGTCTGACCCCATTGTCATCGTCTCACTGGCCCGCACCCCTATGGGGGGTATGATGGGCAGCTTGTCAGACCTGGCAGCACATGAACTGGGCGCCATTGCCATCAAAGCCGCGGTGGAGCGTTCGGGTATTGCCCCGGAGGCCATTAACCAGGTCATCATGGGTAATGTGCTGCAAGCCGGTCAAGGCCAGGCGCCTGCAAGACAAGCCGCACTGGGAGCGGGCCTGCCACAAGGCGTCTCATGCACAACCATCCATAAAGTATGCGGTTCCGGGCTTAAAGCAGCCATGTTCGCGCACGATCTGATTAAAGCGGGCAGCGCAGAGGTCGTCGTGGCGGGTGGTCAGGAAAGCATGAGTAATGCTCCGTACCTGCTACTAAAAGGCCGTCAGGGCTATCGCTATGGCCACAACACTGTTTACGATCACATGGCTCTGGATGGGCTAGAGGATGCGTACCAGCGTGGTACTGCCATGGGTGTGTTTGCTGAAACCTGCGTAAGCAAATACGAGTTTACGCGCGAGGATCAAGATGCTTTTGCATTAGAGTCCTTACGCCGTGCGCGCCAAGCTAGCGAAGATGGCAGCTTTGACGAAGAAATTACTCCCGTCAAAATTGCCACGCGCAAGGGCGAACTGATCATCGATAAAGATGAAGCGCCTGCTAAGGCCATGCCCGAAAAAATTCCTACATTGCGTCCCGCATTCAAAAAAGATGGCACGATTACCGCCGCCAACGCCTCGTCTATTTCAGACGGTGCAGCGGCACTGGTCATTACCAGCGAATCCAAAGCCAAAGCGCTGGGCGTAACGCCGCTGGCACGTATTGTGGCTCACGCTGAGCACTCCCAAGAGCCCGAGTGGTTCACAACAGCCCCTGTCGGTGCCGTACAAAAGCTACTGCAAAAAACAGGCTGGAGTGCTGACGAGGTGGACCTGTATGAAATCAACGAAGCTTTTGCCGTGGTAACAATGGCCGCCATGAAAGACCTGAACATTCCTCATGAGAAGGTCAATATTCACGGTGGCGCTACAGCACTTGGGCACCCCATCGGCGCATCAGGTGCCCGTTTACTGGCTACTTTGGTAGCGGCCTTGCGTAAAACGGGTGGTAAACGGGGCATTGCAACCCTGTGCATTGGTGGCGGCGAAGCGGTCGCCTTGGCGGTAGAGATCATTTAAGCAAATCACTTCCGGCTCGCTGCGAGCCGGTACACACCCTGTCCGGGTCGGGACAAGATCCGGACAGCCCCCTTCACTCTTCTCCTGTCTGTCTGCTATGTCTATTATTGAATCCAGGATTAACGCCCGTACTCAGGCGTTTACTGATAACGCTAGCGTTATGCAAGGGCTGATCCGCGACTTGCAAGAAAAACTACAACTCGTGGCACAGGGAGGACCAGAATCAGCACGCCAGCGCCACTTGGCACGCGGTAAGCTGCTGCCTCGTGAACGAGTAGAGCTGCTCCTTGATCCAGGCACTCCGTTTCTGGAGCTGTCTCCTCTGGCAGCGCATGATGTCTATAACAATGATGCACCCGGTGCAGGGCTCATTACAGGCATAGGCCGCATCAATGGTACGGAATGCATGATTGTGTGCAATGATGCGACCGTCAAAGGGGGAACCTACTACCCCTTAACCGTTAAAAAGCATTTACGTGCACAAGAAATTGCGGAGCAAAACCAGTTACCGTGTATTTATCTGGTGGACTCGGGGGGCGCTAACTTGCCCAATCAGGACGAGGTCTTCCCCGACCGAGACCATTTCGGGCGCATTTTCTATAATCAGGCTCAGATGTCCTCTCAGGGCATCGCCCAGATTGCCGTCGTGATGGGCTCTTGCACAGCCGGGGGCGCCTATGTGCCCGCCATGAGTGATGAGTCAATTATTGTCCGTAACCAAGGCACTATTTTTCTGGGTGGCCCACCATTGGTAAAAGCGGCTACGGGCGAAGAGGTGAGCGCCGAGGATCTCGGTGGTGGTGATGTGCACACCCGCTTATCCGGCGTTGCCGATCACCTAGCCGAAAGCGATGCCCATGCCCTGCAATTGGCGCGCGAAGCAATAGGGCGATTAAAGCGCCAAAAGACAACGCCCTGGCCCATCAAAAGCTTTACTGAGCCTTTATACGACCCGCAAGAGCTCAATGGCATTATTCCTGCCGACACGCGCAAACCTTACGATATTCGTGAAGTCATAGCACGTATTGTCGACGGATCAGAATTTGAAGAGTTCAAAGCCCGCTTTGGCACGACCCTGGTCACGGGCTTTGCTCATATTCATGGCATGCCAGTGGGTATTATCGCCAATAACGGTATTTTGTTTTCAGAAGCCGCCCAAAAGGGTACGCACTTCATCGAGCTTTGCTGTCAGCGCAAAATACCTTTGGTATTTCTGCAAAACATTACTGGCTTTATGGTCGGGCGCAAATACGAAAACGAAGGCATCGCGCGCCATGGTGCCAAAATGGTAACGGCCGTGTCCACGGCCGCCGTGCCTAAGTTCACGATTATTCTAGGTGGCTCATTCGGTGCAGGTAACTACGGAATGTGTGGCCGTGCTTTTGGTCCACGTATGCTTTTTATGTGGCCCAACGCCCGTATCTCGGTGATGGGGGGAGAGCAGGCCGCGAGCGTACTGGCTACCGTACGACGCGATAACCTGGAGGCCAAGGGTGAGTCCTGGAGTGCCGAACAAGAAGAGGCTTTCAAGGCTCCCATACGAGATCAGTATGAGCATGAAGGCCACCCTTACTACGCCACTGCCCGGCTTTGGGATGACGGCATTATTCAGCCCGCCGATACACGACGCGTGTTAGCACTGGCCCTTGCTGCCTCGCTAAACGCCCCCATACAAGAAACCCGTTTTGGCGTGTTCCGCATGTAAGGACAAGGAGATAAGGTGTTTGATACGATATTAATCGCCAATCGTGGCGAAATTGCTTGCCGCATAGCGGCCACTGCACGCCGTATGGGCATAAAAACGGTAGCCGTCTACTCGGATGCCGACGCACAAGCACGCCATGTACAGGCGTGTGATATGGCGGTACACATAGGGGGCTCTGAACCCCAGGCCAGCTACCTGAAGATTCAGACCATTATTCAGGCCGCGCAAGCCACAGGGGCTCAAGCCATACATCCAGGCTATGGATTTTTGGCAGAAAACGAACAGTTCGCTCAGGCGTGTAGCGATGCTGGCATTACATTTATTGGCCCACCGGCCAGCGCTATTGCTGCCATGGGTAGCAAATCAGCCGCCAAAACGCTGATGGAAAAGGCCGGTGTGCCCTTGGTACCCGGTTATCACGGTGATCAGCAAGACCCCGACTTTCTAAAAACACAGGCCGACGCGATTGGCTATCCCGTACTGATTAAAGCCAGTGCTGGCGGGGGTGGCAAGGGGATGCGCATTGTGCAGGCGGCGGCTCAGTTTCATGATGCGCTAAGCTCGTGTCAGCGTGAGGCTCGCAACAGCTTTGGTGACGACAAGGTATTACTAGAGCGCTACATCGTCAAACCGCGACACATTGAGATTCAGGTGTTTGCCGATGGCCATGGCAATTGTGTGTACCTGTTCGAGCGCGATTGCTCGGTACAGCGCCGCCACCAAAAGGTCATCGAAGAAGCACCCGCACCGGGTATGACAGCAGAGCGACGTCAAGCCATGGGCGAGGCCGCGGTCGCCGCGGCAAAAGCCGTGTCGTACGTAGGCGCCGGTACAGTGGAATTTATTACCGAGCAAGACGGCACGTTTTATTTCATGGAAATGAATACGCGCTTACAAGTAGAGCACCCGGTCACTGAAATGATTACCGGTCACGATCTGGTTGAATGGCAGTTAAAAGTTGCCGCCGGCCAGAACCTGCCCACCACCCAAGACGCACTACAAATTCGCGGCCATGCCATAGAAGTGCGTGTGTATGCAGAAAACCCCGATAACGACTTTCTGCCCTCAATTGGTACCTTGCGCCATTTGCAATTTCCCGCCCACAGTGAGTTCGACAATAGCAACTCGGTGCGCATAGACCGTGGCGTACAGCAAGGCGACAGCATCTCGCCATTCTATGACCCCATGATTGCCAAACTGATTGTGCATGGCACAGACCGGGAACAGGCCAGGGCCAGTCTGGTCAAGGCACTGCAAGGTACGTACAGCGTTGGGGTACACACGAATATCGCTTTTTTAATTCGCTTGCTGTCCGATCAGGCCTTTGCCACCGCCGATCTGGATACAGGTCTGATCGAGCGCCGTCACGCGCAGTTATTCCCGGCCGCAAGCCCCGCTAGCCCCACCGAACTCGCACTGGCTGTTGCCGGCGTGCTGGCGCAAGAACGCAGTCAGGCCGCCAACGAGGTATGGGCACAAACGGATATGTGGCGAGTCAGCGGCAGCTACCAACGCCGCTTTGTATTCGCCGAAGGAAAGCAACACTACACCGTCACGCTCAAACACCAGGCACAGAGCCTTACCTTGCATCTGGATCAAGCACAGTTTGAATTTTCCTGGCACGTATCCGCTCAGGACACACTCACTGTGCGTCTGGATCAGCACAGCTATCAAGCCAAAGCCTTGCTCGATAAAGACCAGGTGTATGTATTTAGCGCCCACGGTTTACGCGTTCTGCAACGCCAAGACCCTATGCTGCTTCAGGTGCAGGACAGCCAGGAGCACACTGGAGGGCTAAACGCACCAATGCCAGGCAAGATCATCGCTTTACCGCATGCAGCGGGTACCCGCGTGAAGGCCGGTGAACTGGTGGTTATCATGGAAGCCATGAAAATGGAGCACAGTATTCACGCCCCCACCGATGGCACAATTGAAGAGATTTTCTTTGCCATCGGTGATCAAGTGGATGATGGAGCGCCACTACTCACGATTACTCCAGAGGAATAAACGTATACCCTTGTTTACTGACGTATAAACCACACTTTCAAAAACGAAAGCGGCGTTTACCTTAACGATAAAGCGCAACATACGTGCCTTTGGGCCATGTCTACCACACAACATTACACCTGTTTGTACTACGTAGATATTTGCCCAGAGGCACAAATAAGCGTACAGTCTGTATCGACGCTTAATTGCTCACCTGCTTTCAATCCTTATGCGGACGGCAAACCTATACCCATGTTTGACATCCTGGTTTATCTATTTGAAACGTACTACAACCCCCAAGCTTGTCCTAAAGCCGAGGTTCTAGCACATAAACTAGCCGCTGTAGGCTTTGAAGATGACGATATCAACGAAGCCCTGAGCTGGCTGCATGTACTGTCCGAAACATCTTCTCAATGCCAGCCTTTACAGCAAATTGAACACACAGATAGTCGGCGTATTTTTGCTGATCACGAACACCATTTGCTAGGACCCGAAGCGATAGGTTTTATTACCTTTTTGCAAAACTCCGGTGTCTTACCTCCCCACCTGCGCGAAATCTTGATTGAAAGCGCCATTGCAATTGACGAAAGCCCGGTTTCCCTGGACAAGATCAAAGTCGTGGCACTGATGGTGCTATGGAGCCACGAAGCAGAAATCGATCACCTGATTTTCGAAGAGCTGCTCAGCAACGATCTGGATCGCCAAGCGCACTAACACAAGCTTAAGGTGCTTATGCCAGTCTAGCAGGCTCACGCCTGCTAGTCGGTGTTATTGCTCTTGCTCTCTGATAAGCAGGCGTTCAATCGGCTGCAAGTTTGCATCTAACATTTCAGTCAGAATACTCACCCCGCGGGCATTCGTTTTGAATAGCCCGTAACGTGCTTGTTCAAAATCCTGTGCACGCCCCTCTGGAAAGAACCAAGCATCGGTGCCTAGTGTCCAGTCAGAGCCACGTCGCTGCAAACGTACTAATACAGCCTCTGGAGGCCAGTTTTGCTTATTTTGATAGCGCGCATCGCGAGCAAAATACAGCTCTTTAGACTGATCTGGTATCTGGATTGCCCTGAGCCCAAAAACCCCCTCTTCATTGGGTGTCATCAACACCCGCACGCGATTGGCCTCCTGCACCGCCTGCGCCAACGCTGGAGGCATATCGGCCAGCATCTCGGCCACATGCTGCTGTACGCTAAATCGCAGCGCCATGTAATCTCCTTGGAGTAAGGAGCGCGGATCCACTGGTGCCAGCTCCAGCACGACCGTCTTGCCACTGCGCAACACGCCATCTTTGGTATAAATAAGCGCATTGGCCACCGTCAGACTGGCCAGCAAGCTAAGTACGATACCCAGCGTTCTGACAGAAACTTTTGATTCAGTTGCACCAGGCTGAGCAGTGAAAGCGTGGATACGCACGTAACCCCCCAAGCCTGCCATGACCAGCATGCCTAGGCCTGTCGCCAATAGTACATAGGCCTTATACGTCAAGCTAAGGGGCATGTAGTAATACAAATTACCCAAGCCATACACCATGGACAACAAGCCCACCACAACCAGACTGCGCTTGCGCCAGGCATGGCCCAGTAACAGACAAGTGAGTGCCAGCGTCACCAAACTATACTGTCGCCAGATAAAGCACAAGGCTACGAGCGCACCAAACACGACCCATTGCGATAGCGACGGGGAGCGACGCAACGGCCAATACACAAGTAGCACCAAGACTGGCAAACTAGGCAAGACATGCGTCAATATGAATTCTAGCCACGCCAGATTCTGTTCAGCATGTACAAAATTGAACACTAGAGTTTGTTGTCCGTACAAGCCACTTAGCAAAAACACCCAGAACAACGGGCTATACAGCGCTGGGTTCCAACCACGTCTATATATGCCATGCCCGACTAGCAAGGCAAGCAGAAAACAGCAGGCCCACATACTGACGGACACCCAGACCGCATATACGGCAAAATCATAGTGCGCTAACAAGGCAAGTGCTGCACCTACTCCCCAAACAACTAAAATACAGCGTATTAAAAACGATTGCGCTGGTAAACAATAAAGCAGCAGCGACCAGCACATAGCAAACAGGCAGGCTACCCAAAAGGCAAAAGGATAGACCTGCCCATATATACTCATGACGCTAAACAGGGCTATGCCTAGTACCTGTAAAAAAGCGATGAGATCCGCCATGACGCCCGCCACCTGTGTACGATACACAAGCACAGGTGACGCCAGCAATAAGGCCAGGCCCAGCCAAGCAAGTTCCTGCTCGTCTAAACCTAAACTGACGGCCAGAAACGCCAACATAACGGCCAGCAAGACCAGTACAAAGCACAGTTTAAATAGACGTATATACCAGCTATCATGGCGATCCGAAGATACGCTTGCCGGGGGCTGAGGCGGATGATTTGCCGTACTGCTCTGACTTGCCACTGAAGTGGGCTGATGCGGCGTAGGCACTACAAAAAGCGCCACAAGCGTGCGCCAGCGCACTAACCAAAAGCCCAATACAATCAGCACTAAACACAGGCCCAAAGTGAAATCCAGCCATGTGAACACACCATAAAATGCGCTGATGTGTGCCCCCACCAGGCTTAAAATAGCCACAACACCGTCATAGCGCCAATAACGTTGCACCACAAACCACAGTAAAAATCCGCCCATCAAAATTAGGGTATGCTGACTGCCCAACATGGACACACCGGCCACTAGCATACCTAGGGCAGCCAAACGCGGTAAGACGCGCCACGCGTCCCCACGCGCACGATAGACCGTATTAAACACACACCACAACAGCGTGTTGAGCAGGCACAGTGCCAGCGATGTCGACAATGCGTAAGTGTGCAAAGTCTGCCAATACAGAAACATGGCCACATTCAGCAACACGAATTCCAACAGACTTAAAAATAAGGTGCGTACAGTAAGCACCATGGGCAAGATCAGCACCGCCCACAAGGCAAACAACTGCCATGGGTCAGCACCGGACTGATAAATCTGCCCGATCAAGGCCAACAGGCCCCCCACCGCAACGCTGGCTAGACCCGTTAATAAACTGGAAGCAGCCAGATCAGGATGAAACCTGTTCTGCCAAGATCTCAGGCCACAAGCTGCCAGCAAGCACACTAGCACCAGCAGTTGCACCAGCCCCAGACGTAACCACGCAGCCCAATGCCACCAGTTTGCTGCTACCCACGTGATCAAACCACTGGCAAGGAGCAAAGTGCCCAGGCCGGTAGCACAACGACTCAGAAAGCGGGGCCAGGAATGAGAGTTCAAGGACATGTTTGTTTACAAAGGTAAAAGGGACAAAACCAGGGCTATAAAGCGCCCATGCAGCGCCAGCCCTATCATAAGCATATTTCGCCCTACCCATGCGTCTTACATCTTGCATTCCTTACCTGTGGTTACACCATTTGTCCCCTATAGACCTTTAGCTCAGCAAGAAATCGACGGCATTGCGCTGGGCCAACTGCTGTAACTCGAGCAACAGGGCGGCACTTAACGGCACCCCTGCATTCCGTCTGAGTGTCTGCTTGCGGACCTCAGGATCACCAGCCACCTGCACGGGCACGGCTGCATCAACCGGCGTCAACGCACGCATAAACGCTAGCAGCGCCGACAAGTCCGCCTCAAAGGCGCCCGCAGGACGCAAAAATGCTGGGTCTACAACCAGTAAAAAATGCCCCACATCGTCCGGCTTTCCTTGCTCTGTTTGTTGGGCCCCAAAGCCTGCACCCGAAAGCGTCGCACTCAAAATTTGCACTAGCATGGCCAGGCCATATCCTTTGTGGCTGCCTTGCGTCAGGCTACCGCCTAAAGGGGTCAAGCCCCCCATCACTTGCTCAAAGACCCAATCGACTGCTTGTGCTGTATCGCTAACCGATTGTCCCCGATCGTCCACCACCCATCCTGGCGGCAAGGACTTACCCTCGTAGGCATACACCCGTAACTTATTCGCTGCTACTGTCGTTGTGGCCATATCCAGCACAAAGGAGTCCCCATTCTGAGCTGGCGCGGCAAACGCAATAGGATTCGTCCCCAACACTGGTGCGGCCGCAGCGGTAGGCACTAAAATAGGCTTGCGTGCACTACTTAATACCAACGCTAACATATCGTGCTCCAGTGCCATACGCGCATAGACACCAGCCGCACCAAAATGATGAGAGTTACGAATCACCGCCAGCCCGACACCTTGCTGCCCAGCCATGTCTATGGCTTGCCGCATGGCCTGCTCGGTCACAACATGGCCTAGGCCTGCATGCCCGTCCCACACACTGAGTACAGCAGTTTGCTGCACGCACTCGGGCTGCGCCTGCATATTTAATCCGCCCGCTTGCCATTTACGCTCGTACGTAGGCAGCATGGATATGCCATGAGAATCCACACCTAGTAAATCGGCCATACCTATGCATCGAGCACACGCCTGTACATAACTCTCTGGCATTTTCCACGCGCGTAATACCAAGCAAATCTGCTCTAGCAGCGTTTCATATTCTATGTGGGCTGTCGCCATTTCCCCTCCTCCTGATTGACACATTCATCCTGGTAACGGGTGTGCTCTGCTTTCATTACCAGGGTTAAGCGATAATACTTAATTGACAAGTTGGCATTTTATAACTAGATTGACAGACATGTTGCTATAAAAATTAAAGTAACGCTTTTCACCTATCCTTAAGGAGGATTTTTACGTGATCTCACAGTTCAAAAAATGGTCATTAGCCGGTCTATGTTTATGCACACTAGGCTTGGGCGGACAAGCTGTTGCCAATACCTGGCCCAGTCAAAAAGCAGTTACGCTGATTGTTCCTTTTGTACCGGGTGGCTCGTCTGACATTACTGCCCGTAGCGTCGTTCCCGGTCTGAACAAAATCTTGAATCAAACGTTTATCGCTGATAATCGTCCAGGTGCTAACAGTGCTATTGGCGCACAAGCACTGGCTCGTTCAGCCGCTGATGGCTACACCATGATGGTGGGTTCCATTGGCACTTTCGCCATTAACGAAGCCCTATTTACTAACTTATCCTATAACCCCAGCAAGGACTTCCGCTATCTGACTATGGCAGTACGTAATCCTAACGTACTGGTGGCTGCACCAAACTTTGCACCCAACTCCGTGGACGAGCTACTGGAGTATGCACGCAAAAATCCCGATCAACTCTCATATGCTTCCTCAGGCACCGGCTCCTCTGACCACTTGTCTGCCATCATGTTCCGTCAGCGTACAGACACCACAGGCATGGATGTGCCGTACCGTGGGGGCGGGGCAGCCATCGTGGATTTATTGGGCGGACAAGTCAACGTTTCGTTCCAAAACTTGGGCGCTATCTTGACTCATGTCAAAGGCGGCAAGCTCAAAGCTCTGGCCGTAACCGGCGGTGAGCGCGTAGCGGAACTGCCAGACGTGCCCACGCTGACCGAGTTAGGTATCAAGGATATGGTGGTGTACTCATGGCAAGGCTTTGCTGTACCTAAAGATACCCCAGACACAATCACCCAACAGCTATCGGACGCCTTGCGCCAGACACTACAAACGCCCGAAGTGACCAAAACTTTGAATCAGCTAGGCTTTGAGGTCGTCGCGAACTCACCTGAAGAGTTTTCAGCGTTTCAAAAGCAAGAGGTGGCTCGCTGGCAAGAGGTGATTAACGCGGCTAATATTCAACTCGAACAATAGCCGCTTAGCGCTTAGCTCAAACGCAATTGAGGCGTAATCTGTAGCGGGTCTACAGCCAGCTCTAGTAATGTCACTCCCCCCTGTTTTTGTGCTCGTTCAAAAGCAGGGGCAAAATCCTCGGAGCACACTACTTTTTCCGCTTGAGCGCCACAAGCTTGCGCCAAGGCCACAAAGTCAGGCCCCTGCAGATTCGTACCGCTAATACGCCCTGGATGTGAGCGCTCTTGGTGCATGCGTATCGTGCCATACATGCCATTGTTCACCACAATCACAATGAGATTCAGGCCATGTTCTACAGCGGTCACTATTTCCTGTGGATACATTAAAAAGCAGCCATCTCCCGCAAAACAAATCACCGTACGCTCAGGATAACGCTTGGCTGCGGCTACCGCGGCAGGCAAGCCATAGCCCATGGCACCACATACAGGCGCTAACTCGGTCCGGTACTGCTTGTACTCATAAAACCGATGCACCCACACCGAGTAATTTCCCGCCCCATTGGTCAGTATGCTATCTGCGGGCAAGATCTGATTCAAATGACGCACTGCAACCGTCATATCCACCCCCTGAGGCGCAAGTGTCTCATCACTGTATTGCCAGTCTCGGAATGACTCTAAATGGCTTCTGGCCTGTTTCGTCCACTGTGACCAGGGCAGGGTGTCAGGCACCGGCATGGTGATTAAATCACTGAGCGCTTCACACGGCTGGGCGGCCACCGCAAGATCCGCCTGATAAACACGCCCCAGCTCTGAAGGATCAGCATGTATGTGTATAAGCTTTTGTGCTGGCTTGGGAACAGACAGCAAGGTATAGGCGTCAGTAGGAACGTCCCCCAAACGCGTGCCTAGGGCAATAATCAAGTCAGCTTCCTGCATATGCTTGGCTAAAGCAGGATTCATACCTAGGCTTAAATGACCAACATAATGCGGATCACGGTTATCCAAAAGATCCTGGCGTCGGAAACTGGCCGCCACGGGTAAATTCCAGCTATGCACAAACTGGCGTAACTGCTCTACCCCTTGCTCGGACCAGTTTGCCCCTCCCAAAAGCAAAAGGGGACGCTGCGCTGTAGCAAGCATCTGCTCTATTTCGCCGAGCGCTTTAGCGGGCAAACCGACCGGCGTTGTAGGGATAGACTTGCAAGACTTAACAGAGGAAAGCTGCGATAACACATCTTCTGGCATGCTCATCACGACTGGACCAGGGCGTCCGGACACAGCGAGCTGGAACGCTCTGGCCATCAGTTCAGGAATGCGATCCACATCGTCCACTTCCACTACCCACTTGGCCATGCCTCCAAACATTTGCTGGTAGTCGACTTCCTGGAAAGCTTCGCGCTCACGATGTGCTAAAGCCACCTGCCCAATCATCAAGATCATGGGAGTAGAGTCTTGCTGAGCAATGTGTACACCAATGCTGGCATGCGTGGCGCCGGGGCCACGTGTCACCATACAAATACCTGGCTTGCCGCTTAACTTGCCGTCTGCCTCGGCCATATTGGCCGCAGCGCCCTCGTGTTTGGCGACGACCAAATCGATCTGCGGCTGATCATGCAAGGCGTCCAGCACCTCTAAAAAGCTTTCGCCTGGTACACAAAACACACGATCCACGCCATGCTCACACAAGGCTTCTACAATCAGGCGTCCCCCTGTTCGACTTTGCATTTTCCACTACCTCATTTCGTTATTAACGGTCATTAATCTGTACTGAACCAAAGCATAGGAGAGAGTGCACAAGAGAGCATGGGCATTCCTGCATTTCTGATATGTAAGAAGTCACTCGCTTTTAAGGCATACCTTGTCTTACATTCAATATAAGCTTGACATGACAAGGTTAACAGTCCGTCAACAGACCATTCACTCGCTATCTATAAAAAATCACGAGGAGTACACGATGAATTTTCTTCCGTCCCTACGCGCGGCGGCGAGCAGCCTAATTATTGCCGGCAGCCTGTTCACCGCAGCGGGTGCCAGCCACGCTAGCGACACCTGGCCAACGCGTTCTATTAGCTACATAGTGCCGTTCACCCCAGGCGGAGCGACTGACATTATTGGCCGTATTTACAGCCAGGCTCTGACCAGCTCCTTAGGCCAAACCGTTGTAGTAGAGAACCGGCCAGGCACAGGCGGAAGCCTGGGCTCGGCACAAGTGGCCAGAGCCAAAGCTGACGGCTACACTCTGGTGGGTGGCACGATCAGTTCGCACTCCATTAATGTCAGCATCTACCCCTCTATAGGCTACGATCCGGTTGAGTCGTTTCGTCCCATCATTCTGACTGGAACCTTACCGAACGTTCTGGTGGTACGCGCCGACAGTCCTTTTCAAAACACCACTGAACTCATACAGGCTGCACAGGCTAAACAGCAGGGGCTCACCTTCGGCTCCTCCGGTGTGGGCTCTTCACAGCACTTAGCCGGTGAGCTCTTCGCTTCCATGATTGATGCCAGCTTGCTGCACGTCCCCTACAAGGGCAGCGCACCCTCGTTACAAGCCTTGGTAGGCGGCGAAATCGATCTATTGTTCGATAATTTGACGACGGCTATGCCACTGATCAAGTCTGGACACCTGCGCGCGCTAGCCGTCACATCCGCTCAGGAAGATGCGAGCCTGCCAGGTGTTAAGCCTCTGTCCGAGTCCGGTCTGCCTGGCTATGACGTGGTGTCGTGGCAAGCTGTCTTTGCGCCAGCCGGCACCCCTGAGCCCATCATACAAAAGCTGCATCAACATATGTACGCCGCACTACAAGACAGCGAAGTACAAGAAAAGCTGCGCTCTTTAGGGCTGACACCTTCTGGGCTCGGTCCCGATGAGCTGGCCGAATTCCAGAAAAAAGAAGTAGCCAAATGGGCTGCTGTCACCAAAAAAGCCAATATCACGATGGACTAAGCCATGCCTTTACTTGGCCGGTGGCATCGCCCCCGGCCAGGCATGCTGAGCAATTAACTGCTCTACAACCCGACGAATAATCTGGTGAACCTCCCACTTGGCTTTCATCATGGGACGATTACGCGCCGTGGCCAGCCCTATGCTACGCAATAAGCGCTCATCATCAATAGGCACCGCTGCCAAATAGCCCGCCTCGCACTCTCGCATTACGGCGGCTGGCGATAAGACGGTCAAACCATGCCCTGACTCTACCATTCGCTTAGTAATGGCAATGGATCCATCACACTCAATAGCATGGTTCAAGGGCATGTTTTCCTGCCTTGCCAGAGTCTGTAATAGTGCTTTCAAGCCATGGTGTGTGCTTGGCAATACTAAAGGTTGACTCAACAGCTCGCGCACCGAGATAGCCTCACGGCTGGCCAGCTCATGATCAGGAGCCATCACTGCGTACAAAGGCTCGCGCAACAGCATGTCAAACTCAGCAACCTGAGGCTGCACCGGAATATACATCAGGGCCAAATCAATTTTGCCCTCTTTCAGCCAATTCAATAAGTCCAGACCCAAGCCCTCCAACATGTGTAACTTTACATCGGGAAAACGTGTTTTTAAGGCCTGCCCCAAGGGACCAAACAACATCCACGCAATGGTGGGCTGTGCCGCCACGACAATCTGAGCCGGGCCACTACGCCCTAGCTGCAAAGCCTGTTGTCGCGTTTGCTCAAATGCCTGTAAAGCGCTCTGTGCCTGGGGTAAAAACTCTTTTCCTAAATCCGTCAGTTGCACACCACGTCCACTGCGGTGTAATAAACGCACCCCGACCAAGGACTCCAGACGCGAAATTTGCCGCGTCATGGTGGACTGTTCAATACCTAATTCTAGGGCTGCCCGGGATAAACTGCCCATGCGGGCAGCCATCACAAAATACTCAAGCATGGTGGAGTTCATGAGTGCTTAGGCTCCTGCATATTGCCCGCCAAAAAACGTATGGGTAAAGCGAAATTCACCTCTTCATCCAGTAACTGACGCACGACACGCATGACCAAACGAATATCGTCTTTTCGGGTCTGCAAAGAATAGTACAGCGAGGGCAGGGCGGGCCAGTCCTCAAGCACTACGAGCAAGCCTTGCTGTTGCAAAGGTTCAGCCCATGCTCTGGGTAAAAAGCCCACGCCCGCCCCCTCTAGTAAGAGAGCGGCTACAGAGCCCCAGGTATTACAAGTAAGACGCTTGCCCCACACAACGCCATTGTGCTGAATCCAGGCCTCCAGCATACGATACGTACCTGCTCCAGGCGGCATGGTTACCAAGGGTAAAGCCAAGCTCGCAAACTCGCTCACAGTCGAGCACTGAGCTTTAAGCGAGGGGGCTATCACCCAACAAAACTGAGCGGTGCCTATTTTGTGCGAATCCACATTCGGACGCGACGAGGTGCCCGATATAATGGCAAAGTCCAAATCCCCCCGCTGCACACCCAATTCCATTTCCTGACCCACGTCCACATGCGGCTCCAGGGTCAGCCCTGGATAGCGCTGAGCGGCTACCGACATAAAACGAGGTAGCCAGGTCAAGGAGGCAAGCTCCCCCACTGCAAACCGCAAATTTCCCTGCACGCCTTGCTCAGCTAAAGTGAGATAACGTAATTCGTCCGCCTGCTTAAGCAACTGGCTCACCTTAGGCAGCATAGCAAGGCCTGCAGACGTTAGACTGGCACGATAGTGATCCCGGTCAAACAGGGCTTGCCCCAAATACTCTTCCAAATCAGAAATACGCTTAGACAAGGTAGAAACCGACAGGTGTAGCCGTTGCGCCGCAATCGCAAAACTCTCGCACGTGGCGGCTCTGTAAAACGCTTCCAGTTGTTTTAGGGTCATACTTTTTATTTACTTTTATCGAACATCTTTGACTTAATTTATTCAATATATATAAACATGCATGTTGTTTACCATAGGGGAATTCACGAGCTACACAAACCCCATTATGAAACACATACGTTCACTTCAAGATTTCGAACACGCCGCTAAAAAAAAGCTGCCGGCGCAACTTTTTAGCTATATCTATAACGGCGCGGACAATGAGCGCTGCCTAGTAGAAAACCGGCAAGCTTTTGACCGTTTTGCCTTTGTCCCTCGCATGCTAAAGGATGTCTCCCAACGCACGCAATCTATGACCTTGTTTGGTCACGAATACGACAGCCCTTTTGGCATTTCTCCGGTAGGCCTGAACGCGATGTGGTGCTATCGGGGTGACGTCGCTCTGGCACAGGCAGCTCAGCAAGCAAACATCCCTGCGGTGATGAGCGGTGCCTCACTCATCCCTATGGAAGCAGTAGCTAAGGCGGCACCTAACACCTGGTTTCAGGCCTATATGCTAGGCGATATGGCACGCGTAGAAGCCTTGATAGAGCGTATCAGCCGTGCAGGCTTTAAAACTCTGGTGTTAACCGTCGACCTGCCCGTTTCCGTTAACCCGGAGAACTACGCCAGACATGGTTTTAGCTCACCCTTACGACCTAATCTCAAACTATTTTGGGAAGGTTTACGCCACCCTCGCTGGTTAATGGGTACCTTCCTGCAAACGCTTGCTAGGCACGGCATGCCACATTTTGAAAACTGGCGAGCCGAGCGGGGCGCACCCATTATTTCTGCTCACGCGCAGCGTGACTTTCAGGCTCGTGATCACCTCAGTTGGGAGCACGTCAAGCACATACGTGCGCTCTGGCCGGGAAAACTGGTCATTAAAGGTCTGGTGGCACCGGAAGACGCGGCCATCGCCACGGCTCTGGGAGCGGATGGCCTGATCATCTCTAACCACGGTGGCCGTCAAATTGACGGTGCGATCTCACCGCTAGTCGTGCTCCCTGAGATCGTCAAGGTAGCTGCTGGCGCCACCATCATGATGGACAGTGGCATACGTCGTGGTACCGATGTACTTAAAGCCTTGGCGCTAGGTGCTCACTGCGTATTTTTAGGTCGCTCCTTTAACTATGCCGCTACCGTAGGCGGCCAAAACGGCGTACTGCACGCCATTGATATTTTGCAATCGGAAATCCATCGCAATATGGCTCACTTGGGCCTTAGCTCCTTACACGAAGTGGATCGCAGTATATTGCGCGACCTCCACGCTCTAGCACCTATCACCCATTCATCAAACACGGCTAGCGGCTAAGCATCGCCGCTTTTTGACTCAAGGACTGTCCACCATGAACACCAGGCCTCTTTCCTCACATCGCGCTGTCCGTATGCATCCAGCGGATAATGTGGTCATCATTGCACAAGCTGGCGGTTTAGCCGCGGGCACACAGCTTGAAGAGGGTCCCACCTTACTGCAAGCGATTCCACAAGGGCATAAAACCAATCTACATGACCTGGCCGCTGGCGATCCCATACGTCGCTATAACGTCGTCATCGCCTATGCCAAACAGGATCTTCCCGCAGGCAGTTGGCTAGAGGAAAGCGTACTGAGCATGCCATCAGCACCCGAGCTGGAGCAACTTCCCATGGCCCTGCCACAGCTCGCACCCGAGCCACTTGACGGGTACACATTCGAGGGCTTTCGTAACGATGACGGCTCGGTGGGCACACGGAATATTCTGGCTATCTCATCCACCGTGCAATGCGTTTCCGGCGTAATTGATCATGCGGTTAAGCGTATCAAGCAAGAGTTACTCCCTCGCTTTCCATATGTTGATGACGTGGTCAGCCTAGAACACGTATATGGCTGCGGTGTCGCCATTCAGGCCCCGGATGCTGTCATTCCTATCCGAACACTGCGCAACTTGGCTAAAAATCCAAACTTTGGTGGCCGTACACTGCTCATCAGCCTAGGATGCGAAAAAATGCAGGCCGATGTCGTGTTTCCCGAACGCTTTATTCCTATTGCTCAAGGCGGCTTTACCAACAATAGCAGCACGACCGATCTGATCTGCCTACAAGACGACGAGCACGTAGGCTTTGAAAGCATGATAGACACGATTTTGCAGACCGCGGAAAAGCACCTGCATATTTTAAATCAGCGGCGCAGACAAACCTGTCCGGCCTCCGATCTGGTGGTGGGCGTACAGTGCGGGGGTAGCGACGCTTTTTCAGGTTTTACCGCTAATCCTGTGGTGGGGTTTGCCAGCGACTTACTGGTCAGGGCGGGCGCAACCGTTATGTTCTCCGAGGTCAGTGAGGTGCGAGATGGCATTGCTCAGCTTACCTCTCGTGCCGCCACCCCCGAGGTCGCCCAACAATTGATTGAACAAATGCAGTGGTATGACGAGTACCTAAAACGTGGGCATGTCGATCGTAGTGCCAACACCTCACCCGGTAATAAGCGCGGCGGACTGTCTAATATCGTAGAAAAAGCCATGGGCTCGATCGTCAAATCGGGCACTGCTCCCATTTCAGGGGTGATTGCCCCGGGGGAGCGCTATCAGACAAAAGGGCTGAACTTCGCGGCGACACCCGCCAGTGACTTTGTCTGTGGCACCCTGCAACTAGCAGCGGGCATGACTATGCACGTATTTACCACTGGCCGTGGCACACCTTATGGCTTAGCTGAAGTACCCGTTATCAAGGTCGCTACACGTACTGATCTGGCGCGTCGATGGCACGATTTAATGGATATCAATGCAGGCCGTGTTGCCGATGGCCAAGCCAGCATAGAAGAAATGGGGTGGGAGCTATTTCACGCCATACTGGCCATTTCAAGTGGGCAGCAAAAAAGCTGTGCCGAGCAGCTTAAGTTGCATAACTCCCTGGCACTTTTTAACCCCGCACCCATTACCTAATACGGGCATGGCGAGCCAATTACCTGGCTCGCGATGAGCTACTATTAACGAAAGTTGTCGCGTAACTGGAAGAGGGCCTGTTTATACAGCCCTAAGTCTGTACCTACTGCCACGAAATTCACGCCCCACTCGATGTAGCGCTGTGCATCGGCCTGCACAGGAGCCAAAATTCCAGTGGCTTTACCGGCCGCCTGCGCACGCTCATGAATGTCACGAATAGTAGCTTGGACTTCAGGGTGAGAAGGATTACCCAAATGCCCACATGCAGCAGCTAAATCTGAGGGCCCGATAAAAATACCGTCTACCCCTTCCACCTGCAAGATTTCATCCAGTGCCTGTACACCTGCCATCGTCTCTATCTGAAGCAAAACACAAATTTGCTCATTGATATTCTCGTTATAGTGCGCCACCGTACCAAAACGATTACTGCGATGCTGGCCGGCCACGCCACGAATTCCCTCGGGTGGATAACGCGTCGCCAATACAGCCTGCCTTGCTTGATCAGCCGACTCAATAAAAGGGATCAGAAGATTGTAAAAGCCAATATCCAAAAACTGCTTAATCAAGGCCGGACTATTTTCCGCCGGTCTACCCACCGCAGCTACCTGATTTCCATTCAATGTTTGCAGTTGCGCCATCAAATGGGGGATAGAGGTCGGCGAGTGCTCGCCATCCAGCACTAACCAGTCAAAATCCGTCAAACCCGCTATTTCTACGGTTACCGTGCTCGTCATCAAGCTCCAAAAGCCGATTAAACGCTCACGATTTAAAATACGTTGACGAAAAGGGTTAATGACTGCGGTTTTTGTGTTCATGCATGTCTCCTGCCTGACGTTCATTTAAAAAATACTGACTGTTTATGTGGTGGTTTTACCCACCAATCGACTACGTGCCTGGGCAAGGTGATACAGCATCGCTGTACGCGCCTGCTCGCCATCTTGCGCTGCAATAGCCTGAAAAATGGCCTCGTGCTCAGCAATCACCATCTGCGAGCGCTGCGCTGTACCCGTACGGGTTAAATTCAATGCCAAGCGCATAAACCCCTGGATAGGCTCCAGTAAAGACTCCAGCACAGTGACGTACAGCTCATTACCACTGGCTCGGGCCACACTCATGTGAAACTCGAGGTCGGCCTCCGGAGATAAGCCCTTATCGCCCACTTGTTGAATAAAAACCCGATGCGCTGCTTCGATCGCTTTGAGCTGTGGCCGTGTACGGCGCAATGCCGCTAAACGAGCCGCTTCACCCTCAATGGGTTGGCGTAACTCCTGCGCACGTAAATAAGCCGACACATTGCCGGCATCATCAAACGCCTTGATGCGTACCTCGGGCTGATGCGTAACAAATGTACCCAAGCCCTGATGAGCAGTAATCAAACCATCTGCACGCAAACGCAGCAAAGCCTCACGTACAACAGGACGCGACATCTCATATTGTCTGACAATCTCGTGCTCGGAAGGCAAACGGTCGCCGACTTTTAGCTCACCTGACAAGATTCTATCCAGAATCAAGCCATACAACCTGTCACTCAAACGTAAGCGAGAGTCCATCTTTTTTAACGGCGGCAGCTTGCTTGCCGATTCTGCAGTTTGCTCTTTTGTCATTGAATACTCCCTTGAATCAACAGGCGCATCATACATGGAAAATAATAGCCCCCAATCACTTGTTTGACAAGTTTATAGATTATAAATATAGTTGCCTTACAACAAGAAACTATCATAGCAATAATCACAGGGACTTACTTCAGGACAGATCCTTATATGAGCACTCAAACTCCTACTTTGCACCAAGCCCTAACTGGTATTTCAGGGATCTTGGTCACCCCTTTTGATGCGGACAACACAATCCAGCCTGCTGGCTTACAAGCCATCATTGACCGCGCTGACCGCAGCGGCGTAGACATACTGGTCGTTAATGGTAACACCAGTGAATACTACGCTTTACGTGAGCAAGAAGCACTCACCATGATGCAAGCTGTCACAGATATGACAGCAGGCCGTCGCTTCGTCGTAAATGGCGTAGGACGCAGCATAGGCGAAGCATGCGACCTTGCTCGTGCCTCTAAGCGCGCGGGTGTGGACGCTATTATGGTGCACCAACCACCCGATCCCTTCGTTGCGCCTCGTGGTGTTGTGGATTACGTAGAACGCGTCACCGATGCCGCACAAGGACTGCCCGTCGTCCTTTATCTGCGTAACGACAATATCGGCATAGATACCATTGCTCGTTTAACCGCTATCCCCGGTGTAGTGGGTGTTAAATGGGCGACTCCTAATGTACTGAAGCTGGGTCAAGCCATACGCGCCTGCGCCCCCGAAGTCGTCTGGGTATGCGGACTGGCCGAAACATGGGCCCCACCTATGTATGCCATGGGCGCTAAAGGCTTTACCTCAGGGCTGATTAACATCTGGCCTGCCCGTTCCGTCGCCATTTTGCAGGCACTACGAGCGGGTGATTACGCCCAAGCGCAAGTGCTTATCGCCGAAATCGAAGAGTTCGAGACCATACGAGCCGAAGAAATGAATGGCACCAACGTCACCGGCGTCAAAGCCGCCTTGCAGTTGCTGGGGGAAGACTGTGGTCCCACCAGAGCACCTGCCGCTTGGCCACTTAACGATACTCAGCAAGCTCGCTTAGCGAACTTGCTGAGAAATGCCGGCCTCATCCAGTAAAAACGGGTCGGACAAGGCTGCGCGCATTTAATCGATGCGCGCTCCTGAAGTCTTGACCACGTGTCCCCATTTTTCAATTTCATCGCTCATGAACTGCGAAAACTCCTCCGGAGTATTCGGTGTCACCACAAATCCCCATCCTTCGAGTTTTTCACGTACCGCCGGCTTTTGCATAGCGATCATCGTTTCTTCATTCAGCTTTTTGGCAATACTCGGATCCAGGCCTGCTGGTGCGCTCAAACCAAAAAATGACTCGGCCGCAAAGCCCTCATAGCCAGATTCTGCAATGGAAGGCACGTCTGGATAGGCAGGGTTGCGAGCCGCACTGGTGACGGCCAGCGCACGTAAACGTCCACCCTGCACATGCGGCAACACATTATCTTGATTCAACATCAAGGCGGCGACCTGATCGCCCATAACGGCTGTAATGGCAGCTGCTCCACCACGGTGCGGTGCATGCACCATATCTAAATCTGCCGCCTGTTTCAGCATTTCCATGGACAAATGCCCAGACGAACCATTCCCCGAGCTGGCATACACGTACTTGCCAGGATTTTCTTTAACAAGCTTTATAAACTCTTCGAAAGTTTTGGCCTCAAACTCGGGATTCACCACCAGCACATTAGGGCCAGCAGCCAGCAAGGCCACGTGCGCAAAATTTTCGTCTTTATACGCAACCTGTTCATACATGGAATACGCAATCGCATTCGAGCCCACTCCAGATAACAAAAGGGTATAGCCATCTGGTTTCGCCTTAGCCACCACGTTCGAGCCAATAATGCCACTCGCACCACCGCGGTTTTCTACAATAATATTTTGCCCTAATTGCTCACCCAGCTCGTGAGCCAGCATGCGACCCACCGTGTCAGTACTACCACCTGGAGGGAAAGGTACTACAAGATTAATCTGCCCTGTAGGCCATTGCTCTTGCGCGATGGCCGTCGAACTCAGGCCAAATCCTAAGCTCAAGCCTAAAACCGCTAAGGGAGTCAGGACCAATTTTTTATAAGACTTTCCGAAACCCATTGTCATATATGTCTCCTTATGAAGGGTTTTAACTAGTCAGCACCCTACGAAACCGGGCTGACTGACTCTATTACGTGAAAAAATTCTTTTTTACTACACCAACACCTTACATTTAACACCAAATAGGCGATAATTGTAAAACAAGTAGTTTAGACATGTTTTACCACACTACTCAACCAGAGGAGACGCTGTGAGCACTACCCCATACCGAAAAGAACGCCGTAAACACGCCGAGGATCTACGCTCGATGCGCTGGTTTGGGCCTAACGACCTACGTAGCTTTGGACATCGCTCGCGCATGATGCAAATGGGCTATTCAAAACAAGAATGGGAAGGCAAACCCATCATTGGCATTTTGAACACGTGGTCTGACTTAAACCCGTGCCACTCCCATTTCAAAGAACGTATTGAAGACGTAAAACGAGGCGTTTTACAAGCTGGCGGCTTCCCCGTGGAAATGCCTGCCATTACGCTTTCCGAAAGCTTTATGAAGCCCACCACCATGCTTTACCGTAATCTGTTGGCAATGGAAACGGAAGAGCAGATTCGTGCCCACCCCGTTGACGGTGTCGTGCTTATGGGCGGCTGCGACAAAACCACGCCCGGCCTGATTATGGGGGCGCTCACCGCAGGCTTGCCCATGCTGTTTTTTCCCGCAGGCCCCATGCTCCGCGGTAATTACCAAGGACAACAGTTGGGATCGGGCTCTGATGCCTGGAAGTATTGGGATGAACGTCGCGCTGGCATCTTAACCGAACAGGAATGGGAAGGTGTAGAGGCAGGTATAGCGCGCTCATACGGTCACTGCATGACCATGGGCACTGCCTCCACCATGACCGCTATTGCGGATGCCATGGGGCTTTGCTTACCCGGCAGTTCTTCTATTCTTGCAGCCGACGCCAACCATACCCGACTGGCCGCAGATTGTGGCCGTCGCATTGTTGATATGGTGTGGGAAGATCTGGGGCCGGAGCAAATTGTCACCAGTGAATCAGTACGTAATGCGACTGTTGTTGCCATGGCCACTGGCTGTTCCACCAATGCTGTGATCCACTTACTGGCCATGGCCAGACGTGCTGGTGTCTCCTGGACGCTAGATGATCTGGATAAACTGAGCCGCCTGGTACCCGTCATCGCTAACATCCGACCCTCTGGCGACAAGTACCTAATGGAAGACTTCTACTACGCGGGCGGGCTACTGGGTTTGATGAGCCGCATCAAAGAACACTTAAACCTGGAGTGTCTGACTGTTTCCGGAGAAACCCTAGGCGAGGTGCTAGCACCCGCCAAAGTATTTAACGATGATGTCATCCGTACTTTAGATAACCCGGTATACCACGAGGGGTCTCTGGCCGTCTTACGCGGCAATCTATGCCCAGATGGTGCAGTGATCAAACCCTCTGCTTGCGAAGCTCGTTTTCAACAACACACAGGCCCGGCGCTGGTGTTTGATAGCTATCCGGAAATGGCAGCCGCCATCGACGACGAAAATCTGGATGTGACACCCGACCATATCTTGGTATTGCGCAATGCAGGCCCCTTGGGCGGCCCAGGCATGCCAGAGTGGGGCATGCTGCCCATCCCCAAAGCACTCATCAAGCAAGGCCATCGTGACATGTTGCGCATTTCCGATGCGCGCATGAGCGGTACCAGCTATGGCGCCTGCGTCTTGCACGTTGCCCCTGAGGCATATGTTGGGGGGCCACTGGCTTTACTGAAAACTGGCGATATGATTCGTTTGGATATTCCTAACCGCAGTCTGGATATGCTGGTGGACGAGGCCGAACTCGAGCGCCGACGCGCCGCGTGGACGGCACCTGAACCACGCTTTGAGCGCGGTTACGGCTGGATGTACTCTAAGCATATTTCACAGGCGGATCAAGGCTGTGACTTTGACTTCCTAGGAAATGACTTTGGCCCTAAAGCGGGGGAGCCGGATATCTTTTAAGGCATGCCCTTAAGGTAAAACTCGCTGCTGAAACTACCCAGCAGCGAGTCACACTCGTTGAACTAACGCTTAGCGCTTATTTGCCTCACGCCAAGCCTCAAACTGCTCTAGGCTAGCAGGCTGAGTAGGCGGATACAAACCAATAATGGACTGCCCCTTAGCCACTTGCTCGGCAACAAAATCCTCAAAAGCCGTCATGTCTACCGCCTCTTCGGTCACCTCTGCCAGCAAATGTGCAGGAATCACCACCACCCCATCATCATCACCCACCAAGATGTCCCCAGGAAACACGGGCGCATCACCACAACTGATCGGCACGTTAATATCCAAAGCTTGATGCAAGGTCAGATTAGTTGGGGCAGAGGGGCGCTGGTGAAAGGCCGGAATATCCATTGCAGCAATTTCTTGTGCATCCCGAAACCCACCATCCGTAACAACCCCCTGAACACCGCGCTGCATTAAACGTCCGACCAGAATCGAACCCGCCGAGGCAGCACGGGCATCCTTACGGCTGTCCATCACTAACACGGCTCCCGGAGGGCAGGTTTCCACCGCCTTACGCTGGGGGTGCTCAGGGTTACGAAACTGCTCCAAGCCATTCAGGTCTTCACGAGCCACGATGTAGCGCAATGTAAAGGCAGGGCCCACCATGCGTTTATTTTTCATTGAGCCGCCCACAGGCAACACATTCTGAATATATTGCTGACGCAGGCCGCGCTTATATAAACACGTGCTAAGCGTGGCTGTGCTAACGCCTCGCAGCGCGTCAATGTACTTGCTATTGTCCATATCACTTTCCCGAAATAGAAGGCCGGACTGCCCCACCTGCGGCAGGTGCAGCCCCGCTTATAAAACAGCTATTAACTTTGACGACGTGGCAGATCCCATGCGTTTGCATCCGCCAGTGCTGGCGGCAGTAACTCATCGGGCACATCCTGATAACATACGGGCCGCAAGAAGCGTAGTACGGCTGCGGTACCCACTGAGGTCGCACGACTGTCTGAGGTGGCCGGGAAAGGGCCACCATGCACCATGGCATCGCACACTTCTACCCCTGTGGGGTAGCCATTGAACAAGATACGTCCCACTTTCAACTCTAAGGCTTGCACCAGAGCTTGAGCCTGTTCTACGTCCTGCCCCGGCTGCATTTGTATGGTTGCCGTGAGCTGGCCTTCCAAACTGGCGATCACCTCCAACATTTGCTCAGCGCTGTCACACTCCACGACCAAGGACGCAGAACCAAATACCTCGTGACCCAGAATATGGGCATGCTCCATAAACTGTGATGCACTTGTCAGGAACAAACGCGCCTGACACTGATTTTCCTGCAGCTTATCAATCTGTCCAACCGCTACTTCCTGCACCGCGGACAAGTGTTGCAACTGCCCGACACCCTGCACGTAAGCCTCGAAAATACCAGGGGTCAGCATGGTTGCGCTGGGCGCGTTTTCCACCGCTTGCTTAGCCGTGGCCATGAACTGATTCAGCCCTTCTGAGCGCACGCCTATGACCAGTCCCGGATTAGTACAAAACTGACCCGCTCCTAGAGTAAGAGACTGCACAAACCCCTGCGCCATTTCAGTCGCTCGCTCAGCCAAGGCCGCTGGCAACAGGAATACAGGATTAATGCTGCTCATTTCTGCAAAAACAGGAATCGGCTCGGGACGTGCTGCAGCCGTGTGCATCAAGGCCACACCTGCTGAGCGAGAGCCCGTAAACGCCACTGCCTTAATCACAGGGTGTTTGACCAGACTTTGACCAATTTCTCGCCCAGAACCAAACAACAAAGAAAAAACACCCGCTGGCAAACCACATGCCTGCACAGCAGCACGTATCGCACGGCCGACCAACTCAGAAGTACCTGGATGTGCGGAATGGCCCTTCACAATCACTGGAGCACCTGCTGCCAGAGCAGCGGCAGTGTCTCCGCCTGCAACCGAAAATGCGAGCGGAAAATTACTGGCTCCAAACACAGCCACAGGGCCCACTGGAATATATTGCAAACGTATATCGCTGCGCGGTAAAGGTTGACGCTGGGCTTGAGCCGAATCAATGCGAGCATTAAAAAACTCACCTCGCAGCACTTCTTTAGCAAATAAGCGCAATTGCCCAACAGTGCGTCCACGCTCTCCTTGCAAACGAGCCAATGGCAAGCCCGATTCCATATGGGCACGCTCGATCAATATATCGCCCAAGGCTTCAATTTGATCCGCAATCGCTTCTAAGAAAGCAGCACGCTGAGCCGGCGAGGTTTGCCTATAGCTCGCAAAAGCCTCCTGCGCCAATACGCACGCCTCATTGACATGCGCCTCTGTACCCCCCGCATAAACCGGTGATAAAACCTGATTCGTGGCCGGATTAACGGCCTGTATCGCTGCGGAAGTCCCTTGTACATCCTCAGAGCCTATTAACATGTGTCCAGCTATGTGTGTCATTGCACATCACCCCCTAAAATTTACAAGCAACAAATTAAAGACGAACTTGTCTTACATTCTAGCACCACTTGTCATTTGTTAATATCAGACGATGTACAGTTATTTACACGCAAACTAACGGGCCTTTTCAGCGACACTACTCGCCAGTTGGCACAGCATCAGGTAGGCTTATGCCACTGCCGACTTGCAAAGACTGCTACCCACCTCGTATGATCCGCGCTACTGCCGCAGAATTGCTGTCATTGGAATCACATGGAAAAAACACTCATTATTGCCGAGAAACCCTCTGTCGCTTTGGACATATCCCGTGCTTTGGGCGGTTTCACTCGAGACGGGGATTACTTTGAAAGTGATCAATATGTCTTGGCTGCCAGTATTGGCCACCTGCTAGGGCTGATTGCCCCGAATGATCCTGTACGCGGCAAATGGAGCTTCACGCATTTACCCGTGATACCGCCCCAGTTTGAGTTACAGCCTACCGACAAAAAATCAACTGAGCGGCTAAAGTTACTGGTCAAGCTCATTAAACGCAAAGATGTACACAGCATTATTAATGCCTGTGACGCGGGGCGTGAGGGTGAGCTGATCTTTCGCTACATCATGCAGTACGCCGGCTCTAAAAAGCCAGTGCAGCGCTTATGGCTACGCTCCATGACGCAAACAGCCATACGTGAAGCCTTTGCCAGCTTGCGTGACGACGATGAGCTCAAGCCCCTGGAAGCCGCGGCGCGCTCTCGTGCTGAGGCCGACTGGCTCGTGGGTATTAATGGCACTCGCGCCATGACCGCCTTTAACAGCAAAGATGGTGGCTTTTTCAAAACACCGGTAGGTCGTGTACAAACCCCCACACTGGCCATAGTGAGCGAACGCGAAGATAAAATCCGCCGCTTTGTCTCGCGTGATTACTGGGAAGTGCATGCCACCTTCATCGCTGCTGCTGGGCTGTATCAAGGTCGTTGGTTCGATCCCGATTTCAAAAAAGACGAAAAAGACGCTGAAAAGCGCGATTCACGCCTGTGGTCTGCCACCGCAGCACAAACCATTGTGGCTGCCTGCCGCGAACAGCCTGGCATCGTTAACGAAGAATCCAAGCCCAGCACACAGATCTCGCCAGCCCTGTTTGACCTGACTTCCTTACAGCGTGAGGCGAACTCGCGCTTTGGGTTTTCAGCCAAAACCACCTTGGCCCTGGCGCAAACCTTATACGAGCGACACAAGGCCTTAACTTACCCACGAACCGACTCCCGCTATCTACCTGAGGACTACGTCAGCACCGTCAAAGACACCATGCAGGCTCTGGCCGACAGCAGTACACCTGCTTCCGCATCCGTGCAAAGCTTTGCCCAAACCGTCTGCAAGGAAAACTGGGTCAAGCCCAATCGTCGTGTCTTCGATAACAAAAAGGTATCGGATCACTTTGCCATCATCCCTACGCTGCAAATTCCTCGTGAACTGAGCGAAGCGGAAGGCAAAATTTATGAGCTGGTCACGCGCCGCTTTCTGGCCGTATTTTTCCCCGCGGCTGAATTCCGCGTCACCACACGCATTACCGAAGTCTCGGGTCACCACTTTAAAACCGAAGGCAAGGTGTTGGTCAAGCCGGGCTGGCTAGCTATCTACGGCCGCGAAGCACAAAATGAGGAAGGTTCATTAGTGCCGGTAGACGAAGGCGAGCGTGTACGCACCGAAGATATCGATTTGCATCAGTTGGCCACCAAGCCGCCAGCACGTTTCACCGAAGCAACCTTGCTCTCGGCCATGGAAGGAGCGGGCAAGCTCGTGGACGACGAGGCACTGCGCGAGGCCATGTCAGAACGCGGACTGGGCACCCCCGCGACCCGAGCCGCTATTATTGAAGGTCTGCTCAACGAAGGCTATCTGCGGCGCGAGGGCAGAGAACTGGTACCTAGCGCCAAAGCACGCCAGCTCATGACGCTACTGTCTGGCCTAGGCGTGAATGAACTCACCTCGCCGGAGCTAACAGGCGGCTGGGAACACCAGCTCAAACAAATCGAGCAAGGGCAGCTAGAGCGTAGTGTATTCATGCGCGAGATCGCCCAAATGACGCAGGTCATCGTCAAGCGCGCCAAGGAATACGAACGCGACACGGTACCCGGCGACTACGCAACCTTAAGCACCCCTTGTCCTAAATGTGGCAGCGTAGTGAAGGAAAACTATCGTCGTTACGCGTGTACTGCCTGCGAGTTTTCCATTGGCAAGCACCCAGGTGGCCGCACTTTCGAACTTCCTGAGGTCGAGGAGTTACTGCAAAAGCGTGAGCTTGGCCCGCTACCTGGCTTTATCAGCAAAATGGGGCGTCCTTTTTCGGCAATCTTACGCATCTCTGACGAGTACAAGCTCGAGTTCGATTTTGGGCAAAACGACGATGACAGCGACGAGGAAATCGACTTTAGCGCGAGTGAGTCGGTTGGCCCGTGTCCCAAATGTGGAGCCAAGGTCTACGAACATGGCATGCGCTATCTGTGCGAGAAGTCCGTCGGAGCCAGCAAAAGCTGCGATTTTCGCAGCAATAAAGTGATTTTGCAGCAAGACATTAGCCGCGAACAAATGCACAAACTGCTGGCAGAGGGTAAAACAGATCTGCTAGATGGCTTTGTATCAGCGCGTACAAACCGTAAATTTAAAGCCTTTTTAGTCCGAGGTGAGGCTGGCAAGGTCGGTTTTGAGTTTGAGCCGCGTCCCGAAAAACCTGGCCGTAAAACCGCAGCCAAGAAAAGCAGCAGCAAGACAGCGGCTAAAAAAGCAGCAAGCAAAAAAACAGCCGCTAAAAAGGCACCTGCCAAAAAGGCAGCCAAGAAAGCGGCTAAGAAAGTAGCCGCTAAAACGGCTGAATAAACAGGCTGTAAGTGCAGCCCGACATACTTCTGTCGGGCTGCTGATTAACGATACACCACGTCACGCATCAGCAAGCTAATCTCTGGCACATAGCTAATTAGCAACAAACACGCCACCACCACCAGCACAAACGGTATCAAGGGTCGAATCAAACGCTCTAGTGAAATACCTGCCACAGAACACGCTGCAAATAAATTTACACCAAAAGGTGGGGTCACCATACCTAACGCCAGGTTCACCACCATAATGATGCCAAAGTGCACGGGGTCGATCCCAAACTGCATCGCAACAGGCAGCAGTAAAGGCGCCAACACCACAATGGATGCCGAAGTCTCGATAAACATGCCGATGACGAACAGTGCTACATTCACGCCAATCAAGAAAGTCAGTTGACTATCAAACAGCCCACCTAGCCAATGCCCTAGTGCACTCGGTATACCGGCACGATTCAGCAAAAAGCCAAAGATGGAGGCATTCGCAATAATAAACATGATGACCGCGGTGGACACCACAGAGCGGTGTAAAGTGCGCTTGAGCGCCTGTGTATCAATGCGCCGATAGACAAAAGTGCCCACTATCCATGCATAGACCACGGCAATGGCCGAGGCCTCGGTAGGCGTAAACACTCCTCCATAAATACCACCGAGAATAATGACTGGCATTAGCAAAGCCAACCAGGCCTGTTTGAAGGCCGGCCATAAAGGCATGCGATGTAAGCCATCTCGCGTACCCAGATTGTGTCGCTTGGCGTAAAGCCAGACATACGCCATGAGCGCCAGACCGATTAGCAAGCCCGGCCCTAAGCCAGCTATAAACAACTCACCTACCGACGTATCGGTAGACACTGCAAACAGGATCAATGGTATGGAAGGAGGAATAATCACACCCAGCTCGGCACTGGTAGCCTGTAACGACGCCGCAAATGGCCTGGAATAGCCATGTTTAACCATTGCCGGAATAAGTATGGCACCCACCGCAAACGTTGTGGCAACACTGGAGCCCGCCACCGCGGCAAAGATCATACACGTAAGCACACAGCTACACGCCAAGCCTCCCTGCATGCCGCCCACCACGCTTTTAGCAAACTCCACCATACGCTCGGAGATGCCTCCGGCTTCCATGAGGTTTCCAGCGAGTATAAAAAACGGCACCGCTACCAATGGGTATTTATCCATGGAAGCATACATTTGCTGGGCCAGAACCAGCATTGTCATGCGTCCATCCCAATTGATACCTACTATGCTGGCTAAGCCTACCGACACCGCTACCGGTACGGTAATGACAAAAAATAGCAGCATTGCCAGCAACATTAACTGAGACATGTGTTTACTTCCGCCCGCAATTTATAACTGCATATCATCCACCACCACTGGCTCAGGGTTCTCTATCCAGCGAGCGAATACGCCTAGCATGGCAAGAACTGAGCCTATAGGAATGGCAATATAAATCCAGGAAATGGACCAGCCCAGGCTGGGCATGGTTTGGAATCTCACTCTCCAGCCCATCTGTATCCCTGCCCACGTTAAGGTGGCAAAAAATGCCAGTGTCAACAACAACACCATATGGTCTAGCCAGCGCCGTTGGCGACACGTCAAAAATGTACGCACCGCATCCACACTTAACATAGCACCTTGGCGAAAGGCGAGGCATAAGCCCAGCATTACCGTCCAGATCAAGGCTGCCCGCGACCAGGCTTCGCTCCAGTCAGCAGGTGACTGCAAAATAAAGCGCGCAATCACCTGATAAAAAGCAGCACCTACAGCCGATACCAGTAATAATTGAGCCAGTCCCGACACCAGTCGGAACAGGCTCTTATCCAGGATACGTACAAACCACATCTGCTACGTTCCTTTACTGGGTATTGCGAATCGCCTCAACCAGCTCTTGGCCGAACTGCTTATAGTACTGGGGATACACAGGCTCAACCGCTTTAGCAAACGCAGCATGATCCACTGTATTAACCTGCATACCATCGGCCTTCACCGACTCGACACCGCTTTGCTCAATATCATCTACGTACTTGCGCATTGCTTGTGCGGCCGCGTCCCCCGCTTTTTGGAAGCGTGCTTTTTCTTCATCTGACAAACTGTCATACACCGTAGGCGACATCAACACCAACGCCGGTCCATACACATGAGCCGTCAAAGACAGGTATTTTTGCAACTGAGGCAACTTGGCGGACACAATCACGGATAGAGGGTTCTCTTGCCCATCTATGGTGCCCTGCTGCAGCGCCGTGGCCACCTCGGGCCATGCCATGGGGGTTGCCAATACGCCCATTTCACGGAATGCCGTGATATGGATAGGGTTTTCAGTGGTGCGAATTTTTAGACCCTTAGCATCGGCAGGCGTCGTAACTGGACGGCTACTATTGGTCAGATGACGGAAACCTTGCTCACCCCAGGCCAACGCCACCAAGCCGCGCTTGGGAAATTCCTTCAATAGATCCTGACCAATATCGCCGTCCAACACGGTGCGGGCATGCTCTAGGTCACGGAACAAGAAGGGAATATCGAATACGCCTGTTTTAGGTACGAAGTTCAAGGTAGCACCGGTGGAAACAATCGCTAAATCGATGGTACCCAGTTGCAAACCTTCAATCACCTCGCGCTCACCCCCCAAGGCACTGTTGGGGAAGGCCTCAATTTTGTACTGATTGCCGTCCTCTATGCTGGCCGCAAAGGCATCCGCCCCCGCGCCGTAGTGCGAGCTGGTAGACAGTGCGTAAGCCAGCTTCAAAGGCGTTTGCGCCACGGCCGTGGTGCCCGATAAGACTGAAGCAGCTAATAGAGCAAATAAACTATGTCGTATGCGTTGGCGCATGATGTCTCCTGTTGTATCGTCAAAAAACCTAAAACACTGTAAAACAGCCAGCTCCGCTACCATATAGGGGTTTTCGCCCGTGTAGCAACAACTTACTCTTCTACATACCACGTATCCTCTGACAGCATAACCTGCTGATGCCCATATCCTGCTGGCATCATGGGAAAGCAGTTCTCTTGTGCTTGAACGCGTGCATCCAGAAAGTAGGGGCCTTCCGACTGCAAGCACTCCTGCAAGGCAGCAGCCAACTGTCCGGGATCAGAAACTTGAGCCGCCTGCCAACCAAAAGAGCGGGCCAGCGCCACAAAATCGGGCAGGGCCTCGTTATAGCTGTGGCTGTAGCGTCCATCATGAATCAGCTCTTGCCACTGTCGCACCATGCCCATATGTTCGTTATTGCATAGCACCACCTTCACTGGTGTACGATGCTGAACCGCACTGGCTAGCTCTTGAATGTTCATCAAGATAGAAGCGTCCCCACTTACGCACACCACCGTTTTATCGGGATGCGCAATCTGAGCACCAAAGGCAGCCGGCAAACCATACCCCATCGTGCCAGCTCCCCCAGAAGTGAGCCAGCGTCGAGGCCGGTCAAACTTGATGTATTGAGCAGCCCACATCTGGTGCTGACCCACATCGGTAGACACAATGGCGTCCTTGCCCTGCAACTGCGCATTGAGCTCCAGCAATAAGTGCTGCGGCAAAATATGCGTATCAGATGGCTCTACCTTCAAGCATTGCTGAGCACGCCATACCTCAATACGTTGCCACCACTCGTCCAAGTGGCCCGGCTCCAGCGTATGTGCGCTAAGCTCTTTACGTAAGGCGCGCAGCAAAGGATAACAATCGCCCACCAGGGCCACATCCGCACGCACCACTTTATCAATTGAGCCCGGGTCGATATCAATATGGATTTTGCTTGCATGCGGACAAAAATCCGAAAGACGACCGGTAATCCTGTCATCAAAACGCGCACCCACACAAATAATCAGATCAGCGTGATGCATGGCCAAGTTAGCTTCCAGCGTGCCATGCATACCCAACATGCCAACAAACTGATCATCGCTGGCGGGATACGCCCCTAAGCCCATAAGCGTTAACGTGCAGGGGGCGCCCACTTCTTGTACCAATCCAGCAAACGCGTGACAGGCATCCAGCCCTGAATTAATCAAGCCGCCTCCGCCATAAAACACAGGACGCTTGGCCTTGGCAATTAAGGCCGCCGCACGCTTAATCGCGGTCTCGAGCACTGGCGCACTTTGTGCGCTAGTATCGGCCTGCGCACTGTCCGCGCTGTCTCGGGCAACCGTCAGGGGTACGTCAGCAATTTGTATATCTTTGGGAAAATCCAGTAGCACCGGCCCTGGTCGACCCTGAGTACACAGCTTATACCCTTTGGCCGCTAAGGCGGCGACATCTTCAACACGACGTATTTGTGCGTTCCACTTGGTCACCGGTCGGGAAATACCGATCGCATCACACTCTTGAAACGCATCCGTACCAATAGCACTCGTAGCTACTTGGCCACTAATACACAAAACGGGAATGGAATCGCACAACGCATCCAGCAGGCCTGAGGTGGTATTGGCCATACCTGGGCCGGAGGTGACCAGCACCACACCTGGTTTACCCGTGCTACGCGCATAGCCCTCAGCGGCATGCATCGCTGCCTGCTCGTGACGAACCAAAATATGGCGTATACGAGACTCAGAATATAAAGCATCATATAAAGGCAGCACAGCCCCTCCGGGATAACCAAAGATCGTGTCTACCCCCAATTCCAGGAGGGTATCCAGGAACACTTGGGCTCCGTTACGAGCCGTCGAATCGTCTAACATATGTTTGTACACTCAATGTTTGTGGGTCAACATCTACATTCTATCCCTTTTTACAGGCACTCCTATGGTCACACGCCGCCAACCTTGGCATTTGGTTAAAGCATCCACTCTGCATGGCAATGGTGTTTTTGCTGCGCGCGATATCCCCGCAGGCACTCGCATACTGGAATATGCAGGTCGGCGGCTCACCCCAGAGCAAGCCGACGCCCGTCACCCCGTCCACCCAGACGATCCCTTTCACACCTTTTTCTTTTCACTTAGCTCAGGCAAAGTCATTGATGGCGGCCAACGTGGTAATGACTCACGCTGGATCAACCACTGCTGTGAACCTAACTGTGAAGGACATGAGAACGATACGGGTACTCGCGTCTATATCGTCGCGATGCGCGATATCAAGGCTGACGAAGAGCTACTGTATGACTATGGCCTAGTGATTGATGAGCCCATCACCGAAGAGCTCAAACAAAATTACATCTGCCTGTGCGGCGTACCCACGTGTCGCGGCACCATGATTGCCCTGCCGGAATCGGACAATAAGCGCGAAGCCGCAGCCCAAGAACTACGCGCCGCCGCAGCCGAGTTGCAGGCAGAGCTGGATGCAGAGATGACTCAGCCCAGCCCGGCAGACACAAAAAACGAAAAAACGCCTAAGTCCAAGAAAAAAGACAAAGAAAAGGGAAAGAAAAAGGACAAAGACAAAAAGAAGAAAAAAGATAAAAAAGAGAAAAAGGGCAAAAAATAATCTTTATAAATCTTACGTTCCGACAGGTTCAGCCCTGTCGGAGATACTCTTTAATTATCAAAAACTTGGGCCTGTATCAGCTTCAATGCCTGAACGTAATCTTGCCGGTGCAAGCCCAAGCGTCCTACCGGGCCAACTATGGCCACGGCTAATACATCATCCCCTATTGCACCGGCCACCGCTAACGCGGCTAAATCATCCCCGCCCTCATTTTCAACCAGAGCCCACCCCTGACGGCGAAATAAGGCAATTTGCTCTTGTAGTGCTTCTAAATCCGTAATGGTGCCAGAGGCTAATTTTCGAAGCGGCCGAAACTGTAACTGGCGAGCGGCCTCCTGCGGGCTACCATACGCCAAAATCGCTTTTCCTAAGGCCGAAACGTGTAAGCTTAATTTATCGCTTCCTGCTCCTGTATATCGCAGTGGATGCCTACCATCGCTAAACACAATAACTTGCACAATTCCGTTCAGCACGCGACCACACAAAATACTCTCCCCCGTACGATCTCGCAATAACTCACAAGCCTCTTGTAAAGACTCCAATACGGGGTCTGTAGCGCCAATCTCCTTGGCAATCGTCTGCAAACGCTCAGTGGGATACAGCTTCCGGGACTTCACCATACGCCGCAAAAAACCACATTGCAGCAAGGTATGCACTAAGTCCGAACAGCTACTTTCCGGCAAAGTTAACAACTTAGCCAGTTCAGAATTCGACAAAGGCCGTTTTTCACGGGCAAACACTTCAAATAAAGCCATAGCTCTAGCCGCGGCGGGCACTAAGTTAGTCGACATAGATTCTCCGAAATACCGAAGAAATTTTATTCTTTCTTTCTCTAAGATATCAGAAAAACACTAAAAATCCGGGTAAACCCTGAAAATTACCAACGAGATATCGAAGTAGACTACAGCTTACCGTATATATTTCCATCAGTAGAAATTATGAAACCGAGTAAGCCCACCCTTTTCGACCTATCGGAAACACCTCCTGCATTAAATCTATTAATGAAACGCTGCCCTCAATGCGAGCAATTAAACTTCCCCGCTAACGTCCCAGGCTGCCGGGTTTGTGGCACCTGCCTCACACAAACCCCCATAGAACAACTGCCTGGCATAGGGATACTCAAAAAATCCATCATCCTGAATATGTCATTGGGCACTGATATACAAGCACCTTCATTGGTGGGCGAACTCGAATTAGCACCGGGCCTCATACGGCAGGCCATACTCCAGGTCGATAACTCCTGCCAACTGCATCCCGAACAAACCCTGCAAGCCATAGCAATGCCAAGCTATGACTCCGATCAGTACAACTGCGTTTTTGTTCCATTGAAAAAGGAGCAGTCATGAGCATAGACCTGACCGCACAGGGCGGTATCTATGTCATTGGAATAGGCATGCATGCCTATCAATTCCCCAGTGATACTCCTTATACCGTATTAGGCCTGACAGCCATAAGACAGGCTCTGCAAGACGCTGCGCTGGAATGGAATGAGATACAGGCTGCTTATATAGGTACCACCTCTTTAGGTATGGCTGCCGGTAAAGTCATGCTCCAACACCTAGGCCCCAGTAATCTGGAAGTAACACAAGTTGAGAATGCATCCGCTTCTGGTTCCTACGCATTCCGACAGGCCTGCCTAGCGATCCTCTCTGGTGCCCATGACATCGTCTTGGCTGCAGGAGTGGATAAACACGGTAATGTCAGAAGAGCAGCTGACCATGACGGGCTCGCACACTTAAGTGATACCGAAACCATACCGGCAATTCATTTTGCATTAATGGCGGAAAAATACCTAAACCAACATAAGCTACCCGCCGAAGCTATGGCTAAAGTCGCAGTCAAAAACCGCAAAAATGCCGCACTGAATCCTTATGCACAGCATCGCCGTGAAAAAACCTTAGCGCAAGTTATGGGTTCTGCTCCGGTTGCCGGCAGCCTCACTGCCCAACAATGTTGCCCTCGAGGCGAAGGTGCAGCCGCAGTTATTCTCATTTCAGGCAATACGATGAAACGCTTAGGACTTAACGCCAACCGCGCCATACGTGTGCGTGCCTCCATTGCAGCCAGTGAACTAATCATGGATCAGAGCGAATGCTCTATCACACAGTTAGTCAAACAATCAGCATTTGACGCTTATGAACAAGCAGGCATTAGCCCCAAGGAACTCGACTTGCTCGAGCTACATGATGCTTTTTCAATCGAGGAACTTATTTACAGTGAAGCGATGGGTTTATGCGATATCGGGCAAGGCGCACACTACTTGGATCAAGGCTATTCCGCTCTAGGAGGCAAGTGCGCAATCAACGCTTCAGGAGGGCTAATAGGGATGGGGCACCCTCTTGGCCCAACAGGTATAGGCCAAATAGCAGAAATCACCCGACAACTTCGACACGAGTCAGGTCAGCGACAACACCCCAATGCACGCTTAGGAATGGCCCATATGATCGGGCTAGGCTCTGTAGGCGTGGCACATATTCTTAGCAAATAGGTGAAAAAATGAGTATAGAAAATATTGGTACGTTAACTTGGCAAGTAAAAAACAAGGTAGGAATAATACATCTGAATAGACCAGAGCGCTTAAACGCAATTGGATCAACTATGAAATCTGATCTGGCAGAAGTTTTTTTTAATCGAGCCAGACACGATAAGAATGTAAAAGTTGTGATAATTACAGGAACAGGCGAAAGAGCCTTTTGTGCAGGTGCTGATTTAAAAGAAAGAGTAGGTGAAAAAACAAGCTCTCATGAGTTCTTTTTTACTCAAAAAGAAACTCACGAATTAATGCAAAAAATAGAAGATTTTGAAAAGCCTACCATTGCCGCAATTAACGGCGTTGCGTTAGGTGGTGGACTAGAAATTGCTTTATGCTGCGATATTCGTATAGCCGCCGAGCACGCTAAATTAGGCTTGCCCGAAATAAAAATAAACATGGTTCCTGCTGCGGGTGGGACTCAACGGTTACCACGAGTGATCGGGGCATCCAGAGCAAAGCAAATGCTATTCATGGCAGAAATGATCGGTGCTCAAGAGGCGCTATCCTTAGGATTGATCAGCCAAATATCCAAAAAAGAAAAACTAATGGAAGAGTCAATGGAGATGGCATTAAAAATAGCAAAAATGCCATCCATGGCTATAAGCTTGGGCAAAAAATGTGTAAATACAGGGATGCAGGTAGATCTTAACTCAGGTTTAGATTACGAGCGCTATGCCGCTAGTATTTTAATGGTTACTCAAGATAGAAGCGAAGGTATTAATGCTTTTGTAGAAAAACGCGAACCCAATTTCATTGGAAAATAGGTAATAAAAAATGAGTCAAAGATTAAAAAACAAAGTAGCCCTAGTTACCGGAGCAGGGCAAGGGGTAGGACGAGCTATTGCATTAGAACTAGCAGAAGATGGGGCTGCTGTGATTGTTAATGACCTATTCCCTGATCGCTGCAATGAAGTGGTAAGTCAGATTATTGATAAGGGCGGTCGGGCTTTATCTGCACCAGCAGATATTACCAATCTAGAGCAAATTGAAGCAATGATTCAGGCTGCAGAAAATGCTTATGGGTATATCAATGTATTAGTAAACAATGCCGGAATCGTACCTGAGCGCAGAGAAAAAGGTGGAAAAACTCCACGTTTTATGGAAATGCCTATTGAGGATTGGGAAAAAGTAATAAATTTGAACTTATATGGTTCTCTTTATTGCAGCAAATCTGTATTACCCAAAATGATAATAAACAAAGACGGAAAAATAATAAACATCATCTCCGAAGCGGGTAGGGTAGGTGAAGCAAACCTTGCTGTTTACTCAGCTGCAAAAGGGGCGATAGCGGCATTTGGTAAAGCATTGGCAAAAGAGCATGGGAAAGACTGCATTACAGTTAACTCCGTCGCATTAGGCGCAGTTTCACACGAAGGAATTATCAATGGCCCATTGCATCCTGACGCAACACCGGAAAACAATGAAATTTTGAAGAAAATGTTAAATTTCTATCCTTTAGGTAAAGGGTTGGGCCGTGTTTCACGTCCAGATGACATTTCTGGATTAGTCGCATTTTTAGCCTCGGACAGGTCTCTATTTATAACCGGTCAAACGATAGGTATATCCGGTGGATTCACAATGATATAAATCATCAATTATTAACTATTATTTATCAACAGGAACTACTTATTATTATGTATTTTGACACAGCCCAACTAGACCACAAAAAGTGTTATAAGCTACTCGCTTCAACGGTAGTTCCTAGACCTATAGCTTGGGTAATCAGCTCTGATAAAAAAGGAATTATAAATTTAGCTCCATTTTCATTCTTCAATTTTTTCTCTGGATTTCCGCCAGTAATATGTCTAGGAATTGGATACAAGGATGGAAAACCAAAAGACACTTTAGCGAACATCATGGAAAATGGAAAATTCATAATAAACATGGTCTCTGAGGAACTAGCTGAAAAAATGAACGAAACCTCATTTCCATTTCCATCTGAAACAGATGAGCTAAAAATGACAGGATTAAAAACAAAAAAAGGGAAAAAAATAGACCTGCCTTTTATATCTGAAAGTCCGGTAGCTATAGAATGCACAAAAAAAGAAATTATTGATATAGACACTACAGCCAAGCTAATAATTGGCCATGTAGTAGGTATTCATATAAAAGACAGCGCAATTACTGACCCTGAAAAATTCTATATAGACACAGAGAATCTAAAACTGATAGGTCGGATGGAAAGTCCTGGGTGGTACACCAGAACAGAAGACAGGTTCAAAATGAAGTAAGCATAATACGGAGAGACATCATGAAAAAATATTTTAATATATCCACTATTGGGATTCTAACTTTTACCTTGGGTTTAACGGCTCATGCAAGCGATAAGAACATAGAAAACTGGCCCCAAAAGCCTATACGAATCATAGTGCCCTTCACCACTGGCGGATCAGTCGACATTATGATGCGGGCTCTCGGAGTGAAGCTAGGACAGTCCCTAAATCAATCGGTCATTATCGAAAACCGGCCCGGAGCAGGTGGAGCAATAGGAACAACATTAGTCGCCAACGCTAAGCCCGATGGCTACACCCTTGCTGCTGGCACAACAGGGACCCATGTAGTTAACCCCTTAGTCTTGAAAAAGTTAAGTTACGACTCAGTGAACGACTTCACGCCGATTAGCTTGGTACAAACAGTGCCTCTGGTACTAGCCATCAATCCTCAATTAGGGGTGGAAACCTTTCCCGAATTCATAGAGTTAGCCAAACAGCGCAGCAATGATGCTCCCATCTCAATTGCCGCCCCCAGTAATGCGCATCACATTACCATTGCCCACTTAGCAGAAGTGACCGGCGCAAAATTCCAAATCGTGCCATACAGCGGACCTGCTCAATCAGTGACTGATGCCATTGGTGGCCATATAGATGCAGTGCTCGATACCGGTATGGCCGTAGCACCGCATCAGAAAACTGGCGACTTAACCATACTGGCGGTCGGCTCCTTAGAGCGCCTCCCCTACCTTAAAGACACTAAAACCATATCCGAAATGGGGTACCTAGGCTTTGAAGCCATTGGCATTAACTCGCTATACGCCCCGGCCAACACCGCCCCCGAAATAATTCAACGGCTAAACAAAGAAATAAAAGCCATCATGAGCAGCCCTGACATTATTGAGTTAGTCACTAATAGTGCCGGCTTAGTAGTCAGCAGCTCACCCGAAGAGCTCGCGACATGGCAACAAAACCAAACTCAAGTTTGGAAGGAATTAATAGAAAGAACTCAAATCCAGTTTTTCAACTAGTTAACTAGCAACCCTACTATGACACTTATTGATTTTTTTGATCGAGGCCTGAGCCTAGCTAAAGAGGCCGTCTGTCTCAAAGAAGGCTCTCTATCACTCAGTTATACAGAGGTGGCTGACTGGAGTCATCAAATCGCTTGGGCTCTACACGACTCGTGCATAGACAGACAAAGCGCCATTGCCACTTACTCACCAAATAACATCTGGTGTTATGTAGCTATGCTAGGCATACAACGGGCCGGCTGTATTTGGGTGCCGCTAAATGCCCGAGCTTCGATTGCCGACACCATTGCACACTTGAATCGAACCAAAAGCGTTTGGCTTTTTTATCATACCGACCACAGCGCAGAAATCGACGAAATTCTAGCCGCTGTACCCACTCTAAAAGCTGCGGTATGTCTCAATAAGGCTGACGGACACTCCACTGACTTAATGGACTGGGTGAGTCCGACAAAACGCACCCCCTTTCCCCTACCCAAACAAGATCCTAGTCGTGAAATTTTCAGAATTACCTCTAGTGGAGGGACGACAGGTACTCCCAAGGCCATCATACACAACCAAGTAGGTTGTACCACTAACGTTGCTACATTCCTGTCACTGTATACCTACTCAGAGCGGCCCCAGTACTTACTCTGCATGCCTATGACGCACTCTGCAGGTAGTATGAGTTTTCATATACTAGCTCTGGGGGGCACCGTCCACATTATGGCCAAGCCCGATTTAGATTTAATGCTAGATCTAATAGAGCAAGAAAAAATTCACTTTTTAGCCCTGACGCCGACCTCCATTTATACCCTGCTATCACGACCCGATATCCTAAAGCGCGACTTTTCTTCATTGAACTACTTATTCATCGGTGCCGCCCCCTTATCTGCCGATAAACTCACTCAGGCGCTAAAGGTTTTTGGTCCGGTCATCACACAAAGCTATGGACAGACAGAAGCCCCCACCGCTCTAACGTGCATGCTGCCAACAGACTACGAAGATATAAAAAACACACCCTCTCTAGACTATCGCTTGCTCAGTTGTGGGCGCGCAACTCCTTTTGCTCGTATCGAAATTATGAGCCCAGAAGGCCATCTTTTACCCACGGGCGAACGTGGCGAGATCGTGATACGAAGTGGCATGGTCATGCAAGGGTATATGAACGACGACAGCTCAGATAACCCCAATAAATTTGGCTGGCACCACACCGGAGATGTAGGCTATAAGGACGCGGACGGCTTCATTTATATCGTTGACCGTATCCGTGATTTAATTATCACAGGTGGCTTCAACGTATTTCCCGCTGATGTGGAACAAGTCATTTGGAGCCATCCTGCCGTCCAAGACTGCGCCGTCATCGGTGTGCCCGATGAAAAATGGGGGGAATCAGTTAAAGCCATCCTGCAACTCAAGCCAGGTCAGTCCATAAGCGAAGAGCAAATCATTCAGTTCTGCCGAGAGCGGCTGGGACCCGTAAAAAGCCCTAAAACCGTAGAGTTTTGGAAGAGTCTACCCAAAAGCGCTGTAGGCAAAGTGCTCAAAAAAGAGATCAAACACGCCGTTCTACAAACGCTCAAAAAAACATAGAAGAACTCTACTGAAACGCCGTTTCCAAAAAGCTACGTAATTTACGGGAGTGGAGCCGCTCACGAGGCATATCGCGCAGTAATTCGAGCGCGCGTATGCCAATGTGCAAATGCTGCCCCACTTGCTTGCTGTAAAAGTCGCTAGCCATGCCCGGTAGTTTCAATTCTCCGTGCAAGGGTTTGTCGGACACGCATAAAAGCGTGCCATATGGTACACGGAATCGAAAACCATTCGCCGCAATGGTGGCTGACTCCATATCCAGAGCAATGGCTCGCGACTGTGACAAACGACGCACCGGCTCATGATGATCCCGCAGCTCCCAGTTGCGATTATCAATCGACGCCACGGTACCGGTGCGCATGATACGTTTCAGGTCCCACCCATTCAGTCCGGCAACTTGCGCTACGGCCTGTTCCAGCGCTACCTGAATTTCTGCTAATGGCGGCACAGGTACCCACGTAGGCAGATCAGCATCCAGCACATGATCCTGACGCACATAACCGTGAGCAAGTACATAATCGCCCAAGCGCTGCGTGGTACGCAAACCTGCACAGTGCCCCAACATCAACCACGCAGAGGGGCGTAAGACCGCTACGTGATCGGTAATGGTTTTAGCATTAGACGGGCCTACTCCAATATTGATCAGCGTAATACCACTACGATTATCACGCCGTAAGTGATAGGAGGGCATTTGCGGAGCACGGGCTAAAGGAGCCCCCTGTGTCACCGCTTGCGGACCGGCCGGAGTGATAATGTTGCCTGGCTCTACCAGATCAATATAGCCCTGCTGGTTATCGGCCAACACATCGCGCGCCCACTGACAAAACTCATCAACATAAAACTGGTAGTTGGTGAACAGGACAAAGTTCTGAAAATGCTCAGGGCGAGTTGCTGTGTAATGCTGTAAACGGTACAAGGAGTAATCGACTCTAGGCGCTGAAAAAGGCGCTAGCGGTAAGGGCTCATTGCCTTTGCGCTCCCAGGTTCCATTCACGATGGCATCGTCCATCACGGCTAGATCAGGCACGTCAAAATGATCACGTAAGGTATCGCCGGGCGACTCAGGCAGCGTACCCACACCAGGCTGATTATCGCTAATCAGGGCAAAGTGCAAAGGGATAGGTACGTCCGACTCACCAATTTCAACCGGCACGCCATGGTTGCGTAAGAGCAGATCAATTTGCTCATGAAAATAATCGTAATACAGGGTAGGCGAGGTCACGGTGGTCATATATTGACCAGGTTCGACCACGTGCCCATATGACAAACGACTATCCACCTCCTGATACGTGTCCACCGCGATCCGTATGGCAGGATAGCAGGCACGGAAGCGCTGCCCCTGGGGATAGCCATGCGCCACACATTGGGCAAAAGCCTCACGCAAATAACGGATATTACGATCGTAGATACTGACTAGCTGAGCCACTGCTGCAGATGCATCCATATAGCCTTGAAATGGTATGGCATCGGGCTGATTAACGGTACGTGTAGAGCTAGAAAATTCAAACATGCACTAATTCCGTGTAAACAATGGTTAATCTCATTTTACGCACGCCATACGACAATATGTATTCACCTGTACCGATAAACTGACACTTACGGTAAGCTTGTGCTGTCCATGCTTCCCAAATAAGGCTGCACCTTAATTCTATGTGTGCCTTATCAACCCTTTACCGCGCCAGCCCCGCTCGTGAACCAAACTCTGAACGCCGTATTCCCCGTTTTCGCCCTGATATTTCTTGGTTTTGGTGTTGCTCGCATGGGCGTGCTAGGCCAGCACGCTATCGACTCACTCAACCGCTTTGTGGTGTACCTCGCTTTACCTGCAGTGCTGTTTCGCTCTATGGCCAGCATTACCCCTGAACAAGCGAGTCAGCATGGTTATTTTTTAGCCTCCATGCTGGGCATTGCAATTATTTATGGTCTGGCTTGGTTAGCCGCCAAGCGCACACACAAAAATATCGGCGACATAGCCGTTGAGGCCCTAAGCGCTTCCTACGCCAACTCGGGCTATATGGGGCTGCCTTTATGCCTGATGCTATTCGGCCCAGAAAGTGTACCGGCTGTTGCGCTAGCCATTCTCATGACCGCCTGTTTGCTGTTTGCCTGCACTCTGGCCATTATGGAGTTTTCACGCAGTCAACAAGGCTCTATTTGGAAAACCGCGCATACCGTAGGGCGCTCCTTATTCAAAAACCCCTTACTCATCGCTCCCTTACTAGGTGGGCTCTTTGCCCTGAGCGGAATGAGTCTACCGTCTAGCGTTGATCGTACGGCTGAACTACTGGGTATGGCGGCCAGCCCCTGTGCATTGGTCTGTATAGGTTTGTTTCTCGCTCAGCCACAACAAACTGGCAAAGTCCCATCGGTCACATTGGGGCGGATTCTGGCGCTCAAGCTAATTGTGCATCCTATCGTGACCGCCATACTTGTATTGTGGGTGTTCGACATGGAACCCATGTGGGGAAAAATTGCGATTTTACTGGCGGCCTTACCCATAGGAACAGGTCCTTTTATGCTGGCTACCTTATATAACCGCGAGGCGGCTGTTGTATCTAAGGCAATTTTATACTCGACCTTGGTGTCAATTTTGACCGTCTCTATCGTGGTGAAATGGCTGTAAGCGGCGTCATATGTCTTATACAAGACCTTGCTAAAACACTAGATACTAAAAGTATGTATACTTACTATTAAAAGTATACGGTGTTGTTTCTCTGTCTACTTCATAATGAAGAGATAAGCAGCTCGGTCTTCGTACGCGCTCATTGTTTTATTGATGATTTTCTACCTTAGCTCAACAGATTATGTTGGCTATACCAAAACAATATCCCGTACCCCGAGCGCAAACAGCGACAGAGCGCGCCTTGCGCTCAGTGTATTCATACTGTCTTGGCCCCTGTGTCGCTGTTTCCCATTTTTTAACTTTCAGCAAGGGTAACCATGACTAACAGAATCTCCTGCCAGCGATTGCAAGTCGCCGAGGTGCTTCATCAGTTCATCGAACAAGAAGCCCTCCCCGGAACAGGTGTTTCCTCCGAGTCCTTCTGGACTGGCTTCGACAAACTGGTACATGACCTAGCCCCGAAAAATCGCGCCCTGCTGGCCGAGCGTGATCGCTTACAGGTCGAACTGGATCAATGGCACCGTAGCAACCCCGGCCCTATTGCAGACATGGAGGCGTATAAAGGCTTCCTGCGTAGCATTGGCTATCTGGTCGACGAGCCGGCATCTGCCACCGTCAACACCACCAAGGTCGACACTGAAATCACCGAACAAGGCGGCCCGCAGCTTGTCGTGCCCGTCATGAACGCACGCTATGCGCTTAACGCCGTCAACGCACGTTGGGGCAGCCTGTACGATGCTCTGTACGGCACTAATGCCATCTCAGATGAAGGCGGTGCAGAACGTGGTGGTGCCTACAATCCGGTACGTGGCGCCAAAGTTATTGCTTTCGCGCGTCAGTTCCTGGACGACACACTGCCCCTTAACGCTGGATCGCACACACAAGCAACGTCCTACACCATCGTAGACGGTGCATTGCAGGTGTTACTGGACGACGGTACGAGTGCCTCCTTGCAAGACCCCAGCCTACTTATCGGCTACCGTGGTCAGCCCGATGCGCCTGAGGCTATCGTATTCAACCACAACGGTCTGCGTTTTGAATTACAAATCGACCCGAACAGCCCTATCGGTAAAACCGATGCAGCCGGTGTCAAAGACGTTCTACTTGAGTCTGCCCTGACCACCATCATGGATTGCGAAGACTCCGTAGCCGCCGTAGATGCAGACGATAAAGTACTGGCCTACCGCAACTGGCTAGGACTCATCACCGGTGAGCTCGAAGAAACCATCGTAAAAGGCGAGAAGTCCTTTGTCCGTCGCCTGAACGAAGACAGAAAATACACTGGTCTTGACGGTCAGGAACAAGTCTTGCCTGGTCGCTCCATGATGTTTGTGCGTAACGTTGGCCACCTCATGACCAACCCAGCCATCTTGGACGAGAATGGTCTGGAAATTCCAGAAGGTCTGCTCGATGCTATGCTCACCACGCTGATTGCCATGCGTGACCTGAGCCTGAAAAAGAACTCTCGCACAGGCTCCATCTACATCGTTAAGCCTAAAATGCACGGTCCAGCCGAAGTGGCGTTTGCCAACGAAGCCTTTACACGTGTGGAAGAGGTTCTTGGTCTGCCTGCTAATACCGTTAAGCTGGGCATTATGGACGAAGAGCGCCGTACCAGTGTCAACCTGAAAGCGTGTATTGCTCAAGCTCTAGAACGCGTCGTGTTTATTAACACCGGCTTTTTAGATCGTACTGGCGACGAAATCCACACATGTATGCACGCCGGTCCCGTCGTGCGCAAAGGCGACATGAAAAACCTGCCTTGGCTACCTGCCTACGAGCGCAATAACGTTCAGGTTGGTCTGCAATGTGGCCTAAAAGGACGCGCGCAAATTGGTAAAGGCATGTGGGCAATGCCCGATCTGATGGCCGAAATGCTAGAGCAAAAAATTGCTCACCTAGAGGCCGGTGGTAATACCGCATGGGTACCTTCACCCACTGCCGCGACATTGCATGCTCTGCACTATCACCAAGTCGACGTGAAGGCAGTACAAGCTGGTCTACAAGGTCAGAACCTCAGTCTGCTTGACGATATCCTGACTATCCCTGTGGTCACCAAGCCCGAGTGGACAGCAGAGCAAATCCAGCAAGAACTGGATAACAACGCACAAGGCATCCTGGGTTATGTAGTGCGCTGGATCGACCAAGGTGTAGGGTGTTCCAAAGTGCCTGATATTCACGATGTAGGGCTAATGGAAGACCGTGCCACACTGCGTATTTCCAGTCAGCATATCGCTAACTGGTTATTGCATGGTGTAGTGAGCCGTGAACAGGTTCAAGCCAGTCTACACCGCATGGCTGGTATCGTTGATCAGCAAAACGCTGGCGATCCTTTGTACAAAAACATGGCGGGCAACTGGGACACATCCGAAGCGTATAAAGCGGCGGCTGACCTGGTGTTCAAAGCACTGGAGCAACCCAATGGCTACACCGAGCCCTTGCTGCACCAATGGCGCCTAACGGTTAAAGCGCACTAAACGCTAGGCGATAGGGTCTAGGCCCTTAGCTTTTCACCGCACTACACTCCCCGCTACGTTTCTGACTAGCGGGGAGTTTTTTACTTCTGATGTATGCCTACGCCGGTAACCCTCGCCTGCGCATTTTTAGCTCAAGCCCTATATACTCAGGTACATAATGCTTTTTTAACCTTAGCTAAAACGCTGCCATGTCCGTATTCTTTGAACAAAGCCTAATTGAAAACTGGATTAATGAAGACGCCCCTCTGCTTGACCTTAGCAGTCACGTATTGGGGCTACATCAACAACGCTGCCAAATGGAGTTTATTGCACGCGACACATATGTCATTGCCGCGAGCGAAGAGGTTCAGCGAGTCGTACAAAGCTGTCAAGGCAGTGTAGACAGTTATCTGCCCAGCGGCTCTCAGTGCGAAGCAGGACACGTAATTTTACGCTGTACAGGTCCCGCCCATGCCTTATTGCGAGCCTGGAAAGTAGGGCAGAACTTACTTGAATTTGCCTGCGGTATTGCCACGCAAACTCGGGCCTTAGTCAATACCGTTAAGATGCACAACCCGAACATGGCCGTACTCACTACGCGCAAGCACGCCCCCGGGCTGCGCAAGCTAGCACTCAAGGCAACGCTGGCAGGAGGTGCCATGCCTCATCGTCTGGGGCTAAGCGAAACTGTACTGGTATTTCCTCAGCACAGAGCCTTATTAAACGGATGGCATGATCTGGGACAACAGCTCGCGCAACATCAAGGCGAGTTATGCGAAAAAACCATTGTCATTGAAGTCGACACACTGGACGCCGCACAAGCGGCCATTCACGCGGGTGCCGATGCACTGCAATTTGACAAAGTACCTGCCGACGCGTTGCAGCGCTGGGTAAAAACCTTGCGTCAAACTCACCCGCATATCCGTTTGTTGGCAGCCGGAGGAATACGCCCTGATAATGCCGCTGACTATGCTCGCAGCGGTGTGGATGCGCTGGTGACCAGCAGCCTTTATTATGCCGCCCCAGCAGATATCGGCGTACGCATAAAAAAAGACGACGCCTAAAATGGCATCGTCTTGCTTACTGCACTTGCTGCTACTTAGCCGCGCTCTTGAGTCAGCAACTCATCGAGCCACGCTAACAGCAAGTTTATTTCGTCAGCGCTCACATTCAGGGCTGGCATAAATCGCAATAAATTAGCCCGTGGTGCATTGAGCAACAAACCTTCCGGCGCACGGTCACGCGCCGCATTGACCAAGGCTGGACCGTCATCCTGATCCAGCATCAGTGCGCGTAACAAGCCCGTACCGCGCTCACCTTGCATGCCCCATTTATCGCTAATGGCCAACAAGCCTTCCGATAACTGCTGGGCACGTGCATTCACACCGTCCAAAAATCCGGGAGCCAGTAGCTCATCAAAAACCGCCACGCCCGCCGCTGTCATCACTGGGTTACCGTTGTAGGTCCCCCCTTGATCACCGTGCTGGAAGCAGGAAACCTCTTCACGAGCACACAAAGCTGCCAAAGGCACACCAGCACCAATACCTTTACCCAAGGTCATGATGTCTGGACGAATGCCCGAATGCTCATACGCAAACAAGGTACCAGTACGGCCCATTCCGGTTTGTACTTCGTCCACAATCAACAAGATCTTGTGTTGATCTGCCAGCTCGCGCAAACCTTGCATAAACTCGTTAGTTGCCGGAATAACACCCGCCTCACCCTGCACAGGCTCTAGCATAATCGCCACCGTGCTGTCATCGATCAGAGCGGCTACGGAGTCCAAATCATTCAACTCAGCTTTGGGGAAACCCTCTACCTGTGGGGCAAAGAGCCTATCCCAGCCGGGCTTACCAGAAGCCGACATCGTCGCTAGCGTACGACCATGAAAACTATGATTAAACGTGATGATTTTATAGGCGCCCCCCTTATGGATTTGCCCCCACTTGCGAGCTAGCTTGATCGCGCCTTCGTTTGCTTCACCACCGCTGTTAGCAAAGAACACACGGTCAAAGCATGAGTTCTCCACGATGCGCTTGGCCAAGTCGATGGAAGGCTGATTGTAGAAAGCAGGAGAGGGATTCATCAGCGTAGCAGACTGCTCAGCCATCGCCTTCACCACACTTAAGGGACTATGACCCAGCGAGTTAACGGCCCAGCCCTGGATCATATCCAGATAGCGTTTACCGTTGTGATCCTCTAACCAAGATCCTTGTCCACGCACGAATACCAGCTCCGGACGCTGAGTAATCTCCATTAAGGCTCGAACACCGGCCCGATCAAATTCCATAACGGCAAACCTTGATGATAAAAAAGAAAAAAACCAGCCTAATGCTGGGCATAGTCAGATTTTAGCGCAGCAACACGCACTCTATCAGTTTAGGTCTATCATAAACCGTGTCAGTACCTTTTACACGACTGTCTGTCTTTTACACCGGCTCATCGGGCAACAGGCTAAGCTGTTGCTGCTCCGGCGCCGTCAACTGATCAAGCGGCAGCAAGGCACTGGCCTTCACGCCTAGTAAACGTATACGTTGCGTAAATTGCACCCTTTTTAAATTGTGCCCCGCCGCTTTATGTATATCACCGGCCAGAATAATGGGCTGCAATAAACTGCTGTCGCGCGTCACCTGCTGAAAATCAGCGAACCTTAGCTTGATCCCTATATTTTGAGTACACAGGTTTTTCTTGCGCAAGTCCTCTTCAAGCTGGGCACACAGCCGCTGGAACGTTGCCGATAGCAGCGTTCGGTCATGGCGTACGTGCAGGTCACGCTCAAAGGTCGTCTCCCTACTGATGGACTTGGGCTCAGAATAGGTATTAACAGGCCTGTCATCGTGCCCTTGCGCCACTTGACTGAGCCAGACTGCATAGCGCAAACCAAAGTGCTCTTGCAAGACATGGGCAGGCGTCGCCGCTAAATCACCAATGGAATGTATCTGTAAGGCCTGCAACTTATGTTGCGACTTGGGGCCAATGCCATTAATTTTACTGACTGGTAATGGCCAGATACGCTCAGCGATATCATCCATGCTTAACACACACACGCCGTTGGGCTTGTGCAGCTCAGAAGCAATTTTCGACAACAGCTTATTAGGCGTAATTCCCACCGAGCAAGTCATACCTGTAGCCGCCAGCACAGCTTGCTGTATCGACTCGCCCACACTTTGCCCACTGCCTTGGACATCGGACACATCGACATAAATTTCATCGATCCCACGATCCTCTATGCTCTGGGAAATTGTGGCAACCGCCTGCTTGAATAAGCGCGAATAATGCCGGTAAGCCGTAAAATCGGACGGTAACAAAATAGCGTCAGGCGCTAACTGGGCCGCTTTCATTAAACCCATGGCAGAAAATACGCCCAGCTGACGGGCCTCGTACGTCGAGGTCGTGACCACCCCGCGCCCTACATAATCAGCTAGTCTGGATAGCTCCCAGCTCCCATCGGCGTTTTGCCTAGGTGCGGAACTGCTGCGCCCACCGATCACTACAGCCTGCCCGCGTAAGTGCGGGTAGCGTAATAATTCAACGGATGCATAAAAAGCGTCCATATCGACATGGGCAATCCTGCGTGTCATAACTCAATAGCTGTATATTTAAACAGTTGTCATCATAACCAAAAAATGAGCAGCCCGACGGATTCACTGCAAATAAAGCGGCCCCTCCAGACGCCCTGAGTCGACCCGCCATCAATAGCTACCCACATTTTTAATTTTTACATACAGGCAAGACAATTTTAGAAAAAATTCAAACAGAGAGAAAACAAAAATCGAAAAAACAGAAAAACAAAGATGAAATTAAAATAAACAAAAAATAAAATTTATATTTTCTTATAATTTATTAGTAATTAAAAACACAAAGCAAAAACCTACAATTTAAAAATCTATTTTATAAAAATTTATTTTTAATATGTATAAAATTATTTGCTCTACAGTAATCCTAAGCCTGTTGCTAGCACCTTGGAGCCTACACGCCAAAACATTTAGATGGGCCAGCCAGGGCGACATCCTTACCCTGGATCCTCATGCCCAAAACGAAGGTATGACCAATACAGCAGCCAGTTATATTTATGAAACACTGGTGACCTACGACAAAGACTTCAAGCTCGTACCTTCTCTGGCAGAAAGCTGGCAATTTATAGATCCAAACCGCTTACGCTTACAACTACGTCAACATGTTCGTTTTCATGACAACGCTCTGTTTAGTGCCGATGATGTCGTATTTTCAATTACCCGGGCCATGGCGCCCAGCTCCAACTTTAAAAGCTCTACCAACGGTATCGTTGCCATAGAAAAAATCGATGCCACGCATGTCGATATCCTGACTGACAAACCCAATCCCGTGCTGCTACGCCAGCTTACTAATTTGTTCATCATGAATGAAGCTTGGGCCAAGGCACACAATGCCACCGAGCCCCAAGACTTTGCCGCCAAACAGCTTAGCTACAGCGCTCTGCATACCAACGGCACCGGCCCCTATAAGCTGCTTTCACGCGAAGTAGATGTGCGCACCGTATTCACAGCCCATGAAGCCTGGTGGAATCAGGCTAACAAAGTCGGTAATGTCAGCCGCGTTGAATACAGCCCAATTAAACAAAACTCCACGCGCACGGCCGCACTGCTCTCCGGAGAAATAGATTTCGTACTTGACCCACCCACACAGGATTTAGCTCGCTTACAAGAACAGTTAAAAGTCTTGCAGGGTAATGAAAGTCGTACCATTTATTTAGGCTTTGACCAATCCAGCCCTGAGCTTAAGTACAGCAATATCCAGGGGAAAAACCCTTTCTCAGATAAGCGTGTACGTCAGGCACTGTATCTGGCTATTGATACCCACGCCTTACAAAGCACGGTTATGCGGGGCTATTCCCTGCCTACCGGCACCATGATTGCCCCACAGGTACATGGCTGGAGCGCTGAATTAGCGCAACGCGTCCCCCCACACACTGAGCAGGCCCAAACACTATTACGTGAAGCCGGCTATGCCCCCAATGAATTGAACTTCACCTTGGACTGTCCTAATAACCGCTACATTAATGATGAAGCGATTTGTCAGGCGGTAGTAGGCATGTGGGCTCGCATAGGCGTGAAGGCTACGTTAAATGCCTTGCCACGCGCCACTTATTTTCCGAAAGTGCAATCGCGTGATACGAGCGCCTATTTATTTGGCTGGGGCGTACCTACCTATGACGCCTTGTACACCCTACAAAATCTTTTACACAGTCCAGGAGTAGGGGCAGATGGCGCCTTTAACTTTGGTAATTACCACAATCCTGAGGTGGATGCGCTGATCCAACAGATTAAATACGAGACCGATGTGCCAGCACGCGACGCAGCCATACACAAAGCACTGGCCTTGCATGCGGCTGACTTCGGCCATATCCCCTTGCACGATCAGGTCATACCCTGGGCCATGCGTAAAAATATTGACGTGGTGCACAGAGCCAATAACCGTCTAACCGCCGACTGGGTCATTGTGCATTAAAGCCGATTCACTCTCTTTTCGGCCGCTTTCCCAAAAAGAGAGTCATCTGATTCAATCTACCAGCCACCGTATACTCAGGTATATCGTTGAGTAAAAATACGTCATTCACTCGGCAACAATAAGTAATGACTAAAATTCAAACAAAAACAACTGTGTCTGCCTTAAATAAAGACTTACACATAAAACCAGCACGTGCTATTAAATAAAATACGGATATCCTAATAATCAATAGTGCTAAGGCCCCAAAGAAAAAATAAGTGCTGTGATATGCTCATCCGGGACACCACACAAAAACTAAGGCAATCACTAAGGTGCTCTATATCATAAAAAAGCATAAACTAAGCACTACATCATTCAAAAACGCAATTCAGGTGTTGACCCTAATACCCTTAATCAGGCACTATTTTGACCCCTGAACCATTCCATACCCTTGAGGAGGTTTGTTGCATGAAAAAAACGATGCTCGCTACCGCGTTGGCGGGGTTAATGATGCTGCCTTTAGCACTGCAGGCCAAAACATTTAAATGGGCCAGCCAAGGCGATATCCTGACACTAGACCCACATGCCCAAAACGAGGGCATGACCATTGCCGCCTCCAGTTATGTCTATGAACCCTTGGTGGCCTACGACAAAGACTTTAATCTGGTCCCGGCACTGGCCGTCAGCTGGGAGCTGGTAGAACCCAATCGATTACGCATGAAACTACGCGATCAGGTGAAGTTTCATGACGGCGCTCCTTTTTCCGCTGACGATGTCGCGTTTTCTATTGAACGCGCCATGGCACCCACCTCCAACTTTAAAGCCTATGCGAACGGCATAGAGAAAGTGAACATTGTGGATGAGCTCACCGTCGACATCATTACCGACAAGCCCAATCCTGTCCTACTACGTCAGCTCACAAACCTGTTCATCATGAACAAAGCGTGGTCTGAGGCGAATAACGCAACGCAGCCGCAAGACTTCTCTGCCAATCAAGAAACCTACTCGGCCCGTAACACCAATGGTACTGGCCCATACAAGCTGGTTTCACGTGAAGTCGATATCCGTACCGTATTTGAAGAAAACGATAACTGGTGGAATAAAGCCGACAAAGTCGGTAATGTCAGCCGTATTGAATACAACCCCATCAAACAAAATGCCACGCGTACCGCGGCACTGCTCTCGGGCGAAATTGACTTTGTACTCGACCCACCCGCTCAAGACTTACAGCGTTTGCAGCAGCAGGCTAAAGTCGTTGAAGGCAACGAATACCGTACGATTTACCTAGGTCTGGATCAAAAAAGCCCTGAGTTAAAGTACAGCACTGTCAAAGGGAAAAATCCGTTTGCCGACGCACGCGTACGTGAGGCGCTTTACTTAGCCATCGATACCGACGCCATTAAAAAAGCCGTCATGCGCGGCTCGTCCTTGCCCACTGGCACCATGATTGCCCCTCAGGTACACGGCTGGACTGAAGAGCTAGCAAAACGTATTCCTCACGACACCGAAAAAGCCAAAGCCCTGATCCAAGAAGCTGGCTACGCCCCTAACGAGATCAGCTTCACACTCGATTGCCCCAATAATCGTTATATCAACGATGAGGCCATCTGCCAGGCCATCGTAGGCATGTGGGCTCGCATTGGCGTCAAAGCATCGCTTAACGCCATGCCCCGAGCAACATATTTCCCCAAAGTGCAATCCTACGACAGCAGTGCTTACATGTTTGGCTGGGGTGTACCAACCTTTGACGCACTCTATACACTGCAAAGCCTGTTACACAGCAAAGGAGAGGGCGCTGACGGCTCCTTTAACTTTGGTAATTACAGCAACCCAGAGGTGGACGAGCTGATCGAGATTGTCAAAGTCGAAACCGATGAGGCCAAGCGTGATGCCGCTATTCATAAGGCCTTGGAAATTCACGCCAAAGAATTCGGTCATATTCCTTTGCACGATCAAGTCATTCCATGGGCCATGCGTAAAAACATCGACGTGATTCACCGCGCCGATAATCGCCTGACCATAGAGTGGGTCACCGTTAACTAAACTACCCTTAACGTGCCTTTCTGCCTACCCATAACAGAAAGGCACGTACACCGCCTATGCTGGTATTTATCATTCGACGCCTTATCCAGGCCATTCTAGTCATGTTAACGGTCAGCTTGCTGGCCTTTATCCTGTTTCGCTATATCGGCGACCCCGTCACCATCATGCTGGGGCAAGACGCCACCGAACAAGACCGTATCCATCTACGCGCCAGTCTGGGTCTGGACCAGCCTGCTCCCGTACAGTTTGCCCGTTTTGTGCAGCAAGCCGTACACGGAGAGTTTGGTCTGTCACTGCGGCAGGCACAACCGGTTGCCGAGCTACTCAAAGAACGTCTACCCGCCACTGTTGAGCTGTCTGTCGCGGCCGCTTTCTTAGCTTTGCTCATTGGCCTGCCTTTAGGTGTTTACACCGCGCTGAAACGTAATGGCTGGCTCTCGCAAAGCATACTGGCCTTATCCTTGCTGGGCATTTCGCTGCCCACCTTCCTAATTGGTATTTTGCTCATCTTGGTGTTTTCCGTACAGCTAGGGTGGTTACCCAGCTATGGTCGTGGCCAAGTAGTGCATATAGGCTGGTGGACGACGGGCCTACTTACCAAAGATGGCTTGGTACACCTGATCCTGCCTGCTATTACACTCTGCCTTTTCCAGCTCACCCTCATCCTGCGTCTAGTGCGTTCGGAAATGCTGGAGGTATTACGCACAGACTACATAAAATTCGCGCGTGCTCGGGGCTTAAGCCGACGCGCTATACACTTTGGCCATGCTTTAAAAAATACCATGGTGCCCGTAATCACCATCACTGGCCTACAGTTAGGCGGCATCATCGCCTTTGCCATTGTCACCGAAACCGTTTTCCAATGGCCTGGAATGGGATTGCTATTTATACAGGCTGTACAGTTTGCCGACGTACCTGTCATGGCCGCATACCTATGCCTGATCGCCTTGGTATTTGTGGTGATCAACCTACTGGTCGATCTGCTGTACTTTGCTGTGGACCCACGCCTGCGTGCCCAGCTTTCCAAAGCAAAGGGGAACTGATATGAGCACAACTTTTCAACGCTTCTGGAACAGCGATTTGCTCTGGTCCTGGCGTCATTCCCCCATTGCCATCATCGCCACACTCATGACCGTCATCCTGTTTTTGGGTGCGCTGGGCGCTACGTGGCTAGCACCTTTTGATCCCTTCGATCTGGCCTCCATCAATCTGCTCGATGCCCTCAAGCCTCCTGCGTGGTCTGCCGACGGAGCATGGCCTTATCTGCTTGGCACAGACAGTCAGGGCCGAGACCTATTTTCCGCTTTGCTGTACGGTACACGCACCTCCTTGCTTATTGGCCTTGCCTCTGTGCTGCTTGCCATGCTAGCCGGCATAGTACTAGGGCTTATCGCCGGTTATGCGGGCGGGCGCATCGATGCCTTTATTATGCGCGTAGCAGATGTGCAGCTTTCGTTTCCCGCCATACTCATCGCCTTGCTGATCGATGGCGTAGCCAGAGCCGTTTTCCCCATGAACATGCATGACACCATCGCCTTCCCGGTCTTGATTGGCGCCATTGCACTGGCTGGCTGGCCACAATATGCCCGTACAGTACGAGGCTCGACTCTGGTAGAAAAAAACCGCGAATATGTGCAAGCGGCTAAGGTTATCGGTGTGTCATCGCTGCGCATTATGTTCAGTCACGTCCTGCCCAACGTCACTGGCCCAGTACTCATCTTGGCAACAGTGCATCTGGCCACCGCCATCATTACTGAAGCGACCCTGTCTTTTCTGGGGGTAGGGGTACCGGCCACTTCACCGTCCTTAGGCACCTTGATACGTATAGGCAACGACTTTCTCTTTTCTGGCGAATGGTGGATCACTATTTTCCCGGGTCTGATGCTGGTATTGCTGGTCTTGTCGGTCAACTTGCTGGGCGACTGGCTGCGTGACGCACTTAACCCTAAACTGAACTAAGCCATGACTGAATTACTGACTGTTCAAGACCTGTGCGTAGAGTTCCCCACTCGCCATGGAGTGCTCCATGCCCTGGATCATGTTTCCTTTACCATTGCTGCGGGCGAGGTATTAGGGGTAGTGGGCGAATCAGGTGCCGGAAAGTCGCTCACAGGCGCTTCTATTATTGGCCTGCTTGATGCGCCTGGGCGTATTAGCGGCGGTCAAATAAAGCTGGAAGGCCAACGCATAGATCATCTATCAGAAGATCAAATGCGAGCCATCCGAGGGCGTAAAATCGGCGCTATTTTCCAAGACCCACTCACCTCCCTGAATCCCTTATATACCGTCGGTCATCAGTTGACCGAAACTATCGTTACGCACTTAAGCCTAAGCTGGAAGCAAGCACGCGAACGGGCGATAGAACTGTTGGAGGCCACAGGCATACCGGCTGCACGCCAACGCATTGACCATTACCCACATCAGTTCTCGGGGGGTATGCGCCAGCGAGTGGTCATTGCCCTGGCACTGGCTGCCGAGCCCAAGCTTATTGTGGCGGACGAGCCGACCACGGCACTGGACGTGTCGATACAAGCGCAAATTATTGAGCTGCTTAAAAACCTGTGTCGCTCCCAAGGCACAGCGGTCATGCTCATCACCCACGATATGGGCGTCATTGCAGAAACCGCTGATCGTGTAGCCGTCATGTATGCAGGACGCATCATAGAAATTGGCCCAGTACACGATGTAATTCAACACCCAAGCCACCCCTATACCGCGGGCCTGATGCGCTCTATTCCCACCTTAGACAGCACTTTGCAACGGCTGGAACAAATACCGGGCAGCATGCCACGACTGAATGCAATTCCTCCAGGCTGTGCCTTTAATCCTCGATGTAGCCATGTCATGGAGCAATGCCTGCACGCCCGTCCGGAACTCATGCCTGCGCCCCCTCACTCTCAGGCAGCCTGTTGGCTGCTCCAGTCGGAGTCGCCATGACACAAGAATATCTCGTACAAGTACACGACGCCGCCTGTTGGTTTGATGTTTCACCTTCTTTGCTCGAGCGGGTCATTTATCGTAAGCCCAAAGTCAATCTACGGGCCGTAGACGGTGTCAGCTTCAATTTACGCAAGGGCGAAACACTGGCTCTAGTCGGCGAATCGGGCTGTGGCAAATCAACCGTAGCTCGCTTGCTCACCGGACTGTATCAGCCCACGCGTGGTGAGATTAAATATCAGGGTAAATCACTGAGCAGCCTGAGCAAAACCGAGTTACAAGGCATACGCAAACGCAGGCAGATGATTTTTCAGGACCCCTATGCCAGCCTGAACCCACGCTGGCGTGTGGGCCGCATCATTGCCGAGCCTCTGGCCACACACACCAGCCTTAGCATAGCCCAGCAGCAAGAGCGTGTCGGAGAGCTTTTAAACCAGGTGGGGCTGGCTCCCAGCGATGCACAGCGGTATCCACACCAATTCTCGGGTGGTCAACGTCAACGCATCTCGATTGCTCGCGCCCTGGCTTTACAGCCTGAGTTCATCGTGTGTGATGAACCCACTTCGGCTCTGGATGTATCCGTGCAAGCACAGGTACTTAACCTGATGAAAGAGCTGCAACGCGACCTGGGTCTGACCTATTTATTTATTTCACACAATCTGGCTGTGGTGCATCATGTGGCAGATCGGGTAGGGGTAATGTATCTGGGCAGAATTGTAGAAATTGCTAGCCGGGACGAACTGTTCACCCGAGCGCAGCATCCTTATACGCGTATGCTGCTAGGCGCCATCCCTGATATGAGTGGGGCGGGAAAAAGCCGTATCCCCGTAGCGGGAGAAGTGCCTAACCCACTTAACCCACCGTCAGGCTGTACGTTTCACCCACGCTGCCCACTGGCCCAGGACAGATGCCGTACCGAGGCGCCCGAGCTCATCGCACGCGACGGCCATGAGACCGCCTGCCATGCTGTGCAAGAAGGACGCCAGTAAGCCGCTGGGCAGGCCTGAAACGCTAAACGACTTACTGGAACTGACTTAAATGGCAGGACAGTAAGTCGGCGATGGCCCGATCATCCAGCCCCCGGGTACGCAAATCTTGCGCCAGAGCCTCTAGGTCTACACTACGCAAAGTGCGCTCAGCCCCTTGCGGGCGCGAGTCACGCACCACACGAAAATCAAAATCGCGCGTAGCGGTTTTTCGCACCTCATAGTGCATCACCTCATCTACCTCGTTATCGGGGGTAAATGTCAGTACAGTAGGCCTTAAGTCATATAACTGTGGCGTATCAATATACTCAGAGGCGCAAATAATCACCGTATCGCCTTTCTGGCAAGTACGTGCTGCCGCCCCATTTAACACACAGCAGCGTGAACCGGGCTCACCATAAATAACATAGGTGGAAATTCTGGCTCCACTGTCTTTGTTCCAAATTTCGACGAACTCCATGGGCAGTATACCCGCCTGCTCACACACTTCTGGGTCCAGTGTGATGGACCCGTGATAGTTCAAGTCAGCACCGGTAACCTTGATACCATGCAATTTGGCACGGACAACTTTTTTCATGACAACACTCTATTTCAGCCGGCAACATACACAAGGGGCGAGCTGATTTTGCCTGCGTAATCTGACTCGCCAAGCAGCATCATATACCTTGATGCACCGCAGCATGTAGCTTTTCCCTGCAAACATAGGATTAGCACAACACTCTTACTGATTCACCGCACCAAAGGGAATATGTACGGAAGGGGAGGCATGCGCCGCACTTTCTAGATGTACCGCTTGATCGTCGAAAAAAATATGTGGCTGCAACACTTCAAGAACCCGCCGCTTTTCCACTCCCCCCAGGAAAAAGGCCTCATTCACATCTATTCCCCAACTGCGCATGGTGTAAATCAAGCGCTCATGTGCAGGGGCGTTTCTAGCAGTGACAATGGCAATCCGCAAGCGTGGCTCGTAGCTCGGATCCAGCTCCTGCTTTTCCTGCTCCAACGCTTGCAAGCGGGAAAGCTTACTTAAAAACTCCTGCAACAAGCCAGGATTATGTGGCGTACGCACACGCTCGGCCTCGTGCTGCATAAAATGATCCAGATTGCGCTCGGCCTGATACACCTGTTCGGCCTCATCATCAATAATCACCCCATCAAAGTCAAACGCGACACGCACATGGGGATCACTGTAATCATCCTGAAAGGCCGTCCGTAGCACTTGCCCTGCGGGATAGCCTGCTTTCACCGCAGCACGCACATCTTGCTCGTTGGCCGACAAAAACAGGCTGATTGATAAGGCGGGTATATAAGGGTAGGGGTCTGCACCTTGTAAAAAAATCGCACGACTAATGTCTAACTGATGGTGCTGTATGGAGTTCATCACGCGCATGCCCGTATTGGGATCGTTGCGCGACAACAGCATGACCTCCACCACAGGATCCTGAGGCGATAAGTCATTCAATGCCAGCAAGCGCTTAATAAAGGGAAATGCCACCCCTGGCGCAAAAGGCTGACTCTCGTGTTCGAGCTGATATTTTTTGTATTCCGCTTCGCCCTGAGTACGAAATACCTGATCAGACTCCACCAAATCAAACAAGGCGCTGGAGGCCAGCCCAATGACCAGACGCTTATCCAAATCGTACGACATTCTGTACCCCAAAATCCCTAAATAGTCCCTTATGCTACTGGCTAGTTCAGCCGCCCACAAGCAAGGCTGGACAAGCAAGGTTGAAAGAGTATGCTGTTATCTTTGCTCTTATGACCAAGGATTTTCTATGAGTGCAACTTACTGTCGCAAGTTCACTTACTCGTTATCACCAGACTCAGACCTGCATGCCGACATACTGGAAATGGCCCAGCGTGCACAAAACAACCGCGCTTGCTTGCGTTTTGACGTCTTGCACCAGACCGACTCTGAGCACAATCACTATCAACTGTATGAAGTCTGGGCACATCGTAATGCTTACGATGCATTCCATCAGATGCCAGAGAATCACCGTATCTTTGAGCACATCAAGCTGACTGCCAACGACAGCGATTCAGCCCAGACCACCCCCTTGCGTGTGGTGTCCCTTAATAACAATAAAAGCACAGCCAAACCACCTTTCTGGGACCCCTATCTATGGATTTGCTTTGCCATGTGTGTCGGCGTCATGGGCACAGCTTTGGTCAGTCCCTTATATCCGCTTTATCAGGCTCGCTGGGACCTGAGCGCAGGTGACATTACCATCCTGTATGTGGTGTATATGGGCTCAGCACTGGCCAGCCTTTTGTTTCTGGGGCGCCTCAGTGACCGAAAAGGCTATTTACTAGTGCTACGTCTGGCCTTAAGCATGGTGACGCTAGGCATTTTTCTGTCCGCGATTGCCTGGAATCTAAGCAGCTTTCTGTTCAGCCGTATTCTGATTGGCCTGGCGTCCAGCATGATCGTCACCGCCGCCTCTCTGGGCTTAAGCAAACTCAATCGCACAGGTGATGTACAGCGCGCTGCTGCCTCGACTACCTTAATGCTGGCATTGGGGTTTGGCCTAGGTCCCGTAGTAGGCGGCATTATCGCTCAATGGCTCCCCCAGCCTCTGGTAAGTAGCTATATTCCGTCTTTAATTCTAGGTGTCTTGGCCATCTACGCACTTTATAAAATTCGTGTTCCTTCCAGCACCAGTACACACTCACGCCCTTATTCCTGGCGAGACTACTTGCCCAGCATCGTCCTGCCTTCGCCCGGCTTACGCCAGCCATTTTTACTAGGCTGCCTGTCCACATGCTGCGCTTTTAGCATGTTTAGTTTGTATGCCTCCTTGGCACCTAGCTTCATGGCTAATATGGTGCCCTGGCACGGCCCGGTTGTCAGTGGCTTTTCTATTGGCATTATTTTATTTTTATCCTCTGGCACACAATTGCTGGCACGACGCCTACACAGTAAAAAGTGCGTCATGCTAGGGCTGGCGGCGTTCACGGTGGCCTGCCTGAGCCTAGGATTAAATATACAGTCCGCCTCTGCCTTGCTCTTTATCTGCAGCGTTTTAATGACTTCGATCGGACACGGCTTTTGCATGCTAGGCGGCATGAGCATTGTGAACAAAGTGGCGCCGTCTCATTTGCGAGCAGGCATGACCTCAACCTATCTGATTATCGGCTACTTAGGTGCCATTATTCCCACGCTGGCAATAGGCTGGCTAGCAGACCTCATAGGCTTGAACTCCGCTCTGGCTTGGTACTGCGGCACACTCGCACTCCTCACTGTCGTGCTAGGGCTCATCGCCTGGCGTACACCACTGGTACCCACACACTTACTACCTGGGCACCAAAGCACCTAATCGCAATTTACTCTCCTCGGTGCCCCTGCCTATCTGGGGCGCCGCATTACAAACTTGGCGGCGTCGGTGATGGTGAAGTAATCACCCGCGCCCCCTCCACGTAATACGGCTTGTACAGTAGCCGTGTCATAGATGCCATCAGTAATACAGGCGGCATCAATATGTACGCCCACGACTTGGCCAAACACCACCCAGGTCTCCAGCTCCGTGCCGCCAAGATCCTGCAAGCGCAACTGCTGTGTCAACTTACACTCGAACGACACACGGCTTTCCCCCACACGGGGAGCATCAATACACCGAGACTGTACCGCTGTTAGCCCCGCGAACTCAAACTCCGGCACGGCTTGCTCTATGCTGCTTTGATTCATCTGCTCCGCAAGCTCTTGAGTCACTAGGTTCCAGGTAAACACCCCAGTTTCCAGCACATTACGCACGCTATCCTTAAAGCCCAAGCTAGAGAATCCAATAATAGGTGGCCGATAGTTAAACAGATTAAAAAAACTATAAGGAGCCAGATTCAAGGTGCCCGTACTACTTTTTGTGCCGATCCAGCCAATAGGGCGGGGCCCCACTATTGCATTCATGGGGTCATGCCGTAGTCCATGACCTTGCTCAGGCTGATAAAAATAATAGTCTTGCTGCACGATATTCCTCAAGATTTAATAATGCGCCGACTCTCAACCCTACGCACTTTTCTTCATAACAGCAATAAGATAGCTTCGCGTGGGGGTAAGACCCTAAGGTGGAAGTCGTAAGGGTAATGCCGGTAATCACCTGTTATATTTTTGACTACAATCTTCCCGTAGCACATCTATACAGCATAGCTCTTACACAGAGCAATAATCACCAACAAGGAAGAGACATGAAAGCAGCTGTAATCTCTACGTTGTGCCTGAGCCTAAGCGTAGCCTTAAGCTCATCCGCCTGGGCCAACAACTACCCAAGCGGCCCCATTAATATGGTCGTTCCTTTCGCCGCAGGCGGCCCCACCGATAACGTCGCACGGGCCTTAGGTGAAGCCATGCGAGGCGAATTGGGCCAGACCGTTATTATTGAAAACCGAGGGGGCGCAGGCGGCACCATCGGCACATCCCAAGTCGCACGCGCCAAACCGGATGGCAGTAGCATTTTGCTTATGCATATTGGTTTTTCCACTGCACCGTCCTTATATAAAAATCCTGGCTATGATGCGTTAAATGGCATGCAGCCAGTCGGTCTAGTGGTCGATGTGCCCATGACCATTATTGCGCGCTCCGATTTCCCACCTAATACCATTGAAGAGCTAGTAGAGTACATGCGGGCCAATAAAGACAGTATCTCGCTGGCCAATGCCGGTATAGGTGCTGCCAGCCATTTATGCGGCACTATGTTACTCAGTGCTTTAGGCGTTGATATCCTAACCGTGCCCTATAACGGTACGGCGCCCGCCATGGCCGATCTCATGGGCAAACAAGTTGATGTGCTATGTGATCAAACCACCAACACCACACAACAAATAAATGCCGGCTCCGTGAAAGCCTATGCCGTCACCAGCCCTACACGGGTCGCCACCCTGCCTAATCTGCCCACCATGCAAGAGGCGGGCTTTGACGGCTTTGAGGTCGGTATCTGGCATGGAATGTGGGCACCTAAAGGCACACCTGAGGCGGTTGTTCAAAAACTCAATACGGCGCTGAAAGCCGGTCTCAGCGATCCCCAATTTAAGGAGCGCATGGCTGCACTGGGTGCAACAGTATTGCTTGACGAAGCCACTCCACAAGCCCTGCAAGCAAAGGTGGAGCAACAAGTGCCTCAATGGGCGGAGCTATTCAAACAAGCCGGTCTAGAAGCACAATAAACTAAAACGATTAATAAAAGGGGGCGCTATAGCGCCCCCTTTCTCTTGCCTATACGACAAGACTACATTTTTTCCACCCACACTACAGGAATGATCACACAGACAACAAGCTGCAACGCCAAATACCCAAAAAACGCCCCCACACCACCATAAATGGCTGCCACTATGGCCGTCAGCAGGGTAAATATCGCCCCTATCGAGATCCGTGCCAGGGTCAACCACCCCGAACCACCCGAGCGACGCCCATGAAACTCGCCTGCACAGGTCACCCAGGTCACCACTAGTGATATCACCACTAAAAAACGCGCCGGATTCACCCATAGCCAATCCCATACTTCCTGCATTGCGTCCTCTCTTTATCTAGCAAGCCCTATATCGTGGCATCCCCGATTGAGCTCAGACCTGCACCGTGCCACACACAACTGATGAGTGACTATACAGAAAATCTAAATGAGAAAATAGCAAAAGCGGTAACTCTAGTAGTCGGTAGGACGCACTTTCCCAACCCCAATGGTGTTACCAAAGTTTTCCATATTATAATAAACATGCCATCGCGTCCTGCATATGGCTTTAACGATATCGTGATTCACCATGCTTCAATAATTCCCATCTCCCGTGTACGGGGTAGAGTCAGTAAACCCTTAGATAAAAAGAGTCCTTCGCTTTCGTCGCTATCGCTCTGGCCTAAGCAGCGTAAACCACGGCAAAGACCGCCTTTAGAGGAAACAAAAATGTTGACTCCTTCCCCCTCTCAGCAAGCGCCAGATCGGCCCGTTTTGCGTGCACGGCAACGCATCGCCGCTATCACAACAACGGCACTGCTCGCACTATTGCTTAGCGCTTGCACCTATGACATGTATAACGCCTTACTGGGGCACGCAAATGAGCCCTTAGACACAGAAGAGGCCATGGCACGTGACTCCAGAGAAATACTCGATTTATTCGAAAAAAAATGCTTTTCCGAGCGCGCTGTCTGGCGCCGCACAGGCACCTTACAAGCAGAATGCAGCCACTCTTTCACAAGTCAATGGGGGCTGATGGATGCTAATAAAAAATGGTTCGAAGCCTTAACCCGGGGAGTCAATACCTTTGACTCCACCATCAAAGCCCGTTATCCCAGCGTTCTCATTCACGCTCACGCATCAGGTGGCAATCACGAACAGCACTGGGGTCAAAGTCGTTACTGGCACTGGCGCTACTTGCTGGGTGATGGCAGTAACACGTTAAAAGCAGACCGCAACTGGGACCGCACCTGGAACATGACAGAAACGGCGTACAGCGCAGAAAACGTGAAAATGACATTAAGTTTAAACATACAAAATGAATGTTTGCGCGAGCACCCACTGCAAAATCAGCTTATCGCATGCCCGGCAATGCGTGAAGGCTTATACGCCGGCCCCTTCAGCCCAGATAGTCTGGATCGGGCTCGCATCACCAGTAATGAAAACAGTATTCGAGCCGACTTGGCCTCGATTGAATCCGGACGTTTATCCTCGGCTCAAGCTCAGGCTGCACTGCGTGCACGGCAAGCACAGGAGCAACGAGACAGTCAGCTTGCCATTGAGCGTGGCCTACAACAGGGTATTGGCAATGTGATGGCAAACACCACGATAAAGCCTCCTATACCTCTGCCGCGTGTCGCAAACAATACGGCTACTAGCCAGACCCAGAACGTCCCCAGCACCAGACAAACGCCTGCTCCCACACCCAATGCCCTTATGTCGCAACAAAAGCAAGCCCCCCACCAAGCAAGCTTAGCGAACGCAACCACAGGCAATCCATCCCAGCACAAGCAGGCTAAGGAACCGCGCTGGGCAGACTTCCAAGAAGCCGTGGTGTTTTGTTGGGCTAATCAATCGAACCAGCCCCCCGCGCAACCACAAGACGAGCGCTGGATTTGTCACGGTCCAACCCAGTTGATTCAGGTTAACGAAACACTAGCCAAAGCCATTGCCCAAGCAGGTTGTGAGAATGCACTGCAACAAGGGCGTCGCTGGCCTTTCGATAAGGGCACACTGTACGGTTGCGGTTTCGGGCGTGAAACATACGACGAAAACGTCGCGGCACGCTATGGCGTACCGAGCGGGATTCTTAATCAACTACAGACCTACCGTTGCTCCATCCCGTACTCCCAGCGCTGCAGCACACCCAAATGATGCACGCACGCCAAGCATCACGGAGACGGCGTCTCGCAGACCGTCACCAGCTCCCGTCATCGGTAGCGAGAGTGAAGGAGGTCTACCTTGCGGATGGTCTACCCAAGATGGGTCATACACCAAGCGGGAAGGGGTTCTGCCTTTTTGGTGCCACTTCCCCACAAAGACACCATTCATCCAAATATCAAGAATACTCATTACCAGCCCTAGATAGAATCTTTGAAGGGTCGTCGAGGCTCGGCAAGCAACTGAGTATCTAGGACGGAAAGAACCTCATAAACTCTTGCGAAGGCAAGGCCGGAGGCATCCTTTTCCATGCGAGAAATTGCTTGCTGAGAGGTGTTTAGCTCACGAGCGAGCTCAGCCTGGCTCCATCCTTTTTCTTCTCTCAAAGAGCGGATAAGCGGTGAAAGTAGCTCCACTTTTAATAAAAGTACCGATTTCATCGTCATGTCTCGCCGCAAATAAGAATGAACACATCTTAAATGCTGTTTTCTCGAAATACATCAAATAAGATGTAAACACGAAATACACTATAATTGGTGTAATTGCAGATTACAACAAATAAACTGTAAGCATGACTAGATAATTTTAAGCGTGTCGCCCAGTTCCAAGGGTTCAATACCCAGTGAAACGTGCGCTTCGCATAAAAAAGCGGCTACTAAAAAGTAGGCCGCTTTTTTACTGCTAGAACAGTGGCCAACTTATCTCACGACACTTGGCCAACTATTCCTAAAACCAACAACACTTACACGTCCAGGTTACCCGCCTGCAAAGCATGGGTTTCAATAAAGGCACGGCGAGGCTCTACTTGGTCACCCATCAAGGTGGTGAAAACTTCGTCAGCACGGATGGCGTCGGCAATTTTCACTTGCAATAAGCGGCGTACCGTGGGATCCATGGTGGTTTCCCACAATTGCTCGGGGTTCATTTCACCCAGGCCTTTATAGCGTTGCTTGCTCACGCCACGCTCAGCTTCGCTATGGAGCCATTGAATGGCATGACGGAAGTCATCCACGCGAATTTCCTTACGACGGTCTCCTTCGCCACGGATAACACTAGCACCTTCGCCAATTAAACCTTGGAAGATCTCGCCCGCGCGAGCGAGGGTCTGATGATCGGCCCCACGCAAAAAGCTACGATCCAGCACTGTCACCCGGATATTACCGTGGTGTAAGCGCTGAACCACCACGCTCCAGTTCTCACCACTTTCATCTGCTGTGGCAAACACTTTTACAGCATTCGGGCTTGCAGGGTCATACAGGGCCTGCTGCAAGGCTTCGGCGCTAGCTTGAGCCTGGGCTTCCGTATCCAGTACGATACTGACCCCTTCAGCAATAGCGGACAAGGCATCCACGTCCATCAGGCGTGACTGGCGGTCGATGACGGCATTAGCTTGAATATAACGCTGAGCGTAATCAGCCAAGGCCTCTCCCTGAATGGGCTCAGCCCCTTTGCTCGGTATCAGCAGCGCATCTTTAAGCGCCAGCTTAAGCATAAACTCTGCTTCTTCCGCCGCATCCTTCAGGTACCTTTCTTCGCGTCCAACCTTGACACGATACAAAGGCGGTTGAGCGATATACACATAACCACGCTCAATCAGCTCTGGCATCTGACGATACAACAGGGTTAAGAGCAAAGTACGAATATGCGCACCATCCACATCCGCATCCGTCATGATGATGATGCGGTGATAGCGCAGTTTCTCGATGTCGAAGTCCGGACCTATGCTGGTACCCAAAGCAGTAATCAGCGTCGTGATTTGCTCACTGGAAATCAAACGATCAAAGCGTGCTTTCTCGACGTTCAGTACCTTACCGCGTAGGGGCAAAATGGCTTGAAACTTACGATCACGACCTTGCTTAGCAGAGCCCCCGGCGGAGTCTCCTTCCACAATGTACAGCTCGCTCAAGGCGGGATCTTTTTCCTGGCAGTCAGCAAGCTTACCTGGTAGACCTGCACCTTCTAGCACGCTCTTGCGACGTGTCATTTCACGTGCCCGACGCGCAGCCTCTCGCGCCCGTGCTGCTTCAATAATTTTATTACACAGAGCGCGAGCATCCGCTGGGTTTTCCTGCAACCAGGTTTCCAGCGTACGGCTTACAGCCTCTTCTACTGCTGGCCGTACTTCACTAGACACCAGCTTATCTTTGGTTTGACTACTAAATTTAGGCTCAGGTACTTTCACCGACAACACGCAAGCCAAGCCTTCGCGCATATCGTCACCCGCCGTATCAACTTTGGCACGCTTGGCCAGCTCGTTGTCAGCAATATACTTGTTTAGCACCCGCGTCATGGCGGCACGTAAACCCGTTAGATGAGAGCCACCGTCGCGTTGAGGGATATTATTGGTAAAGCACAATACCGTTTCAGCATAGCTATCGTTCCACTGCATAGCCACTTCCACGCCTAAGCTCACACCGCCTGCGTCAGAATCTGTGCTCACGGCAAAGACGTTGGGATGCAAAGGTGTTTTATTGCGATTTAAGTACTCAACAAACCCTTTCACACCGCCCAGGAAAGCAAAATCCTCGTCTATTCCCTGAATTTCGTCGACCAGACGAATTTTTACACCATTGTTCAGAAACGATAGCTCGCGTAAGCGCTTAGCCAAAATCTCGTGGTGATACTCGATATTCGTGAAAATCTCAGCGTCAGCCAAGTAACGCACGCAGGTACCCGTACGATCGGTCGTGCCCACGACATGTAGCGGCTCAACACGCTCTCCACGGCTAAACTCTAGCAAGTGCTCACTGCCATTACGCCAGATGGTTAAATGCAGCCACTCCGATAAGGCGTTCACACATGAAACGCCTACACCGTGCAGACCACCGGACACTTTGTACGAGTTTTGATCAAACTTACCGCCAGCGTGCAGCTCTGTCATCACAATTTCAGCCGCACTACGCTGATGCTCGTCGTCTTTGTGTATATCGGTGGGAATGCCGCGACCATTATCACGTACCGAAATACTGTTATCGGTATGAATGGTGACCACTATATCGTCACAATGTCCCGCTAGGGCTTCATCAATCGCATTATCCACAACCTCGAACACCATGTGGTGTAAGCCTGTGCCGTCGGACGTGTCGCCAATGTACATGCCGGGGCGTTTGCGTACTGCTTCCAGCCCTTTAAGCATTCGAATGGAATCAGCACCGTAATCGGCATCCTGCATATTCGTGGTTTGATCGGTCATGTATAAAAACCTATAAATAGCCTGCTTGCATCAAACAGGCGCTGTATAGCGCCTACCGCTGCAATAAATTAAATGCGCATGGGCATGACAACATACTTGAAGGAATCCTCTTCAGGTAAGGTCATGAGCACGGAGGCGTTGGCATCGGGCTGCACAGACCAGCGTACCGTTTCATTTTTAATATTCGCCAACACATCCAGCAAATAGCTGACGTTAAAGCCCACATCCAAAGGCTCGTGTTCGTAATCGATATCCAGCTCTTCGAGCACCTCTTCTTGTTCAGCATTAGTCGCCGAAATTTTGAGAATGTTCTGGGACAACTGCAAGCGCACTCCACGCAGTTTGTCCGTAGTTAGGATAGCAGCACGCTGCAAGCTGCCTTGCAAGGCCTCACGATTTAGCTCGAAATGACGTGTATACGTAGAGGGGATAACCCGTGTGAAATCCGGAAACTTACCTTCTACCAGTTTAGAAATCAGCTCTACTTCACCAAATCGGAAACGTATCTGACCAGCCGTTACATCAATTTGTACAAGATCATCGGTGTCGCCCAGCAAACGCTGCATTTCTAGCACCGTTTTACGCGGCACAATCACATCATGCGCAGCATCGATTCCCGACTCAACCTCGGTGGCATTATGCGCTAAACGGTGGCCGTCCGTCGTCACAGTGCGCACCAAACCTGGCTCAAAAACAAACAACATACCGTTCAGGTAGTAACGGATATCTTGTTGTGCCATGGCAAAGTGCACTGTATTGAACAAATGCTTGAGCTTTTTCTGTGGCAGGCTAAACGACACATCCCACGACTCAGGCTGGCTAAGAGTTGGAAAGTCAGCAGCGTCCAACGTTTGCAACTGAAAGCGACTCTTACCACTTTGTATGGTTAACTTGCCAGCATCCAGGGCTAAACGGACATCACCAAAGTCGGGCAGGGCACGCAAAATATCGAGTAGCTTGCGAGCTGCAATGGTGGTGGCATGCTGCTCCTCACCTACACCAAACTGACTGCGTGTTGTGATTTGCACTTCCAAGTCCGTTGCCACAAACGACAGGTCTGTGCCGTTTTTCTGCAACAGTATATTAGCCAAAATAGGTAGGGTGTGCCGACGCTCAACAATGCCAACAACAGTGGACAAGGGTTTGAGCAATTCGTCGCGGGTCGCTTGAACAAGTTGCATGGTCATCCTTTGAGGGTTTGTTCTAGTACATGTAAAGCATGATTAAGCTCTGCCTGTTTGGTACGAGCATCCGAAATTTTCCGTACTGCATGCAGCACAGTAGTATGATCACGCCCCCCGAATAAGTCGCCTATTTCGGGCAGGCTTTTTTGTGTCAATTCTTTTGCCAGATACATGGCTACCTGGCGCGGCATGGCAATATTAGCCGGCCTGCGCTTTGAGTACATATCAGCCACTTTGATTTTATAAAAATCAGCGACTGTTTTCTGGATATTTTCCACTGTTATCTGGCCATTAGAGACCGACAACAAGTCTTTCAGTGCGTCTTTACAGACCTCTACCGTCAGTACCTCACGCCCATGAAAACGTGCGTAAGCCGACACCTTACGTAACGCACCTTCAAGCTCACGGACATTACTGCGCAAGTGTTTGGCAATAAAAAAGGCGACTTCCTCGGGCATGGTAATACCCTCGGTTTGCGCTTTACGCAGCAAAATTGCCACCCGCATTTCTAACTCAGGCGGCTCAATGGCCACCGTTAGCCCCTGATCAAAACGGGAAATCAGGCGACTATCAATGTTGGACAATTCTTTAGGGTAGGTGTCCGAGGTAATGATGATTTGCTTACGCTGCGCCACCATGGCCTCAAACGCATAGAAAAACTCTTCCTGCGTACGGTTTTTCCCAGCAAAGAACTGAATATCATCAATCAGCAATAAATCCAGCGAGTGATAATAACGTTTGAATTCATCAAACGCTTTACGTTGATACGCTTTGACTACATCTGAGACATATTGATCAGCATGTACATACCTAACCCGCACACCATTTCCATTGGCCACCAACGCGTTGCCAATAGCATGAATCAAATGCGTTTTACCTAGCCCAACACCGCCATACAAAAACAGTGGGTTGTACGATACACCCGGATTCTCAGCGACTTGTAAAGCCGCCGCACGGGCTAGCTGATTCGCCTTACCCGTTACAAAATTATCAAAAGTCAGGTCGGAATTCAGACGAGAGCGATCCTGTACCGCTTCTGCTACCGCTGCTGTCGCTGGGCCTTCTGGCGCTGTTGTGCTGGCAGCCATGGCGGGGCTTTCCCCCATTACCACCGGAGCACGGTCAGCCAGGGTACGACGTTGCGGGCTAGCAGCTTGCGTTGCTAGCTCGAGCTGCAATTGCACGGGACGTTCGTAAAAATCACTGGCTAACTCTTCAATGCGCCCAGAAAAGTTTTTCCGAGCCCAGTCCAGCTTGAAGCGATTTGGTGCAGACATGCGCAAAACCCCTGCGTTCTCATCGAACTCCAGGGGTACTAATGGACGTATCCATGCACTTATCTGCTGTGGAGGAAGCTCCTGTTCCAGTACCTGGATACAAGACTGCCAAAATTCATTCATTGTTTTCACTTCAGTAAACCTCAATTCTACCCTCTTCAGCACCAAGTTATCCACAGCCTACACTAAAATAATTTAGCTGTATTAAGCTACATGATTGACATCATGGAAAAAATTTGATGCAATAACGGGCTTAATAAGATTTTTCGGTTGCCAGAGCCCTGAAGAGTATGCCAGGGGTAGATAAACAATTTCTGCGTTTTCTGGCGGCTCATTTACCTTGGATAAACCATGAAACGCACCTATCAACCCTCTGTTACCCGTCGCAAGCGCACCCACGGTTTTCGTGTGCGCATGAAAACCCGTGGCGGTCGTGCTGTGCTTAACGCACGTCGCTCCAAAGGTCGTAAACGTCTGGCCGTATAAGCCATGACAAATGGGAAGCTAGACCAGCCTCCCTTTATCGACCCTGACATGCGCGCCACTTTTCCGGCTACGGCTCGCTTGCACAGCCCCACAGAATATGCACAAGCCCTAAAAGGCAAGCGCGTAGCTCGTGGGGCTTTGTTTGTTGTCACTAGCCCGCGTATACCGTACAGCACTGATCACACACCAACAGCTCGTCTGGGTTTGATCATTCCAAAACGGTACGCGAACAAGGCGGTAACTCGTAATACTATCAAACGAGTTTTACGGGAGTCATTTCGTCACAAGCGAAATCAGCTTACTCCCACTGATTACGTATTTCGCCTGCATAGTAAAGTACCCCCGTCCTCATTGACCCAGCTCAAAAAACTGGTACGCCAAGAGGCAGACACTATATTAAGCAAAGCATGTCGATCTTGAAAAGGCTGGCTATCGCACCTATACGTTTTTACCAATTTTTCCTTAGCCCTTGGCTAGGCCGAAACTGCCGTTTTTTTCCAAGCTGCTCCAATTACACGATTGAAGCCATAGAAAAACAGGGCACTGCCAAAGGAATCTGGTTAGGGGCCAAACGTATATGTCGTTGCCATCCTTGGAACCCGGGTGGTTATGACCCCGTTCCCGAGCCTAAAGCTCAGCCCCCAGCACGGTCAGAAAAACACAATTTGTCATCGGTAAAACGCAATACCTGAGGACTTACCGTAAAAACATACTGTTTTTCAATTGACTGCGTTAAACTGCTAAGCTTTTGCTTAGCTCTAAATATGGCACAGGCGCTATGGATATCCGACGTACCATCCTCTGGATGATCTTTACTTTTTCTTTATTGCTGCTCTGGAACAACTGGCAGGAATATAACGGTCAAGCTTCGCTGTTTGGTGGTGCTCCTGCACAGCAATCCACAGCAACAGCTGAAAACAGCCCAGCACCGGCAAGCGATGCCAGTGTACCCGCTGCACAGGCCCCACAAGCGGCCGCCCCCTCTGCTCTGCCCACTAGCCCTGCTAGCGGCACCACCCAAGGGGATACTGTAGAGATCACCACCGATGTCTACTCGCTTACATTCAGCACTCAGGGCGCGCAGTTGGTTGAAGCTGCCTTGCTTAAATACGACGCACCAGAGCAACCTGGTCAGCCCTTTTTATTGCTCGATAACTCGCCTGCCTCGATTTACCTTGCCCAATCAGGTGTCATTGGTAATGCTGGCGAGCAATGGCCAAATCATCTTAGCCAATTTACCCTAGTCTCCTCCGAGCGCAAGCTAGAAGGCGACAGTATGAATGTTGTCTTTGAGGCCGAAAGCGATGGGCTTAAAGTCGTTAAAACCTACACCTTAAGCAAAGGTCGTTACGACATACAAGTTCATCACGATATCCAGAACCTACGATCTGAACCCGTTCAGCCATCGGTATATCTGCAATTAACGCGTGATGGCAACAATCCTCCCGATTCGTCAAGGCTCTACAACACCTTCACTGGGCCTGTGATCTATAGCGACGAGGGACGTTATCAGAAAGTTTCTTTCTCTGACATCGACAAAGATAAAGCCAAGTATGAAAAAAGTGCAGACGACGGCTGGATCGGTATGGTTCAGCACTACTTTGCAACCGCCTGGGTGCCTGTAGAAGGTGTACAGCGTAATAATCAAATTCTTAAGCTGGGTAATAACCTGTACGCTGTCCGTAGCATAGAGTCTGCCGGCAGTATTGCTCCTGGTAGCAGTAAAACGGTTAATGCTCAGTTGTGGGTAGGCCCCCAAGATCAAAAAGCCATGGCTGAAGTGGCCAAAGGGCTGGATCTGGTCGTCGATTACGGCTGGCTTACCATTATCTCCAAACCATTATTTAAAATCCTAACTTGGTTGCACTCCATCCTAGGAAACTGGGGCTGGTCTATTGTGGCGCTTACCGTGCTCATCAAACTGGTGTTCTTCCCCTTATCCGCTGCGAGCTACCGCTCTATGGCTAAGATGAAGAAATTCACTCCACGTATGCAAGCCCTACGCGAAAAGTTTGGTGACGACAAAGCAAAGCTAAACGCCGCCATGATGGAAATGTACCGTACCGAAAAAATTAACCCTTTGGGCGGCTGTTTACCCATGGTGGTACAAATTCCGGTATTTATCGCTTTGTACTGGGTCTTGCTCGGTAGCGTAGAAATGCGTGGAGCGCCTTGGATACTCTGGATCCATAACTTAGCTGTCAGTGACCCATGGTTCATATTGCCTGCCATCATGATGGCAACCATGTTCTTGCAGATCAAGCTAAACCCAACACCGCCCGACCCCATGCAGGCGCGTGTCATGATGCTGATGCCCTTAGTATTTGGTGGCATGATGTTCTTCTTCCCTGCAGGCTTGGTGCTGTACTGGTGCGTTAACAATATTTTGTCTATCGCCCAACAACAATACATCACTCGCAAGTTAGAAAAACAAACTAGCTAAACGCCCCCCGTATTTAGCTCAGCGCAGCCCGATGGCCTATTATCATCGGGCTTTTTTTGCGCCTACGCCCACATACGAATACTAGCAAAAACAGCCCTAGCACACGCTCATACTCTGTCTCTGCCCCCTTTTTCAGCGATAGATTAAGTATGAAAAATCGGGCTATTATGATGACTCCTTGCCACCCCACCAACGCAGTCAATGCAACACAACGGGCTGGGAATAATGCGTACTGATAGCCATCTCCTATTTGATTGTTTGGTTTAATTAATTTCTATAAATCAATAGTTTTTATTAAACTAAATACCAATAGATCAACCTTAGTGCTACTTCTCTCTACAAGGAAATATGCCATGAGCAAAAAGATACTCACCAATGCCGCTGGACGCCCAATAGAAGAAAATCAGAATTCCATGACGGCAGGCTTGCGTGGCCCCGTGCTAATGCAAGATTTTTGGCTCTTGGAAAAGCTCGCCCATTTTGATCGCGAGCGTATACCCGAGCGTGTGGTGCATGCGAAAGGTTCAGGCGCCTATGGCACTTTGCGCATCACGCACGACATTAGCCAGTACAGCTTGGCCAAGGTATTTAAGCCCGGTACCAGCACCCCATTATTTTTGCGTTTTTCCACTGTTGCAGGTGAACTAGGAGCCGCTGATGCAGAACGAGACGTACGAGGATTTGCCATTAAATTCTACACAGAAGACGGAAACTGGGACCTGGTGGGCAATAACACTCCTGTCTTCTTTATACGGGATCCATTAAAGTTTCCTGACTTTATCCATACTCAAAAGCGTCATCCGCGTACTCACCTGCGAGACGCCACCGCGGCTTGGGATTTCTGGTCTTTATCGCCGGAATCCTTGCATCAGGTCACCATACTCATGAGTGACCGTGGTCTGCCCAAAAACTTACGCCAAATGCACGGTTTTGGGTCGCACACCTACAGCTTGATCAATGAGCAAGGTGTACGCCATTGGGTAAAATTTCACTTTAAGTCGCAACAAGGCATTGCTAACTACACGAATGAACAAGCTGCTCAGGTCGTAGCTAATGATCGTGAAAGCTCACAACGCGACCTCTATGAGAATATAGAACAAGGCAATTTCCCGCGCTGGAACCTACGCATACAGGTAATGACTGAAGAACAGGCCAACACCTACCACATCAACCCCTTTGATGTGACCAAAGTATGGCCACATGGCGACTTTCCACTTATTGACGTTGGCGTGCTAGAGCTCAATCGTAATCCAGAAAACTACTTCGCTGAAGTAGAGCAGGCGGCATTCTCGCCAGCCAATCTGGTTCCTGGTATTGGCCACTCACCAGACCGTATGCTCCAAGGACGTATTTTCTCGTATGGCGATACCCAGCGCTATCGTTTAGGTATTAACCATGGTCAAATTCCTGTGAATGCACCACGATGTCCTTTTCAGCATAGCTACCATCGCGATGGCGCGATGCGCGTAGACGGCAATCAAGGTGGCACTATCAACTACGAACCTAATAGTCAGGGTGAATGGCAGTCTGCACCGCGTACAGAGCCCGGTCTTGCTCTGGATGGTCAAGCAGCAGACCATTGGGATCACCGTGTTGATGAGGACTACTACAGCCAGCCTGGTGCCTTATTTCGCTTATTCAATCAACAAGAGCGTGAGCGCCTGTTCAACAACATTGCCGATGCCATGGATGGTGTTCCTCAAGACATCATAGAACGTCAACTGGCTCACTTTGAACTTGCCGACCCCGCTTATGGAGCTGGTGTACGCGCCGAACTGCAACGTCGAGGTATGCTCACATAATCGCTGGCACTTTACACAGCAGCGCTCGCCCACTTCCAGATCTAAGCTGGTAGTGGGCGTTTTTCTTACTGTTTCTCATCACGTAACCACAGCCAGCGGGTGACGTACAATATCATCAGCTTTCCATTTTGCACTGGTCTTGTTTTATGCTTACCTCTGAATCCCAACCCATAGTCGCCATTGCCACCGCTCCAGGACGGGGAGGAATAGGGGTCGTCCGTATCTCCGGCAAACATCTTCGTCCCATCGCCCAAGCCTTGTTTGGCCGCGAACTGACACCAAGACATGCGCATTTTTTACCGTTTCGAACATCGGAAGGAGAGCTCATCGACGAAGGTATAGTCATCTACTTTGAAGGCCCTCATTCCTACACAGGCGAGGACGTCATAGAACTACAGGGCCATGGTGGGCCCGCCGTATTACGACGGGTTCTACAACGTTGTTTACAGGCAGGAGCCCAGTCAGGCATACGCCATGCCAACCCAGGGGAGTTCACCCTGAGAGCATTTTTAAACGATCGCATGGACTTGGCTCAGGCTGAGGCTGTTGCCGATCTTATTGATGCCTCCTCGGAAGCCGCCGCACGTAGTGCCGTCAGCTCACTGAGTGGTGCTTTCTCTGAACTGATTAACCAACTGGCCGAACAGATTACCCATCTACGTATGCTGGTTGAAGCAACCTTGGACTTTCCAGAAGAAGAAATCGATTTTCTGGAAAAGTATCAGGCCGCCGAACAACTTAGCCATTTGCGCGCACAGCTTAGCGAAATACTGCTACAGGCACAACAAGGTGCAATTTTACGTGAGGGCTTGCACGTCGTATTAGCCGGCCAGCCCAACGTGGGGAAATCCAGCTTATTAAACGCATTAGCCGGCGACGACATAGCTATTGTTACGGATATCGCAGGCACGACACGAGATCGAGTTAGCCAGCTTATTCATCTGGATGGTGTTCCCATACACATTGTCGACACGGCAGGCTTACGCGACACCCAAGATACTGTGGAGAGCATTGGTATCGCACGCAGTTGGGACGAGATTGCCAAAGCAAATGTCATTTTGCATCTGCACGACGCTCGCACACCCAATGACGAGCTGGACAGCGAAATAACCCGCCGCCTTCCGCCAAACACACCTGTATTGCGAGTATTTAATAAAATAGATTTGCTAGACGAAACAGCAATACTCGCTTTACCTAGCAGTACCGATGACAGTACTGCCATGAATATCTCTGTGCGTAACAAACAAGGGCTAGATACCTTACGTAAAGCCTTGCTCGACATTGCAGGCTGGAGCCCTAGCACGCAATCGCCTTGGTTAGCTCGAGAGCGGCACATACAAGCACTTAGTTTAAGCGATCAACATCTACGTCTTGCGGCAGAGCATGCTAGCCATAGTGACCAAGTTCTGGATCTGTTTGCTGAAGAGCTACGTTTGGCCCATATGGAACTGTGCTCCATTACAGGTACGTTCACCAGTGATGATTTATTAGGAGAGATTTTTTCCAGTTTCTGTATCGGGAAATAATCGCTATCGTGCCTGCTAAGCCTGCGGATGAACATAGGGAGACAATACACCATCCGCTTCTAAGGCCATTTTTATAGGCAGACTCTCCAACAAAGCTTGTAACACTGCTTCAGGTTCATCCAAAGAAAACTCCCCTGAAAACAAAAGTGTTTCCAGCCCTTTTCCAGGGCTCAGGCGCAAAGCTTGCTGACGGTAACGATTTAGCTCTGTTAACACTTCAGGCAATGGCGTGTTATCAAACAAAAACTTACCCTTTACCCATGCCAAACGCATTTTTACCGGGGCAACCGTGACGCGTTGCATCCCCCGCCAATCGTCAACCTCTACGCTTTGTCCAGGCACCAATAACCGAGTCCGTTTCCGCCATAAGCTACCCGAAGCAACCTCTACGTGGCCTGACTCCACCGTGATACGTACTGTAGAACCATCCTTCATCACATCAAAGCTGGTGCCCATAACGCGAATTTCACTATCACCAGCACTGATAGTCATAGGGGCTTGACGCTGGGCATCCACATCAAAATACACTTGTCCTTGGTCTAAATAAAAGTGCTGTCTCTTTTCGTCATAGCGTAAGTGGCTGCCTTTGTTTAAGACCAATAAAGAACCATCTTGCAGTGTGTACTCTTGACGAGCATCAAAAGCGTGTAACACCTGCTTGGGAGTGCTTTGCCACGGCTGGCTCTCACTTTGTAATATGAACAACACCAATAACATGCCGACTAAAAATAGCACGCCTCCCCAAAGGTAATGCCAGGCGTGTGAGCTCAGTTGTTCATCGGTAATGGAAGTAACAGGTTCCAGGGCAGGTAGGGGCTCGGTCGATAAAAAGCTGGCATCGCAAAAATAGCGTACATAACGATAGTTCTGCGCATTAGCCGGATTTTCATTCAGCCACTTTGTAAACTCATATTGCTCCTGCTCGCTGGCCTCACCCGAGTTCATACGCGTGAACCAATAAGCGGCTTGCGCATTGTTCGTATCTAAATCACTTTTCTTCTGTCTAGCCATTGTTTTACCCAGTCAAAGAAAAGAAGAGCATCAGTTCACTTACCACACTCATTTATGCGCATTAAGAATATTTATGTATCTATATATGTGATTTTCATAACATAACATAAATTTGTTTTTTGTAATAATTTTAGTCTTTTTTTTTACTATTTTAAGCTTAAGTGAAGCTGTCATTCATAAGGACTGTAAAGACCTTAGCCTTTGTCCTCAAGCATTAAACAGCTCAATGATAAAAAACCACCTAGACGTCGGCTCTGCAAACTCTGTACCATATTGAACCTTTTTTTGCTTTTGCTTACTAAGGGAACCAGTTGATAGAATAGCCTTACTCACTCAACATATGTCTCTAAACGTTTGAATTTAAACAAAATAATTAAAAAATTACTGAGCGCAATCGTATCACAATAAAAAAGCAAAGCCTCAAATACGTGATGTGACTCACCTAGACTGAGACCTTGCATGCAAGGATACAAATATAGAGCTTATTGTTGATTTTTATGGGTAGTAATTCTTACTCTGTAAGGTACCAACGAAAAACTAAAAAGCGAGGGCAAATCTAGTACTACAGTCAATCATAACTACTCACGAACTGACAGCTTCCAAGATACAGGCAGACAAACGATCAAAATGCAATAAGGCTGCCTGACTTAAATCTACTTGCTTGCGTCGGCTGTCTTCCGTATCGCTTAAAACGATCCACCCCTTACCTCGCATCGATTTTAAGCGTGTATGAATAGTAGCTGGCGAGCCTAAATACTCTAAAGCCATAATATCTCGAACAGAAAGCCGAGCACCTTCATTATTGGATCTGGCAACTTGATGCAAAATTCGCTCTTCCAGAGGATCTAAAGAGGGGAGGGAAGGCAACTTATTCAGTTTTTCCACTAATTGCAAAAATTTGAGATAAATTTCAGCGGGTCTGTCTGTATTTTTGGTACTCATGCCCATACTTGCCACCATACATTAATCGGTATATAAAAATTCACCTATACATGTGTCGTATCTGTGTCGCTACACCACAAAAACTCACTAGGACACACTCTGAGCTCAAACTAAAAGTGTTCTTTTCTTCATCCACAACACTTTTAGCGTTAACTAATACGCCTTAAAGCGATTAGGCTGCTCAAAAATTGATATAAATTAGAATACAAGACCCGTTCCTGGTCTTTATTGAGATTATTCTTAATTTCACAAGTTTGTTATAAAAACTACACTGCTAAGTGCCGTGTAAATTTTATAAGCTGCTCACGCCAAATTTTATAAAAATTGTTTCACGTGAAACCTGTATAAAAATCAGCTTAGAATACGCGAGGTATGCCTATACGTATCTGCTCAGAGAAAGACGGATCATCTGGGCTACTCTTTGCACGCTCATTAATGTGAGCTTGTTCACGTAGCTCGGTCAGACTATTTGAAGGCGCTAGCACCTTAAGATCATATAAATACTCTGGAAGATACCCCGAGAATAATAAGCGATAGTTGAAGGTTAGACCATCTACTATATTACTAATCATTTTGTAGACGATAGTAGTGCAGTTCGCAGTAAGGGTATGATAGAAACTGGGCGTTTCCAAAAGCTCATTGGCTTTGTCTATATAGGCAAGAAACAGCGCACGCCTTGCATCAGGACTCATGTCTACTTCATATAAGTACACATTTTCCCCTCGAATATTGCTACGGGTGCGTATGATATCACGCTCATCAGCAATAACTAAGGCCATTTCAAACATTTTAAAAAAGCCGCCTAAAGCCGAAAACTTCTCGTGTTGTTCTTTTCTTATTTCTACAGAAAAAACAATATGCTGACCATCCTCAAAACCAAATGACACTAATGTATGGGCCACCGCCGGCCCCATCCAATAGGACAGCACCATATCTACACGATTCAACTGATCTATATTGACCTGCCGTTCTTCCCACCGAACATCATAATCCGTGTCACTACGCCAAGTAAAATTGCGGACGTTGGACAATAAAACCCGATTATTATCGATAAGTCCATAAGAACTACGGGCCACATCGTCAGCCCAATTTTTATGCAAGCTTGGCGTAATATTTACCCACCAGACAAGTAAAAAGAGAGCTGCCAGTGCGCTCCCCGGAATAAAGAGACGGGGGTAAAAGGCATTGAGCAGCGCATAACAAGTACTAATGATCAATAAAGACCATAGACCTATCATTACATAGCCAAGATACTTATGGGTGCTACTCAGTTGATAAAACAAAGCTAACCCACCCCAGACCATAAACAAAAGCAGGGGTATGACTAGCGTAAGTTTACTGAGCAATTCACCCGTCACGGCATAGGATAGTTTGGATAGCATCGTTAACAAAAAAGCATCACGCTTCTATTATTAACATAGTAGCTTACCGCAAACTTCCCATAGACTCACCCTGGCGTATCACCTTCTGAGCTTGCCAGTCTGCGTCAAACTGATAAGTATCGGGCTTAAACAGCAGTACAACTGTCGAACCTAATAAAAAACGACCCATTTCTTCACCTTTTTTCAGATGAATATTCTTGCCTGCGTATTCCCAATGAACAATTTTTCCGGGTCTAGGTGGATTGACTACTCCATGCCAAACCGTTTGCATACTACCAACTATGGTTGCCCCGACCAAAATAAGAGCATAAGGCCCCTGCGAGGACTCAAACATACAAATCACACGTTCATTTCGAGCGAATAAACCAGGTACGGACTGAGCAGTTTGAGGATTAACGGAAAATAAATCACCTGGCACGTACGTCATACTTTTTAGTACGCCGTCACAAGGCATGTGTACACGATGATAATCAGATGGACTCAGATACAAAGTAGCAAACAAGCCATTTTGGAACTCTTTCGCTAGTTGTGTTTGTCCAGCTAACAGTTGTTCCGTCGTGTACTGATGCCCCTTTGCTTGAAATATGGAGTCACCATGGATAGCCCCTAGTTGACTCACTGCACCGTCCACAGGACTGATTAAAGCACTGCTAGACTGCACTCGAGCATTGGGTTTTAAGGCCCGAACAAAAAAATCATTAAAGCTTTTATAAGCAGCTGGATCTGACTCCAGAGCTTCGCTCATGTTTACGTGATAACGCTTAATAAACGACTTAATCGCATACGTCGTCAAACCACCAAAAGAGCCTGCCGCTAAAAACCCCATGCACTGGGTAAGCAATCGTTTAGGTAGCAGATACTGGAACAAGACAGATAAAGGGGTAGACATAACATTACAAACAAAGTTAGAAGCCAAAACACATCACCGCAGCATCGATGAGCAACTGGTATTAATTGTCGAACACCACACAGTCTCGACCTGCCGCTTTTGCTTTATACAGAACCGCATCAACGCGACGTAAAAGTTGTTGATAATCTGGATGACCATCAAACAGAATAACCCCAAAGCTAGCGGTAATCGTAATACGCCCATGCTGTGGTAAGTGAAATGCCTCAGACGCCAAGACTTCTTTCAGCTTATTCGTTATACGCTTGGTTGCCTCGATATCCACATCTACCAGCAAGAGTAAAAACTCTTCTCCTCCCAGTCGAAACACATAATCGCCAGAACGTGTGTGTGTGGTAAGAATTTCGGCAAACTGCTGCAAGACGCGATCGCCAGCCTCATGACCATAGTTATCGTTTACTTCCTTGAAAAAATCGATATCTATCCCTATGAGAGCAAAGCTGTTGCCTCGATTACGAGCCAACGCAATCTCTTTGTTTAACACCACAGGCAGATACTTACGATTAAGTAGGCGGGTCAAAATGTCCTTACCCGCCTCAAGTTCATTGTGTTGTTCAAACAGACTGTTTAATTGCAAGGTTATAGTACGAGTCAGGTCACGAAGCGAGCATAAGGCGGAGACCGTAGACTGTTGCCGTGACATCGCCGTTTCTATATCGGGAATGAGCTGCTCATCTATTACCTGCATAGCATCTAAAATAGACTGTGCCTCAGGGCTACCTTGAAAAGCATAAGAACCTTTGTGCCGAAACCACAAACCAAAATCAGAGCGTTTAATCTTGGGCACATTCTTGGCCGTGTTATGTACAGCTACCTGAAATATGAGAATGTTTTCCCAGTCCAGCAGAGCTGCGCGTTGCCTGCCGTGCTCAGCAGCGGCATCCTGGACGACTGCAAATAAACGATAAGACTCCTCTGCGCGCGCCAATCTATCCTTAGATTTGCCATACGCGTAGCTCATGATCTCCATACTCATATCAATAAAACGAGCAATATAACGCATTGCAGCCGCTCTATTTTCTGACCCCATGTCAGCATGATTCATTAGATCGCCATAGGCCTGTTTCAGAAAGCGGGCACCCCGTAAAACCAGATAGACGGGTATATCAATACGCGCATGAATTTCACCTACTTTTATCTGTTTGTTGACAAGATCCAGCATGGACTCATGCTGATGCGCCGAGAACATTTCTACTAACCAGGACTTTAAGGACTGAGATAAGCGAGCTTGCACCTGCTCATGACTGAGAAAGACTTGAGCATTGGCTGTTAGCAACATCTGCTCATAAAAAAAACCGGCCAGTAAGTCTTGATGGTCTAGGGTCAACTGCTGCACATACTCACGTACTGAGAGTGGAATAGCAGCCGCCAAATGTTGCCAGCTAACAGCAAGCTCAGCCGTATCGAGTTTTGACATGCTTATGAGAAAAAATGAGGACGAAGGTTTAGCACTCTATCAAGTGCTCAAGCTTTGGATTGTGCCACGCTTGGTCTCGTAAACCTAGTTAGGATTAAATAATGAATTTTAATAAACCATGTAAATAAAATTTCACATTATTTAAAATAGAAATAAACACCTTTAAATAAGATGAGAATAACTAATGTAATTAAATTTACATAGAATAATTAAAGACCGCCTGTGGATAGGTACTAGGAAGCTGGCTGTGGGCAAGCTGGGGACAGAATCTTGATAAGTATAACTTTAGCACAGATCAAAAAGTTATGCAGATACTGTCCCTAACAATCCTTACGCTTACCCACAAGAAAAATATAAGGTAAGTTATTGATATTATTGATATTTATAGAGATATTCTAGTTATACACAGACACCCATTATCCATTATCATATATATATAGGTATAATAGTTAAATTAATCATTAAAACTGCTAGATAAAATAATTAAAAAATCTAATATATAGAGATAATTATATTTATTTCGAATTCTATTTCAATTCCTGAACACTATTTTTGAATAAAAATAAATAAAAAATATTGAGTTTATTTATTAAAAAAAAACCATTTATGAACACTAAATAAGAGGCTCTGTCTACAAAGCTCTCAATCAGGTTACACTATTTTACAATTTATTTGCCTGTGGATAAGCTCTAGAGAAGGCAATGTGTAAATCATGTGGATAAGTTGGGCATAAGCAAGCGCTTACTCTAAGGCAAGAAAGTTGTTGAACTTTGATACACAAGTACAACAATCAGTTCTCCCCAAAGAGAAATTCTTCAAGCTGTTGATATATAATGGCTTTTAGAGTTATTCTAGTTGTACACAAGTACCCATTAGTACTATCATTTATAAATATAATAAAGAAAATAAAGAATAACTTCGTCTACAAAAGCAGACACTTCACACACTACAACTTGCTGGCAATCTACGCTAAGATTCAATCAATCGAAAAACAGACTAAACCAGGTTCTCGAACATCAAGCGACTGTTCTTGTTGTTTGAAAGCTTGCTTTTGTACTATCGATATCAGCGTTTTTTTCTTATCCACAAAGTTATGGACAATATTTTTGCGTCCAGAGTTAAGTAACTGGTAATTTTTACAGTGCTTTAATTTTTTCAGAGTTCAGTTCCTTGTTATATTTATTCTTTAAAATCAACAACTTAGATTTTCCCAAATATGGGAATATGTAGATGTTCTAATTTTGAAACAAAAAATGGAGAAAAAAATAGGATTTCTAAAAATATCAATCCTTAGCTTGTCCACATATTTTTCGGCTATCTTCCATCTTTTGAGCCGACTAAACCTGAAAAGGCATCAGTAGCTCTATTATTTACGCTTCACGACGAGTCAAAACGTGTATTTTTCTCAAGATCTCCCCAAAGTTATTAACACGCTAAACCTGGACGGTTTGGTTTTTCTGGGTGACGAAACCGGGGCTCTGTTGCACGTAGGGGTGGAAATGCTGCCCAAACCCTTGGTTTTGTGGAGTAAATCCTAGAGTTTGTTTAGGTAAGCTGAATTTGAAAATAATGAAGCACCTTGGGTAACGAGTACTTATCCACATTTTTTGATGTTAGGAATAAAAAAAAACTGCCAAGAGCGTATGGCCCCTGGCAGTCATGATTTAAGTAAAAATGGTAGTTAGATTGCTTGCAAGCGCTCTATAGCCTGATCTAGTGTGTGGTCTTGTTTAGCAAAGCAAAATCTGATCAGATTTTGATTAGCAGTACTCTCTTGGGGATACTGGTAAAAAGCGGATACTGGGATGACCCCTACGCCATGCTCTTTCGTTAACCATACCGAAAAATCAAATTCGTTTTGTTGAGAGATTTCACTGTAGTCAGCTAACAGGAAAAATGTCCCTTCACTAGGCAAAGCTCGAAACCGTGTAGTCGTCAAGCCATCCAGTAAACGATCGCGCTTACGCTGATAAAAATCTGAAAGTCGACTATATGTACTTGGATCTTTCATATAACGGCTTAAGCCCTCTTGCAAAGGCGTAGGAACAGTGAAGACGTTAAATTGATGTACTTTGCGAATTTCTGTGCTCAGTTCTTTAGGTGCGCAGCAATAGCCTACCTTCCACCCTGTAGCATGGAAGGTTTTGCCAAAAGAGGAAACAATAATTGATCGTGAAGCCAGAAGAGGGCGTGTGGCCATACTTAGGTGAGAATGACCATCAAAGACCAAATGCTCATAGACTTCATCTGAAAGAACAAGAAGTTTATGGCGCTTAACGATATGCTCTAAAGCGTCAAGATCAGACTCAGTTAAGCGAACACAAGTGGGGTTATGAGGAAAATTAATAATCAGAAGTCGGGTATTGGTAGTGATCGCTGATTCAAGCTTATCCCAATCTATTCTAAATCTTGGGTAATCCAGGGTGGGGGCTGTCATTGATACGGGCACAGCCACACCACCGGCTAGCTCTATAGCGGGTAGGTAGAGATCGTAAAAGGGTTCAATAACGATCACTTCATCACCCGTCCTTACAAAAGCCAAGATACTGGACATCAAGGCTTCACTAGCACCGCTGGTGACTGTTATTTCAGTATCGGGATCATAAGCATGACCATGCAAGGTTTGCACTTTATTGCTGATACGTTGTCGTAGCTTAGGTAAGCCCGCCATGGGTGGATACTGATTCATACCATCTAGCATGGCTTGATGTACATGCTGAATCAAATCTCCATCCGGGTTAAAGTCAGGAAAACCTTGTCCCAGGTTTATTGCTTTGTGCTCAGTGGACAACTGACTCATTTGTGTAAAGATAGTTGTTCCTACGTTGGGTAGCTTAGATTGAATCTTCATAATTGCTTTTTCTTGCTTATCGATAAATATAAAAAAATTAGCCTCACAACAAAGTTGTGCTCAGATGCTTCGCTACCACACTCTGTCTTTGGGTATAAGGAAGACACATAAATATACGCAGTGACTCCTGCTCGTAACTTCAATAGTGACTATTGGGGTCTATAATCCAGATAAGCAAGAATGCAAATTTGCTCATGATAGTAAGCGTGTATTGTTATGGCGAGTTTTAGCCACAAGCATATAAAAATTCTTTGTTATCCACAGATTTTAACTTGCGAAGTTTGCGAGCTCTGTCTTAGATAGTGTAGACCAGAAACCGTAGCGAGTTACTAGATAAGCGTTGATATTAAAGCGCTTACGCATCTTTTTTATTTTTATACGGCATGAGTATATTTTTCCCATGCTTTTTTTTCTGTTTATTTTAAATCTATAAGCGTCAATTCTCCACAAAGTTATCCACAGAGGTTTTGTGTTTCACGTGAAACTTCCGGACGGTTAGTGTTTCACGTGGAACCTTAGGAAAAAACGTGTTTCACGTGAAACCTCAGCCAGGCGTATAATAGATTTTTATCGAATGATAGACCAATGAACTACACAGACCAGTATGACATCATAGTGATAGGCGGAGGGCATGCCGGAACAGAAGCAGCCCTGGCCTCAGCACGTATTGGTATGTCTACATTACTCTTAACCCACAATATAGATACCTTAGGACAAATGTCGTGCAATCCTTCGATAGGAGGAATTGGTAAAGGACATTTAGTCAAAGAAATCGATGCGCTGGGTGGCGCTATGGCCTTGGCGACAGATGAGGCTGGTATACAGTTTAGAACGCTGAATAGCTCTAAAGGGCCAGCTGTGCGCGCAACTCGAGCACAAGCCGATAGGTCTTTGTACCGTCGTGCTATTAGGACCAGATTGCAGCAACAAGAAAATCTAACCATTTTTCAACAATCGGTAGATGATCTGATCTTAGAGGGCGATAGGGTTGTTGGTGTATATACTCAAATAGGACTGCGATTTAAAGCTAAAGCTGTGGTGTTAACAGCAGGCACATTCTTAAATGGGCGAGTACATGTTGGCTTAGATAACTACTCGGGTGGTCGAGCAGGAGACCCACCTGCAATTAGTTTGGCTGCACGTCTTAAAGAAATGGCCTTGCCTCAAGGTAGGTTGAAAACAGGAACACCTCCGCGTATTGATGCGAACAGCATAGACTTTTCCAAATTAGAAGTGCAGGGGGGGGATATAGATCCCATACCTGTTTTTTCTTATCTTGGTAGCCAGGGTATGCACCCAGAACAATTGCCTTGCTGGATTACGCATACAAACGCGAAAACCCACGATATTATTCGTTCTGGTTTAGACCGATCCCCTATGTATAGTGAGCAAGGCACGATAGAGGGAATAGGTCCTCGGTACTGCCCCTCCATTGAGGATAAAATTCATCGTTTTGCGGATAAAGCCAGCCATCAGGTGTTTCTGGAGCCTGAAGGCTTAAGCACCAGCGAGATTTATCCTAATGGTGTGTCCACAAGCTTGCCGTACGATATACAAATTGCCATGGTGCGCAGTCTGCCTGGTCTTGAACAAGCGCGTATCATGCGGCCAGGCTATGCGATAGAGTACGATTATTTTGACCCTAGAGCATTAAAGCCCAGCTTAGAAACGAAGCAAATCCGAGGCTTATTTTTTGCTGGACAAATTAATGGTACGACCGGGTATGAAGAGGCTGCAGCACAAGGCTTACTAGCAGGCTTAAATGCAAGTTTGTTGATTCAGGAAAAAGAGGCCTGGACACCAAAACGCAATGAAGCTTATCTAGGTGTGTTGGTGGATGACTTGATTACCAAGGGGGTTTCCGAGCCCTATCGCATGTTTACATCACGAGCGGAATATAGGTTGAGTCTAAGAGAAGATAATGCCGATATCCGTTTAACTGAGATGGGTAGGCAGTTTGGTTTGGTAGACGATAAGCGTTGGGATCAGTTTAATCGTAAGCGTGATGCTGTTGCACGTGAAATACAGCGCCTCAAGTCTACGTGGGTAAATCCTCGTTCATTCCCTGAAGATAAAGCAGTACCTTTATTAGGTCGTGCCATTGAACGAGAGTATTCATTTTATGACTTACTGAAGCGTCCGGAGGTGCATTATCATCAGTTGGCTGAATTACGTAATGTGAACGATGAACGCATTATGCAGGCCAGTTTGGACGTGCGAGAGTTTATCGAGCAAGTCGAAATTCAGGTGAAATACTCAGGTTATGTGGCGAGACAGCAAGAAGAGGTGCATAAGCAATCAGCCCTGGAAGAAATGCCAATTCCGCCTGAAATGGTATATGAGGACTTAAAAGGTCTATCTATCGAAGTATGTAGTCGGCTTAAAGCGTCTCAGCCTCAAACAGTAGGACAAGCTAGTCGTATTCAAGGGGTGACACCTGCAGCTATTTCTTTGTTATTAGTACATTTAAAGCGTATGCAAAGGGCAAAAAAATCCGCATGAGTATAGCTTTTAGTCATCGTTTACAGTCAGCCTGCACAGAGTTGGATATTTCTCTAACAGATGAACAGCAGGCTAGCTTATTGCGCTACATCGAACAGTTAGCGAAGTGGAATAAAACCTATAACTTGACGGCGCTGCGTGACCCTGAGCAAATGCTTATCCAGCATTTATTTGATAGTTTGTCTATAGTCAAACCCTTGGGTGTCCACGCGCGTAAAAAGGGCTTAGAATCTCTTAATATTGTGGATGTAGGTTCTGGGGCAGGGCTGCCCGGAGTAGTGCTTGCTACAGCATGTTCCACGTGGAACGTTTCATGCGTTGATGCTGTCGAGAAGAAAATAGCGTTCATACGTCAGATGGCTAATGTCTTAGGCTTAGGAAACTTATACGCTCTACACAATAGAGTCGAAGATATTCCCCCTATGCAAGCCGACGTAGTGACATCTCGTGCGTTTTCGTCTTTACTTGATTTTGTACATTTATCGAGTAAACACATCAAGCCTGGCGGTAGCCTATTGGCAATGAAAGGCAAACATCCCCATGATGAAATTGCGGACCTGGAAGCGCATAGTCGTTGGAGGGTGACTGCGGTTGAGTCGCTTACTGTGCCTGAGCTGGATGCGCAGCGTTGTTTACTATGGCTGTCTGAAAAAGAGTGATTATGAGTAATAATACTGGTAATAAAAACAGTGCTTATGTGTTTTGCATTGCTAATCAGAAGGGGGGGGTGGGAAAAACCACCACTGCAATCAATCTGGCAGCGGCTTTGTCCATATTAAAAAAGCGTGTTTTGCTTATTGATCTGGACCCACAAGGTAACGCTACCATGGGCAGCGGGATTGATAAAAACGCAGCAACCGTGAGTTTGTACCAGGTTTTGATTGGCGCAGAGACCATTGCGAATGCAAGACAAAGGTCGGAGTCGGGGGGATACGATGTATTGCCCTCGAACCGAGAGCTGTCTGGTGCCGAGATGGATCTTATACAAATGGAAAATCGTGAACAGCAGTTAAAGCAGGCTTTAGCAAGTGTTGCGCACGAATACGACTTTATTCTGATAGACTGTCCGCCCACCTTGTCCTTGCTAACCTTAAATGGTTTAGCCAGCGCACATGGTGTGATTATCCCTATGCAATGTGAGTACTTTGCACTAGAGGGTTTATCTGACTTGGTCAATACGATTAAGCGGGTATATCGTAATATCAATACAGATTTACGTTTGATTGGTTTGCTCCGTGTCATGTTTGATACGAGAGTAACCTTGCAACAACAAGTTTCAGCACAGATCGAAGCTCACTTCGGTGATAAGGTGTTCACCACCATTGTTCCTCGTAATGTCCGATTAGCTGAAGCGCCCAGTCATGGATTACCTGGGGTGATATACGATGCTTCCTCGCGCGGCGCGAAAGCTTACATGGAGTTTGGCCGAGAGCTGATCAAGCGTCTAAAAAAAGAAGTATCCACTAAATAAGATGAAAGTAGTTCAATTAGGAAAAATGAATGGCAACGCGTAAACCTAAAGGTCTTGGTCGTGGACTGGATGCATTGCTCGGAGCTGATGTAGCTGCCCTTAGTGCACTGGAAACAGAAACGGCAGCCAATACTTTGCCTTCCACATTGCCCATAAGCAAGCTTAAAGCGGGGGTGTATCAGCCCCGTACACGTATGGACGAAGGCGCCTTGAATGAATTAGCGGAATCAATTCGTACTCAAGGAGTTATGCAGCCCATATTGGTACGTCCCTTAAGCGGCAAGGATAAAGGGAAATACGAAATTATCGCTGGTGAGCGACGATTCAGGGCATCTCAACTGGTTGGCCTGGACGAGGTACCTGTACTGATACGTGAAGTGGGCGATGAAAATGCGGCCATCATGGCCCTGATTGAAAATATTCAGCGAGAGGACTTAAATCCCCTAGAAGAAGCTCAGGGAGTAAAGCGTCTGTTAGATGAGTTTGGGCTGACCCATGAACAAGCTGCTCAGGCCATAGGCCGCTCACGTTCGGCCACAAGCAATTTGCTGCGTTTACTGAACCTAACAGAAGCGGTGCGTATTATGCTGTTAGCGGGGGATATTGATATGGGACATGCGCGTGCTTTATTGTCCTTAGAGCCTGCTCAGCAAATCATGTTGGCTAATGAAGTGATTGCTAAACGCTTATCTGTCAGAGACACCGAGAAACTGGTTTCTAGAACTCTGTTGCAAGCCGATGAACAATTAAACAAAAATGGCAAAACGAAACCGATACGCGCTAATGCAGATGTTCAGCGTTTCGAAAAACTTTTGTCAGAGCACCTGGGAACCAAGGTCAGCGTCAAAGTAGGGGCCAAGAATCAAGGTCAATTGCTCATCGCCTTTCATGGCTGGGAGCATTTGAATGATTTATTAGAAAAACAAGGTCTGGGGCAGGTAGTGCAAGCGGATGAAGCCGAATAAATGCATGGTAATAAGGGTTCGTGACTGAAAAACAAAGAAAAAAAGGCGAAATTAGGCTAATTTTAAAGTTTTTCTTGTAAAAACCTTGACACACCCTTTGGATGTGTGCATAATCTTACTTTCGCTTCCGGTGGGATGTCCGAGTGGTTAAAGGAGGCAGACTGTAAATCTGTTGGCCGTGCGCCTACGTTGGTTCGAATCCAACTCTCACCACCAAATACTTGTCAGGCCAGTAAATAGTTACTGGTCAGGCTGGGTGAAGTAAGAATTGCGGGTGTAGCTCAATGGTAGAGCAGAAGCCTTCCAAGCTTAAGACGAGGGTTCGATCCCCTTCACCCGCTCCAGAATTTATGCTCTTGGCTGACACTAGGCTGATAGCAATTGCCCATGTGGCTCAGTGGTAGAGCACTCCCTTGGTAAGGGAGAGGTCACGCGTTCGATCCGCGTCATGGGCACCACACTCTTCTCTCTATATCGCTCTATACCTTCAGGAGTCCGCCATCGCAAAAGGTAAGTTCGATCGGACCAAACCACACGTTAACGTGGGTACGATTGGTCACGTTGGCCACGGTAAAACAACATTGACTGCAGCTATTTGTACAGTATTGGCAAAAGCATACGGTGGTGAAGCGCGCGATTACTCGCAGATTGACGCTGCTCCT
>JAEXRL010000020.1 GCA_023440825.1 Pseudomonadota bacterium | reverse complement strand
ACATAGGCCAGTGCAAACCACCACTTCATCATGGGCGACATCCAGGAAGGACCCTGTAAATCGGCAATGATAGCGATTGCAGCGATGAGTAAAGCATTATCGGCAATCGACGATAATGCCTGTGCTGCCATGACGAGATAAAAGCCTTTATTCAAAAGTCGTCTCGCCGTGTCGGAGTGGTGGGTTTAACACTGTAACTGAAGCCTGTAGCGAAATATCGAATAGGCAAGTGTACCGCTGTTGCTGCCGGAGTAACAAAAAATGTGATGTGTAGGTCTATTTCCCGCTGGCTAGGACGAATATTTTTGGAGTGCTGCGGTATCATACTCAGGTCAGTGATCGCTTACGTGTGTGGGCTGCTACGCCTCTTAGTAACGGCTCGTTTATATCTCGCTTACTTATCGTGTTCTTGTGCGCTTAATACAGATAAAACTTGCTGGTTTTAAATCCTTTGTTGATGCGACCAGCATTCCAACGCCCAGTCAGCTTGTAGGCGTTGTAGGCCCTAATGGTTGCGGCAAATCAAATATTATTGATGCCGTGCGCTGGGTGCTGGGCGAGAGTAAAGCGTCGGAGCTGCGTGGCGAGTCCATGCAAGATGTGATCTTTAACGGCTCGGGGCAGCGCAAGCCGGCCGCCCGGGCCTCGGTTGAGCTGGTTTTTGACAATAGCGAAGGGCGTGCGAGCGGTCAGTGGTCTAGCTTTGCCGAAGTATCAGTGCGGCGTGTCCTGACGCGCGATGGTGGTAGTAGCTATTTTATTAATAACTTGCCTGTACGCCGACGCGATGTACACGATATCTTTCTAGGCACAGGCCTTGGGGCCCGTGGTTACGCGATCATCGGCCAGGGCATGATTAATCGTCTGATCGAGGCTAAGCCCGAAGAGTTGAGAGTTTTTCTCGAAGAGGCGGCCGGCGTATCCCGCTATAAAGAACGTCGACGAGAAACCGAAAGTCGGTTGCGGGATACCCGTGAAAATTTATCCCGTGTCGAGGATATTCAACAAGAGCTGGAGGGGCAACTTGAGCGTCTGCGTAGTCAGGCTGAAGTTGCGCAGCAATATCATGCCTTGCAACAAGAAGGCGAGCTGAAGCAAAACCTGCTTTGGTTGGTTCGTGAAAATAATGCCCAAGATGAGCAGAAGTCCCGTTTTCTGGCCATTGAACAAGCCAAAACACAGTTGGAGTCGGCAATTGCCGATTTGCGGGCTAATGAGGCTGGACTGGAAACCCAGCGACAACGGCATCAGCAGGCAACCGAGCGCTTCAGTCAGGCACAGGCTCATGTGTATGAAGCCGGAGCGCAGGTTTCCAGCCTAGAGGCTGAGATTCGTCATGTTAGTGATTCGCGTCAACGCATGCAGTTGCGGCGTGAGCAGCTCATGGCACAGCGCGCTGAGTGGCAGGAACAGCAGGAACACTGCCGGACTGAACTCGAACTGAGCCAAGAACAACTCGAAGAGGCGGCGTATAAAACGGAAACCTTGGTAGCTCAGGCAGAGATGGCTCAGGAAGGAATGCCGGAGCTGGATCAGAATATTCGTGAGCAGGCACAACAGCGCGAGGCCTTGCGTATTGAACTGAGCAAGGTAGAGCAAAATTTAGCCTTGGTGGCGCAAGCTCAGCGCGACGCGAGTCGACAAATACAGACGCTCGATTTACGTCTAGAGCGACTGCTGCAGGAACGCCGGGATGTGCAGCAACCAGAACCTGAAAAGCTGGGACAATTGCAAGGGCAGCGCAGCATGCTGGAAACGCAACTGCAGCAAGCACAGGAGCAGATGCAGCAGCACGAAGCACGTTTGCCGCAGCTTGAGCAGCAGCGTCGCAGTATGCAAGAACAACGCCAGCAGGCGGGACAAAATGTAGCACGCCTTGAGGCCCGTTTGCAGGCTTTAAGTAAATTGCAGCAAGACGTGCAGGCTCAGGGTAGTTTAGAGCCCTGGTTGCAAAAGCATGGCCTGCATCAACTTAAGCGCCTATGGCAACTCTTGCAGGTCGAGAAAGGGTGGGATGTGGCACTAGAGGCGATTTTACGCGAACGCATGACCGCTTTGCAGGTGCGTCAATTAGAGCTAGCGGCCGCATTTTCTCATGATGCGCCGCCAGCAAGATTAACGTTTTATCAGCTACAGGCCGAGCAGCAGGCAGTGACTGCCCGTAATTTTCCAGTGCTATTGGATGTGCTCAGGTTCAGTGACCCTGACTTGCGTACTTTACTCAGTAATTGGTTACAGAATGTGTACATTGCTGAAGACTTACAGGCTGCTTTGGCTTGGCGGGAGCAATTGCCTACTGGCGCATGCATAGTGGTGCGTGCGGGGCATATTTTAGATAAACAAAGTATACGTTTTTATGCTGCCGATTCTGAGCAAGCAGGAATGCTGGCGCGCCAGCAAGAAATTGCTCACCTAGAACGTGAACTTAAAGCAGCACAGCTTATTGCCGATGAACAACTTAGCCATAGTGTGAAGGCTGAGCAAAGTCTGGAGCAAACTACGGCTGCTTTGGCACCGGCACGGCAGCGTGTGAATGAACTAACCTCTCGTTTGCATGATGTGCAGCTAGAGTTATCGCGCCAGATGCAACTGGCAGAACAATCCGGTGAACGAGCTCGTCGCCTAGATGAAGACGTGGCTGAGATTCACGCACAAAAGCAAGAGTTGGTGGCCACGCAAGAAGAGGCCGAGGCACGTTTTGAATCCCTGGATATGGAGCTGGCCGAACATCAGGAGCGCTTTGCTGAGGCACAGTTGCTGGGTGAGCAGATCGCTGAGCGAGCAGAGCAAGCGCGCCTGAGTCTGCGTGAGCGTGAGCGTGCCTTGCAGGATGCACAGTTTGCCGAGCGCACCTTGCAGAACCGTCTGGCTGAGTTAAACCGTAATTTACAACTAGCAGGCGATCAGGCTGCACGCACCGAGGGTGAGCTTGAGGGACTGCAGGGTGAGCTGCTTGAACTGGATGCGAGCGCTGCGCAGGCTGGCCTACAAGATGCTCTGGAGGCTCGCGCAGAACAAGAAGAACTCTTGCGGTTAGCCAAAATTGAGGCCGATGATCTTGCCGCCCAGTTGCGCGAGCTGGAGTTAAATCGTAGTGAGCGCGAGCAAATGTTGCAGCCTTTGCGTGATAAGCTGACCGAGCTGCAGTTGCAAGAGCAGGCATCTCGATTGACGGTGGAGCAGTACGCAGAGCAGCTTGACGGGCGTCAGGTTGATAGGGCTAGCTTACGAGCCTTATTAAACGAAAAAACGCCTGAATGGCAGCGAGTAGGGTGGTTACAATCCGAGGTGCAGCGCCTGTCACGACAGATAGAAGCTTTGGGGCCGGTGAACTTGGCCGCTCTTGAAGAGCTTAAAACTGCTGAAGAACGTAAAATTTATTTAGATTCACAACATACGGATCTCACGTCGGCGATCGATACACTGGAGGACGCTATCCGCAAGATTGATCGTGAAACCCGACAGTTGCTGCTTGAAACATTCAATAGTGTTAATCAACACTTTGGTGAGCTATTTCCTAAGCTGTTTGGCGGTGGAGAGGCTAAACTCTCCATGATAGGGGAAGAAGTACTGGAGGCTGGGGTACAAGTCATGGCGCAACCCCCTGGAAAGCGCAACAGTACTATTCACTTATTATCGGGTGGGGAAAAAGCGCTCACTGCCACGGCGCTTGTGTTTGCTTTTTTTAAATTGAATCCAGCCCCGTTTTGCTTGCTGGATGAGGTGGATGCGCCGTTAGATGATGCCAATACGGAACGTTATGCTAATTTGGTTGCCAGTATGAGTGAGCAGACCCAGTTTTTATTTATATCTCACAATAAAATTGCAATGCAAATGGCTAAGCAGCTAGTGGGTGTCACCATGCAGGAGCAAGGAGTCTCACGCATTGTGGCGGTCGATATGGAGACTGCACTGCAACTCGCAGATGCTTAAATTTATACATTTAATGGCTTATAAAGATTTGATGGAAAATAACGATGAGTAATTTGCAGATCGGGCTGATACTGGCGGGCGTGTTACTGATTTTGCTCGTGTTGCTGTTTAACTGGTGGCAAGATCGTGAAGCCAGGCAGCAAATTCAGAGGCACTTTCCTGAAGGGGAAAGCGACCCGTTGATGAACCATGTTTTTGAATCCCCTCTAGGACAGCGGCGAGAGCCCACAGTAGGAGGCTGGACAGAAGCGGAAGACGATAGCGAATTGGCTCAGGGACTAGAGTTGGACCCCACCACAGAGGCTGTGATTGATGTGATTTTTGCCCAGCCCTTAAGTGCCGAGGTCTTGGCTCAGGAGCTACAGCATTTAGCGCGCGTGGGTACTAAACCAGTTCGCTGGCTAGCCGAAACCACAGCAGGACAGCAGCATCATTTATTGCAAACCGACGAAGAATATGTAGCGTTGCAATTGGCGGTGTTGCTGGCTAATCGCAGTGGTCCGCTCAGTGAGATTGAGTGGTCGCAGCTTTGGACTTTTGCTCAAACGCTAGCCAATGTGCACGACGGTCAGGTAGAAGGGCCGGAGCAAAGTAAGGTGGTGTTGCACGCGCAAAAACTGGATCAACTGTGTGCCGAGCTGGATGCTCAAGTCGGTTTATCCATTCGTCTGTCTGGCCCCAAGCCCGCGCAGCAGGTAATTGCTTATGTGAAAGAGGCGGGTTTTTTACCGTTTGGGCGTCAATTAGCCTGGTTGGCTGACTCGGGTGTTCCACGTTTCTTAGCTAGTTTTGATGGGCACGGTCCCGACGAGATTCAGTCTGCCAGTGTAGAGCGAGTCGATCTGTTATTGGATTTGCCGAATAGCCCTGCCGACGAGCAAGCATTCAGTCGTATGGCTGCAGTCGCTCGGGATTTGGCCAATAAGCTAGATGCGGCGATTCTAGATGATAGTGGTCGTCCTTTGCCCGAGAGTGCGGATGATAAAGTGGATGAGCAAATCAGCGCCATGTATCAAAAACTTGAGCAAGCCGGTTTCACCGCTGGCACTTCGCGTACGGGCAGGGTGTTTGCGTGAGTTTTGAACGAGTTCAGCAGTTACGACAGGAAATACAGGCTCATAATCAAGCCTATTATCAAGATGACCAGCCTAGTGTTTCGGATGCTCAGTACGATGCCTTAATGCGTGAGCTGGAAACCTTAGAGCAGCAACACCCCGAGTGGATCAGTCATGACTCGCCCACCCAGAGAGTGGGAGCCAAACCGGTCAGCGGTTTTGGCAGTGTGCAGCATGCCGTACCGATGTTGTCCTTAGGTAATGCTTTTGAAGACGATGATGTGCTGGCGTTTGACAAGCGTGTGGCCGATACCTTGCTGGGTTCTGGTCTCATAGGGTTAAACCGTCAAGTGCAGTATATTGCGGAATATAAATTTGATGGCTTAGCGGTCAGCTTGCGCTACGAGCAAGGTGTTCTGGTTCAGGCCAGTACGCGTGGAGATGGTACGACTGGCGAAGATATCACGAGCAATATACGTACTATTCGAGCCATACCGTTGCGTTTGGCGGGCCCGCCAGAGCAGTGGCCTGAGGTGCTGGAGGTGCGTGGCGAAGTATTAATGTACAGAAGCGATTTCGAAGCCTTGAATCAGCGTCAGCTCAAGCTGGGCGAAAAAGCGTTTGTGAATCCTAGAAATGCGGCGGCGGGCAGCTTGCGCCAATTGGACCCGCGTATTACTGCAACACGTACATTACGTTTTTTCGCCTATGGATGGGGTGAAATACGCGGTGTTGCAAGCCCACGTTTGGCACAAGACGCTCAAAACGACTTATTTGCTGTGGAGACGCCTGATGAGGAGCTACCTAGCGATACGCAATCGGGCATGCTTGCTTGGCTCAGTCAACTGGGTTTGCCTGTTAATCAGGCCAGTACCGTGCTCAATGGTGTTCAGGAATTATTAGCGTTTTACTACCAGACTGCCGAGATACGCGGGCACTTGCCATTTGAGATCGATGGCATAGTGTATAAGGTGAATGATTTGCAGGCACAGCAAACCTTAGGTTATGTGTCGCGTGCTCCACGCTTTGCCTTGGCACATAAGTTTCCTGCCCAAGAGGAAACGACATTGGTTGAGGGTATAGACTTTCAGGTAGGTCGTACAGGGGTGGTCACTCCTGTGGTGCGCTTAAAGCCCGTCTTTGTTGGGGGCGTTACCGTGACCAATGCGACCTTGCACAATGAGGACGAGGCCCGGCGTAAAGATGTGCGGGTGGGTGATACGGTGTTTGTGCGCAGAGCAGGCGATGTGATCCCTGAGGTGGTGTCGGTGGTATTGGATAAGCGCCCTGAACACACGCAAAGCTTTGCCATGCCCGATTCGTGTCCAGCCTGTGATTCAGCTCTGGAACGCTTGCCTGGCGAAGTGGCCTGGCGCTGTACTGGCGGCTTACTGTGCCCAGCACAGTTAAAGCAAACCTTGATTCACGCGGCCAGTCGCAAAGCGCTGGATATTGAAGGTTTAGGCGACAAGCTGGTGGAGTTGCTGGTAGATGAGCAATTGATTACCAGTTTGGCTGATATTTTTAAGCTATCCCAAGAGGGCATGCAGGCTCGTTTATTGGCGCTGCCACGCATGGGAAAAAAATCCCTTGATAACTTGTTAGCCGCGATAGAGCGCGCCCGTGAGCCGGAGTTAAGCCGATTGGTTTTTGCCTTAGGAATACGGCATGTGGGTGAAACGACCGCACGTGACTTAGCAGCAAGTTTGGGCAGTTTGGAGGCATTGCAGGCAGCCGACGAAGAGCGCTTATTGCAAGTGAGTGAGGTGGGACCGGTTGTGGCGGCATCGGTACGGCATTTTTTCCAAGAGCCGCATAACTTAGCGGTGCTCCAAGAGCTGAAGGATTTAGGTGTGCAAGCCAAGTCTAGCGGCCCAGTTGGCACGCAGGCGCAAATCCTGAGTGGTAAAACGTTTGTTATTACTGGCACCTTACCGTCTATGAGCCGCGAGCAAGCGACTCAGCGTGTATTGGAAGCGGGTGGTAAGGTAAGTGGCTCTGTGTCTAGAAAAACTGCGTATGTCTTAGCCGGTGCTGAGGCGGGCAGTAAATTAAGCAAGGCTGAGGAGTTGGGCATTAGTATTTTGGATGAGGCGCAGTTTCTGGCCTTGTTGCAAGCATAAAACTGTTAGATTCATGCATGCGACATCATAAAAAAGCGGCCAGTCCGAAAGGGCTGGCCGCTTTTGTCTAGCTGGGCGAACTGGAAATTACTGAATTTTGGCGTCGCTCAGGATTTTTTGCTGATATTGAGCCAGCTTTTGCTGAGTCAGCATATTTTTGATCTCTTCCTTGACGGCGTTCAGCTCAGGTACGCTTACTGGGCGTGTATCTTCGACTTCGATAATGTGCCAGCCAAATTGAGATTGCACAGGAGCCTTGGCCAATTCGCCTTTTTTCATGTTTTCAACGGCATCCGCAAACTCGGGTACGTAACGCTTGCTAGAGCTCCAGCCTAAATCTCCGCCCTCTGCGCCACTACCAGTGTCGATCGAGTCTTTTTTAGCAGCATCCTCGAATTTCACTTTTTTGCTAGCAATTTTGGCCAGCAGGTCTTTGGCTTCCTGCTCTTCCTTAACTAGGATGTGGCGTACCTTGTACTCCTGCTCTTTGTCCATTTCAGCTTTAAAGGAGTCATACTCTTTCTGAATATCGGCGTCGGTAACAGGTGTTTTTTTAACGTAGTCGGCAAATAGCGCATTGATCAAAATGCCCTGACGGGAAAGCTCTATTGCTTCTTTGATATCGGCTTTTTTATCCAGCCCGGCTTTTTCGGCCGCTTGTGCCATCGCCAATCTGTCAGTGAGTTCTTGTTTGGCCTTGGTGCGTAATTCGGGAGTATCGGTGTTGCCTTGCTCCACGAGCAGGTTGACGAAGCTGTCTAGTTGCTGCTGTGTAATGGCCTTACCGTTTACTGTGGCCACGGTTTGAGCGTAAATAGGGCTGACTAAAGCACAAGATAGAGTAAGTGCGGCTAAACGTTTCATGAAATACCTTTTTAAACGGTTGGTGTGGCATGGATAGCCAAAGCATGAATAGGGAAGGGGATCAGGTCTTGCACACAGTCGTAAACAAGTCGATGACGAGCCAGTGTGGACAGATCAACAAAAGCAGGCGAGGAAATATGCACGCGGAAATGACTGGCACCGCCTTTGGCACCTTCATGTCCGGCATGCAAATGAGATTCATCAATAATTTCCAGAGCGCTAGGTTGTAAGGCCTGCAAGCGCTCATGTAAAAGTTGCTGGTGTTCGCTAGGTAAAGACATAACTATTATTCAGATTGGTCTGTTTGATCCTTCATGTGACGGCTAAGCCAGATAGACTGTATCACGACGAAGATAAGTAATAGCGCCATCAGACCGAATACCTTGAAGTTAACCCATTGGGAATCGGTGAAGTGCCCGGAAAAAGCGACGTAAATATTGGCTAGGCCGGCAAAGATAAAAAAGCCTGACCACATCAGGTTCAGTTTGTCCCAGATCGGTTCAGTAAGCGTGAGTTGACCACCCATGAGCTTTTGCATCAGATTGCGTTGCATGAGGTAGCGCCCTCCAAGCAAAATAACGGCAAATACCCAATACAGCACGGTGGGCTTCCATTTAATAAATACATCGCTTTGGAAAAGCAGGGTGGCGCCACCAAATACGACAATGACAGCAAGATTAATCCAGTGCGAGGTTTCTATTTTTTTAGCACTTAAGCGCAGCCATAATATTTGAGCGACGGAAGCGGCCATGGCGACGGCCGTTGCCGCGTAAATATCGGCAATGCGAAAAACAATGAAAAATAGAACTAAGGGAAAAAGGTCAAAAAGCAGTTTTTTCATTCAGCAGCTTCGAAAGATAAAGCCAACGAGTTAATGCAGTAGCGCAGGCCAGTGGGCGGTGGGCCGTCAGGGAAAACATGGCCTAAATGGGAATCGCAGATATTGCAAACAATTTCGGTGCGCACCATACCATGGCTGTGATCCGGTTCTTCGCGTACATATTCTGGATTGATAGGCGCAAAATAACTAGGCCAGCCACAGCCCGCGTCGAATTTGGTGTCCGAATGAAAGAGTGCAGTATTGCAGGCAACGCAACGGTAGGTACCTGGAGAGTCCAGATCCCAGTAGCGTCCGCTAAAGGCAGGTTCGGTCCCTTTTTCGCGGGTTACGATGAACTCTGCGGGGCTTAGCTGGGCGCGCCATTCGGCTTCAGTTTTATACACTTTGGTCACAAAAGTTTCCTATGAAATCAGCAGCAAGATGAGAAGACTTGTGTAGGCCACATCTTAAACGAGAATTGGAGCGAATACAGCGCCTAAGGTTCCCTTTCTTGCTTCAGAATGTCTCGTTCTTGTGCCAGAGCATGACGCTGGTGTGCCGGTTGCGCTAGAAAGGCGTATGTATTCCGCTATACGGAAGACATGAATTAAGACATACTTACGCCTTTTATTTATCTTGCTGCGGTATGGAGTGAGATTTCCCGTGGGCACAAGGTTAATACCAATGTTCCAAAACCCAATCAATTGGTACGGTTTGAAACTGGTCTGTAGCAGGCTGTCGCGAGGGTGGCATGCTGTGTCGGGCGATTATGAAATCAGGAGATAAAATCATGAAAACACGCTCAATTCTGCGTGCCTCAGTATTGCTTAGTGCTTTGGCGATGGCCTTGCCGGTAGCCGCTCAAATCAAGGTTGGCGTAACAGTGTCTGCGACGGGCGCGGCTGCATCGCTGGGCATCCCAGAGCGTAATACTGTGAGTCTGTTGCCCAGTGAGATTGCAGGTCAAAGTATTCAGTACATTGTGCTGGATGATGCGACAGACCCCACCGCTGCGGTACGTAATATGCGCAAGCTGGTAACCGATGACAATGTAGATGTGGTGATCGGTACGTCGGTGACACCCGGTTCACTGGCTATGCTGGATGTGGCAGAAGAAAGCAAAACGCCTATGATCAGCGTTGCCGCCAATGCCCGTATTGTTGAGCCTGTAGAGGGTGCTCGTTTGTGGGCGTTTAAAACGCCACAGAACGATCAACTGATGGCCGCCGCTTTGGTGGATGCCATGGAAAAGCAAGGGATCAAGACTCTAGGCTTTATTGGTTATAGCGATGCCTATGGCGATGGCTGGCTACAGGTGATGGAACAGGCTGCACAGTCTAAAGGGATCAAGCTAGTAGCCGTAGAGCGCTATGCGCGCGCTGATACTAGCGTAACAGGTCAAACTTTGAAATTGCTGGCTGCCAAGCCTGATGGCGTGCTGATTGCCGGTTCAGGTACACCTGTTGCGTTGCCACAAAGTGAGCTGAAAGGCCGTGGCTATAAAGGGATTATTTATCAGACACACGGTGCCGCGAATAGCGATGTATTGCGCGTGTGCGGTAAAGACTGCAACGATATGTACTTGCCCGCAGGCCCCTTGCTAGTTGCTGAGCAGTTGCCTGATAGCAATGAGGTTAAAGCCACTGCTCTCGCTTATAAAGATGTTTACGAGGCGAAGTACGGCGAAGGTACGATTAATACCTTTGGCGGTCACATGTGGGACGCAGGGCTGATCGTGGCGAATGCTATTCCAGCCGCACTGGAAACAGGAGCCAAGCCTGGTACGCCGGAGTTCCGTGCCGCGTTGCGTGATGCCATTGAGAAAACAGAAAACCTAGCCGGTTCGCAAGGCGTATTTACGATGTCAGCGAGCGACCACGCGGGTCTGGATGAGCGTGCCCGAGTCATGGTGAAGGTTGTGGATGGCAAGTGGACATATCAGCCTGATCTATAATTAGGCCTCGTTTGGAGCCAGTAATGTGCTGGCTCTCCCGTACAGGTGGTCATCTGCCGTCGTGCTGGTGACCATTTTGCTTGTGTTAGGCGTACGGATTTTACTTTTGAAGTACAGGGCTTTGTCCGCATGGATACCACCATCATTTTGATATTACTGCAAGATGGCGTCGTGAATGGCGCCATTTATGCATTGCTGGGCCTGGCACTTGTGCTTGTGTTCCTTGTTACCCGGGTTATTTTTATTCCTCAGGGTGAGTTTGTGACGTACGGAGCGCTTACGCTGGCGTTCTTGCTGAATGGGCAAGTTCCTGGTACAGCCATTTTGTTGCTGGTAGCCGGGGCACTGGTCTTTTTACTTGAGTTACGGCAGGCCATTCTGAATAAGCGTTGGTCGGGGATGCTTAAGGTGACGGCCGTTAATCTTGCCTTGCCTTGTGGCCTGTATTACTTAACGCCTCATATCATCGCCGCTCAGTTGCCCCTTGGTGTATTAGTCATTTTTGCTTTGGCCCTGGTTGTGCCGCTGGGCCCTATGTTGTATCGACTGGTGTATCAGCCTATCGCTGAAGCGAGCGTGCTGACGCTATTGATTACCTCAGTGGCCGTGCATTTTGCAATGACAGGCTTGGGTTTGGTGTTTTTTGGGCCAGAAGGGTGGCGTACACCTGCATTTATGCAAGGCCAGGTGGATATGGGAGCTGTAAGCTGGACAGCGCAGACCTTTTTCGTGCTGTTTTCCTGTCTTGTACTGATCGTGGCGCTATGGCTGTTTTTTGGTAAAACACTTTATGGGCGTGCCTTACGGGCCACAGCCGTCAATCGTAGAGGGGCAAGATTAGTCGGTATTAGTACCAATTTTTCAGGTAGCCTGGTGTTTACCTTGGCGGCGGCTATTGGCGTATTTTCGGGCATGCTGATCGCGCCGGTTACCACTATTTATTACGACACGGGCTTTTTGATTGGATTGAAGGGTTTTGTTGCCGCTATTTTTGGTGGTTTAGCCAGTTATCCTGTTGCCTTGTTAGGTGCCCTGTTTATTGGCATTTTGGAAGCCTTTTCGTCATTCTGGGCCAGTGCCTACAAAGAGGTGGTGGTGTTTACTACGGTAATTCCTGTTTTGCTATGGCGTTCTTTGGCAAGCAAGCATGTCGAGGATGAGGAATAAGCGCCATGAAACGTGTATTGACCTTTTTATTTATCGCTTTGCTGGTGATTTTGCCGCAAGTGGCTGCGACGCCGGAGTTTTGGATTACCCAACTGAACTATATCGGTCTGGCAAGTCTGGTGGTTCTGGGACTGGTCTTGCTAACAGGCGTAGGCGGCTTGACCTCGTTCGGGCAGGCGGCGTTTGTAGGTATAGGTGCTTACACCACGGCCTGGTTGACGGTGCGCATGGGTTGGTCTCCTTGGCTTAACTTAGGTGTGGGTCTCTTACTGACACTTTTTACAGCCTATATCTTGGGCGCGGTGACGCTGCGTTTATCGGGACATTTTTTACCTATTTGTACCTTGGCCTGGTCGCTGGCGCTGTACTATTTATTTGGAAATTTAAGCTTTCTTGGGCAGTACGACGGCATCGCCGGTGTGACACCTTTAAGTTTTTTCGATGTTTCCCTGGGCACAGGTAGAAATATTTTCTATCTGATTTGGCTGTGTGTATTGCTCTGCTTGTGGGGTACAAGTAATTTGCTTAATTCGCGCCCTGGCCGGGCCATTCGAGCGCTCAAGCATGGGCAGCATATGGCCGAGTCGTTCGGCGTGAATATGGCCAGCTACAAAATCATTATTTTTGTGTACGCGGCATTATTGGCCTGTTTGTCTGGCTGGCTTTACGCCCATTATCAACGTGCTGTCAGTCCTAGCCCGTTTGGATTGAACTACGGGATTGAATACTTGTTCATGGCCGTGCTGGGCGGTGCCAGCAGTGTCTGGGGAGCCGTGCTGGGTTCGGCTATGGTATTGACGCTTAAGGATCAGTTGCAAAACTGGTTACCTAAGCTTCTGAACACAAATATGAACTTCGAACTCATCGTGTTCGGTGTGCTGATGGTTCTGATTTTGCAATATGCCCGTGATGGTGTGTGGCCCTGGCTACAAAACCTGTGGGGGTATTTCCGTTCCTCACACGCTGTGGTGCAAGGGTTGACGCTCAGCCCCGACACGCCCGCCTTAGTCCAGCGCCAGCGGCCTGCAGCCGGTACGCTAGTGCTTGATGTGCAAAGCATACGCAAAGAGTTTGGTGGCTTAGTCGCGGTTAATGATATTAGCTTCTCGGTAGCGGCTGGTGAAATTGTGGGCTTGATAGGTCCTAATGGGGCAGGGAAAAGCACGAGCTTTAATCTGATTAGTGGGGTGTTGCCGCTAAGTTCTGGTCACGTACAGTTCATGGGGCAAACCATTGATCGTCTGCCTGCACGAGAAATCTCGCGTATGGGAGTAGGGCGTACCTTTCAGCATGTGCAGTTGTTGCCTACCATGTCCGTACTGGAGAACGTGGCGCTGGGAGCCCATTTGCGACAACCTGTTGGGGTGCTGTCCGCGGTGTTACGACTGGATAGGGCGCAGGAGGCACAGCTACTTAACGAGGCGGCACAACAGCTCAAGCGCGTAGGTTTAGGCGATTTAATGTATGAGCAGGCAGGTAGCTTACCTCTGGGGCAACAGCGTATTGTTGAAATTGCACGTGCCTTGGCGGCTGATCCTTTATTGCTGTTGCTGGACGAGCCTGCGGCTGGCTTGCGTTATAAAGAAAAACAGGACTTGACCGTGGTGCTGGATAAGCTCAGGCAAGAGGGGATGAGCTTATTGCTGGTTGAGCACGACATGGATTTTGTAATGAGTCTGACCGATAAGCTGGTGGTCATGGACTTTGGGACAAAAATTGCGGAAGGCCTGCCCAAGGATATACAGCAAAACCCGGCTGTGCTTCAGGCATATCTGGGTGGCATAGACGACGATCTGGATGTCAACGATAGTCATATGGCGCAGCCTCAGGGAGTAGTGTGATGACGCAAGAAACAATGCTCTTACAGGCAAAGACCTTATCGGCGCAATATGGCAAAGTCAATGCTGTGCAAGATGTCAGTCTGTGTTTGCCTGCCGGTAGCATCGTCACGGTAATCGGTGCGAACGGGGCCGGTAAATCTACCCTGTTAAATGGTTTAATGGGTTCCTTGCCGTCTACTGGGCGTTGCGTGGGGCAAGTGTCTTATCAGCAGCAAGATATATCCAATTGGCCCGTCGAACGGCGTGTTGCGGCAGGGATTAGTTTGGTACCCGAGCGTCGAGAGCTGTTTGCCAGCATGACTGTGGAAGATAATTTATTATTGGGTGGCTTTCGCTTGTATCAGGCTAAAGTACCCAATTGGCGACAGACCTTGCAGCAGGTGTTTGAACTCTTTCCTCGATTAAAAGAAAGGCGCACGCAATTGGCCGGCACGCTTTCTGGTGGCGAGCGTCAAATGCTGGCATTGGGACGCGCCTTAATGGCCCAGCCGCAGGTGTTGATGCTCGATGAGCCTAGCCTGGGTTTGGCCCCACGTGTAGTACGCGAAATTTTCCAGGTTATAGCCCGCTTGCGTAGTACAGGTGTATCCATATTGCTGGTTGAGCAAAATGCTCGTGCGGCGCTGCAGGTGGCTGATTACGCTTATGTGCTGGAAACGGGTGAAGTGGTTTTGGAGGGGACGGCGCAAGAGCTGAGTGGGAATCCACGAGTGATAGAAAGTTACCTGGGCTTGGGTAAAGCCCAGGCTGATCGGGTTTAATCAGAAGCGATAAGCAACGCCCAGGGTGGTAACCCAAGGGTTAATCTTAGCCTTGCCTATAGATTGGCCGTTTAGTTTCACGTCTGGGCGTATATTGATATAACGCACATCCGCATTCAAAAACCAGTTCTTGTTCAGGCTAATATCCACGCCCACTTGTGCAGCCAGACCCCAACTATTGTTAATTTTTAAGTTCTCGCCTTGCAAGGCGCCTGCGCTACGCGTGTTAAAAAAGTGCGTGTAATTAAGGCCTACACCCACATAGGGTTGTATCGTGCTTTGCGGCAAGAAGTGATATTGCAGGCTAAGGGTAGGGGGCAGATGCTTGGTATCGCCGATGCGACCCAAATTACTATTTAGTTTGTGCTGAAACGGCAGGGCTCCCAATAGTTCTATGCCCACATGCTCAGTGGCCATATAGGTAAGCGAAAAGCTGGGGCGGGTATTGCCTTTCACATCAAGCTTAACTGCGCCATTAGCAAGCATGCCATTATCGGACTTGGGACTAACGTTGCTAACGCCTACTTTCAGTAACCAATCCCCAGCCTGGTGAGCCTGTACAGCACTTAATGGTGTGAGACAGAGCATGGCACTGATCAGTGCGGATGTTAACAAGCCTGACTTATACACTTTCATGGAAACTTCCTTAGAGCGGGTTAAACATGCTTATCAGCATGCCCGCTTTGCGGCCATGAAGACTTGATACAGCGCAAACAGCTTAGGCTAGGGCTTAGCTTTGTTTGCGGTATATCAAGTGCTGTGTTGGCATGACTACAAAACTGCTTGGTAGCCTATGTCTATGCTTGGACTTGTTAGGGTATGGGAAGGACTAGACAGGGCATCGGTTTCTAGCCAGTAAATGCGGTCGCTCAGGTGAGCGGCAAAGTGCAGGTCGGATTCAGACATGACGATGGTGTAACCGCTTTGTTTAAGCCGCAAAAGGGTGCGTTTGATGGAGACTTCACTGATAGGCGCTAAGCCCGCCGACAGTTCGTCCAGTAGGAGCAGGTTTGCGCCAGTACGTAGTATCCGTGCAATGGATAGCATCTTGCGCTCACCAGCAGAGAGTTGCGCTACGGGCAGATTTTTTTTGTCGTGTAATTCAGGCAGTAAATCATAAATTTCTGCCAACGACATTCCACCACCCAGCGATGCGCTCAGCCCGGGCAGAGGCAATAATAAATTATCTTCACTGCTGAGCTCGAATTGTGACGCTCGTGCTGCGGTTTTATAGCCCACCCCCAAATGCGCGATTTGTTCAACGCTTAGGTGTATAGCCTCCATGCCGTGTATGCGAATTGATCCGTCTCGTTCTGTATTCATGCCAGTAATGGCGTGAAATAGAGCACTGCGAATCACGGGATCACCACCTAGCAGCGTTATGAGTTCATGGCGTTCTGCACTGAACGTAATATTGCGTAGTACTTGCCGCTTATCATGACGCACTGTTAAATTTTTTACTTCCAGAGCGGGGGGCAACATTATATTTACCTCCAATATGAATACAGCTTATGTGTATTGAGAATACTACATGGATTAAGTATGCAGACAGTGCTCAGGCTTTACTATGCGGGTTTGTATTGATTTGGTGCTAATCGTATCGCTTGAAATCTATTTGTAAATTTATGGCAATGTTTTACTTTTATAGTCACATAAGTCAGCAATTCCGCATTGAGGGCATTTAGGCTTGCGTGCGACGCAAATATAACGACCATGCAAAATTAGCCAGTGATGCGCATCCAGCAGAAATGGTTTAGGCACAAAGCGGAGTAATTTTTTCTCCACGTCCAGCACATTTTTACCGGGTGCGATGCCGGTACGGTTGGAAACGCGAAAGATATGGGTGTCCACCGCCATGGCAACTTGCCTGAAGGCAGTATTGAGCACCACGTTAGCAGTCTTGCGGCCCACGCCAGGCAAGGCTTCCAGCTCCTCTCTTGTGCTTGGTACCTGACCCCCATGTAGATCAATCAGCATTTGGCAGGTTCGTATGACATTAGCGGCCTTGGTTTTATACAAGCCTATGGTTTTAATCGCTTCTTTCAGCCCTTGCTCGCCCAGCTCCAGGATGCCTTCAGGGGTGCCATACTGTGGGAAAAAGCGACGGGTAGCGATATTGACAGACACGTCAGTGGCCTGAGCCGAGAGGATGACGGCAATTAATAGCTGAAAGGTGTCCTCGTACTCCAGCTCGGTTTCTGGATGGGGATTAGCCGCCTGGAAGCGACTAAATATTTCATAGCGTTTTTGAGCGTTCATTTTTCTGCTTAAGAGCGTGTGGCTTGCGCGCGCCGTGCGCGGGCGCGAGCCAAAGCATCGGCAATAGAGGCTTGTCGTTGTTCGGCTTCATTGGCGGTTTTTGCCAAAACAGGCTTATTGCTGAGAGTGCGGGCAACAGCTCCGGATTCACTGCCTGTTTTAGCCTGTAAGCGTTGCTCGCGCTGTGCGTAGCGTTCACTGGCTTGTTGAGCGTCGTCGCTGCTCCAGGAGTCGGTGGGCACCATCACAATGCAATCAACCGGACAGGGAGGAATACAGAGCTCACAGCCGGTACAGTCTTGAGACAGGACGGTATGCATGAGTTTATTCGCCCCGATGATTGCGTCCACCGGACAGGCCTGGATACACAGGGTGCAGCCTATACAATGCTCTTCAATAATGTGAGCCCGACTGGGGCCGTCGAATGTGCCGCATTCGGGGTCTAGTTCAAGGGGCGGGCGCTGTAGTAGCGCAGCCAATTGATCGATGCCCTTGCTTCCTCCCGGTGGGCAGCGATTGATGGCTTCGTTTTCCAAGACTATGGCTTGTGCATAAGGCAGACAAGCCTCGTAGCCACAACGTGTACATTGCGTTTGCGGCAAAAGCGCATTGACTTGTGTAATGAGTAGTTCAGTGGACATGGATAACAGCATACCAAGGGCTATGGTAGCCCTTGGAAGAAATTCACAGTAGCCTGTATTTTAGGCTGTTTGTCTGATGAAGTCCTTGATTTTAGGATAAATCATGTTGCGCCACCGACTACCGGAAAAAATGCCGTAGTGCCCACAGCCTTTTGCGGTGAAGTGCTGCTTACGCTGCGCCGGAATGCCTGAGCACAAATCCTGGGCTGCACGTGTTTGCCCCTGGCCTGAAATATCATCCAGTTCACCTTCAATAGTGAATAAGGCGACGGTTTTAATATCAGCTGGTTTTACCCTTTGACCTTCTATGTCCCACGTGCCGCGAGGCAAACGTTCTTCTTGGAATACCGTTTTTATCGTGTCTAGGTAAAACTCCGCAGGCATGTCTAGCACGGCGTTGTATTCGTCATAGAAGCGACGATGTGCAGCCGCATCGTCTTCATCACCTTTAATAAGATGACGGTAAAAGTCGTAATGTGATAGGACGTGCCGATCAGGATTCATGGCCAAAAAGCCGGCATGTTGTAAAAATCCCGGGTACACCTTGCGTCCGGCGCCGGGGTATTTTAGTGGCACCCTATGTATCAGGTTATCTTCAAACCAGGAGTAAGGTTTGGTCGTAGCCAGACGATTAACCTCGGTGGGGGATTGACGCGTATCAATGGGACCACCCATCATGATCATGCTGCGCGGCAGGTTTGGATCCTGCTCGCTGGCCATTAATGAAATAGCCGCCAAAACTGGGACAGTAGGCTGGCATACCGACATGACATGTACATCCGGGCCTAGGCTGCGTATGAAATCCTGTATGTAATGGACATAGTCGTTCAGGTGGAAGGGGCCTTCTGCAAGTGGCACCATACGCGCATCAATCCAGTCTGTAACGTAGATATCATGGTCAGGCAACATCGTGCGTACCGTGTCACGGAGCAAGGTGGCGTGATGCCCTGATAGGGGGGCGACCAGCAGTACTTTAGGATCGTTGGGGCGATGTATGTCGCGTGTAAAGTGTATGAGTTTGCAAAAGGCTTTACGCTGATGACAGACCTCAGTGACGGCAACAGTTTGCCCGTCAATAAGGGTTTCAGGTAGTCCCCAGGCGGGTTTTTCGTAATCTTTGCCCAGTCTGTGCACTAACTCGTAACCCGCTGCGATTTGCCTGGATAAAGGCGTGTACGAAAGTGGGCTGAACGGATGTGAAAAAAGCTGTGAGCTCGTATCAGAGAATGCCGCTAAGGGGGCTAGAAACGAGCGCTGAATTTCGTGCAGGTCGTATAACATATATGAATAACACCTAGTTATCAAAAGCTGCATGCCAAGCTGGGTAAGCGGGCATACCTGTGTTGTGTACACAGTAGGGGATTTTGCACTGCTCAGGTGTTAGTATTATCCCGATGCTGCATTGCAGCAATGTGTCTTGCTGAAAAAATCACCTAGGTGACTGATAAAGAGTGTTAAGGCAAGGGCCAGCCGGGGCTGGCACGGCTTATCCACGCTCTAGATATTGTAGTTTGTCGTCCACACCGTTCCATTCATCCGCATCGCCTAATGGCTCTTTAGAGCGATTAATGCTTTTGAACACAGGGGTGAGCTCGGCATTGAGTTCAATAAAGTGAATTTGATCCTGAGGGACATCTTCTTCGGCAAAGATGGCGCTGGCCGGACACTCGGGAATACAGACTGCACAGTCTATGCACTCATCGGGGTCGATAACCAGAAAGTTAGGACCTTCCCGAAAACAGTCTACGGGGCAGACATCCACACAATCGGTGAATTTGCACTTAATACAGTTTTCGGTGACAACATGGGTCATTGTAGTAAAACTCCAGCACTAAAAAACTGGCATCATAAAAGGAATTCGCCTGCTGAAGGCAGTGAATAAAAAGAAGCCAGTACTCAAGGAATGCATAATTTTAGCCAATAAACACGAGCTTTTCCCTAACAGTGCATCCGTTCTCTAGGGAATTAACAGTACTGCTACTAAAATGAAGCGTGTGCACCCGTACAATTCGTGCGTTTTGACGCTTATTATATTTGACAGCAGGCCTTTATTTTAGACGGCAGCGATGATTATTACTTCACTATTAGATACCGATTTGTATAAGTTTTCCATGATGCAGGTCGTATTGCATCATTTTCCAGCTGCGCAAGTGGAGTATCGTTACAAATGCAGAACACCGAATGTGAATTTACGGCCTTATTTAGCTGAAATTCGTGAAGAAATTAGAGCGCTGTGTACCTTGCGTTTCACCAAGGCTGAGCTGGACTATTTGCGTACATTGCGCTTTATCAAAAGTGATTTCGTCGATTTTCTAGGTTTGTTTCACTTGCCTGAGCGTTGTATTAGTGTCGAGCCGGGGGAAGTAGAGGGTGAGATCGAAATTCGCGTGATAGGACCTTGGTTACACACCATATTGTTCGAGATACCTGTGCTGGCCATTGTGAATGAGGTGTACTTCCGTAACGAGTGCAAACAGCCTGCGTGGCAAGAGGGACGTGAGCGCCTGCAGTCTAAAATGCGATTGGTGGTTGATGATCCGGCACTGGCTGATTTTAGGGTGGCCGATTACGGCACACGCAGACGCTTTTCCAAGGTGTGGCACGAAGAGGTGATTAGCACCATGAAAAACCAGATGCAGCCCCATTTTGCGGGTACCAGCAATGTCTGGTTAGCCATGAAGCACGGTGTTACCCCCTTGGGAACCATGGGGCATGAGTATTTGCAGGCATGTCAGGCTTTAGGGCCTCGCTTACGTGACTCACAAATTTTTGCGCTCGAGGTGTGGGCCAAAGAATATCGAGGCGATCTGGGTATTGCCTTATCCGATGTGTATGGCATGGATGCATTTTTGCGCGATTTCGATATGTATTTTTGTAAGCTGTTTGATGGGGCGCGCCATGACTCGGGAGACCCATTTACATGGGGAGAGCGTCTGTTAGAGCACTACAAGGCCAATCGTACCGACCCGCGCACCAAGACCCTGGTTTTTTCCGATGGTCTGACTATTCCCAAGGCAATTGAGTTAGCGCAACGTTTTGCGGGTCGTTGTAAAGTATCCTTTGGAATTGGTACTAACTTAACGAATGATCTGGGGCACGAGCCATTGCAGATTGTGATGAAAATGGTGCGTTGTAACGGTCAGCCAGTGGCTAAAGTGTCTGATGCACCCGGCAAGACCATGTGTGATGACCCGGCGTATTTAGCTTACCTAAGGCAGGTATTCCAGTTGCCACCAGAATAAGGCTTAGTGCAGCAGGGCGCAAAGATTAGCGCCCAATTCGTGAGCCTGGCGAGCTTGTTCGGCGTTTATGTGTTTAGGGGCCAAGATGGCTTCGGGCGTCTGGGCCTTGAAATTCATGATTAAACCGGGGTAGGCCAGTTGCAAGCGCCAGCCGGTACAGATACGTTCCAGTTGACGCAGAGCGCCAGCACCATCGCTACCAGCACTAATTATGATCCCGTAAGGGCGGCCGTTCAGTTGCTCCAGCAAGGGGTAGTAAAGCTGGTCCAGGCATTCTTTCATGGCGCCACTTAGGCTGCCTAGGTTTTCGGGGGCGCAAAATAGGTAGGCGTCTGCCTGTGCCAGGTCCTGAGCTTGTACCTGTGTACAGGCCAGCATGCGTACGCTTAGTTCGTGCTGTGCTGATAACAGCTCAATGGCATGTTGGGCGCCCTCTAGGGCTGCCTGGGCTAATTGCCTGGCAGCGCCGGTACGGGAATGCCAAATAATCAGCAGGCGTCGCGTGGAGGTCATGAGTTCATACTCGCCTAGAAACGGTAGAGCCTATAGTATAGAGGCTCATGACGTGTCAGTTATTTTGTAGGTCTATGCAGGTTAGAAAGCGATTATGAAGCATAGCGAATTAGATATACTCGGAGCAGAGCAATTTGACCAGAGCTGGCTTAAGCTGGCCTGCGAGGGCTTGCCTGCAGCAGCGCATAATCTTATTGCCTCAGCCGCCCAATACGTCAGCACGCATTTGCAAGACCAAGTGGCCAGTACTGGAGAGCCCCTGGCCAGCCATTGTGCTGCGACGGCGTTGATACTGGCTCGTCTGGATGCCGATGCCGTCACGCGCGCCAGTGCTTTGCTGTGCTTTTTGTCCATTGATGACAGCCCTGGCAAGCAAGCTCCTATTTTGCAGCAGTTTGGTCATGAGGTCACCACGCTGGTACGTGGTGCTAGGGCCTTATACCGACTGGGCTACTTAACCGGGCAGTCGCATGATCAGGCAGCAACGGGCAGTGACCAGAAAGAGATGAAGCGCAAGATGCTGTTAGCCATGGCCGCTGACTTGCGTATTGTCCTGATACGTCTCGCCTCACGCTTGCAGTCTTTGCGCTGGTATGCGCAGACCAAGCAAGAGTGCCCTTTAGCCTACGCCCGCGAAACCTTAGAGTTATATACGCCCTTGGCCAATCGTCTGGGCATTTGGCAGGTGAAATGGGAAATGGAGGATCTGGCTTTCCGTGTCTTACAGCCCGACACGTATAAGCAAATTGCCCGCCAACTCGAAGAGAAACGCACTGAACGCGAACAGTTTATTGAGCAAGTGCGTGAGCGCCTGTTAAAGGCCTTACGTCAGGAGCATGTTCAGGCCGAGGTATATGGTCGTCCCAAGCATATCTATAGCATTTGGAACAAGATGCGCACTAAGCACATTGAGTTTTCTCAGCTATTTGATTTACGCGCGTTGCGCGTCATTGTGGACGATGAACGCAGTTGTTATACCGCTTTGGCGCTTGTACACGCCATGTGGACACCGGTACCGGATGAGTTCGACGACTATATCTCCCGGCCCAAGCCCAACGGTTATCGCTCTTTGCATACGGTAGTTGCTGACGCGCAGGGGCGCTGTTTTGAAGTGCAAATACGCACTCATGATATGCATCAGTATGCAGAGTATGGCATGGCAGCACATTGGCGTTATAAAGAGGCGGGTCCTCAAAGCGCTCAGGCTACGGCTGCCACGGATGATGACAAAAAAATAGCCTGGATGCGGCAGTTACTGGCCTGGGATAACGAAACAGTGCCCTCGCTAGAGTCTGGTTCAGATGCCGGGGGCTTGGCGGCTGAGTCCGCCTTGAATAAGCCCAAAGTTGTCACGAATGATGAGCATATCTATGTATTGACTCCACAGGCACGGGTTATTGAGCTGCCGGTGGGGGCGACACCTGTTGATTTCGCCTATTACTTGCATACGGACTTAGGGCACCGCTGTCGGGGCGCGCGTGTAAACGGACAAATGGTTCCTTTGTTGACGCGCTTGCAAACTGGGCAGACAGTAGAGATTATTGCGGCCAAATCGGGTGGGCCGTCGCGTGATTGGTTAAATCCTCAACTGGGTTTTTTGGCCAGTCCGCGCTCACGTGCCAAAGTGCGAGCTTGGTTTAATGCTATCGAGTTGCAGCAGCGCATTTCGCAAGGCCAGACCATGGTCGAGAAAGAACTGCAGCGTTTAGGGCGCACAGCGATTAACTTAGAACACATGGCTCAGCAATTGGGTTTTGCACGAGCCGACGATTTGTATGTGGCCGTTGCCAAAGACGAATTTAGCTTACGACAGTTGGATCAACTGTTTAAAGCTGCCACCGCGGCTCCTGAACATGAACAGCGTGTGTTTAATGCAGCGCATGCCAGCGTGGTGAAAACGGGCAAGAGTGGGGTTCTGGTGGTAGGGGTGGACTCCTTGATGACGCAATTGGCGCGGTGCTGCCGGCCTGCGCCGCCCGACAAAATAGCTGGTTTTGTAACACGTGGCCGCGGCGTCTCCATACACCGTGCTGATTGTAAGTCCTATCAGGAATTGGCCTGCCGGCAAGCAGAAAGAGCGATAGAAGTGGACTGGGGCGATACGGGTGATACCTTATATCCTATAGATATCGCTATTGAAGCGCAGGAGCGCCCTAATTTGTTGCGCGACCTCTCCGAGGTGTTTGCCCGTTTACGTTTGAATGTGACCGGCATCAATACACAAAGCCGGCGCTCCTTGACCCGTCTTAGTTTTACGATAGAAGTGAATGACGGGGATCAGATACAGCGAGCTTTGGCCGCCCTGAATGAATTAAATGGTGTGCAAGCCCGTCGTCTCTGACCTGAACCTGCTAGAATTGCCTGCTTGCTATGGTGTTTTTATAGCTAGCATATTGTCATTTTGAATGAGAGATTTAGCTTTGAATCCTTATACTTTGCCCGATCCTAGTGGCCACTTTGGTCAGTTTGGTGGCTCCTTTGTTGGAGAGACCCTGGTGCATGCACTGGATGAACTACGTCAGGCCTACGATAAGTTTCGCGATGACCCTGAGTTTATGGCCGAATTCGCCTACGAGTTGAAACATTTCGTTGGTCGTCCTAGTCCCGTGTATCACGCGCGTCGATGGTCAGAAGAGTTGGGTGGGGCACAGATCTGGTTTAAGCGTGAAGATCTCAATCATACTGGTGCCCACAAGATCAATAATTGTATAGGCCAAATTTTACTTGCTCGCCGCATGGGCAAAAAACGCATTATCGCCGAGACAGGAGCCGGGCAGCATGGGGTGGCAACGGCTACGGTAGCTGCGCGGTATGGCCTTGAATGCGTAGTGTATATGGGGGCAGAGGATGTACGTCGTCAGGCTTCGAACGTATACCGTATGAAATTGCTGGGTGCAACAGTTGTGCCAGTGGAGTCAGGTTCTCGTACGCTTAAAGATGCATTAAACGAAGCCATGCGTGATTGGGTCACGCATGTCGAGGACACGTTTTACATAATCGGCACAGTAGCCGGGCCTCATCCCTATCCCATGATGGTGCGCGATTTCCAATCAGTCATTGGTAATGAATGTGTGGAGCAAATGCCCCAGGAAGCTGGTAGGCAGCCGGATTACGTGATTGCTGCGGTAGGGGGAGGCTCCAACGCGATGGGGATTTTTTACCCCTATATTGAGCAGGAAAACGTGGCGCTGCTAGGTGTTGAGGCGGCAGGAAGGGGGCTGGACTCAGGCGCGCACTCTGCAAGTCTGAATCGTGGGCGAGTCGGGGTTCTGCATGGCAACCGTACATATGTCCTGCAAAATGAAGACGGTAATATCGAGGCCACGCACTCCATCTCGGCGGGTTTGGATTACCCAGGTGTTGGGCCCGAGCATGCGTGGCTGAAAGACGACGGACGAGCCAGTTATGCCACCATAGATGACCAGCAGGCTTTACAAGCATTTCATGATTGCTGTCGCATTGAAGGTATTATGCCGGCCCTAGAGTCTTCGCATGCCATTGCTGAAGCGGTGCGTTTGGCACCTACATTAAGTAAAGACAAGATCATATTGATTAGCTTGTCTGGGCGCGGAGACAAAGATATGCACACGGTAGCCGAATACAGCGGCATCGAGCTGTAATACATCAGGTACAACTATGACTAGCAATGTTCGTTTAAAAGCCGCGTTTGAGCGTTTGGAAGGCCGCTGTGCCCTGGTGCCTTATATCACTACCGGCGATCCCTCTGTGCCGTCTACCGTGGCGCTTATGCATGCCTTGACACAGGCGGGAGCCGATATTATTGAGCTAGGGGTGCCTTTTTCTGACCCTAGTGCGGATGGTCCTGTTATACAAAGGGCGGCTGAGCGGGCGATTGCTCGAGGCGTGGGCTTGCGCAAGGTGCTGGAGCTGGTGGCGCAATTTAGGCAAATCGACGAGCAAACACCAGTCGTTCTCATGGGTTACGCTAATCCTATCGAAAGTATGGGGCAGGCGCAGTTCGCCCATGCAGCGGCTGAAGCAGGCGTGGATGGTGTGCTAACTGTAGACTATCCACCAGAGGAGTGTGAGGAGTTTGCACACATGCTCAGCGAAGCAGGGATTGATCCTATTTTCCTATTGGCCCCTACCTCCACCGATGCACGCATACAGAAAGTGGCTGAATTGGCTAAAGGCTATGTGTACTATGTGTCCTTGAAAGGGGTAACGGGTTCAGGCAAGCTGGATGTGGATGACGTTACGCGCCAACTGCAGCGTATACGTCAGCATGTCAAAATCCCCGTTGGGGTAGGCTTTGGAATTCGGGACCCTGAAAGTGCCCGGCGCATTGGCGAGCATGCTGATGCGGTAGTCATAGGTTCTAAGCTCATCGAAACGATGGAGCAGATCATGCAACAGTTAGCGGATCGGCCAGCCAAAGAAGCAGATGCCGCGGCTGTGCATGCTGCGGCGCAGTGGTTGTCTACCGTTAGGCATGCACTGGATAATTAGGTGCTAAGGCCTATTTGCGATTAGAATTGTGTGCTTTGTCATGTTAAGTGGCTACGCTTTTAAAGAATAAGGCCGAACGCACGAGCGTTTGGCAGACAAACAGGATCTCCCAATGAGCTGGATCGAGAAAATTCTCCCGCCGCGTATACATCGTAACCCTGCGAGCAGTCGTCGGGTACCAGAAGGGCTGTGGGTGAAGTGCCCGTCTTGTGAATCTGTACTCTACAAAGAGGATTTGCAGGCAACCTTGAACGTCTGTCCCAAGTGCAACCATCACATGCGTATTGGTGCTAGGGCCAGAATTAAGGCCATTTTAGACCCTGAAGGCCAAGTGGAAATTGGCGCTAATACGCGTCCAACCGATCCCTTGAAATTCCGGGATTCACGTAAATACACCGAACGTGTTAGCGAAGCGACCAAGCAAACGGGCGAAACAGAAGCCATGGTTGTGGTCAGTGGCACAATCTTGGCGGTGCCGGCGGTGCTAGCCTGCTTTGAGTTTGAGTACATGGCTGGTTCCATGGGTTCAGTGGTGGGTGAGCGTTTTGCGCGTGGTGTGCGGGCAGCGATAGAAAACCGCAGCGCCTTTGTGTGTGTGGCCGCCTCCGGTGGTGCGCGCATGCAGGAAAGTCTGTTTTCTTTGATGCAAATGGCCAAGACTAATGCTATGTTGGCTGAGCTCTCAGAGGCAGGCCTACCATTCATCAGTGTTCTGACTGATCCGACCATGGGCGGTGTGTCGGCCAGTTTTGCGTTTATGGGCGATATTGTCATTGCTGAGCCTAATGCATTAATTGGTTTTGCTGGTCCGCGTGTTATTGAACAAACCGTACGTGAAAAACTACCAGAGGGTTTTCAGCGCGCCGAGTTCCTGTTGGAAAAGGGGGCGGTGGATATGGTGGTGGATCGTCGTGAAATGCGCCTAGAGCTTGCGCAGTTGTTGGCCTTGCTGACACGCCAGCCGGCCGAGGCAGTGTCCGATTTATAAGGGCATGATGCCGAACCTGGCTTGTTGTTAGCCCAGCTTGCTGTAAACTGCCTTGGGCACAGAAATCCCTGCTTTTAGCAGGGATTTTTTTATGCTAGCTCTTGCTGCGGCGTTATGCGCGGATAAAAAAACACCTCAATAATCTGAATGATTATTGAGGTGTCATTGCACTGATATATAAAAACCGAACTTATTCGTCGCTGGTTTCTACCTGTTTTAATACCGACTCAACAGGTTTGCTGACGCTTTTGCGTGGGCGTCCCAGTTTCACTTTTTGAGTGGTATCAGTCGTATTGCTAGCCACGGCTTTGGTCTCTACTAGCTGTATACCTGCTGAAGCCAACATTTTTTCAAGCTTATCGTCCACTGTGGACGATGTAAGCGCCTGATCTTCCTCTGTGGCAGGGGCAGCGGATTCCGAGACCGTTTCTATGGGGGCGGAATAGCTATTTGCACTATGCGGTATGACGGCGTCATGAGCTACCTCTAGAGCTTGCGCAGGAGTAGGCTCAAGCTCTTTGGGCTCTTGTTCTACAGTCTGAGCGCCTACAGGCTCTGTTGTCGTCTCGACTATGTCAGCTGCAGCAGTTGTTAGGCTGTCTGCTTGGCTTTCCACAGCAGTAAGGACTTGCTCTGCGGCAGGCTGGACGGTAGGGCTTGGCTCAGGCTGCGTTGCCGTAAATTCCTCAGTTACTTGAACAGTTTCTTCGGGCTCAGTTGGCGTCGTGGCGCTGAGCATGGGCTGTTCCTGATTCACGGCAGGGGCTTGCGTAATGACCTGGGTCAGTACGGGGGGCTCGGCGGTAACGGTAGCAGGTGGCTGTACTGCCTCGTTCACAGGCTGGGTGCTGTCTAAGTCTGTGTCCGTTGTTGCAGGTGTGTCCACAGCAAGGTCTTGCGCTGCTGTAGTGTTTTCTGCAACTGCTGCAGTTTCTATCTGCGTGAACGCTGGGGCTGTGCTGGGCTCAGTGGCGGCGACGACAGGCTCTTGCACTGTGATGCTTGGGTGAGCCGCTTGTGTTGGCTCAGTCAACGGCTCAGGTGCCTGGCTGCTGACTACCGCTTCAGCGCGTTCTGCAGGAGCAGAGGAGCGGGTGGCAGGCTCAGCGACCTGGGTTTGCACCTGGGGGGCTGATGGAGCCTGACTTTGTGCGTGCTCCAGAGCTTCTGGGTTAAACGCAGGCGTTTCATGCGGTACAAAGGCATGCTGGCTGGTTTCAGTGTTAGGCTCGCTAGCTTGCTCCACGGCTCCCTGATTGTCATTTTGGCGACGACCGCGACGGCTACGACGGCGGCGACGCTTGCGCTCAGGATCCAGCGCGTTGCCATCTTGTGCCTCAGGATCCGCTTGATCCACGCCGTCTTCTGTATTGAGCTCGTCTGCGCCGTCGCTTTCATTATCGAAAGCTTCTTGGGCAGCGGTTGCTAGCGCAGCGGCAGGTGCGGCCACTGAGACGGCCGTTTTGACCGCTACAGGTGCTTGCTCTGTGGGTGCTGAGGTGTGCTCAAGATCTGTATTGAGGGTGTTTTGCTGTTCAATATCAGTTTGTGTCAGCGCCTGCTCGTCGCGTCGTTGACGGCCACGTCCACGGCGTCCACGGCCGCGCGTGCCGATCTGGGAGTCGTCAGTTTTGACTTCGCTGTGCTCAGGGCGAGCTTTTTCGAGCTGCGCTGCAGTTTGCTGGCGTGTGGGCGCGATTTCTTCGCGCGGGTTGGCTGGCTGCTGATTGCGACGTCGGCCCGTACGATTGCCACTGGCTGCCTCTTTACTGCTCTTTTCTTCACCAGCAGGAGTGCGTTGCCCACGTCGCTGTCGGTTGCGATCTTGCGAATGGCGCTGTGCACCTTCGCTGCGTCGATGGCGTCGTTGTGTGTCGCTTTTTTTTACGTCGTGAGTGGTTTTTTTGTCTGCGGTATCGGCACCTGTTAACCAGTTGATCAGGCGACGCAATAGACCGGTTGTTGCGACGGGTGCTGCCACTGGGGCAGGTTTAGGGCTGGGCGCTGGTTGGGTAGGTGTAATGCCTTTAACCAGCGCTTCAGGGCGCGGCTTACTTTCGTGTGTACGGTGCGGGAGCAACGTGGTGGGTTGCTCGGGCTGCTGTACTTGTTCGTAGCTGCTGCGAATTTCATCCAGACGTGGATCGTCGTGCCGTAAACGCTCAATCACATGGTGAGGGGTTTCCAGAAACTTGTTAGGAATGAGCAGTAAGTTAACGTTCAGACGAGTTTCGATCTTCGTGATATCGCTACGTTTTTCATTGAGTAGGAAGGTTGCCACATCCACAGGCACTTGTGCGTGCAGGGCGGCCGTGCCTTCTTTCATGGCCTCTTCCTGAAGCAGGCGCAGCACATGCAATGCGCTGGATTCGGCGTCGCGAATAACGCCAGTGCCGGTACAGCGAGGGCAGGTTACGTGTGAGCCTTCATTCAGGGCAGGACGCAGACGCTGACGCGATAGCTCCATTAAGCCAAAACGGGAAATTTTGCCCATTTGTACGCGTGCACGATCCAAGTGTAGTGCGTCGCGCAGGCGTTGTTCGATGGCGCGTTGATTCTTGCCATCTTCCATATCAATGAAATCGATGACAATCAGACCGCCCAGATCGCGCAGACGCAATTGGCGGGCAACCTCGTCGGCGGCTTCCAGATTGGTGCGCAAAGCAGTTTCTTCGATGTCGGCACCACGCGTTGAGCGTGCTGAGTTCACGTCAATGGCCACCAATGCTTCGGTGTGGTCAATGACTACGGCACCGCCAGATGGTAGTTGAACTGTACGCGAGTACGCTGTCTCGATCTGGTGTTCGATTTGGAAGCGTGAGAACAGGGGAGTGTCATCGTGGTACATTTTGACCCGATGCATATTGTCGGGCATGACCACACCCATAAAGGCACTGGCCTGGGTGTAGATTTCATCGGTGTCGATGAGAATTTCTCCGATGTCGGGAGAAAAGTAGTCACGTATGGCGCGTATGACTAGGCTGGACTCCAGATAAATCAGAATGGGGGCTGCATTGTCACGCGCCGCCTGATCAATGGCTGTCCAAAGTTGCATCAGGTAGTTCAAGTCCCATTGCAACTCTTCTACGCTACGCCCTATACCCGCCGTGCGAGCAATAATGCTCATGCCCTGAGGGGTGTTGAGCTGGTCCATCGCTTCGCGCAGCTCTTGTCTGTCTTCGCCCTCAACGCGGCGTGATACACCACCACCACGAGGATTGTTTGGCATCAAGACCAGATAGCGACCAGCCAGAGAAATAAAAGTGGTCAGCGCTGCACCTTTATTGCCGCGCTCTTCTTTTTCAACCTGAATAATCAGCTCTTGCCCTTCGCTAAGCGCATCTTGAATGCGTGCACCGCGTACATCTACCCCTTCTTTAAAGTAGCTGCGAGCCACTTCCTTGAACGGCAGAAAACCGTGACGCTCTTCACCATAGCTGACAAAGCAGGCCTCTAGGCCAGGCTCGATACGGGTAATGACCCCTTTGTAAATATTGCCTTTGCGCTGTTCGCGCCCGGCACTTTCAATGTCGAGGTCAATAAGCTTTTGACCGTCGACAATAGCAACGCGTAATTCTTCTTGATGCGTCGCATTGAACAACATGCGTTTCATGAGTGTGTTTCTCCGTAGTCATGGCGTATCGATAGTCGATACGCGACCGCGGGTCACTCGGTGTGTGGCGCAATTTACTGCAGCAGTAAAGAGCAGGGTCAGAACCCTGCCCTCCGTTAAGTCGGGAGTGGCACGTTGCGCACCGGAGTGCGGGGTTCAATCAGCAGTAAAGTCATTTTCACGGTTAGTGGACGACGGATAAAAAAATGCTGGGAACGGCAGTCGCATAATTAGGTAAATATGCGCCTGGTGCAAAAAGAGCGGGACATTCTGTGCAGAAACTCAGCGCCGCACGCGGGTGGAAAACATCCTGGAAAGCGGGCAAATGCCACACGACTTTCATTTTCAGGGCCTACCCCGGCGACCTTATGACCCGAAAGCTGGTACTCAGGCATACAATATAAGACCCTGTCGATTCAGACGGAGACGCAACCGTTGCATCTCTACGTCCGACCTTGTCTCAGCTTTCATAGGCTGAAGCGATTATATGCCTGTTTTACTTATGCGCAAACCATTAGATTCAAGAAACCCCTCTCCTAGCGTCAGAATGTTACAAGTTGATGAGACCCATGCGGGGCAGCGCATCGATAATTTTTTGCTGCGAGAGTGTAAAGGCGTACCAAAAAGCCACATTTATAAAGCTATTCGTGGTGGGCAGGTAAGAGTGAATAAGGGGCGGGTAACGAATGACTATCGCTTACAAATCGGTGATGCCGTCCGTATCCCCCCCATGCGCTTGCCCGAGCCCAAGGATGAGCCTTGGGTGCCGCCTACCGCGTTTCCTGTCGTTTTTGAGGATGACGCCATTGTGGTGATTAATAAACCCGCTGGCGTGGCAGTGCATGGTGGCAGTGGGGTCTCGTTTGGGGTGATTGAGCAGATGCGGGCGGCACGCCCTAAAGAGCGCTTTTTGGAACTGGCGCATCGTCTGGATCGTGATACATCAGGCTTACTGATCATTGCTAAAAAACGCAGTGCTTTGTTGGCTTTACATGACATGTTCAGACAAATTACTGCGCATAAATATTATTTGGCTCTGGTGCAGGGTGACTGGGTGAACGATAGGCAGCATGTACGCCTGCCCTTATTGCGGTGGTTAACTGCTCAGGGAGAGCGGCGTGTGAAAGTCGACCCTGAGGGGCGGCCGGCGCACACCATATTTAACTTACAGCATCGCTACGGACAGTACAGCCTATTGCAGGCAGAGCTCAAGACGGGGCGTACCCACCAGATTCGTGTCCATTTGGCTCACCAGGGCTTTCCGATTGTTGGGGATGATAAATACGGTGATGATCACGTGCGCCAACAATTTAGTCGTCTGGGTTTTAAGCGTATGTTTTTGCATGCAGAGCGTTTAGAGTTCCCCCATCCGCTGACTGGTGAGGCCTTGGCGCTGCAAGCGCCTTTGCCTAAAGAGTGTCAGCAGATTCTTCATGTCTTGGAGTCAATGTAGTGAGTAAATCGTATTCAGCTATCGTGTTCGACTGGGATGGCACCGTAATGGACTCCACCCACTCTATAGCGACGGCAATCCAGTTAGCCGCTGCTGATGTAGGGCTGGCCGTGCCGTCGCTGGCGCAGGCCAGTTGGGTAATAGGCTTGTCGTTGGAAAGCGCGCTGTATCGCGCAGTCCCCGATTTGGATGCCGAGCGCATGCCCTTGTTTTTGCAGCGTTATCGTTTTCATTATTTTCAGCGTGATCCACACCTAAAGTTATTTGACGGTGTTTTCGCCTTGTTGGGGGAACTGCGCGAGCGCGGAGCCTTGCTAGCCGTGGCTACGGGGAAAAGTCGCGAGGGCTTGAATCGAGTGTTGCAGCAGACGTCTTTAGCGACATTTTTCGATAGTACCCGCTGCGCGGATGAAACGCGTAGCAAGCCAGATCCGGAAATGTTGCATCAAATTTTGTTTGAATTAAGCCTGGAGCCAGAAGATGTACTTATGGTGGGCGATACAGCGCATGACATCGAGATGGCGCGACGCGCCCAGATGGACAGTATGGCGGTTACGTACGGTGCCCATGATATTGCCACCCTTGAGCAGGCGCAGCCTACCGTTTTGGTGCGCTCTGTGAGCGACATGCGGAATTGGATGCTGGATCGTTTGGCTTAGTGCTGAACTTTATGAGCTCAGCAGGCTCAAAACCATTCCTTAGTAGCTCATGCGTATGAATAGGGAGTGTGTCCATGTACAAAATGAAATCTAAGCCCGTGCTACCTTCTGAGATCAGCTCTGAGTCAGTGTGGCAAGAGCGCAGAACGTATTTGCAGCGGGCCAGTAGTTTGGGCTTGCTGTCTATGGCCATGCCTTATCGGGCATGGGGGCAGGCTAGCCCCTTTGAGGCAAAACGGAACGCTCGCTGGTCTGTGGATGAGGCACCTACCGCTGAAAAGCACATCACCAATTACAATAATTTCTATGAGTTTGGCATGGCTAAGGAGGATCCCGCTCGCTACGCGGGCGCTATGCCTACCGAGCCTTGGGTGATTCGGCTTGATGGAGAGGTGGACAAGCCGCTGGAGCTGGATATTGATCAGGTGCGTCGCTTGGCACCGCTCGAAGAGCGTATTTATCGTTTGCGTTGTGTCGAGGCTTGGTCCATGGTGGTGCCATGGGTAGGGTTTTCTTTGTCCGTGTTGCTGCGTCAGGTACAGCCTAACTCTAAAGCGAAATACGTGCGTTTTGAAACCTTGGCAGATCAGGCAAGCATGCCCGGTCTGCAGTCCCGTGTTTTGACCTGGCCCTATGTCGAGGGTCTGCGCATTGATGAGGCCATGCACCCGTTGGCCATGCTGGTGCTAGGCTTGTATGGCAAGGTGCTGCCCAATCAGAATGGGGCGCCATTGCGTTTAATGGTGCCTTGGAAGTATGGGTTCAAATCGGCAAAATCTTTGGTGCGTATCAGTTTCGTGGAACACTTGCCCACCTCAAGCTGGATGGCGGTAGCGCCGCATGAGTATGGTTTTTTTGCAAACGTGAATCCAGATGTGGCTCACCCCAGGTGGAGTCAGGCCAGTGAGCGCAAAATTGGCTCTGGTCTGTTCGCGGCGCGTCAGGCTACATTGCCTTTTAATGGGTATGCCCAAGACGTGGCGCATTTGTATAGCGGTATGGATTTACAGCGTAATTTCTAATGCGTATAAACCTTGATGCGCGCAGCATGACCCGTTTCAAAGCGATCTTTTTCGTTTTGTGTCTCTATCCATTGGTACGGTGGCTGTATTTGGCCTGGGAAGACTCGCTGACGGCAAACCCACCGGAGTTTTTGATTCGTTCCAGTGGTATCTGGTGCCTGGTTCTGTTGTGTGTCACCTTAAGTATCACACCCTTGCGGCGCTGGACCGGGCAGGCCTCACTGATTCGCTTGCGCCGTATGGCCGGTCTGTTTAGTTTGTTTTATGCCGTATTGCACACTTTTGCTTGGGCCTTGTGGGAGCAGGGCTTGTCCTGGAAACTGATGTGGCAGGATGTATGCCAGCGGCCTTTCGTGGCATGGGGTGTGGTAGCGGTGCTACTGATGCTCTGGCTAGGAATTACGTCTACTCAGGCCTGGATGCGGCGTCTGGGTAAAAATTGGCAGCGTTTACATCGCGCTGTATATGGGATTGCGCTCTTGTCACTGTGGCATTTTTATTTAATCCGCTTAGGGAAAAATAATTTTTCTGAGGTGTGGGTATATGGCGCAATAATCGCTGTGTTATTGCTGTTGCGGGTGCTCTGGGCGTGGCAGCGTAGGCGCTCAGTGTAGCGAGAGCAGGATAGATAAAGTTTCGGCGTCCATGATGCCGTCGTAGCGTGTGGGGCGATAATGCATTTGGAAAGCGGCAATCACGTTACGGGTGGCAGTATCTGCTTGGCCAGTCAGCTCAACCTCGTAACCGGCATCAAGCAGCAATTGTTGTTGTGCTGTGACGCTAGGAAAGGGGTGTGTCAGATAGTGCGCTTGCAGGGCGAGTGATTTTTTTTCGTCATACCAGCGCCCTAGCCCTGACTGGGCGAGCTGCTCCCAGGGAAAGAGTGGGCCGGGGTCTATCTTTCGTTGTGGAGCCATGTCGCTATGTCCGATGATGTTTTGCGGCGCGATCTGGTGCCTGTGCACTAAGTCGTTCAAGAGTAAGCGCAAAAGCTCGATTTGTTCAGGGCTGTAGGGATCCCATTGATCAGGGCCGAGCTGGCCGTGATTGACAATCTCTATGCCTATAGAGCCCGTGTTGATGTCCGTATTGCCATACCAAGAGCCCAGTCCAGCATGCCAAGCACGACGATCCTCACTAAGCAGCCGGTGTAGTTTGGGTGGGTGGTGATCGCTAATCAGGTAGTGTGCGCTGACATCAGGGCCAGTTAATGTTTGTAGAGAACGGGTGTAGGAGCCGGCTGTGTAATGCAGCACAATATAGCGCACACGGCTGCCGTGTGCGCTGGACTGATGCGTGTCCAGTGCTCTCAATCCTGTCTGGGTGCTACCGCAGGCGCTCAGCAGCAGGCATACAAAGGCAACGAGGCTGTATAAGTAATAGCGAGAGGGGAAAAGGGAGAAGCCGGGCATAAAGACGCTTAAGACAGAGCTAGTACTTGGCGAGAAATAAAAAAATGCATGGCACTTTGTCCAGCTCTGGAGGCGGGTTGCGACGCCACTCCCGAATGGTCTGGGTATTGATCCATTCTTGCTCGCCAGTCAGATCGCGGGCGATGCATAGGCGTGTGTCGGGACGCAAGCTTTGGCTCAGTGCGGCATAAATGCCCGGGTTGCGGTAGGGGGTTTCAATCAGTATTTGTGTCTGCTGGAGCTGATTGGATTGCTGCTCCCAGCTTTTGAGTTGCTTGATACGTGCCTGATTGTCTACGGGGGCGTAGCCATGAAAGACAAATTGTTGGCCGTCCAGCCCGCTAGCCATCAGGCTTAGCAGGATGGACGACGGGCCTACATGTGGCTTAACGCTAATGCCCAGTTGGTGAGCAAGCGCTACGACCGCCGCTCCCGGATCTGCTACGGCTGGGCATCCTGCTTCTGAGACTAGGCCTATGTCTTGCCCCTGGAGAGCCGCCTCTAGCCAAGTGTGCAGTTGTTCTTTGTCCGTGCCGCGCTTGCTTAGTGTGTGAATGCGAATGTCTTGCAAAGGGTGTGCAGTATTGATGTGCTTGAGAAAAGCACGTGCTGTTTTTGCATTTTCGGCAATGTAAACAGTCAGGTTGGCGGCTAGCTGCTGTACTGAGGCGGGGAGCCAGAGCGCACTGCTTACGGCGCTAAGGCCAACGGGGATGAGGTGTAAAGTGCCTTTTTTGGACATAATCGTTGTTTAAGCCTGTGTCACGCTGTTGTGGTGTTCGTGTAAGGGGTTGACGCCCAGCTCTCGTAGCATATTGCTAAGAGCAATTAAAGGTAAACCGATGATGGCACTCGGGTCGTCCGAGCGCATGCTCTGCATGAGGGTAATGCCCAGGCCCTCTGCTTTGGCACTGCCGGCAGTGTCGTAGGAGGGTTCCAGTTTTACGTAGTTATCTATTTCTGTATTGCTCAATGTACGAAAGTGGCAATGGGTTATCACATCCTGTCTTAATGTGGTTGTCGCATTCATGACACACAGCGCACTGTGAAAATTTACCTGCTTGCCACTTAGAGACAGAAGCTGCTTGACCGCAGCCTCATGTGAGCCGGGTTTGCCTATTATTTTACCTTCGTAGGTCGCTACCTGGTCAGATCCTATCACAATGCAATCTGGGTGCAGAGTCATGATTTTTCTGGCTTTTTCCTCTGCTAAGCGCATGGCTAATGCCGCTGGGGTTTCGTTGCTGCGTGGGCTTTCATCGATATCTGGCGATATACAGGTGAAAGGCAGGCGTAAACGGGTTAACATGTCACGGCGATAGCGTGATCCTGATGCTAGTATGAGACGCATAGCTGATTACTTGACCTATGTTGTTTGACTGGCTTGTTCCAGACACGTTATTATCTAATGTTTTCTTCATAACTGGAATGATCTATAGGCTAGCTGGTACTTTGGTTAAAGCGTATTGCATAGGGGTTTAGATAGGTTTTAGAGGTGTATGCTTTAAGGATTTACTTTATTTAGTGTGCGTTTTTTAAACTTGTTTTGATCATTTAGTACAATACATTCTAACTATTTAGGTAGCTTTAAGTTTTCCATGACTACGAAACAGTATATCGACACCCTAAGCTTGTCTGGCGGGCCACAGCTTGTCAAAGGCAAGGTTTTGAGTGCCCAGCTTGTGCGCTTGGTGCAGGATTTTCCAGTGCAAGGCGAGTTGGAGATCGAATGGTCGTTATCTGGGTCTATGGATGCTGTAGATCGGCGTTTGCTTGAAGTCCGCGCTCAGGGATCGGTAATGCTGGAATGCCAGCGCTGTATAAAGCCGTTCGTTTGGCCTGTTGATATTTCCAATACTGTGGAAGTTGTCTCAGACGAAGCCCAGCTCGAGGATGACGACGACGTGGAGGGTCCGGATCGCATACTGTGTAGTGGGCGACTGGATGTTCTGGGTCTGGTGGAAGACGAGCTTATTTTGAGCATACCGTATGTGCCTATGCATGATGTCTGTCCAGACTCGCCTGCGCTCTCCGCCGGAGAGCCCATACAAGAGTCCAGACCGTCACCATTTGCGGCCTTGGGTGCGCTCAAGAAGTCTTGATTATTGATTAGTATTTACTTAATTTTTAGGCTGCCTCCCAGGAGGAGTCTTACACAGGAGTCATCATGGCTGTTCAGCAGAATAAAAAGAGTCCATCTCGTCGTGGCATGCGTCGTTCACACGATGCCTTGGTTGCTACGTTCACCGCTGTAGAACCCACAACTGGTGAGCGTCACCTGCGTCACCACATTAGCCCTAATGGGGTGTACCGTGGCCGTAAAGTGCTGAAAACAAAGAACGACGAATAATCGATTTTTGTTTATGCAAGCGGTATAGCTTGCGTACTTGATGTCACAACAAAAAATACGTATTGCCATCGACTGCATGGGCGGTGATATTGGCTTGCCAGTCACCGTGCCCGCAGCGCTGCTTTTCGCAAAGCAGTTCCCCGATGTGCATTGCTTGCTAGTGGGCGATGAGCAATCCATCGCTCAGGCATTGCGTGCGCACGGAAATGTGGATGGTTCGTGGTATGAGATCCTGCACGCCTCCGAGGTGGTCACTATGGCCGACTCGGTCGAGGTGGCGTTGCGGCGTAAAAAAGATTCCTCCATGCGTGTGGCTGCTCAGGCCGTCAAAGACGGGCTGGCGGATGCCTGCGTGTCTGCCGGAAACACTGGTGCATGGATGGCTATATCACGTTATGTGCTCAAAACCTTAGATGGCATAGATAGGCCAGCTATTGCTACGTCCATACCCAATCAAAAAGGTGGTGCTACCACTATGCTTGATTTGGGCGCTAACGTGGACTGTACCGCCGAGCATCTTTTGCAGTTCGCCATTATGGGCAGTGCCCTGGCCGGTATCGTGGATCGTATCGAACGGCCCACAGTGGGTCTGCTTAATATTGGCGAAGAGCTAATTAAAGGCAATGAAGCGGTCAAGCGCGCGGCAGAATTATTGCGTAATAGCGGTTTGAATTTTTATGGCAATGTCGAGGGTGATGACATTTGCAAGGGCACCGTCAATGTGGTGGTCTGTGACGGCTTCGTGGGTAATGTGGTGCTGAAGTCTATCGAGGGCTTGGCGAAAATGGTGGCTACCATGATGCGCGATGAGTTCACGCGCGATGCACTTAGCATGGCAGCTGGATTGGTGGCAAAGCCAGTGCTTAACCGTTTTCGTGATCGCGTTGATAACCGGCCTCATAATGGTGCTGCCTTATTGGGTCTGCGTGGAATCGTGATCAAAAGTCATGGTTCAGCGGATGCGTATGCATTTGGCTTTGCCTTGCAAAGAGCGCGTGATGCAGTGCAAAATGGTCTGCTCGATGGCACAACCCGTGCTATTGATCAACTGCGGTCTAGCTTGCATGAGGCGGCAATGCAAGAAAGCAATAATAAGCCTCAGTCAGAGCCTAGCGCCTGAGTTACAAGCATCAATGGAATAAGAAATGTCGATATTTGCCAAAATTGTCGGTACGGGCGGCTACCTGCCTCCTCGGGTTGTGAGTAATGACGCATTAGCGGCTGAGTTAGCCGAGCGCGGCATAGAAACATCCGATGAGTGGATTGTTGAGCGTACGGGGATACGTCAGCGCCACTTGGCTGATGAAGGGGTAGGCAGCAGCGTTCTGGCTGCGCATGCCGCTCGTCAGGCATTAGAAGATGCTGGGCTGGAGGCGCAGGACCTGGACTTAATTATTGTGGCCACATCCACGCCTGATTATGTCTTTCCCAGCACAGCTTGTTTGGTGCAGGCGCAATTGGGCAATGTGGGGGCAGCCGCCTTCGATGTGCAGGCCGTGTGTAGCGGTTTTGTTTATGCCCTAAGTACTGCAGACGCCATGATACGTGCTGGCCGCTCTAAGCACGCGCTGGTAATTGGGGCTGAGGTTTTTTCTGGCATTCTTGATTGGTCCGATCGCTCTACCTGCGTGCTGTTTGGGGATGGTGCGGGGGCCGTGGTCTTAAGTGCAGATTCCGAGCCGGGTATTTTAGGGGCGCAACTGAATGCAGACGGCAGCCAGATGGGGGTGCTGTGCGCCAAAGGTAATGTGTCGCATGGCCAGGTCGTGGGCGATCCTTTTTTGCGTATGGATGGTCAGGCTGTATTCAAGCTAGCGGTAACCTCCTTGGCAGCTTCGGCTCAGCAGGTTTGCGAGCAGGCGGGCGTACAGCTTAGCGACATAGACTGGATGATTCCTCATCAGGCGAATGTGCGTATTTTGAATTTCCTCAGTCGTCGACTGGGTATAGCAAATGAAAAAGTGGTGATCACCCTGGATCAGCATGCAAACACTTCGGCAGCTAGCGTGCCGCTAGCGCTTAATGTGGCGCGACGTGATGGTCGTGTCAAGGCGGGTGACTTGATCTTGCTGCAAGGGGTTGGGGGCGGCTTTACTTGGGGGTCTGTGTTGGTGCGCTGCTAAGCGGCTCAACTCAGCTTTCCGGTTTTAACGAGAAAACGAGAATGAAAATTGCATTTGTCTTTCCCGGTCAGGGCTCTCAGTCTGTGGGTATGCTTGATGCGTGGGCGGATGTTGCTGTGGTGCGCGAGACCGTAGAACAGGCCAGTACAGCTTTAGGTCAAGACTTGGCCGCCTTGATGTCACAAGGGCCTGCGCAAGAGCTTAACCTGACTACTAACACTCAACCTGTCATGCTCACGGCTTCGGTGGCCATGTATCGCGCTTGGTTAACGGCGGGCGGCCCACAAGCCGAGCTGATGGCCGGCCATAGCTTGGGTGAGTACTCTGCCTTAACTGCTGCGGGCGCCTTGAGCCTTGAGGATGCCGTGCCTTTGGTGCGAGTACGGGCCGATGCGATGCAGGCTGCTGTGCCGGTTGGGCAGGGTGGCATGGCGGCTATTTTGGGACTGTCTGATCAGCAGGTACAAGACGTTTGTGCGCAGGCTGCTCAAGATGAGGTAGTTGAAGCGGTGAACTTCAATGCCCCAGAGCAGGTGGTCATAGCAGGGAATGTGGCTGCTGTAGAGCGTGCCTGCCAGCTGGCCAAAGAGGCCGGCGCTAAGCGTGCATTGGTGCTACCTGTTTCTGCACCTTTTCACTCCAGCCTGCTCGAGCCGGCCGCACTGGTATTAGAACAAGCCCTGGATAAAATTGCGCTAGGTAGTCCTGCTGTTCCTGTCATCAATAATGTGGATGTGCTGAGCCCATCTGAGCCAGCCCAGATTAAAGCGGCATTGGTACGACAAGCCTGGCACGCTGTGCGTTGGGTGGAAACCATACAAGCAATGCGCGCACAAGGTGTCACGCACGTCGTAGAATGTGGTCCTGGTAAAGTATTAAGCGGTTTGATTAAACGCATAGACCGCGAACTTACTGCGATTTCAATTACAGATCCAGCCTCTTTGCAAGTAGCGCTGGACACCTTAAGGGTTGGCTAAATGCAAGATTTAAGTCTTAGCGGTAAAACCGCGTTAGTCACGGGTGCCTCACGTGGCATAGGGCAAGCCATTGCCGCCGAGCTCATGGCAAAGGGTGCGCGAGTCATCGGTACCGCAACGTCGGAAAAAGGCGCTCAGGCAATTTCTGCAGTGCTCAATCAGCACGGTAGTTATGGTGCAGTACTGAACGTTGATGATGCCCAGGCTTGCGAAAGTCTTATCGCACAACTAACTCAGGACGACGGTGGCCCTCATATTTTAGTGAATAATGCGGGCATTACGCGTGACAATCTTTTGATGCGCCTCAAAGATGAAGATTGGGATAGTGTGATACAAACCAATCTAAGCGCCGTGTTTAGGCTTTCGCGTGCGGTGACGCGCCCAATGATGAAAGCGCGTTGGGGTCGTATTATTAACATCACTTCGGTGGTGGGTGAAAGCGGGAACCCAGGGCAAAGTAATTATGCGGCGGCCAAAGCAGGCGTGGCAGGTATGAGTCGTGCCTTGGCGCGCGAGCTCGGTAGTCGTAATATTACGGTAAACTGCGTAGCGCCTGGCTTTATCGATACCGATATGACTCGTGCGTTGAACGAAGGACAAACGACGGCCTTATTGGCACAAATTCCTTTGGGTCGCTTGGGGTCTGCTCAGGACATCGCGAATGCGGTAAGCTTTCTGGCTGGCCCACAGGCAGAGTACATTACAGGTAGTACCCTCCATGTAAATGGTGGAATGTATATGTAAAAGCTTGGCTAAGCGCCCAGATCGGGTAAAATTATTAGATTAGTAGGGGCTGATTGATAACAAGCTCATCCCAAGCAAGGGAAGAACTTAATCAAGAATGCTGTTTTTAGTCATGGCCATCAAGCACTTATTGTGTGTGGCTACTATTTTGCGGGAATTATTCCCCAACTTGGAGAATCTGCATGGAAAGCATCGAACAGCGCGTCAAGAAGATCGTCGCTGAACAACTTGGCGTAAACGAAGCCGAGATCAAGAACGAATCTTCTTTTCTCGACGACCTCGGTGCCGACTCGCTCGACATGGTCGAGCTCGTGATGGCGCTCGAAGACGAATTCGAAACCGAAATCCCAGACGAAGAA
>JAEXRL010000003.1 GCA_023440825.1 Pseudomonadota bacterium | reverse complement strand
CCATATGGGTGCAGAGACTTGCACTGTTCAAAATCTAGACGTTATTCGCGTCGACGCTGAGCGCGGCTTATTGCTGGTTAGGGGCGCTGTTCCTGGTCACAAAAATGCCGATATCGTGGTGCGTCCTGCTGTCAAGAAAGGAGCGTAATTCATGGAACTTAAGCTCCTGAACAACAATGGTCAAACTGAGTCCACCGTTAATGCTCTGGATACCGTTTTCGGTCGTGAGTTTAACGAAGCTCTGGTTCACCAGATTGTTGTCGCCTATCAGGCGAATGCCCGTAGTGCGAATAGCAAGCAAAAGAATCGTGCCGCAGTTAGCTACAGCACCAGAAAGCCTTGGCGCCAAAAAGGCACTGGGCGTGCTCGTGCCGGTATGGCGTCCTCACCCTTGTGGCGCGGAGGCGGTCGCGCTTTCCCGAACACAGGTGAAGAGAACTACAGCCACAAGGTCAACAGAAAGATGTACCGTGCTGGTATCAGCGCGATTCTGTCCCAGTTGGTGCGTGACGATCGTTTGCTGGTCGTAGACTCTTTTGAACTGGAAGCTCCCAAAACCCGTCTGGCCGCTAGCAAGCTAAAAGACATGGGTGTAGATAGCTCCGTTCTGATCATCACAGACGCACTCGACGAGAACGTGTACCTCGCTACGCGCAACTTGCCGCATGTTGCCGTGATTGAACCGCGTTATGCCGATCCGCTTTCTTTGATTCACTACAAGAAAGTGCTGGTTACTAAGTCGGCTATCGCTCAGCTCGAGGAGATGTTGGGATGAACGCCGAACGTCTATTGCAAATTATCCTGGCTCCTATCGTGACTGAAAAAGCTACGATGGTTGCTGAAAAGAATCAGCAAATCGCTTTCCGTGTTGCTCCTGACGCAACTAAAGCCGAGATCAAGGCAGCTGTAGAACAGTTGTTTAAAGTCGAAGTGGATTCTGTACAAGTACTGAATCAGGCTGGTAAAGAAAAGCGTTTTGGCCGTTTTATTGGTCGTCGCCGTAATGTGCGCAAGGCTTATGTCTCGCTCAAGGCCGGTCAGGAACTCGACTTTTCTGAGGTGAACTAATATGGCACTGGTAAAAGTCAAACCAACCTCGCCAGGTCGCCGTGGCATGATCAAAGTAGTTCATAACGAACTACACAAAGGTGCCCCGTTCGCAGCCTTGCTAGAGAAAAAATCGCGTACTGCTGGTCGTAACCATAACGGTCACATCACTGTACGTCATCGTGGCGGTGGTCATAAAAGTCACTACCGTATCGTTGATTTCCGTCGTAACAAAGATGGCATTCCTGCTAAAGTTGAACGTCTGGAATACGATCCTAACCGTAGCGCACACATCGCCCTGATCTGCTATGCAGACGGTGAGCGTCGTTACATTATTGCCCCCCGTGGTCTGGAAGTGGGTGCTACCGTTGTATCGGGTCAGGATGCTCCTATCCGTGCTGGTAACACACTGCCTATCCGCAATATTCCTGTGGGTGCAACCATTCACTGTGTCGAAATGCTGCCTGGTAAAGGTGCTCAGTTAGCTCGCTCTGCGGGTGCTGCTGTAGTACTGCTGGCACGTGATGGTACTTACGCTCAGCTGCGTTTACGCTCTGGCGAAGTACGTCGTGTGCATATCGACTGCCGTGCCACTATTGGTGAAGTGGGCAACCAAGACCACAGTCTGCGTCAGATTGGTAAAGCTGGTGCAGTGCGTTGGCGTGGTATTCGTCCAACCGTACGCGGTGTGGCAATGAACCCGATCGATCACCCGCACGGTGGTGGTGAGGGCCGTACAGGGGAAGGTCGTGAGCCAGTTAGTCCGTGGGGTACTCCTGCGAAGGGCTACCGTACCCGCCGTAACAAGCGCACAGACAATATGATTGTCTCGCGCCGTAAGCGTAAGTAAGGGGCGAACACTATGTCACGTTCGATCAAAAAAGGCCCATTCGTCGATGAGCATCTGATCCGTAAGATCGATACAGCTGTCGCGGGCAACGATAAAAGGCCGATCAAAACCTGGTCGCGCCGTTCCACCATCCTGCCCGAATTTATTGGGCTGACGATTGCTGTGCACAATGGCCGTCAACATATTCCCGTTTATATTAACGAGAACATGGTTGGCCACAAGCTCGGCGAGTTCGCGTTGACTCGTACGTTTAAGGGTCATGCCGCGGATAAGAAGTCCCGGAGATAAGTGATGGAAACTACAGCAACGATTCGTGGAGTCCGTATTTCGGCTCAGAAGGCACGGCTGGTCGCAGATCTGATTCGCGGCAAGTCAGTGGCTCAGGCCTTAGATACCCTGACTTTCACTCCAAAGAAAGCCGCTGTTATCATCAAGAAAGCGCTCGAGTCTGCCATTGCAAACGCCGAGCACAATGATGGTGCAGACATTGATGAATTGCGCGTAACCACAATTTTTGTGGATAAAGCACAATCGCTCAAGCGTTTTTCCGCACGAGCCAAAGGTCGCGGCAACCGTATCGAGAAGCAGACTTGCCACATTGTGGTTAAAGTCGGCGCTTAAGGAGTCACAATGGGACAGAAAATCCACCCGATTGGGTTCCGCCTCGCGGTCAACCGTAACTGGAGCTCCCGTTGGTACGCCGACGGCAAAGAATTCAGTGCGATGTTGGCTGACGACATCCGTGTGCGTGAATATCTGAAGCGCAAGCTGAAAAACGCCTCTGTTGGCCGTGTGGTCATCGAGCGTCCAGCTAAAAATGCACGTATTACCATTTACTCGGCTCGTCCTGGTGTGGTGATCGGCAAGCGTGGTGAAGATATTGAAAGCCTGAAAGTTGATTTGCAACGTTTGTTGGGTGTGCCTGTGCACGTCAACATCGAAGAAATCCGCAAACCTGAAACCGATGCACAACTGATCGCCGATTCCATTGCTCAGCAATTGGAAAAGCGTATTATGTTCCGTCGCGCCATGAAGCGTGCGATGCAAAATGCAATGCGTTTGGGTGCTCAGGGCATCAAAATCCAAAGTTCCGGTCGTTTGAACGGCATCGAGATTGCTCGTACCGAGTGGTATCGCGAAGGTCGTGTGCCTCTGCACACACTGCGTGCCAATATCGATTACGGCACCTCAGAAGCCCACACAACCTACGGGATTATTGGTATCAAGGTTTGGGTCTACAAAGGTGATATGTTGCCTAACGGCGAAATGCCACCTGAGCCAGTAGTCCCTGAAGAGCGCCGTCCTCGTCGTCCTCGTGGCGAACGTCCTGAGGGTCGTCGTCCAGGCGGTCGTGGCCGTGGTGCTCGCAAAGACGCTGGTGCTGCACAAGCGTCTGAAGGAGAATAATCATGTTGCAACCTTCACGCAGAAAGTATCGCAAAGAGCATAAAGGCCGCAACACCGGTCTGGCCACGCGTGGTGCTCAGGTATCGTTCGGCGAGTTTGGCTTAAAAGCCACTGGCCGCGGTCGCCTGACTGCCCGTCAAATCGAGGCTGCTCGTCGTGCGATTAACCGTCACATTAAACGTGGTGGCCGCATCTGGATTCGTATTTTCCCCGATAAGCCTATCTCCCAGAAACCTGCAGAGGTTCGTATGGGTAGTGGTAAGGGAAATCCAGAGTTTTGGGTCGCTGAAATTCAACCCGGCAAGGTGTTGTACGAAATGGAAGGTGTTAGCGAAGAGCTGGCACGTGAAGCATTCCGTCTGGCCGCCGCCAAGCTACCTATCTCGACGACGTTTGTTACACGTCAGATCGGTGCTTAAGGAGACGTTATGAAAGCCAGCGAACTCCGCAACAAAGATGCCGCCGAGCTGCAAAAAGAGCTCGAGAGCCTGTTGAAAGCACAATTTAACCTGCGCATGCAGCGTGCTACTCAACAGCTTTCCAACACCAGCCAATTGAGCCAGGTACGTCGTGACATAGCGCGCGTACGTACAGTCATGGCTGAGAACGCAGGAAAGTAAGATGAGCGATACTCAAACTCAAGTCACAGCAAAGCGTCAACGTACCTTGATTGGTCAAGTTGTCAGCAACAAAATGGATAAAACTATCGTCGTTCGTGTAGAGCGTCGTGTTAAGCATCCTTTGTATGGCAAAATTATCGTCCGCTCTAACAAGTATAAAGCGCACGATGAAACCAATCAGTACAATGAAGGCGATACAGTGGAAATCGCCGAATGCCGTCCACTAAGCCGCAGCAAGTCCTGGACTGCTGTGCGTTTGGTCGAAGCAGCACGTGTGATCTAAATCCACTTGAACCAGTCTTAAGGCTTAGGCCTTAAGACAGTTCAAAAAAAAGCCAGACTTTTATTAGTCTGGCTTTTTTTATACCCGTACTGAATGGGCGTCATACTGTGGTGTGCAAAACATCCTTTAAGGTTTGACGCTGGGGGCTTCGTAATCGTGCTGCTGTTCGGGTGCGGCGTGCTGAAACGCGGGTAGGGCTTCGCATGCTGCGGTAATACGCTGTATATTTGGATAGGGATCCAGGCCAATATTGAAACGACGTGCGTTATAGATTTGTGGAATCAGACAACACTCCGCTAATCCTGGTGCATTGCTAAAACAGAACTCATGCTTGGTATTCTGATTGTTCAGTAGTTTCTCTAGGGCTGCAAAGCCTTGATGTAACCAGTGAGCGTACCAGGTGTTGCGTTGCTCATCCGTGAGCTGTAGTTCAGTACTGAGGTATTTGAGTACGCGTAGATTATTCAGCGGGTGTATATCGCAGGCAATGGTTTGTGCAAAGGCACGCACTAGCGCCTTATCGTGAGCGAGGGCAGGTAGCAATGGCCGCTCAGGATAAACCTCTTCCAAATACTCAATGATTGCCAGTGACTGAGTTAGTGCCTGGTTTTCATCATTTAATAAGGTAGGGAGTAAACCCAGAGGATTGAGGCGCTTATAGTCTGCCTGCAGTTGTTGCCCTCCATCTTTGAGTAAATGGACGGGGACAGCCTCGTAGGGCAATTGCTTAAGAGCCAAAGCAATACGTACCCGATACGCCGCTGAGCTGCGAAAATAGGTGTACAGTTTCATAGAGCAGTTAGGCTAAGTAGGGAGTCAAGCGCCTGTACAGTAGAGCACAGGCGCTGTGCGTGTTCCTTTACGGGCAAGGCACCACACGTTGTTCGATGGCACCAAATATGCTTTGGCCTTGTGCATCCAGCATTTCAATTTTTACCTTGTCGCCATACTTTAGGAATGACGTTTTGGGTGTGCCGGTTTCTATAGTCTCGTACATACGTACTTCAGCAATACAGCAATAGCCTACGCCACCATTTTGTATGGAGGAGCCATGCAAATCACCCTGTTTATTGGAAATGGTGCCTGAGCCTATGATGGAACCGGCTTCCAACTCGCGTGTTTTTGTTAGGTGTGCCGCTAGCTGAGCAAAGTTAAACGTCATGTCTGTGCCCGCATCAGGTTTGCCAAACAGCTCGTCGTTGATGTGTACGTGTAAAGGCAGATGTACTTTGGTATCTTGCCAGGCCTGGCCCAGCTCATCTGGCGTAACGGCCACTGGAGAGAAAGCGGAGGCAGGCTTAGCCTGTACAAACCCAAAACCCTTGGCCAGTTCGGCAGGAATCAGATTACGCAGGGAAACGTCATTGACCAGCATAAGCAGGCGAATTTCACGCGCCGTCTGTTCTGGTGTGGCCCCGATTGGTAGATCACCCGTGATGATGGCGATTTCTGCCTCCAAGTCGATCCCCCATTCTTCCGAGGGGACTGGAATAGGGTCGCAGGGGCCGATAAAGGAGTCTGATCCACCTTGGTACATTAAGGGATCAGTCCAGAATGAAGCGGGTAGCTCTGCACCGCGAGCACGTCGTACTAGCTCTACGTGGTTTACGTAAGCCGAGCCATCGGCCCATTGGTAGGCGCGGGGCAAAGGAGAATGTACCTGCTCAGACTCAAAGGGCAGTGCGTCTTGACGCTCGTTACGATTCAATGCGTCATACACAGCGATTAACTTGGGCTCAGTGGTAGCCCAGTCGTCTAGCGCCGCTTGTAAGGTAGCAGCGATCTCTGGTACGGGCACATACTGACTCAATGCTCGGTTAACAACGATTAGGGTGCCATCACGGCCACCTTGTTTTAGGGTAGCAAGTTTCATTACAACAAATCCTTGTCGTGGTGGAATATAAAAAGGCATGCGGCATACAGCGACAGCTTGCTTATTGTGCTGGCGTCTGTGCTTGCATGAGCATCGCTAAAAGGGGCACAGGTAATGTAAAGACGTGCAAGCTTTTGCGTTTTATTTGTTAGTACTGACAGGCTCATGCATCCAACGTGCATGGGCAGGAGCTTTTTTAGTACGGTCCCACTCTTCCAGCATGTCCCATTTCACTTCGTCCAGTTTACGGTTCATTTCCGCAGTGGCTGTATTGACGGCCAATTCCAAGCGATGTCCGTTTGGATCGAAAAAGTAAATGGATTTAAAAATAGTGTGATCGGTAGGGCCTATAACATGGATATCGTCAGCTTCTAGGCGTGCCTTGGCGGCAAGCAGCTCTTCCATGGTGTCTACCTCAAGGGCTAAGTGCTGCACCCAGGTAGGGGTATTGGGATCGCGCCCCATCTCTGCCTGAGTGGGCAGTTCAAAGAAGGCGAGGATGTTGCCATTTCCTGCATCCAGGAAAATGTGCATGTAGGGATCCGGGGCCTTGGTAGATGGCACTTCATTTTCTGCAATGGCCAAAACAAAATCCATGTTCAGGTATTTGCCGTACCACTCTACTGTTTGTTTGGCATTTTTACAGCGGTAAGCTACGTGATGAATTCTTTTGATTTGCATGATGATGTCCCGTTGTGGTGTTTACTCCAGTCTATTTAAGGGCAAAAACACTTATAAAACAAACGATATTTATCTATCTAACTATCAGGTAAACTAATAAATTAGGGTTATCGCGGATACATCTTGGGAGCTTCAGCATGACGATAGAACAGCAGTTTTCCCGCGTTCAACGGCATATTACTTTGCGTCAACTGCGCGCTTTTGTCGCGGTTGCGCGTAAAGGCAGTTTTTCGCTCGCTGCAGAAAGCTTGTTTGTGAGCCAGTCGGCGATTAGTGCCTTAATTAAAGAGCTGGAAACCTTGTTGGGGCTGGTATTGTTTGATCGTAGCACTCGTCGGCTACAACTTTCCGAGGTAGGTCAGGACTTGTTACCTATTATGGATAAGTTGCTCAGTGATTTGGATTACGCTCTACAAGAGTCCGTGAATCTGAAAAATCTAAAGAGCGGTTTAGTGCGCATTGCTGCCCCTCAATTGATGTCCTCAACGGTGTTGCCTGGCGTGATGGCAGCGTATGCACAGCAGTACCCAGGCGTACGCGTAAAACTGGTGGATTGTGCCGTAGAAAGTGTGGTCTCACGTGTGTTTTCCGGAGAGGTGGATATAGGTTTGGCCCCTGAGCGCGATAATCCCGTTGAAATCCACGCGCAAGCTTTGTTTGAAGGTCCCTTTTTGGCCGTGTTGCCTCCGGGGCATGCTCTAAGTACGCAGGAGCAGGTCAGTTGGAGCGAACTGATGACGTATCCCGTCATTTCTTTGCAGGGACAGTTCGTTGAGCGTTTGTCCGATGATATTTACAGCGCGCTGCGTGGATCTGCGCTGGAGCCTGCTAATGAGGTGACGTTCATGTCTACCGCGTTGGCGATGGTGAATGCAGGCTTGGGGGTGTCTCTGTGTCTGGCCTACGCCAGTCCGCTAGTACAGTTGTATCAGCTAGAAACGCGTCCCTTATGTAATCCGACTGTATCGCGCGGCTTTTACGTGTTAACGCGAAATGGCCGCCCCCTATCGCCGGCTGCAATGCACTTTAAGCAATTTTTACAACACCATATCAGTCAACATCCTTTGCTAAAAGCCTATGTGAGCTGATTGGTTACCCTAAAAACAGAGGCTATGCACGAGGTGAATACGGCGCTGTCTAAATACGACGTTTTCACTGATTTGCCAAGCTCGCACGCATATGTCATAAGAACATAGTAAAGTTCGTGATGCGTCTGTTTGCTGCCGTTAACAGGCGTGCATTTGGCTTTGGCCATATGGCACAGGTTTTTATACAGGAATAAGCATGCAATTTCATTTTCCCATCGTCATCATTGATGAGGACTTCCGTTCTGAAAACACCTCAGGGTTGGGAATCCGGGCCTTAGCCGAAGCTATCCGTTCGGAGGGCTTTGATGTGCTGGGAGTCACCAGTTATCACGATTTAAGTCAGTTCGCTCAGCAGCAAAGCCGTGCGAGCGCGTTTATTTTGTCGATTGACGATGAAGAGTTCACGCCTGATGTAGAAACTGCACCCGCCTTGCATAATATTCGTACCTTTATTGCGGAAGTGAGACGGCGCAACGTAGATGTTCCCATCTATGTGTATGGTGAAACCAAAACAGCGCGTCACATACCGAATGACATTTTACGTGGCTTGCATGGCGTTATTCATATGTTCGAGGATACCCCCGAATTTGTAGCGCGCCATCTGATACGCGAAGCAAAAAATTATTTAAGCGGTATACGCCCGCCCTTTTTAAAGGCTTTGCTTGAGTACGCCGAAGACGGTTCTTATTCTTGGCACTGCCCCGGTCACTCGGGGGGGGTAGCCTTTCTTAAAAGTCCAGTAGGGCAAGTGTTTCACCAGTTTTTTGGTGAAAACATGTTGCGCGCTGATGTGTGTAACTCGGTAGAAGAGCTAGGCCAACTGTTAGACCATACCGGCGCTATTGGTGCCAGCGAGCGCAATGCAGCACGTATATTCAATGCGGATCACTGTTTTTTTGTGACCAACGGCACCAGTACAAGCAATAAAATTGTGTGGCAACATGCGGTTGCCCCAGGTGATGTGGTGGTGGTGGATCGTAATTGTCATAAATCGATTCTGCACAGCATCGTATTGACGGGAGCCATCCCTGTGTTTTTACGCCCTACGCGTAACCATATGGGTATTATTGGCCCCATTCCTCGTGAAGAGTTTTCGCCGGACGCCATCAAGGAAAAGATGCGTGCCCACCCTTTGTTGGCCGATCGTGATATTGACCAGATCAAGCCGCGTGTACTGGTTTTGACCCAGTCCACCTACGATGGCGTGATGTACGACACAGAAGTGATCAAAGGTGCCCTGGATGGCTACGTAGAAGTTTTGCACTTTGACGAGGCGTGGATCCCGCATGCGGCCTTCCACCCTTTTTACGGCAGCTTCCACGCTATGGGTAAACGTCGCCCGCGTCCGGTAGAATCACTGGTATTTTCAACACAGTCAACGCACAAGCTATTAGCAGGCTTAAGTCAGGCCAGCCATATTCTGGTGCAGAACTCGGACACGACTAAGCTGGATCGCTATTTATTCAACGAAGCGTATCTGATGCATATGTCCACATCGCCGCAGTATGCAATTATTGCGAGTTGCGATGTTGCGGCTGCCATGATGGAGCCGCCCGGTGGCCGCACACTGGTTGAAGAGAGCATCGTGGAAGCGCTGGATTTTCGTCGAGCTATGCGCCAGGTCGGTGAGCAGTATGACGAGCAAGACTGGTGGTTCCAGCTTTGGGGGCCACAGCAGCTTGAGCCCGAGGGAATCGGTGCGCCGGATAACTGGATTTTTCAAACTGCGGATGACGATGCAAGCTGGCACGGTTTTGGTCAGCTAGCCGATGGCTTCAATATGCTCGATCCGATCAAAGTCACGATCATGACGCCTGGGCTTGATATGCAGGGTCAGTTTTCTGAGCAGGGCATACCAGCTCCGATTGTGGCTAAATTCCTAGCAGAACATGGCGTGATCATAGAGAAAACAGGCTTGTACAGCTTTTTCATTATGTTCACTATTGGTATCACCAAAGGGCGCTGGAATTCCTTGTTAACAGCGTTGCAGCAGTTTAAAGATGATTACGCGCGCAACGAACCTTTATGGCGCTTATTACCCGATTTTTGTCGTAAGCATCCTCAGTATGAGGAGTGGGGCTTGCAAGATCTGTGCCAGCACGTGCATACCCTGTACGCCAGACATGATATAGCTCGTCTGACTACAGAGATGTATTTAAAAGAGGCCGTGCCAGCCATGAAGCCTAGCGAGGCTTACGCGTGCATAGCCAAACGTCAGACCGAACGGGTGGAAATTGATCATCTAGAGGGTCGAATTACTACCAGTCTGATCACCCCTTACCCACCCGGTATTCCTTTGCTGATTCCGGGCGAAGTCTTTAACCGCAGTATTGTGGACTACCTTAAGTTCTCGCGTGAACTCAACACCCTGTGTCCGGGCTTTGGTGGCGATATCCATGGGTTTGTCGAGTTGCCAGACGACAATGGGGACATGCGTTATTACGTGGATTGCGTGGCTTAATACGGGCTAGTCCCTACAACTAGGGTCGGGATTTTCGTTAGAATAAAGGCCTTATCGTGCCTGATTGCACCTAACTTTATTTCCGGCCCATGACCTTTGCTTCAGTTTCCCCTTCAAATGCTGTTCACGTTCCACAGGATCTGTCTGTCTGGTTAAGCCACTATGCCCTGAGCCTGGATCAACATGAGGATCAGGCAGAGCAGGTTTTGTCTAAGCTGGCGCAGGCAGACTTATTCTCCCTAGGCATAGACAATACTCTTCATCCGGCAGGGCGTGGCACGATGGCGGATGCGATTCATGCTGTTATTCAGGTGGCAAGCTATTCCTTCACGGCAGCGTTTGTTTTTTGGGCACAGCGTGCGTTTATCGAATGTTTGCTGGGGGCTGAGCAGGCGGTACAGCAGCAAGCTCGCTTAAGCGCTTTATTACGTGGCGAGCGCGCGGGCGCGGTGGGCTTGTCTAACGCTATTAAGTTTTTGGGTGGCGTAGAAAGCCTGCAAATCCAAGCCGAGCAGGCTGGGGCAGGCTATGTCTTAACGGGGCAATTACCCTGGGTGAGCAATGTGCCCTTATCGGGGTATTTTATTGCTGCGGCGGTACAGATGCCCGATGCCAGTCAAGCGGTTTGGCTGCTAGAGCAAGGTGACAAGGGATTAAAACGTTCCGAAAATCTAGATCTTATCGCCTTACGTGGCAGCAATACTGCGGCCTTTATGCTGGAGCAGTCCAGTGTAGGTACTGACCGCTTACTACACAGCAACTTGTCTCAGTTTATACAGCAAGTTAGGCCCCGTTTTTTAGCTTTGCAGTGCAGCATGGCTGTGGGCCTGGCCCTACGTTGTGTACAGCAGATTAAGCAGTCAAAGCGTGCGAGTACTTTGCAGCAAGAGGAGGCAGAGCAATTACAACAGCGCTTACAGCACATTACGCATAGCTTGATTGGGTTTGCCATGCAGACAGGTTCAGAGGCTCCACCGGCAGAGCTATTTCGCTTGCGCATCGAACTGAGCCAAGTCGTCGATCAGGCCAGCACTCTGGAGCAGGCGGCGGTGGGGGGCGAAGTGTATTTGCTTGACCGTCATCCCGAGACACTACGGCGTATGCGTGAGGCATTATTTGTGCCCTTAATTACGCCTAGTGTGGCGCAGCTTGCCATGCAGTTAAGTAAGGCGGACAGGAAGCCATAACTTTTCTTTGCGCTGTGACTGACTCAGGCGTACCATAAAAAGCATTTTCTTTTTATTGGTTTCATCTTGCCTTCTCGCTTTTCCTCTTCACGTTCAACCTCTGAGTGTGGGCCTGCCCAAGGTGGTGTAGTGGTGTCACGTCGCCGTAGTCTGCGGCATTTGCTTAGCCGTTCGCAGCTTTATGAAAGCACTCTGCTTGGTACTCCAGCCTCCTTGCGCAATGCAGGCATGGCCGGATTACAGGCGGGTTTAAGCATTCTAATCGCCATGTGTATCACGCACTTTTCAGCTTGGTCGCATCTTGTCGCTTACACTGCCTTAGGCGCCATGGCGGCCTTGTTTGGACGAGCGGCAAGCTATCGTCGACGCCATAAAGTGTTAGCCGTATCAGGGCTATTACTGGTGATAGGTGTAGCCATTCCTGGCTTATTAGCCTATTTGGGTATGCCAACTGGTGGCTTGGTATTGGTGTTGGCCCTTTTTGCGGGGCTCTTTACCTTGGCCGAAGCCCATTGGCGATTAGGCGCTCCGGGTGCTGTCATCTTTGTATTTGCAGTAGGCGCCTCCATGTCGCCGGCTGATTCCTTATCTACCTTATGCCTGCGGATAGTGGCCACATGTTTGGGGGCCGTCATTGCGTATTTGGTGTGTATTGTGACGGACAGAGCTCGCATAGCGCCTCCAGATACGCCTGTGACTCAGCACACGGCTTGGGCAAGGCAACTGCATATCGCTTTGCGTATTAGTTTAGGGGCAGCGTGCTCGGCAAGTCTGGTTCATTACGCAGGCTGGCATCATCCTGCTTGGGCAGCCATTGGGGCAGTGGCTGTGATGCAGGGTTCTTCTTTACACAGCACCATGAATCGTTCTTTGCAACGTATGGCGGGTACAGTAGTGGGGGCCTGTCTTGCATGGGTGATCTTAAGCCTAGAACCCACATTTTTAGGCCTCGCAATTGCGGTGGTGACCTTCCAAATCGTGACAGAAATAGTGATTGGCTTTAACTATGCTTTGGGTCAAGTTGCCATTACGCCTATGGCCTTGCTCATGACCTATATGGCCAATCCTATTAGCAGCAGTACTATGCCTATAGAACGTATTTTGGATACGATAGTGGGCGCCTTAATAGGCATAGTCTTTGCATTGTTGTTTTCGTCTGCCGATGACAGACATATGCTGCATCGCCGCCGCCGTTTGTTTGCGGTGCGCCAGCGGATAAAGCTGCGCCAAGAAAAATAAGCCCACTGTAATGATTGCTCTAGAGCCGTATCACGATGGAGTGAGGCCTAGGCATGTGTATTCATTTCCACAAAAGATACATAGGCTGGTCACATAGAAAAGCCATAATTTCCACAAATTGCCACAGCAAAACTTGGAATTACACATTTTCTTGTGAGAGGTCCTTATGTCTGCCCCATCTGTTTCTCGTCGTCATTTCTTAAGAAGTGGTTTAACGGTCGCTGCCGCCACCTCCATGTTAGCTAGCGCCAAGGTTTGGGCACAAACCAAGCCGAATGGCGTAGTGCATTTGCAGTTCATGTATCCCGTTGGCGTTTCCGGGGATATTAATCGTATTGTCGGTGGCATGATTCAGGCATTTAACCAAGCCCACACCGATGTGCAAGTGGAGGCGATCTATGCCGGTAATTATGACAACACGGAACAAAAGGTCATTACTTCATTGGGGGTAGGGCAACCGCCGGCAACGTGGTTGCCGATTAACTCGTCCATGCAAACTTTTCTTGGTATGGATGCCCTGGCCGATTTGACCGAGCTGGCGCAAGCAGATGATATTTATCAGGACTTTTATCCCAGCTTCCTAAGCATGGCCTCGGCAGATAATCGCCTCTATGGCTTACCTTTTCAGCCTAGCACCCCGGTTCTTTACATCAATCAACAGGCTTATCAGGCGGCAGGCGTGCAGCAAGCGCCCAGCAATTGGGAAGAGTTGTTTGAACAGGCGAAAGCATTGACGCAGCGTGATGGGAATACTGTTAAGCAGTGGGGCTTAACGATAGGGGGCGGTTGGCACGACTGGATTTTCGAATGCTGGGTGCGTCAAAATGGCTTAACCCCGTGGCAGGCTGATAAGGTGATGTTTGATGCTCCTGAAGCCGTCCATGTGTTGGAGTACTGGCGCAAAATGGTGGATGCAGGGGTGATGCCTGCTGCCTCGACATGGGAAGGCTCAGCGAACGATTTTATGGCAGGCCGTAGTGCCATGCTGTATCACTCTACAGGCTCGCTAACTAACTTACGCACGAGCTCGGCTTTCCCCGTACAGGTCGCTTTAATGCCGAAAAACAAGGTGGATGGAGCTTGCTTTGGTGGTGGACCTATACATATTGCCAAGAATCAACCCGATGAGCATATACGTGCCAGCTGGATATTTGCCCGCTGGATGACCAATACAGAAAACTCGGCGGCTTGGTCACGTGCCACAGGTTATTTGGCGGTTCGTAAGTCTTCGTGGGAAAGCCCGTCAATGCAGCAATATGTGCAGGAAGTTCCCGAGGCACTCATTGCCTTGAAGCAAGCCGAGTTTGCCGGGCCATTTTTGCAAGTACCTGGCTATCACAAAGTACGTGAATACTTAAAGAGCAATATAGACCGCTGCTTAGCGGGCGAGCTCACCCCTCAGGCAGCCCTACAGCAAGCAACACGTGATTCTAATCGCGAGATTTCACGACTATTGCGTCGTCGCTCTTGATGGGATTACATGGCACATGGCGGCATATCGTAATCATCAGGGCGATGGCAAACTAGCTTGGCTGTTGTTATTGCCCTCCTTACTGTTCTTAACAGCCTTTACCTATTGGCCTATTTTACGGGCGCTGTATTTCTCGTTCCATGACGTCATGCTAGGAGACAGCAAGCGTTTTTTTGTGGGCTGGGAAAACTATCAACGTCTGCTAGAAGATGAGCTTTTCTGGCGAGTATTTGCCAATACGGCTTGGTATGTGTTGTTAACTGTGCCGCTTTCTGTGTTGGCAGGCCTGCTCTTGGCAGTAGGCCTGAACTCAGCATTTAAAGGGGTGTCTTTGGCACGTTCAGTATTTTTTTATCCCACGATGATCCCCTCGGTTGCCGCAGGTATGGTGTGGGTGTATTTATACGCACCCGGGTATGGGCCTATTAATCTGTTTTTAGCCTGGTTTGGGGTGGGTGATATAGCTTGGCTATCCGATGCGCGTTATGCCTTAGGAGCACTGATGGTCTTGAGTATCTGGAAGTTTTCCGGGTATTTCATGCTGATTTTGCTCGCTGGTTTACAACTGATTCCCAAAGACTTATATGAGGCTGCACGTTTAGATGGCGTTTCCAGTTGGCATCAGCTTTGGCATATCACTGTGCCCTTATTGTCTCCCATGCTGTATTTCGTAGTGGTCATTGCCATTTTGCATTCCTACCAAATCTTTGATTATGTGTATGTGATGACCCACGGTGGTCCCGCCGATAGTACGAACGTGCTGACCTTTTATATTTATCAGAATGCGTTCCAGTATCAGGATGTAGGCTATGCCTCGACCTTAGCTACCGTGCTGCTGCTTTTTATGTCTTTATTGATTGCCCTAATTAGCCTGAGCTTAGGGCGTTCAGTGCATTATTTTGGGCGTACATAATCATGCTCAATAGGTTTTTTTCTTGGCAAACCCTAGGGCGTATCAGCCTCTTGTTTTTGGCATTTCTTTGTTTGGCACCCTTGGCTTGGATGGTGTTGACGGCACTGAAGACACGCACCGAGGTGTTCGACCCACAAGCCGGTTTTTGGCCGTCACAGTGGCAGTGGGACAACTTTTCTGCAGCCATGGCGATTGCCCCATTCGATGTCTATTTGTTGAATTCGATATTGACCACCGGGGGGATTTTATTCGGGCAGTTGATCACGGTGGTATTAGCAGCCTACGCCTTTGCACAGTTACGCTTTAAAGGGCAGTCTGTGCTGTTCGGCTTGTTTTTGTTGCAAATTATGTTCCCTATCTATGCCACCTTTTTGACCAACTTCATCACCATACGTGAACTCGGCCTGTTCGATCATTTATCTGCCTTGATTGTGCCTTTCGTGGCCAGTGGCTATGGCACTTTTTTAGTGCGCCAAGCCTTTCGTCAAATCCCGTCTGAACTGATTGATGCCGCAAGGCTAGATGGTTGTCATCATGTGCAAATTTTGTGGTATGTGTGTTTGCCCTTGATAAAGCCAACCTTACTGGCTTTTGGCACGATTAGTGTGGTGACGCATTGGAATGATTATATGTGGCCTTTATTAGCCACGAACAGTGATCAGGTGCGTACCTTACCCATTGGTTTGGGTTTATTAGCCAAGGCAGATAGTGGAGCGGACTGGACACGTTTGATGGCGGCTACCTTAATTGTGATCGCGCCCTTACTGTGTTTGTTTTTGATTTTTCAGCGGCGTTTTGTTAATAGCTTCATGCATGCTGGCTTAAAGTAACGAGGGGGAAATATGGCAGCAGTTAGCCTACAAGGCTTAGGTAAATTTTATGGTCAGCATCAAGTCGTTAACAACCTTAACCTAGAGATTGCTGATGGTTCTTTTACCGTATTGGTAGGGCCCTCTGGTTGCGGCAAGTCTACGACTTTACGCATGATCGCTGGTCTAGAAGATATTGATCAGGGGCGTTTGTGGATTGACGGGCAAGATGTCACGCACTTGCCACCCCAGCAGCGTGACATTGCCATGGTATTTCAGTCTTATGCACTCTATCCCCACATGAGTGCGTATAAAAATATGGCTTTTGGTTTATTAAAAACCACTACTTTACCCAAGCAAGAGATTGATGCTCGGGTAAGGCAAGCAGCAGAAAAATTGTCGATTAGCGCCTTACTCGATAAAAAACCGGCTGATTTATCAGGTGGGGAGCGCCAGCGTGTTGCCATGGGTAGGGCCTTGGTACGTCAACCTAAGGTATTTTTATTTGATGAGCCCTTATCGAATTTAGATGCCAAGTTGCGCCAGCGTATGCGAACGGAGTTACGCAAACTTCAAGAGGAGCTCGCGATTACCGTGATTTATGTGACACATGATCAGGTGGAGGCCATGACCCTAGGAGATCAGGTAGCCATCATGAGTCAAGGCCAGTTGCAGCAAGCCGATGCGCCTATGACCTTATACCGACGTCCGGCCAATATGTTTGTGGCCTCGTTCATAGGCACACCAGAAATGAACTTTATACCTTGCCAGGTGTATGAAGAGGCTGGCTGTTCGTGGCTGCGTCATGGCCAAAGCACGGTGCCAGTGCCTAGCCATGTCCAAGCACACGCTGAGTTAGTACTGGGTGTGCGAGCCGAGGAAATACGCTTGGCAGAGGGTGGGCTCGCCGATGTCAGTGGTGTGGTGCAACGGGTGGAATTATTGGGGGCGGATGCCTTAGCCGAGATTCGCATGGGTGAGCATGAACTAACCGTACGTTTCCCCATTGCACACAGCCCTAGTACTGGTCAGTCTGTTGGGCTGGTATTGGATCGTACACAAACCCGCTTGTTTGATGCTCGTACTGGGCACATGGTGTGGGCTCCCTGATTTTACCTATGACAACTTATCGACAACGTTTAATACTGGCTCTTATTAAAGAGCAGCGTAGCGCTACGGTAGCTGATTTGGCCAAGCGCTTTAAGGTGTCCAGTGAGACAATTCGCCGTGATCTTTTAGAGTTAGAACGACAGCAGTTCATACAGCGTTATCATGGTGGCGTGTGTTTGCGTGATAGCCACGATGAGGCTGCATTCACTCTACGTTTACGTAGACAAGCTGAGCAGAAACAAAGCATAGGTGAACGGGTGGCCGCACAGATTCCCGATGGCGCAACTGTGTTGCTCGATAACAGTAGCACCAGTGTTTTTGTGGCACGTCAGTTAAGCAGCAAGCAAGCTCTAACTGTCATCACCCCCTCTTTAGAGGTGGCACAAACCTTAGGCAGGGCGGGGTCAGAGCTGCGTGTTTTATTACCACCCGGTTTATTACGGCACCATGATCACACGATTATTGGGGCCAGCGTGCTAGCTTATATACAAGCGATGAAAGCGGACTTTTTGGTGTTTTCTGTAGCGGCTTTGGATAGGCAGCAGGGGCCTATGGATTACGATTTATTCGAAGCCGAGTTCAAGCGTGTCGCGGTGCAGCAAGCCACTTGCCGTATATTGGCGATGGACAGTAGCAAGCAAGGGCTAGTTGCGGATATTGCATTGGGCTTAAGCGCAAGTGTGGATTACTTGTGCACCGAGCAGGGTTGGTGGTCGTATGACGAAGCCTTGAAGAAAAGCTCAGGCCACGGCCAAGAGCTCGGCATCCTTGCTTGTTAAGAGCTGATCTGAGCAGTCTATCATTTCTCCGTACCAATGTAAGCTTCTAGCCAAAGCTGCCACAGGGCCTATGATTAACAAAGACGGCGCATGAAATTCATGCGCTGTGCCGTGTGCGTAAATGTTATCTAAACGAGCTAACAGGGTACGTTGCACCGTGCGTGAACCATTTTCGATCAGTGCGCAGGGTGTATCGGCAGCCCGTCCGTGTTGCCGTAGTTGCGCGCACAAATCCCCTAGCTGCCGTAAACCCATGTACACCACCAAGGTTTGGCTAGGTTCACATAGGTTCTGCCATTCCGAGATCCTTGTATCGGCCTTGCGATGAGCCGTCACAAATTGCACAGACTGGGCATGTTCACGATGCGTGAGCGGTATGCCGGAGTAGGCCGCGCAGGCTAAGGCGGCAGTGATGCCGGGAACCACTTCGTAGCTGATTCCGTGTTCTTTCAGGTATTCAAGCTCTTCACCACCACGGCCAAAGATAAAGCCATCACCCCCTTTTAATCTGACGACAGTCTGCCCTGCTAAGGCATGTTCGACCATGAGCTCATGAATACGCTGTTGCGTTTCGTGATGAGGGCCTCCGAGCTCTTTACCCACGTTAATTTGTGTGGCGTCGCGACGCGCTAAGCTGAGAATGTCGTCTGAGACCAATCGGTCATACAGAATGACGTCGGCACGATTTAACGCTCGTAGTGCATGTAAGGTTAATAGGCCCGGATCACCAGGCCCCGCCCCCACTAAAATTACATGTCCGGTGGATGTTGGCGAAGCCTGATCTAAGGCTTGTAAAAGTAAGGCTTCAGCTTGTGCGGTTTGCTGTTTACGCAGTGCTTGGCCTACCGGCCCTTCAACTAGCCAATCGTAAAAGCGCCTACGATTACCCATGTCTTTTTGTTGGCTGCGTATGCGTTGGCGATACTGGTCGGCCAGCTGCGTCAGCTTACCTAAGGAATGGTCGATGAGTGTTTCGAGTTGTTCGCGTACACGTCTCGCAATCATAGGGGCCGCACCGCTAGAGGAAATGGCAATGATCAGCGGTGAGCGATCGACAATAGCGGGTACTTGAAAGCTAGACAGTTCAGGATCATCTACCACGTTGACAAGAATGCGCTGTGCCTGCGCATCGTTGGCAATGATTTGATTAATAGGGCGCTTATCGGTTGCCGCAATAATTAACCATTTATCGGCGATGTGTCGGGCATGGTAATGATCGTTGATCAGCTCAATTCGCCCTTGTTGCGCAAGTGCATGCAGCATATCTACGCAGCGTGGTGCTAATACCGTAACCTGAGCACCGGCAGCCATCACTAAGCGTACTTTACGTTCGGCAATTTCACCGCCACCTACCACCAGCACAGCTTTGTTTTTTAAGTTAGCAAAGAGGGGGAATAATTGCATGATCACGCTGGCTGTAAAACAAGAGGGATAAGCTTTTGAGTAGGCTGGGCGACGACGCCTTGGCGTACCAGAAAATCGCCAAAATGTTCGTCGGTCACTCTCTCTTGAGCAAAGCGAGCAAAGAGCTCAGCTAATGTGCTTAATATCTCGTCCTCAGCAATATTTTGCTTGTATAAAACGTTCAGGCGTTCGCCACTGAAGTTTGCTCCTAAGCGCAGGTCATAGCGACCCAGGGCACGCCCTACCAAGGCTATCTCGCCCAGGTAGGGGCGAGAGCAGCCGTTGGGGCAGCCTGAGATGCGAAACACGATGGGCTCATCTAGCAGCCCATGCTGGGCTAGCAGTTGTTCCAACTTGGGCTGAATAATAGGGGCGTAACGCTCGCTTTCGGCCATGGCTAAGCCACAGGTGGGCAGAGCCACGCAGGCTATGGTAGCGCTACGTATACCACTTTGGCGCGCGTATACGTCCAGTTGATGAGCGGCAACCAGTTTGTCAATCTTTGCCTTATCGCGGGTGGCGACATCAGCAATAATCAGGTTTTGGTTACAGGTCAGGCGGAAATGCCCTGTATGCACATGGGCAATGGCTCGCATGCCACTTAGCCAGTCGCCTTGTTCAGTGTCCATCAGGCGTCCAGAGTCAATGCGCAACCCCAAGTGCCAGCGTCCATCTGAGCCTTGTACCCAGCCAAAGCGATCGCCATTATGGTCAAATTGATAGGCACGTGCCGCCGCCAGTGTCACGCCACTGCGGTGTTCCACCTGTGCTTTGAAATTTTCTACCCCCATTGTGTCTACGGTGTACTTGAGTCGGGCATAACGGCGTTCTTGGCGATTACCGTGATCTCGTTGTGTCGTGATAATCGCCTCGGCCACAGCCAGTACCTGATCAGGTGTCACAAAGCCAATGATGCTGCCCAGCCTTGGGTAAGTGGTGTCATCGCCATGTGTGGCACCCATGCCGCCGCCTATGGCCACGTTAAAGCCTAGCAGTTCGTCGTGCTCAATAATGGCGATTAAGCCAATATCCTGAGCGAATACATCCACATCATTTAAAGGCGGGATGGCGATGCCAATTTTGAATTTACGGGGTAAGTAGGTTTTGCCATATATGGGTTCCACCTCTTGACCTTGTGTCAGCTCATCGACTTTTTTACCGTCTAGCCAAATTTCAGCATACGCATTGGTTTTAGGTAAAAACGCATCAGATATTTGCTCTGCCCAATATTGTACGAGCGCGTGATGGGCAGATAATAAGGGGTTGCTGGCGCTTACCACTTGCCGGTTAACATCCCCACAGGCAGCAATGGTGCTAGCCAAAGCGTCATGAATTGCGCGTAAGGATAATTTAAGATGTGGTTTACGTACACCATGCCACTGAAAGGTTTGGCGTGTAGTAATGCGCAGGCCAAATTGTGACCAATCCGTGGCGATTTGGTCGAACGCTAACCATTGGGCAGGCGTGACAACCCCTCCGGCCAAGCGGGCACGAATCATAAAACTATAAGCAGGTTCTAGTTTTTGCTTACGTCTTTCCTCGCGTATATCGCGGTCATCTTGTTGGTAACTCCCGTGAAACTTCAACAATTTGTTGTCATCTTCACTGATGGCGCCGGTGATCGGATCGGCCAAGCCTTCCTGTATCGTACCGCGTAGGTAATTACTCTCAATTTTGAGCTGTTCTAAGGGAGCAAGTTTTTCTGTCATGGATTCAGTATCAGTAAACGTCGCGGGCGTAACGGCCCTGGGCAGCTAATTCATCTAGCCAAGCGCGAGCCTGCTCGGGGTTCAGGCCTCCCGCTTGTTGAGCGATGTCTTGCAAAGCTTGATGTACATCTTTAGCCATTTGGTTGGCATCTCCGCAGACGTACACATGGGCGCCGTTCTGTAGCCAGTTGTACACCTCGGTAGCCTGTTCAAGTAGTTTGTGCTGCACGTAGATTTTTTCGGCCTGGTCGCGCGAAAAGGCCACGTCCAGTCTGTGCAGCTCACCTTCTTCTAGGGCGCGCTGCCATTCGGTCTGGTATAAAAAGTCGGTGTAAAAATGAGGATTGCCAAAAAATAGCCAGTTACGGCCTTTACCACCCACATTAGCGCGCTCTTGTACAAAGGAGCGGAAGGGTGCCACGCCAGTGCCAGGGCCTATCATGATGATGTCGCGATCCGTGTCCTCTGGTAGGCGAAAGCGCGTATTGGCGTCAATAAAAATAGGCAGGGTGTCGCCCTCGTTTAGCTCGGAGAGATAGTCCGAAGTGACGCCCCAGCGGCTTTGATCATTGAACTGGTAACGCACGTTAGCGACGGTAAGGTGTACCTCTTCGTCCACAACGCTTTGACTGGACGCGATGGAATACATGCGAGGCGCTAGCGGACGCAAAGCTTGAACCAACTCTGTGGCCGTCCAGACGGCAGGAAAGCGCTGTAGTACATCCAGTACTTGATGCGTACGCAGTAACTCTTGCAAAGCGTTTAGGCCGTCGGCTGCTAAGGCTTGGTGCAAATCGGGGTGGCTTGTGCGCTTACTCAGCTCTAGCAAGAAGGGCTTAGTGAGCTGGGTTAGCTCGCGGTAATGTGTTAGCCACTCTTGCAGGCTATGCACCTGTGTTTGTATTGTGACCGGCTCCTCAGCGTCCAGCGTTAACTGCTCTATGACCGCTTGTACCAGACCCGCATTTTGGCGCGGCCATACACCCAGTGCGTCACCGGGCTGGTAGCTAAGACCACTTTCTTCAAGAGAGAGCTCGTAGTGCCGTATATCGCGTGTGCTGTCTTTGCCTGTGATGACCTGATGAGCCAGCACGGTAGCTTGGTACGGTTTGTCACGGTTATAGCCGCTACTGCGTAAACTGGTATCTAGCACCGTGACATTGGATGTGGTGGCGCTTTGGTTTTGCTGTTCTTGTTGTAATAGCTCGAATGCTCGCTCCTGCCAGGGAGCTGCAATCGTGTCGATGTCTAAGTCTGCCATGCCTGTATCGAGCAAGCGCTGTGCACCGAGCTCGGCAAGACGTCCATCGATTTTTTCTGCAATCCCGCAAAAGAGTGGGTAGCTAGAGTCTCCTAATCCCAATATGCCGTATTTGAGCTGCTTTAGCTTTGGCGCCCGTGGGCCACTGAGAAACTCGAAAAAAGCAATGGAGTCGTCAGGAGGATCGCCTTCGCCTTGAGTGCTGATGACGACATAGAGCAGGTGCTCATCTTTAAGTTCACGCGTTTTATAGCGGTCGGCACGCACCAAGCGATAAGCTATACCCGCTTGTCCCAAGCGTTGTGCAAAGCCTTCGGCAATACGCTGCGCGTTGCCCGTTTGGCTGCCAAAAAGAATGGTGGCGGGTTTTTGCTCTACGGCGCTTTGAGCTGCAGGCACCAGAGCCAGATTCGTGGGGCTTAAGCCAGACTGCGCTCCATTACCGCGCACATGAGCAACACCAGCGAGATAACCAGACAGCCAGTTAAGCGAGGAAGGATCCAGCTCATCGGCGATTTGATTGATCAAACCACGAGTGGATTCGGAAAGTCGGGATAAAGCAGGCATTTAACACTCAGTTATAAGAATGGTTTTATTTATTCTATAGAGTGTTAAATAGCCCTTAAACGACTGGTTTCTTATTTGTTTATACGGGTGGCGGGTAATGTAGTTATGCCATTTGGTGCTAAAGATGTCTCCTTATGCTTTTAACTCACGCCGCAAAATCTTACCCACATTGGTGCGTGGCAGTTCGGTACGAAACTCCACATGCTTGGGTGCTTTATAGCCGGTTAACTGTTCACGACAAAAAGCGATTAGCTCTTTTTCAGTTACCCTGTTCTGGCGTCGGATGACAAAGAGCTTTACGGTTTCTCCTGAGTGCTCATCGGGCACACCTATGGCGGCTACTTCCAGTACATCAGGATGTTGAGCCGCAACGGCTTCGACTTCGTTGGGATACACGTTAAAGCCCGAGACGATAATCATGTCTTTCTTTCGATCTAATATATAGACATAGCCCTGCGCGTCCATATAGCCAATATCGCCTGTGCGTAGAAAACCATCCTGATCAAATACCTTGGCAGTTTCGTCAGGACGATTCCAGTAGCCAGGTGTTACCTGGGGACCCTTAATGCATAGTTCGCCGGTTTCACCCAAAGCTAAGTCGTGTTGCTGATCGTCTCGTATGCGCAGGTCGGTCGACGAAATCGGTAGACCGATTGAGCCGGTAAATTCCTTTTTATCCAGGGGGTTGATGGTGGCTGCTGGTGAGGTTTCGGTTAGACCATAGGCTTGTGCAAGGGGTTTGCCCGTGACTTCCAGCCAACGTTGGGCGACCACGCTTTGTACCGCCATACCGCCACCCAAGGTAAAGCGCAACGCCGAGAAATCCAGTTGCCTGAATTGTTCATTGTTAAGCAGGGCATTAAACAAGGTATTCACACCGGTAATAGCGGTGAACGATACTTTTTTTAGCTCCGTCACCAAGCCGGGTATATCGCGCGGATTCAGTATTAATAGGTTTTTCGCACCCAGTTTAAGAAAAACGAAGCAATTCGCGGTCAGGGCGAAGATGTGATAGAGGGGGAGCGCAGTAACAATGCATTCTTGTTGTTTATGATTGAGGTAAGGGTTTAGCCAGGCATAGGCTTGGCAGGTGTTGGACACCAGATTGCCGTGCGTGAGGATAGTGCCCTTCGCCACGCCGGTAGTCCCGCCCGTGTATTGCAGGCAGGCGGTATCGTCATGGCTCAGTGTGACCGGCATGAGGCTCATCGTGGCCCCATCTCGCAGGACTTGCTTGAACGTGTACGCACCGGGAATATGCCAAGATGGAACGAGCTTTTTCACGTGTCTGACCACTTGATTGCTGATCCAGCCCTTCAGGGTGCCTAGCATGTCACCTATGGTGGCCACAATGACCCGCTTGATCTGTGTCTGGGGCAGCACTTGTACCAGAACATGGGCAAAATTTTCGGCAATGATGATGGTTTCAGCTTGCGAATCCATCAGTTGGTGTCTGAGCTCTGTTGCCGTATATAGGGGGTTGGTATTGACCAGTATGCCGCCAATACGCAAGATGCCATAGATGCAAATAGGATATTGCAACAGGTTAGGCAGCATCACGGCAACGCGGTCCCCTTTTTTTACCCCTGCAGATTGTAACCAAGCCCCTAATGCGCTAGCCTGCGCTTCCAGTTGTGCGTAACTCAATGTGCTACCCATACTGATATAGGCAGTTCGAGCGCTGTACTGCTGGCAGCTTTGTGTAAACATGTCGGCTAACGAGGTATAAGAGTGTGCCTCGTTACTGATGTCTGTAGGTACCCCTGCTGGATAGTTTGCCTGCCAAATTGCTTGCATGCTGTCCTCCTGAAGGTGTTGGTATGGATTATTGCCCGCCGAGCAGCGCCTCTTTTAAGGAGGCTTGGGCAGGATGCTCACCCAACCATATTTTTAATAGTGCAGCCCCTAACTTCGCGTCATTGATTTCAGCCAGGCTGTTTTGATTAAAAAGTATTTCTACTTTTGGACCGAACAGATTCAGTGTGACGATATCTCCTTTTTTGGCTGCGCCGACTTGTTCCATCGTTCGTTGAAATAAGTCCTGGGCAGGGGCCAGCTCTTCTTGTTCTTGTGGACTTAAGTTTTTGTGCATCCCGTCTCGTAAAGCTTCGATAAGATCGTTGGCGCTAAGATCGCGACGCAGGTACAAGCGCATTTGTTGAGGGCTGCTCGTGTGTATCAGGACCTGCGCATCATGAGTCGGAGTTGGGGTATAGAGTGCGGCCACATACACATTAAAAATGGCTTTACGGCGAAGGCCTGCACCATTTAGGGTAAGGCTGTGTTCCGCTAAGGTAATGTGTTCTGGAATGTCGACTTCTGCAATGGTCAATGCCTGAGTGCTCCAGGGCATGAGCATGCTTAGGGTAAGGGTCGTGATTAGAATGGTATTGCGTAACATAGCTGCTCTTTCCGGGTAAGACGTTTCACTGAGCAAGGCGAGTTTGCGACCCATAGTGGGGCGCAATACAGGGGCTAGGCTTAGAAGCGATAGCTAAACTGAACTCCTAAAATGTCTCCACTGTTTTTATAGGTGCCTCGTGTTAATCCACGCTCAGGGATATTGGTATCGTTATTGATCTTGGTATTTTTTAAGAACAAATGCGTATAGCCCACATCCCAAGTCATGTTTTTGTTCATGCGGTACTGAGCACCGATGGACAACCAGTAACGGTCATTATCTGGCAAAGAGGTAGGGCGAAAGTTGTCTTGTCGCACTGGTGACTGATCCCACGCTACACCCCCCTTGAAGGTCCATTGCTCATTGTGATGGTAGTTTGCTCCCACAGCAATTCGCCAAGCGTCTTTGAAGCGCAAATCTAGCTCGCTGTTTTGCGCGCCAGGCCCTCGGTTTTCTATGGTGAGTTTGGGGATACTGCTCCAACCTGTCCAGGAAACGTCTCCTAAGAGTGTCCATTTAGGATTCAGGTCGTGCACGATGCTAAAAACAGCCGTGTCGGGCAGTTTAATGGTGGACTTGGCGTCAAATCTGGCGATGTCCGCGCCAGCCGGCATGACTGGAATATCGCGATTTTTCAGTTTGGTAGAGCCGTCTGCGGTGACTTTAATTTGTGAACGATACGATAGGCCTAAACGTGTGCTAGGTGTGGCCTGATACAAAATACCTGCATTCCAGCCCCAGGCGTCACCGTTCATTTTCACCCGTGTATCCATGTCGAACACGCCCATGGTAGGGATGACTCTAGGGGTAGCCAAACGGTAGTCGGCATCAATACGGAACCAGTTGGCTCCTACACCTATGGAGAGCTGCTCATTGACTTTGTAGGCCACAGACGGGTTGACGTTAATGCTCTCGATGGCAAATTTTTCTGAGTGATAGCGTCCTTTCCAGCCTTTGTCGTAGTCAGTGGTAAGGCCAAAGGGGGCGCCTAATCCAAGGCCAACGTGCCACTCAGGGGTGAGCTGGTGGGACACGTACAGATTAGGCAGGGCTGCCCATTTACCCGCATCACCTCCATTATTCCCGGTGGCTGGCATGCCAGCCGGACCAGTGCTGCCTTTATCGGTAAATTTGAAACTGGGCTTAATGGCGGTGATGCCAGCAGAGAATTCGGTGCCAGGCAACAGACTCATGCCTGCCGGGTTGAAGTAAATCGTGCTGGCATTCTCGGCAATAGCGGCAGAACCTGCATAGGCGTTGCCTAAGCCGCTGACGTTTTGTTCCAGTAGGTTAAAGCCGGCAGCCTGAACGCTGCTGCTAGCTCCCATGGCGACGCAAAGCGCGGCCAAAGTGTGTAAGCGGAAAGGAAGGTGCTTCATGAGTATGTCTCCGTGCAAGGAAAACCCCTGTGAGCAGGAATTAAAGTTTACAGAGCGTTTTCTGTGTTTTTAAAACACATGTTTGTTTCTTGTATCTTGCCAGCTTTCACACTACTTTGGCTACTGTCTTAACCTGCTGTTTTCCCTAGTTTTATCGCTTTTTTATGAGATTTGTAATGAATCGGGCCACCACGGAAAGGGGCAAAACCTGTACCGAAAATAATACCGGCATCAGCCAGGTCATCATCGCCCACAACGCCGATTCTTACTTGAGCCTGAGTCTGATGAATTAAGGGGGTGATGAGACGTTCGGTCAGGCCTGCGGGCACATGCTGTGCTTTGGGTTTATCCGCTTTACCTTGTTTCCAGCTATAAAATCCTTGACCACTTTTACGGCCTAACTGCTGCTTATCGAGTCGTTGCTGCAGGCACTGAGGTGTTGCCTGATGGGGCAGCAATTGTTGACCTGCCGCGTAGGCAATATCCAAGCCTACTGTATCCACAAGTTCCAAGGGCCCCATGGGCATGCCGAATTGTTCTGCGGCCAAATCAATGGTGGCAGGGCTTAGTCCCTCATCTACACATTTCATCGCTTCGTGCATATACGGTGCGAGTACGGCATTTACCAAAAATCCAGGGCTGCTTTGTACAGGCAAAGGTAGCTTGCCCAGTTGATGTACAAACGACCAAGCTGCTTGTTTAATGGGTAAGGGGCTGGCCAGCGTTTCGACGACCTCTACCAGTGGCATGCGTGCTACCGGATTAAAAAAATGAATGCCAAGTAACCGTTCAGGCTGCAGTAACTGCTGTGAAAGCTCTTCTAGGGGCAGGCTGGAGGTATTAGTGGCCAGCAATGCATCGGGTTTAAGCTGAGGTTCTATTTGCGCATACAACTGGCGCTTGGCTTGCGCGTCCTCAATAATGGCTTCAATGACAATGTCTGCACGCGGTACCCCCAGTCCTTGAGGGTCAGGCACTAGTCTGTCCAGTGCTGCGCGCACAGCGATGGGGTCCTTGAGACGGCGCTCGAAAAGCGTAGCGGCTCGCCCTTGTGCGGCGGCAATGCTGCTGCGATTCTGGTCTTGTAGCGTAACGGTAATACCATGCAGGGCACATAGGGCAGAAATATCCCCGCCCATGACACCGGCCCCAACAATATGCACATGCTCAATGGCATGGTTGCTGCGCTTACCTATGTTTTTAAGGCGTTCCTGCAAGTGAAAAACGCGTAGCAGGTTTTGTGCCACATCGGATCCAGTGAGTTGCTCTATCAGTTCTGGGGCTTTGAGTGCATTGCCGCCATGTCGCTCCCAGACTTGCACAATGGCTCTGGGAGCCTGATAGTGCTCGTGCGGGTCACGCTGACGGATATTTTTCAGTAATTGGCGAGCGACCAAGGGGCGTATCCATGCTTGATTCAGCAAGGCTTTAATACCTGTGGCGCGTCGTGCCGGCTGTTGGCTAAGCACCTGATCGATGGCGGCCTTATGCATCAGGCGCTCTGGCACCTTGGCATCGGCTAGACCCAGCTTGACCGCACGTCGTGCATCGACGCTACGACCGCTTAGCATCAATTCCATGGCAGCGATGGGACCAATAAGACGAGGCAGCCGTGACATGCCTCCCCAGCCAGGAAAGATGCCCAACATGACCTCGGGTAGGGCTAAGCGCGTTTCCTTGATATCGACCACTAAACGATACCGGCAGGCCAAGGCCAGTTCTAGGCCCCCACCTAAGCAATGGCCACGAATCAGGGCAAGGGTGGGGTAAGGTTGTGCGGCAAGACGCTGGAATAACTGCCAGCCACGAGTTACCAGGGCTTGTCCTTTTTCGGCATTATCCAGACTGGAGAACTCGTCTATGTCTGCACCGGCAATAAACCCAGTGGTTTTAGCGGATTGAATAATCAGGCCCTTGGGGGCATGTTTTGCCAAATAATCTAGCACCTGCCCCAGTTCTTGCAAGACTTCTGCCGAGAGGCGATTGACCGCACTAAGGTGGCAGTCAATACTTAACCACGCCAGCCCTTGAGCATCGCGCTCGAGTATAAAGTTGTCCAGTGTTAGTTCTTGATTCATGTGCTGGCCTCATCCAGGTTTTCCAGAAGTACCGCACCACCTTGGCCGCCACCAATACAGATTGCTGCCATGCCGGTTTTGGCGCGTTTTTCACGCAATGTATGCAAGCAATGCAGTACGATGCGCGCCCCTGAAGCACCTACTGGGTGGCCAAGGGCTATGGCACCGCCGTGTATGTTGAGTTTGCTGGTGTCTAGCGTACCCAGAGCGCTACGTTGCAGGTGCTGCTGACACCATTCTTCAGACTCCCAAGCGGCCAGGCAAGCGAGCACTTGTGCGGCAAAGGCTTCGTTAATTTCCCACACATCGATATCGTTCAGTGCAAGCCCGTGTTTCTCTAGTAAGGGCGTTGCTGCAAAGACAGGGCCTAAGCCCATGGTGGCGGGATCGAGCCCGGCCCAGTGTAGGTCCAGTATGCGCCCTATGGGTTGTAAGTTATGTCGCTGTACTGCTTGCTCGGAGGCCAGTATCAGGGCGGCGGCTCCATCGCTAACCTGTGAGCTATTGCCCGCTGTTATAGTGCCCCAGGGGCGATCAAATACGGCGCGTAGCTGACCCAGCTTTTCCAAGCTTGAATCGGGTCGTATACCATCGTCTTGCTGATAGAGCGTCCCCGCTTTGTCGACCAAGGGAATAATTTCTGTGCTGGCTAGTGTAGAGTGCGCAGCACGCAGGTGACTTTGTAGGGCATATTCGTCCATTTGTGTACGGCTGATATGAAACTGGTGTGCCAGATTTTCAGCCGTTTGACCCATGGATAGTCCGACGGTAGGATCGGTGAGGCCTTTTAGCAGGCCAATCACAGGTTTGAAGTATTTGGGCTTCAGTTGTCTGAGTAGCTTGATGCGTACGCCAGCGCCACGACTCATGTTCCATTTGGCGAGCCAGTGCACCAGCTCGTCAGTCAGTAGCAAGGGAGCATGAGATAGGGCATCAACGCCTATGCTCAAGACCAGGTCTGAGCGACCTGTTTGTATGGACATGATGCCCGAGTCCAGCGCCTGCATGCCGGATGCGCAATTGCGCATGACTGTCCAGCCGGGCACGGCATGCCCGGTTCCTAAGCGTAGGCCGATCAGGCGCCCAATATTGACTTCGTCCGCAGAGGGCGCCGCGCAGCCGGTAATCACTTCGCTTAAGTCCGTGGGAGCAAAGCGTTGTCGTAGCAGGAGCTCACGGCAGGTTTGTACCGCTAAGTCTGACGCACTGAACGGACCAGGCGCGTTACGCGCCTTTAGAAATGGGCTGCGAGCACCATCAATAATATAAACAGGTTCAAAGCGCATAGCAGGTATCCTTTAGCCATTAAGCACTTTTGTTCTCTGTCTGTTTAGTATGACCGAGATCAAAAGGAAAGTCATCCACAGCAATGACCTTATCACGCAAGGTATTACGCTGCTTTATTTGTTCGTACTCGGCGCTGCTTAAACCTCCCGCCGCATACACCGCCTCAGCGATGTCGCGCACGTTAGCCAGTACGTGCCCATTTAGCTGGCCACTTTTTTCAAACTGGCGCACTTTGCGGTCCAGCTCTTGGGTGTGCAGTTGTGCTTGCAGCGCGGCTTCTATGGTGGCGACGACATCGTCTGTGTCCTCGGGGATGAAAACGTCTTGTGTCAGCCTAGCGCGTGTGGCGTCGTTGGTGAGCAAGGTTTGTGCCGCGAGTTGGTCGAGCTTGTCGTCGGGGGCGAGCTTGCGTCGTCCTAAGGGGAAAATAATCAGCCTCAAGAGCACAGCAATGGAGCGGTTAGGAAAATTACGCAGTACGCCATCCAGAGCGTCCTGTAGTGCTTGCATGCTATCGCGTATTGCCCAATGCGCCAGTACTGCATCGCCGGTTTGCTGCCCCTCGTCGTGGTAGCGCTTGAGCACAGTGCTGCATAAGTACAGTTGAGATAGAGCGTCGCCTAAGCGTGCTGACAGGCGCTCGCGCATTTTCAGTGAGCCACCCAAGACCAGCATGGCAGCGTCGGCGAGCAAGGAAAAAGCGGCACTGTAACGAGAAAGCTGGCGGTAGTAAGTGTGCATTTGCTTGTCTGTGCCTTTGGGCCCACCTTTATGGAGCAAGCCGCCCGTTAAGCCCATACCTAAGGCTCGACCGGTGTTGGCCAGGGTATAGCGTACATGTGCCCAGAATAGCTGATCGAACTCGAGTAGGCCCGCTTGCTGGTCGGGATTTTGGGCAGCACGCATTTCATCCAATATGTAGGGGTGGCAGCGTATGGCGCCTTGGCCAAAGATGATCAGGCTACGCGTCAGGATATTTGCGCCCTCTACGGTGATGCCTACGGGCAGTTGCTGATAGGCACGGCCTAAAAAGTTGCTGGGGCCCAAGCAGATGCCTTTGCCACCGATCACGTCCATGCCGTCATTGACTACTTTGCGCCCACGTTCGGTGACGTGGTATTTCACTATCGCGGAGACCACGGAAGGCTTTTCTCCCTGATCAACGCCCATAGCGGTCATGCAGCGTGCCGCATCCATCAGGTATGTGTTACCGGCAATACGCGCCAAGGCTTCTTCTACACCTTCAAAGTGGCCAATCGGGTGACGAAATTGAGTGCGCACCCGAGCGTAGGCGCCTACCGACAGACTGGTGAGTTTGGCCATGCCGGTAAATGAGGAGGGCAGTGATATTGAACGACCAGCGGCTAGGCATTCCATGAGCATGCGCCAGCCTTGCCCTGCCATGCTTGGGCCACCTATGATGAACTCTAGCGGCATGAAGACTTCTTTGCCGCGGGTGGGGCCGTTCATGAATGCCGCATTTAATGGGAAATGTCGTCGCCCCGTTTCGACCCCAGGGTGGTCGCTGGGCACTAGCGCGCAACTGATACCCAAGTCGACCTGATCACCCAGTAAGTGGTCAGGATCATAGAGGCGGAAGGCCAGCCCCAGCAGTGTGCAAACCGGTGCTAGGGTGATGTAGCGTTTGTCCCAGCTAACGCGCATGCCCAGAACGTTTTCGCCTTCCCATTCGCCCATGCAGACCACGCCGTAATCGGGAATGGCGGCTGCATCGGAACCTGCCCAGGGACTAGTGAGGGCAAACGCAGGAATGTCACGACCGTCAGCTAAGCGAGGCAGGTAGTGGTTTTTTTGTGCTTCTGTGCCGTATTGCAAAAGCAGTTCCGCGGGGCCTAGCGAGTTGGGCACCATAACACTGACAGAGAGTGCTGAGTTGCGCGTAGAAAGCTTGGCCACTACCGCGGAGTGGGCTTGCGCAGAGAAACCGCGGCCGCCATACTCTTTGGGGATAATCAGGCTAAAAAAGCGGTGCTCACGCAAGTAGTTCCAGACTGATTCTGGCATGTCCTGATCGATATGGGAGACTTGCCAGTCGTCAATCATGGCGCAGACCGTGTTGACTTCATTATCTAGGAATGACTGTTCTTCTGCATTTAAGCGATAGGCGGGGTAGTCATGCAACTGTTGCCAGTTCGGATTACCACGAAACAGCTCGCTTTCCCACCAGACTGTACCCGCCTCCAGAGCATCTTTTTCAGTCTCTGACATGGGGGGTAGCACTTTGGCAAAACTACGATAAATAGGGCTACTGAGCCACTTGATGCGTAGATCCTGGCGTTGCAATACGTACGCACTTAGCGCGACGAGAATAAGCAGTAAAAAAATAAGCCACCACATATGAGCTCCTAGTGGTTAAGAATGCTACTGTTTTCGGGTAAGGGGGCGCGTAAGCCACCTAATAAAAAACTGATCAGACGCGCTTCCAGTTTAGCCATATCTTCTGGCTCAGGGCTGGGAGCAAGCAACAAAGCTTTACGTAGGCCGGCTGTGCCTTGTAAGGCATAGAACGTAGCACCTAGCATGAAGTGAAAGCGCCAGACTATTTCGTCTTCGGGCACGCCTGGCAAGGCTGCAAGCAGAGCTGTGCGAAAAACGGTAAAGACACCGGTGCGCTCGTCCGTACAGAGTACGCGAATGAAGCTGCTGGGATCACTGTTGCTTTGTTCGGGTAAAGGCAGTAAGTGTTGTTTTTTCTGATCTACGCTGTAGGCGTGACGAATTAAAGGCGCAAAAAAAGCATGTACAACCAAGGAGGCTTTCAAGGGGGCGTCAGGTGTACTGGCCTGATATTGCTCTAGTAATTGCAGCCGCTCTTGGTTTAGGGCATTTAGACGACGCTGGAAGACCTCATCGATCAAGGCCTCCTTGCTACCGAAGTGGTAGTTCACCGCTGATAAGTTAACTTGCGCTAGCCCGGTAATTTGCCGCATCGAGGTAGCGTCAGGGCCATATGCTGAAAACAAATGTTCGGCAGCATCAAGTATGGCGAGTCGGGTGCGTTCAGATCGTTTCATGGCCGCTCTCAATATTCAAACAAGTGTTTGGATTTTAGGCCGGATAGAAGAAAAATGCAGTAGGGATAGCCCTACTGCAGTAGATCGAAACTTAGATTTGTGTAATGAACTTGGTGGTTAGGTAGCCGTCAAAGGTTTCACTGCCACCCTCGCTGCCTATGCCGCTATCTTTAATGCCCCCGAAAGGAGTTTCAGGTAGGGCACTGCCAAAATGATTAATGTTCACCATACCAGCCTCCAGCTCGCTGGATAAGCGATGAGCGTTTTGCAGATTGTTGGTAAAGGCGTAGGAAGATAAGCCAAAGGGCAGGCTGTTAGCTCGTTGTATTGCTTCGTCTAGGTCTTTAAAGCGTGTTAACGGGGCAATGGGGCCAAAGGGCTCTTCGGTCATGAGCATGGCGTGATCAGGTATGTCCGTGACTACCGTGGGGGAGAAGAAAAAGCCCTCGTCGGCAATGGACTCACCGCCCAGTACGATTTTTCCGCCTAACTCGCGGGCGTTATCCACGAATTTTTGCATGGCGGGTACACGACGTGCGTGCGCGAGTGGGCCCATTTGTGTCTCGGGTTCCATACCGTCACCCACACGTATAGCAGCCAGGACGTCGGTAAAGCGCTGTAAAAACTGATCGTAAGCACCCTCTTGAATGTAAAAGCGAGTAGGGGACACACACACCTGGCCAGCATTACGCACTTTAAAGCGTGCCAGCTGCTGAGCAGCCCGATCAATGTCGGCATCGTCACACACAATGACGGGAGAGTGTCCGCCCAGCTCCATAGTAATGGGTTTCATGTGAGCACCGGCCAGGGCAGCCAAATGTTTGCCTACGGGTACAGAACCAGTAAACGACACTTTACGCACGATGGGAGAACGAATCAGGTGATCAGACACCTGCTCAGGCACACCCCAGACGATATTTAGGACGCCTGGTGGCAGACCGGCATCGTGGAATGCTTGTGCGATGGCCATCACCGCACTGGGCGAGTCTTCTGGGCCTTTCAATATGATGGTGCAGCCCGCAGCAATTGCTGCACATATTTTTCGTATGGCCTGGTTATAGGGGAAGTTCCAGGGCGTAAAAGCTGCGCAGACTCCGATAGGCTCACGCACTACCCATTGGCGCACGGCGGGGTCCCGGGCGGGTACGACGCGCCCATATATACGGCGGCACTCTTCAGCATGCCAATCTGCGTGGTCGGCGCAAGAGGTAATTTCGCCCACGGCTTCAGCCAGCGGCTTGCCCTGGTCCAAAGTCATATTGCGACCAATTTCTTGAGCACGCTCACGTGATAGCTGGGCCACTTTACGCAAAATAGCGCTGCGCTCTAAGGGTGAGCTATGGCGCCAGCTTTTGAATGCTTGGTTGGCGGCCTCTAGAGCTCTGTCTAGGTCTTTGGGTTGGGCTAAGGGCAGTTGGCCGATTGTTTTACCGTTGGCAGGGTTGATAATGTCTTGCCGATGCTGACCATCGCCTTGTGTAAACTCGCCGTTGATATACAGAGCAAGCTCGGGGTATTGCATTGTTTGACTCCTAAGTATTTGATAAGTCTAATTTATTTATATTTGATGCTGATGTGAAAGATATATACTATTTTTTAATAGTAAGTGCTTGATCTAAATTTGAATTGTATGGAGTTAACAATTATTAACGAATTGCGCACTAATCATTCCACTACACACCAATAAAAATGTAAATTAAAGATACAATAATTGATACTTAAGATCAGGTGTAGTTTCTTTGATCGGGTCCACTTTGTATCTTCCTGTAAATTACACCCTATATTTGTGAGCTTCTTCATGAGTCAAGAAAGGTTAGCGCTTAACTATTTAGCCGAGAAGAATTGTTCCACGCAATGGCGGTTTTTTCTTTCGGCCCTAGGCGAGGAGTTAGTTCAGACATTGTCGGAAGACAAGTTGCGCATCGTAATGCGACAGCTTGGTCAGCGCGTTGCGACACAGTTGCCCTTGGGCGATTGCACTACCTTACAGGAAATACAAAATGCTGCCAATCTGCACTGGGATGCATTGAACTGGGGCTGGGTAGAGTTGTCTGAGCATGCAAGCTATTTACGCCTGCGTCATTATTGCGCTCCCGTTCTACACGCTTTTGGATCTTCCGCTGCAGGCTGGAGTCCAGCCTTTTTGGAAGGCGTGTATCAACAGTGGTTAGCCAGTATTGGTGCTAGCTCGGCTTTGCGAGTGATACAAAGCAGTCAGTTGGATGTAGAAACTGAATTTGTTGACTATCACTTGAGCGCTTAACTACTTAATACAGGCAGTCTTTGCCGATTAGCCTGGAGGCACTCATGACCAAGGAAAATGATATATCTACCCTATTCAGTGGGATAGGAATAGAGAGCAACTCTTATAAAGAACTAGCGGCAGAAAGGCAGCTTGATGAAAGCTTAAGCAAGTGGTCATTGCTGGCGACGGTGCATCGTAACCGGGCTGGTCAAAGTCTGCCACCTAGGCGTCTTCATAAGCACAATGCGCCCGTTGAGCAGAAGCCAGCGCCAGTTACTGTGCCCAGTCCTATCGCACCAGCTTCTTCCGCGACATCTGTTTTTCAGCGTATCAGCCAGCCCCAAGAGGAGCTTGTTCGTGTTGAGCCGGTTATTTCTGCGGCCTCCTGGGAATTCGAGTCCAAAGATGTTGTCGATAAAGCACAAAACGAAAATGTACAGGCATTGTTTGCTAGGCTAGAGGGGAAAAGCGAAGGTATTGCTCCTCAACCAGAGGCAAGCCCCCAGACCGCTAAACAGACTCTCTTTCAGCGACTCTTAAATCAATGAATATTATTGCCGTTGTTTCTGCTAAGGGTGGTGTGGGTAAAACTACCGTCAGTGCCAGTTTAGGCGAGGCGCTGGTGCGTAAGCAGCAAGCGGTATTAGCGGTGGATCTTGATCCACAGAATGCTCTGCGTTTTCATTACTTTCGTGATCAGGCCTTTGAGCACACAAACGGTTTGGCACAAGCATGTGTACAGCGCGAGCCAGTAACCAGTGCTTTGGTCAGTGCTCCCACCCCTGGTATTGTGTTGTTGCCTTATGGGCAATGCACGGAAGGGGATAGGGATGAATTTGAGCGTATTTTGCGTACGGAGCCTTATTGGCTCAAAGAGCGCTTGCTTGAGCTACGGTTGCCAGAACAGTCTTGCGTGGTGATTGATACGCCGCCCGGGCCCTCAGTTTATTTGCAGCAGGCCTTGCGCGCGGCAAACTATGTGGTGATAGTTGTTTTGGCGGATGCCGGGTCCTACATCACCTTGCCTCAAATGCATGCTCTGATTGATCAATACTGTGACCCGGAACAAGGCTTTGTGGCTTCTGGCGTGCTGCTTAATCAGGTTGACCGCGCCCGCGCTTTATCCAGTGATGTGTCGGTGCTATTGCGCGAAGAAGAGCAGGGCATGGTGCTAGGTCGTATTCATACTGATCCTGCCATTGCTGAGGCGCTAGCCTGTGGGATGACCGTGTTTGATTACATGGAACACAGTGAAGCGGTACGAGACTTTATGGCTGTCGCCACAGAAATTTGTGAACAACTAAAATAATAATCAGGGAGGGTGAGCATGAAGGCCGAGCCGTCATTTGTGGATGAAAAGTCGCGTTATCTTCCCGAGCATGTGCCGGAGTGGACTCTAGGCCCTTGGATGTTAAGGCTGGCGACAGTCATAGGTATTGCCTTGTGCTGGGTGGTGGTGGTGACGCCCTTTACTTTGTATGCGCAGCTTGGCTTCGCCCTGACCACCTTTTTATCTGCATATATTATTAATCGTCTGACTACAGGTCGATTGGCTACCCTGATTCTGGTTGGCATCTCGATTGTTACGTCATTGCGGTATCTGTATTGGCGGCTGACCTCAACCTTAGGGTTTGAAACGACCGTTGACGCCGTTTTCGGTTATGGCCTGTTAGCGGCGGAAATTTACACCATCTTGGTGCTGTTGCTGAGCTATTTTCAGTCGGCGTGGCCGTTAAAACGTAAACCTGTGCCGCTGCCGGAAGATGTGGATTTGTGGCCTAGTGTTGATATTTTTATTCCGACCTATAACGAACCACTGGAAGTGGTGAGTCAAACTGCTTTGACCGCCTTAGCGCATGATTGGCCAGCCCATCGGTTCAAAATATATGTGCTAGATGATGGAAACCGTCCTGAATTTAAAGAGTTTTGTGATAAGGCTGGGGTGGGCTATATCACACGCGACAATAATAAGCATGCAAAAGCGGGCAATATTAACGAGGCATTAAAGGTCACGGATGGTGAGTATGTGGCCATTTTCGATTGTGACCACGTCCCGACACGGTCTTTTTTGCAAGTTGTGATGGGCTGGTTCTTGCGTGATCCGAAACTGGCAATGTTGCAAACCCCGCACGTTTTCTTTTCTCCTGACCCCTTAGAGCAAAACCTTGAGGTATTTAAAAAGGTACCTAATGAAGGCAAGCTGTTTTATGGCTTAACTCAAGATGGGAATGATCTGTGGAATGCGACGTTCTTTTGCGGATCGTGTGCCGTACTACGCCGTAGCGCTTTGTTGGACGTAGGTGGGGTGGCTGTAGAAAGTGTGACCGAAGACGCCTTGACCGCTTTGAAGATGAACCGCAAGGGTTATAACACCGCCTATCTTGCCGTACCGCTCGCAGCCGGTCTGGCCACGGAAAGCTTGTCGCGCCATGTGGGGCAGCGTATACGTTGGGCGCGGGGCATGGCACAGATTTTTCGTTCCCATAATCCATTGATTGGTAAAGGCTTAAGCTGGGCGCAGCGCTTATGCTATGCCAGTGCTGCTTTGCACTTTTTTTACGGCTTGCCTCGCTTGGTGTTTTTAACCGCGCCCTTGGCGTATCTGTTTTTTGGTGCGCACGTTTTTAATGCATCGGCATTGCTCATTATGGCCTATGCCTTGCCGCATATTGTGCACGCACTGATGACGAACTCGCGCATGCAAGGCAAGTTCCGCCATACCTTCTGGAACGAGGTGTATGAGACGGTACTGGCTTGGTACATCATGCTGCCTACACTGGCTACTGTTATTTCGCCCAACAAGGCGCGTTTTAACGTGACGCAGAAAGGTGGGGTGATTGAAGAGGATTATTTTGATTGGGAGCTCTCACGTCCCTATATCGCTTTATTAAGCTTGAATCTGATTGGCTTTGCGGTGGGTATTTTCAGCTTGGTATTTTATGCCGATACGTGGGCCCTGATTTGGACCTTGATCATGAACCTGGGCTGGACCTTACACAATATCGTGATCTCCAGTGCGAGTTTGGCGGTTGCGGGCGAACGTAAGCAGGTGCGTCAGGCTCCGCGGGTGGTGTCCAATTTAACGGCCACTATTCAGACAGAGGGTGGTTACCGCTTTGCCTGTGAAACCACGGATTTCTCGCAGTTTGGCTTAGGTGTGAAAACAAGCGGTGCTTTACCTATACAGGTCGGCGAGCGGGTTTGGGTAAGTGTGTTCCGCAACCAAGAAGAAGCCATATTTCCGGCTCGACTGGTTTTTGTGGGCGAAAATAAGCTGGGCATGCAGTTTGAAGAGCTCAGTATCGAGCAGCAGGCTGAGTTGGCCAAAGTCACTTTCGCTAGAGCAGACACATGGGCGCTATTTTGGGCAGATGGCGATAAAGACTCTACATGGGTCGCTATACGCTCAATTGGGCATATCAGCTTACGGGGTTTTGCGGTGTTGGGGCGCGAGACAAAGCAATTAATACGACGCCGTCTGGCGCGTAAGTTCGAGCGAGTCTCAGAGTAAGCATATGGGCATGGCAGCACTGATTTTATTGAAACGCGGCATACGCTTACTGGCGATGTTGTCGGCGCTATCTGTGTTAACAAGCCCGGCGCAGGCAGAGCAGTATCAGTTAGAGTTAAGCCTGTTAGGTGGGGAAGATGATATTACTTTGATGGGGGTAGAGGACAACAGCAGCGTGTGGTTCGGTGTACGTGAGGACCAAATTGTTGAAGACTTACGCCTGAGTTTACGTCTGAGTCATTCTGACGCCTTAATTGCCGAGTTGTCGAATCTGACCGTGTATCTGAACGATCAAATGGTTCGTACCGTCCTATTGGATCATCGGGCTGGCATTAGTGCTGAAAAGACTTATGAGTTCGTGCTGCCGGCCGCTCAGTTAAAGCCCATGAACGAGCTGCGTTTTCATCAGGTTGCTCATTACACACGAGAGTGTGAGGACCCTTTACACGCGTCCTTATGGACTGAGTTGCAGGCGCAGTCTAGCTTGGACTTTACGGTACGTGCTAAGGCCTTGCCTAACGAGCTAAGTTTATTGCCCGTACCTTTTTTCGATACGAACGACCCACGTCGTCAGCGCATCACCTTAGTGATGCCGAAAAGCAGCCAAGAAAATGTGCAGGCGGCGGGTATCTTGGCGTCCTGGTTTGGCGCTTTGTCTGGCCATCGTGGCATAGATATACAAGTAGAAAAGCAGTTGCCTGCTACGGGAGCGGTGATTGCCGTGGGTACGCAGGCCGATTTAGCCGTGCTAGGTATTCGTTCTACGGGTAATGGTGCCAGCCTGCAGTTACTAGATGCTCCCCACGGCGGCATAGAAAAAATGTTGGTGGTGGCGGGGCAAAGTGCTGCAGATGTCGTGGTTGCGGCTCGTGCCGCAGCCCTGGGCGGGGACTTTTTGTCGGGGCCTGAAGCCATCGATATCAAAGTGGATGTGCAAGCACGCCAAGCTTATGATGCACCCAACTGGCTGCCCACGGATAAGCCAGTCAAGTTTGGGGACATTATCGACACTCAGGCTTTAACCACTTATGGCTACAAGCCTAGCCCCATCCATATGCACTTGCGTTTACCGCCCGATCTGTACGCTTGGCGACGTGGGCGTGTGCCGATGACGCTTAAGTATCGGCCAGCTCGAAATGTGAGTGATGCGGATGCGTATTTGTCTGCCTATATTGGGGACGCGCAGCTTAAAACACTCTGGTTTAATCAGGGCGATGCTGAGCTAGACAGCCTATTCGGAAATGATACTTTGCCTTTAGTTGAGAAAGATATCATGATACCGTTGAGCGCTTTATCCACTCGGGCGACACTTAGCTTTAGGTTTTACTACCCTACGCCTACTTTTAATGAGTGTGAGAATCTGCTGGCTGACAATGTGCGTAGCGCGGTCGACCCAGACTCTAGCTTGGATTTGACCGGCATGATGCACCATCTGGCGATGCCTAATATGGGTGTGTTTTTTGATGCCGGTTACCCGTTTAGCCGTATGGCGGATCTATCCGAGACAGCCGTGCTACTGCAGGCCAATGACAGTGATGTGAATACATTTCTGATGTTGATGGCACGAATTGGCCAATCTACAGGCTATCCCGCTACCGAGGTGCAGGTTTATCTGGATCCCAAAACAAGCCAAGGTTTGGAAGATAAAGACTTGCTGCTTTTGGCAGGTGGGGGAGGCCTGGCGCTGCTGGATCAATGGCAAAAATACTTGCCTTCCGCTGCTCAAAATTTACGCGGTGCCCAGACTGTCTTAACAGGTTTTCGCTCCCCCTTGAGCCGGTTGCGTCATGTCGTAGTTGTGAAAGGTACGGACTCGCGCGTGGTGGAGCAAAACATTACCGAATTGTTGAGTCAGGCCAATTTGGGATCGGCGGTGCAAGGTAGCGTGGTGTCGACCACAGGCAGTAAGGTTGAGGTGGTATCGACAAAAACCACTTACTACACCGGTCACCTAGGTTGGTGGCGTGGTTTGCAATTTTTCTTAGGCGAGAGACCCTGGTTACTCGCTTTGCTTTTCATCATGGGCATAAGTTTAGCCAGCTTGGTGGCTTATATAGGCTTGCGCGCCCGTGCCCGTAGCCGTCTCAGAGCAACCAGTGCGGCAGGACAATAATGAGTATGGTAGACATGAAAACTTCTCTTCGTCGTGTTACTTCGTCATTGCTGACAGCTGGCTTGCTACTTGGAGCAGTCAGTAGTGCTGCGCAAACGGCGAGTAACGTAGGTTCTTCTTTTGAGCTATATGGTGGGGCTCAGGGCGCGATGGCCCCTCGTGATAGCTTGCCCTATGCGCAACGTGCGCTGCAGCAAGATAAGACCTGGAGCTTTAAGGAATTGGGTGCGCGTTTCGCCTTTAACTTACGTGGTGTGGATGGCAGCGACAGCGTATTTTTTAATGTGCGTGCAGATGAGGTGGCGACCGGTGGAGAGGTAACGCTGCATTACAGTTATTCTCCTTCCTTACTGGCGGACTACTCACATATTAATGTGCTGGTGAATGATGAGGTGGTCTACACCATTCCTGTGACGCCAGATCAGGCAGGCCGTCCTTTAACCCAGGAAGTGACTATTCCTGCTCGTTTACTGGTGGCGCATAATCAGTTGCGAGTACAGTTGATTGGCCACTATACCTTAGAGTGTGAAGATCCTTTGCACTCTAGTCTTTGGGCAAACGTTAGCAATCAAAGTACCTTAAGCTTGGACTTGCAAAAAGTTGCATTGATTAACGACTTATCGATTTTACCCATACCTTTTTTTGATCCCCGTGATCCGAACCGTGTGGAGCTGCCTTTTATTTACGCAGGCACAGCTTCAGTCGGTGCTTATGAAGCCAGTGGTATTGTGGCTTCTTGGCTGGGAGCGTTGGCAGATTACCGGGGTGCGCGCTTTACCGCACTGCAGAATCGTTTGCCGGAAAAAGGGCACGGCATTGTATTTGCGTCCTCTGAGCAGGCCTCATCCTTGATTCCAGGGTTTCAGCCAAGCGGACGAGCCAGTATCAGCATGGTGTCTAACCCTAATGATAGTAAGGGTAAGTTGCTTGTTGTAGCGGGCAATAATGCTGAGCAGTTAAGAATGGCGGCTCAGTCGCTGGTATTAGGCGGGTCGGTGTTAGCCGGGGCGCAAGCGGACATTTATCAAGCACCACAGATTGATCCGCGTCAGCCCTATGATGCACCCCGCTGGTTGAGCGTGGAGCGCCCGGTTAAATTTGGCGAATTGATGACACCACAACGTTTTACGGTGTCCGGCTATGACGCGCCTATCATACGACTGGGCCTGCGTTTGCCGCCTGATTTATTCACCTGGCGGGCTTCTCCTGTTGATGTGGACTTGAAATACCGCTACACGGTTCAGCCCGGTGCGGTGAACTCCTCCTTATTGCTCGGCGTGGATCAGCACTATTTAAAATCCTTGCCTTTATTAGGGTTGACGCAGTTAGAGGCGCGCGGCTCGGAGCTAGCCGTTATGGCGCCGGGAGAGCTGCTACCTATGCAAGACAATGTGCACGTGCCCTTGTATCAATTGATGAATCGTTCTGAGCTGACCTTCCGTTATATGTATGATTACATTAAAGAGGGGTTTTGTAAGGACGCTTTATTAGATAATGTGCGTGGTCAGATTGATCCTGACAGCACGATAGACATCAGTGGACGTAGCCATTATTTGGAAATGCCCGATTTGGCGGCGTTTAGCGAAGCGGGTTTCCCCTTTACTCGTATAGCTGATTTATCGGAAACGGCTGTAGTGCTGGCAGAGTCCCCTGACGAGCTGGAGTTAAGTGCCTTTTTGATCACGATGGGGCGCATGGGTGAGTCTACCGGTTTACCGGCCACGGGTGTCCGTGTCGTGGACCCTCGTACGGGGGCAGGCCTAGATAAGGATTTGCTGGTGATTGCGCCGGCTGCGAAGTTGCATGCTACGTGGGGCGAATATCTGCCAGAGTACACGGCGCAACATAATAGGCAGTTTGGCTCATCAGACTTAGTGTATCGTGCCAGTGATTGGACCAGTCCGAATCCGGCCGATCGGATCCGCGACCAGCAAAGTGAAGTGGCTTATCGCAGTGATGGGCGCAGTGGCCTGTTAACCGGGTTTGAATCTCCCCATACTAAAGGTCGTAGTGTGGTGGTGCTAACCGGTACTGATTCACAAGCGTTGCTGGATATAGGTGACGCTCTATTGAATATTGATAGTGGACAAGAACGTATTACCGGCAGTGCTGTGGTGGTGCGTGGTGAAAAGGTGCGCTCATTACTGGCAGAAAAAACGTACGCCGTAGGTAGTTTGGATGTATGGACGCGTATCCAGTGGACGCTGTATCAGTGGTGGCAGTACGCAGGTCAGTGGCGTCATTTTTGGATTCCTATATTGTTGGGCGCCATTGTGCTGGCCTTCCTAGTAGGGCAATGGTTAAGCCGTCGTCGTAAACCAGTTAAGACTTGAGGTAGTCAGAATGCTGCATAGACTATTCGTGTTCGTATTGCTCAGCCTGTCGTTAAGCTCGGGGGCTCGGGCCACCACGTGTACGCCTGTAGATTGGCCATTGTGGGATAGTTTTAAACAGCATTTTTTGCAGGAAAGCGGACGTGTCTTAGATGCCAGTGTGCCGACTCAGTTAACCACGTCTGAGGGGCAATCTTATGGCATGTTTTTCGCTTTGTTGGCAAATGACCGTCAGGCTTTTGATTCAATGTGGCAATGGAGTGTGGATAATCTTGCCGCTGGTGATATGTCGAAAAATCTGCCCGCCTGGAGTTGGGGGAAGGCGAGCGATCAAAGCTGGAAAGTGTTAGATACGAACTCCGCTTCTGATGCGGATGTCTGGTTTGTCTATGCTTTGCTGGAGGCCAGTAGGCTATGGAGCGAGCCTAGCTATGAGCGCTCTGCACAGGCGCTGTTGACGCTGATCGAAGAGCAGGAGTTGGTGTCATTGCCTGAGTTAGGCGTTATGTTGTTGCCTGGTAAAGATGGCTTTGTACAGTCAGATACCAGCTGGCTACTGAACGCGAGCTATTTGCCTGTTCCAGTGTTGAGATATATCGCCAATATTTCCCAACACGATCAATGGCAGTCCTTACCTGAAAACAGCCTGCGTTTCATACAAGGCGCCAGTCCTAAGGGCTTAGCGGCTAATTGGAACACCTATCAGCTAAAAGACGAAAAATACGTATTTACGATTGATGAGCAAAAAGGCCCGGAAGGTAGTTACGATGCTATCCGTACTTATTTGTGGGCAGGAATGATAGATCCGGCTGACCCTTTGGCTCAGCCCACATTAAAGGCTTTATCGGGCATGAGCACGCTCATGCAAGCCGAGCAGCGCGTGGTACCACCAGAAAAAGTGGACACCTTGACGGGCGTAGCAAGTGGAGAAGGGCCTTTTGGCTTTTCAGCAGCATTATTGCCGTATTTTACGGCGTTGAAAAATGCTGATCAGCTACAGTGGCAGCGTGAGCGCGTACAGGTGGAGCTGCGAGCAGCCTTTCAGCCAACGCGCACAGCTAAGGCTCAGCCATCTTATTATGATGTGGTGCTAAGTTTGTTTGGTCAGGGTTGGGCAGAAGGGTATTACCGTTTTAATGAGATGGGTGCATTACTACCCAAATGGGAGAAGGAATGTTAGCAAAAAATAAAATAATAGCTGCATTAATGTTGGCTATCTCGGTTCCCTTTGGTGTGCAGGCACAAAATGGTAATTTGGCCGTCTTGCAAGAGCAGGGGGAGTATTGGCATTCGCGTGGGGATTACAAACGGGCAGCAGAAATTTGGCATAAATTATTGCAAGTGGATCCTAACAATCAACAGGCCTTGTTTAGCTTAGCGCAAGCAGCGATACGACAGCAGGAGCGCGCCACAGCAAATACTTACTTAGAACGCTTAAAGCGTGCCGCGCCTAACAGCCAGAAAGTCGCTCAGTTAGAGCAAGAGATGGTTTTGAGCTCGCCAGAAAGTCAGGCCACCTTGGCACGCGCACGCCAGGCGGCTCAAGAGGGCGATGCGAAAGCGGCTGTACCGCTTTATCAGGAAGCCTTGGGTGGACGAGTTCCAGATGGGGAGCTGGGTGCTGAGTATTATTCATCGCTAGGTTATGCGGACTCACAAGGTTTGGATCAAGCCATTGATGGTTTAACCCGGTTAAGTGAGCGTTCTCCGCAGAATGCCCAAGTGCAGTTGAGCTTAGCGCGTCAATTAATACGCAAAGAGTCAACACGTGTGCAAGGGGTGCGGCAGTTGGAGCAGTTAAGCAAGGTTCCCGATGTCAGTAAAGACGCCCTGGAAAGTTGGCGTGAGGCCTTGGGTTGGTTGGGCGAGCTGCCTAAGGTTGAGTACCGCCCCTTATTTGAGTCGTATTTAAAACAGTACCCGAACGACCAAAAAATACGTGCTCAATACGATTCTCAAACGGAGTTTATCCAAAAACAACGTCAGGCGGCGAGTGCGGCACAGCGTACTGCTGCGGCTCGCGCCGCCGCGGCAGTAGATCCCTATGCGGATACTATGCGCAGGGCGCGTGAGTTGTTGGATCGTGGCGATCTGGCTTTGGCTGAATCGCAGTTACAGTCCATTTTGGCAGAGCGCCCCAATCATATTGACGCTATTGGTACTCTGGGTATTGTGCGTTTGCGTCAAGAGAAAATTCAAGATGCTATTAGTCTGTTGAATCAAGCATACCGTGCGCAACCGGCCAATTGGCGCCAAGCGTACTCTACGGCTCAGTACTGGCAGTTGATTGATCAGGGTAATCAGGCCTTGGCCAGCAACGATTATAAACAGGCTGAAGCCTTGTTTACGAAGGCCAGACCTTTGCAAGCCAAAGAAACGGGTGCAGGTTTGGGCCTGGCTCGGGTCGCCATGGCCAGACAGGAGTACGGTAAGGCTGAGGGCTTGTATCGCGCAGCCTTACAGCAGCAGCCCGAGAACTCAGAAGCTTTGGTGGGTCTGGTGCAGGCTTACTCTCAGGGTGGCAAGGTAGAAACAGCACGCAGCTTTGTGGATTCGCTATCGGCCAAGCAGCTGAGTGCGGCAGGCGGGAAATCGCGCTTACAGGGCATGTATGCGGCTGGCCTGGCACAGGCGCAGCGTAAAAGCGGTGACTTAGCATCGGCGCGATCTACGCTGGAGCAAGCTTTAGCCACTGACCCTAATAGTGCCTGGGTACGCCTTGAATTGGCGGAACTTTATAATCAGTCAGGATACCGTAAAGAGGCTCAGGGGCTGATAGATGGCTTATTAGTGACAGACCCCTATAATGCCGATGCCTTGTATACGTCCGCCATTTTTTCGGTACAGCAAAACCGCTGGCAAGATGCCTTATTGAGTCTAGGTAAAATCCCTCCCAGTCTCATGACGGCTGATATGCGCGCTTTACAGCAAGATGCGACCACACACGTCAAAATTAATTATGCGAAAGCCCTGGGTCAGCAGGGCAGGCATACTGAAGCAGTAGCGATGCTGGATGAGTTGGCTGCACAGGTAGCCCGGGAACCCGCATTGGCTGCAGAGGTGGCCACGGCTTATGCGCAGGCTGGTGATACGACCCGTGCCATGGCTATGATGCGCCGCGAGTTGGGGCGCTCGAGCACTCCCAACCCGGATGTCTTGCTCCAGTATGCTGGGCTATTGTTTCGTACAAACCAAGACGTTGAGGCGGTAAGCGTGTTGCGCAGTCTTGAGTCTAGGCAACTGAGTCCACAGCAGGCTAAAACCCTTAGGGACTTAAATAATGTACAAGCCATTAAGCAGGCTGAGTCGTTGCGAGAGCAGGGTGACCTTGTCGCCGCTTATGACACCTTAGCGCCCGTATTAAATACCGCGCCCAATGACCCACAGGCTTTGGCGGCACTGGCGCGCATGTATGCGGCAGCAAATCAGCCGCGTCAGGCGCTGGACATCTATCAGGGCCTGCTCCATGACAACACGGACGATGCCGATTTGTATCTGGGGGCAGCATTAGTAGCCAACCAGATGCGCGATTACCGCTATGCAGATCAGGCGGTACAAAGTGCTTTATCTTTAGCCCCCGATAATATTAATACGCTCACCACGGCGGCAGGTATATATAGAGTACAGGGCAAAGTGTCCAAGGCCCAGAAGTTGTTGCAACACGCGGTAGCGTTACAAGAATCAGATATACGTGGCTATTCGGCGAATGGTTTGATTGGCCACGCAGCGCCAGCAAATACCAGCTCGAGTGCGGGCGGGAACCCGTTCGTGGGCTTGCCAGGGCAACGTGATACCAGTACAGCAGTACAAACTTTTGCGGCGCAGCCTGCAGGGAATCATGCCAATTATGCTCCGTCAGCGGGCTGGGGTAATGATGCGGCTGTTCAGCCTAGTCATTTGTCTAGAGCAGCGGCCGCGCCTATGGGCAGGAATGCGCCTGCTCGAGCCAGCAACGTAACTCAGCCATCGCTTGGGCGGGCTCATCAGGACGATAGCTATGCCGGCAACCCTTATGGGCGTACACCATTTTCAACACCGACTGCAGCGTCTCGTGCCTTGTCGCCACTAGAGCAAGAGCTGGCCTTGGTACAAGAGGACCGCTCGCCCGAGCTTAAGGCTGGGGCGGTGTATCGTTCACGTACGGGCAGTAGCGGCACGAGCCGCTTAGATGAAATGCAGGCCCCTATTGAGGCGAGCATGCCATTTGGAGATGGTAAGGCTTTTGCTCGTATTACGCCGACTTATGTCGATGCGGGCAAATTCAGTACGGGACGCTGGGTAGAGGAAAACGTTGAAGGTATACGCGATATCGTTGGGCCAGATTATGTGTTTGGTAGTGTGGCCGGCGATCGACGAATCAATGAACGCATGCCTTCAGATCAGACGGGTGTGGGCTTGGCCATTGGCTATGAGCTGCAGGGGCTTAAGATTGATCTGGGCGTGACGCCCTTAGGCTTTAAAACACAGTCATTTACAGGTGGGGTCGCCTACAGTGGAGCCATCAGTGCAGATGGTTCAGTGAAGGCAGGCATCAATGTGTCATCGCGTCCTGTGACAGACAGCGTGCTTTCCTTTGCAGGGATAGAAAGCCCTTTTACCGGCCAGATTACGGGTGGCGTCATGGCCTCGGGCGCCAGGGTGGATATCAGTAAGGATTTGGGGGATGCTGGCTTATATGGCTCGGCGTCCTGGCATTCGCTAGCTGGTAAGAATGTGGAGTCCAATCGTCGCATTGAGACTAACGTGGGCGTGTACTCGCACCTGATCAACGAAGAGGATCATTTATTAACTGCGGGTCTGAACCTGAACTACACCAGTTATTCGAAAAACCTACGTCATTTCACGCCCGGGCACGGTGGGTATTTTAGTCCGCAGAACTCGTTCTCGTTTGGGGTGCCGTTTAATTGGTCCAAGAAAGAAGGGAATCTGACGGTTAAGTTTTCCGGCGCGCTAGCTATAGAACATTTCAAAGAAAAAGCGGCAGACGCTTTTCCTGGCTACTCGGATGCTGAAGCTCAGCAGTTGTATCGCACCATTTTTGGAGATAGCGCTATGGGAATGATAGGCTGGATACCGAATGCGGGCGCCTATGGTGGCCAAAGCAAAACCGGACTGGCTTACAATCTAAACCTTGCTGCTGAATATGACGTTGCCCCTGGCATGCTCCTAGGAGGCCATGTGGGCATGGATAAATCCGGTGATTTCCGGCAGTGGACAGGCGGTATTTATATGAAGTATTACTTTGATCAGCAGCAACGAGGTAATACGACATTGCCATTAACACCTTATGATTCACCTTACCGAGATACCTATAACGCAGCGTATTAGGGATTTGGGTAGAGACAGTGAAGAAAACACAGTGCTACAGTCAGCAGATTCTCTGTCTGATATCACTGTGTTTTCATATGCCTAGCGCTAAATTGTGGTGGAAATACTAAAATGCGTTGCAAAAATAGCACTAGGCACTGTATCTGTTGTGCATAAAGTAGTAATAGCACGGCAAGGCTTGTTTTTTGACCGTTTGTGCTCTATGATTACAGTCTTACCTATATTTTTAGGCGAATAGTCTAGTTGCCAGGCATGTTTACATGGCTAGCAATGAAAACAGAGTCGCATTAAAAGTAAATAGTAAAAACGTTTTGTCTCTCGCAAGATTTCAACCTAGGGTTCGGCTTGCCGGACCAGATTCGAGATCGGGTTATCGGTATCGAACTGGCTGGATCCGAATCTGACGGGACCAAAACTGGTTGTGTAGCCTCGCCATTGTGGCAGGACTTTGCAATTAAGTTGGAACAGGAACAATCATGATTCAAATGCAGACCACGCTAAGTGTGGCCGACAACACAGGTGCGCGTGAAGTAATGTGCATTAAAGTGTTGGGCGGCTCGAAGCGCCGTTATGCCGCTATTGGTGACATTATTAAAGTCACTGTAAAAGAAGCGGCCCCGCGCGGGCGCGTCAAGAAAGGCGAAATTTACAACGCCGTGGTGGTACGTACTGCCAAGGGTGTACGCCGTAAGGACGGTTCGCTGATTCGTTTTGGTGGCAATGCCGCCGTATTGCTCAATGCCAAGCTGGAACCCATCGGCACCCGCATCTTCGGACCCGTTACGCGTGAACTGCGTACCGAGAAGTTCATGAAGATCGTGTCTTTGGCTCCCGAAGTGCTGTAAGGAGCGAAAGATGCAAAAAATTCGTAAAGGCGACGAAGTTATTGTGCTGACAGGTCGCGATAAAAAGCGCCGTGGCACAGTGTTGCAACGTGTTGATGCCGATCACGTGATCGTAGAAGGCATTAATGTGGTGAAAAAACACGTGAAAGCCAATCCCATGGCTGGCACGCAAGGTGGTATTGTCGACAAGACCATGCCTATCCACATTTCTAACGTTGCTTTGTTTAACCCAGAAACCGGTAAAGGCAGCCGCGTAGGTATTCAGGTCATTGATGGCCAGAAGACACGTGTGTTCTTGCCTGGCGGCAAAGTTGTTGGCGCTAAAGCGTAAGGGGCATAACAATGGCACGTTTACAAGATTTTTATCGCGAAAAAGTAGTGGCTGATTTGCAAAAGCAGTTCAACTACAAAAGCGTAATGGAAGTACCGCGTATTACCAAAATTACCCTGAACATGGGTGTTTCGGAAGCGGTTGCTGACAAAAAAGTTATCGACAACGCTGTGGCTGACATGACGAAAATCGCCGGTCAGAGACCCGTTGTTACTAAGACTCGTAAAGCTATCGCAGGTTTTAAAATCCGCGAACAGTACCCGATCGGTTGCATGGTAACCCTGCGTGGTCAGCGTATGTACGAATTCCTGGATCGTCTGATCGCTGTGGCTCTGCCACGTGTTCGTGACTTCCGTGGTGTTTCGGCTCGTGCGTTTGACGGTCAGGGCAACTACAACATGGGGGTTAAAGAGCAGATCATTTTCCCCGAGATCGAATACGACAAAATCGACGCAGTGCGTGGTCTGAATATCAGTATCACAACATCTGCCAAGACCGACGAAGAGGCCAAGGCGCTGTTAGGCGCGTTCAGCTTCCCGTTCCGTAACTAAGGGGCGACAAAGTGGCTAAATTATCTTTAATCAACCGCGACATTAAGCGCGCAAAGCTGGCAGAAAAATATGCCCCTAAGCGTGCTGCGTTGAAAGCTATTATTGACGACCAGTCTAAGTCCGATGAGGAGCGTTACCAGGCTCGTCTGCAATTGCAGCAATTGCCTCGCAATGCTAACCCAACTCGTCAGCGTAACCGTTGTGCTGTAACCGGACGCTCACGTGGTGTCTACAAGAAGTTCGGTTTGACTCGCCATAAAGTGCGCGAAATGGCAATGCGCGGCGAGATTCCCGGTATGACTAAGGCCAGCTGGTAGGAGAATACATTATGAGCATGAGCGATCCAATCGCCGATATGTTGACTCGCGTGCGTAACGCGCAAATGGTCAACAAAACATCGGTTAGCATGCCCTCCTCGAGGCTGAAAGCAGCTATTGCTGCTGTGCTGAAAGACGAAGGCTATATTGAAGACTTCCAGATCATTGGCGAAGCAGCCAAGCCTGTGCTGGAAATCACCCTGAAATACTATGCCGGCCAGCCAGTTATTGAGCGTATTGACCGTGTGTCACGCCCAGGACTGCGCATTTACAAAGGCAGCGCCAGCATTCCACAAGTCATGAACGGCTTGGGTGTTGCTATCGTATCCACCTCTCGTGGTGTGATGACCGATCGCAAAGCACGCGCCGCTGGTGTAGGTGGCGAAGTGCTGTGCTACGTGGCATAAGGAGAATATTCATATGTCACGCGTTGCTAAATATCCCGTTTCTCTGCCTAAAGGCGTAGAAACAACAATTGCTGCCGATCAGATTACTGTCAAAGGCCCTCTGGGTACCCTGGTTCAGCCCCTGACCGGCGATGTCAACATCGAGCTTCAAGACGGTCAACTGTCTTTTGTAGCGGCTAACGATAGCCGTCATGCAAATGCAATGTCCGGTACCGTGCGTCAACTCGTCAACAACATGGTTGTTGGTGTTAGCGCTGGTTTTGAGCGTAAATTGAGCCTGATTGGCGTGGGTTTCCGTGCTCAGGTTCAGGGTAACGCCTTGAAGCTGCAGCTTGGTTTTTCGCACGATATCGTGCACGAGCTACCTGAAGGCGTTAAAGCCGAGTGCCCTACTCCGACTGAGATCGTGATTAAGGGTTCTAACAAGCAGGTAGTTGGTCAGGTTGCCGCCGAAGTGCGTGGCTACCGTCCACCTGAGCCTTACAAAGGCAAAGGTGTACGTTATGTCGACGAGCGCGTCATCCTCAAGGAAACCAAGAAGAAATAAGCCTGCAGGCAAGGACGAATCATGGACAAAAAACAATCCCGTATGCGTCGTGCAGTGGCAACCCGCCGTAAAATCAGCGAGTTGCGCGTACACCGCCTTGCGGTACACCGCTCGAATACGCATATCTACGCGAACATCATCTCCCCTGAGGGAGACCGTGTGCTCGTTAGCGCTTCTACGCTCGAGCCCGAAGTACGCAAAGAACTGGCCGCTGGCAGCAATGTCGAAGCAGCCGCCTTTATTGGCAAGCGTGTAGCCGAGAAAGCGAAAGCAGCAGGTATCGAACAGGTTGCTTTTGATCGCTCAGGCTTTCGTTACCATGGCCGCGTGAAAGCGTTGGCTGATGCCGCGCGTGAAGCCGGCTTGAAATTCTAATAAAGGAATTATCAAATGGCTAAAGCACAAGGCAGACAGGCTCCCGAGCAAGATCGCGACGATGGCCTGAAGGAAAAAATGATCGCGGTTAACCGCGTAAGTAAAGTGGTCAAAGGTGGCCGTACCATGAGCTTCGCATCACTGGCAGTAGTAGGTGATGGCGATGGTCGTATCGGTATGGGTAAGGGCAAAGCCCGCGAAGTACCCGTGGCTGTACAGAAAGCAATGGAACAGGCCCGTCGTGGTCTGATTAAAGTTGCTCTGAACAACGGCACCCTGTATCACTCTGTAGTTGGCAAGCACGGTGCATCCACCGTTTTGATTTCGCCAGCAGCTGAAGGTACCGGCGTTATCGCTGGTGGCCCAATGCGTGCGATTTTCGAAGTAATGGGTGTGCGTAACGTTGTCGCCAAGAGTCTGGGTTCTAGTAACCCTTACAACATGGTTCGCGCGACGATCAACGGTTTGCGTGCCTGCTCCACACCATCTGAAATTGCTGCTAAGCGCGGCAAGTCAGTAGAAGAAATTCTGGGGTAAGTCATGGCACAGAAACAAATTAAAGTTACTCTCGTGCGTTCTGTTATTGGCACTAAGCAAGATCACCGCGACACCGTTCGTGGTTTAGGTCTGCGTCGTGTTAACAGCAGCCGTGTATTGCTTGATACTCCTGAGATTCGTGGGATGATCCGTAAAGTGGATTATCTGGTCACGGTTTCGGAAGCCTGAAAGGAATCGGGATGTCAGAATTACAATTGAATAGTCTCAAACCAGCATCGGGCGCTAAACATGCTGCTCGTCGTGTTGGTCGTGGCCCAGGTTCAGGACATGGCAAAACCGCTGGTCGTGGACACAAAGGTCAGAAGTCCCGCTCCGGAGGCTTCCACAAGGTAGGCTTTGAAGGCGGTCAAATGCCTTTGCAGCGCCGCTTACCTAAGCGTGGATTCACTTCCTTGAACGGTCATCTGTATGCAGAAGTTCGTTTGTCTGAAATTCAAAAAATTGACGCCGAAGAAATCGACGTTCAAGTTTTGAAGCAGGCAGGCATCGTCGGTCAGATGGTTCGTTATGCGAAAGTTATCAAATCTGGTGAACTTACCCGCAAGGTTGCTCTGAAAGGTATTTCTGCTACTGCTGGCGCACGCGAAGTGATCGAAGCAGCTGGCGGTTCGCTGGAATAAATAAGGGGTTACGGTGGCAAAAGCTCAGGCACAGAGTAAATCAGGTCCGCGTTATGGCGATTTAAAACGCCGTCTCGTGTTTCTGCTGCTCGCCCTGATTGTCTACCGCTTGGGTACGCATATCCCTGTGCCAGGCATCAATCCTGATGCCTTGTCCGAACTGTTTTCACAAAATCAAAGTGGTATTTTGGGTTTGTTTAACATGTTCTCTGGGGGTGCACTGGAGCGTTTTTCAGTGTTTGCACTAGGGATTATGCCGTACATTTCTGCATCGATTATTATGCAGTTGATGACGGCAGTAGAGCCCACGTTGGAAGCAATCAAGAAAGAGGGTGAGTCGGGTCGTCGTAAGATTACGCAGTACACACGCTATGGCACGGTCTTTTTGGCCTTGTTTCAGGCAGTGGGTATCTCCGTAGCACTGGAGTCCCAGCCCGGTCTGGTCATAGACATGGGTATTATGTTCCGGATTACGACGGTAGTCACATTGGTTACCGGTACCATGTTTCTTATGTGGTTAGGTGAACAGATTACCGAACGCGGTTTGGGTAATGGTATATCCATACTCATTTTCGCCGGGATTGTTGCAGGTCTGCCTAATGCCTTAGGTGGCGTGCTGGATCTGGTGCGTACGGACTCCATGTCGATTCTATCGGCACTGTTTATCCTGCTTTTGGTTGCTGCCGTAACGTACTTCGTCGTTTTTGTTGAGCGTGGACAGCGTCGTATCACGGTCAACTATGCCAAACGTCAGGTTGGTAACCGTATTTATGGTGGGCAAAGCTCGCATTTGCCTCTGAAGCTAAATATGGCCGGGGTGATTCCTCCAATTTTCGCCTCATCCATTATTTTGTTGCCAGCGACAATTGCTAATTGGTTCTCCAGCTCGCCCGGTTTGGGTTGGCTGCGTGAAATCGAAGCTGCTCTGTCGCCGCGTCAGCCGCTTTACATTACTCTGTTTTCCGCGCTGATTATTTTGTTCTGCTTTTTCTATACGGCATTGGTGTTTAATAGCCGTGAAACCGCAGACAACTTAAAAAAGAGCGGAGCCTTCGTTCCAGGGATACGTCCCGGTGAGCAGACAGCGCGTTACATCGATAAGATTTTGATGCGCCTAACCTTAGCCGGTGCCATATATATCACCTTGGTTTGTTTGGTTCCAGAGTTCTTGCAAATGCGTTGGAATGTACCGTTCTATTTTGGTGGTACCTCCTTGCTGATTATTGTTGTAGTAACCATGGACTTCATGGCGCAAGCGCAAGCTTACGTTATGTCTCAACAATATGACTCGCTGCTCAAGAAGGCTAACTTCAAGGGCTCGGGCCTGCCAATGCGGTAAATAAGATAGATATGGCAAAGGACGACGTCATACAAATGCAAGGTCAGGTTCTTGAGAACCTGCCAAACGCAACTTTTCGTGTCAAGCTGGAAAATGGCCACGTAGTATTGGGCTACATTTCAGGCAAGATGCGTATGCATTACATCCGGATTCTGCCGGGTGACAAGGTTACTGTGGAGCTCACGCCCTATGACTTGTCCCGTGCACGAATTGTGTTCCGCTCGAAATAGCGGCCCGGTTACAGGAAACTAGGAGTCAACCATGAAGGTAATGGCATCAGTAAAGCGGATTTGCCGCAACTGCAAAATCATTAAACGTCATGGCGTGGTACGTGTCATTTGCACTGATCCCCGTCATAAGCAGCGTCAAGGCTAATGCCGAAACGCAACCGATTTATTAAGGAATAACCATGGCTCGTATTGCCGGCATTAATATCCCGCCGCATCAACACGCCGAAATCGGTCTTACCGCGATTTTCGGTATTGGTCGCACTCGTGCTCGCAAAATCTGCGAAGCTTCGGGCATAGAGTACTCCAAGAAAATCAAAGACCTGACAGACGCTGAGTTGGAGCGCGTACGTGAACAAATTGGCGCATTCACTGTAGAAGGTGACTTGCGTCGTGAAGTACAGCTTTCGATCAAACGTCTGGCCGATATGGGTTCTTATCGTGGCATGCGTCATCGCCGCGGTCTGCCCGTTCGCGGTCAGCGCACTCGCACAAACGCTCGTACCCGTAAAGGTCCGCGTCGTGCAGCAGCGTCTCTGAAGAAATAATCGAGGAATAGAAGATGGCTAAAGCTTCTGGCAGCGCAGCACGCGCACGCAAGAAAGTTAGAAAGAGCGTATCGGACGGCATCGCCCACGTACACGCCTCTTTCAACAATACGATCATTACTATTACTGACCGTCAGGGCAATGCCTTGTCCTGGGCAACGTCAGGTGGCGCTGGCTTTAAAGGCTCGCGTAAATCTACTCCGTTTGCCGCGCAGGTTGCTGCTGAAAATGCAGGTCGTACCGCGATGGAATACGGTATTAAAAATCTGGAAGTCCGCATCAAGGGACCTGGCCCAGGCCGTGAGTCTTCAGTGCGTGCTCTGAATGCCTTGGGTATCAAAATTACCAGCATTGCAGACATCACACCGATTCCGCACAACGGCTGCCGTCCGCCCAAGCGTCGTCGGATTTAAGGGGAAGTCACGTGGCTCGTTATATTGGACCTAAATGTAAACTCTCGCGTCGCGAGGGTACCGATCTGTTTTTGAAAAGCGCTCGCCGTTCGCTGGACTCTAAGTGCAAACTAGAATCCCGCCCCGGACAGCATGGTCGTACTTCGGGTGCTCGCACCTCCGATTTCGGCCTGCAATTGCGTGAAAAGCAGAAACTGAAGCGTATGTACGGCGTGCTGGAAAAGCAGTTCCGTAAATACTTTGTTGAAGCCGACCGTCGCCGTGGTAACACCGGTGAAACCCTGATCCAGTTGCTGGAAAGCCGCTTGGATAACGTGGTATATCGCATGGGTTTTGGTTCCACACGTGCAGAAGCCCGTCAGTTGGTTACGCACCGTGCAATCGAAATTAACGGTCGTACCGCTGATATCGCTTCCATGATGGTAAAGCCTGGTGATGTAGTTGCTATTCGTGAGAAAGCAAAGTCTCAGGCTCGTATCAAAGACTCGTTGGATTTGGCCAGCGGTATTGGTCTGCCCCAGTGGGTAGAAGTTGATGCCGGTAAGCTGTCTGGTGTGTTCAAGCAGGTTCCTGACCGTGCAGATGTTGCGCACGATATCAACGAATCGCTAGTAGTTGAATTGTACTCACGCTAATTTATAGCTAGGTACTGCAAGATCGCCCTAACCCACTTCCCGTTTAACGAGAAGTGGGTTTTGCGGTCATTTCGCTGGCTTGGTCCAGTTTCCGTCAGCCTTATCGGTGTAACGAGCCGAGGGTATTGAAAAGGAAATAGCATGTCTCAAGGTTTTTTAAAACCCCGTTCTATTGAAGTTGAAGCTATCAGCAAAAATCGCGCAAAAGTCGTGATGGAGCCTTTTGAGCGTGGTTACGGCCATACTCTGGGTAACGCACTGCGCCGCATATTGCTGTCTTCCATGACCGGTTACGCGCCCACCGAGGTGCAAATCACGGGCGTGGTACACGAGTACTCCACTTTGCCAGGTGTTGGCGAGGACGTAGTAGACGTGTTGCTGAACCTCAAGGGCGTGGTGTTCAAGCTGCACAGTCGTGAAGAAGTCACACTGGTGCTGCGTAAAGAAGGCACAGGCCAGGTGCTGGCGAGCGATATTGAGTTGCCGCACGATGTGGAAATAATCAATCCTAATCATGTTATTGCTAACCTGACCGAAGACGGTAAGTTGGGAATGCATATCAAGGTAGAACAAGGCCGTGGCTATGTGCCCGGTAATATTCGTGCCTTGTCGGATGATCGCAGCCACACAATTGGTCGCATTATTCTAGATGCCTCCTACAGTCCTATCCGTCGTGTTAGCTATGCGGTAGAAAACGCTCGTGTAGAGCAACGCACTGACTTGGATAAACTGGTTCTGGATATTGAAACCAACGGTACCTTGACCCCAGAAGAATCTGTGCGTCAAGCCGCTCGTATCTTGATGGATCAAATCTCGGTATTTGCTGCTCTGGAAGGCGTGGGCGAGTCCTACGAAGTTCCGCAGCGTGGTGCACCGCAAATTGACCCAGTCTTGCTGCGTCCAGTTGATGATCTTGAGCTGACCGTGCGTTCGGCGAACTGCCTGAAAGCCGAGAACATCTACTACATCGGTGATCTGATTCAGCGCACCGAGAATGAGCTCTTGAAGACACCTAACCTAGGCCGTAAGTCCTTGAACGAAATCAAGGAAGTATTGGCTGCGCGTGGCTTGACGCTGGGCATGAAGCTCGAAAACTGGCCACCACTGGGCTTGGAGCGTCCATAAATTTTGTTTGGCTCCGACTATGTAGCCGGGGCCAAATAGATGTACCAACCTGGTCCGCAGCTTTGCTGATAGAAGAACCAGGCTTATCACGGCCATATCTTTTGTGTGGTTGTAACTAGATTCATTTTTTTAGGAAGGTCTTATGCGTCACCGTCACGGTCTACGTAAACTAAATCGTACTAGTAGTCATCGTTTGGCCATGTTCCGCAACATGTCCGTTTCTTTGTTGACTCACGAAGCGATCAAAACCACATTGCCTAAAGCCAAAGAGCTGCGTCGTGTTATCGAGCCGCTGATTACTTTGGGTAAAAATCCTACTTTGGCTAATCGCCGCTTGGCTTTTGCTCGTTTGCGTGATCGCGACGCGGTAACCAAGCTGTTTGAAGTCATCGGTCCTCGTTATCAAGAGCGTAATGGTGGTTACACCCGCGTTCTGAAAATGGGTTTCCGTCAAGGCGACAACGCCCCCATGGCATTCATGGAGTTGGTTGACCGTCCTGAGGTAGAAGAGCAGGAAGCAGACGAATAAGTGCGTCGTACGTATTTATCTGTTTAAGACGAGTCCTTACGGGGACTCGTTTTTTTATGCCTTGTATCAGCGTATATAAATCTTATAAGTTTATACGCAACAAAAACGCCTGCTCATGGTACTGTTTCTGCTGATGAGGGGCATGGGTTCCCTTGATAGATTTACGAGTAGTTATGACTGTACTTGCTGATGTGCTCATTGCAGAGTCTACGGCGCCGTCATCCACAGGCGTCTCTTCGGATGTATTCAAACAGGCCATGCGTCACCTTGGAGGCACAGCGTGTGTAATCACAGTGGCGCATGGCGAACAGCGGGGTGGTTTGACAGCGACCTCCGTCACAGCAGTTTCTGCGGACCCTGCCGAACTTCTTGTCTGTGTTAATCAAGGCTCATCAGCTTGGTCTTTATTGCGAAGCAGTGGTCGGTTTGGTGTCAATGTGCTGGGCGATAGGCAACGTGGCTTAGCCGAGCAGTTTGCCGGAGTGGGTGGTTTGCAAGGAGAGCAACGTTATCAGGGGCATGAGTGGAGGCGCACGGAGCAGGGTATCTGGCTGGCCGCGGACGCGCCGGCGGCATTGGCGTGCGAAACCGTAGAAATCATAGAAAGAAACAGTCATGCTTTGGTGTTAGGACGTGTCATACACGTGCTGCACAGCCCACAGCCTTCTAGCTCGCCGCTGTTGTATTGGAACGCCGGGTTTGGCCGTTTTTCGTCTGCTTAAACTTTCCAATGCCACGTTTCACAGAGCAGCCCGTTGATGGACGGCGCTGCTTTTTTTGATGTGATGTGCTGTGTACAGTAGTTTTGTGCTATGTCTTACTAGGCTAAGCTTAGCACGCAGTGCAACAGGCAGTGACGCTGGTGCCTGCTCTCGTTAAACTGGTGCTTTTATTAGGGAGCTTAACCATGACAGAGCAGCGCAATGAAACGGTGCCTTATGACTTTTCCGTTACTTTACAGGGTTTGCCCCCAACACAGGTGGTGATGGTGATGACGACGGCGCCTGATTTAATGTTGGCTAAACACATTGCCCATCACTTGGTTGAAGATGGCGTGGTCGCTTGTGCGAACCTTGGGCAGGTTTGTTTGTCTATGTATATGTGGAAAGGTGAGCTGCAGGGTGATGAAGAAGTGCCTCTGACCTTTAAAACCACCGTAGCCCGTGTTCCCGAGCTGGCCGAACGCTTGCGTCGCGCACATCCCTATGACTTGCCCGAGCTGCTATGTTTGCCGGTATTGGGGGGCTACGCTTCCTATTTAGATTGGGTGAGGACCAGCACAGCAACTGGTTAAACCTGGCCTGGAACGTAATTCGGGTTTTGATGGATAAACACTATGGCATTAAATGTAGGTAGCCTGAAAGGGCCCGCAAGGACGAAGGGCTGGACTTTGGCACGAGGCTGGATACGTGGCTTTATGTTGATCTTGCTAGCCAGCCTGCTCTTAGTGGGTAAGGGCCATGCAGAAGAAGAGTATCTAGACCCCGAGGATGCGTTTCGCCTCAGTGCGGCGGTCAATGCGGCTGAATTTGTAGATCTACATTTTCAAATTGCCCCTGAATATTACATGTACAGGGAGCGTTTTTCGATAGAAACGGATGGAGGGGATGCGGTTGGTGAGCTACAGACACCGGCCGGCATTGTGACCTACGACCCGACTTTTGATCGGGACATGGAGGTCTATCGCCAGGGCGTCACCGTACGTCTACCCTTGCATAGCGAGGCCTTGAGTGGTGCGCCAATACGGGTGGCGATCACTAGCCAAGGGTGCGCCGATGCAGGCTTGTGCTACACACCCATTACTCAGGAGCTAGAGCTGATAGCGGGTGAGAAAGGCTATCAGGTGCAGGGGGAGTACGCTAGCGATAAGGTGCCGACTCCAGAGGAGTGGGCCGTACTGTTACAGTCTGAGCCTCAGATTGCCCAGCAAAACACAGCCAGTGCCTTTGCTATGAATGATGTGGGCTTGGCCCAGTATCTGCAAAATGTAGCTTGGCTGGAGTTGGTATTACTGAGCTTTGCTTTGGGTGCATTATTATCGTTTACACCTTGCGTGTTACCTATGGTGCCTATCTTGCTGTCCATTATTGCGGGACAGCAAAAACAGCAGGTACACAAACGCTCTCATGGCTTATTCATGGCTTTGGCGTTTGTTTTAGGTTTGTCCGTGGTGTATACCTTGCTAGGCATGGCCGCAGGCTTGCTGGGCGCGGGCCTAGCGGCCTGGTTGCAGACGCCTTGGGTGCTGGGGGTGTTTGCGGTGTTGCTGGCTTTGTTTGGACTAGCGATGCTGGATGTGTTTACCTTGCAACTTTCTAGTGCATGGCAAGGAAAATTAAATGAGCGTTTAAATCGCTTGCCTGGCGGACGCTTTGGCGGCGTTTTTGCCATGGGCATGTTGTCGGCTCTGATAGTAGGGCCTTGCGTAGCGGCTCCTTTGGCAGGCGTATTACTATTTATTTCCCAAACAGGCGACGTGCTGTTGGGCGGTTCGGCCTTGTTTGCTCTAGCGTGGGGCTCTGGTGTGCTGTTAATCATACTGGGGGCAGGTTCCGGGGCATTTATGCCCAAAGCAGGCGCCTGGATGAATCATGTAAAAACCGCTTTTGCCTTGATGTTGTTTGCAACGGCCTGGTGGATGGTAGCCCCCGTATTGCCAGATTGGCTAGCGACGGCAGGCTGGGCTGTGTTACTAGTATGGGTAGCTGTTTTACTGGGTTTGCTGACGCGTCCTGCCGTGCTTGCCCCTTTGATGGCCTTGCGTCAGGCTTTAGCGGTGTTGCTGGCATTATGGGCCGCTTTTATTGTGCTGGGTATAGCGTTGGGCGTACCCAGTGCTTTGCAGCCTTTGCAGGGGCTTAAATCTGTAGTTGGAGCGACGACCACGACGATGGCACCAACTGTGCAATTTGAACGTATTCAAACTGTGGCAGAATTGGATGCCCGTGTAGCCTCAGCGCGTAAGCCTGTCTTGCTAGATTTTTATGCAGACTGGTGTGTGTCATGCATAGAAATGGAAAAGTTCACGTTCACAGATGCCGGTGTAGCACAGCGTATGCAGCAATTTGAGCTCTTGCAGGTAGATGTCACTAAAAATACGCCAGCGGATCGAGAATTACTGAAACGCTTCTCGCTTTTTGGACCACCAGGAATTTTGTTTTTTGATACACAGGGACGCTATCTGGAGCAGGCCCGTGTGATTGGTTTTCAAAAAGCAGAGCAATTTAGTCGTGTGTTAGATCAAGTGCTACAGGGCCAGTAGAGGCCAGATGAAAGATAGGCATGGCAAGTGCACCCTTAGGGCTCTCTATGCCATGCCTGTAAAGCGATAGCAGTACGCTTCTTAGACCAGTGCTTTTTGTAGATCACGCAACGATTGGCTGGAGTCTGTAATAAGCTCGGCTGAAATCGGTTTGGCGCTACTCATTAGGCGTTTGTACAGGCTCATGTCGCGTCCCTGATTAACGGTGCAAACTGCTTTTAGCCTTTGTTCAGCATCCAGCCCTATCCACGCAAAGCGATTAGGGTCAGCTTCCTGACGGCGATGAATGCTGTTGGCGTAGTTGAAGTCTCCTAGCATTTGCATGGAACAATCATACTGATCAGACCATAGCCAGGGCAGTTCCTGATAGGAGCTGGGCAGCGCGTGTAAGTGTTCGGCGATGACGGCAGGATGGTGCTCGGCAACCTGCCATGACTCTAAGCGTACTGGTTTGTCATAATAAGGGTTAGTATGCGCGGTGACATCGCCGCTGGCATAGATGTGTGGCACCGAGGTACGACCCTGAGCGTCGACGACAATGCCATTATTGACCTTTACACCGGCCGCGGCAGCCAGTTCCTGGTTAGGATGCACACCAATGCCCACCACAATCAAATCGGCCTCAAATATCCCATGGTTGGTGAGGACGGCTGTCGTATGCGCGTCTCGCTGTGCCAGAGATTCGATGTGCGTATTTAAATGAATCTGTACACCCTTTGATTCGTGTAACTCGTGTACGAACTGACTGACCGGCGCTGGCATAGTGCGTTGCAAAATACGACTACCGTTTTCCAGTACTGTGACCTGGCAGTCGAAATGGGCTTTTAAGGTCGCGGCTACTTCTAGTCCTATAAAGCCCCCACCGATAATCACTACATTTTTCTTGTGCGTGGCAGCCGAACGTAAGGCCCGACAATCTTCCATGGTGCGGATGTAGTGTAGGGGTGCACTTTGTGCTCCGGGTAAATCCAGGTGACGCACGCGTGAGCCTGTGCACAAAATTAAGTCGTCGTACGATAGGATGCGCCCATCCGACAAGTGTACTTGTCGTTGTGTCGGATCAATCGACGTAGCTTCTGTGTTTACGTACACATCAATGCGTTGCTCGGTATAAAACTGAGCTGGCACGACAAAAGCTTCGCTTAAGGCTTGCTCGGAAAGTAAACCGTCCTTTGATAAGGCGGGACGGTCGTAAGGTAGCTCAGGTTCTGCACCTACTAAGCTAATCTGTGCTGCAGTGTCGTGCTCGCGCAGTGACTCTGCCATACGGCGTCCCGCTTGGCCCGCCCCGATAATGACGTAATGTTTAGGCACGCTGTCTCCCCTTTGTAACTATTGCTTAGGATTGCTTGAGCTTTTGTTCTATCCACGCGCCCATGCGTAATAGATGTTCGTCTTCGCCTAAGGCGCCGATTAACTGAATGCCCACGGGCAAATTGTTTTCACCCGTGAAGGCCGGAATATTCAGGCTAGGTACACCCAGCAGATTCCACATACGGCTAAAAATGGGGTCTCCGGTTGCCTGTAGGCCATGTGGTGCTTCGCCAGGCGCGGCAGGCGCCATGATGACATCACAGTTCTCAAACAGTTTAGCCAGCTCATCGCGCGCTCGTTGAGTCAGCGCTAAGGCTAAGAGGTAGTCTTCACGTTGAGTTGCCATACCCTCTTCAATCAGAGCAATAATCTGAGGGCTCATTTGATGCGCAAACTGGTCGTACTCGTAGCTCATATATTGAGCGGCTTCATACGCCATAATTTGCTTCTGTGCGTTCACCAGCTCATCACAAACCGCAGGCAAGCTAACGGTGCTAATCTGGGCATTGCCATTAGCTAAAAAAGTGGCTGTTTTTTCTAGTTGGGCACGCGTATAGCGATCGGCCTCAAACCACGAGGGTGTGTGACAAAAAGCAATACGTGGAGGCAGTTGTATAGAGCTAGTAGTGGGTGTGAAACCGGTATTTAGCAGCACCGCACGCATCAAACTGGCGTCTTGGACGCTACGAGTGACCACACCCAGCGTATCCAGTGAGTGCGATATGGGGCGTATGCCGCCCAAGGCAAAGTCGCCCAGTGTGGGTTTATAGGCTACCACCCCACAATATGAAGCGGGACGGATCAAAGAGCCGGCCGTTTGCGTGCCCAAAGCGGCAGGCACCATGAAGTCCGCGACGGCTGCCGCGGAGCCGCTAGAAGAGCCTCCTGGTGTATGCGCCAGATTATGCGGATTAGCGGTCTTTCCGGGTCTAAAGTAGGCAAATTCCGTGGTGACGGTTTTACCTAAAATTAGACCTCCTGCTCGTTTTAACAAGGCGACGCTGGAGGCATCCCACGAAGTGCGATGGCCGCTGTATATGGGAGAGCCGCGTCCGGTTGGAAAATCCACCGTATCGATGGTGTCTTTCACACCAATCGGTAAGCCGTGTAGTAAGCCTTTAGGCGGCAGAGTGTCCAGATGCCGAGCCTGCTCTAAGGCAGCGGCAGTATCCAGGCTTTCCCAAGCCTGAACCTGTGGTTCGCGCTGAGCAATGCGTTCAATGCAGGCCTCCACAATTTGTGAGGGTCGCAGACGACCGTTATGAACGGCTTGCGACATATCCAAAAGACTTAGCTGATTGATGTGATCGTTATGCATTAGATACCTTCGTTTAGCGCATGTAGTGCTGCGGCAAAGGGAGCGATGGGGGCAAAGAAGAAGCCGCCATCTAAACGTCCTTTTTCACCGTGTCGATCTAATACGCCTAGACTAATAACGGGCCCTTGCTGTTCTGTAACAACGGCCTGAGCAGTGAGGCCTGTCTTGAAGTTAGGCAGAGCGGCGTACACCGTGGGAGCAGATGTCAAAAGCTGCTCAGGAATAGCATTACCGCTTTGCTCAGCAGCTAAGCACAAACGCGAAATGGTCTGTGGTGCATAGGCGTGCAGCATGGCGCCATAACCCAGTGCATCAACGACAGCACTGTCGCCAATTGCCCCTAGGGCGCGTTCACGTACTTCGGCGGTGGCGTCTGGAATAAAGGGAGCTTGGGCTGGGCTAGTAAACCATTGACCCGGTAAGGCAGCGATTTGAAAACCGAAATCCACGCCATTGCTGCCCATACGAATAATGCTACTGCTGGAGGCGGTGTGCTCGGCTGAGAGCAAAGTGCATAAGCTGGCTGCCATCCATACGTTCAGAAAAAAGGCGGCACTACGCTGAATAAACTGCATAGATTCGGTATCTAGTTCCTGAGCATCGCTTAAGGCCTGGAACAACAAGGCGCTAGCTTGAGCAGTACGACCATGCAAATCGTCCTCTTGTACGATGGCTTGCTCGGCGATAGGCAGCAATGCAATGCTACGTTGCGCTAAAAGCTGATCAAGCTGTTGCGCAATAGGGCCGTATATATAATGTAAGCGTTGTACGACCTCGTCGTTCACCACCCCTACACGAGTGACGGGCCCATCACCACCATTAATCGAGCTGTAAGCAACATGGGTGGGTTGCGCCGCATCTTGTACATGCAGCACTGACATGCTGGCTGAGAGAACATCAGCTAAAGGAATAGCCGTATTTTTATCTTGTGCAGGTGTTAAGCGTACTGCATCTGAGAGCACTAACTGTCGAGCAGATTCGATATCGTTTGCCCAGCCCTCAAAAAGCACTGCGGCAATCGCAGAGTTCAGGATGGGTTGAGCCATCGTGCTTTTATCTAGAATGGGAGGGCCTGCGTGCAGCAGTTCTTTTTCGGCCAGTTGTAAGGTGGTCCCAGCATTGGAAATGGCGGGCAGTGTAGGCTGGACCTGCAGCATGCGCTGCAGTGCCCCACGATCCGCTGTAGCGATCGTTGTCATTATTTATGCCTCCGGGGTAACCCAGGTTTCGGCATATGCAAAGAAAGCCGAGTTTAAGTGACGATCCAGGAACTCGCGATTAATGACCACGCCGTCCAATGCTTCACCGTTCACGAGAATTTCACCGTTATCAGCACCTCGGAAAATGCTATACATCTGATGACGTTTGGTCGCAGTCATGGTGGGAGGTACGTCGGCAGCAAATGGCTCTTGCAAGCCTAGCCACTTCAGTTCCACCTCTAGTTCACCTGCCTTCATGCGCTCGCGATGTATGGTTTTGCCATCGGTATAAGACTCAAACTCATCGATCAGGTGGTAGCTCATGGCGTCTACCGCTGGCACATCTTTGAAGGCAGGAAAGTTCTTCGCATAGTCTTCAATCAAATAACGCATCATGGCTTCGTTATCTGTCAGGCATATATTGCGTGCCTCAGGGTAGCCCTGTGCGAGATTGGGCTTGTCGAGCACCACTATGCCACGGCCAGCGCCGTGTGGTGAGATGACAATATTGAAAAATAGGGCCAAAGATATCCAGGGGCCTTGTGGGTCGTTGGGATCTTTCAGGTAAATGCCGGGGTTATCACCCGTCCATTCAACTTTTCCTGGGTTCACTGGGCTTGTCATAGTGTGCTCCTAATTCGATAAAAAAAAGGGTTTAGGTATCGAGCGCGATATACAGTGTTTCGTCTCGAACCTCTACGGGGTAGACGCGTACGTCCACCTTGCAAGGAGGGGTGAGCACTTTGCCAGACTTCAAATCAAAGAGTGATTGATGCAAAGGACACTCCACCTTCCCATCCTCTAGCCACCCCTCAGAGAGAGCAGCATTGCCGTGAGGGCAGCGATCGTCTGAAGCATAGAAACAGCCTTCTGTTTTGTAGACAGCTATTTTTTTGCCTTCTACTTCAACGCACTGTGCTTGTTCATCGCCTAAGGCGCTGATGGGTAATAGAGCAAACCAGTGTTGTGTAGGAGTAGTCATGAGGGGTACCTTTAGGTAGCAAGCGCTACCTGATTGTGAGGGTTAAATTTGTATTAATTCAATCTTGTAGCCGTCAGGGTCAGTAATGAAAGCGATTTCCCTAGGGCTGTCTTTCATTGGGCCGGGTTCACGCGTGATCGGCACTCCCTGACTGCGTAGCTGCTCACACAGCTCGTATAGATTCGATACTCCAATAGCAATATGGCCATACGCCTCACCCATCTCATATGCAGTGGTGCGATCCCAGTTATGAGTCAGCTCCAGTACAGGACCGTCATCCTCAGCTTGATAGCCGATAAACGTGTTGGTGAAGCGGCCACTTGGATAATCGGTCTGGCGTACGACTTCCATACCCAGTTGCTGGGTATAAAAAGCTGTCGACACGTCCTTGTCGCGGACGCGTAACATTGTGTGCATCAAACGTTTTTTCATCATTTCCTGCTTAAGCGTTGTCTTGCATGTTTTGCAGAATCATGCGCTGGAAAGCTTGAGCGCTGTCTTCCCAATGGGGCGACATTAAGCCACCGTCATACATGGCGACAGATTGGCGTCCTTCCTGCAGCAAGACAGCGATCTCGTGATCTTCTTTGTGCACATCGGTCCACAAATCGCATAAAGCCTGTTTCTCTTCCTGGGTGTACTCGCGCTGATCCAAGCTGTACAACACACGGTACTGGCGTGTAACACCGGCACTGACGGGGACGTTAATATGCACACCAGCTTGATCAGGCAGATAAATACCCAATACAAACCCTGGGAACAGCGTCAGATAACGCGCGCTCATGTCTAAGTGATCAGCGACTTCGGCGTCTTTTTTCTGTACTTCCAGGTCTACGGCAGAACCTAGTAGGCGACCATTAGTAATGGTGTAGTGATCCTTTAGAGGCTGGCCCGCTGCGGTGACATCGTGCACGACAGGAACGTGATAGGGCTCGATAAAGTTCTCCATCAGCAGTTTCCAGTTAGCTTCTACGTTACCCAGATCAATGCGTCCGATTGGAGCTAAGGTGTTGAAGTCAAAGTCTTTCAACTCTTCTTCAAACGTGGCAACGTATTCTGAAAACTCGGGGGCTTTACCATTAATATTGACAAATACCCAGTCATGCCAAATGACAAAACGGACCGGTAACAAGCCAAAATCACACTTTTTGAAACCCGGTACTTCTTGCTTGCGAAAGCCACCAAAGTGAGGCGCTGACTCCAGCGCGCCATCGGTGCTGTAAGACCAAGCGTGATAGGGACAAGTAATGGACTGTTCTATTTTGGTTTTTTCTTTCACCAACAATAGACCGCGATGTCTACAGATGTTGTGAAATACACCGATTTGACCCTGATCGTCGGTGAGCAACAAGATAGGTTGACCGCCTACTTCGGTAGGGATGGCAGTGCCAGGCTCTTTGAGCTCGTGTACAAAGCCAGCTAATGCCCAGTTACTTTGAAAAACACGTTTTTGTTCTTCTTTGAAGAATTCTTCACTCGTGTAGGCAGGAGCAGGAAGTCCGCGTAACACATGTTGATCTTCCGCGGGAATTTCCATATTGGCGAGTTTGACAACTTGATCAATAATAGTACTCATCTCTATCTCCTCTAGGGATTATGTAAAAGGCATAAAATTTTGTATGCTTGAATAAAAGCCGTAAAAAAATAGTAAAATAGAAGGTAATGGCAAACAAACGATAATAATTCATGGCGGTTGAGTTTTTTTTATAGGCTCAACAGATAAAATAGGGGTAAATATGGAAACAGCAGAGACACGGCTGCCATCGTTAAATTCATTAATGGTTTTTGAGGTGGCCGCAAGAAATATGAGTTTTACAACGGCGGCTAACGAGCTGCATGTCACGCAATCTGCAGTCAGCCATCGTATTAAAACACTGGAGGAAGAGCTGGGGGTAAGGCTATTCAAAAGGGAGAATACAAAGCTTATTCTGACGGAAGAGGGAGAAATGCTACTGCCCGATCTGTCGCGTATTTTTTATCAAATACGTGAAGCTATAGATGGAGTAAAAATCAAAAGTAAACGACAGCCTCTGACTATTGTTTTACGGCCTTATTTTGCGCAAACTTGGTTATTGCCCAGATTGCCCGATTTTTGGGCTAAACACCCCGAGATCGATCTGCATTTAATTCACTCTAATCAAGCTCCCTGTTTCACTACCCAGCACTACGATTTGGCTATTCAATGGACGCAGCAACCGTCAACGGATGTCGAGGCAGTGGAGCTGGTTGATGGTTCTTTAACCGCTTTCTGTAATCCTAGTATTTTAGGAAATTTAACTGATATCAAGGATTTATCTAATTTTTTGCTGCTTGATGAAGACAGTCCTAACAACTGGAATCAGTGGTTGTCCATGGCCGGCTTGCACAGTGGCAGCTTTGCTAAACGCCTGAGCATTGACGACACAAACGTACGTATTCAAGCAGCGATGGACGGGGTGGGGCTTGTGTTGACCTGTCCATCCTTATTAAATCAGCGACAAAGTGTATTGCCAAAGCTATTGGCACCGTTTCCAGATATTCGTATTTACGATTATATTTATTATTTGGTTTGTCCTAAAAAATCCATGATTAAAAAACAAGTGCAAGTTTTTATGGATTGGATAGTAAATCAAAAATGAATAGTTATAATTCAAACAGCCCCTTTTAAAGGGGCTGTTTTTTATATCTTGCTAGGCAGGTAGGTAACAAATGAAGGGTATAAAGTTAATAGCAATACAGCAAGTACCATAAGCAAAAAGAAAGGAAATGAAGAGTAAACAATCTTGCTTAGGTGTTCATTCGTTATCCCTTGTATAACAAATAAATTAAATCCTACTGGCGGTGTCACCTGACCCATTTCAATCATTAATACAAGAAAAACACCAAACCATAAAGGATCTATGCCTGCTTGAGAAATAATAGGAAATACAATGGGTACGGTCATAACAAGTATTGAAATACCGTCTAAAAACAAACCCAGCACAATATACATAATTGCGAGCAATAGCAATAAACTGTACGGAGATAAGTTCATCGTAGCAATCATGCTCGTCAGTCCGGTTGCCACATGCAGGTAGCCGATTGCACTAGACAGCAGTGCCGCCGCAATTAATATGCTGCATACCATACAAGATGTGCGAATTGCTGCCATCAAGGAGTCGCGCAGCATGGCAAAACTTAAACGACCTGAGCATCCCGTTAAGATCATAGCCGCCAAGACGCCAATGGCAGCGGCTTCGGATGGAGTGACGATGCCGCTATAAATACTGCCCAGCACGACAACAATTAACAGCGTAATTGGAAGCAGGTCGCGCAGTGCCGAAATCAGTGTGGCAAATGTCGTTGGTGTTTTACTGGCGGGTGACAAGCTAGGATTCAGAATACAGCGCACCACTATATAGGCAGAGAACAAACCAGCAACGAGTAATCCTGGTAGGACTCCGGCCGCGAACAGCTTGGCAATAGAGACTTCGGTCAAGACACCATAGATAATTAAAATAATCGATGGCGGGATGAGCAAACCTAAGCTGCCCGCTCCAGCTAAAGAGCCCAAGGCTATGGATTGGTTATACCCGCGCTGTTTCAGGGCATCGAGGGTGATCTTTCCGACGGTAGCGGTGGTAGCCGAGGTGGACCCACTGACCGCGGCAAACAGAGTACAGCCCACAACGTTGGTATGTAATAGCCTACCGGGCAACCATTCCACGAGAGGAGCTAAGCCGCGGAAGAGGCGCTCGGAAATGTCCGAGCGAAAGATGATTTCTCCCATCCATAAAAACAGCGGAATAGCAGCCAGTTCCCAGGTGGTCGCACTTTTCCAGATCACCGCCTTAGCGATCGTCCCTATGCGCACGATACTAAAATCACCAATGAAGTACATGCTAGCAATGGCGACTGTTAATAAGCCCGCAAAAATCCACATACCCAGGCCGAGTACTGCGAACACCATCAGCAGCATTATTCCTGCAATCAATACGGCTTCCATGCTTAACCCTCCTGCTCGTGAATAGGAAGTGACTGTTGTTCGCCAATAAGCGGGCGCCCGGTGAGCACAATAAGGGCGTATGCGATTAATTGCAGACTAAACAAACACAAACCAACAAAAAGAACCCCTTCCGGAATCCATAACGGCACTTGCGCAACGGTTTCACTCAGAGCATTGCGATTGAAGTTACGCGCAATACTTTTCCAAAAACTCGTCAAAATAATGGTGTTGACATAGAGCACGACCGCAATAGACAGCAATTCGATGGCAGAGCGCGCGATACGGTTTTTCACGACACCAATCAAAATGTTGACCCGAATCAGTGAGCCTTGGCTTAGGGCATAACCTAGCCCTAAGAAGGTAGATGCCGCCACGCCATAGCCCACCATCTCATCCAATACGTAGGTAGAGCTATGAAAAAAAGCGCGCAGAACAATTTCATAGATAATCAGGACAAATACACTGGCGATCGTGAGTGCGGCAAGCGCGGCCCCTAGTAAATTTAGGGACCGGATCAGACGAATCATAAAATGAATCATGCCGATATCCTTTACTGCGCCGCAATCCGAGCTCGGAAGGTCTCAATGATGGCTTGACCGTCCTTGCCCATAGAATCCGCCCACGCTTGGATCAAGGGTTCAGATATGACTTGTAGCTCTTCTCTGAAGCCAGGCTGCAGTTCAGTGACCACGGTCATGCCACGAGAGGCAGCAATGTCATGGTTACGAGCAATTGCGGTGTGTAAGTTTTGCCAGACAAATGTCTCTGCTTCTTGTGCTGCCTGATTTACCGCTTGCTGGAGTTCGGGTGAGAGCGCATTCCAGGTGTCCAGATTCATGGTGACCATATTGATGGTGCTATCGTAATGAATCTCGGTAAAGAATTTTGTGTAGTCGTTAAAGCTTGCGCTCAGTCCCGACTCTAACGAGGTCAGTACGGCATCAATACCACCAGTACTAAGCTGCGGCACAATGTCGGCCCAGCTTAATTGAACCGGATTTGCTTTACTGTCGCGGAACACACGACTGCTATTAGCATCGTAGCTACGCATTTTTAAGCCCCGGATATCGGCCATACTGGTGTAAGGACCCTTACCCCATAAGCCGCTGGCTGGCCAGGGCGAGGCAAATAACAGTTTCTGATTGTATTTTTCCAGTTCCTTGTCTTGGTAAGGTTTACTGATCTCGTACAGGGTTTTGGCTTCTTCTGGTGTGGACACTAGAAAAGGCAGAGAAAACAGGATAAAGATAGGGTTTACGCCGCCCAAAGAAGGCACAAAGGTGTTGGCCAGCTCCACGGCTCCATCCATGACTGCATCCAGTTGATCCTTAGAGCGAAATCCTAGAGCACTGCCAAAGTGGTGCACAATTTCAATGTCACCATTGCTGAGCTCATTGAGCTTTTTAGAAAAGTAGCGGTCGCCTTCTGCTTGGATGGATGTGCCGGGATATTCATTAGGCATATCCCATTTGTAGGTGGCGGCAGCAGCCATACTGCCACTAAAGGCGAGCGTAGTCGCCGCAAGCCAGTTTGCGATGCGTTGGGTTTTCATGAGTTTGTCTCCTGATTATTATGTAGGCCTTACGACATAAGAACCTTATGTCAGTAAGACCTAGGTAAGCACTACGACTAATAAAATTTTTGGTGTAGCCAGGTTTTATTTTTTAATAATGTCGAGCCAGTTACTGGAGGCGGTAAAACCTAAGTCTTGCTGAGCTTTTTTGCCACTAAAGATGGAGGCGCGTGGCTGATTACGATAGTGTTCGGCATCGTGCTCCGGCAAGAATCCCCAGGCTCGCTCAAACCAAGTCAGCGTATCTTCTTCACGGCAGCTATCGGTGGCGGTAATGAAGTACTCGCCTGATTGAATATGTGAGGCTTCGTAGGCTAAGCGGAAAGCGCGAGCACAGTCTTCGGGGCTGATGTAGTAAAACAGCCAGCGCGTGTCCAAGTCCTCAGCACGCTCTACGGTGGGCTCAATATTCGATGAGATAAGCACCATCATTGGACGTAGCGAGAGCACTGCCAGGTTTTGACGACGTACAAAGCTTTGCGCCATTTCTTCCATAACGATTTTGCTGACGCTATACGGTTGTACCGGATAAAGTGGATGATCCTCATCAACAGGCAAGTACTTGGGTGGGAACAATGGATTCGCTTCGGACAGACCACAGGCAGAGATGCTGGAGCACAAGATAACGCGCTTCAGGCCTAGGCGCTCGGCAGTCTGCAACACATTCCAGGTGCCCAGTGTGTTGACCTCGATAAATTTTTCCTCCGGTACTGTAGAGGCAAAATCAAAGTCCAGTGCCGCAAGGTGGATCACACCATTTAAGCCAGTCAGGGCTTTTTCTAGGCTATGCAGGTCCAGTACATTACAGCTTGCGTAATCTGCTTTGGTGTCGAAGCTGGGTTGTTGCAGATCTAAAATACGTACCGAATAGCCGTGTGCCAGCAGTTCGTCCACCACATATTGGCCCAGCCTACCGCTGCCGCCCGTCACGCCAATTATTGGTTTAAGTTCATCGCTCATGGTTTGATTTCCTATTTTTAAGTCTTCTGGGCCCCAATTATTTTTGTCAGTGTAAGGAGCCGTTTACTAGGTCACAAGCGAGTTATATTGCGTGGCAATGAGAAAAACTCATAGATTGGTAGTACTACGGATAAGGAGTGCAGGCGGCGCAGGGCCTGCTTTGTGTGAAGACGAAACAGCGCCGTGGGCGCAGAGTTCAGGCATGGGGCAAGAGCTAACAGGCCAGCATCACAACGCTGGCTGTCAGGCAGTACCGCTAAGCGTATGCTGAGCGCAGTATGGGTATGAGAGTGCGGGTCAGGAATAGACCGCAGGAGCGAAGGAGGGGGCTTGCCGTCCCCTTGCTACAGCCCATAGCAAGGGGGCGTAAGCCTGGGAGCTTAGGCTTGCTGACGCAGTAGACGCGCCACTTCCAGTGCAAAGTACGTAAGGATACCGTCTCCGCCTGCGCGCTTGAATGCCAGCAGTGATTCCATCATGACTTTATCGTGATCCAGCCAGCCATTTTGCGCGGCTGCTTTGATCATGGCGTACTCGCCACTGACTTGGTAGGCGTAAGTGGGCATACCAAAGGCGTCTTTAATGTCACGCAAAACATCCAGGTAAGGCATGCCTGGCTTGACCATGACCATATCAGCGCCTTCTCGTATATCGGCCGCCACTTCACGCAAGGCCTCTGCACGGTTGGCAGGGTCCATTTGGTAAGTGTTTTTATTGGATGTGCCCAAGTTGGCTGCCGAACCGACCGCATCGCGGAACGGGCCGTAAAAGGCACTGGCGTATTTGGCAGAATACGCCATGATGCGAGCATGAATATGTTGCTGTGCATCCAGTGCAGCACGGATAGAGCCCACACGACCGTCCATCATGTCGCTAGGCGCAATAATGTCTACTCCGCACTGAGCTTGTGTGAGCGCCTGCTTGATGAGCACTTGAACCGTTGCTTCATTCAGAATATGACCTTGTTCATCAATGATACCGTCCTGCCCATGGCTGGTGTATGGGTCCAGGGCAACGTCCGTGAGTACGCCTAAGTGGGGAAAGTGCTTTTTGAGGTCGGCCACCATGCGCGGTATTAAACCATCAGGGTTGGCGGCTTCAGCCCCATCCGGGGTTTTCAGTGTGGGGTCAATAGAGGGAAACAGCGAGAGCACGGGAATGCCTAGCGCCACGCATTCTTCTGCCACTTTTAGGGCTTGGTCGGGCGAGTAACGCATGACGCCGGGCATGGAGCCGACCTGTTCCACCACGTTCTGGCCTTCGCGGATAAAAATGGGGTAGATCAGATCGTCGGTGCTCAGGGTGTGTTCGCGCACCAGACGACGGGAGAACTCGTCACGCCGATTGCGGCGTAGGCGAGAGACAGGAAAATCAACGGGGGGTAAGAAACGCGTCATGGCACAACCTTTGGGGAAATCCAGTTTTCAATATACGTAGTAGCTTCTTCCAAGCCTATACGCTCGGTAGCAGAGAAGGCAATAGTGTGAGCAGCGCCCATCGCTTTTAATTGGCGTTGCACTTCAGCGACGGCACGTACACGCTGACCATAAGGCAGCTTGTCGGCCTTGGTCAGTAGTGCAAGTATGGGTTTATTGGTTGGGGCAATCCAGCGTGCCAGATTAATATCCAGGTCTGTGAGACCGCGACGGATATCGACTAACAGGACGACGCCAGCAATGGCAGAGCGGCTGACTAGGTAATCACCCAGCACTTCGGCCCAATCCTGTCGTTCCTGACGTCCTACCGCAGCATAACCATAGCCAGGTAAGTCGACCAGATAGCCCAGATACTCATCTGTTGTTAAAGGGTCCGGTATGCCAAACATATTTATCAGGCGGGTACGGCCAGGAGTCTTACTGGAGAAAGCCAGTCTGCGCTGATTGGCTAAAACGTTGATAGCCGAGGATTTGCCAGCGTTTGAGCGGCCCACAAAGCAGACCTCAGGCGGTCCGGGAGGGGGCAATTGATCCAGTTGAGCGGCTGAAATTACGAAGCGTGCGCGGTGTAGTATTGACATGGTTACAGGAGAATTCCAATTTGAGTCATAGGGTATTGTATAATCTTGGGATTTGAAACTGTAACGTCGTGTTCCCCAGTCTTTCCCTTCGGATTACGGCGGGTCTTAAGGGGCGCATGCGCACCCCGATTGAATCGCGATTGTCGAGGTCTTAATGAAGCGTACGTTCTCCCGAATCGTTGTCCTGAGCAGCCTGGTGGCCGCTTGTTCTTTGGCTTTTAACGCCTCTGCGGCAGAAGGTCTGGCACGTCCAGATGCTGCTCAAGGCGAACAGCTCTATCTTAAAGGTGAAATGTCCCGAGGTGTACTCGCCTGTGTAACCTGTCACGGTGACGCCGGTAATAGTACTTTGCCAGTTAACCCCTCATTGGCACATCAACCCTACGAGTATCTTGTTAAGCAGTTGCATGACTTCCGTCCTCGCGATGAAAAGTCTCAGCCCCTGCGCCGTGGCCCCGAGGGCGCCAACACACTTATGACTGCTATTGCATCAGGCATGAGTGAAGATGAAATTCGTAATGTTGCTTTTTATCTGTCACAACAAAAAGTGAACTGGGAAGAAGCAGCCACAGCGAGTAATGAAGAGACCATGGAGCGTGGTCAGAAAATCTGGCGCGGCGGTATTCCCGATCGTGGTGTTGCGGCCTGTGCAAGTTGCCACGCACCGAATGGTATGGGTATTCCGGGGCAATTCCCCCGTATTGCAGGCCAGCACTCCAGTTACATCTCAGAACAGTTAAAGCTGTTCCGCAATGGCGATCGTGCTAACGGTCCCATGATGTTCGACATTGCTGATCGTATGTCAGACGCGGATATCGCCGCTGTCTCTGATTACGCGGCAGGTCTGCGCTAAATCAAAGGGGAAACAGGTTTTCCCCTTTTTTCTGCACTGCTGTTTTGCCTGTTCAGCCTAGGCGCGTTGGCGTCAGCGGCAATAAGGTGTAGTGCTTGTGGGAACTTTTCTGCAGATCCAGCCTCTAAAGCAGGTGCATCGTCATCCCACCTTATAAATAAATACTAGACTTGTGAATAAGCCGTCACGCCTTTTTGCTGATATCTCAGAGCTCTTGGGTTCCATGCGCTTTGCGATTAGCCTGTTAAGTTTCCTGTGTATTGCCAGTGTTATAGGTACTGTGCTGGCGCAGAATCAGCCCGCAAACACCTACATTGATCAGTTCGGCCCGTATTGGGTTGAATTGTTTTCCCTGTTTGCCGTAGAGTCGGTATATAACAGTTGGTGGTTTTTGATCATCATGGCGTTTTTGGTGGTCTCTACATCGCTGTGTGTGATACGCAATGCACCAAAAATGATACGCGACATGCGTTCATTCAAAGATCATGTGCGAGGTGGTAGTTTGCGTGCCTTCCCACATCGTGTCGAAATCAGCAGTGCTCAAGCCGCTGACAGTAGTGCCGCCGAGGCGCAATCCTTGTTGCAGGCTATGGGGTATGCGGTTAAACCTCGTCACGACCAAGATGGTAGCGTCATGCTGGCTGCTAAAAAAGGCAGCGCGAATAAGCTGGGTTATATATTCGCGCACCTGGCCATCGTGGTGATTTGTATTGGTGGATTACTGGATAGCGATTTGCCCGTACGTTTTCAGGTGTGGTTGGGCGGTAAGCAGCCCATCACTGAAAACATGCTTATTTCCGCGGTCCCTCCAGAGGGGCGCTTATCTATTGCTAACCCTAGCTTCCGTGCCAATATGCTGGTGCCAGAAGGGGCACGCACTGCAACGGCTGTGGTGAATTCAGGCGAAGGCGTACTGGTTCAGCCCATGCCGTTTCAGCTAGAGCTGAAAAAATTTATTGTTGAGTATTATTCCACGGGCATGCCCAGCAGTTTTAAAAGCGAAGTGGCAGTCACCGATCCGGATACGGGCGAGAGCTTTGAGCGTACCATCGAGGTCAATGAGCCGCTACGGTATAAGGGTGTGACAGTCTATCAGTCTGGCTTTGATGATGGCGGTAGCAAGGTCAAACTGAAGGCATACCCCCTGAGCGGAACCGCCCCGGCTTTTAATGTTGAGGCAGTCGTTGGGGAAAGCACACGTTTACAAGCAGCCACGGATCGCCAACTGGCCTTCACACCCACTGAGTTACGTATTATCAACGTTGAAGATTTGAGCGAAGGCAATCCACAACCTAAAGCCATGATTGAACACGTCGCCGCGGTAACAGGTAGTGCGGCGAATAAGCCCAACGAGAACTTGAAAAACGTCGGACCCAGTATTATTTATCGCTTGGTGGACGAGCAAGGGCAGGCGAGTGAGTTTGTGCATTACATGCTGCCGGTTCAATTGGATTCAACCTCGGTGTTTTTGGCCGGTATACGTCCGAATGCCAATTCCGAGTTCCGTTATGTGCGCATCCCTGCTGACCAAAACGGCTCCATGCAGGAATTTATGGAGTTGCGTGCTGCGACTGAAAATGCTGAGTGGGTGAAACAGGCGGCGTCTGTATTTGCCCAGAACAATAGCATCACTGACGAGCAAAAAGAGCTGTTGACAGTCGCGGCAACGAATGCGCTCCGGGCCTTTACTAAAAACGGCTTTGACGGCATTATTGCTCATGTACCCGAGGCCGAGCGAGAGCGTATTTTAGCTTTTGCTGTGCCTATGATTCAATATACACTGATTGAACTACGTGATTTGTATCGCGCCCAGCAGGGCTTGCCGCCAGCAAATTACGATCAGGAAGACAGCTTCGATAATCGCTGGATGCAATCGGCGGTATTGGCATTTGCCAATTTGCCCAGTTATCCAGCGCCCGTCATGTTGGCGCTTGATAATTTCGAGCACGTGCAGGCCAGTGTTTTCCAAGTGGCTCGCAGTCCTGGCATGTGGATTGTGTACCTGGGTTGTTTATTCTTGATAATAGGCGTGTTTTCCATGTTTTACGTACGTGATCGTCGTGTGTGGATATGGATACGGCCGCAAGAGCAGGGCAGTAGCCTGATGGCTGCCATGACTTCACAGCGCAGAAATCTTGATTTCAATATGGAGTTTGATCGCTTTCAGGCAGCCTTCAAACATCTGTCTGCTTGATAAGGGGCTGAGTATGGCCGTTAGTCTGAGTTCTTCTGCTGCCGCCCAATGGCATCAGTCTTTCGCTTCCAGTGGCGATGCCCGCGGTGTACGTGGGCGACCCGACTGGACCGACCTTGTGTTTTTTCTGCTACTGGCTGCTGGTGCCGCATATGCCTTATATGCCTACAGCGACAGCATGGATGTGTACGAAAAAGCCATTCTGTGTGGCACGGTTCCAGCTATCGCCTGGCTGGGTTGGTTATGGCGTCCCTTACGTACCCTGATGGTGGGAGCCGGTCTAGCGGCTTTATTGGCCGTGTGGCTCTATAGCACGGGCGATGGGCTGATCAATGGCGATATTGAACGCGCTGATTCAGTCTTTTTACTTAAATACCTATTGTCTTCACAGTCCGCTATTTTGTGGATGTGTGCGCTGTTTATCCTGGGCACGCTCATGTACTGGATAGGCTTTGCCAGTAATACGGCAGCTTGGATGGGTTCTGGGCTGACCTGGGCTGCTGTCTATGCAGGCACCATAGGCTTGTTGGTGCGCTGGCGTGAAGGGCACTTGCTGGGGCCTGATATTGGCCATATACCAGTGAGTAATTTATACGAAGTATTTGTGCTGCTCGCGCTCATTACGGCCTTATTTTACTTGTACTACGAACGCCGCTATAACACTCGTGCTCTGGGTGGTTTCGTGTTGCTCGTTATTAGTACCTTGGTGGTCTTTTTATTGTGGTATTCATTTACCCGTGACGCCCACCAGATTCAGCCCTTGGTTCCGGCCTTAAAAAGCTGGTGGATGAAGCTGCATGTGCCGGCTAATTTTATTGGTTACGGTACATTTGCCTTAGCGGCCATGGTTGGTTTTGCCTATTTGGTTAAAGAAAATAGCGAAACTCGCTCGTGGGCGAAGCTGGCCCCATTGTTTGTGTTGGGAGCCATACTCTGTGCCGAGCCTATGTTATTTGGTTCGGGTCAGGTGTCTACGACTTGGATGCTCTATTTCGGGATCAGTTGTGTGGTGGTAGGCATTATTCTTGGTTTCCGAGGCCCTATTGGTCGTAAATTGCCTGACTTGGAAGTCCTTGACGACATCATGTACCGAGCAATTGCCGTAGGCTTTGCGTTTTTCACCGTAGCAACTATTTTAGGTGCTCTGTGGGCAGCCGATGCCTGGGGTACGTATTGGCAATGGGATCCTAAAGAAACCTGGGCCTTAATTGTTTGGCTGAACTATGCAGCATGGCTACACATGCGCTTGTTAAAAGGCTTGCGCGGTACGATGGCAGCGTATTGGGCTCTAGTAGGCATACTGATAACCAGCTTTGCTTTTCTAGGCGTGAATATGTTCCTGTCAGGTTTACACTCCTACGGCGAGCTCTAACACGAGCCTGGCAACAGATGTAAAGTGCAGTAGGGCCCGTTTATTAACGGGCCCTTTTTTTATGTTTGCTAGGTATTGCTAGTGAGGCACGGCCTGAGTCTGGGCTTAACTGAGCTGTCGGTGGTGTAGCTCCATCACTATTTCCCGTGTTTCAGCGTCTGGGATAAGATCCAGTATGGTTTGGGCGGAGAGTATGTCTTTGGGAGAGCAGGGACGGGCAACACCAAAGCCCTGGACGTAATCAACCCCGATATCGGCCAAGGCTTTAAGGGTAGCGACATCCTCTACCCATTCAGCAATCGTTACCATGCCTAGGTTATCGGCCAGCTTTACGATAGTGCGTACGATGGCTATATTCGTATCTTTTTTAAGCATGTCGCAGATTAGGGCGCCATCAATTTTAATCGCATCGGCAGGCAGCTCTCGCAGATATTGAAATGAGGTATAGCCCGCACCGAAGTCATCCAGTGCAATACGTACTCCCATTTTTTGTAGCTTACTCATGAACTGACGTGTGCGCTCTTTGTCCTCCAGCGCCACACCTTCTGTAATTTCGATACAAATACGTTTAAGCAGATGTTCGTGCCGGCTGAGCAGTTCAATAAATGACTCGTTAAAGTCGTCATTGTTCAGGGATACACCGCTTAGGTTGATATTGATTTGGCGGGTATTGCGTAGTTCACGCTCGTGCTTGGAGAGCCACTCAAGGGTGGAGCCAAATACCCATTTATCAATAATAATAATGGTGTTACTTTGCTCGGCCGCATTAATAATGCGCCCAGAAGGCAAGAGCTGGCCTTCAGCATCATGCACACGTAAAAGGATTTCAAAGTTCAGTGAGTCTAGTGGCGCTTTTAAGGACATAATGGCCTGCATTTCCAGGAATAGTCCACGGGAAGAGCCGCCCTCAAGCTCTTGGAACAAACGCAGCTCGGCGGCATGTTCGTTGAGTTCGTTAGAGTTTTGAGCGTACAGCACCACGTCTTGCATGTGTTTATGTGCTTCGCGCGCTGCTCGGTGCGCAGCCGAAATGGCCTCTTCCTTACTCATAGTGGCGGAGACTTCTACCAGCCCTATGGAGCTCTTCAAATTAAAGCTTCGGTTACCCACCGTAATGGGTTGCTGGTTCAGCTTGGCAATAATTTCACTGGCTTTGGCGTGCACCTGAGCGCTATCGTTACTGGGAAATAGAATTAAAAACTCATCGTTGTTGACACGTGCAATGCTTTGGGCGTCGCCCAGACTGTCCGCGACTAGGTCGCCGACGGCTTTGAGTAAAATTTCATTAATGCTTTGACTGCTGCCTGGATTGATGTATTTGATGTGATTCAAATTTAAATAGGCGAGCATGCAAGTTTGACCCGGCTTGTTCGGATCTAGGCACTGGCTTAAGGCTTTCTCTAGGCCGCGCTGGTTAAGCAACTGGGTAACCGGGTCACTATCTGCGGCAAGCTCAAGACGACTAATGGTTTGCTGGGTTTCGGTAATATCTTGCAGGCTGCCGTAGATGAGTGAGTCTATGTTCAGGGCACGCAATAAAAAGTATTGCGGCACATTGTTAGCCCCTTTCTGGGAGGCTGATAAGTCGGCCTTGGTCTGGATATTAATCCCGTGAGTGCTGGTATGCACGTCCGCCCAGTTGAGCGGTAAAAAATAGGAATTCCAATGCGTCGTTTGGCTAGGATCAAACTGGTGGTGCAACACGTTTTGGACATAATCGTCCATGGCGATAAAGTTGTGGTGCTGGTCAAGGATAAAAAATCCTACCGGCGCTAAAGCATTTAAGATTTGCGGTTGATGGCGGATGGGATAGGGTGCGTTTAATGAATCGCGCAGGTGTTCAGCCACTACTAGTGCAGCCATAAGGCTGGCGAGTATCAGGGTAATGACGCCGTTGAAATTTTCGATAAACGGAGAACGGCCGAAAACAATTAGGTACAGGGCGGATAGTATTACGCACAGCACCATGCTGAGCAAAATAAGATGCCACAGGCGAGTGCGTCCGTCTGCCTGTAGCAATATTTGCAGTAATACCGTGCTAAGCAGGCCGAGCGCCAAGGCAGTGCTGGCCATTAATAGCGGGCCGTAATAGGTACTGGCTACAAATGGGGCTAAGGCCAGTAGCAGCACACCTATATAAGCAATGGGATGGATCAGCTTGCGTAATTGTGTAATGGGCACAATAGGGCTGAATAGGCGGGTAAAAAGTGAAGCACAAACAATAAAGTAGCAGGCAATAGTCCAGCGCCTGATTTGCACCAGATATTCGCTGGGTAAGCTATGGCCCAGCCAGACACTATCCCAGGTCATTGCCATGGCCCCAAGGCGTAAGTTACCCACTAGCCAGATGCTAAGAAGTAGATAGGTCCAACTACGTGTGATGGCGGCCAGCAGCAAAATCAGTAGGGCTAGGGTTAAGACCCCCCCTTCTAATAAGCTAATGCCGCGTGCCTGATAAGTGGCGTAGCGCTGTAGATCGTCGGCGGGCCAGAGTTCGAGATGGAGTACGGTGTTTTCTGAGCTTAGCTGGCACAGGACTGTATTCGCTTGGGGGTTGGTGCCTAGATCAATTATATAGCCCTGCAAAGGCAGAGCGATGGGGTTTTGGCTGGGATGCTGTACAGGTAACGGGTGCCAGTCAGGGGCAAGCTGACATTGCAATGAAGACAAGGCCGCATCATTGATACGGATAACATAGTTTTGCGGGTTGGGGGGCAGTGCTGGCAGTTGGAAAAGCAGCCAGTTTTTGCCGGGCGTTTCAAGACGGCTCGCTGGCCTAGTTTGCAGCAAGTGCTGGCTACGCTCTGGACTGGGTTCTACCATCATGCCCGAGCCAGTACGATAATCCAGGCGCTGACCGTGCTGGGCAGGGAAGCGATTAGGCTGAAATAGCAGAATCCATAGCGTTAATAACACTATGGCGAAAGGAATGAAGTAAAAGCTGAGCACTCTAAGAAACCTGGGTTCCTTAGAGTGCGTTGTGTCTGCGTTGCTTAGCCGCATTCCAGCACTTGTCATGATGGCGGTAAAGTCTCCACTACTTACCATTAACCTAGCGATTCAGGTGTTGGACTTATCTAGGAAAACAGTTTCTTGCCCAGGCCCACCAAAATGGCGGACGCCCTGATCTATGAGCTATTTACGGAATGTCACTACCTTTCTTAAGGTATAAGCCGAAAGTTTTTTACTTTATTCTGGAAGTAAGCGCTCGTCGGCAAATAAGCTGTGAATTTCTTCACGTGGTCGCACCACATGCACGTCTGTGCCGTCGACCATTACCTCTGCTGCGCGGGGGCGGCTGTTGTATTGGCTAGACATGGTAAAGGCATAGGCACCGGCAGACATAATAGCGAGCAGGTCGTCGGGAGCCAGAGCGAGTTGACGGTCACGTGCTAGCCAGTCGCCGCTTTCACAGATGGGGCCAACGATGTCGTAAGTACGTACTTCTTGGTCTGACTGTTGCTGTACGGCCTCGACATCATGCCAGGCGCTATACAGCGTGGGCCGTATCAAGTCGTTCATGGCAGCATCAACAATAGCGAAATTCTTGCTCTCACCGTGCTTGAGGTATTCTACGCGTGTGAGTAATACCCCTGCATTGCCGACCATGGATCGACCCGGCTCAAGTACGAGTTCCAAGTGCCCTAGGTCATTGGCGTCTAGGGCGGCAAACACGTGATTGAGTAGGTCGCTAGGCGTGGCGGGAGTTTCATCGGTATAGCGGATGCCAAGGCCACCACCCAGATCCAGATGCTGTAGCTGTATGCCTTGCTGTTGCAATTGCTGGATGAGTTTAATCAGTTTGTCCAGCGCGTCTAGATAAGGGCTGATTTCGGTGATTTGCGAACCAATGTGACAGTCCACACCGGTGATCAGCAGACTATCTAGTTCTTGGGCTCGGGCGTAGATCGCCGGTGCGTCTTCGATGGGTACCCCAAATTTATTGTCTTTCAGGCCAGTGGAAATATAGGGGTGGGTGTGTGCGTCTACGTCTGGGTTCACACGCAGAGAAATAGGTGCTTGTTTGCCAAGACGACTTGCAATCTGAGCAATGCGCTCCAGCTCGCCTTCAGACTCAACGTTAAAGCACTTTACACCGGCCTCTAGGGCCGTTTCGATTTCCCAGCTTTGTTTGCCCACACCAGAGAACACCACTTTTCCTGGGTCGCCGCCTGCGGCCTGCACGCGTGCCAGTTCGCCGCCAGAGACGATATCAAAACCGGTACCAAGCTTGGCGAACTCTTGTAGTACAGCCAAGTTGGAATTGGCTTTCATGCCATAACAGATGAGCAGCTTACGCCCCTTTCCAGCCAAACGGTAGGACTCACTCGCATCGCGCAGGGCTTGGCGGGAGTACACATATAAAGGAGTGCCAAATTGTTCAGCGAGCGTTGCTAAGGGCACTTGCTCTACGTGTAGAGTTTGATTCTTAAACTGAAAATGAGGTGCGACAGTCATGTGTAATAGTAAAGAGTAAAGTCTATGCCTGTATGGCTTAGGCAAAGGTTATACAGAGTGCTCGGCTTGAGATGGGGGGAGCTGAGCATGCCTTAGTGAGCCCTTGTAACCGCAAGCGGTCAGTAGGCTGGTACAGAGCAAGGCCGTCAAGCACATTCTTACCCATTTTGGAGTACGAGCAATAGGGAGCATAATTATTCGAACGGTTGAGGTTAGACTCGTTATTATGCCAGCCGCAGCGAATAATAAGAACTGTTAGTGTGTGTGGTCTTTGATTTTGTGGCGTACTGAAGAAAAAAGCGCCAGCAATTTGCTGGCGCAGGCTTAGGGCTTAAAAGCTCACAAAATTATCGGAGCCCTTGGGCGGGCTGTAGCTGCTTAGGTCGACAGGCAGTTGCTGGAGCAGATCGTCAATTCCATCGAAGTCTCCTGGTGCAGGTAAGCCCACCCGTGCAATGGCTTTACCTGGGGGAAACTCCGCAAAGTAAAAATCACCACCTTGGCGACTAAGTCCAGAGGGCAGAGCGCCAGGGGCGACAACCGGCTCATTAGCCAGGGCGGTGCGCATGTAATCAATCCAGATGGGCATAGCGGCTCCACCACCTGTTTCCCCAGAACCCATGCTTCGGGGCTGGTCAAAACCCATCCAGGCCACACTCACTAGTTTAGGCGTATAGCCTGCAAACCAAGCGTCGTGAGAATCGTTGGTGGTGCCTGTTTTGCCACCAATATCATTCCGTTTCAATGTGGCGGACGCACGTGCTCCGGTACCCGAGGTAGCTACGCCACGCAGCAGATCATTCATGACATAAGCGGTGCGAGGATCAATGGCTCTGGCAGCCGAGTCGCCGGCAATAGTGGGCTTGGCCTGCATGATGACTTTGCCCGTGCTATCGGTGACGTGGTCAATCAGATAGGGCTGTACCCGGTATCCGCCATTGGCAAAGACGCTGTAGCCGTTGGCCAGTTGCAGGGGGGTTACGCTACCTGCACCCAATGCGAGAGGCAAGACAGCGGGTTGACGCTTGGGATCATCAAAACCAAAGCGTGCAATGTATTGCTGTACGTAGTCCGCGCCCACAGCCTGCATGATACGAATGGACACCATGTTTTTGGACTTATACAGTCCTTGACGCATGGTCAGCATAGGTTCATACGTACGGCCGTAATTTTTTGGAGCCCACGTTTTACCGGATCCCGAGCGTATGGTGATGGGCTCGTCTGAAATTTGAGTGGCGGGGGTCAGGCCGCGCTCAAGCGATGACGCATAAATAAAGGGCTTAAAGGCCGAACCAGGCTGGCGCCACGCTTGCGTGACACGGTTGAATTTACCATCCGAGAAGTGAAAGCCGCCCACCATGGCGCGTATCGCGCCGTCTTGGGGACGCATAGAAACCAGGGCAGCTTGAATGCTAGGCATATTAAGCACTTCCCAGTATTCGGGGTGTTTGAACAAGTAAACGACTGAGCCACGTTCTATTTTTACATCAGAGGCGGCATTTTTGACCAAGCCGCGGGCAACGATATTGAGTGCGCGCTTGTCGGTGACATCGATAATATTTTCTGCACTGCGTGCCACCCGGATACGGGTGGGACTGGCTTCCAACACGACGCCGGTTAACAAGTCGCCAGTGTCCGGATAGGTTTCAAGAGTGCGGTCTAGTAAGGTATCTAAAGCTGCCGCGTCATTTTCTAGCCCGGCGGGCAAGGTGATATGACCTTGTGGGCCTGTGTAACGTGCTCGTCGGGTGTAGTTGAGCACCCCGTTGCGCAGAGCCAGATACGCGGCTTCCTGGTCCTTGGAATCTATGGTGGTGTATATATTGAAGCCGCGAGAGTACACATTGTCCTGGTAAACACCGTAAAGCAATTGGCGAGCCAGTTCAGCGGCATATTCACCGTGCACAGCGTAACCGCCCGCAGGGGTACCGACAGCGGGCTTGATTTCGATTTTTTGATCTGTGGCTTGCTGGTATTCCGCTTCGGTAATATAGCCCAGCGCTCGCATACGGCTCAGTACGTAAGCTTGTCGGCTTTTTGCACGCGAGAAATTAGCAATCGGGTTGTAACGCGAGGGTGCTTTAGGGATACCTGCCAGCATGGCGGCTTCAGCGATGGTGGCATCACTGAGCTCTTTGCCCAGATAAGCGCGTGAGGCCGCCGCAAAACCATAAGCGCGGTGTCCCAGGAAGATCTGATTCATGTAGAGTTCAAGAATTTGATCTTTCGTGAGGGTGGCTTCGATTTTGAAGGTGAGCATGAGCTCGTAAAATTTACGTGTATACGTTTTGTCTGAGGACAAATAAAAATTACGTGCTACTTGCATCGTGATCGTACTGGCACCCTGTGTCTTGGACATATGGGTCAAGTTAGCCAGAGCTGCGCGTCCTACACCCATCCAGTCGATACCGCTATGTTGATAAAAGCGATCGTCTTCGGCTGCCAGAATAGCGGCTTTCATCACATCGGGGATTTCGTCGGAGCGCAATACATTTCGGCGTTCTTCGCCAAATTCGCCAATTAATACTTTATCGGCAGTGTAAATGCGTAGCGGGACGCGCGGCCGGTAGTCGGTCATGGCGGTTAACTCGGGCAGATTGGGCCAAGTCAATGCCAAGGCGAGGGCTGTTAACAGCGCGGCGCACAAACCCAGGCCTCCGAGTAAAATCACTGTTTTTGTCAGTAAGCGGACAAAAAAGGAACCAGAGGAATGCTGAGGCATGGATGAGGATTTCGTAGATGAATTCATTGCTTCTGATTTTAAGCCCAATACGGGTTGGCCTTAATATTATGCACGGACATAATGTAACAATATAATTCGGCAATAATGGCCTGTGCTTTACAGGTGCTAGTGGGATAATACACAAATGACTGACTCTTTACCTGAACACCTGATGCCTGTAGAACATCCTAGTCCTTTAACCGAGTCTGAGCTGCTGGAATTACAACAAGGCGGTGCGCGCCCTATCATCTTGGTAGGAATGATGGGTGCCGGAAAGACGACAATAGGCCGCCAGCTTGCCAAAGAGATGAATCGTACATTCATCGATCTGGATCATGAGCTGGAGGCTCGTTGCGGTGTCCGCGTTGCAACCATCTTTGACATCGAAGGTGAGCAAGGGTTCCGTAAACGTGAGTCAGCAGTGCTGGATGCTGTCTCCCGCCTATCCGGTATTGTACTGGCCACAGGTGGTGGGGCAATACTATCTCCGTTGAATCGGCAGTATTTGCATGAGCGTGGTACGGTCGTGTATTTGCGTGCTAGTGTAGAGGAGTTGTTCCGGCGTGTCGCTCGGGATCGTAATCGTCCGCTGTTGCAGAACAGCGATCCACGTGGCACGCTTTTGCGTTTGCTTGAAGAGCGTGAGCCGCTTTATCAAGAGGTTGCGCATCTATCGTTTGAAACCGGTTCAGCGCCGGTAGCGCATGCAGTGCGCCAGTTATTGGTTTTGCTTAATGAGGTGACTTGATGAGTGTGGTACATGTGACTACCGCTGGTGGGGAGTACCCCATTCATATTGCGGCTGGACGCCTGGATCGTTTGGCGGATAGTGTGCCCGATTCCAGTACAGCGATTGCCATTGTGACGAACCCAGTCGTGGCGGGTTTGTATGGTGCTCAGGTTCGACGGGCGCTTGAGCAGACAGGCAAGCGTATCCTGATGATTGAGCTGCCCGATGGCGAGGCGCACAAATCTTGGGACACCCTAAATCTTATTTTTGATCGCTTGCTGGCCGAGCGACTGGACCGCAAAGCCCTGATTGTTGCCTTGGGTGGCGGTGTGATCGGTGATATGGCAGGTTTTGCCGCAGCGTGTTTTATGCGGGGCGTGCGCTTTTTGCAAGTGCCTACTACCTTGTTGTCACAAGTAGATTCTTCCGTAGGAGGTAAAACAGCGATCAATCACCCCTTGGGTAAAAATATGATTGGTGCGTTTTATCAACCCGTGGCAGTGGAAATTGACACCACAGTATTGAACTCTTTGCCCGCCCGTGAAATTTCTGCGGGTCTGGCAGAAGTTATTAAGTACGGCATGATTTACGATGCATCCTTTTTCGATTGGTGCCGTAGCAATATGGCCAGCTTGCGGCAGTTAAACGCGCCTGCTTTGTCTTATGCGATTCAGCGCTCGTGCGAGGTCAAAGCCGATGTGGTGTCGCAAGACGAGCGTGAGTCTGGCTTGCGGGCCATCTTGAACTTTGGTCACACCTTTGGCCATGCTATCGAGGCTGGCCTGGGCTACGGGCAATGGTTGCACGGAGAGGCTGTAGGCTGCGGCATGGTGATGGCTGCCGAGCTGTCCGCACTGGTATGTGGTTTGCCACAGGCTCACGTGCAGGCAATACGCGATCTGGTCATTGCCAGTGGTTGTCCTGTGGTGCCTCCCGCTTGGCCTGCAGAACAATGGCTGGATTTGATGCAGGTGGATAAAAAAGCCGAAGGTGGACAACTGCGTTTCGTGTTGTTGCCCCAGATTGGCAAAACGGTGGTGCAAGTGGTTGACGCCGCGTTGGTGCGCGAGGTGCTTAGCCGTTTCGCGAGTGCGGCGCAGGAGTAAATCATGACTCATTTGGCCGCTTATGCTTGTTTACCTGAACAATCTCGCGGCCGGCGCTACTCCGAGCCAGCGCCAGAGGGACGTCATGCTTTTCAGCGAGATCGGGACCGAATTGTGCATTGCAACGCTTTTCGTTTGCTAGAGTACAAGACGCAGGTATTCATTAATCACGAAGGTGATTTATTCCGTACTCGTTTGACCCATAGCTTGGAAGTGGCCCAGATTGCGCGTGCCGTGGCACGTAATCTGGGTTTGCAGGAAGATTTAATCGAAGCTATTTCTTTGGCTCATGACTTGGGGCATACGCCTTTTGGGCATGCAGGCCAAGATGAGCTGAATGCGTGCATGCAGGCGCTTAGCCCTGAGGCCGGTGGCTTTGAACATAATTTGCAAAGTCTACGCGTCGTGGACGAGCTTGAAGAGCGCTATGCCGCTTTTAATGGCTTAAATCTGTGTTTCGAGACTCGAGAAGGCATACTCAAACACTGTTCGGTGAAGCACGCCCGATTACTAGGTGATGTAGGCGAACGATTTTTACAAAAAAAACAGCCTTCCCTGGAGGCACAGATTGCCAATCTAGCCGACGAGATTGCCTACAATAATCACGATATCGACGATGGATTACGCTCTGGCTTGATCGATCTGGATCAGTTGATGCAACTGTCTTTGTTTGAGCGCCATTACCGCCTTGTTCAACAGGCGTACCCAGGCCTGGAGGGCAAGCGCCTAGTCGCGGAAATTATCCGCCGCATGATCAATACATTAGTGGTGGACTTAAGCCAGACGACGCGAGCAGCCTTGCAGCGCTATCAGCCTGAGCATGTGGATCAGGTACGTGATTTACCCAAGCTGGCCAGTTTTTCGGCTGAAATTCGCGCCGAGGCGGACGAGCTGAAGCGTTTCTTGCATCGGAACTTATACCGTCATTACAAAGTGGTGCGCATGATGAATAAGGCGCGGCGCATTGTACGAGAGCTGTTTCAGGCCTTCTTGGACGACCCGCGTTTGCTAGCGTACGAATACCGACGCGATGAGCCGGTCGCTCAAGCGCGGGCTATTGCTGATTATATTGCAGGCATGACCGATCGTTACGCCATTCGCGAGCATCAGCAGTTATTTCTGATGTGAATTCAGCAGGGGGCGTAAATAACGTCCGGTATGGCTGTCTGGGCATGCGGCCACTTGGGCCGGCGTGCCTTGTACAACGATCATGCCGCCGCCTTCGCCGCCCTCTGGCCCCATATCGACTACCCAGTCTGCGGTTTTAATCACATCTAAATTGTGTTCAATGACCACCACAGTATTGCCGGCATCCACCAGCTTATTGAGCACATCCAGCAAGACGGCAATATCGTGAAAATGCAAACCTGTCGTGGGCTCGTCCAGAATATAAATGGTGCGTCCTGTACTGCGACGTGAGAGTTCTAATGAGAGTTTGACACGTTGTGCCTCCCCCCCAGATAAAGTTGTGGCATTTTGACCCAGACGAATATAGGAAAGCCCAACATCCATTAGGGTGTGAAGTTTGCGGGCAATAGCCGGTATGGCATCGAAAAATTCCAGTGCCTGTACGACGGTAAGGTCTAGCACCTCGCTGATATTAAGGCCACGATAGCGTATTTCCAGCGTTTCGCGATTGTATCGTTGCCCTTGGCATACTTCGCAGGGCACGTAGACATCAGGCAGAAAGTGCATTTCCACCTTGACGACTCCGTCGCCTTGACACGCCTCACAACGTCCCCCTTTTACGTTAAATGAAAAACGACCGGGGTCATAGCCGCGCAAACGGGACTCGGGTACACCCGCGAATAATTCACGGATGCTGGTAAACATTCCGGTGTAGGTGGCGGGGTTACTACGCGGTGTACGGCCGATTGGCGACTGGTCGACAGAGATAATTTTATCAAACAGGCTAAGGCCCTCAATGCGCTCGTAGGGAGCGGCCGGACTTTGGGCACGGTGCAAGGAGCGGGCCAATGCTTGAGCCAGGGTGTCATTGATCAGCGTTGATTTACCAGAGCCTGATACCCCTGTGATGCAACTAAGGCGTGCGACGGGCAGGCGTAAATGGACGGACTTTAAGTTATGTCCACAGGCGCCAATCAGCTCTAGCCAATCCAGCGAGCTTTGCATGGAGCGTGGCTGCTGTGTTTTGATGCGTAGCTGCCCGCTGAGGTACTTCCCGGTCAGAGAGGCTGGGTCGGCACTGATTTGCTCTGGTTTGCCCTGGGCCACAATTTGTCCGCCGTGCTCTCCGGCTCCTGGCCCCATATCAATCACATAATCAGCGGCACGTATCATGTCTTCATCGTGCTCGACGACGATCACGCTATTACCCAGATTACGTAAGTGTTGCAAGGTGTGGATGAGACGCTCATTGTCACGCTGGTGCAGGCCAATCGAGGGCTCGTCCAGTACGTACATAATTCCCGTTAATCCCGAGCCTATCTGGCTGGCTAGGCGTATACGCTGCGCCTCTCCGCCAGAGATGGTGTCTGCGCTACGGTCCAGTGACAAGTAGTTCAGGCCGACATTATTTAAAAACTCCAGGCGTGCACGAATTTCGCGCAGTATGCGATCGGCGATTTCTTGGCGGGCACCACGTAGCTCCAGATGCTCGAACCAGTGTAGGCAGTCTGCCAGTGACAGGGCCTCAAGCTCATAAATGGCCAGACCTTGTTCCTGATGCTCGGCGGTATCGATACCTATGCGTACATGACGCGCTTCGGGACGAAGCCGGGCTCCGTTGCAGGCCGGACACTTTTGGGTGCGACGTAGCTTGGCTAGCTCATCACGTACAGCACTGGATTCGGTTTCGCTCCAGCGGCGCTCCAGATTGGGCAGCACACCTTCAAAAGCATGCGTTTTAACGGTGGTGCGCCCCCCCTCATTGAGATAAAGAAAAGCAATGGCTTCCTCGCCTGAGCCGTACAGTATTTTTTCTTGTATGGTTTCGGGCAGGGTGTTGAAGGGGGTTTCTATATCAAATTCGTAGTGGGCGGCCAAACTGGTGAGCAGGGTGTAGGTGAACGCATTGCGTTTGTCCCAGCCTTCGATAGCCCCGCCAGCTAGGCTTAGATCCGGGAAGGCGAGCACGAGTTCAGGGTCAAAGACATCGACCTGACCCAAGCCATTACATTGCGGGCAGGCGCCAGCCGGATTATTAAAACTGAATAAACGCGGCTCTAAGGCATCAAGGCTGTAGTCGCAGGACGGACAGGCGTAATGGCTGGAATAGTTGTGTTCGTGCTCGGTATCCATATTTAGCACCACAACGCGGCCATCTGCCAAACTTAAGGCTGTTTCCAGACTTTCGGCCAAACGTTGCTGAGCATCGGGGCGTATGCGCAACCGATCAATCACCACTTGCACCCCGGTTTCATCGGCGTCAGAGAGCTCAGGCTTGTCGTCCAGTGTATGCATGACGCCCTTAACGCGTACACGCACAAAGCCCTGAGCCTGTAAGCTTTGTAGCAAGGAGCTTAGGGTTTGGGTGCTATCAGGGCGGATGGGAGCCAAGATAGCGACGCGTGTTTCAGTCTCCCACTGCAACACCTCGTCCACGATTTGGCTCACACTTTGCGCTTGTAAGGGTAAGTGGTGCTCTGGGCAATAAGGAATGCCTACACGGGCGTACAATAGTCGCAGGTAATCGTGAATCTCGGTGGTGGTGCCCACGGTAGAGCGCGGATTATGGCCTGCCGCTTTTTGTTCAATGGCAATGGCAGGCGATAAACCCTCGATTAAGTCTACGTCGGGCTTGTCCATCAGTTGTAAAAACTGTCTGGCATAGGCCGATAGGCTTTCTACATAACGGCGCTGGCCTTCGGCATATAAGGTGTCGAACGCCAGTGACGATTTGCCCGAGCCCGATAGCCCGGTCACGACTACCAACTGGTGTCGTGGCAAGTCTACAGATATGTTTTTGAGATTGTGCGTGCGTGCGCCGCGTATGCGTATGGCGTCCATCAGTTTTGATTTAGGTAAAGCAACAAGATAACTTGCTACTATAGCGCGTTGCGCCGACTCTTTTGTGAACTGCTTTCGTTTACCGGCTCATATGCGTTTTGTTATTGAGTTTTTAATGAGCACTAAGCCATATATTGAATCCCCCCCAGAGCAGCCTGTACGTTTGCGTTTGACTGCCCTGGAACGTAAAGCCAGTATGTTGCTGGCCTTGTTATTTGCTTCCCGCATGCTAGGGTTGTTTTTACTCACACCTGTGTTTGCAGTGGTGGCACAAACCTTGGTGGGTGGCAATGATCCTGCCAAAGTGGGTCTAGCCTTAGGTGCTTACGGTTTGACACAGGCCGTATTGCAAATTCCTCTGGGTATGGCCTCTGATAAGTATGGGCGTCGTCCTGTTATTGTTGCAGGCATGGTGTTGTTTGTGCTGGGAGGCATAGTTTGTGCTCAGGCCAGCAGCATCGAGTGGGTCACTGTAGGGCGTTGTATCCAAGGTTTGGGGGCGGTCTCGGCAGCTATTTCTGCCTGGGTAGCAGACTCTACCCGCCCCGAGGTGCGCACACGAGCCATGGCGATGGTGGGTGGTTCCATTGGTATTTCGTTTGCTGTGTCCTTGGTGCTGTCGCCGGTGTTGGTGGGTCACTTTGGCTTATCAGGCTTATTTTGGGTTATCAGCTTACTGGGTTTTATTTGTTTGTTGATTGCTGCGTTTGTCGTGCCAGCGGCCCCCATGGCGCAGGCCCCGATTAATCAGGTGCCAGCCTCTGCTGTATTGCGGCATCGAGATTTACTACGTTTGAACCTAGGTGTATTTTGTTTGCACTTTGTGCTGATGTCTTTGTTTATTGTGGTGCCCAGTAACCTGGCTCGTTTGGGCAACTACGACTCCGCTTCTTTATGGCAAGTGTATCTGCCGGTTATTTTGGTGTCCTTTGTGCTGATGGTGCCTGCCGTGTTCTACACCGAAACGCGCAAGTGTCATAAGCAAGCGCTAGAGCTGGCGGTGTTGTTGTTGATGCTGGTATTGGCGTTTATGCCTTGGGTTGCTAATAGCTTGGCAGGCATGATTGTCATGCTGATATTGTTCTTTATTGCTTTCAATATTCTTGAGGCCTTACAGCCCTCATTGGTGTCTCGTGTTGCACCGCCTGAATACAAAGGCATGGCTTTGGGTTTTTACAACACTACCCAGTCTTTGGGAGTGTTTGCTGGGGGGCTAGTGGGTGGTTTGCTCTCTCGCTACAGCAATAGCAGCAATGTTTTATGGCTGGGCAGTATTCTGACACTTGTCTGGTTGCTTACTGCTCGAGGCTTCAAGGATAAATACTAAGTCTAACGGCGGTGTCCAGCCTTTGCTCTGCCCAGGTCAAGTTTGTCTCGCAGCAGTTTGAATCAGGCTATGAATCGTCGATAATACGGCTTATACACATCTTCAGAATTACAGGATAAAAATCATGGCATCGGTTAATAAAGTCATTTTAGTTGGAAATTTAGGGCGTGATCCTGAGGTGCGTTACAGCGCGGAAGGGGCAGCAATGTGCAATATATCCATTGCCACCACCTCGCAATGGAAAGACCGTAACTCGGGCGAGCGCCGTGAGGAAACAGAATGGCATCGCGTGGTGTTTTACAACCGCCTAGCTGAAATCGCAGGTGAGTACTTGCGCAAAGGTCGACCCGTGTATGTAGAGGGGCGCTTGCGCACACGTAAGTGGCAGGGCCAAGACGGTAAAGATAACTACACCACCGAAATCATTGCCGACCAAATGCAAATGCTGGGTGGCCGCGATGGTGGTGGCGATAGCATGGGAGGCGGCGATTACAGCGCTCCAGCCCCACAGCGCGCGCCTCGTCAGGCACCTGCTCAGCAAGCGCCTCAGCAGCAAGCGGCTCGTCAGCCAGCGCCTGCCAGCGATAACTTTGCGGATATGGAAGACGATATTCCGTTCTAAGTACTATTTGTTAGCCCCCAGCCTCTGAGACAAGCCTTGTGCATAGCGCATGACTTTTTCACTGAGTTCATTCTTGGTGTGCTCATCCAGGCTGGTAGCTTGAATGCTTAAGGCTATGCCGCCTACGGCTTGGGTGCCGGATGAAAAACTATAAATCGGGGCACCCAAGCACACCAAGTTGCTACGCACTTGTTGTTTATCGATTGAAAATCCACGTTCCCGCACAAAAGCTAATTCTGCTTGCAGGCTTGGCAGGGTATTGACCGAATATGGGGTGAGTGGCGCGGGCAGTCCGTTTGCGTAATCCTGTTGTAGGGTGTTGCTCGGTAAGGTGCTAAGTATGGCTTTGCCAGTCGCGGTGAAAATGGCAGGCAGACGCATGCCTATTTTGAAATTAATACTTATCGGATCAATGCCCGCCTGCGAGGCGACATAAATCACGTCCTGCCCATCGAGTATGGTTAAGGTGACGGTTTCATTGCAGGGCTCATTCAAGGTGTTCCAGAATTGCACGAACTCTGAGGCCAGGTCAGATCGATTCAAAAACGCATGAGCCCAGGCCACTGCTTTGCTGCCTATCACTACGCCTGTCCCGCTACGTTCTAACAAACCTAGCTCGGTCAGGCTTTGATACAGGCTATGTACACTACTTTTAGCTAAATCTAAGCTTCGTGCCGCATCGCTCAGTGCCAGAGGTTCATGTTGGGTAGCGACTAAATCCAGTAAGCGACTGGCGCGTTCTAGGGCGGGTACGCTTACTTTTTTAGTTTCTATTTTTTGTTTTGTCATGGCAAATAGGTATTTCTTCTATGGTAGTATGCAGCTATGTGAGTTTCTGAACAATGTTCAGCATATTGAACGATTAGTGTAGCCCAAACTTATTTTTCTGTCGCTTGGGTATCACGCGTTTAGTTTATTTGATATCCGAATAAGGAGGAATGAAGTTGGCAAACACAACAAACTCGGTGTGGTTCAAAGAAGCAAACTATATCAATGGACAGTGGCTAGCCGCTCAGAACGGACAAACTGTGGCAGTAGTAAACCCCGCAGATGGACAGACTATCGGTCATATTCCACATGTTGGTGCTGCTGAGACGAAGCTGGCGATTGAGTCTGCGCAAAAGGCGTTTGTTGCCTGGTCAGCGACCACCGCGGCCGAACGTGCAAAGCTGCTGCAAGACATGGCTCAGCGTATTCGTACCAATGCCGATGATTTGGCTGCCTTGTTGACCCTGGAGCAAGGTAAGCCTTTGGCAGAGGCCAAGGGTGAGGTCATGATTGGAGCCGCGTATATTCAGTGGTTCGCTGAAGAAGCACTGCGCGTCAATGGTGAGCTGATCCCCTCACCTTGGAAAGATCGTCGCATCATGGTTAGCCGTGAGCCGGTCGGTGTAGTGGGTGCTATCACGCCTTGGAACTTTCCTTTCTCTATGATTGCGCGCAAGATGGGGGCGGCCCTGGCAGCCGGGTGCTCGATTATTGTGAAGCCGTCTGAGTTCACACCATATTGTGGTTTGGCTTGGGGAGTGCTGGCCGAGCAGGTTGGTTTACCAGCAGGTGTGGTGAACATTGTGACTGGTGATGCTGTAGCCATAGGCGGGGAGCTAACGTCTAATGCACTGGTACGCAAGATCACCTTCACAGGTTCCACGCGTGTAGGCAAATTGTTGTATGAGCAATCTGCCAACACCATGAAGCGCGTTTCTTTAGAGCTAGGTGGTAATGCGCCGTTTATCGTCTTTGAAGACGCGGATCTGGATAAGGCGGTTGAAGGGGCGATTGCGGCTAAGTATCGTAACTCTGGCCAGACCTGCGTGTGCACTAACCGTTTTTATGTGCACGACAGTGTGTATGATGAGTTTGCTAAAAAATTGGTGAAGCGCGTTGAACAACTCAAAGTGGGCAATGGCTTTGATGCCGGCGTTGAGCAAGGTCCACTGATTAACGAGGCGGCCGTGCAAAAGGTGGAAGAGCATATTGCCGATGCAGTGGGTAAAGGGGCTAAGGTGTTAACAGGTGGTCAACGCCATGCTTTAGGTCATGGGTTTTTCCAACCCACCGTGCTGGCGGATGTGACAGCACAAATGCAGGTGGCGCAGGATGAAACGTTTGGCCCAGTGTCCCCCTTGTTCCGGTTCAGCGATGAGGCCGAGGTGATTGATGCTGCCAATAGTACGCAATATGGATTAGCGGCGTATATCTATACGCGCGATCTGGCGCGTACGTTCAGGGTCAGCGAAGCCTTGGAATATGGCATGGTCGGCGTGAACGACGGTATTATCACTACAGAAGTGGCGCCTTTCGGTGGTGTAAAAGAAAGTGGTTTAGGCCGTGAGGGTTCAACTCATGGGCTGGATGAATACCTGAATATGAAATATATCAGCCTAGGTGGCTTGTAATCGCTGTCTGCCTAGGGCTTGGGGCAGCAAAAACTGTTACATAACACAACAGTTAAATGTGCCGCTAAGCTGACATCAGCATGACTAGATGCCGCTGTCTTGGTTTTTTAACCAAGGCAGCGGCTTTTTTTTACGTACAAATAGATAAATATGCTTAAGCTTCAGGCTAGGCAGTAGGTCGTAGCTTTCCTACCATGGTAAGTCCAGTGGCGCACAGCTTGGCTGCCAATCTCCCCTTGTCATGAGCAGGGGCATGCGCAAGGCCAACTGTCGTGTCACCGTTTTACTACCTTAAATAGAACGGAGAGCAGCCATGAGTCAAAACAAGACAAACAGTATTGATGTGCAAGCCATACGTGCCGCTGCACGTAAACATGTCCAAGAGGGGGCCGTGTCTTCTGGTTATCAAGGCGACAGGGAGAAAATAATTGGCTTGCTCAATGATGCCCTGGCGACGGAGTTAGTCTGTGTGATGCGGTACAAGCGGCACTATTTCACGGCTACGGGATTAAATAATGAAGCGATTAAGGCCGAGTTTTTAGAGCATGCTCAACAAGAAGCAGAGCATGCTGATCGAATTGCTGAGCGTATTGTGCAGCTAAATGGCCTGCCCGACTTTAATCCGGCCATATTGACTGAGCGCAGTCATGCGGAATATGACGATAGTGAAGACATCAAGGAAATGATTAAAGCTAATCTCATTGCTGAGCGTATTGCGATCGAATCATACCGGCAAATGATTGAAATTATTGGGGATACAGACCCTACCACTCGGCAGATGCTAATCGAAATTATGGCGGTAGAAGAAGAGCATGCTGACGACATGAGTGATTTGCTGGAATAGTATGCCCCAGGCCCCACGCAGGTGTCGTGGGGCGGCTTATCTAATCCTGTTCCACGCTTTATCAGCCAGGCGCCTTGAGGGGCGCCTTTTTTGTGTAGGAGGCACGGTACTAGCCAGTAGAGAAATATCGCGAGTGTTTGTCATGTATGAGCAACAAATCCTTAACGTGGCTGCAAAGCGGCTTGTTTATTCTGAACAGCATAAGAAATTGTCATTTCGCGCGATCACAGCATGTCGTTTCTGAATACCGAAATGATGCGCGAGAGCTAGGGGAATGGTGTGGGCAAGAACTTCTGTCACTACGGGTATTTGGGCTGACGCGCTAAGCATGGCCTTTACAGTAAGGCTAAAGGTAGGGTGCTATGAATGAGAAAATAACAGTCAGCGTATGTGGCAGTGGGTCTGTGCAGGGTTGGTACGGGCAGTGTGCACGGCGGGTGCCGGCTCGACACAGAGGGAGGCGGTAATGAGTCAAGCGCACGTTACGGTGTTAAGTGGCTTGGGAGAAAAAAGTCCGGCGGCCGTGTTGGTAGAAGCCAGAGGTTTGCGCTTATTGCTAGATGCCGGGGGAGCGTTACACCCGGAACAGCACTGCACTTGGTATCGTAATTTATGTGTCGATGCAGTGGTACTAACTCAGGATCAGCGAGACCATGCGGGTGGGCTGGAGTACTTGCCTGAACATATCCCTATTTATGCCAGTGCGGCGACTGCCCGTTGTTTGCCGCCTGGTCGTATCTGGCGCGAGCTACCTATGCAGGGTGTTACGTACATTAATGGTGTGGCTATCCAGACAGGGCGTTCGGGCCATGCATTAGGCGGGCTCTGGCTGCATCTGGATGTGGCGGGAGGAATTTTTTACAGTGGCGACTTTTCTTGCGAGTCCTTACTATTTCCTTTTGATGTGCCGCCTAGCGCGGAGCTGGCCTTACTGGATGCCACCTATGGCCTATACGATCAAACCCGTAATCTGGCCTCTGAAACCCTAGAGCTATTATTACTAGAAAAACCGGCCTTATTGCCTGTGCCGCCTTCCGGACGTGCTGTGGAAATTGCATTGTGGCGGCATCAGGCCGGTTTTGATGATTGGTCTTTGGATCCGAGCTGCTACGAAAGCCTGACGCGTCTGGTGTACGAGGGCGGTGATACCTTGCTGCCGGGTATCAAGCAGCAACTGCGTGAAATGATGCCTAAGGCTGCGCAGTTCAATCCTCAGGCGCATCTGGTCTTAGCAGGGGAGTCGGATGGCATAGGCGGGGTAGCCGGAAATTTGATACGCCAAAGCCAGTTGGATGTTGGTCAGTTCATTCCAGATGCTACGCAACGCTATCTGATCCATACCGGCTATGTGGCGCCCCATGCTCCTAAAGGGAGTCATGTGCTACGTTGGAATGTACACCCACGCTTAAGCGATCTGCGTTGGGTGGTAAACATGATAGAACCTAAATATACGGTTCCTTTATTTACCACCATTCACGATGAGCGTAGCTGGGTAAATATACTGGGTAAAAGTGTGTCGCTACAGCGTCGCTGGAGTTTATCTGATGCCTAGTTACTTAGATAGCGCTCACGCAGTGCTGCTTGGCGGTTTTCATCCAGGCCTAGCGCTTGCTGCAAATAGTTTTGCACCGAGCCGTATTGCTGGGTGGCTTGTGTGAACGCAGCCTGTAAAAATTCGGGCTGCACACCCCATACGACATCCAGCACCTCTTCGCTCAGTCCACGATTATCCTCTAAATCAGGGCGCTGGAAGTAGTCCAGAGACAACATATAGTCGTGCATGATGTCGTCTGGTGCCACGCCTAGAGCGCTGTGCACCAAGGCCACGGCAAACCCTGTGCGGTCTTTGCCAGCCGTGCAGTGCATGAGCAAGGCTTGGTCAGTATTCAGTAACTGATCAAAGACACGGGCAAACTGTGCGCTGTGATGCTGGACAAATTCAATGTATGTTTTTTGCATGACCTGACTGGCTTGCTGCGCCGTTAACTGTCCGCGTTCAGCCTGCATGATGCTGCCCAAATCCTGAACAATAGTAGGTTCGATGCTCAGCTGCTCACGTTGTATGAAATCGTAGTGATAGGGTGAGCGTTGTAATTCGAAGCTACCGCGAAAGTCTAGGGCATGGCTAATCCCTAATTGCTGCAGGTAACCGAGGTCGGGTGCGTCGAGGTCAGCAATTTGGTCGGAGCGAAAGATACGCCCGGTAACAACAGAACCCTGAGCGGTTGCATAACCGCCAATATCACGGAAGTTGCTGGCTCCACGCAAAGGGCAAGCCTGAAGGTGGGTAGGTAAGGACACGCTTGACTCCTAAAAATACGATACAGGCTCTTATCTTAACTGTCTGATGTGATAAATGAATGGCTAAGTGAGTAGCTTGACGTATTTTGTCCTTGCGTGGCCCTAAGGCGTAAGCAGCACCTAGAGCCGCGGGCAAATGTAGCGTATTTCTGCCTTTGTGTAGATACCGTGAGCCGTCTGGCCTGACTTGCGTATATCATGGCGTAAAACAATGTATTGTGGTGGAGATGCTGCCCGGCTCGCTGAGCGTTAGGCGTTGATGGCTGCATTTTTTTTATTTAAGTGAGGACAAATTTGATGTTTCAGCATATCCCGGCATTTGGTGGCGACCCTATTTTTCGTATAAGCGAAGCACATCAGGCGGATCCACGTGAGAAAAAAGTAAACCTGACTGTGGGTTTGTATTATGACGATCAGGGGCGATTGCCTGTGCTGGAGGTGGCGCGTCGTGCTGAGGATATGTGGGCACAGAAAAATTTGCCCCGTGCTTATTTGCCCATGGAAGGCTTAGCCAGCTATAGAGAGCAAGTGCAAAAGCTGATTTTTGGTGCCGATAGTGCAGCGTTGGCCGAAGGTCGGGTGGCTACCATACAGACCTTGGGTGGAACAGGTGCTTTAAAGGTCGGGGGCGACTTCTTGCATATTGCGTACCCGAATAGTGAAATGTGGATTAGCGATCCAGCCTGGGACAATCACCATGCCATCTTTCAGGGCGCTGGCATTCCTACCCATTCTTACCGTTACTATGATGCCCGCACGCAAGGTGTGGACTTCGAGGGCATGATGGCCGATATTGGCGCTTTGCCTGAGTTCAGTCTGGTGCTGTTGCACCCTTGCTGTCATAACCCTACTGGTGCTGATCTGAATGATGCACAGTGGCTCGAGTTGATTGAGCTTTTACGCAAGCAGCGTCTAATCGCTTTTGTTGATATGGCGTATCAAGGATTTGGGCGCAGCCTGGACGAGGATGCTTTTGCCATTCGTGCCATGGTCGATGCGGGACTAAGCTTTTTTGTGGCCAGTTCCTTTTCTAAAAACTTTTCCTACTATGCAGAGCGCTGCGGTAGCTTATCGGTAGTGTGCCAAAGCGCAGATGAAGCAAAGCGTGTACTGGGGCAATTACAGGCCGTGGTGCGTCGCATTTATTCCAATCCTCCCTCTCATGGTGGGCAGGCGATTGCTACGGTGCTGGCCGAGCCCGAGTTGTTTGCCCAATGGCAGGCAGAAGTTGAAAAAATGCGTCAACGTATTGCAGCCATGCGTCAGAAGGCGCACGAGCGCTTGCAGGCGATTGCCCCGCATTACGACAGTAGTTATTTTGTACGGCAAAGCGGCATGTTCTGTTACACCGGACTAAGCTTGGCTCAGTTAGAGGCTTTGCGCCAGGATCATGGGGTGTACATTATTGATTCCGGACGTATCAGCATGCCGGGTTTGAACGAAGAGAATCTTGAGTACTTTGTGCAGGCTCTAGCCCAAGTGGTGGGCCAGGACGCTGCATAGACGGGTTTGCTGTGGGCGTAGCCTAGCTCTTGTGTGCCGGTGGCCAGGGACATATCGCCTGTTCTAGCATATGTTCATTGGCCAAGGTTTGGGCTCGCCCACGACTCAGTAGCCAGCGGTGAAACTGGCGCACGGACGGATTTTCGAAAGCGCCAGCACGCCAGCTCAAGACATAAGGCCAGGGCAAGGGCAAGGCCAGCGAGAAAGGTAGTATCAATTGCCCCTTGGCCAGTTCCTGTTCAATCATAGAGCACTGTGCCAGTACAAATCCTTGCCCTGCAACGGCGGCGTCTATGGCCATGTGGGATAAGGAAAAAATTCGGAAACGATCCAGAGGCTGTGTATCGGTGCTCACTTTGGCAGCATCCATCCACTCTCGCCAGGAAGGAGGCGAGGTAAATCGTGGTTGCCAGTCTGAGGACAATAAAGGAAAGTGTAAAATATCACGCGGATGTGACAGGGGGCCTTGTGCCTCTAACAGAGCAGGGCTGCATGCGGGCACGACCAGATCCGTGTAAAGATCGGTATGCGTGCTGTGTCGTAAGCCGGTTTGCCCGTAGGTGATGCGAAAATCTATGTGTTCGGCTTCTAAATCCGGTTCAGCGTGGCTGCCTTTTAAATGCAGCGTTAAGTGCGGGTCGTGCTTTTCTTGCCACTCAAAGACTAAGGGCGCAATCCAGGTTTTGAGTAAGGAGGGAACCGCGCTAATGGACAAGACACTCGTGTTGCGTGCACGCTCCATTTCTTGCTGCGCTTCGCGTAACAATTCAAACGCCTGAGTGCAAAGTTGATGGTAGCGACTACCGGCTGCATTCAGACGTAATCGCTTACCCTCGCGATATGTTAGGCTGCAGCCCAGTTGCTCTTCCAGTAGTTTTAGTTGTTGACTCACTGCGCCAGGCGTTATTTTTAGCCGCTGTGCGGCTTCCTGCAGGCTTTGGCTATGACCTAAGGTTTCAAAAATTTCCAGAGCGCGTAGTGGGGGTAGGGTGTGCATGCGTAAAATCAGGCTGTCGCTAAGCCATGTTGAGTGTTTGTCAGTTTAGTTTTTCTAAACAATTAGGCATTAACTCTGTTTATGTTTAAGACTATCATGAAAGTAAAGCGCGTAATTACAAGACAGCGATTCGCAAGTAGATTTCACTTTTTGGGGTAAGTCATTATGTTTGTACGTAATGCATGGTACGTGGGCGCCTTAGCCAAGGATGTTAGTCGTCAGTTATTTTCCGTCCGTATGCTGGATGAAAGACTTGTGCTTTATCGTCGCGAAGACGGTCGGCCAGTGGCGCTTGAGGACTCCTGTCCTCACCGCCGTCTGCCTTTGTCCAAAGGTCGCTTAATTGGTGATCAGGTGGAATGCGGGTATCACGGTCTTACCTTCGATTGCAGTGGCGCATGCACCAAGGCGCCCGGTGTGGCACAAATTCCAAAAAGTGCGGTGGTGCGCAGCTATCCCTGTACGGAGCGGTATGGCATGGTGTGGGTCTGGATGGGCGATCCCGCTTTGGCAGACGAGTCCAGCCTGATTCATATTCCTGAGTGGGACCGGGCAGACTGGGGAGTAAACAGTGGTGATGCCATGGAGTTGCAGTGCAATTATTTGTATGTCACGGATAATTTGCTTGATCCTTCGCACGTGTCCTGGGTACATCAATCCTCTTTTGGTAATGCCGATAGTATTGGTTTGCCTTTAGAGGTGAAGCTTGCTGAGAACGGAGTAACCGTGTCGCGCTGGTCGCGTGATGTGGAAGTAGCACCGTTTTACCAGAAGTTCGTTAAATTTAGCGGTAAATGCGATCGTAAGCAGCAGTACGAGGTGCGCTTTCCTTCCTTAGCGGTCATTCGTGCGGTGTTTTTGCCAGCAGGCACGGCGACTGAGGACCCGGCGCAATTTCATCCAGATGTGTTTTTGATGGATTCGTATAATTTTCTGACGCCTATTGACGACAACAGCACACGTTATTTCTGGTTCCAACTGCGTAACTTTAGTCCGGATGATGAGGCGGTATCGACTGTCTTTAACCATGACGTGCGTTCAGCCTTCCAAGAAGACAAGCAAGTGCTGGAAGAAGTGCACAAGAACCTGAAGTTGCGCCCTGCGGCCTTGGATCTGCCTCTGGACTCTGGCCCCATGCGTTTCCGTCGCCGCATCAAGCAATTGATTGAGGCGGAACAAGCACATCTGGCGCAAGCCTAGATGGCGGTTTAGGAGGGGCACCATGACAGAACTACCCATAGATTCGGGCGCTGTATCAAACAGCGCTGCGCTTACTCGTCACTTTCGTCCCTATCAAGTCGTGCGGCGCCAGCAGGAAAGTGAACGTATTACGTCCTTTTATCTGGAGCCCACCGACGGACAAGCGATAGCGCCCTACCAAGCGGGTCAGTATTTAGTGTTCCGTTTTAATGTGGATGGGCAGTCGGTTTTACGCCATTACAGCGTGTCCGCCGACAGTGCAGCACAGGGGCGTTTACGCATATCGGTCAAGCATGAGCAGGCGCCTGCCGGTTCAGCTTGGCCAGCCGGTGTAGGGTCCACACATTGGCATGAACAGGTTCAACCAGAGGATACCGTTATGGCGGCGGGTCCCATGGGTGATTTCGTACTGGATGAGTGCTCCGAACGGCCCGTGGTGTTGTTAAGTGGCGGTGTAGGGATTACGCCTTTGCTATGTATGTTGCAAAGGCTGGTTCATGGCAGTCAGCGCAAGGTGTACTTTTTGCATGCCTGCGAGAATGGCGAGCAGCATGCATTTGGGCACGAGGTGCAGGCCTTGGCACAGCACCGTTCAGGTGTAACAGCGGTCTTTTATTATCGACGTCCAGCCTCTGACGACCTGTCTTTACCTTGGCCGTACACAGAGGGCATGATCAGTCGTGAGCACATACAGGCTCTTTTGCCACTGGATGACTACGAGGTGTATTTGTGTGGCCCCAGTGGCTTTATGCAGGCCAACTATGCCATGTTACGTGGACTAGGCGTAGCTCAAGATCGTATTCACTATGAGTTTTTTGGTCCTGCAACCGTGCTGGAGACAGTACTTGAGAAAACGGACGCCGCTGCGTCAGCAGTCTTGGCCCCGGAGCCATCCTTGGTATCGGATAGTGCTGTACCGGCAGCAGACCACGTGCGCTTTTTACCCGATGGGCGTGAGTTAAGGTGGCCCGAAGCTTGTGAGTCGCTGCTGGTGCTCGCCGAGGAGGCAGGCCTGAATCCAGACTTTAACTGTCGTTCGGGCCTGTGTAACACCTGTATGTGTAGCTTGCTGTCTGGTCAGGTGGAGTACTTCGAAGAGCCTCTGGATGATGTGCCCCCGGGTAAGGTTTTATTGTGTTGTGCTCGTCCCAAGGGGCCTGTGGTGATTGACCTTCAGTCCGGTACGGCCTGATTGGGCTTACATACGTCCAGTGAATTTGTAGCGGTCTGCAGGGTGCCACAGGCGTGCGTGCGAGGTAAAGCGCTCGTTGGAGTAGGTCATCCTGTCCATGACCAGACATGGTTGCTGTTCTGCCATGTGTAGCGCCTGAGCAATATCAGCGGGTGGTGTTTGCACTTCTATGGTGTAAAAACCTCGTGGTAGGGGGGCAACCCGCATCAGATACTCATTGGGCGTGATGCGATCCCAGTTTTGCTCTACGTAGTCGGGAGCGATACGTGCATCGACGATGCGATCTTCATATTGTATGGGTGTGCCGTTGTCGGCATGCACAATTAACGAGTGAAACATGGGCGTGTTTGCCGGAATTTGGTAATGGGCGGCCTGTGCACGATTGGCGCGTATGTGTTTTATGCTCAGTACGCGGCAGGAATGCACGTGGCCACGCTCCCGAATTTCCTGAGAAATACTACGAATTTCAATCAAGGTAGATTGGAACTTTGCTTGTGCGACGTAGGTGCCAGAACCTTTGATGCGTATCAGTAATTCGTCGTTGCTCAGCTCACGCAGCGCGCGATTTACTGTCATGCGTGACACCTTGAACTGATTGCACAGTGCCATTTCGGTAGGAATCATATCGCCTTCCCGCCAGGTACCGCCTTGGATCTTGTTCAGCACATATTCTTTTATTTTCAAGTAGCTCGGTTGTACAGTTTTGGTGGTGTTACCACTCATTTCGCATGCTCCTTGCATGGTCGTGAACTCAGGGCTTTCCATAATATGTATAGACAACTTTGGCGGGGGACTATACATTGTGTGCAGGGTATAAAAAAATTGTGTATCCCATCAGCATGCATTGTATGAGTCGTCATCCGGCCGTGCATATATCAGGTCTTTTTAACACTATGGAGAAAGATCATGTCCACCGACACTAAGGCTAGGTCAGCGGCAGACCCACGTTACGACGGCAGTCGTCTCATTCATGCTCCAACCGGAACGCATTTGCATTGCAAGAACTGGGTAGCAGAGGCCGCTTATCGCATGATACAGAATAATCTGGATCCAGCCGTAGCCGAAAACCCCCAGCATCTGGTTGTCTACGGGGGGATAGGGCGAGCAGCGCGTGACTGGGCGTGTTATGACCAGATTTTGGCGTCGCTACGCGAACTGGAGGACGATGAGACCCTTTTGGTGCAGTCTGGTAAGCCTGTTGGGGTGTTTCGTACGCATACGGATGCGCCTCGTGTCTTGCTGGCGAACTCCAATCTGGTACCAGAGTGGGCCAATTGGGAGCATTTTCACGAGTTAGATCGTGCCGGTTTGTTTATGTACGGCCAGATGACGGCTGGCAGTTGGATTTACATTGGTACTCAGGGCATTGTTCAGGGCACCTATGAAACCTTCGCCGAGGCGGGGCGTCAGCATTATGGGGGTGATTTGTCCGGGCGCTGGGTATTGACTGCAGGCTTAGGCGGGATGGGGGGAGCACAGCCTTTGGCAGCAAGCTTTGCCGGTGCCGTCTCTTTAAACATTGAATGTCAGCAAAGTAGCATCGATTTTCGTTTGCGCACGCGTTATCTGGATGTGCAAGCACGGGATGTGGATCACGCCCTGGAGCTCATTGGCCATTACACTACTCGCAAAGAGGCAGTGTCGATTGGTCTACTAGGCAATGCGGCGCAGTTGCTGCCTGAGTTAGTACAGCGTGCCCAAGCAGGGGGCTTACGTCCAGATCTGGTTACAGATCAAACCTCGGCGCATGATTTAATCTATGGCTATCTTCCAGTGGGCTGGACCGTGCAGCAGTGGCGTGATGCTCAGGCCGACAGCACCCAGCATAAGCGCTTACAGCACGAAGCGGCTCGCTCATGCGCGGTGCATGTGCAAGCAATGTTGGATTTTCAGGCGATGGGCATTCCTGTGGTGGATTATGGCAATAACATACGTCAAGTAGCCCTGGATCAAGGCGTGCACAATGCCTTTGATTTTCCAGGCTTTGTGCCAGCATACATTCGGCCCTTATTTTGTGAAGGTAAAGGCCCATTTCGCTGGGTGGCATTGTCTGGCGATCCTGAAGACATTTATAAGACAGATCAGAAAATCAAAGCCCTGTTTCCAGACAACCATCATGTGCACCGGTGGCTTGATATGGCCGGCGATCGCATCGCTTTTCAGGGCTTGCCAGCGCGTATTTGCTGGTTAGGTTTGGGTGAGCGTCATCTAGCAGGTTTGGCTTTTAATGAGATGGTGCGTAGTGGTGAGTTGAAAGCCCCCATTGTGATTGGCCGTGATCATTTAGATACGGGTTCTGTCGCCAGCCCAAATCGTGAAACAGAATCCATGCGTGATGGGACGGACGCGGTATCGGATTGGCCTTTGTTAAATGCTTTACTAAATACCGCTGGGGGAGCCAGTTGGGTGTCACTGCATCATGGCGGTGGGGTGGGTATGGGGTATAGCCAGCACTCTGGCATGGTGATTGTGGCCGATGGCACCGATGCGGCGGCCCAGCGCTTAGCCCGTGTGTTGGTGAATGATAGTGGCTCGGGGGTAATGCGTCACGCCGATGCCGGATACGAGCTGGCGATTAAAACGGCCAAAGAGTTTGGTCTGACTTTACCCATGATTAAATAAGCTAGGTCGTACGACGACAAACAAGCGAGTAGAGAAAATGAAAGAAAGTCTTGTTATAGCGCCGGGTGCGCTGACTTTGGCAGACATTCGGAAAATTTGGCGCGGGTCTGTGCACCTAGCCTTACCCGACAGTGCTGTAAGTGCCATGCAAGCGTCGGCGGCCATTGTGCAGAAAATCATTGATCAGGGCGACCCGGCTTACGGCATTAATACGGGCTTTGGTAAGCTGGCGCAGCAACGTATCCCAGATGAGGACCTAGAGCAATTACAGAAAAATTTGATCCTATCTCATTCTGTGGGGGTGGGTGAACCTTTAGCGGCCGATATTGTGCGTTTGATTATTGCGCTAAAGGTAGGCAGCTTGGCGCGCGGATACTCGGGGATACGGCCTCAGGTAGTGCACACTTTGCTTGATATTCTGAATGCAGGCATTGTGCCTCATATTCCTGCTAAAGGCTCGGTAGGCGCATCAGGCGACTTGGCGCCGCTCTCCCATATGACGCTGACATTGATCGGAGAGGGGCAGGCACAGTATCAGGGCCAGTGGATGTGTGCTCAGCAGGCCTTACAGCAGGCGGGTATCACGCCTATCGTGCTAGCCGCCAAAGAGGGCTTAGCTCTGATTAATGGTACTCAGGTGTCCACCGCGCTGGCCTTGCACGGCTTATTTAAAGCCGAGCTGCTGTTTGCGAATGCCGTGATAGCGGGGGCACTAAGCGTGGACGCAGCCAAAGGCAGTGATGCCCCTTTTGATGCGCGAGTGCATAGCATACGTGGTCAGCCAGGCCAGATACACACAGCTCGTTTGTATCGTGAACTACTAGCCGGCAGTGCTATCCGGGCTTCGCACATAGAGAACGATAATAAGGTGCAAGACCCCTATAGCCTGCGTTGCCAGCCACAGGTGATGGGGGCGGCTTATGACTTATTGCAGCAGGTCAGTCAGACCTTGCTAATCGAAAGTAATGCAGTGACAGATAACCCGCTGGTTTTCGCGGGGCAAGAGGGCGCTCCGGATGTGGTGATTTCGGGTGGAAATTTCCATGCAGAGCCGGTAGCTTTTGCGGCCGATATCATTGCCTTAGCCATTGCCGAAATAGGCGCTTTGTCTGAGCGGCGCGTGGCCTTATTGATCGATTCCAGTATTTCGGGCTTACCGCCGTTTTTGGTGCCTTCCGCGGGCTTGAACTCTGGCTTTATGATTGCTCATGTTACCGCGGCGGCATTGGCCTCGGAAAACAAGTCCTTGGCTCATCCAGCCAGTGTGGATAGTTTACCGACCTCAGCAAACCAAGAGGACCACGTGAGCATGGCGACGTTTGCTGGGCGTCGCCTTGAGGACATGGCTGAAAATACCGCACGCATTGTAGCGATAGAGCTTATGTGTGCGGCGCAAGGGGTGGATTTTCATCTGCCTTTGCAAACCTCGCAAAGCTTGAGCGCAGTGCATGCCGCAATACGTGCGCAAGTTCCGTTTTACGATCAGGATAGGTATCTAGCGCCTGATATTGATGCACTGACTCATATGGTGCGTCAGGCAGAGCTATTGCGTGCTTCCAGCTTGCTGGAGCAGCTTGTACCTCAGTAGGAGCTACCAGAACTTAACGGATCTACCCAGTTAGACCTAAGCGCTGCCCGATTTACAAAGTGGGCTGCACCAACAAAAATACAAGTCCGCCAAAACCGAGCAGCAGAAAAGGGCTAATGCGCGTACGCAGCAAGGTTATGGTGCTAAGCAAGGCAATGCCCCAAGCCCACCAGCCCCCTTCGGCGGCCTGTAAAATGGTCGCGCTAGCCGACAAAATCATGCCCGCCGCGACGGGAATTAAACCAGCCTCTATGGCTAAGATTAAACGTGTACCTTCGTAGCGTTTCCAGAGTGTGGCCAGTATATAAATTAACAGGGCAGAGGGTAGAAAAATGGCGATGGATGCCACGATGGCGCCTGCCCAGCCCGCTGTTTTCCAGCCCACTAGCGTGACGAGTAAGGTTTTAGGGCCTGGTGTTAGGCGCGATAGAGCAAATAGATCAAGGAACTCTTGCTGGCTGATCCAAGCTTGGACCTCTACGGCTTGCCGGTGAATTTCAGGAATAATACTTTGCCCACCGCCTATGGTTAGAAACGATAGTGGGGCAAAAATACGTAGGAAGTTGAGCAGAATAATGATCATGTTTTATCTGCTTGCTGCGGGCCCAGCTTAAGCCAAGCTTGAAGTATGGATAAAGGAGCAAAAAACAGTACGACTTTAATCAGGCTGATTTGTAAAAAAACAATGCAGCAAAATACGCCAATCATAATCAGGCTCGGTAGCCATTGGCGCAGCACAAAGCGAGCCGAGCGCACCCCCATCTCAAGCGCAAGTCCCAGCGCGGCAGCAGCAACCCCTGCTAACACTAGCCGTATATGCTGGGAGGGGCCGATTTTCTCCAGAACTATGATCATGGCAATGGCGACCAGCATGGGGGGAATAATCATCCCTAACGATGCAACAGTTGCGCCCGCTCCGCCTCGTAAACGGTAGCCTATCCAGATCGACAGATTGACAACATTAATGCCTGGCAAGCCTTGTGATAGTGCTAAACCGCTTAAAAAATCGGCTTCGCTTAATAAGCCACGGCGTGTCACAAACTCTCGCATAAGCCAGCCACTTAAGCCTCCCCCGAAGCTGCTCACGCCGATGCGCGCAAAGATTAGGAAGATGTCCAGTAAGGAAAGAGGGGGCAG
>JAEXRL010000015.1 GCA_023440825.1 Pseudomonadota bacterium | reverse complement strand
ATAATTGACGCCCCGTCTTTACCGTCTGCGTCAGCATCCGTAGTACCCGCCGGCCCGTGGTTGCTTCTGATGCCCTGATCAATCAGGCCCCCATTATGAAAGCTGTCGCCATTGCCACCAGCCGCACCGCCATTAGCCCAGGCTACGCTAGACATAAATAGGCCGGCAGACAGAGCTGCGACCAAGGGGGTTACAGGAAATTTCATCACGTGCTCCACTGTCATATTTATCATTAAGATCGGCCAGTTTAATACCATGTCACTGTTGGACATAAGCGGAAATACAGAAAATTTTTCGCATTATAATTTCTGTATGTATAGTAACCACGCTAATAGAGCACTAATCTATTGAATATCACTGAAAACTGGTAGCTCCACGCAATCCAAACTTATGGCTATACAGAAGGCCCTTACTTAAAGCTTTACAACCACTCGTGCTCAGCAATATGCTCGAGACACTGAGCTTCTATGAGTCACGAAGATTTGACTTTGCAGCCGTAAGGCAATAGACACAACATTCAATAAGATCAATAGCTTAGCTTTATTTATAGGGGTAGCATTTAAGATAGAAGCAAACACCGATGCATATGAATATTAAATTACCAGAATCGGTTGAATCCCAGGTACTTGATGCACTGTCCGTGTTAACGCATCACCTGAAAAGCATTCAAACCATTCACCTGTTTGGCTCTGCCTTGGACGGCGAATTAAAGCCTTTGAGTGATATCGACCTACTCGTTACGGTGAATGCACCCGTAGACGAATCCACCAGGCGTGCACTGATGCTTGCCCTGCTAGCGATTTCCGCCTACCCCGGTACCGACGCTCAGCGCCGAGCGCTAGAGGTAACGATTGTGGCTAAGAACGACATTATCCCTTGGCGATACCCTGCTATGAGGCAAATGCAATTCGGAGAATGGTTACGTGAGGACATCCATGCAGGTATTTATGAACCCGCCATGCTGGATTATGACTTGGCCATCTTGTTAACAAAAGCTCGGCAACACAGCCTGTCTCTACTCGGCCCCCCCGCTCGCGAATTCTTTGAAGAGGTTCCAGCCAGCGATATGCAAAGTGCTTTACTCGAGACACTGGCTCTCTGGAAAACAGAGGACGATTGGAAAGGGGACGAAAGAAACATCGTTCTCGCCTTGGTGCGTATCTGGTATACAAGTATGACCGGACAGATCACAAGCAAAGACGCTGCCGCAAACTGGGCCATTCAGCATTTACCTAGCAGTACCCAGAATATCGTCATCGCGGCAAGAGACGAGTACCTTGGGCTAAACGCAGCAGATCTGGCTGCCTATCCGAAAGAGCGAGCAGAGCTTCTACATCAGATACGCTCTAGCGTGGCTGCGCAACAACGTCTCAAACAAGAGTAATAAGTAAGACTGCCCTGCTACTATCTGTACCCGGCAATCATAAAACAAAAAGCCGGACCCAATGTTTCAAAGGGTCCGGCTTTGAGTGCTTAACACTTAGCTTATCTCATTGGATAAGCGCAAGCATTAAAGAATTTGTATTTGAGTAGCCGCGGGGCCTTTTTGGCCATTGGCTGCTACAAAAGATACTCGTTGATTTTCTTCAAGAGATTTAAAACCTGTCCCTTGGATTTCACTGTGGTGAGCGAAGAGGTCTTTGCCGCCATTCTCCGGAGAAATAAAACCGAAGCCTTTTTCGTTGTTAAACCACTTCACAATACCGATTTCTGTTTTCAAAATAAAAGTCCTAATTATTCAAGGGAAAAATTTCCCTAAGCAAACTATGCCCGTTTTTTGGAGATTTAGATAGCCTTTTCACCCCATCATGCGCATTATTTGCTCTGTAGTGCTGCAAGCTGTAGCGTATTCATCACATAGTTAGCCATCAGTGAGGTCACCGGCCCTCACTGAGCGCTTGGCTACTTATTGCACAATACGTATCAGGTCGACCTCGATTTCTGGCGCCCGGTACAGACTAGTGTCCACCTCTCCAGTGATTTCCACCTTCGTTTTCTCATTGATTTCTGCTACGCCCTCAAAACGCTTGGGCTTGATTTCAGCGACAATTTCAGCTGTACCATCAGAAAAAACATAGGTTTTTGCGCTTAACTTACGCAGCAAATGCCCTTCTAAACGTACCTCTTGATCGTCCACAGGATTCTTCAGGATTTCCTCAACACTGACGGCTGCAGTATGAGAAGGCCCCGTATATTGGGCATGAGCGACTGATCCAAATGCAAAGGTAGCAACTAAGCTGAATGCGGCGCCTGAAAAGTTCATTTTCATTACAAGACTCCATTTATGGTCGTCCTGCCATCATAAAGCAATTTTTTTAACGGACAAGAAAAGATGGACGCAGCACTGTAGCCCAGGTGAACCGCCACGCAATGTACATGCGTGGCCCGGCCGAACTGTTTCGTTTAATCAACTATGAATAATTTAGCGCCTGTCGAAGTCATCGAACGATGCGGCTCAGCATCATCGGCCACCTGATAGGACATGCCTGGCGTCAACACAAACCGTCTGCCATCGGCCAACTCCGTTTCCAGTTTACCTTCCAAGCAAAATAAAATATGGCCTTTAGAGCACCAGTGATCAGCAAAATATCCCGCGCTGTACTCAACCATACGAACACGAATAGGGCCGAACTGACGGGTGCGCCAATACGCAACACCCTGCTCGCCCTTGTGCTCTGTAGGCTCCACTTCCGCCCAATTAACGGTACCAAAAGGTAAGTTAGAAATCTGCATACGTAAACCCGGCACCATGGCCTCATTTGACTGGAAGCCACAGTATGCCCTACTTAATACCCACTATCTACTTAGCTAGGCTCATACCCATACAAACCGCAGATCACACGCCCATTACTGAGCAGGCGTCGCTTTTTTTGATTTCTTCGAAGACTGATTCGCCAAAAATTCGCGCTGCGCAATGCCGTTCACGACGGTAGTCATATAAGCGGTAAAAATGGGAAAGATGGTAAGCCCTACCATTGCCATGGATGCCGTAATAATTTTACCGGCAACCGTAATGGGTAAAATATTAGAGCCAAGCGTAGTCACCGTCATTGCCGCCCACCATAAAGAATCCGCGTAGCTTTTCACCTCGGGGTTGTTGCCATGCTCGACCACAAAGAAAATCAAGGTTAAAAAATAAATAATCGCTGCCAAAAAAATCAAATAAGAAACAAACAGCGCCGTAGTATTATTTTGAACAATAATCGAGACGATCAAGACCAACGCTGCCGCACCTCGCAGCAAAGGCATCAAACGCATAAAATAGACTTGCTCCTGAGTCAGTTGATAGTTCATTTTTGAAATCAAGGACAAGTAAGGAACAGCCATCAGCAAGATGAAAAAATAGCGTCTAAAAAACTTCCATTTTTGGTCTGACAGATACAGCAACACTAAAAAATCAAACAAAAAATACACGCAGATAAAAAGCTGAATATCTGAGTAAATGCTTTTCTCAACGAATGGGTCCTCCCCAAACGTTTCCAACGAGATGCTAGTGATCAAAAACACAGAGGCGATAACCGCCAAAATATTGAGTATGTTTTTGATTTTTAAGGCTCGCGCCGGGCTAATAGGTTTCATTGCTCACCATACAGGCTGGGACGATAAAAATATTGTTATTAAAGTAGCGTATCGTACAAAACCAAACACTACATTGGACACACCAGCCATCTTAGTGACGACAATGGCTAGCCTTTAGGGCTAGCCATCGTGTCAAAGCAGCTAGTAGTGCATTAAATCATTTTTTAAGGAGCTGGGTGCATCTTGGAGCGCCTGAGGCCCATATCAAGACTTTAGCGCCTCACCTAAACGTGCCAGCTATGCAAATACACTGGGTCACCATAAAAGCCTCACCCCAATGCTCCCCCGATAACCATAACTATCAGAAAAATGCCTCAGACTGGTGCTAACGGACCCTTCGCCGTATATGGCATACCTTCCATCGTTCCAGCTATACAAGCCACCCACGCCTACACTACCTGTCAGCCTTTCACTTTGATTTGATAGGTACGTTGATGCGACCTTAACTTTGGTTTTTCCGGTGAATTCATTATAAATATTAAAAACGCCGTACAGTTTGGTAGCACTTCCATCGTCTAAGTCTTGCTGGTAATCAACACTAAGACCTAAACGAGCCAATACACTATCGCCCTTGGCGTAAGAAACCCGTGAACGAGACGTTTGCCATTGCGTAGAAAAGTCATTAAAAGTCACCTTGTTGTACTGCAATTGTGCTTGAGGGGTAATGGACAAGGTATCACTGACATAAATACTTTTGCCAGCCTCTACAGACATAGCATACCCATGCCCTCTATTCTTACCCTGGCTTAAGTCTTTATGGCCTAAAGCAGAATATAACCTGCTCTCAAACCAATTTTTTTGAGCCTGCGCATCAATATAAAAACCACGACCGCCATGCCATGTCAGGTTAGCCGCGACCCCATAACTGTCTGTTTTAATGTCACCATTGCTATGCACAGAATACAGGTCTGCTTGCGTATGTCCATACAACACGCTCAGGCCAGCCAATACCTGAGCAGTTGGACTTTGCGCCACGACTTTATCTACCCCAGCCTGCATAGAAAAATTATCGTACTTATATGTGGACTGAGTAGTCGAAATGCGGGGCTTAATCTTCTCATGACCCGCCGCAACACGAATCCATGGGCCTTGCTTTGCATCACTAGCATTAAACGCCGCGGGTTCACTGCCACTAGCTGGATTCCAATACCGCTCGCCCAATCGCTGTCGTAGAGTCGGTAAAGCATTAAGCGCTAACAATAATTGTGGATAAACCTCGTAAGCAGGTGTACCCGCATGATAGTTGGGCTGAGGTTTAGGTTTGGGCGGTGGTGGAGGTTCAGGCTTTGGATCCGGAGTTGGGTCTGGATCTGGCTGTGGTTTTAAATCAGATAGCAAATACCAGTGACCATCACCTAGATTCGTCTCCTCCCCTTTGCGAAGCTTATATGCATAGGCACCCACCACTACCGCTTGCTCTCCTTGGTGTATGTAGTCGCCCTCAAGCTTAAAATTCGCATTAGAGCGCCCCTGTATTTGAATAAGCTGTATGCCCTGATCGGTGACACCTCCAGCACCACCCAAGTCAGCTAGCCTTACAACTCCGTGCCCTGAAGCATCCCCTGTTACCACCAGCTTATCTACTGGGGAATTATCATCGCTCAAAAAGGTATTAAGCGTTACTTGGCCCTGATCACTTACATAGTCACCATCAATAGTTAAGGTGTCACCCACCAGCGAATTGCTTGCTAAACTGATTAAACCCGCATTATTAATGACCTTACCCTGCACTGTATGACTAGAGAGGGCAGGACTAGCAGAGGATATGGGATTTAATCGCGCCCCTTGGGACAAGGTCAATGCTGAAAGACTAGAGTTCCCCGTAAGATGCCAGACACTATTCGGGCCCGCCATGTGCAAATTCATTACCCCATTGTTATCAATAAGAGTAGAACCGGTAAACTGGCTCCCCGCGCCCATACTCACGTCGATCAAGCCTGAGTTGGTTGCATACAGATCACCTTGAATACGATAGAGCTTATCGGCTACTACACTACCGGTAGAGCTATCAAATGAACGAATTGAGGCTATATTTCCCTCTGAGTCGACCCCAGACTGAGCGGACTTGCTATCGGCCATCAAGGCATATGACCCAAGGCCTGCAATAGTGATCTGCACATCACCGCGCAACTCTACATTGCCCGCATAGTCTTGAGAACCTTGATCCTGCGATGTACGATAAAAATCATCATTTACACGCTCAGCAAAGATGCCATGTGCTTGATCTGCTTGCGTAGTCACGGAGATATTATCGGCAATAATACTGCCGCGCCCTGACGCATACAGTCCGTGGGCTTTTGCCCCGGCCGTCTCGACAACATGTTGATTCGCTTCACCCCCTAGCAGATGAACCTCACCGCGGCTGACCGCTTTACAATCGAAAAGGGGTAGGCCGAACGGACCGCAGCCTTTGCTTTGAGTACCGGCAAAAACCGCATGCCCAGCATCGTCACTTCCCGCACTTTGTGTGCTGATAGTCGAACTGCCATTAAAAGTGATAATGTGATCGCCTGGGCTCCCCTCTGCCGAAACCGATCGCACACCCATACCCTGCGCAGAATTAATGGTAGCGCTTTTATGTACTCTTACCCGCCCCGAAGAGTTGTCACGGCCCAGATTGATACCATCACCACTGAACCCCAAGGCATTAACCGTTAAATTATCAAAATCAGCTTCGGGTCCGAAATTTCTTAATGTGATGCCATCGCCCCGGCTCCCCTCTACTGTAACCAGGACATCCTTAAAAAACGTTTTATTAGAGTATTGAACATATCCATGTGTATTAGCCGCAGTTCTATGCAACACAACCTGCTCATACGTGTCTAGTGGCTTATTATTATGATTACCTGGAGCATAAGTCTCCCCAGGCCCACAGGTGACTGTATTGCCAGTGACAGTACAATCTGCTGCCTGTACAGACACCCCACCCAGGGTTACTACCATTACTGCGAAATACTTATGCATAGCATGCCTCGCGTTTCTGTAATGAATATGTCTAAAACCCTACATGAATTGCAAGCAAACCTCAAGAATAGTAATAAAGAATATTAAAATCTTATAAGAACACAACAAAATTCATCTATAAAAAAACACAAACATACTAAATGAAACAAAAAACAAGGAAAAGAAACAGCAAATAGATACAAAAATAAAGAAAGAAAAAAGAAAGAATAAATTCGATTCTCAATCTATAACAGCAGCCAATTCTCTATCAAAAACCCCACATTAAAAGTAGGCATAAAAGCACTATATAGTTGGTGCCGGCATCCTTAGTTCCTTGTCTAGCAAACAGGCTGAATGTGTTTTTATTATCTATGCCACTCCACCCACGTCAACTCTGCTGTTAACAACCAGCCAGCAACTTCCAGTTGGCTCATTTTCAAGCTAAAGCCTAGCCAAACAGCCCTGCTCTGAAGTCGCACTGCAAAGCAGACTACAATAAGGGCTCATTAAGGAGCCTTATGTTAGAACTTCAGCCCCGTGAACGGGCGTATTTATTGGAAATTCGTGCCTTGACTGAAGACCAGAATGAAAAGCTGGTTTTTGTAGGCATGTCAGCAGACGACTCTATTTGGTACGCAAACTACCTAGAGAAATCTTTTAAGGGCATTGCACAACGGGATAGTGAAAAAGAAGCACGCTATCTCTCATTGCATGATCAGCACGAGCAGGCGCGTCGCGCAGTGCTTGCATCAGAGTCCCTCATGAAATCTCTCCCCTCTATCACTCAATAGTGTAAAAAGAGAGTGCTCACAGCAAACATCCCGACAATTTTCTTCAGGGGTGTTTGCTTAGGATAGGTCGTGCGCTGCGCGGCAAAACACAGTGCTGACACCCATCATTTCCCCCAAGCCTAGCGATACAGAAAAAATATTACACGCTAGACGCCTGAAGCATAAAAACTTCAAGAATAATTCAAAAAATCCTTTAGGCCTATGCTTTCTCCCCCCCTAAACGGGGTAGAGACAAGCTTTCAGCTCATACTTACGATAGCCACTCAAGTAATTTAATTTATGGGTGGCTGCTATGAACACGAAAAAACGATATGTATTCGCCGTACTGGCACTCTTGCTTGCCAGCGCTGTAAGCGCTGCCCAATATCAATCCTTCACAGCTAACGGTCACTCAAGAACGGATGCTTGTCAGACCGCGTTGAACACTGCCAACTACACCGCCCAAACCATGCCCTGGAAAAAGGTAATAAGTATCAGTGAATGCCAATGCTCCCAAACGTCGATTGGGTGGGAATGTTTGGTCACGGTATCCTATGCAGACTAGCCATCACATCAAGCAAGCTGTGTTAGCCACAGGTAAAACGCTTATGCCCGCCTTGCTCTGCTTACTGCTATGCCTAGGCAGCCCAAGCTTAGCTTGGACGCAGCAAACAAGCAGCTCTCCTGCCACTAAAACAGTCATTTTTGAGCTCTACCAAGGCATGTCCAATGGCCCAGGTTTTTTTGATTTTGAAACCGGCTCTTTAAGTGACTCTCAGACTAGAAGACACCTCCGCAAGCTCATACAAGAAGAGCTCAGCAGCTACAACGTTCGCCCTGCCGAGCAAATCATCCAAAAATGGGACTGCAACTATGAGGAAACAGACATATATGCCAAAGCTCACGTGGTGGAGCAAGAGGCACTACAGTTTTTTGCTTGTTATGAAAATAAATTAAGAAGCCATACTAGCTATCTACAGCAATCACTCCATGCCTCTGGCGATTTCGCCTATGCACTCACAGTAGTTTTTTGGACTACAAGCTGGATGTATTACTACAGCATCAACGAAGACAAGCCGACTTCCCATCATTACTTTACCCAGACCTTTGTGGTCACAAAAGACGGACAAATATATTGGGCAAGCCCAAAAAAAGTGTATTACGGTTTTGGATGGGAAGTAGAAAGAGAGCAGCGCAATCCACAGGAAACCTTATTTCCTCGCGTTGCGTACCATGTAGGAGAGCAACTCAACCCTATACTGTCTACACTATGGTAACCCCGCCCCAGGGCTACAGGCCTTATATCGCAATCGCCTAGCTAAGGACATGATCAAGGCCCATCTATTGATCTCCCTTGGGTCTGATTCTTAGCCTGCGTAAAAAAACACACTACGCGGATCAGCTAGCGCTGTTGAAACGCAAGCTTAAGACCTAAACCAATAAACATCGAGCCGATAATCTTGCCCTGCCAACGCTGCAAGCAAGACAGGTTTTTTAGCAATCGCCCCAGCGGACGAACCGAAAAAGCAATGCAGGTGGTATACAGTGAGCTCATCACTACAAAAACCAGACCTAGCACACCAAACTGCAATAAAGCCGAGCCTTTACTGGGATCGACAAATTGAGGCATAAACGCTAGAAAAAACAAGGCAGTTTTAGGATTCAATAGCTCAGCCGGCACAGCCTGTAAATACGCATTTACTGGCGACATGGGCTGCACACGTACAGCTACTGCATCTCCCTGCTTAGCCAAAATGGCGCGAATTCCCAAATAGATCAAGTAAGCCGCACCCACCACTTTAATCACTGTGAACGCCAACGCTGAAGTCATCAACACAGCAGATAAACCGACGGCAGCGCATACGGTATGAATAAAGTCACCCGTGGCAATACCAAGACCTGTCATCACTCCTACCTTACGCCCGCCCTGGGCAGTACTGGTAAAAACAAGTAGCACAGCCGGCCCAGGCACTAAAAACAAGCCCAGTACCACAACGACAAAAGTCAGCATAGACGAAAAATCAAACACACTCTCTCCGGTTTACCGCACACGCTAATACAAAAACACAATAACAAAGAACGCATTCTGATCCAGCGCATAGTAAAGCGTCAAGCCCAGTACCGGGTAAAGCAATCGCCGAAAGGCTTAGCACAAGCCTGTTGTGTGCGCTCACGGGATCAAGGCACCTCAGAAGCCCCGCCCTATTAACACGAAGAATTTATGCTGCAAGCCCTCAAAGCGCTTTGTAGCGTTTCGCTCTAATGCCATAAAACACCACCAAATAAAATTGTACCTAGACAATTTTAAACGCTATTTGACAATAAATTGTCGCTTCCATAGACTTTTATACATTCACTACACGCAGGCATTCACGAAACGACATGAAAAAACTGACTGAATACACCTCTTATGCCGATGCTCAAAAACATTGGAGTCCCAAAGCATTATGGGACTTAATGGATGGCTCACCCGAGCAACTTAATATTGCGCATGAATGTATCGATCGGCATGCGAACGACCCAAACAAAATCGCCGTTATCATTGTGCATGCCGATGGGCGCGAAGAAGTACTGAGCTATCAGCGCATCGCTGAAGATTCCGCACGCTTTGCTCACTATTTAATCGATCAGGGCATTCAAGCAGGCGATAGAGTCGCGATTATGCTCGAGCCCTCCCGAGCTTTTTATGCGTGCCTATTTGGGGTCATCAAAACAGGCGCAATAGCCGTTCCTTTATTTACCTTATTTGGGCCTGATGGAATACGCCTGCGCATTCAAGATTGCACGCCTACACTACTGTTATGCAATGCTGAAAAATTAGAACAGGCCAACCAAGCAGGGTCAGTTGTCGTTCAGTTAATAGATGAGTCATTTATCGAACAACTAGGCCACTACCCCACTACCTACAGAACAAACAGCCACAGCAATGATTTGGCTATTTTTCAATACACCTCTGGCACAACACGCGCCTTGCCCGATGCCATACGTCATAGCCACAAAGCCCTGGTCACACTCATGGTCGCTGCTTTGTATGGCACTGGTTTACGGCCTGGCGATCGTTATTTTTGTCCTTCCTCCCCGGCATGGGGCCACGGTTTGTGGCATGGAACGCTTGCTCCATTAGCGTTGGGTTTAACCATAGGTACATGCTCGGGCAAATTTAATGCCGACTTATTGGTGCAAGCCTTAGCAAAGCATCAGTTCACAAATATTTCTGCCGCCGCCACTCACTACCGCCTGATACGCCAAAGCCCTTTTGCTAGCCAGTATTCCTACCATATCAACAAGCTGTCCTTTACAGGCGAACCCATAGACAGTGCGACCGAAGAGTACATACAAAATCTGTTTGGCACAAAAGTCTGCAGTATGTATGGCACAACCGAGATTGGCGTCATTCTTGTGTCGTACCCAGGCGCCGAAGACTTTCAGGTCAAACCAGGCTCTTTAGGCAAGCCTGTTCCGGGAACCCAGGTACAAGTTCAGGACGCCAATGGAAAAACCTGCTTAGCAGGTCAAACAGGCGAAATGAAAGTTCTGCGCAAGAATCAATGGATAGGCACCAAAGACTTAGGCCGTACAGACGATGAAGGGTACTTTTACCACGCAGGCAGAGCGGACGACGTCATTATTTCCGCAGGCTGGACCATGAGTGCAATTGAAATTGAAAATGCCATCTTAAAACATGAGCATGTGTTGGAGGCGGCCGCCATAGGGATACCAGACAAGCTGCGCGGTCAGGCAGTCAAAGCCTTCATTATTCTAAAAGGCCAAGGCTCTGAAACACTTAAACAAGAAATTCAAGACCTAGTACGCAATCAACTTAGTCAGCACGAATACCCACGGCATATTGAGTTCGTTAGCCAACTACCCAAAACACCAGCCGGAAAAATTAATCGAAAAACACTGCGCACGCAGGAACTCGAAATTAGCGCACATTCATAAGCCCGTTATTACAGTTATTTAAAAACACAAAGGAACAATGATGGAGACAACAACTCGAAGTTTTCCAAAAATTACGGATCACGAACTGGATTCCCTTAGCCGACGCATAGGCGTCAAGATTGCGGACTCTGTCGAGCCTTGGTGCTACGAAGCGACCCGCGATAATATTCGCCACTATGCTCACGGTATTGGCGATGACAACCCTTTATGGTGTGATCCAGACTATGCCGCCAAGACGAAATACGGTGGCATCTTAGCCTTGCCCAGCTTTTTATTTGCCACCAACCGCATTGTTTCAGGCTATGTAGGGGGCTTACCCGGCGTGCATGCCATGTGGTCAGGAGCCGACTGGACCTGGCACAAAAACATACACAGAAACGATGAAATATTCTCTGAAGCATCATTAAAAGCGCTCATTCCCCATGAAACACGCTTCGCTGGCCGAGCCATCCAGCAAATCTACAATGTGCGGTTTTATAACCAGCACGGAGACAACGTGGCAGAAGCAGACAGTTGGTGCTTTCGCACAGAGCGCGATCATGCTCGAGAAAAGGGGACCAAGTATGCAGAAGCTCGTGCTCGAGAACCACGTCGTTATACAGACGAAGAACTGCGAGCCGCATATGAGCTTTATGCCCAAGAAGAAATACGAGGCGCTACCCCGCGCTACTGGCAAGATGTTCAAGTCGGCGAAGAGCTTCCTGTCCTATTTAAAGGCCCCATGACGGTGACCGGATTCATTGCCTATGCACAGGGCTGGGGGGGCCTTTATATACGTGCCAACAAATTAGCCTGGCAACTGATTGATGCTCACCCAGGTGTAGGCATCAAAAATCGTTTTGGCATACCTGACGTACCGGAGCGAGTGCATTGGGAAGAGGACTTTGCTCTGGAGGTTGGAGCACCCGGCGCCTACGACTATGGCCCCGAACGCAACTCATGGCTTACCCACCAACTGACTAACTGGATGGGGGATGATGGCTTTTTAAGAAAATCTCACTGTAAAGTACGTCGGCACAACCCGGAGGGAGATATGCTATTTATTCATGCCAAAGTGACTCGTAAATTTGAAGATAACGGCCAGTTACTGGTAGAAATTGAACAAGAAGGACGCAACCAAGACGGGGAAATATCCGTCGTAGGTACGGGTGTCGTGCAGTTGCCCGGACGAGCCTGATATGACGGGCTCTACTCCTGCCTCCTCTGTTTGGAAAGAACTGGATACTCAGGGTAGTGCCTTAAGCGGTGTGCGCGTGCTCGACCTGAGCCGCGTACTCGCTGGCCCCTTATGCACACAAATGCTGGCAGATCATGGGGCTAGCGTCATTAAAGTAGAAGCTCCTACAGGAGACGAAACACGCCGCCTAGGCCCTCCTTTTGATCAACGGGGACAAGCTGCATACTTTAATGCCCTTAATCGGGGCAAGTATGCAATCACCTTAAATTTGCGTGACCCAACTGAGCAAGCCATAGTATTTGAACTATTAAAAGACGCCGACGTTTTAGTTGAAAACTTCATACCTGGCACGATGGAAAAATGGGGCCTAGGATACGAGACTGTGCTCAGTCACGCCTATCCACGCCTGATTTATTGCAGTATTTCGGGTTTCGGGGCAGATGGGCCCTTAGGCTCAATGCCTGGCTATGATGCAGTAATACAAGCCTTGAGTGGCTTAATGAGCATCAATGGCAGCGAAGAATCAGGCCCCATGCGCATAGGTGTGCCGCTTGTTGATCACCTAACCGCCTACACCGCATTTTCGGGAATTCTGATGGCCTTATTTCAACGCCAGCAAACAGGCCAAGCACAGCGCGTCGAAGCCACCCTGTACGACACCGCATTAAGCTTGCTCATTCCCCACGCCCACAACTGGGGGATCTCAGGAAAAACTCCCGCTCTGCTTGGCAGTGACCACCCGAACATCGCACCCTATGGCACATTTAAAGTCAAAGACGGACTGATTGTTCTGGGGATACTAAGTGAGCAACAGTTTCGTCGTTTCTGTCTATTTTTAGGGCACGAAGAGCTCGCTGACAAACCTGAATTTGCTAGTAATGCGAATAGACTACAACACAAAGCGTACTTGCAAAAAACACTAGAACACTTAATCCAAGACAAAGACAAGATAAGCCTTTGCGAACAACTAATGAGCATAGGTGTACCCGCCGCACCGGTAAACACCGTGCCAGAGGCCTTGCAACAAGCCCACACTCAACATCGCGGCATGTGGCAGCAGCAAGGAGAGGTCAGCCACCTTGGCTTACCTATACGACTCAGTAAAACACCAGGTGAATGGCGACACGCCCCCCCTGAACTTAACCAACATAACTTTATTAAAGAAAGACTCAAGCCAGGCTAATCATCTGGACTGATTTGATTGTGCAACAAGCAACGCCTAACCACTCGATGAAAACAACAGGAGACAAACATGCGTGCATTATTGCAATCTTTCGTTTTACTCAGCGCCTTAAGCCTTAGCAGTAACGGCGCTGTAGCCCAGCAATACCCTGATAAGCCCGTAAAAATTATCGTGGCCTATCAGGCAGGCCAAGGTACCGATGCGATTGCTCGCTATATTGCGGACCATCTTAGCAAATCCATGGGACAAGCCTTTTTTATTGAAAACCGCGGGGGAGCGGGAGGTAATATTGGCACTTACGCCGCAGCACGTGCCCCGGCCGATGGTTACACACTTACGATGGGAACCAATGCCACCCACAATCTCAATGCATTCTTGTACCCTAATTTGAATTTTGACCCTGTCCAGGACTTCGAACCGATAACATTAATCGGCTCTTTCCCTATGGTTGTACTCACCAAACCGGACTCCGAGCTACACACCATCAAAGACCTTCTTGAACACGCCGAGCAAAAAAAGCAAAGTGCTGATATCGGCCTGCCAAGCACCACAGCCAGACTCGTTCTCGAGTTACTCAAAGAACAAACAGGCGCCCCCTTGTTTGGGGTCATGTATAAAGGCTCGGGCATGGCCATGAATAATTTAATCGGTGGAGACATTGGCTTAACCATAGACACCTACGCGGCGGCACGCCCCCAGCTAGACGGAGCCACATTACGCGCCATAGCCGTCACAAGCAAGCAAGATAGCCCCTTATTGCCTCAGGTACCCACCGTCGCCAGCCAGGGTTTGCCTGATTTCGAGGTGATTGCCTGGAACGCCCTGTTTGCCCCCAAAGGCACCCCACCTGAGATTATCGAAAAACTGAGTACTGAACTACAGCAACTGCTCACCATGCCAGAAACTCGGGAACGCCTCTTAGCGCTGGGCTTGGACATAGGCGGTGGCTCTCCACAAGACTTGGCCAGCATGATACAGGCCGAACAGGCCAAATGGGGACCCATCATAGAAAAAGCAGGGATCAGCATTCAATAAAGTGCGCAGCGTCCGATAAACCGCTGCACCGCTCGTGGGCGGGGGTGGCACTCGCTCAACAATGGAATACACTTACTATGCACAATTTAACTTCCATTCTGATCCCCTACCCCATGTCCATGAGCAGCCCCAAAAAAAGCAGTACCTCCAGCCCTCGAATACGCCCTGTTCCGGCCGTGTCGCGAGCGGTAGCCATCCTACGTCTTTTAGGGCGTTCTGCCGAGCCCATGAACGTAAAAAGCATAGCGGACACATTAGATCTGGTACCTAGCACGTGCTTACACATACTGCGTGCCTTAACAGCAGAGCAACTGCTGCATTTTGACCCCGCATCAAAACGCTATCGTTTGGGTTCGGGTATGCTTGCTCTGGCCAGAGGGGTGCTACAAACAGACTTATTCGCTCAACACGTACAGCAGCCACTTGACCTGCTCGCGCAAAAATGGGGGGGGACTGCATTAGGAGTTGAAACGCTTAACCCTCAACATATGGTTGTTACCGCCCTATCACACTCTAAACTCCCGTTCCGCTTACATGTTGATGTAGGCAGTCGGTTTCCTAGCCTGATTAGTGCAACAGGCCGGCTCGTAGCGGCGCATAGCATGCTGAGCCCCACGGAACTAAAACACCAATTCGAAGCATTACGCTGGCAACAGCGGCCTGACTTTGAGGACTGGTGGCTGGAGGTACAGCATGCCAAACATTTGGGGTATAGCCTAGATCAAGGCAACTACATTACTGGCATTACACTGGCTGCTGCCCCAGTTCTAGACGCACACCGGCAAATGACACATAGCATTGTCTTGGCTACGATCAGCGACCAACTTGGTGACGCTAAAATACCCGAACTAGTACAAGACTTAAGCGATTGTGCTAAATCCATATCTACCACGCTATTCTCTTTAGAATAGACGCACGTAATTTAATCAATAACAGTAAATATATGTCCTACCTAGCCGAATCCGACTGGAAAGCACACCGTTCTACGGGGCTCATGGAACAATTAGGCCCTTTACTCAGTCAGCATAACGGCGCACAAACGGTATACGCGCTGCGTATGGATGAGCGCCATGTAAACCCCGCAGGCCTGGTTCACGGTGGAACACTGATGACTCTGGCCGATCATGCTTTAAGCATTGCTGCATGGGAGCACTCAGAACGGCGCACCCCATGCGTGACCGTACAATTTGACATGCATTTTCTTAATGCGTGCCATCAGGGTCAACTAGTCATCGTACAGCCTGAAATCACCCGTGCCGGTGCTAGCTTATTTTTCATGCAAGCCCATTTGTATGCCGACCAAACCCCCATTGCAACAGCCATGGCTGTGCTAAAACCCGTCGTACACAAAAAGGCCACCACATAAGCCCGTCTAACTTACCCCTCCCGTATCATCCTCACATGGGGTATACCTACCTCTAGGTATTCATCGCCTTGCTGCACAAAGCCTAAGCCTTGGTAAAAACCCAGTGCGTGGGTTTGGGCGGAGAGCCTCAAAGTGTGCAACTGCTGCTCTTTCGCCAAGCTAAGCAGACGCTGCATGACCAAGGCGCCCAGGCCTTGACCACGTTGCTGGGCCAGTACCGCCATGCGGCCTATGTGGCCATCGGGTAGCAGACGACCGGTGGCAATAGGGCCGCCTTGGCTGTCGTAGATCACAACATGCATGCTAAGGTAATCGTAGTCATCGGTTTCCAGCTCGGCAGGAACGCCTTGTTCTTGAATAAACACAGCATGGCGCACGTGCATGGCGTCGCTTTCCAGCTCCAGCCAGGAGCCATGTACTGTCTTTACATTTTTTATCGTTGGAGACATTCAACCTCTCTGTTAATTTAACACTCAAGCACTGATATCTTTAACTATAATGCCCGCATCTAGCTTTTAGCCAGGAGTACTTATGCAGCGTTGGCTCACCCGCTACACCGCCTTCTATCTGATCGTTTTTCTTTGTTTTGTATCCTTATTTCTAAGCATTAGTCGTCACCCTGCATGGCTATTTCTTGCCGTGCCCTGCATGGCATTAAGCTTGCTAGGCTTAGTGGATATTACACAAACGCGTCATGCCATACGCAGAAACTATCCGGTTATTGGTAATCTGCGCTATTTCTTCGAGGCTATACGACCCGAGATTCGTCAGTACTTTCTGGAAAGCGATAGTCAGCAACTGCCCTTTTCCCGTGCCGATCGTTCTTTGGTATACCAGCGTGCCAAACAAGAAATCGATAAGCGCCCTTTTGGTACCCAGCAGGAAATCTACGGCAGCGGCTACGAGTGGATTAACCATTCCATGGCGCCCATCAAAATTGAAGACAGTAACTTCAAAACCATCGTGGGCGGCCCGCACTGCACCAAGCCTTACTCCATGTCAGTTTTGAACATTTCAGCCATGAGCTTTGGTGCCTTATCCGCTAATGCCATTCTGGCCTTGAATAAAGGGGCACGTCTGGGTGAATTTGCTCATGACACCGGCGAAGGCGGCGTAAGCCGCTATCACACCCAGCACAAGGGCGACCTGGTCTGGAACATAGGCTCTGGCTACTTTGGCTGTCGCGATGACAACGGTAATTTCTCGCCTGAAAAATTTGCAGAAACTGCCACCAAAGACTACATCAAAATGATAGAGATAAAACTATCACAAGGGGCTAAACCCGGCCAAGGTGGGATCTTGCCTGGGCCTAAAGTTACTCCCGAAATTGCTCTGGCACGCGGCGTACCCCAAGGCGTGGACTGCCTGTCCCCCGCTAACCACAGTGCTTTCTCCACTCCCATAGAACTGTTGGAATTTGTGGCGCAGCTTCGAGACCTATCAGGCGGTAAGCCCGTGGGCTTTAAACTGTGTATTGGCCACCCCTGGGAATGGTTTGCCATCGCCAAAGCCATGCTCAAAACAGGGATCACTCCTGACTTTATCGTGGTCGATGGTTCCGAAGGTGGTACAGGTGCCGCGCCGGTGGAGTTTGTGGATCACGTAGGCACCCCGTTACGCGAAGCACTACGTCTGGTACACAACACACTAGTGGGCATAGGCTTGCGTGAACAAATCAAACTGGGTGCTTCCGGCAAGGTAATTACCGCCTTTGATATGGCCAGAATCATGGCCTTGGGTGCAGACTGGTGTAACAGTGGCCGCGGCTTTATGTTTGCGGTGGGCTGTATTCAGGCCCAAGCCTGCCATACAGATAAATGCCCCACAGGGGTGGCCACTCAAGACCCGCAGCGTCAAAAAGCGCTAGTCGTGGACGACAAGGCAGTACGCGTTAGCAGCTTTCACGGCAATACGCTTAAGGCTCTGGCCGAACTGCTGGCAGCGGCTGGCTTACCGCATCCCAACCAGTTGCGTCCTCATCACATAGCACGCCGCATCAGTAACGGCGAAGTACGCGTATTGTCCGCCTTATTCCCCGACTTGGAAAAAGGCGAACTCTTACAAGAGCAATACCGTCACACCATCTTTCGTGTGGGCTGGCCCATGGCCAGTGCCGACTCGTTCCAACCTGCTTACAGCTTAAGTAAAGCGCTATCCAAGTTAAGCGAGCCCGGCAAAGCCACCACCAGCTAAACCTTAAGGTCTGGCTTTAGGCAGGCTGTTCAAGCGATTAATTGGACTGCCTGCTGGTGCCTACCCCCACATCCAGCACCCCATATACTTCAACGCCCGTCCCTGTCAGCGCAGGATCGCTGCCCTGATGCGCGCACGCAGACAACAAGCCCACGCTTAACAAAACGCTGATACATACTTTCTTCATTTCACACTCCAGATAAATACCGGCTTATGCTGTCACCATATGCCCACCCTGTGATTTTTACACATCAAACACTTTAGGGTTTTCCTGATATTGCAAAAGAATGTGAAAGCGCTGTAAAGTGAAACCAACTGGCACAGCGCCAGTTCAGTTGCCCTAAAGCAGCAACTGCCATCTAGTTGTATTCATGACAACTTAATACCGCTTAGCGGTCTACAGGCCCCGTCGCAATGATGGGGCCTTCGTGTTTTTGGTCTTCCTGTGACAAACGGCTACACTAGCCCCATTTGAATGCGTGCCGACCAGGCACTGTCATACCTATAGACTTACAGGAAAAAAACATGAGTACCTTTCCACCCTGTCCACAATGCACACTAAAGAACACCTATCACGACGGTGAGCAACTGGTGTGCGCCGACTGCGGTTACGAGTGGCAAGAAGAAACCAGCACCACCGTAGAACCCGAAAGCGATGAAATTATTGTCAAAGATAGCAACGGCAATCTGCTAAGCACTGGCGACGATGTTATTTTGATTCGTGACCTGAAAGTAAAAGGCACGAACACGCTGAAAAAAGGCGCCAAAGCCAAAAACATACGCATAGTGCGTGGCGATCACGAAGTCGATTGCAAAATCGACGGCATTAGCTATCTGCTAAAAGCCATGTACCTGAAAAAGGCCTAAGTGCCCACCAGCAGAGCCACAGTCCAAGCACTGGGCTCTGCGCTTCACACCCCTGTCACATTCACAAAATAGCATAAGCACACCCTTCCCCTAAAACGGGAATTTTGGGCCTTCTTTAATTCCCCATAGTGGGAACGGCAATAGGCTTGGTTTCTGTGCTCGTGTTATTCCCCTCCAGCGCTACACATTACATTTTTTCGGGCTTATTGTGTCTGGCCTTGATGCAGCATGCCTGCGCCCATGCCAAGCTGATTGATGTCGATATCCCTGCACAAGACCTCTCGACAGCGCTTAAGCACTATGCCAGCCTTAGCCAGCAACCCATACTCATTCGCTCTGCCTTAAGCGCTGGCGTGCAGTCCAGCGCCGTCAAAGGACGCTACACGTCTCTGGACGCATTACGTGCCCTATTACGTAATACAGGTTTGCAGGTCAGTGTTATTGAACAAACGCCACACGCAATTTATGTGATCCAGGCGCAGCCTAAAACGCCCGAAACCATCAGTTTGCAAGGCTACCCTGGCTTAATACAACAACAGATTATGCGGCAGCTTTGCTTGCTGCCCCAAGCCCAACGTCTGCATCGCAGCCTCATACAAATTCGCCTATCGCCCCAGGGGCGTATTATCGGTGTACACGTCCTGCACCCAAGCAGTCAGCCCTCGTATCAGCAAACACTGCAACAACAGCTACAGCACCTGAATCTGGGTGCCCCACCCCCTGCCCGCCTTCCCCAGCCCATCACCTTACTGCTTGAGCCCAGCCTGCTCACACAGCACAAACACTGCGCACGCCATGAATGAACGCACCCGAGGATCTGTGCTGGATTACCTTAGCCAGCATTACGGCGCTTTACGACGCAAACTGACTGGCATGCTCGGCAATAGCGATCTGGCCTCAGACGCCCTGCAAGACACCTGGCTACGCTTGCATAGCCGTGGCGAACACGCCGACAACCCGCAAGCCTATCTATTGCGCACCGCTATTAATATTGCCATCGACATACAACGACGACAATCGCGCTTATTATCGTGGGATGAAATTCAAGAGCTGCAAAACATGCCCTGCACCGCTCCCCACTCAGACGAACACTATGCACAACGTCAAGACACTCTTTACATACTAGACCGCCTGGAACGCCTGCCAGTGCGCCAACGCCAAATCTTTTTACTAGCCCACTGGGAAGGCCTGCCACACAAAGATATCGCCTCCAGCCTTGGCATCTCCGTGCGCACGGTTGCCTACGAGCTAAAACGCATCCACGACACCCTGTACGCCACACTACAACGGCAGGACAAGGACACATAAAAAGTTTGCAGTGTCAGCTTTTGTCATTCGTCTTAGTAAAAAGCCTACTTATTATTGCCATGTCCCCCTCCACCCCTCCTCCTACCGAAAATTCTGCTGCACTAGAGCAGGCACGCACGTGGCTACGCTTGCTGCACAGTGGTAAAGCAACCGCCCTGGATGCCACACACTTTAAACACTGGCTGCAAACCGCGGAGCATCAAATTGCCTTCGAACAGGCTAAGGCGGAATGGCAAACATTTACGCTCAGTGCACAAACCTGGGCTAGTCAGCACCCCCCTGGCACCCTGGCTCACAGCATCGCCCGCTCGCAGTCCCGTCGCCGTGTGCTGCAAGCAACAACGCTAGGTCTAGGCCTAAGCATAGGTGCCGGCGTACTGTTTCCCCCTAAAGGCCTGTGGCCCAATCCACAAGAATGGGGGGCCGACGAGCGCACGCGTACAGGCGAACAACGGCAACTAGACTGGGCAGGCGCTACGCTAAACCTCAATACACGCACCAGCATTCGCGAGCTGGAACACAAGGCCGGTTTTCGCCTGCTACAGGGCGAAGCCGCCATACAGGTCAATGCCAGACCTAATTTTGAAGTTCACGCAGGCGTAGCGCGTTGCCGAGTACACAACAGCCACTTTGAGCTTAAACATATTGGCAGCACCACCGACTTACACTGTCTGGAAGGGCAAGTGCACGTTCACCACCCCTACGGGGACCGTCTGGTACAAGCTAAACAGCACCTACGCTACACCAAACAGCACATAGAACCCGTTCAAGAACAGGCACAAAAAGGCCCCGCCGCCTGGCGCAACGGCGAACTGAGTTTTGAGCAAACCCCTTTAGAACTCGTCATTTCAGAAATCAATCGCTATCGGCAGGGTCGAGTCGTACTGATGAACACGGCTGTCGCCCAAGAGCCACTGAGTGGCCGCTTTCAACTACGCAGTCTGGATCATGCCTTACAGCAAATCGAACATACTTTTGGTCTTAGCAGCCAGCATATGCCCGCCGGCCTGCTTATCCTAAGCTAGGCTTGCCCAAAAAATAGTTTGCAGTTTCTGCTGCGCCCATTCGTCTTACCTCTGAACCGGCTTTCAAAGCCCCAATTTAAGACTATGCGCCCTTTTGGTAGAAACCCATGACAATTCGTGCCAGCTCTCTAAGCTCTGATCGCATCGCCGCCCCAGCCCGAAAACACTTGGCAATAGCCCCACTGGCCAGTGCCGTTTTGCTGGCACTCTTTAGCCTATCCAGCAAGTCCCACGCCCAACTGCGCGGGGATTTCTTCACCCAGCAAAACGCGGCCCTGCAACAGCAGCAGCGTGCTGCGCATCAGGCCACGCGTGCCGCCCAGCAAGCGCAAAACATGCAACAGCAACAGGCGGCTGCACGGGCGCAATTGTCGCAATCGCTAGATAATTTAAACCGCACAGCGAACGCCATTGCCGCCCAACAAGCGGCACAAAATGCCGCCCGCTTAGCCGCCCAACAGCAAGCCAGTAACGTGGCCGATGGCCTAGCACACGGGGGTTTGGAGGTCGCCACTGGCGATAAGGCCAAATGGTTAGGCGCAGAAGCCCCCGTAGCAAGCAACGTAAACGGTCAGCACCATGTGGGCATTAAACAAACCGAATCCAAAGCCATCCTGAACTGGAACCGCTTTGATGTAGGCCGCAACACCACGGTAGAATTTCAACAAAAAAATACCGATGCGGTGCTGAACCGCGTCGTCGGTGATCAAACCGCCCCTAGCCAAATCCAAGGAAGAATCAAAGGCGACGGCACCGTCATGGTGGTCAACCAAAACGGCATCGTATTCAGCGGCACATCGCAAGTGAACGTGCGGAATCTGGTGGCAGCAGCGGCACAAATAAACGACGAACAATTTCTGAAAAATGGCCTGTATCCCGATACTGACGGCACGCAGCCCACGTTTACTAACGCGAAAGGCCACGTCATCATCCAAGCAGGTGCGCGCATTAACACCCATGCTCCGCAAAACTCCACTCAAGACGGTGGTTATGTATTAATACTTGGCCAGGAAGCCCATAATCATGGGGATATTTACACCCCTAGGGGGCAAACAACCTTAGCTGCCGGCGATACCTTTTACATACGCAAAGGTGTGGGTACCCAAGCCAATATACACTCTAGCACCGCAGGCAACGAGGTCTCTACCAGCCGAACTGCTAACAGCGAAGCGGGGGCCGTGTCTAACACGGGTCTGATCTTTGCCCCAGAAGGGGATATTACCCTTACGGGCCATCGCGTCACCCAAGCCGGTGTGGCTGTTGCCACTAGCAGCCAAAGCAAGCGCGGTACCGTGCACTTATCTACCCGCGCCAGCGATACGGACAGCCGCATCACTTTATCCGGCACTACAGCCATATTACTGACTGAACGTGACATCAACGCCCTAGACAGTCAACGCGATGCGGCACTACAGCGTTTAGATAGTCAGGCTACCGTCAGCCGTAGTGGTGCCTTTGATAATCTCAGCACTGTATTAGACAGGCGCGACTTATCCCGTATTGAAATCGTCAGTGGCAACACGGTGGAGTTTACGGGTACTAGCATTAGCCTAGCCACCGGAGGCGAAATAGCCATTAGTGCTGCCCAGCGCACCCTACTACGCCCCCAAGCCATGCTGGATGTATCCGGCGCCGTGGGCGTACCCGTCGCTATGGCTAACAATAATCTGAAAATCAACGTACAGGGCAACGAGCAACGCGATTCGCCCAATAACCGTGACAGCAAAAACTTAAACAATCAAGATTTGTATCTAGATAGGCGTTTACTAATTTTGGTGCCCGCTGGCACCCAAGGCTACGAAGGCGATCGCTGGTACACCCAAGGCGGCTTACTTGAGGTAGGCGGTTATCTCTCTACGGCTGGCCACACCATGGGTGAGTGGGCAGCGCAGGGAGGCACGGTGACGGTGACAGGCGGAGACTTTGTCAGCGCCCAAGATTCGCGTATTAATTTATCCGGCGGCACATTAGATGTACACAGTGGCTACCTACGTCAAAGCTGGCTGTTGGGGGATGACGGCAGGCTCTACAGGGCGGATAACGCTTCGGGCGATAGACTGTACCAGCCAGGAGTGTTTACGGGCTATGTACACGAAAGCGCTCGCTGGGGCAGCAAACGCACATTCAGTAGTACCCTACTCGCCCCCCAGCGACGTTTTGAACAGGGATACATCATCGGGCGTGATGCAGGAAAGCTAGTCGTCGCCACCGAAAATGCCCAGTTACAAGGAAATATAATTAGCCAAGTCTACCAAGGCCCACAACAAACTCAACAACCCAAAGCCTTGCTAGACGGCTATTATCAGTCGCAGTTTGCCTTAGCCCGCGCCGCGCAATTAATACTGGGCAGCTATAACCCCGTATACGACATTAACGCTAAAGTACTGCGCCATGTGTTAGGCGCCCAAACTAAGCAAATTCAACTAGAGCCAGATTCGGACAGTCGAGCAGATTTGGACGCCCCTATTAAAGCGGAAGAGCATGGCCACATCTGGCTAGATCCGGCCAATTTGGGTCAGTTGCACGGCGTACACCTAGCCGCAACAGAGCAGATTCGGCTAGAACAGGCCCTCGCCCTACAAGCAGGTGCCCACTTAAGCTTATATAGCCCCACCATATATATAGGCGCCGATATTACGGCGCCCAGCGGCACGCTACGCATCGGCAATGTACTCAAACAGTACGCCATAAACACCAAAGAACTAACGGACCGTTATTTAAACGCGCCTGCGGGGGTGGAGCCCAGCATCACCGTGGCTACGGGCATAACTTTAGATACCAGCGGCCTATTGTTTAAAGTCGATCAACACAATAGGCACAACACAGCTTACATCCATGGCGGCAATATAGCCTTGCGCAGTACCGGTCATCTCACCCTAGAACAGAACAGCCTACTCAATACCTCGGCGGGCGCGGCGGTAGCACCCGACCTAAGTGTTAAAGGCGGAAAGGGCGGGAATGTCACCTTAGGTTCTGGCTTACTAGGGCAACTGACAACAGCTGTCTTAACGCTAGATGGGCAAATACAAGGCTATGGCTACACTGGCAGTGGCATGCTAGACATTGAAGCCTCTACTGCCATGGTCATAGGCAATAAGCTTTTTGCAGAAAACGGCGTACTACAACCGGGAGAAAGAAGCGCTATAGATTTAATTCTAAACTCCCCCTATACAGTCAATTCTGGCGAAAACATGCCCGCAGACTATGTGTACTCCTCTACTCTCGCTCTCCCAGGGCAAACTTTATCGGCACCACCAAATTTAAAAAATCTAGTTCTAGCTGACGACTGGACTAACCTACCACCCGCTACTGGACGCGGAATAACTCTGGGTAGCTATACTATTTCTTACACCTTACCGAACGACAATACTATTCATTCGCTTAGAGTACCGCCTGCAAACGCTTGGGCAGAAGGTGCAGCGTATTCCTTGCCTAAGGGCGCTGCAATTATAGATATTGAATACCCCGGGAACTTTCCTTACTCTTACGTGGTTCCCCATAACATATTCCCCATGGGTGTTCCCCTGCACGGAAGCGCCGCAAGAAAGATTGCCGCAGGCGAACAAACGAATTTTGATGTTACCCTAGCCGCGGGTACACGTATACGACCTGGTTTTACTGTCGTCCGCCCTGCTCGAATCAGTCCTCTTATCACTTTTAGGCCTGAATTTTTCCAAGTTGGATTCACAGAATATGCATTACGTTCCCACACCGGCCTATTGGTTTCCCAGCATACGAAAATACATCCTTACTCCCCTACGCTAGCCCTGGCAAAAAACCCTGTCAATTTTCATAAAGAGCTCATCCATCCTAGCATTTATCAAAGTGATGAAGCCACAAAACTAGTCACTCAACGGATAGGTGTGAGCCTGCAACTTGCCGCAGGAAGACGGGACAGTGAAACAGGAGCGGGAGATAAAGGAAACCTGGTCATAGAGCAGGGGGCTCACATCGAGGTCGATCCCGGACAAACTATATCTTTACATGCCCGTGATGACATACATATAAACGGTCACCTGAAAGCCCCTAGTGGCACTATCAGCATCTTAGGCCCATTAAATATTCAACAAGAATCCGTCGTAGCCGATAATCAGGTGAACCAACGATCTATCACGATAGGAAAACATGCAGTAATAGATACATCAGCCCATAGTTTTATTGCCTACGATAAGCTTAATCGTGCTTATGGGATACTAGGCACTGGCGGCCAAATTATTATAGGCGGCACCCTAAACGAAAGCTTTAGTAGAGTTATCGCATCAGATGCATTTATTTATATAGATGCGGATGCCCTATTAAATATATCAGGTAACACAGCGCACCTGTACGACAGACATACAAACAGCAATCATTTGCATAGTAGTGCCGCGGGTGAAATCAGTTTAGCTTCAAGTAGCGGCATCTATCTCAATGGCCATATAAATGCAAGATCCGGGGGGCTTAATGCGTTAGGAGGCAAACTAACTTTGGCTCTGGAAGCGCCAAACTACCTTAATCCAGTGCTAGATAAACGTTTACTGACTTTACGTGAGATACGTGTTCAGAAAGCTCAAACTCAACCTGACTCTGACTTAATGGAGTTTGGGGAAGCCACGATAAGCACTGACTACATACAAAAAAGTAATTTAGCCTCACTCTCTTTATACAGCAACGGAAGTATTAACTTTGCTCCCGAGGTGCATTTACAGCTAGATGGGGAGCTGCGTTTGTATGCCGGCGGCTACACCAACCATGCCGCTTCGGACCTAGCGAGCAATATACGTTTGCAAGCCACTTATCTGCTATTAGCAGGTATAGTGGATAACGCTCCAATCTCAGATTTTCATGTGCGTCCCAGTTATCAAGGAGGCTTAGGCACCCAAAGTAACTTAAGCCAACTCGAACTCAAGGGTCAGCTTATTGACATCAAGGGCATGGTGAACTTTGGCTTAAACAAAAGCGTTAATGGTCTAGCCATCAACCGGCCAGATTTCGCCCAACTATCCCTAGTCAGCGATACCGATATACGTTTTATCCATTCTGCACCCCTATTTAGCGGACGAGACTTTGGCTCCGAACTCGTTTCCTCGGGCGATATCATCTTACAAACACAACGCCTGTACCCAACCACAGGCGTTAAAGGAAGAGTCATAGCAGGCAGAATACTGAAAGACGGCGATGAGACCTTGCGCCCAGGCAGTCAATTACGTATTGAACAAGGTTTTCCTTCACCATTAACCGGCTTGGCACCCGAGTCCGTATTTGGTGAGCTAGGTTTATATGCAGATCAGGTACATCAATACGGAACGATATACGCTCCTATGGGTAAACTATTCATAGGGGGAAATCGTCATTTATCCAATTATCTTGCCAGCCAAGTTACCTTAGGTAGCGCTAGTATGAGCTCTGTCAGTGCGGCTGGGCTTACCCTGCCCTACGGGCAAACACTGGATGATATTTTATATACCTACCTAGGTCAGGAAGTGGCCCCAGAAGGATTAGGACAAGGGCCCGCCATTGATCTACGCGCCACTTCTATTCAGGTCCAAGAGGACGCTGTTATCGACCTGTCAGGCGGGGGAGATTTACGGGGTGCAGGCTTTGTAACTGGCCGCGGGGGTTCCGTAGACCTGCGTTACACGCCTTTAATGCAATATCGCAAGCAAGGCTTCAGCTTACCTACGAGCAACTCCGTATATGCGATTATTCCTGGCTATCAGGCTTCTTATGCCCCCGAAGACAGGCAGGCCAAACAGGCCCCCACAGTAGGTCAACGCATCACCCTGCACGATAACCGCATACCCGGTTTGCCCGCCGGCACCTATACTTTACTGCCCGCCAGCTATGCGTTAATGCCGGGAGCCTATCGAGTGGAGCTACACGGCAGCACTGTCGCAGGGGGAGGTTCTACGCAAGCCATGCGTAATGGCTCCTATGCCACTTATGGCCATGTAGGGTTACACAATGGCGCTGTTCTCAACACTCTGGCCACTCCTGTCACGATTACGGCAGCTGATACCTTACGTCGTTACGCTCAGTACAATGAAACCAGCTATAGTGACTTTGTGCTTACCCAAGCCCAAAAGCTGGGCGCCGCTCGTGCGCAGATCCCAGCCGACGCAAAAACCCTCAAAATTAACCTACAGCAAGTACCTGGAAAAACAGCACAATTTAGTTTCCAGGGTCAAGCTCGTATGCAAGCAGCAGAATACGGCTATGGCGGCACGGCAGAAGTACAAGCCTTGGGCTCACGCATAGAAATTTTACCTGATCACGGTACAGCTACCGGAGGCGACTACACCGCCTTTTATGGCCGTGATTTAAATGCCATCGGGGCCAGTCAATTGCTAATAGGAGGTGAACATTGGATTATCTCTAGTTTAACCCCCAACCAAATTGACACGCGCACACAGACACCCGAGATCATTCTTCGTAGCGGCGCTCGCTTGCAGGGTCCACAAATTATGCTGGTTAGCCAAGCCGATGGCGATGGTATTACCATAGAAAGTGGCGCCGGTATTAATACGGTAGGCCAAGGTCAGCCCGCCTACGATGCTCGCCAGGGCTATTTGTACACGACCAACAACACCATGCTGGCCGTGAGTAATGGTCATATTCTAAGTATCGCCCCTACCAGCAGTACCGCACGCCCAGCCAATATACACATTGGCGCTTGCGCACAGGCTTGCACACAAGCCGCTGAACTGTATTCCGAAGAAAGCTTATTGCTAGCCACCCAGGGCGATGTGCTATGGGGTCCAGCTACCCGCTTTGGTACGCGTAACCTAGTATTAAGCGTAGCCGCCATGAACATAGGCAATCAAGCAGACTTGGCGCAAATAGCGGCCACAGGGCAGCTAAGTCGTGGTATGCAGCTTGATCAAACCGCCTTAAACCGCTTATTAGCCAGCGATACAACCTACGGTGCCCCAGCTCTTGAAAGCCTAACGCTCAACGCTGGCGAGTCGCTCAACTTCTTTGGCACAGTACAGCTAGACACCCGCGACACTGCTACAGGCCACAATAGCCTTAAAAAATTCGTGCTCAGTAGCCCGGCCATTTACGGCTATGGCAAGCCAGAAGATAGTGCCACACTGATCACCGATCAATTATTTTGGGTGGGCACGGCGGGCCATGCACCAACGCCCATTACCGGCGGCCGCGGCACAGGACATGGGCAACTTATCGTGCAGGCAGAACGTATTACCTTTGGCTACGATGAATACTCACAACCCTCTGGCATAGACCATCATAGTCGCCACCTACTGGGATTTCAGAATGTTCACTTACACGCCAACGACCGCATTACCGCCAACCACAAAGGTGAGTTGCAGGTATACCATCAATACGATATGCACGCGGCTGACCCTGATGCCGCTTATCAAGGGGGAAACCTATATCTCCACACCCCCTTGCTAACAGCAGCGGGCGGGGCTGTACTCAAGGCCCACATCGGCGGCCACTTGCAGGTATACGCACCGGCCTCGGGCTCAAGCAGTACTTTTTCGCCTTCCCTAAAGCATGGATTGGAAACGGGGGGCGAGCTGGACCTAAACGCCCACAGCATACAAATACATAGCAGTGTTGCTTTGCCCAGCGGACGATTAAGCTTAAGTACGGTACAAGACCTGTACTTGTCCGACTTAGCTCAGATCGATTTGGCCGGACGGGAAATTACACTACACGATATCAGTCGTTACAGTTGGGGAGGCGAGGTATCCCTACAAAGCAAGTCGGGCAACATCTTCCAAAGCTCGGCCTCTGTCATCGACGTATCGGCCAAGCACAACCATGCAGGAAGCATCAGTGCAATTGCCCTAGACAAGCAAGCTGGCCGCATTCAACTACTGGGCACATTAATAGGCAGCAGCACTGGCACTTACGACGCTGGGGGCACTTGGGTACCCTATCGACAGGGCGAGTTTACCTTGCGTGGCTACCAACTAGGAACAAGTGACCTAAGCGCTGACTTTGCAAGCTTAAACCAGCGCCTAAATCAAGGCCAGTTCTGGGGGGCTCGACACTTCCAGCTCAAACAAGGTGATTTGCGTATCGGCGATGATGTACAAGCCCAACATATTAGCCTATCACTCGATCATGGTTCGTTGACGGTAGCAGGTAACATCAACGCCAGTGGAGCACAGGTAGGCAGCATACGCTTAGCCGCCCAGCATGGCATACAATTAGGCAGCCAAAGCGTGCTAGACACCCACGGACGCTTGTTGCGCGTGGATAGTTATGGGCAAATCATTGATGCCCCAAATCGCGCCATCATTGTGCTAGATTCTGGCTTAGGCCAACTGCATATCGCGGGCGGCGCAACTTTTAACCTACAACATGGAACAGACCATCCCACCTTCTCTGGGCCAGCGTTAGGCACGTTCGATATCTACGCGCCACGTATCGATGCCGCAGGCGACACCAATACAGAAGCAGCCAGCACTCATGGTGATATCGCTATTCACATCGCCCAGCCCGTGCATATACAAGGCGCCAAGCGCATCGCGGTTTATGGACAGCGCCGTTATGATGATGCCCCCTTCGGTACCGAACCAGCGGCCAGCGACAAGCCTTACCAAGTCGTAGATCAGGCTTATCTAGACAGCAAGCATGGCCAGGCCCAACAATTTATGCAGGCTGCGCTGAACAATAGCGGCTTACTGAATAACAAGTTGGCTGCCTTACGTAGTTACACCGACGCTTTTCACCTTCGCCCTGCTATAGAGTTACGCAGTAACGGCGATATGATCGTGCGCGGCGATCTGGACTTATCCGCCTATCGGTATGCTAGTCTGAATCCAAACACCCAAAAAACAGCGGTATACGGCTCAGGCGAACCAGGCCAGCTTAGCCTACGTGCGGCGGGAGACCTATCCATTTACGGCAGTATTAACGATGGCTTTGCGCCACCGCCCGAGACTCCCGACGACGAAGGCTGGATACTGACCCCAGGCATCCAAGCTCTGGCGGGCGATGTAGTCATTCCCATTGCTGGCGTCACCTTGAAAGAAGGCACCACTTACCTAAAAGGCAAAACCCTAAACTATGCCGTGCGTGCCAAAGACCTGACCCTGCCCGCTGGTATACGCTTGCCCACCGATGTTGTCCTCGAGCAGGCTTTAACACTGACTGCAGGCACCGTATTGGCCGCAGACATACTAAAAACAGACGGCAGCGTTTTGCTGGCAGCGGGTACCCTAGTAGGTACCGAAGGGCTAACCTTACCTCTAGGAAGTACATTAAAGGCGGGCATGATCTTGCCTGCCTCGGTAAAACTAAGCGAACTGCTCTGGCCCGCCCACGCCCCTTTGCCTGCGAACTTAATCCAGAAAGGCGACCTCATTCTGCCCGTGGGCGCCATTCTTGCTCAAGGCACCGATATTAAGCTAGAAAATGATCAACTTTTCGTAGACCTACGCCCAAGAAATGCCCAAGGCAAGCCCCTTGCACGTAAAAACTGGGCGATCGCTGCCATGCTGCCGGCGGGCTCTTTGTCTTGGGGGCTAGATCTCGTAGCTGGGTCTGATCTAGAGTCAGATATCAAAAAAATTATGCTAGGCCTTAACAGCCAGATTACCTTAGCCGATACACACTACAGTCGTGCCAACGAGTACGAGACTCTAGGGCGTACGGCTTTGGTATGGCTGTCTGACAACCCATGGGGCCAACCAGCAGGTGAAGAAGTCACGGATCCCACCTATTTAGAGTATTGCTTAATGTTCGCCGCCTGCGTAGAAAAAGTAATCCCACCCACGCCACGCTGGGTTTGGCTTCCTGATAACCCGTGGGGCCAGCCAGCAGGTGAAATCATCACTGATCCTACGTATTTAGCATATTGCGAGATGTTCAACGCTTGCACTCAACTACCCGCTGAGGGGGAAAAAGAGCTTACAGCTGTGCATATCAAGGCACCCATTTTCAGTATCATACGCACTGGCACTGGCGACCTACTCCTAAATAGCAGCACTCATATCCACCAGCGCTCAGCGTATGGAATATACACCGCTGGCACGCAAAACTTGTTAGACCAAGCCGCACTCGATACTGCCTTTAACCAACACCGGGGCCGCGTAACGGATTACACCGTTTTGGGTGGAGCCATAGATCAAGCGGCCGAATATGAAGCTTTGGTAAACGGCGACAGTACCAGCCTGTACCAGGCTTGGTACCCCAATCAAGGGGGTAATGTGTATGTCAGTGCGGAGGGAGATATTACTGGCCACATCTGGGGCGGGGTGAGCAATGCCTTTCACACCTTGGCAGACAATGCCCAAAGCGGTAACTGGCTCTGGCGACAAGGCACGGGTATTAACAACGATGACATTGCTTATATCCCTACCGCTTGGTGGCTAAACTTTGGCACTTATATTAATAGCCAAGGGCCCGACCAAACCTCTCACCCTACTGTTAGTGGCTTTACCGGTCTAGGTACTTTAGGCGGCGGGAATGTACATGTACACACGGGCGGTGCCGCAGGACTAACTTACACGCACTTTAGTAGCAATATCAACCCACATCACAGCAATGCCTTACAAGTTGCCATAGGTAGCACGGGCCGAGTCCTACCCGATGGCACGCTGATTCAAACTGGAGGGGGCGATATAGACCTACGCCTGCAGCAAGGCTGGAATAGTCATGCTCACACGCTGCTAAATCCTAACAATGCCGTGAATATTACTCACCAATTATTAGGCACCGTAACCAATACCCGCGGTAATCTGCAACTGCTAGCAGGCCAAATTGGCGCCTTAGCCAAAGGTTATAACCGTTGGCAAGATCCTAAGGACATACGTCCTACAGAACCCTTTGTGTCAACCCGAGTCTCCACACACGGTGGCTTACAACTGATCCTAGGTGATAGCCCCGCAAGCCTATTGAGCCGTGGCGATTTGGTGTTAAGTGGCGTCAGCAACCCTGGCTTGGTACATACTTATCATTCCGTGCCTTATAGCAGCCGATTGGGCAGCGGCGAACACAGCCAAAGCTGGTTTAGCTTGTGGACGGATAATACCGCCATTAACACCCAGTCAGCCGGTGGACACACCGCTTTCGACACCCGCCCGTTCGAATACACGGTACCACCACAATGGGAATTCGATACCAATAATGGCTGGTTTTTACTGCCAGGCAATGTGACTGTGCAAAGCTATATGGGAAATATCTATTACGGCTACTCAACCAGCTTATCACAACCTACGACAATAACAGGAGAATTACTAGCCCAAGGTGGTGCTTTGCTTGCTCCTGCGGGCCAGCGCAGTGTCAATATGCTGGCCGCTCAATCTATCTATGGGGGCGGGTACTCTATCAATATATCGGCTGCAAATCATAATAGCCAGGCTCATATATACCAACCGGCGTTCGTGGGTTATACACACAAAGCCAAAGTACTAATTGATAACATTTTTAGTACAGCCCCCTTACAAGGTAACCCTTTATTCGCCTTTGGCAGCAACACCCTCAGCAATGATGGCTTAGCAGTAGCCCCTAGGTCCTTATTCTACGCTGCTCAAGGTGATGTCGTAGGTTTACACATAGGCAGCCTGGTCGAGTCCTTTGCTTACTTCAATATTGGGGATATCCATATTTACGCCGGGCGGGATCTGGTATCTAGTGGCCATCGGTTTACGGATGAGCTAGCTTATACAAGCAACATCGTCAAAGGTCCACTACTTCTAAAAAACAACCTCATCGTCCACACCCAGGATAATCAGGCCTCTACCATCCAAGCAGGGCGAGACATACTACATGCCAACTTTCATATCGCTGGCCCAGGGACTCTGGAAATATCAGCTGGCCGTAACATTATTCAAGACGATCAGGCCCAGTTACGCAGCCTAGGCCCCATCGTGCCCGGCGATCACCGCCCCGGTGCGGGCATCGCTGTACAAGCCGGCATGGGACCAGGCACACAGTGGGACGCCTTCCTACAGCACTACCTAGACCCCGCCAACGCCGCCATAGCGGGCATCCCCTTGGCCGACCAAGCCGGTAAAGTGGTAAAAACCTACCACGATGAACTCATTACGTGGCTAGAGCAACGCTACGGCTTTGAAGCGGATGGTGATGGCGATGCCGTAGAGCAAGCACGCGCCTATTTTGCTGCCCTAGGCCGCGAACAACAGCGCATTTTTGCCCGCGACCTGTACTTTGCCGAGCTACGTGCCGGCGGCCGTGAATATAACGACGCCAATGGCCCCCGCGCCGGCAGTTACTTACGTGGCCGCCAAGCCATCGCCGCCCTATTCCCCACTACCGGCGCACAAGGCCAGCCCATTCACTACCAAGGTGCCGTACTCATGTATGGCGCCTCGGGTATACATACCGACTTAGGTGGCGATATACAAATTCTCACCCCCGGTGGCGCGCAAACCTTCGGTGTGGAAGGCGCCGCCCCCCCATCGACTGCAGGCATAATCACCCGCGGCCAGGGCAATATACAAATGTACTCCCTAGGCAGCATTCTGCTAGGCCAAAGCCGTATCATGACCACCTTCGGTGGGGATATTTTGGCCTGGTCCGCCCAAGGTGATATCAACGCCGGCCGCGGCGCCAAAACCACCCAAATCTTCACCCCACCCCGCCGCGTCTACGACGACATCGGCAACGTCACCATCAACCCCGACGTCCCCAGCACCGGCGCCGGCATCGCCACCCTCGCCCCCATCGCCGAAATCCCACCCGGCGACATGGACCTCATCGCCCCCCTAGGCAC
>JAEXRL010000014.1 GCA_023440825.1 Pseudomonadota bacterium | reverse complement strand
TTGTTGGCGTCAATGTCAATGTCTGAATACATACTCTTTATGTTAAGCTGATTAGGATTGCCACTTAACTTTTCATCTTTGGCATCGTAACCCATACCATTTTCAATAACAGCCTTTTTAAAAATATCAATTATGGCTTTGTAATTATCAGCATTTACCTGTATAGATAGTGTTTCAACTCCACCCATAGCTCCGTCAATGGTTCTTACTTTGACAGCACCGTAAGTGGACAAATTCTGTCTAAATTCTCCTAAATTTTCTCCATCATAGTTCTTTAGAACCAAAATGGTGTTTCTAGGGTCTTCTTCCATAGAGTTGAGGAAGTTGCTCTCTAAAATGTTAAGACCGTCTTGTAAACACTTGACCCTTAATATAAGGGGTTCTTCACAATGGTTGTACTTAAAAGCAATAAGAGGTATTCTCTCCCAACCGTAACCTTGTTTGTTTGTACAAAAATATGGTGTAAACCATTTCTTGCCGTCATGTACCATTTTTCCTCTGTCTATGTAAAATCTGCTTATACCCTTTTTGTCATAGATTTCAATTTTTCGCCTTGTAATTCTTTTCTTGTTTTCATAATTGACTACATCATAAAACCTTATGGCATAGGCTAATACCTTGTGTTCACTGTCTTCCCATATGGGAACTAATTCCCAAGGATTAATACGCTTGAAAGCAAAGTTTCCGTTGCTGTCATATCCGGTAAATAACCAACCTAAACCACAGTTTAAACTGTCCTCACAAACAGCCTTTAAAGTCATATCAAAGTCAGCATTAAATATTTCCTTTAAAGCCTTGTTTAGCTTAGAATTACTGCTGTTTAAGGTTATAGGCTTACCTAATAAATAATTGACCTTTTGAATGACTAGCTTTCTGTATTGATTGTCAACTATTCTGTTGTTGGGAACATTGTGTATCTCCGTAGGCTCTCCACCTAAGCCAATGGCAGTTCTTTTCTTTAAGAGTACATCATGCTTGCCTGTAAAATATTCGTAACCCTTTATCATATTTCGCCTTTTGATAGAACCTTCAAATTCTTTTATCTGCTCTAAAATGTATTCTTCATTTGTCATAAAACCATTTTTTATTGCTTCGTTAATGAGCTTTGTCTGAAAAAAGGGAAATTGAAAATTAAACATGTTGCTTCCTCCTTTCTGTAACATCTCCTTGCTACATCTTGGATGATATATCAACTACCATGACATTTCGTGACATAATTTTCAAATTTTATAAAAAAATTTAAAAATTACATAAAAAAAATAAAAAATAAAATAGAAAAATTTAGGTTAAGCCTTTTTAAAGGCTTATGGGGTCAAGGGGCAAAGCCCATTGTGTGGACAAAGTCCACATAAAAAAAGACGTAAGGGTCAGAATACATTAGCTATGCTAATGTATGACTTGACCCGTACCCCATCGAACACCTAAACATTATCGACACCCTATATTTTTTACATAAGGATTAGAACCTATTAGCATTGCTAATAGGTGACTTAATCCGTACCCCATCGAACACCTAAACATCATCGACACCCTAACTCCTTACTTTCTCTAACTCCTTACTTTCTCTAACTCCTTCTCCCTCATTTTTGCACACAAAAAAAGACCCATTCCCTTAGGAATGAGCCTTAAACTATTTTACATATTCAATTACCTTGTCCAAATATTCTTCCTCTCCCACAACAATTTCTGCCTTGTCTGATGTGAGATTGACAATACTCTTTACAAAACCATCTACGTTGTTGCTCTCTACTAAAATTATAAATTCCACATTATCTGTGTAAATAGTGTCCTTTATAATATTTCCGGTATTTAAAGCCTCGTACTGTACCTTGCCTGACATATTGTAGTCAGTCTTAACGTGAACAGCCTTGTATAACGTTCTTTCTATAAGTCCGGCAGCAGCCAAACCTTCTTTGGCACTTTGACCGTAAGCCCTTACAAGACCACCTGTGCCAAGTAATGTACCACCAAAATAACGAGTTACAACAATTAGAACATCGTGAATATCTCTGCCTCTTATAACGTCTAAAACAGGCATACCTGCTGTTCCACTAGGTTCTCCGTCATCACTGTATCTCTGTAACTGCTTTTCATTACCTACCTGAAAGGCAAATACATTGTGTCTGGCATCATAGTATTTTTTTCTGAACTTTTCAATTTCTGCCATAGCCTCCTCCTCTGAATGAACAGGAACTACATTGGCAATAAATCTGGACTTTTTTTCTACTACTTCAGCCTGACCTGTGCCTTTTATTGTTACATATTTTTCAAGCATATTTTCTCCTATAATCCTATCTCATAAACAAGTTGTTCTTAATAATATTCCAAATCAAGTTGTTGTCATAAAGGTATTTACCAAGATATGATGTAGCTATTTTGTCATTTAAAATACTGAAAAAGTCATTAGCTATAAATACATTCATAACTGTAAATATTACCCATACAAAAATTACACCACCGGCAATACCTAAAGCCCCACCGGCAATGGCATTGAAACTGCTTATAATTGGGAGCTTTGATATAAACTTGCCAAGCTTCATAATAGTTCTAAGGACAAAAGAAAATATAAAATAGACTATAAGACCAACGCAAATGTTTAAAATAATGTTTGCAATATATCTTGAAACATAGTCGGCAACACCATTTTGAACATTCAGTAGACTATGTATAACGGAATTGTTATTGTCCAAAAGCATAGTCTTAATAGGCTGTGGCAAAGCAAGGCTGTTGATAGTATCTATCTGCTGTTGTTGTGTAGAAGATGCTACATTCTGGAGGTTAAGACTTTTCTTAACCAAATTGCTTACCATATCAAAAATAGGTGTAGTTCTCATAAGTGCTGTAATAAAAGGATAAATTATAAAAGAACCACCTACAGAAATCAATTTATAACAGCCTTTTAGGGCAAAAATTATGAAACCTTTCTTTGCCCCACGAGCCATAAAGTATATAATTATAAGTAAAATAATAAGGTCTACAGGATTTTGAATAAATCCCATTAAAAAATCACTCATTATATCTCTCCTAACTTGCTGATGTAGTCTGAGCAGTTGTAGTAGATGCTGTAGTAGTTTCCACTGATGTATCTTCACTATTAGGGTCTAAAGCATCATTATCTTCAACCATATTAGCACCTTTCTTAACACTGAAAAGTTGCATTTTGTTAGCTGTAGCAAGTATAATTCTGTCTGTTGAATCAAAGAACTGCATACTGTTTACAGTCTGTAATGCTCTGTATTCCCAAAGATGCTTACCTCTTACGTCCATAGCATCGAATACCTTGCCCATAGCAACTATTGTACTTTCCATATTAGAATACATAGCTGTAATAGTTTCATCAAATTTAGCAGAACCTATTTCGTTACCTCTCATATTGTACCAATGTACAGTATTTACATTGTCGCTATTGTCAGTAATTGTCTTTGTACTACCATATGCAACTGCAATATATTTATTATCCACTATGTTAAATGCTGAAACATAGTTTGGATATTCAACCTTCCAATTTTCTTTGTAATTTTCTTTGTTTGTAATTCTACCACCAATGCTGTAAAGTTTTGCATCAGTTGACACAATACAGCTGTTGTCCGGCATAAAGTGAACAATAGCAGCCACTTCGTTATCCATTTCAACACCTGAGAAAATAGCATCAGAATTATCTGTAGTCTTAGCATCTTCTGTATTTACAAAGTAGAAGTTTACCTTTGACTTAATCTTTATTCTTGATATATTTATAAAACTGATACCAATTATTCTACCGTCATCAGAAATATCAATAGACGCTGGAAGTCCGTCTTTAGCTACATAACTTCCCTTAAAAGCAACTTTTCCGTCTGGAGAATAACAAAAAGCTGTATAATCATTTTCACCTGAACTTTGGCACATAACAACACTGTAGCCTAAAGGATTAATAGCAAAAGTAGTTATAACACCCTCTGTATTTACTGTATAAGCCTTGCCTTTAAGGTTGTATACATTCATAGTTTTAGCACCTTTATCAGCAACAGCTGTATATTCGCCATCACTTAACATA
>JAEXRL010000029.1 GCA_023440825.1 Pseudomonadota bacterium | reverse complement strand
CCAGTAAGGAAAGAGGGGGCAGAGGGGGGGAAGGAGGGGGGATGATCACGCCTGCTACGGTGTTAGTAAATGCTTGAACGTTAAGGTAATTCTATTTTGCCATAGGCGTGCGCTTGATGGGCGGTACCGTTTGCTGTAGCAGATGCTCTGTTTTGTGTGGGGCAATCATCCAAAGCTTAGGGAAGATAGCTATTTGTTGAGTGCGTGAATATGCGTTATAACGTTATATTCAAACATGCGTTTGGTTTTGCTGTGGCGATAATTGGCGTGATCGGATAATGGGCTACAAGGGCCTGTCAACGTATGATGCTATCGCTCAAGGAATATGTCTGGCAGACTAATACTCTTGTTTAAAAGCCGATTGCTCAGATGTACCTGTGCCTACCCAGGGCAGGCTGAAGCCAGTCTAGTGCTTCAGATCTGGGTATACCCAGTTTTGTTATCTGGAGACACGTTATATGTCATCGACACAAACTTTATCTGCACAAGGGGGGCTGAGCACCGGCGCCCGCATTCGCAAGGTGGCGGTATGTGGAGCAGGTGTGATGGGTGCTCAAATTGCTGCCCATTGTGTAAATGCAGGCATACCGGTGGTGCTCTTTGATCTGGCCGCCAAGCAGGGGCCTAAAAATGGCATTGTGCATAAGGCCATTGCGCAGTTGAAAAAGCTCAATCCGGCTCCTTTAGGCAGCCCGGAATTAGCCGATTTCATTACACCAGCCAATTACGATGATGATTTACATCTGCTTGCCGATTGTGATTTGTTGATTGAAGCGATCGCAGAACGCTTGGATTGGAAGCAGGACTTGTACCGCAAGTTGGCACCAGCCTTGCAGGCACACACCATTATCGCTAGCAATACGTCCGGCTTGTCGATCACCTCTTTGGCGCAAGTGCTGCCCGAACAGTTAAGACATCGTTTTTGCGGTGTGCACTTTTTTAACCCTCCTCGCTATATGAACCTGGTGGAGCTGATTCCCACCACGGCGACAGAGCCCGCATTGCTCGATACCTTAGAAACCTTTTTAGTTTCCCAGTTGGGTAAAGGGGTGGTGAGAGCCAAAGACACCCCCAACTTTATTGGCAACCGAATTGGTGTGTTTGGCATTTTATCGGTCTTTACACAAGCTCAAAAATTTGGTCTGACCTATGAACAGGTCGACACGCTGACTGGCACGCGCCTGGGGCGTGCCAAGTCAGGCACTTACCGCACGGCCGACGTAGTGGGCCTAGATACGCTGGCCCATGTCATACGTACCATGCAGGACCAACTGCCTCAAGACAGTTTTAAGCAGTCTTTTGATCTTCCTGCAGATCTGCGTTACTTACTCGATCAAGGGGCACTGGGACAAAAAACGGGAGCGGGTTTTTTCCGTAAGCAAGGGCGTGATATTTACCGCTTAGATATCGGTACTCAACAGTACGTGCCAGCGAATGCGGACATTTCGCCAGAAGTTGCGTCAATTTTGGCTGAGCGCGATCCTGCCAAAAAACTGGCGGCTTTACGTCTATCTCAGGATACGCAGGCTCAATTTGTATGGGCCGTTTTGCGGGATACCTTCCATTACAGTGCGGTGCACCTGGAGGCTATTGCCGATAACGCGCGTCAACTCGATTTAGCGATGCGTTGGGGCTTTGGTCATAGCCAGGGGCCATTTGAAATTTGGCAGGCGGCTGGCTGGCGTCAGGTCGCTGGCTGGATTACAGAAGATATCGCTGCTGGGAAAGCCTTGAGTACGCAAGCACTTCCAGATTGGGCGATGCGCGGACCGGTCTGGGAAGCGCAGGGGGTACATACTGCGGCCGGCTCTTGGAACCCACGAGAAGCTCGCTTTGAGGGACGCAGCAAACTAGCGGTCTACGCTCGTCAAATCGGTGTGCCGTTGTTAGTTGGGGAAGTGAGTGCCTTGGACACTAAGGTGGTGTATCAGGATGAGGCGGTGCGGTGCTGGACCTTAGCAGCCCCACACCCTCAAGATGTGCTGATCTTATCGTTCAAAACCAAAATGCACACCTTAAGTCCCGGAGTGGTTGAGGGGATTGTTAAAGCCGTAGAACTTGCCGAAACCTCGTATCGAGCATTGGTGATTGGTCATACTGATGATCCTTTTTCCGCTGGTGCTGATTTGAAAGCGATTTTGCCAGCGTTTGAACAGGGCGGAGCGGCGGCGATTGAACCCATAGAAAAAGCCATGCAAGACATGGTGCTGCGGGTGCGTTATGCGCAAGTTCCGGTAGTGGCCGCAGTGGCGGGTCTGGCACTGGGCGGTGGGTGCGAGTTGTTGGTGCATTGTGCTCACCGTGTTGCACATTTTGAGTCGTACATAGGCCTGGTTGAAGTGGGCATTGGCCTGGTTCCAGGTGCGGGAGGCCTGTGTTTTGGTGCTCGCCGCGCTGCCGAATTGCGTGCTGCCACGGCACCTGAAGTACCTATCCTGGCGTATTTGAAACGCTTTGCACTGGCTGCTGCGGGCGCTCAGGTGTCACGCTCGGCGTTAGATGCTCGTGCAATGGGATATTTGCGCGAAGGTGATGACATAGTCATGAACCGCAACGAGGTACTGTATGTTGCGACACGTCAGGCTAAGGCCTTGTCCGAGGCGGGGTGGCGTGCGCCTTTACCGGCACGTTTCCCGGTAGCAGGCCGTGATGGTATTGCGACATTAAAAGCTCAGTTGCTGAATATGAAAGTGGGTGGATATATCTCGGATTACGACTTTCGGATTGCAGAACACGTGGCGACTGTGCTGTGTGGAGGGGATGTCGACCCGGGAACCTTAGTCGATGAACAGTGGATGTTGCGTCTGGAAAGGCACGCCTTTCTTGAGCTACTAAGCAATCCCAAGACGCAGGAGCGCATCATGGGTATGCTCAAGACCGGCAAGCCGGTGCGTAACTGATTAGCCATAGAGACGGAGCTTTTATGACAAATATACAGCAAGCTTATATTGTTGCGGCGAAGCGTACCGCTATGGGTAAAGCCCCACGCGGTGTCTTTTCCAGTTTGCGTCCAGATGAGTTGCTAGCCCAGACTTTAGCAGGGACATTGGCGCAAACCCCAAATTTGGATCCGGCCCTCATCGAGGATGTGATAGTGGGTTGCGCTTTACCTGAGGGGGCGCAGGGCTTAAACGTGGCACGAGTGGCCGCGTTATTGGCTGGATTGCCTTATACCGTTCCGGGTATTACGGTAAACCGTTTTTGTGCTTCCGGGCTAAGTGCTATTGCCATGGCGGCAGACAGGATTCGTACTGGTCAGGCCGATGTGTTGATGGCAGCAGGGGTCGAGTCCATGAGTCAGGTGCCTGTTATGGGGGTGAACACCAGCTTTAGCCCTGAGATTTTTACGCATCCGGAAAATTACGGCATTGCCTATGGCATGGGTTTAACGGCCGAGGAAGTGGCACGAGAGTGGAATGTATCGCGTGAAGATCAGGACGCTTTTGCCTTAGCGTCGCATCAAAAAGCGATCCGTGCTTGGGGTTCCGGAGAGTTCGCTCAAGAGATTTTACCGATAAGCCTTACACGCAGAACGGCTGATTTAGAAGCGGGGTCGATTAAGCAGCAGGCCTATACCGTGGATCGTGATGAGGGGCCACGCCTTGATACAAGTCTGGAGGCTTTGGCTAAGCTACGTCCTGTGTTCGCGATGCGAGGCTCTGTGACGGCTGGCAATAGCTCGCAAACCTCTGATGGAGCGGGGGCCTTGCTGGTGGTGTCTGAGCGCGCATTGAAAGAGCATGGCTTAACACCTTTGGCGCGTTTTGTTTCGTTTGCCGTGAAGGGTGTGCCACCCGAGATCATGGGCATAGGCCCTAAGGCTGCTGTGCCTTTAGCCTTGCAGTTAGGAGGCCTACAGCAAGAGCAGCTAGACTGGATTGAGCTGAATGAAGCCTTCGCGGCTCAGGCCTTGGCGGTGATGCGTGATCTGAATTTGAATCCCGAAAAGGTCAACCCTTTAGGTGGGGCGATTGCCATGGGACACCCCTTAGGGGCAACCGGTGCCATGCGTTCTGCCACGGCCATCCATGCTTTGCACCGGCATCAGCTACGTTACGCTATGGTAACTATGTGTATAGGTACTGGCATGGGGGCAGCCGGAATTTTTGAGCGTATGTAGGCTGTTCAGGGCTAATAGGGCTGGTCAGTGGCCAGCCTTATTCATGGCTTATGTACGTCCAAAACGAGGCATAAGGCGTATATAAAATAGTTGGCTCAACAATTCGATCAAGGTTTGCGTCACGATGACAACGGCGACGGTAGAGGCCAACTGCGGAATGGCTAAGCCCAAAGGCAATACGACTAGCGAGTTACGGGTGGCACCACTAAAGGCCACGGCTCGAGCTTGCGCCGCACTCAATCCCCAAAAATAAGCCAGCAACAAGGCCAGGCAAGGCGCTATGATGGCAAACAATATATAGGCCGGCAAGACAGCTAAGGCTGTATCGATGGCTTGTTGAAGTTGCGTCATAGCGGTTAACACGACCAGAAACAGCACCAGCGCTGTAGCTGGAACAGGTAGCAGGCTCAGCACGAGTGTAAGGCGGCGTCCAGTGCCCGAGCGGATCGCCCATTGCTGACACAGCATGGCCAATAGTAAAGGCAGAATAATTAAGTAAAAGAAAGCGTGCAAAAACACATCCCATTGCATGCTAAAAAAATTATGACTACTTAAAAACAGCTCCATATACACGGGCAAGAGCAGCATTTGTAGCAGCAGTAATACGGGTGTGGAGGCCAGTAGTGCGCGGGAATCAGCCCGACCAAGCTGAGCAAAGGTCACTACATAATCAATGCAAGGGGTCAGTAAAACTAATAGGGCGCCACCCAATAGAATGGGGTCGGCAGGTAATACAGGTAATAAGGCAAAGACCAATAGGGGAACGAGTACGAAATTGGTGATGAGTACCGCGCTTAAAAAACGGTAGTTGTGCAAGGCACGGCGTAACTCACCCATGGGTAATGGCAAAAAAGTGACGAACAGCATGAACGCTAAGGCGGGTTCAAGCGTGAAGGGTACAAAAGCCAGGCTGCTTGTAGCACTGCTTGCGATCAGAGCGAGCACGATAGCAAGCAGGTAAATCGGAATTTGCCAAGCTTCTAGGCAGTCTCGCAAACGACTTGTGTTCATAACAGCTAGGAGTACCAGTAATAAAGGGGCGAAAGTGTAGGCAGAGGTAGGCCTTAGTGGTGTGTATACGGTATGGTGTCCGATAATTGGCACACCTAATGCTTTAGCTAAAAAAACAGCAGTGTAGGTGCGATGCCATGTGAGCTACGGAGACAATAACATGAGTCCAGAACAGATTATGGCCGCCAGCTTGTGGGATTTGGCTAAGGCTATACGCCATAAGACGGTGTCGTCAGTGCAGATTATGCAAACGTATGCCGATCGCATACAGGCGCGCGAGCCAGACATTGGTGCGTGGGAAGTGCTGGATCTAGAGCAGGCCATGGCTTGGGCCGAACAATGCGACAACACAGCCCCCAGAGGAGTTTTACACGGCATACCTATTGGTGTGAAGGACACAATTGATACGCTGGGTTTGCCTACAGGGCGTGGATCGTCCATTTATCGTGGGCACTTTGTGCCTTGGGACGCAGCGTGTGTGACGCAGCTCAAGCGTGCGGGAGCGATAATTCCAGGCAAAACGGTAAGTACAGAGTTTGCCTATTTTTCACCTGGAAAAACAGCGAATCCGGTGAATATTGCCCATACGCCGGGTGGGTCGTCCAGTGGCTCGGCGGCGGCGGTGGCAGATGGTATGTTGCCGGCGGCACTGGGTTCGCAAACAGCAGGCTCCTTGATCCGCCCCGCCTCATACTGTGGCATCGTGGGCTATAAGCCTAGCTTTGGTGAGTTTTCCTTAGCAGGCGTGAAGCCTTTGGCTCATTCCTTGGATACGCTGGGCGTATTGGTGAAAACGGTTGCCGACGCGGCCTTGCTACGGCAGGTTTTATTAGGGCATCAGGGTTTGCCTGAGCTGATCCCTTTGCAAAGACCTATACGCATCGCGTTGTGCCGCGAGCCCGCGTGGATGGAGGCCGATGCCAGCACACGCGCAGGCCTTGCGGCCACAGCCGAACGCTTGGCCTTGGCTCACGCTCAAGTCCAAGAGCTGATATTGCCGGAAAGTTGCAATACGCTGCTTGATGCGCAACGATGTGTGATGGCATATGAAGCAGCTCATAATTTGGCGTTTGAGTATGAAACGCAGGCCGAGCAGTTGAGTACGCAACTGATTGAATTGATTGAGCAAGGCAGAGCGATAAGGCAGGAAGCTTATCTGGACGCGTTGAAACAGGCCCAAGATGCACGGCAAGACCTGCGTCCTGTCTTTGAGCAGTGGGATCTTTTGCTTACCCCTGCGGCAACCGGGGCTGCCCCATTAGGCCTAAGCGCTACGGGAGACCCGGTTTTTAGTCGTATGTGGACCTTATTGGGTTTGCCCTGCATAAGTCTGCCAGTTTTACAGGCTCCAAACGGTTTGCCTGTGGGGGTGCAATTGGTGGGCGCTTTGGGGCACGATGCGCAGTTCTTACGTAATGCGGCTTGGGTGGAGGCAGCCTTGAGTGCTTAGCTTCACGTCCAGGCGTGGCGCATGGCTGAGTCAGTAGTGGCGAGCGATTTTTTTTATTTGTGTAATAAAGGCACGGCTGGCCGGCGATAAGTGGCGGTTTTTGCGTTGCAAAATACCGATCAGGCGTTGCGCGGATGGATCAGCCAAGGCGCGGTATTGCAAGGTATTCATGGGTAAGGCGGCCAAAGGTAGGCGCGGTAATACGGTAATGCCTAATCCTTGTTGTACCAGCACCAGAGCGGTGGCCATATGTGTGATGTTGTAGTGCAGGAGCTGACGCGGTAAGTCCAGTCCCATGGCTTCATCAAAGCGGGCGCGGGCACTGGAGCCAGGGGACAGCAAAACTAGCTCGTGCTTGAGCAAATCTTTCCAATGCACCGTATCTAAGCCAGCGATAGGATGGTCGGGTGGGTACACCACGCCGAACGTGTCGCTGAGCAAGGGTTCGAAATGCAAGTCATCTAAGGAGCCAGGATCTGCTGCTAAGGCGAATTCAATTTGATTGGTGCGCAGCTTGTTGATGAGGTCATCGTTATAGGCTTCCAAAATTTGGCTTTCCAAATTCGGGTGTTGTTGCTTGAGGGCGGCCAAAGCCGGGGGGACCAAGGTCAACGAGGTAGAGGGCAGGGCGCCGGCGACCACTATCCCGCGTCGGGCAGCAGCCAGATCGCCCATGGTGAGATAGGCTTCCTCCAGATCTTGTATGGGGCGCGCGATACGATCGTACAGTTCATGGCCTGCTGCGGTCAGGCTGATTGAGCGAGTGGTGCGTTCGAAAAGCTTCAGGTCGAGCACGTGCTCCAAATCTTGAATCAAGGCCGTAAAAGAAGGCTGAGTGACGCCGAGCTTTAGGGCCCCCAGACTAAAGCTCCCGGTTTGTACGGCGAATAAAAATGCTTTTAAGGGGCGGTATTTAATGTTGAGAATCATGTGCAGGGTGGCCATCTGATATATAGCTAAAAACTAATAATAGGCTAAAAATATCGAATTGTGTCTATGTTCGTGTTCAGGCAAGATGTGATGCTCGTACAGCTTGGAGACAACGATGCAGATGGACACGGTCAAACCTTTTTATATTGGTGGGGAGCAGCGTCTGGGTAGTACAGATGCTCAGATAATTACCTCTATTAATCCCGCCGATGGTAGCGTGGCCGGACGAGTAACGCGTGCGACACCGGCTGATGTGGATGCCGCAGTCAAGTGTGCATTGCAGGCTTTTGAGAATCAGCCTTGGCGTCATTTACGACCTGATCAGCGTGCCAGCACCTTGTATGAAATTGGTCGACGACTCTTGCTGGAAAAAGAGGCCTTAGCCCAGTTGCAGATGCACGATAGCGGTAAGCCCTATAAAGAATGCATGAATATGGTGACGGCAGCCGCTAGCTATTTCCGTTATTACGCGGCAATTTGTGAGACCTGGCAGGACGAAGTTACCTCTCCTCGAGGCGAGTATTTTTCCATGGCTCTGGCCGAGCCCTATGGGGTAGTGGCGTGTATTACACCATGGAATTCGCCCATCATGAATGAAGCTCAAAAAGCAGCGCCTGCTCTGGCTGCGGGTAATGCTGTGATTATCAAACCCTCAGAAGAAACACCGCAGTTGGCTTTAGAGCTAGCGCGTATCTGTCTTGAGGCGGGTTTGCCCCAAGGCTTGCTGACCGCTTTGCCTGGCTATGGTTACGATGTGGGTGAGGCCTTGGTGAAGCACCCTGGCGTACGCATGGTCTCTTTTACAGGTGGTACGCAAACAGGTCGAGCCATTGGTGCTATTGCGGGTCAGCGTTTGATCCCTGTTGGCCTGGAGTTAGGCGGGAAGTCACCTCATATTATTTTTGATGATGCGAATCTGGATCACGCGGTGGCGGCCGTAATGAGTGGCATTTTTGGTTCCGCCGGTCAAAGCTGCGTAGCGGGTTCGCGCCTGTTTGTACAAAAATCGGTTTATCAGCACGTTTTGCAGGAATTGGTCTCTCGATCAGCCCAGTTAAAGGTTGATTTGCCAGATGCCGCGGGCGTGCAGATGGGACCCTTGGTGTCCGCAGCGCATCGCGACAAAGTCGCGGGATGTGTGGATCTGGCCAGGCAGGAAGGGGGCAATATCCTTTTGGGTGGATGTCGTCCTGCGGATTCCCGCTTGGATCAAGGCATGTTTTATATGCCAACCATTATTGACGGTCTAGATAACCACTCACGCACCGCTCAAGAAGAGATTTTTGGCCCTGTCTTGCTTGCTATGCCTTTTGAGGACGAAGAGGACGTGGTCGCCCAAGCCAACGACACGATGTTTGGTCTGGGCGCGGGCATGTGGACAGCCGATTACGCACGCGCTTGGCGTGTGGCGCGTCGTGTTGAGGCCGGCTCTGTATGGATTAACACGTACAAACAATCCCATATCGCTACGCCGTTTGGCGGTTTTAAAGACAGTGGCATAGGACGTGAAAAAGGCTTGCATGGTTTACGTCTATATAGTCAGACCAAAAGCGTCTTTTTTGGTATGCACGCTCAGCCACTGAGTCTGTAATTACTCTTTCCGAGGAGGAGAACATGAAATTGAATACTACACTTTTAAGCGGTCTGCTAGGGCTGGCCATGGTTTTGCCTGGCGTTAGTCTGGCTGCTTGGCCTGATCGCCCACTGGAGCTGGTGGTAGGCTTTGCCCCGGGTGGCGGCACAGATTTAACCGCACGCTCTTTGGCGCTATTTTTGAAAAAAGAACTGGGTCAGACAGTAACGGTATTGAACAAGCCTGGTGCCTCGGGAGCCATCGCCTTATCGTACGTGGCACGCTCTAAGCCCGATGGTAATACGTTGGCTATTACCAATATGCCTGGTTTGGTTTCTTTACCTATTGAGCGCGATCCGGGCTTTGATCTGGACAGCTTTACGTATATTTCCAACCTAGTGCGTGATCCCAGTGCGGTCAGCGTCACCATAGACTCACCCTATAAGAATCTACAAGACTTATTGGATGCGGCGAAAGCTGCGCCAGGTGAAATCAGCTATGGGTCGACGGGAGTCGGAACGGATGATCACCTGCAGGAAGTATTGCTACAGGAATTGACAGGCGCTGATTTGAATCACGTGCCCTTCAATGGAGCAGGTCCTTTGCGCAATGCCTTATTAGGAAAGCACGTGGTAGTCGGGGGTATGAACCTGGGCGAAGCCAAGCCTTTTCATGGTCAGAACGTACGCATTTTGGCTCAAGCCAGTGATGAGCGTTCAGAGCTAGCGCCTGACGTACCTACCTTTAAGGAGCAGGGCGTGGATCTGGTGTTCGCATCAGAGCGTGGCGTGGTTGGACCCAAAGGCATGGATCCGGAAGTAACGCAAAAATTACGTGATGTCTTGAGCAAGATTGCCGCTGACCCTGAGTTTCAGCAGCATATGCGTCAGCAATACACCGAAATGGACTATCTGGAAGGCGATGCTTGGTTGGAGCGCTTGAAAGAGTCGGATAAGTACTTCCGCGGCTTGTGGGAACGCCAGCCCTGGACTGAGTAAAGGAAGCAAAGATGCACAAGCTAGCTTTGTATGGCTTAGGGAATATGGGGATTAAAATGGCCGAACGTTTGGCGGCTAACTATCCCTTGTGGGTGGCAGACCTGAATCCGGAAGCGGTGCAGCAAGCCCAGAGCTTTGGTGCGCAGGCGATTACCGAAGACACCGATTTGCAGCAGTTGGAGCTGGTGTTTTTGTGTTTGCCCAGCCCCACAGCTTCGCGTTCTGTACTCAATGCGATTGCGCCGCGACTGAAGACAGGTACGGTTATCGTTGAAACCAGCACCGTTAACCCTGTCGATCTGCGAGCTTGTGCAGACCTCGTCCAGCCCTATGGCCATATTCTCATCGACGCTTCGATTATGGCGGGTGTTAGCCAAATGGCGGCAGGTAGCGCCAGTTTGCTGATAGGAGGTGACGAGGCGACCGTACAAAAGTATGACCCCGTGTTTGCGGCGATTGCACAGCGTCGAATTTATTTTGGTGCCTCGGGTACCGGAGCGGCGGCCAAGGTCATTAACAATGCGGTGGCTCACGCTGTGATGGTGGTCGTGGCCGAGGCAGGTTCCATGGCTACGGCGGCCGGTGTAGACCGACAAAAGCTGATCGAGCTGTTATCAGATCCTCAGATGGGCTTACATCGTCCTCTTACGCACCGTTATGCAGAGCGGATTGCTCAGGGTAATTACGAGGGAGGTATGCCTTTAGAGGCCGCTCGTAAAGACTCGGTGTTGGCACTTGAGTTAGCGCAGCAACTGGAAGTGCCTTTGTTCGCCATTCAAGGCTCTCATAGTGTCTATGACATGGCCTTGCGCAGTGGCCTGGGACGTCAGGATTATGCCGCGCTGGCGTGCTTGTGGGAGCAGTGGCAGCGTCCTACCTATTAAGCTTGTCGTTTGCCAATAAAGCCAGTTGCCAGCAAAGTGCCTAATAGCACTGTGCTGGCACCAATCACCACTTGAGGGCTTAAGGTTTCGCCTAGCAACAGCACTCCCCAAAACACCCCAAAGGGCGGAACTAAAAACGTAACGGTAATGGTTTTAGCTGGCCCTACATTGACCATCAGGCGATAAAAAATAACGTAGGCCACTGCGGTGCATAATAATGAAAGCGCTAAGGCATAGCCCCAGGCAGATGCGCTGATAGGCTGACTGGGCCAGCTTATAATGGCCGGCACGGCCAAGAGCAGCGCTGCGCCTAGCATGCTACCAGCCGCTACCGCTTTAGGTTCAACACCTTTCAGGTATTTACTTGAAAAGCTGGCGGCAACACCATAGAAAATAGTGGCTGCTATAGACGCCAGCACCGCCCAACCCGGGGCGCCCTGCTCGAAAGATAACTTGTCATACACCAGAATTACGATACCTATAAAGCCCAAGAACAAACCTAACAGACGACTAGGTGTTAAGCGTTCTGCCAGCCAAACTCTGGCAATCAATGCGGCAAACATCGGTGCCATCGCGTTCAGTACGGCCAACAAGCCTGATTCCAGGTGTAGGGCGGCGTAGGCATAAAGAGAAAAAGGGGCGGCGGCATTTAACAAGCCCACCACAAAAATAGGGCGCCAGTTCGCAACAATGGCAGACAGGTGGCCGCTAAGGCCCACATAAACTAGTAGCGCTAAGCCACTGACTCCAACCCGTACTAAGGTTAGCGGGAACGCCCCAAAATCTGGCGCTGCTTGCAGCATGAATAAAAAAGAACTACCCCAGATAGCAGCCAGTACGAGGAGATCGCGTAAGTCTTTGGAAGACATAAGAATGTGAATTTCCTGCAAAACAGACAAACGGCCTGTGCGTGCTGCAATTGTAGCGCTTTGGCGGTAGTTTGAACCTGTGCTCGGAAGACGGCTTTGGCGATTATTGGCGGCGCGCGCCTCTAGCTGTGTGCGCCCTCATAGGCGGTTTGCAGCACATCTTGCAAGATCACTAGATAGGAGGTGTGTGGGTCTTTGGTTGCGGTCAGTAGCTGAATGCTAGAGGTGTTTAGCGCGTGCAACAGACACTCCCAGGACTCAGGCTGTGCGGCCAATTGCTGACGATAAGCCAGTTCGAATTGTGCGCGAGTAAGTGTGCCACGATGAAAGCCTTGGCGTAGTGCGCTTTCTGGGCTGGCATTCCGATACCAGACGATATCGCCTAAGGCTTCTTTACGCACGCCCCTTGGCCAGAGGCGGTCGGTTAAGATGCGGGGCATCTTGCCTTGCGGCTCATAAAGCGCGGCTTGTAGCTTGTGCAGGTAAATACAGTGCTTCATGATGTGCTGCGGGTCTTGTAGGCAAAAGGTAGGGGGTTGGGCGTTAGCGGTTGATATGGATCGAAGTCTATACGCCTCGCTAAGGCCTGCCCCCTTGTCTTATGTCAGGACGCGGTTTAGTTTGGATCGCCTGTTTCGGCGACCAGACCTGCTTGCTTGATGGCAGGTAAGAACGCGAGCTCATCATTATCAGAGGTGTCACCAGTGACACCAATGGCCCCTAACAAATCACCTTCTGCGTTACGTATCAGCGCACCGCCTGGAACGGGGGCCATACGGCCATCAGAAATCACGCTTAAGGCATTAAAGAAGGCGGGCGTATTCGCTGCGCGACGGGCAAGCTCACGGCCACCAAAACCCATGCTTAAGGCTCCCCACGCTTTTGCTTGCGCGATCTGCGGGCGCATGATGCTGGACTTATTATCGCGCTTTAAGGTGATCAGGTGACCACCGGGGTCCATAATCGCTACGGTGAGTGGTGCAAAGCCACGATCACGTCCTTCCTGAATCGTTGCTGCAGCAATTTGGTCTGCGATTTCCAGGCTTAGAGTGTGCATTATATTTCCTTAGAATAATGATGGTTCATTGCTTGATTAGCGTTGACTCAACACTATACTTTTTTTGTTATGCAGAATATATAGAGTTTTGTATATATTGAGCGCTCAGCGCTTGTACTTGAGCTCGGACTGTACCCTTGCCAACTCATTATGGAAGACTCATGGCCGGGGCGGCTTGTCGGCATCCTGTGGGAGCATATCGCCTTTCCGGTTACTGCCAGAGTGCCGGAAAGGTCTATCAACGCAGGTACTTATGGCTCGCTAACAATGGTGTTACGCAGTGTACCGATTTTTTCAATGTAAATTTCTACGGTATCGCCTGGGCGCATCCACAACTGAGGCTTGCGTGCTGAGCCAACCCCAGCAGGTGTTCCCATTACAATCACGTCACCGGCCTCTAAGGTCATGCACTCTGATAACAAGGCGATGGTTTCTGCAACGGGAAACAGCATATTGTCTGTATTGTCTTCTTGTACGATACGTCCGTTCAGGCTGGTGCTGATTGCTAAGCCTGTCGCTCCAGGAGGAACAGCATCAGGTGTGCAGATGCTAGGCCCGAACGGTCCAGTGCGATCAAAGTTTTTACCTAAGGTCCACTGCGATGTTTTGTGCTGGTAGTCTCGTACGCTGACATCGTTAAAACAGCTATAGCCCCCTACGATGTCGAGGGCTTTGTCTACGCTGACATGCTTGGCAGTGGTTTTGATGATCACTGCCAGCTCGGCTTCATAGTCCAGTTTTTCAGAGCAGGCTGGTAGCCAGATGGCCTCTTCAGCGGCTAGCAAGGAATGTTTGCTACGTAAAAAAATACTAGGAAACTCAGGCTTTTGATGTCCGCTTTCTTTGGCATGATCAGCATAGTTCAGTCCCAGGCAAAGTATTTTTCCCGGATGGCTCAGTGGGTAGAGTAACTGTACTGTTTGTAATGACTCGGCCTCATGCTGAGCTTTAGCCGCTTGTGCAATGCGTTGCTGTGCGTGCGTACTGGATTGTAAAAAATCCAGCATGGTCATCTCTTGTTGGGCGGCAATGCGGTAGAAGTGCTCGCCTTCTAAGAGGCCAATGTAGTCTTGATGGTTTTGTGTGTAGGCGATCAGATGCATGGTGTTTCTCGTAGTCAATTGTCTTTGGTGTCGGCGAATTTGGATTCTTCTATGATCCGTTCCCAGCGCAGGTTGTCTGCTTTCAGGAATTGGCCGTATTGAGCCATGGGCATGGGTGACAGAATGCTGCCTTGCCCTAAAATTTTCTCTGCAATGTCCGGGGATTTCAAAATTTCCATGACATGGTCACTAAGCATTTGTCGTATAGGTTCAGGCGTGTCACGAGGCGCCAGTAACCCTACCCACGTCAGAATGGATAAGTCATCTACATTCTGCTCCTTCATCGTGGCAATATTGGGCAGGGCGGCGCTGCGCTCTTGTGTTGTAATGGCGACGTTATTGAGCTGCTGTGCTTTGTCGTAAGGTAAAACAAGCATAGGGTTAGCAAACATGATGTGCGTGTGTCCTGCTACCACATCATTCAGTGCTGGACTGCCACCGGGATACGGTACATGTAGCCAGCGGAACCCGAATTTTTGCTGAAAGTACTCGCCTAGTATGTGCTGCACTGAGCCCACGCCGGTCGAGGCATAGTTCAGAGTGTCTGGGTTGTCTTTACTGTATGCAATGAGTTCGCCCACTGTCTTGGCTGGTAAATCTTTATTGAGGCTCAAGATAAAGGCCGTTTCACTGACGCGCGCGATCGGACTGAAATCGCTAATCTTGAAGGTGACATTGGGATCAACGATAGGACTGATGATGGCGTTCGCACCGCTCATGAGTAGGGTGTATCCATCAGGCTTAGCCTTCGCTACCATATTCGTTCCGATGACTCCTGAAGCACCGGCTTTATTGATCACAATAACAGGCTTATCTAGGCGCTTTTGTAGCTCCGCGCCGATAAGTCGAGCCAAAATATCAATAGCCCCTCCCGCTGGATAGGCGACGACAATTTCGATATTTTGAGCTGGGTAGGCCGGAGTGCTTGAGGCATACGTCGCTGTGCTGTATGCAATGGATAAGCAGCTGGCCAGTGCTATGGTTGCAGAGTAATTTTTCATATTGTCTCCCCGTGACAGATTTATTGGATTATTTCGCTGGTTTTTGAAGCCAGTCTTGCTATCTTGGTGTGGTAGATAAGCGGTTGGTATTGGGCAGGTATCAGCATGTTTCCCTGATGCATCGTAAGAGGACGCTCAAATAAAGACTCCTGGGTTTTTAAAAAACCATTCATTTCGCCCGCGCCGTTGATGGCTAAAGCCGCCACCATGGCTTCAGCCCAGCAGCAAATGTCACTGCCTACGCCATCACCAAGCACTGGCTCCATACCTTCTTGACGTATGAGCTCTAAAGCTTTGATGAGGGCTTGCACGCTGCCGATTTTTTTCAGTTTGAGCTTAATAAATGCGACTCCTTCGATCGAGGCCGCACGCATAATATCCTCTGTACCGTAGATCGATTCGTCCAACATGAGTGGAACGGTAGAAAGGGCAGCTATTTCGGGCAAGACTGCCCAGTCATCTGCCGCGCAGGGCTGCTCTAAAAGCTCAATGTTGTCGGGGCTTAGCCGCTGTGCAAACTGCTTTGCATCGCTACGGCTATAAGATTGGTTAGCGTCTAGACGTAAAAGAGCACGGTTGTGAACGAGCTCTTGAATACGCTCTACTTTGCGTAAGTCCTGCTCCCAATCAAAGCCTACTTTGACTTTTAAGGTACGAAAACCATTGTCTAGCAAGGTTTCAATTTCTTCTGGTAAGTCCTCAAACGAACGGGCTTGAACCGGCGCCAGTAAGGGTACGGTTTTGTTCTCTGCGGAATACAAGATAGGCGATAAAGCCAGCATATCTAGGGCTAGCAGCATTGCACTGGTGGCTCCAGGGTGTTGTTGGCTATGCTGACTAAGTTGTTGGTGAGCGTCAGCAAGCGATAGTCCAAGCAGAGCTTGGGCCTGTTGTAGGCAAAATGTCCAGGCTCCTTCCAGGGTTTCATGAGAGTAGCGCTTGGCAATAAGCACTTCCCCCCAGCCCTGTTCACCAGAATCGGTTTGAATTCTAACGACTAAGGGGTCAAAACTATAAATACTGCGTGTCGACACCACGTAAGGAGTATGTAGAGGCAAGTCGAGCTGATAAAGCTGCACCTGATGAATGCGCATAACAATGAACCTAGTGAGTGATCGGGAGTGGCTTAAGCTGATAAGACCGGTTCGCCACTAATCTGTGTGCGCAGCATGAGGCGTCGTTGCTCAGCGTCAAAGGAGTCACGCCTGTGCATAGTGCAGCGGTTATCCCACATCACCACGTCACCCACTTGCCATTGCTGTGCCCATGTGGCTTCGCAATGTATAGCGTGTTCCCAAAGCTCATCCAGCAAGGCTTCGCTGTCGGTCAGACTTAAGCCAATGATGTAAGCGTTACGACGTCTTCCCAAGAACAGGCAGGGCTGTTGTGTTTCCGGGTGTTTGCGAACCAAGGGGTGTACGGCTCCTACTGTTTCACGCGGATCGCTAGTGTCTCTAAAGCCCATGCGTAACTCACCAGCACTGTTGCGACTAGCGTCGTGTAAGCAGTTAAGGTGTTTAATTTTATTTTTCGTTTTTTCGGGCAGGGTCTGATAGGCGTAGTACATGTTCAGGAAGTGAGTATTTCCGCCTGTAGGAGGGACTTCTTTGGCGAGCAAGCACGCCCCTTTGGGGGGGGCGGTGATATAGGTCATATCGGTATGCCAGACGGCCTCATATGAGCCAAGACCGCCTACAGATTGCCCATTGACCATGATATTGGAAATAGTGGTAATTTCCGGAAAGTTAGTGCCTTCCAACACGGCTCGGTTCTGAGTGGCGATGGGCTTGCTGTCCAGTTTTCCGAAGTGGCTCGAAAATTTGATCAAGCCTTGAGCGTCTAGGGTAGTCTGTCCGCGAAAGCGTAGAACCAAATGTTCACGCCAAGCCTTGGATACTTGAGCGTAGTGTTCAGCACTTAAGGGCTGGCTGAGGTCCAGGCCCTCAATATCAGCTGCAATGTGCGGTTGTAAAGGTAGTACAGTGATGGTTTGCGTCGTCATGTCATCCTCAATGGGCAGGTGTTTTTATTGAGTGTAGCGATGGCCAAAAGGATTTTTATTTGTAATCACGCAATATTTATTTGATATGGAAATAATTAAAACGCGACGACGAGCCAGTATCAAGCAGATGGAGCTGTTTCTAATGGTGGCGCATACCCTTAGTTTCAGTAAAGCAGCCGAGGTATTTCATGTTTCGCAGCCTGCACTGAGCGCGAATATCCGCTTATTAGAAGAAAGTTTAAAGGCCCCTCTTTTTGTGCGTACTACACGTAGCGTTGAGCTCACATCGGCTGGGCAAGAGTTTGCGCGTGTGTCCAGAAAGATATTGAGTGAGCTGGATAGCGCGCAAATCACCATACATGACTTAATCGAAGGCAAGCAGGGGCGCTTGCGCTTAGCGGCCTCACCGTCGGTGATGGCCGGCTTGTTACCGTCCGCTTTAATGCGCTTTACACATGACTTTCCCCTGGTTGCCATAGAGGTGAGGGAGGAGAGTCACGAACGCTGTGTGGACTTGGTTCAGGCTGCTAAAGTGGATATGGCCATTACCCCCCACAAATTTCGTTCCGAGAAGTTGATCCAAGAGCCTTTATTTGAAGACAGCCTAGTGTGTATATGTTCGCCGGATCATGCTTTGGCGGCCCAAACCGCTGTGGAGTGGAAGCAACTTATTCGAGAGCCCTTAATCGTTGTTAAACCCAATAGCAGTGTCCGGCAAATGCTCGAACGAGTGTGTGAGCGTTACGGTGCGCCGTTAACCCCTGCTTACGAAGTGGATAGGGCTACTTCTGTGATCAGCTTTGTAAGCGCAGGTTTGGGAGTGTCGTTGATGCCATTGTCGTTGATACGTCATGTGAACCCGGCATTGGCGGTACATCGTCCGCTAGCCTCTGATGATGCAAGACGCATCATTTGCAGTGTGCATTCTGCTGAACGTCCCTTGTCTCCCGTAGCCGCTCAGTTTTTGCGCATTTGCCGATCGCTGGTTGAGCAGCGCAAAAAGTGAAGCAGTATGGTTGTTAGTGATATAAAAAACGCCGCTCCAACATGGAGCGGCGTTTCAGAACACGTCAGGTGCAGCAGCGTTACTAGGCTTGCTTGGCTGCCTCGATGGCCTCTTCGCGGTTTTCTTTGGCGCCGTTAAAGAAGATATTCAATACCACGGCGGCAATGGAAGTGAGCAAAATGCCAGACTCAATCAGCGGGTGGATGGCGTGTGGCATCCATTGCATATAGTTGGGCGCCACTAAGGGGATCATACCGACACCAATAGAGATAGCCACGATCATGGAGTTATGAGTTTGGGTTTTGTAATCCACACCGGACAAGATGCGTATGCCGGTAGCCGTTACCATACCGAACATGACGATACCTGCGCCGCCTAGTACGACGGTAGGCAAGGATTCGACCAGCGCCGCCATTTTAGGCAGAAGGCCCAGAATAATCAGAATAATACCAGCCGCTACGCAGACAAAACGGCTACGTACACCAGTGACAGCGACCAAGCCCACGTTCTGTGAAAAGCTGGAGTAAGGGAAGGTATTGAAAATACCGCCCAGCAAGGTGCCCAGACCATCCGTACGCAGGCCGTTGGCCAGTTCGCGTTGAGTAATTTTCTTGCCTGTCATGTCACTTAAGGCTAGGAACATACCAGTGGACTCAATGAGTACAACGATCATCACCAAAGTCATGGTGGCGATGTGCAGTAGATTGAATTTGGGCATGCCAAAGTGAAAGGGAAGTACCACATCGAACCAGTGTGCATTAGCGACTTTTTCGAAGGTCATCAGCCCGATGGCTGAAGCAATAATGGCACCTACCACAATGCCCAGCAAGACGGCGATGTTGGCGATAAAACCACGGCAGAACTTGGCGATGAGCAAAATAGATACGAGCACAATGGAGGCAATGCCTACGCCCGTCAGGTTGGCATAACGTGGGTTAGGCTTGGTCGCACGTAAGGTAAGGTCGTCGGGAACGGGGGGGAGTGCGGAACCGGGCATAGCGGCTGCTTCGCGGGCATGCTTGATCCAGGCAAGGTGATCCGGGTCAATGACACTAGGGGCAGTAGGCCCTACAGGTTGACCAAAAATCCAGTTAATACCGACTCGCATCAGCGTGATGCCAATCATGGCGATAATCGTGCCTGTGACCACTGGTGGAAAAAACCGCAGCATTTTACTGACTGAGGGCGCAATAATCATGGTGATGATGCCGGCCCCAATCACGGTCCCAAAGAGCAATTGCGCGCCTTCCGTTCCCGGGTTGGCCGTAGCCATCGATACCATAGGGCCTACAGCGGCAAAAGTAACGCCCATCATTACTGGTAGTTTGATCCCGAAATACTGGGTGACCCCGAGGGACTGAATGAGTGTGACAATGCCACAGATAAACAAGTCAGCGGCAATGAGTAGCGAAACTTGCTCGGAGGTCAGATTTAGGGCTCGTCCCACAATCAAAGGAACGGCTACTGCTCCGGCGTACATGACCAGAACGTGCTGTAAACCTAAGGCGGTAAGTTTGCCTACAGGCAACATTTCATCGACGGGTGCGGGCTTAGTGCTGATACCCATGGGGTGTCTCCGTATAGGTGAGAATTTATCGTTTTTTACATCGTTGTGAACAATGTAACGGATAGCTTTGGCGTCACTATAAGCAAAAGCGAATAAAGCTCCGAGGAGAGCCCATATAATCGAGGGTTAACCCCTGCGGTTTTTAGCTGTATTGCATGACTTATAGCGGTTTTACGGGAAAACCCTGAAGTCTTTGACGAGGCTGGAAAGTGCCATCACGCCTAGAAAGGGTGAACCCGTAATAGCTAGGGCAGGGTGGGAGCCTGCCCATTTGGCTCATCCGCGCTGGGGCTTATTAAAGCGTTGTAGCCAGTGCGCGGTAGAGACGTCGTAGTGAGAGGCATCAATGCTAGAGCTGCTTAAGTCGTGTGCAATACCATTGGCCAGCACTTTGCCGTATTCCACCCCCCATTGATCAAAGGGGTTCAGTCCCCAAATGATGGCTTGAGTGAAAATTTTGTGCTCGTACAGCGCAATTAATGCACCCAGCGCGAAAGGACTTAAGCGCGGCAGCACGATTAAGGTATTGGGTCGGCCCCCTGTATGTACGCGATGGTGTGCCAGTTCTTGGGCGCGTTCTTGGCTTAGGCCTTCTTCTAAACAGCCGGCTAGTGCTCGCTCGTATGATTTGCCTTGCATCAGAGCCTGGCGTTGGGCCAGGCAGTTCGCCAGTAGCAGTCTGTGGTGGTGCTCCCAGCCATGATCGGCGTGCTGGCAAACGATAAAGTCGACCGGCGCTCCGTCACTGCCCTGATGCAGCCACTGGTAAAACGTGTGCTGTGCATCCGTGCCTGCCATGCCCCAGACAGCGGGTCCGGTAGGGACGTCGATAGGACGACCATAGGTATCTACGGACTTACCCAGTGACTCCATATCAAGTTGCTGGATGTAGGGCACAAGATTACCTAAGCGTGAATCATAGGGGGAAATATTGAGTGACCCGTAACCGAGCACACTGCGGTTTACTATCCCTGATAAGGCCATTTGTACCGGTGCATTGCTGACTAAAGGCGCATCAAGAAAATGTTGGTCCATGGCGGCGGCGCCCGCTTGCATACCGGCCACTACGTCGCTGCTAACAGATAAGGCCGTCGTTAGACTAACGCTGGACCAGATCGAGAAACGGCCGCCCACCCAGTCCCAGAACGGGAAAATATTTTGCCGCGGTACTCCCCAGCGGGCCGCTGCGTCAGGTTTAGCAGTAATGGCAATGACATTGCTCATGCGGTTAGGTACACCCGCGCTCTCTAGCCATTCGCACGCGCGACTCGCGTTTTGCAAGGTTTCGGTAGTGCTAAAGGATTTGGAGGCCACCACAATTAAGGTGTCGTGCGGGTCCAGGCCAGACAAGGCGCTTTCCAGAGCATGGCCATCAATATTGGCTAGAAAACGTACATTGCGCCAGCAGTTTCTATAGCCAAAGGCACTGAGAGAGAGTCGAATGCCCCAGTCACTGCCCCCGATGCCTATATGAACGACGTTACGCCAGCGACGCTCCAGATCGGCCTTACGGATGAACTCGTTCATGCGGGCTCGCTCCGTCGCCACGTCATGGATGGGCGCAGGCGCTCGTAAGGCCGAGTGCCAGGCAGCTCGTTGTTCGGTACTGTTGACGACTTCACCCGCAAAAAGGGCTCTGCGCTGATCCTGAAAGTTGCGCATCTCTAAGAGTGAGGCCGCGGCGGCTTGTAAGTCTGCGGAGTCTCGCTGACCGCTAAGGTCTATGGTGAGCCCAGCAGCTTGCAAGCAACGCAATTTGTCATCGTTGGCTGCTTTTCTAGCGGTATTGACGAATTCATGCCATTCCAAGCTGCGATTCAGGGTGGCGGGTAAAGTGAGCGTATCCATTTAAACGACTTCCTGCATTTGACACATTATTTCAGCGACCTAGACGAAGTATTTTCTAAAGGAATCTGTATGTAAAAAATAGAAATTTTAATGAGCATGATGTCGATTTGCTTGCATCATAAAAAAAGTATTGATCTGTTCAATACAAATTTCAATTACATGCTTAAAGCTTGAATATATTATTAACCTCAACATTCACACACATTTGTAAGCTGGTGTTAATTTTAAGCTGTTTTCTATGCATGACACATGATAAATAATAAGTGATTGATATTGATCATGGTTTTTCTCTTTTTTGTAACTCTGGATCAAGCTTGAAGCGCATGAATTAACGAAAGTTTACGAATCGAGCTGGGGTGAGCCTACGTTTTTAGTGGCTGTTTTTCTTATCTTTTTATTTGTTTTATGAATAAAAAATCAGTGCTGGCAGGTATTGCTTGTGGGGGAAAATACGTATCTTTGATTTAAGCACCCACGTCTACACTGCTGGGTAAGCATGAATAAATTAAAGAAACTGTGAACACCATTCACATTAACGGAGACATTCATGAGTATGTTTAAGCGCAACGCTGCAGCAGCAGCCATTGTACTTACCCTCTTGGGCGCAGCTAGCGTGGTACAAGCACGCGACTTAGTGATCGCCTTGCGAGCCGAGCCTACCGCTTTGGATCCACAATATCACTCATTAACGCCTAACACGCAATTATCCCTGACTTTGTTTGATCCGCTAGTACGTACCGATAAATCGTCACAACCGGTAGCGGCACTGGCCGAAAGCTGGGAAGTCGATGGTAATGAATGGATTTTTCACTTGCGCAAAGACGTGAAGTTTAGCGATGGCCAGCCGTTCACGGCGCAAGATGTGGTGTTTACTTACGAGCGCGTACCCAAAGTGCCCAATAGTCCGTCCTCGTATGCCTTGTATCTCAGCACGGTCGACAAGGTAGAGGCGGTGGATGATCACACGGTACGGATTATGACCAAGGGGCCTTCTCCCGTTTTATTGCCCAACCTGTCTATGGTGCCCATTATGTCGCATAAGGCCGCAGCGGGCGATGCACCTGAGGGCAAAACGACGACTGAGTTAAACCGTGGTGATGGCTTGGTGGGTACAGGGCCATTTAAATTTGCCTCTTGGCAGCGAGGCGCCCAGATTGTGCTGGAGCGTAACGATAATTATTGGGGTGATAAGCCAGAGTGGGAGCGTGTGATTTATCGTCCCATTACGAATCCGGCTGCACGCGTGGCCGCTTTATTGGCGGGTGATGTGGATCTTATCGAAGATCCACCCACCGACGATTTGGAGCGTTTAAAGAAAGACAGCAAACTACGGGTGCAGGAAACTCCGTCGCTGAGAATTATTTATATCGCCTTGAATCAAGGCGAGGATGTGCCTGCTGGGATGCAGGGTACCGATGGAAAGAACCCCTTAACCGATAAGCGTGTGCGTCAAGCCTTGTCGCTGGCCATAGACAGGCAAGCCATCGTGGATCGCATTATGGGTGGCACTGCACAGCCCGCGGGTAACTTGCTGGCTTATCCCGGCTTTGGCACAGTAGAAAAACTTGCTCAAGCCCCCAAGGCGGATCTGGAAAAAGCGCAGCAGTTATTACGTGAAGCAGGCTATCCAAACGGATTTACTGTCAGCCTGGGGTCACCGGCGGGTCGCTATACCAATGATCAAAGAATCGCGCAGACCGTAGCAGCGATGTGGGCCCGCTTAGGCGTGAAGGCCGATGTGGAAACCAGTGCCCCAGCCGTCTTTTTCAAGCAGCGTGACCAATATGCATTTAGCACTTTTCTGGCTGGCTGGGCAGTCAGTTCGGGCGAAATGATCAATCCTCTCAAGTCGCTGGTGATGACCCGTAACCGTGAAGAGGGTCTGGGTACGACGAACTGGTCCAAGTACTCCAACCCGGAGCTGGATAAGCTGGTCATCACGGCTTCGCAAACGCTGGATGATACACAGCGTGCTGAGCTATTGGGTAAGGCCGGGGAGCTGGTGATTGAGGATTACGGTATTTTGCCTTTGCAGTTTGAGCTATCTGTGTGGGCCATGAAAAACGACATCCGCTACGATGGGCGTGCCGATCAATTTACCCTGGCTCAAGACATGCATCTGGCGCAATAAACCTAAAGGTTGCCGTAAATGATTTCATCCATTTTGCGGCGCCTTTACCAGACCCTCATCGCGGTGCTGATCATGTCAGCATTGGTGTTTGGCGGTTTGTATTTAGTGGGTGATCCCGTTTCAATGCTGGCCAGTCCGGAGGCAACGGAGCTGGAGCGCGAGGCGATTCGACAAAACCTCGGTTTGGATCAAGCACTATGGCGCCAATACGTAATTTTTCTTGGTAAAGCCAGTCAGTTGGACTTTGGCAGCAGTTTTTTAAACGGCGTGTCAGCGATGCACTTAATTTTGGAGCGCATGCCCGCTACCTTAGAGCTGGCTACGTTGGCCATGCTGATGTCCATGCTGATAGGCATACCAGTGGGGATCTATGCGGGCTTGTACCCGGACCGATTCTCGGCGCGTGGCATTATGGCGGGCTCCTTATTGGGATTTTCTTTACCCAATTTTTGGGTAGGCTTAATGCTGATTATGGTGTTTGCCGTTATGTTGGGTTGGTTGCCGGCCGGTGGACGCGGACCGGTAGAGTATGTGGGGCCAGTGCCTTTAAGCATTTTAAGCTGGGCGGGTATTAAGCATTTGCTACTGCCAGCTAGCACGATTGCGGTGGCCAAGTGTGCCTTGATTATTCGGGTTACTCGAGCGGCCACGCGTGAGTGTTTGCCTCAGGACTATATTAAGTTTGCACGGGCTAAGGGCTTGCGTGAACAACGTGTGCTGGGTGTGCACTTACTGAAAAACATACTGATTCCTATCATTACCATTGGTGGCTTGGAGTATGGGCAGGTCATCGCGTTTGCTGTGGTCACCGAGACGGTATTTTCTTGGCCTGGCATGGGCAAGTTATTAATTGACTCCATTGTGACGTTAGACCGCCCGGTGGTGGTCGCGTACCTCATGCTGACTGTCTTGTTTTTGGCGGTGCTCAATCTGGTCGTAGACATTTTCTACACTGTGTTGGATCCGCGCGTGCGTTTAGGGGGTGGTGCATGAGTGCGTTGGATAATCCATTACCCCACGCGGCGGTAAAAGAAAGTCGTGCCCGTTTCTTGTGGCAGCAGTTTCGCTCCAGCACGCTGGCTGTACTGGGGCTGCTGGTTTTAGTCCTGTATCTGTTGGCGGCTTTGTTTGCTCCGTGGCTGGCTCCTCAAAACCCTTTTGATATTGCCACGCTGGATATTTTTGATACCAAGCTCCCCCCTGGCAGTGTGAGTGGGGATGGGAAGCTGACTTACTGGCTGGGCACAGATGGCCAGGCTCGAGACATTTTATCGGCCATTTTATATGGCATGCGCATCAGTATGGTGGTGGGCTTTGTGTCGGTGGGAGCCGCCTTTTTGCTCGGGACGGCTGTGGGGCTGATTTGCGCTTATTTTGGTGGCCGGGTGGATGCGGTATTGATGCGCTTGGTGGATATACAGTTGTCTTTTCCCGCGATCTTAGTGGCTCTGGTGTTACTGGCGGTACTGGGCAAGGGCGTGGATAAGGTCATTATTGCCTTGATTGTGGTGCAGTGGGCTTACTTTGCCCGTACCGCGCGAGGGGCGGCAATTGTGGAAAGTAGCAAGGAGTATATCGAGGCGGCTCGTTGCATGGCCTTGCCTTGGACGCGTATTTTACGCAGGCATGTGTTTCCCAACTGTGTGCCTCCGCTCATGGTGATCGCCACCATCGATTTGGCACACGCGATAGCGTTGGAGGCGACCTTATCCTTTTTAGGGGTAGGTGTTCCTCCTACCGAGCCCTCTTTGGGGATGCTGATTGCCAATGGTTTTGAGTTCTTGCTCTCAGGTAATTACTGGATTTCTTTTTTTCCGGGTTTAGCCTTGGCTGTTTTAGTGATTGCGATCAATCTGGTAGGCGATCACCTACGAGATATTTTGAACCCGCGTAATGAGATTTAAGGGGGTGGACGCCATGACATTGATATCCAAGACCTCGTCACCTTTGCTAGAAATTCAGAATTTGCGTACGTGGTTTCACACTCGTGCGGGCGTAGTAAAAGCCGTAAATGGCGTTTCGCTGAGCGTGAATGAGGGAGAGATTGTGGGCCTGGTGGGAGAGTCAGGCTCAGGGAAAAGCATTACCGGCTTTTCGATTATGGGGTTGGTGGCGCATCCAGGCCAGGTACAGGCAGAGCGTTTACAGTTCAACGGGTATGACTTGCTGAGTCTGACGGCTGAACAATATCGTCAGGTGCGGGGTAATGACTTGGCCATGATTTTTCAGGATCCTATGATGACGCTTAATCCCACTTTACGTATTGATACGCAGATGGTCGAGGCTATTAAGGCGCATCGGACTGTGTCGACCAAGGCCGCCTATGCACGCAGTGTGGAGGTGCTGGAACGGGTTGGCATACCGGCAGCGAAGGAGCGCATCAAGGCTTATCCTCACCAGCTTTCGGGAGGCATGCGCCAGCGAGTAGCCATTGCTATTGCTTTACTGAACCAGCCTAAGCTGATTATTGCCGATGAGCCCACCACTGCGTTGGATGTCACTATACAAGGTCAAATTTTGTATGAGGTGCAGAAGTTATGTGCTGAGTTTGGCACGGCGCTAATCTGGATTACGCATGATCTGGCCGTGGTGTCGGGACTGGCGGATAGGTTGGCGGTGATGTACGCCGGTAATCTGGTCGAGGTGGGCACGACAAGCGGTATTATTGAACATGCTTACCACCCGTATACTCAGGGTTTGATGGCTTGCATTCCGTCCACTGAGACGCGTGGTAAAGCGCTGTATCAGATTCAGGGCAGCACCCCTTCTTTAGTCAATCTGGGCGAGGGCTGCGCTTTTCGCCAACGTTGCGAGCGAGCCAGCACGGCCTGTGAGCAAGAGCCCCCCATCTATACGGTGAGTTCTGGTCATCAGCATAGATGCTGGCATGCGCAGGAGCTGGCCTATGCCCACTAATTTGATTGAATTGCGGCACTTAAGCCGTGAGTTTATGCCCCAGAATGATGTGTTTACCCGCTTGGGGCGTAGGCTAGTGGGCAAAGGGCCTTTGAAAAGCGTGCAGGCGGTCAAGGCTGTAAGTTTGGAGCTGCGCTCGGGTGAGACGCTGGCGATTGTCGGAGAGTCTGGCTGTGGCAAGTCCACCTTGGGTCGTATGGTGGCGGGTATTTTACAGCCTACGGCAGGACAGGTATTTTATAAAAATCAAAATGTGAACACCTTGGATGCCAAGCAACGCAAGGCCTATGAGCTAAGTGTGCAAATGATTTTTCAAGATCCTTTTGCCTCGCTAAATCCACGCATGCGAGTATTGGACTGCATTGGCGAGGCGGCGGTGGTGCATGGTTTGGTTAGCAAAGCGGGGCAAGAAGCCTTTGTGGTGGATTTGATGCTCAAAGTGGGTTTGGATCCAGCGACCCGTTTGCGCTACCCACATCAGTTTTCGGGAGGGCAGCGTCAGCGTATTGGCATAGCGCGTGCGCTGGCCTTACGGCCGGTTGCTATTGTGTGCGACGAGGCGGTAGCGGCGCTGGATGTGTCGATTCAGGCTCAGGTCTTGAATTTATTTAAATCGTTGCAGCAAGAGTTAGGGCTGAGCTACGTGTTTATCAGTCACAATCTGGGTGTGGTAAGCCATATTGCTGATCGGGTAGCAATTATGTATTTGGGCAGAATAGTTGAAACAGCCGATGTGGAGACTTTATTTAGCCATGCCCGTCATCCCTATACCCAAGCTTTGCTCTCGGAACTGCCACGCTTGCGGGCTGCAAAGCGCGACTTTATTCCTATCAAAGGTGAATTGCCGTCACCGTTGGACCCTCCGGCAGGGTGTGCCTTTCACCCTCGCTGCCCGCGTGCGTTTGAGCCTTGCTATACGAGTCGGCCCGAGCTGCAGTCTTTGGCCGATTCTGGGGTAGGGCATCAAAGTGCCTGTCATGCCAATCATATGAATGTTTAGGGAGTCTACACATGAGCATGGATATCAAGCCGTACTTTCTACGTACCCCTTTAGGCAAAGAGTTGCCTTTGCTCTGTGACTCGCCTCATAGTGGCATGACTTATCCAGCGGATTTTCGGCCTGCCATGGCCATGATGGACTTGCGTCAGGGCGAAGACACTTTTGTGGACGAGCTGTGGCGTGCTTTGCCGCAATACGGTGCGACCTTGCTCGCTGCCAGTTTTCCGCGCACGTATATAGATCCTAACCGCGATGTGAATGATATAGACAGTGAGCTGTTGTGTGCGGGGGAGCGGTGGCCAGAGCCCCTGCAGCCTACTGAAAAAACGCGCTTAGGGTATGGTCTGGTGTGGCGTAAGGTGCGTGGCGAACCTATTTATGATCGTTGCCTCAGTGTGGCCCAGATCGAGCATAGAATTACGAACTACTATTTACCCTATCACCAAACCTTAGCCTTAGAGGCCGAGAAGCTTTATCAGCGACATGGGGCGTTGTGGCACATGAATTTGCACTCTATGCCAGCCGATGCCTATGCAGGCCTTGGTTTACCAGAAAAAGAACTGGCCGATTTTGTGCTGGGTGATCGGGATGGCAGTACTTGTAGCCCTGAGTTCATGGATGTGATTGAAGCGTATTTGCTGGGGCAAGGGTACACCGTCGCGCGCAATGATCCCTATAAAGGAGTCGCTTTGATTCAGCGTATGGGTCGGCCCGAGCAAGGCAGACATAGCATCCAGATAGAGATTAAACGGCCTTTGTATATGGATTGCGCGACACGCGAGAAAAACGCGAACTTTGTGCGGCTGCAAAACAGCTTAACAGGGTTGGCAAAAGTGGTAGGCGATTACGTCAGTGATCACATTTAATCGTCCAGCTGTTCGCCTCAGGTCTTGCTGTAAGCGGTATTCTGCCGTTTAATCAGATGTTTTCTTAGCCCAAGGCCTAGAGTAATGAGTGAGCCCTCGCTGTATATGGATTTGTGTTGCCCTCTGGATGGGCAGATCTTGGTGCAAGATGGTAGGACGTGGCGCTGTGCTCAAGGGCATAGTTTTGATACGGCCAGCCAAGGGTATATACACTTATTACCGGTACAAAATAAGCGCAGTCTGGACCCGGGCGATAGCAAAGAAATGGTGGCCGCACGCAGGCAGTTTTTAGCCTCTGAGGCGTATGCCCCGATTGCTCAGCAACTGCTGCAGTGTTTGGCCGATTTGAGGCTGCCCTCGCAAGCGGTGTGCCTGGATGCTGGCTGTGGTGAAGGCTATTATTTGCAAGCCTGTCAACATGGCTTGGCATCGCAGCAATGGCGCTGGATAGGCTTGGATATTTCTAAGTGGGCAGTGCTGGCGGCGGCTAAAAGAACACGGAAAATACGCTGGTTGGTGGGCAGCAATGCTAACTTGCCGCTTGCCTCACACACCCTAGATGTGGTGTTGTGCATGTTCGGCTTTCCTGTGTACGAGGAGTTCGCGCGGGTATTGGCACCGAATGCTTATCTGGTGTTGGTGGAGGCGGGTAATCAGCATTTACAGGAACTGCGCCAACTAATTTATCCCGAGCTAAAGAGCAAGGCCGAGCAGCATTCTGACACGCCGGGCTTTGAAATGGTGAATGAGCAGCAAGTGTCATATTCTTTGGTCTTAGATTCGGCACAGGCCATTGAACAGTTACTGGTCATGACACCGCATCTGTATCGAGCCAGTGCGGCCGGTCTGGAGCGCGCCCGAGCCTTAAGCCGTTTAAGGCTGACGGTGGATGTGAGGTTTCGTGTTTTCCGTCGTCTGGCTGTGTAAAGGCAGACACTACATTGCTATCCCTACAGAAAATGGTATCTTGAGTAGTACGTTCTTTCCTATCAACGCTGGTAGCTTGAAGCTGCCTTTTCAGAAGGAATACAAACTCGTGTCCAATAATGTAGTGCTTGGCCCTGATGTTCAGTCCTTACTGCTAGAGCAGGACTTACGTGGGGTGGTGTTTGATTTAGACGGAACCTTGCTGGATAGCGCTACCGACATTATGGATGGCATGCGCCTGACTTTTGAGCACAGTGGTTATGGTGTGCTTGCGCCCGATTATGTATCTGATAACTTGCATGGCACGTGTGAAAATATCATGCAGCATATTATTAATGATATGGGCTGGCAGCAGCCAACCGAGTTTGACTCTTTAAAAGAGCAGTATTTTCGCTATTACGCCAGCTTGAACTATCGCAATACGCAGCTCTACCCTGGAGCCTTAGCGGTGTTGCAAGCCTGCGCTCAGGCAGGGCTGGCGATAGGTGTGTGTACGAATAAAAGTTATGCCAGCGCCTTATCAGTCAGTCAGCTTTTACACATAGACACCTACTTCAACACGATTAGTGGCTCTGACTCCTGGGGTCAAGCCAAGCCCTCCCCAGTCCCTTTGCTAGAGACAATACGCAGCTTGGGCGTACAGCCTGAGCAATGTCTGTATTTTGGGGATACATCTGTGGATGCCCTGTGTGCATCACGGGCAGACGTACGGTTTGTCTTACACACGGCGGGTTATGGTGATGTTGGGCTGCGTGATAGCTCATGGTATGCCGCCTTTGAGCAGTGGAATCAGTTAGCCTTACCTAGTCCGCTTGCAGCGCAGGCCTGATACAGAGATTGGCATCAGCCGTCAGCACCCAGAGCGCTGACGGCTAGGCTTATCAGGCTTGTGTTGGGTAGGTTTCCTTACCTAAATTCAGCATGAGACGGTTCGCCCAGCCAAATAGGGCGGCGGCATGCACAGTGTCCAGAATTTCGGTGTCGGATAGACCTGCGGTACGCAGGGCTTGTATCGCTTCCGCTCCGAATTGTCCTGGTGTTCGGGTTAAGGCTACGCTGGCTTGTATAATTGCGCGTTCGCGAGCGTTTGTGCCGGCGCTATCGGGGTCATCAAACAATTGCGCCATAACATCGTTGCGTTTGGCGAGCTGCTCAAAGCGCTGGGCATGGACAGCTAAGCAAAAGACACAGCGATTCACCCGAGATACGGCTGCAGCAGCCAGCTCACGCTCGGCACGAGACAAGCCGCCAGGCGCATACATAATGGCGTTAAAGGCTTGTGAGCGCTCAAGTAGTACCTCAGGCTGACGGCAGAGCAAAAGATAAAAATCCATGCTGCGTGCTTTGGGATGGCTGATGTCCAGCACGCGTTGTTGTTCGGCGCTAGCGGTTTCCGGATCGAGTACGGGTAACCAAGAATCCCAGCCTAGTGTCTCACTGGTAAAGCCGTTACGGCGTAGTGCTTCACCGGGTGCGGGCAGCTTGGCCGGGTGTACGAATGGCGTAGACTCCTGCTCTTGCTCCACGCTTTGCTCTTGTCCGCCTAGTTCAGCCATGGCTTGCAAGCCCACTAGTACACGTGCCTGATACGCAACAAAACCGATAAGTTGCGCTAAAAGTACGGTGTCGTCCACGGATAAGCCGTGCGTGGGGATGGCCAACAAGGTGTCGCGGTCGCTGGCCGTAGGGTCTAGCGCTAAGGTGCGGACAAAGTGCAATATGGTATCGAGCCTGGGTATGCCTGTTTCCGAGCCAGCGTGTTGCACAGCGTGAAAGAGAGCGGCTGCTGCAGTTTGATCATCCGCGGGCCTAGTGTGGGCACGCTGCAGGTAGTAGTTAGCCAGCGCGGGTACACCACTAATACGGGCTTGTTCACTGGCGAGCAGGTAGCGCTCGGTGGAGGATAGGCTCGCCGAAATGCTGTCACTAAAAATCAGATTCTCGCACGCTTGTGTGGCAGTCACCACTTTGTTGCGAGCGTGCCGAGTGATAAAGACAGGGCTAGTAGAAGTGAGACCGGCGAGGTCATCCAGAGTGTCAGGAGTTGGTTGGCCCATAGTGCTTAGCTTTCCCTTGTAATGTTGACTGAGTTGAGTTGCTCAATTCGAGCTGCTGTGTCGGCGGGAGTCCATTCTGTGCCGTCCAGTTCGGGCTCGGAATAGGCCAGCAATTGCGCAAAATGCTGCTCAATATCCTCGCGATAAAATAGCGCCGCCAAGCCCTGTGCTAATTTCCGGGCACCGTCACTTAAGGCGGGGATGTCACCAGACACGGTACCGTGAGACAGGGCGGCCGGATAACTAAAGCAATGCAGGCGCTCAAGCCCCGGCAGGGCGGCGGGAGTACGGGGCTGGAACTCGAACAGGGCGCCCAAATCAGGAGAGGCGGTTAATTCGGCATCGCGCTGCTCATGTGGCGGTGTATAGCGATCCCCCCACAGGCGTACATGTGGTGCAATGTCTTTAAACTCGGGGCGCAGTGCCCAATCTATACTAAAGCCGGTAGAGACAATCAGAAAGTCCAAAGTAAAAATACCACGCGAGGTATAGACCTGCAGTTGCTGACCTTGCTGGATGACTTTCTCTATGGCGCAATCAAGGTGAAAGTAAGCGTGTTCATGTCTTGACACACGCAAGGTGCTGTCATGTGGGGGCGGCACTTGTTGCGCATTAATGTAGTGCCGAATACGCCATTTCCATTCATCGGTAAGTAAGTACTGGCCATGTGTTAAGCCCGGTACTCCAGAACCTTTGGATTTATTAATACGCGGCAAGTCTTTACGACGTATGAGTAAATCTACACTGGCTGCGCCATGTTCTAGCGCGGTAGCTGCGCTGTCCATGGCTGATGCGCCTGCTCCAACCACGCCAATGTGTAAACCCTCTAGGCGTGTGTAGTCCAGCTCATCGGCCGAGTGTGCCCAGCGCTCTGGGTCGATATCGCGCATGAAATCAGGAATTTGCGCACCGCCTAGACCATCTCGCCCGGTGGCAAGTACAACTCGTCTGGCTAGCCACGTGCTACGCGTAGCAGGGGTCTGCACATCTAGTGCAACCAAGCCGTTGCCCTGAGGGCGTATGGCTTTGAGCTCATGCTCGTTACGTACATCAGCGTAGGTGACTCGTCGGTACCAGCGTAAATAGTCCATCCATTGCAGACGTGGAATTTTATCCAGCTCTTCCCAGGCCTTTGGCCCCCACTGTGCGATAAACCAGGCACGGAACGATAAGGAAGGAATACCTAGTGCGGGCCCAAGTAGTTCTTTAGGGGAACGCAAGGTCTCCATGCGTGCCGTTGTTGCCCAAGGGCCTTCGAAATCTTTTGGTGCTTTATCCAGTAGCACAGCCTGTATACCTAGCTGCGCCAGTGCAGTGGACAGGGCCAAACCAGCTTGGCCGGCGCCGATGATCAAGACATCGTGTACGGTTTGTCCCTGATGGGTGCGGGGTGGAATCCAGCTTTTAGCGGGCCAGCTTAACGTGAGCAGGTCATCACGCAGACGGTTCTCAAGAGCCAGCAGCCCTTCAGGGGCTGCGGCGGGTAGGGGGCTCAAAGACATAAGTAACTATATGGCTGCCGTTTTATGTGTAGACAGCGTGTGGGGCTGACAATAGGGACTTAAGTGTATTACTCAATGCTAATTTGTGCATCTTTGATAACTTGGGCCCATTTGGCTCTATCGTCTTTGACAGTTTGTTTGAACTGCTCTGGTGTCTCTATGCGTATGGCATTACCTTGCGAGACGAATCGGCCGCTGACCTCAGGCTGTTGCAGCACATTCGTGACAGCTTGGTTCAGTGTTTTCACAATTTCCGGGTCGGTGCCTTTAGGGGCAAATAGACCGAACCAGATCGAGCTGTCGAAGTTTTCCGTGCCCGGTACTTGGCTGGCAGCAATAGTTGGCACTTCTTTCACCGCTTCGACGGGTTGAGCGGTGGTGATGCCGAGTAAGCGCACTTTATCTGCCTTGTAGTGGGGCAATACAGTTTGTACCTGATTCATGATGCAGCAGGTTTCACCACGCAGCACCGATGTAAGGGCCTCGGGACCGCCTTTGTAGGGTACGTGCTCCATGTCTAGACCCAGGCGCGCATTGAACTCGGCAAAAGCCATGTGCGTGCCTGCACCATTACCGGTTGACGCATAATTATATTTGCCAGGATTGGCCTGCACCTCTTTGACGAACTGCTCTAAAGTGCTTACGTCAATGACGTCGGGGTTGATAGTCAGTACATTGGCAACATCAATCAGGGGGGCGACGGGTACGAAATCTTCTTCTACGTCAAAGGGCAGGTTTTTGTACAATTCCGCATTACTACCATGTGTGGCAGCGGTGCCCAAGTAAAGGGTGTAGCCATCGGGTTTGGCCCGGGCGACGTATTGGCTACCGATATTACCAGCGGCGCCAGGTTTATAGTCGATAATAACGGTTTGCCCCAGCTCTTGGGACAAAGGCTCTTGGATGCCACGGGCAATGACATCGACTCCCGAGCCGGCAGGAAAGCCCATGATGATGGTGACCGTTTGGGTGGGCCATGTGGTAGCAGCTTCGGTTGCACTAGCGCTAAGTGGCGCGATTAGGCTTAATGCTGCAGCAGTTGCAGTGGTAGAGAGTAATAGACGCATAGTGGATGTAATAACTTGTGCTTATGTAAAAGTTAATATCATACCGATCTCTTAATAAGCGCTTTCTATATTCTTATAAGTAATAAGTAGCTAGGCGCTTTTCAGTCAGCATAACAGGGTTTAGGTAATACCTTGATCTTGGAGGGCTGATTTATGATGGCCCGACGACATGGCCAGTGTGATGAAGGTGCAAAGTATGCAGTGGACAGTAGAATTGATTGGGGTGGTAGGGTTAATCGGTGCAGCGGGTATGCTGCTGGGGCTTGTGCTAGCACAGTGGTGGGGTGCAAGGCGTTTGGCACAAGCTTATAGCCAGCTACAGCAGGCTGAAGCAGCCAAGCAGCATGTGCAGGCAGAGCTGCAAGAACAAAGGCTGGTTTTACACGAGAGGCAACTGGAGCATAGCAAGTTGGAGTTGCTGCTCAGTCATGCGCAAACTGGCGAGCAGCGAGTGCAGGCGCAATTGGATGAGGCGTTGCACGATTTCCAGGGTCAGCGTGTGCACCTTGAGCAATGGCGTCAACAGTTTCATACAGTGCAAACGCAATATGAAACCAGTAGGGCAGAAAACCAGACATTACAGACACAGGCTCAGGAGTTACGACAGCAGCTTGAGCGTTTGCAACATCAGCATCATGAGCTGGTAGCGCAGCACAATACACTGGATAAAAACTATGCCAGCTTACTGGCAGAGCAGCAGGAGAAACTCGCGAGCCACGCTCGTGAATTAGCTAGCTTTGAGCGTCAGAAAGCCAGTCTGACGGAGCAGTTCAAGGCTTTGTCAAACGACATACTCGAGGCTAAATCCCGTTCTTTACAAGAAAGCAGTCAACAGAGCTTAAACGCGTTGATGGGACCTTTTCAGCAGTCGATTGATAACTTTAAAAAAGAAGTACGCGAGATACATCACCGTGAAACCAGCCAACAGGGTGAGTTGCGCAAAGAGCTGGCGAACCTGAAAGAGCTGAACCAGCGTATTACCACAGAGGCCCACGAGTTATCCACGGCCTTGCGAGGGCAGAAAAAACTGCAGGGTAATTGGGGGGAGCTGGTGCTAGAAAACGTGCTGGATCGGGCTGGTTTGCAACAGGGGCGCGATTATGAGCGTGAGGTCAGCTTTAACACTGAGCAAGGTCGTCAGCGCCCTGATGCCATCGTGTATTTGCCCCAGGAAAAGCATTTGATTATCGATGCCAAGGTATCGCTTAATGCCTATACTCGTTACGTTAATGCAGAAAACGAGCTAGAACGTAGTCAGGCCCTACGAGAACATGTGCAGGCGGTTGCTGCACGCATTAAAGAGCTGGGCGATCGTGACTATTACCGCTTGCCCGGATTGAACTCGCCCGAAATGGTGTTTATGTTTATTCCCATCGAGTCTGCGTTTGTGGAAGCGTTGAAAGCCGATGAAAGCTTATTTCAGCAGGCAATAGAAAGTCATGTTTTGGTGGCAACGCCAACGACTTTATTAACGAGTTTAAATATTGTGCGCCAGTTGTGGCGTTACGAAGATCAAAACAAACACACGGCAGCTTTGGCGCATAAAGCGGAAGCGGTGTTTAAAAAGCTGAATAGTTTTTTGGTCAGCTTTGAGCGTATTAAAAAAGGTTTGGACGCTGCTAATGAGGCTTATGGGCGAGCAGAAAATCAGTTGCTAAGTGGGCGTGGTAACCTTGTCAAGCAGGTGGCAGAGTTTAAAAATCTGGCGCCTGCCATACGCGCAGAGCTGCCTACCTACTTCCTTGAAAAAGCGGCACTAGAGGTTGATTTTTCTACGCCTGATGAGCCTGACGCATCCGTTAACGTAGGCGCTAAGCAAGAGCCTCTAGGAGAGTAAGTCGTCTTTTTTCTGAGCCATGATCGTGCAGTTGCGGCCACTGTTCTTGGCCGCATATAAGGCCTGGTCGGCGGCTTGCATAACGGTGGCGAGGTTCTCACTGTAGCTGGGCCAGTGGCTGACTCCAATCGAAATCGTGATATGTGAGCCGCTGGGTGATTCAGACTGCTCCACGGCTTGGCGTAGACGTTCGGCGATAGGCCAGGCTTCTTCTAGGCTTTGGTCGGCAAGAAAAATAAAAAATTCCTCGCCACCCGCGCGACAGAGCAGATCTTGGTTGCGCGTATGTTGGCGCATGGTGTCGGCCAAAAATTGCAGCACGAGATCGCCGACGGCATGTCCATATGTGTCATTAACGCGTTTGAAGCGGTCAATATCACAGGCCAGCACAGAAAAGCTTTTACCTTGCTGTTGCCATTCTATTAGGGCGCTGTCCATCCCGCGCCGGTTGAGCAGGCGTGTCAGCGGGTCGGTATTGCGCTCTAGGTCCATACGTCCAATTTTTTTACTTAGGCGTTGCAAGCCAATGATCAAGGCCCGTTTGATCTGTGTGGCTTCGTAATACCAGGTACGAACGTTTTTGAGCTTGGTGGCGGAGTCGGGTGAGTCCAGATTCGGACTTAGTCTGGCCAGTTGTTTGAGCGGGCGCGCAATATTACTTCCCAGCCACCAAATAAGCACGGCGGTCAGAAGATAAAAGGGCAGAATATAGCCGACTGATTTACGCAGTAGTGCATGCAGATCGTTCAGTACTATTTTTGTGGGCCGCTGCACAACGATGCCCCAATGCACTTTTTTGGTGGCTGCATAGCCTGCCAGCATGGGCACATTTTGGGAGTTGACTAATCGGACCTCTCCGTCTTTGCCTTTCACCACGTCTTCTATGGCCAGATTGTTGGCGATATATTCCCCTACGCGACTGCTGTCCTGATGGTAGATCAGTCTACGGGAGTGATCGACGACATAGATTTGAGAGCCGTCACGGTAGTAGTGCTCGCCCAGCAAAATATTCAGACTATTGCTCTCATGCAAGTAAATGGAGCCACCCACATACCCCAAGTATCTGCCAGAGGGGCTAAAAATGGGATTGGACAAAAAGATGATGAGTCGATTCGTTTGTGAAACGTAAGGCGGGCTGATGAGTGGTTGGCGTAGGGCCAGTGCCTGCTGTGCACCTACTGAGTCAAGCAGCTTGCCACTTAAGCCCAGGTCAGGGGGGGAGGTGGCCATGACTTTGCCCTGTGAGTCCACAATAATCACCGAGTTAAAACTTTTGTTTTGTTGTTGTAAACGTTTTGCTTCGGCATCACGCACCGCGGTGTGTTGCATTTGTGTAGAGAGCAGTTCTGCACTGTAGGCTAACTGCTGCTGCATGGTATTTAGAAACTCATCTGTGCTGTTGGCCAGCTTGGCGGCATAAGCGCGATTACTTTCCAAGGTGTTTTCGATCAACACCACACGTTCAGCGTTATATGTCGCCAATAGTGTGTAGAGCAGAGTTGCCAAACTTGTGCAGAGTGCGAGTAAAACGATGAGACGGCGCAGATCGATAGTGGGCATAGGACTGGAGAACCCTCACAAAACCGCATAAGAAAAGGTGTTACAGCAATGATGCCGCATGAAGACGTGGCAAGCTAAGCAACTGACGATACAGACAAAAAACAAGATTCAAGCGGTGTACGGATACAAGAGTGTAAGATAATACCGTTACGTTGGTGTCATAAGTATCCATTGTCGACTGTTGTACAGTGTAATTATCGAGCAATATTTGTGAAATGGAGGTTTCCCGATGACTAGCCTGAACAGTTTTAGTGCCCTAGACCATTTGCAAGTGGGTGGTCAGCAGTATGAGTATTATCGTTTAAGTGCAGTTCAGGGGGCAGGGCTGGATGTAGCCAGCTTGCCTTACGGCTTGAAAATTTTGCTCGAAAACCTGTTACGCACCGAGGATGGCAAAGACATAACCGCCGCCGATATTAAGGCCCTAGCGGCTTGGGATCCAGCCGCTGCGCCAGATCGAGAAATTTCCTTTACTCCGGCACGTGTTGTGCTTCAGGATTTTACCGGCGTTCCGGCTGTGGTGGATTTAAGTGCTATGCGCGAGGCCATGCAGGCCTTGGGTGGCGATGCACAGAAAATTAATCCCTTGGCGCCCGTAGAGTTAGTCATTGATCACTCTGTGATTGTGGATGATTTTGGTAGTCCGCAGTCGTTTCAGCGAAATGTAGACATTGAATACACACGTAACCTAGAGCGCTATAACTTTTTGCGTTGGGGCCAGAGTGCCTTTAATAACTTTAAAGTCGTGCCACCGGGCACCGGTATTGTGCATCAGGTGAACCTAGAGCATCTGGCGCGCGTTGTCTTTACACGCGAGCTGGAGCCGGGGCGTCTACAGGCCTATCCGGATACCTGTGTTGGTACTGACTCCCATACGCCCATGGTGAATGGCTTGGGTGTGGTGGCTTGGGGGGTTGGAGGCATTGAGGCAGAAGCGGCCATGCTGGGGCAGGCAATATCCATGCTTATTCCTAGTGTCGTGGGTTTTAAGCTTACAGGTGCTTTACCTGAAGGGACAACGGCCACTGATTTGGTGCTTACTATTACGGAAATGCTGCGCAAGCATGGTGTAGTGGGTAAGTTTGTGGAGTTCTACGGGCCCGGAGTCAGCGGTGTGCCCCTAGCGAATCGAGCCACTATAGGTAATATGAGTCCAGAGTATGGCTCTACGATTTCTATGTTTCCCATCGATCAGGAAACCCTGAACTATATGGCTCTCACGGGACGTAGCCCGGAGCAGATTGCATTGACTGAGGCGTATGCCAAAGCCCAAGGCCTGTGGCATGACCCCGACCACGAGCCGCGTTATTCCGAGACCTTGGAGCTGGATTTAAGCACTGTTGTACCCTCCATAGCCGGACCGAAGCGTCCGCAGGATCGTATTGCCCTGTCCACATCTCAAACCGCGTTTCGTAGCGCCTTGGCTCAGATGCAGGGTTTGGATCAGGGCAGCAATAATTATGATGAGGCCTTGGCCGAGAGTTTCCCCGCATCCGATGCGCCTTCCTATCAGCCTCCTCAGGCCGTGCAACAGCAGGTAGAGGTCAAACTGCCCGATGGCACTCAGTTTCAGTTGGCGGATGGTGCGGTGGTGATTGCAGCGATTACCTCGTGTACGAATACTTCTAACCCCAGTGTTATGCTGGCAGCGGCCTTGCTGGCAAAAAAAGCAGTAGAAAAAGGTTTACAGCGCAAGCCTTGGGTGAAAACCAGTCTAGCGCCAGGCTCCCGGGTCGTGACGGATTACTACGAGCGTGCAGGATTGACGCCTTACCTGAACGAATTGGGGTTCGATTTGGTCGGTTACGGTTGCACCACGTGTATTGGTAACTCGGGTCCGCTGATCCCTGAGGTAAGCGCGGCGATTAACGAGCACGATTTAACGGTAACTTCCGTCTTGTCTGGTAACCGAAACTTTGAGGGCCGTATTCACCCCGAAGTCAAAATGAATTATTTGATGTCGCCCCCATTGGTGGTGGCTTATGCCTTGGCAGGTACGATGGATATCGATCTGTACAAGCAGCCTTTGGGACAGGATCAGCATGGACAGGATGTCTACTTGAAAGATATCTGGCCCTCGGTTGCAGAAGTTCAGGCTAGCATACAGATTGCGATTGCCGCTGATATGTACACACGTGGTTATGCCGATGTGTTTGCAGGTGATGAGCGCTGGCAGAGCTTGCCGACCCCAGAAGGGGATGTATTTGCCTGGGAGGCCGATTCCACATACGTACGTCGCCCGCCTTATTTCGACGGTTTGCAGCGCGATCCTGCTCCAGTCAAAGACATACACGGTGCCCGGGTACTGGCTAAGCTAGGCGACTCGGTAACCACCGATCACATCAGCCCAGCGGGGTCGATTGCACGCAGCAGCCCGGCAGCGGCATATTTGATGGAGCATGGCGTGCAGCCTAGTGACTTTAATTCGTACGGCTCGCGCCGTGGAAATCATGAGGTCATGATACGAGGTACGTTTGCTAACGTGCGTTTACGCAATCAATTGGCGCCTGGAACGGAGGGTGGGTACACCCGTGACTTTACTCAACCAGGTGCGCCAGTTGCGACCATTTACGATGCATCGCGTCATTATTTGCAGGCGGGTGTTCCCCTTGTTTTATTGGCGGGTAAAGAATATGGCTCAGGTTCGTCGCGTGACTGGGCTGCCAAAGGGACGGTCTTGTTAGGGGTGAGGGCCGTGATTGCGGAATCATATGAGCGTATTCACCGTTCTAATTTACTCGGCATGGGCGTGTTACCGCTGCAGTTTCTAGAGGGTGAGTCGGCCACGAGTCTGGGCTTGGAGGGCGATGAAACAATAGATATTGTTGGTATCACCGCCTTGAATCAGGACACGATTCCTCAGACCGTACAGGTACGCGCCGGAGACAAGCATTTCACGGCGCGGGTACGTATTGATACCCCTAGTGAGGCGCATTACTATCGCCATGGGGGCATCATGCAGTATGTATTGCGTGGGCTGCTAAACTAAGCAGACTGCTCCATACCAGAACGGGCCTCGTATTCGCCAGTGGCAGAATAATCAACAGGCCCGTTTTTTACGTCTGGACGCATCACCTTTTAATGAATGGCTTGATTGAAGGAAGCTTGTAGTATGAGCAGCAGACAAGGGGCAGCGTGGTCGGAGTTGCTATGGGGGCGTAATGGTTTACGCTCGCTTGCCTTAGCAGGGGGAGTGGCGATTCATGCGGTGAATGTCTACATCGCCACCACCATCATGCCCTCTGTCATTCAGGATATCGGTGGGCAGCTGTATTATGCCTGGAACACGACGTTATTTGTGGTTGCCTCCATCGTTGGCTCTGCGTTAACCCCTAGGATTTTAGAGCGCAGCGGCCTGCGTATGGGTTTTTTGTTCACGCTGCTTATCTTCGCTTTGGGCACAGCTTTGTGTGCCAGTGCGCCTCATATGTTATGGCTGGTTGTAGCGCGCACGATACAGGGGCTAGGGGGCGGCTTATTGCTGGGCTTAAGCTACTCGTCGATTCGTATTGTTTTTGCAGAGCGTTTGTGGCCTAAGGCCATGGCTTTGGTGTCCAGCATGTGGGGCGTGGCAACGCTGGCAGGGCCGGCAATAGGGGGCATATTTGCGCAAAGTGGGCATTGGCGGTGGGCATTTTGGGCTATTTTGCCTCTGGTCGCCGGGCTCGCGGTTCTGGTCTGGACTCAGCTACAGGCTCATGTTGCTGCAAGTCGCCAGAGTAGCGGTTCTACCTTAAAACAGGTGCTGCTGCTGACGTGTTCGGTGTTGTGCGTGACGGTAGCCAGCTTATTTGAGGCTTGGACTATTAATTTGCTGGGTGCCTTGTTAGGAGTGGCGGTATTAGTGTATTTAATCCGGCTCGATAAACGTACGGAAAGTCGCTTGTTTCCTGTTGGAACCTACTCACTCAGTCAGCCTCTAGGCAGTTTATACGCTTGTATAGGCTTAATGAGCATTAGTATTACAGCCGAAATTTTCATCCCCTACTTTTTACAGGTTATACACAGCATGTCGCCGCTAAAGGCGGGCTATTTAACGGTGTTGATGTCAGCCGGGTGGACCTTGGCTACCTTGCTAAGCTCCAGTCGAGCTCATCATGTTGGGGGGTACTTTTTAATTATAGGGCCCATGGTGTCTTGTGCATCATTAGTGGTTCTGGCCGTCTTGATTCCTTGGCAGGCATTAAGTGCTGAGTTGCAGTTGGCCTACCTCATGTATCCCGCTTTGCTAGGTGTAGGGTTCGGTATAGGTTTGTGCTGGCCTCATTTACTGACTCGGGTCTTTAAAGCGGCACCAAAAGGTCAGGAAAATATCGCGTCGGCGGCCATTACTACCTTGCAGTTATATGCCATGGCATTGGGCGCGAGTGTGGCAGGCTTGTTAAGCAATGCTGCCGGTTTCAGTAAGCCGGGGGGCGTAGTGGGGGCCCAGCAGTCTAGCTTGGTGTTGTTTTTAGCCTTTGCGGTGTGCCCGGCCATGGCCGCCTTATTGTCCAAAGCAGCCAGGCAAGTACGCGCCTAGCGGTGCTAGGCTACGTTCAGAAAAAACTCTGGATCGGGGCCTAGGCGGTTCTCTGCTTGGCCTAGTTGCTGAATAGCCAGCAGGTCTTCGTGCTCCAGAGAAAAGTCAAAAATACGCATGTTTTCGTTTAAGCGCTCTAGCGAGTTGGATTTGGTCAGAGCCAGATTGCCCAGCTGCATTTGCCAGCGCAGGATAATCTGTGCCACTGACTTTCCATGCTTATGAGCCAGGCTTTGTAAGGTGCTGTTGTCCCAGAACTGGCCAAAACCCATAGGGCTCCAGGCTTGCGTATGTATCCCATGGTCGTGATGAAACTGACGCAGCGCCTGTTGCTGAAAACCGGGATGCAATTCGATTTGGTTCAGCACGGGTAAAACCCCCGTTTTATCCAGCAGGGTTTGCAGGTGACTTTCGTTAAAGTTGCAAACGGCGATGGATTTAATTAGGCCTTCATTGCGCAGATTAATTAGCATTTCCCAGGTTTGTACATACAAACGGTTGGTGGGAACAGGCCAGTGAATCATATATAAATCGATGTACTCCAGTTGTAGCCTCTCTAGGCTTGCATGCAGGGCGTCCCGGGTACTGTCATGCCCGTGCTGGTCGTTCCACACCTTGGTGCTGATGAAAAGCTCTTCACGCGGCAGGCCAGCGTCGCGTATACCTTGTCCCAGCTCAGCCTCGTTGCCATAAATGCTGGCAGTATCCAGCAGGCGGTATCCGTGTGCTATGGCTGAGCATACCAAGCTGGCGGTGTGTTCTGGAGCGACTTGCCAAACACCCAGCCCGAGTTGGGGAGCCGTGTTGCCGTCGTGAAAGACAGCTTTATTAGGACGCATTAACATAGGTTTCTCCTTGGGGGTCTGCACGAGCGCAGCCAGAGTACGGCTGTAATAACCATGCAGAAAAGCACTGAACTGTAGTAATTAAGTACAGCTCAATGTAAAAAGGTGAGAGTCCGCTAGGGAAAAGACGCACATATGTGCTGAGTGGGCAGAGATTTTTTTTATTACCCAATCACGATTATACGTGCACGGCACTGTGTGTACTGTATCGTTTTGAAATTCACATCATTTTGATTTCTGTATTGTGTCGGGCCAATTGGCCAGGAGTTAATGAGTATGAGCGTTCCAATTAATCGCACCCGTGTGACTGTTCCAACCCTGATGTCCTATAAAGGAAAACAGAAAATATGCGCTTTGACGGCGTATATTGCGCCCATTGCGCGTTTACTGGACGAGGCTATGGATTTCATCCTGGTGGGTGACTCCACTGCAATGGTGGGATATGGAATGGCCGACACCCTAAGCATTACGGTTGAGCAAATGGCAGCTCACGCTGCCGCGGTGGTGCGTGCCACAGAACATGCCTGTGTGGTGGTTGATATGCCTTTTGGTAGTTATCAGAAGTCTGTACAGCAAGCCTTTGAAAACGCTGCGTACTTGCTCAGTGCCAGTGGTGCACAGGCGGTTAAGCTTGAAGGGGGCGCAGTGATGGCTGAGACCACTCGTTTTTTGGTGGATCGCGGTATTCCTGTGCTCGCACATGTGGGCTTGATGCCCCAGTACGTGAACACCATGGGTGGCTATAAGGCTCAAGGCATGACGGACGGCACAGCACAGCGCGTGCTAGAGGATGCGGTGGCCCATGCGCAGGCAGGAGCATTCGGTGTGGTGTTGGAAGGGGTGGCCGAGGCGTTGGGCAGACGCATTACGGAAACAATTGCTGTGCCAACGATTGGTATTGGTGCTTCGCCGGCTTGCGATGGTCAGGTGCTGGTTACTGAGGATATTCTAGGTTTGACGGCTGGCCGTATTCCTAAGTTTGCCAAACAGTATGTGGATGTGGGTGCTGTCATTAAGCAAGCAGCCCAAACCTATGCCGACGAGGTGCGTGAAGGAAGCTTCCCGGCGATGGAGCATTGTTTTGGTGTGAAGCGCTAGTGTGTAAACGTTTTAAAGTTTAGAATGTCCTAAATTTGAAACCTTTTATTACTGGGCACTATGGAAATTCGACAACTTGAAGCCTTTGCTGCGGTAATAACGGCGGGCAGTGTTACCGCAGCGGGTAAGTTATTAGATCGCTCACAGCCTGTTGTTAGCCGACAAGTGCAAGAGCTTGAGCAGGAGCTGGGTTTTAAGCTGTTTACCCGTACACGACCTCAGGTCACCTTAACTGAGCAGGGGCGCGACTTTTATCAAGAGGTTCGCCCCTTGCTGGTGAATCTTGAAATGCTCGAGGTACGGTCGCGTGAGATAGCCCAAGGAGGCATGCGCCCCTTACGCTTGGCGTCATCGCGTTCCTTAAGCGTAGGCTTGGTGCCTCAGGTCTTAGCTCAGCTGGAAGCCACTCAGCCTTTATTTAAGCAAAAGTTGTCATGTGAGACCGTTAGCACGGATCAAATTGTGTCCTTAGTGCGAGAAGCCAAGGTAGACGTGGCAATGACCAGCCTGCCCCTGGACACGGAGGCATGCACGGTACATTGGTCGGGTCAGGCACCCATGTTATTGGCTCTGCCAGCGAATCATCCCTTGGCTAGGTTTGAGCAGATTCCTTTGGCGGATATCTCCGATACGGTGCTTATTTCCATTCTGAATCACAATGGTTTGCGACATCGGCAAGCCAGTGCCTTACAGCGAGCGGTGACAACGGTAGAAAGTGTGCGGCATATTGCCGTGAGCACTACTGCTGACGCCATGATGCTTGTCGCTCAGGGTGTTGGGGCCAGTTTAGTGGACCCCTTCACCGCGAACGGCCTACGTTTTGCTGAGGTGGTGGTGCGCCCGATTGACGTATATATTCCCTATATGATGGGTGTTATTACGCTGGCTGACCGTCCTATACGTCCCGATGCACAGTTACTTATCACGGCCATGAAAGAGTACGTGAAAAGTCATATTTTGCGCTTTGTGTTTGGCGATGGCGATGGGCTGCCAAGCAGTCACGACCCTTTCGATCATAGACGTTAATATAATTTGCTTAGTGTAGGGCTAACGATGGCGGAGGTACCAGGCTAGCCAGCCAGGTATCGGTGCTCATAGGTTTAGCCAGTAAAAATCCTTGCATATGTACAGCCCCTAAGCCTGAGATGAACGCTAATTGTTCCGGGGTTTCTATGCCTTCCACCACCACTTGCAGCTTGAGCTGCTGGGCCATGGCCAATACCGCCTGAGTGATGGCATTAGAGTGCGCATCGTGCGGTACCTGTGCAATTAAGCTGCGATCCAGTTTCAACTCATAAAGCGGTAGCCGTTGTAGCGCCGATAAGTTTGAATAGCCCACCCCAAAGTCGTCAATGGAAAAACGTATTCCTAGCGTACCCAGATCAGCCATGATTTTTTGGGCAGCAGGCAAATTTTCCATTAAGGTGCCTTCGGTGATTTCCATAATAAGCCGGTGCGTTTGATTGGTACGGGTGCTCAGGATCTGCTGCAAGCGTGTGGCAAAATCAGGCCGGTTAAATTGGGTAGGGCTGATATTGACGGAAATCGGAAAGCGATACTGCCGTGTAGCATTTAAGACCTCGCACACCTCGTTAAGCAACCACTCGCCCAGTGCCAAGATAAGGTCATTGTCTTCAGCAAGGGGGATAAATTTGGCTGGCTCAATACAGCCACGGGTAGGGTGTTCCCATCGTAGCAAGGCCTCGGCGCCGCTAATCGTGCCTGCTGTGTCAAATTGAGATTGTAAAGATAGGCTCAATTGCTGATTGTTCAGCGCTTTAAGTAGGTCATGCTTCAGGCTTAGGTTTTCTTCCAGTGCTTGTTGCATATGGTGTTCGTAAGCACGCACTAAATTACGGCCATCTTGCTTGGCGCGATTTAAGGCAGTATCGGCTTCCCGCAGGGCATCATTGGCACACAATAGCTCTGGCTTTAACAAGGTCAGACCGATGCTGGCACTCGTGACGTAGGTGTCATCAGCGATTCGGTAGGGTTGCTCAATATGCTGACGAATTTTCTCACCCAAACAGGCGGCTTGCTGGAGTGTGCTCAGGTCTGGGCGATAAGATAAAGCGTGCAGTACACAAAACTCATCCCCACCCAAACGGGCTACTAGCGCATCCTCGGGCAGCAGGGCCCGGAGTCGATTGGCCACTCGTAGCAGCAACATATCGCCAATAGCATGGCCACGCGCATCGTTAATTTGCTGGAACCGGTCCAAATCCAGTAAGAAAAGTGCATAGGTAGGGCTGTCAGGCGAGCTTTGATCCAGTAAAGTAGTAATTTCTTGGCATAATTGACGGCGGTTAGGCAGGTCAGTCAGCGGATCATAAAAGGTCAGTTTATGGTTTTCTGATTCGACCGCTTTCAGGCCGGTCAGATCGGTACTGATGCCAAAAATAAAGGTTTCTTGAGTGTGTGGGTCTAGTAAGGGTGTTTTAATACTCAGTAAAATGCGTTGTATATTGCCGCTGTGATCACGAAAGACCTCCTCGGCCGTCACCTGTTGGGAGTGCAGCAGGACTTGTTTATCATTGGCGCGGATATCCGCTAAGGTTTGGGGGTGCAGGTAAAGGTCTTGATCCGATTTTCCCTTAATCTGCTCTGGTAGTAGATTTAGATCAGCACACATTTTTTGATTGGCGTAGGTATATTGGTAATGCTTGTTTTTCACATATACGTACGCATCGACGGACCCCAGCATGAGGTTCAAGCGTTGCTCGGTAAATTGTAGGCGGTGGCGTTGCCGTGCCATTCTTAAATGCAGGCCAGTGGCGGTGAGCACAGCACCGAGCAGCATACTGCTTAAAACGATTAGTATGGTTAAGCCTGTATCAGGGTTTTTGGGTAAGAGGCCTGGGCCAGTAGATGCTTCTGTGCGGGGTGATAAGTGCTGGGTAGATGCCGTGACAGAAAGCGCATGGTCGGCAATGTTTTCTTGTGTGATGGCAACATTGCTAATGACAAAAAGCGCGCAACAGAGAATGAGCTTTCGCACTATGATGGGTACGAGAGGTCTGTTGGGGTGATACATATTGTTTAGGCGGAAATATATTAAGTTTAAACCAAATTACGAATAGCTTTTACTACATTTACTGATATTACTTATCGATGATTGAACCGCTCTCTTTATATTCAGTGTGGTGGGGAATTGAAAGAATTATATCGCTTGTTGGAGTCCGTCTATGGAAGTTCAGTTCGAAACCCTAAAATTAAAAATACGTGGCCATGTGCAGGGAGTGGGGTTTCGTGATGCCAGCAAACGGCATGCCCATTTATACGGCGTGTGTGGTTGGGTGAGCAACGCAATGGATGGCTCTGTCGACCTTGTGTTACAAGGCAGTCCGGATCAAGTGGATCGTATGCTGTCGTGGTTAGAGCAGGGGCCGGTAGGCGCTCAAGTGCGCAGTGTGGAGCAAGAAGTTGTTTACACGGATCATATTTATGACCGCTTTGAAATTCGTTGATTCATAATAATAAAACGTGTTTCTTATATTGTTTTATTTCTAATTTTAAGGGCAAACCCTCATTAATGTTGGTGTTTTTATATGGCTGCCCGAGTTATTATTCGAGTTCACTTATAGGTAAGGGATTTTTACCTCTCATTGGATAAGTGTAATTTCTATTGCCCAGTCGCTTTAGGGTGGCGGGCGACTCTTCAGGTCTATCAGGCCTGTCTCATCGTCACTGCTCGTCAGGTGCTCTTCTATAACAGGGCATGTCCCCGCGTTGGGGACAAATCGATTTAGCCGTTAGGTGTGGCTACAGAGCAGTGGCAATATCTAATCTGGCTAGTGCTGGATGATCAACCAGAGTAAAACTCACAGGGAGATATCTATGCAGTTTTCTTTCAAAAAATCGGGTAAACGTAGTCTGGCAGTGCTGGGCGCCACGAGCTTAATGGGTGCGCTCATGATGTCTCCTATGGCGGCAAACGCACAGCAAAACTTTGTCAGCATCGGTACTGGTGGCGTGACAGGTGTCTACTATGCCGCGGGCGGCGCCATTTGTCGCCTCGTTAATAAAGACCGTGCAGATCACGGTTTACGTTGCTCGGTAGAGTCTACCGGTGGTTCCGTATTTAACGTCAATACGATTAAGGCACAAGAGCTGGATTTGGGTGTTGTGCAGTCTGATGTGGGCTATAACGCTTACAACGGCGATGGCCAGTTTAAAGACGTGGGCGAGTTCAAAAAGTTACGTTCCGTCTTCTCTTTGCACCCTGAGCCATTCACTGTCTTGTCACGTAAGGAAGCGCAAATCAAAGAGTTTGATGACTTTAAAGGTAAGCGCTTTAACGTGGGTAACCCCGGCTCAGGCACTCGTGCTTCCATGGACCAACTGCTGGCAGCGAAGAAGCTGGATCCTAGCTTCTTTTCTTTAGCGTCCGAGCTGCGTCCTGATGAGCATGGTCCAGCTTTGTGTGATGGCCGTATTGATGGTTTTATTTATGGCGTGGGCCACCCTTCGGCGAATATCCAGGATCCTACGACAACCTGCGGTGCGCAACTGGTCCCCTTAACGGGTGAGGCGGTTGATGCCTTGGTAGAGACCTACCCCTACTATGCTAAAGCGACCATCCCAGGTGGACTGTATCCCAGCAACGATCAAGATATTGATACCTACGGTGTTTTGGCAACGTTTGTGACTTCTGAGGACGTGCCTGAGGCCACCATTTATACCGTTGTAAAAGCAGTGTTTGAAAACTTTGACGACTTTAAGCGTTTACACCCTGCCTTTAGCAATTTGCAAAAGGAAGACATGGTGAAAGACGGCTTATCTGCGCCTTTGCATCCTGGTGCCGAGAAGTACTTTAAAGAAGTTGGCTTGCTTTAATCTGTGTTCCTGATTCTAACGTTTGCATCGTTAGTGGGTGAGCTGCCTGATTTCAGGCAGCTCTAGGGTTTTTTTTATACGTAGCGCAGTGTCGTCACAAACGGCTTTTTTTGCATCCTGGCACCATTGCTTGCTGGGGGTACTACGTTGTTTTTGAACCAGGGATCATTATGAGTACAAGCGCAGATAAAGCCGAGTTAGATCAGTTTGTCACAGAGGTCGAGCAAGGGGGACGTTCGGTCACAGGGGTGGTGGGCTTACTTGTTTTATTAACGGCCATTGCCTGGTCCCTGTTCCAGCTTTGGTATGCCTCGCCGCTTCCCTTTTCTTTAAGCTTTGGTATTTTTAATGATACCGAAGCACGCTCTATACATTTAGGTATTGCCATGTTCTTGGCGTATCTGGTGTATCCGGCCAGATCGCGTTCACCGCGTGATCGTATCCCTATTCAAGACTGGGTCTTGGCGTTCATAGCCGGATTTTGTGGTGCTTACCTATTTTTATTTTATCGTGAGCTGGCTCAGCGCCCGGGTATTCCGACACAAACCGATATTATTGTGGCCAGTATTGGCCTAATTTTGCTGCTTGAGGCAACCCGGCGAGCCCTGGGGGCGCCTATGGCCATTTTAGGCATTATTGTCATCAGCTATGTGTTTTTAGGGCCTTGGCTACCAGAAGCGCTGGCGCATCGCGGCGCCTCCTTGCAACGCTTGATGTCCCATATGTGGTTGACGACAGAAGGTGTGTATGGGGTGGCCTTAGGTGTATCAGCGTCTTATATTTTTATCTTTGTCTTGCTGGGCTCATTGCTGGACCGTTGCGGCACCGGCAACTATCTCATGCAGTTGTCATTTGCCTTATTGGGGCATCTGCGCGGAGGGCCCGCCAAAGTAGCGGTGGCCTCGTCGGCGGTGAATGGGGTGGTGTCTGCCTCTTCAGTAGCGAATGTGGTAACAACCGGTATTTTCACTATTCCCTTGATGAAAAAGGCGGGTTACGGTGGAGTACGGGCTGGAGCGATTGAAACGGCTTCGTCAGTCAACGGACAGATCATGCCACCTGTTATGGGGGCGGCAGCCTTTCTGATGATTGAGTACGTGGGCATACAGTACACAGAAATCATCCGCCATGCATTTTTGCCAGCCATAATTTCCTATATCGCGTTATTTTATATCGTGCACCTGGAGGCGTTAAAGCTGGGCATTGAGCCCATGATGAGTGCGGGACGGCCTAAAACGGCCCTGCAGCGTTTGACGGGCTGGGCATTGGGAATTTGTACAATCCTGATTGTGGTGGGTATTATTTATTGGGTGGGCATAGGGGTACAGTTATTTGCTGGCTCGGCCGCTTTTGGGATTTTGCTATTTTTGATGCTGGCTTTATACATTGTATTGCTGCGTTTATCGGCAAAATACGATGATTTGCCCACTGAAATTGACGTGAGTAACCCCGTTCGTCCAGACACATGGCCCACCGTGCGTTCAGGCTTGTATTTTTTAATACCCATAGGCGTGCTAGTGTGGTGTCTGACGGTAGAGATGCTCTCGCCTGGTCTATCGGCTTTCTGGGCCGTCAGTGCCATCTTGTTCCAGACTTTAACGCATCGCCCAATTATTGCCTGGTTTCGCAAGCAAGATGCGTTGGCTTTGTTGCCGGGCAGTGTTCGTGATGTGTTCGAGGGCTTGGCTCAGGGCGCACGCAATATGATTGGCATTGGCATAGCTTGCGGCACAGCCGGCTTGATTGTGGGCGCCATTACCCTAACTGGCCTGGGCCTACGCATGACCTCCTTTGTTGAGATTATCTCTATGGGAAGTGTTCTGGCCATGCTGTTTTTCACGGCTGTAGTGTGCCTGATTCTTGGTTTGGGCATGCCGACAACGGCCAACTATATCTTGATGGCGACCTTGATGGCGCCCGTAGTGGTGGAGTTGGGTGCGCAAAATGGCATGATTATTCCCTTGATTGCCGTGCACATGTTTGTTTTTTATTACGGCATCATGGCTGATATTACTCCGCCTGTGGGCTTGGCCACGTTTGCTGCAGCGGCCATTTCTGGTGAAGATCCTATCAAAACGGGTATACAAGGTGTTACCTACGCTATGCGTACAGCAATTTTGCCGTTTATGTTTATCTTCAACCCCATGTTGTTGTTGATAGGCCTGCATAGCATCAGCGACTTTATCTTTGTTGTGGTGGGGGCAACTTTAGCGTCATTGAGTTTTGCGGCGGCCAGCATGCGCTGGATGCGCGTACGAGCGACGACTCCTGAAGTGATTTTATTGTTGCTGGTTACCTTTATGCTGTTTCGCCCTGACTGGTTGATGAATCGTGTTTACGATAGGTATGTACAACGTCCTGCGGCCGAGTTAATGCAGGTGGTCGAGCATTTACCTGATGGCGCGAACTTGGTATTGCAAATTTCGGGCATGAATATTGAAGGAGACGAGCTCTCCAAAACGGTGGCGGTGAGCTTGCCCGGGCTGCCAGAAGGGGATGAGAGCACAGGCTTAGCAGCGGCCAATAAGCGTTTATCAGCAGCAGGGATCAGTATTATGGCATTTGGGCAGACGGCACAGATTGCCTCGGTGTCGTTTGGTAGTGCGGCACGCCGCTCCGGCTGGGAACAAGGTTGGGATATTGAGTCGGTCCAGGTGAGGAATCCGGATCGCCCTTCAGACTTCTTGGTTTATTTGCCAGCCCTATTGATTTTGCTTTGGATCTGGGTTCGACAGGGAGTGCGTTTGCGGCGTGAAACGCCACCGTCTGTTGTGGCTGCCTGATACTATACAGCTGTGTGGTTCAGCCCGCTAATAAGGCGGGCTGAATGTTTATGATAAGAGTTCGGCATCTGTATACGTATGGCTAGCAAGAAGATAGCAGCGCCTTTGTCTGCGAGAAATGGGGTGGCACCGAGTCGTGTCTGGTGTCCAGCCGGTCCCTGGACCTTTTTATTGGATTTTTTACTGAAACGTTTCTCGCATGTCGATCCAGAGCAATTAGTACGTCGTTTAAGGCAAGGCGACATTGTAGATAGCCAGGGTCAGGCCTTGCATGAGCGTAGCGTTTATCAGTCCGAGCGTTGGCTTTGGTATTTTCGTGTGGTTGAAAACGAAGTGTCTGTACCGTTTGAGCTGTCCATTTTGTATCATGACCGAGCACTTATTGCAGTGGATAAACCCCACTTTTTAGCCACCACACCGGGTGGTCAGTATCTGTATGAAACGGCCCTAACAAGAGTGCGTCAGCATTTTGATGATACACAGATAGCACCGCTACATCGTCTGGACCGGGACACAGCAGGTATCTTGCTGTTTAGCCGGGCTCCCCAATTTCGTGGTGTATACCAGCAGTTGTTTCAACAAGGTGTAGTGCATAAGCGCTATGAAGCCATTGCCCCGGTTAATCCAGCAGTGTCTTTGCCTAGCACCTATACCAGCCGATTACTGCCCGTACCTGAGCAATTTATTATGCAAGAAGTGCAAGGTGAGCCCAATAGTCGCACACATATACGTTTACTACGTGATTGGACAGATGCCAGTGGGCAGGCTTGGGGGCATTACGAGCTGGAGCCTGAAACAGGTCGTAAGCATCAGTTGCGTGTGCATTTAAGTGGCCTAGGCATACCAATTAGAAACGATAGGTTTTACCCCGTACTGCAAGAGCAGGCAGCGGCTCATGACTTTGACTTACCCCTGCAGTTGTTGGCACGGAGTATTGCCTTCACCGATCCGATCAATGGGCAGTTACGCCACTTTAGCAGTGGCTTAAGGCTGGCCGATCTGCCGATTTAATAGCGCTCGAAAGCGTGGCGGATTGCGGATACAGAGCGCGTCTGCTTTAGGGCTAGCATAAGCAAAATACGTGCTTTGATGGCCGGTAAGTAGTGGGCTGCAATTAGCCCTTGAGACACATCGTGCGTACTGCTGCTGACCGAGCCTGTACCTATGCGGCTAGCGCGCACGCAGGTCACGCCCATACGCAGAGCAATCTCTACGCCTTGCAGAGTAGCAGGGGTAATGCTGCCGTTACCGGTGGCAGCAATGATCAGGCCATCTATGCCGCGTTGTGCTGCGCTACGTAGTACCTCTGAGCAAGAATCAGGATGATCGAAATGAATCATGACACGCGGTAATTCCTGTATGTCGCTAATGTCGTATTCGCTGTCTAGAGTGTGTGGCAGAGCGCTACGCAGTAAAAAACGGAGCTGGCTGTTAGCGATTTGTCCCAGCGGTCCTGCATCGGGCGAATGAAAGGCGTCGGTACGGCTGGTGTGCTGCTTGGATAAAAAGCGAGCACTATGAATTTGGTCGTTGAGCACTACCAGTACTCCTTGACCCTTTGCCTCAGGGGAGCAGGCCGTTAATACGGCCTGATACAGATTCATGGCGCCGTCTGCGCTATAAGCCGAAGCAGGGCGCATGGCAGCCGTGAGCACGACTGGTTTGTGTGATTTAAGCGTCCAGTGCAAAAAAATAGCGGTTTCTTCTAGCGTGTCCGTACCGTGAGTAATGACGACCGCATCAACGCTATCGTCTTGCAAGACCTGACTGACTTTTTTGGTCAGATCTAGCAGCATGACCGTACTCATTGCGCGGCTATCAATGTTGAACACCTGCTCGGTCCGTATCTGGGCAAGTTGTTCCAGTGCAGGTACGGCCTGTAGCAGACTGTGTACGCCTTGCGTTACGCTGTAGTCACTGAGTTGAGTATCCGCATGGGCGGTAGCTGCAATCGTGCCTCCAGTACCCAGCAAGGCAATACGGGGCAAGTGCGTAACAGGCATAACTGTCTCCTATTAAGTCGTGCGGATTTTTAGGCGGCGCTCAAGCATGTGAACGAGGCCTAGTAAGCTGAAGTTGATCAGTAGGTACAGTAGGCCAGCCATGACAAAAGTCTCGATAATGGCGTAGTTTTGATTCATTAGGCGTTTGGCATGGCCAGTGAGCTCCATGACAGCAATGGTGGAGGCCAGACTCGTGCCTTTGATAGCGAGCACAATTTCATTGCTGTATGCGGGCAGTGCCTGACGTACGGCAAGAGGAAATAAAATACGCTGAAAAACACGCCAACGACTCATTCCTATAGCCCGTGCGGCTTCCAGTTGTCCTTCGGGCACCGACTGAAAGCCTCCCCGAAACACTTCGCTGATATACGCGCCACTATTTAAACCTATAGCCAGTATGGCACAGTTAACCCCGTCACTGAGCAGCCACCACAAGAAGGGAGATTCTCGTACCACTGGTAAGGTACCCACGCCGTAATACAGCAAAAATAACTGTACTAGCAAAGGGGTTCCACGAAAGGCGGTGCTGTAGCAAAATGAAAATCCCGCTAGCAACGGTTTACTTGAAACCCGCATTAGTGCAAGAGGTAGCGCCAAACTCAAGGCCAGTAAATTGCCTAACAGGCCTACTTCTACCGTGGTCAGCAGACCTTGGAAAAGGCCGCGCATGGTAGTTTGGAATAGCTCCAGATCCATTATGCCCTCGCCTTCATGCCGCGACCATAATAGCGCTCAGCGAGCACAAATACGCCTTGACTCAACACACCAATAAGGAAAAACAGGGCTCCGGCAATCAGGTACATGGCCATGGGTTCACGTGTTTTGGCCGCACCCAGTACGGCGGCACGCATGATTTCCACTAAGCCAACGAGCGAGATCAGGGCTGTATCTTTTAACGCGTTTTGCCAGACATTATTGGCACCGGGCAAGGCGTACCAAAACATTTGTGGCAAGGTAATCCGCCATAGCCGCTGCCAGGCACTCATGCCAATAGCTCGTGCGGCTTCAATTTGTCCACTGGGAATAGCCAGTAAGGCACCACGGAAGACCTCGACGCTGTAGGAGCCGGAAATTAAACCTATGGCCAGTATGCCTACCAGAGCCGGAAAGCCGCTATCCATGAAGTCGGGTTGACCGAACCAGTCAGACAAATCAATGGCGACACGGGTGGTACCAAAAAACAGCAAGTAGATGATGAGCAGCTCGGGAATGCTGCGCACCACAGTGGTGTAGACGCTGACCAGCGCCCTGACGGGCGCGGGTGCGGATATCCTCAGACTGGCACCGCTGATACCGATAAGTACACCCAGGCACATTCCTAGTACCGAAATAATGAGCGTCATGGATACTCCGCGCAGGAACATCCAGCCCCAGCCCTCGTTCAGTACCCGAATAATCGTGTCCAGCATCAGCAGTGTCAGTATATGAGTTTATTTTTTGCAAATTTCGTAATTTGCGATATCTATTTCAAACCATTTTTCGCTAGCGGTTTTGATAGTGCCGTTATCGATCAGCTTGCACAGAGCAGCGTCGACCTTGGCTTTGAGTTCGGCATTGTCTTTATGTATGCCAACCGCGATACCGTAGCCTAGTGTTTGTGGGTCCGAGGAGCCAGGAATCACATATTCGGTCAGGGCGAAGTTGCTATCGCCCATTTTGTTCAGAAACTGTGATTGCGAGGTGAGATCCGCAAAGGTGCCTTGTAGACGTCCGGCCTCTAGGTCGATTTGCATTTGATCTAGGGTGTCGTAGTTTTTGATCTGCACATTAGGTGCCATCTTGGCTAAGAACGCTCCGTGAGTGGTGCCTGCTTGTACACCTATCGTTTTTTTCTCTAGACCGGAGAAGATAGCGTCGGCATCAGGCGCTTTGATCAGAGAGCTGTCTTTGGGCAGAATAAAGATGGCATCTTCGACAGCATAAGGAATGCTGAAATTGATACGTTTGGCACGCTCTGGAGTGTAGGACATACCAGAGATAATCAAATCAAAGCGGCGTGCGTCCAGCGAAGGTATCAAGCTGTCAAAGGCTTGCACCACAAAGCGACAGTCCGATTGTAGTTCGGTACACAGTGCTGCACCAACATCGGCGTCAAAGCCTGTGACTTTGCCTGCGGCATCAACCATGCTCCAAGGCGGGTAGCCGCCCTCAGTACCGATACGCAGATTATCAGCCATGGCGTGGCTGGCAGTGAGTGCTAAGGCCGCAGCCATTAACGTGTTACGTACGAAACTCATGAGTGAAGTCTCCTTGAGTAGACAGTGATATAAAACAGCCCTAAGGCTGGGTTTTTATTCTAAACAACACAGAATGTAATGTTGATCTTACTGTATAGGCTGTAAAAATTGCCGTAAACGCTCTGATTGCGTGTGTTCGAATACTTGCGCAGGGGAGCCCTGCTCTTCAATTAGCCCGTTATGCATGAAAATAACGTGATTGGATACTTCGCGCGCGAAGCTCATTTCGTGCGTAACCAGAATCATCGTACGACCTTCCTCGGCCAGAGCACGAATAACGCGCAAGACCTCACCCACCATTTCAGGGTCCAGGGCAGAGGTTGGCTCGTCAAAAAGCAGAACTTCAGGGTCCATGGCCAAGGCGCGAGCGATGGCCACCCGTTGCTGTTGTCCGCCAGACAACTGGGCGGGGTATTCCTGGGCTTTGTCGGACAGTCCTACTTTGTCCAGCAATTCCAAGGCATAGGCTTGCGCCTGGGTACGTGCAATTTTTTTCACATACACCGGCCCTTCGCACACATTTTCTAAAACAGTACGATGAGACCAGAGGTTGAAATTCTGAAATACCATGCCCAGCCGTGCTCGTACCTGTTCGAGCAGGCCTGGGTCTGCGCTGATACAGGTACCTTTGCGATTTTTTTTACTGCGCAGTACGTCAGTACCAATTTGCACCTCACCCTGATCGGGTACTACCAAGTGATTGATACAGCGTAGCAGGGTACTTTTACCCGAGCCCGAGGCGCCAATAATCGACAACACCGTGCCTTTGTGGGCGTCCAGTGATATGCCTTTAAGCACCTGGTTGGTGCCAAATTGCTTGTGCAGATTACGCACCTGCACTAGGGCGGTAGAACTAGGCTGTAGCACGAGCTGATCCTTGGGAATAACAGGAATAGAGGAAAAAAATCATGGTCTATATCTATACCTAAGCACGCGATTTTACCGTGTTCCTGCTATCTCTTGGCGCTTTATGTCGCATTTCTTACTAGTCTTGGATGTTAAGGATAGAGTCCACGTACCTGACGGGACTCAAGAATGCGGGCGCAAGCAACAATGAAAGCCGCCGTACGCAAGCTGACTTTATGTTCCGCAGCCACACCTGCCATCGACTTATAAGCGGCTTTCATGATTACGCTGAGGCGCTCGTTAATTTCGTCCTCGCTCCAGAAAAAGCTGGAGAAGTCCTGCACCCACTCAAAGTAGCTCACGGTGACGCCACCCGCATTGGCCACTACATCAGGAACGACAATAATGCCTTTGGAGTTCAGAATGTCATCGGCCTCGGGAGAAGTTGGCCCATTGGCGCCTTCAATCACGATGCGAGCGCGGATTTGGTCTGCATTGTGACGGTTAATCTGGTTTTCTAAGGCAGCAGGAATGAGAATGTCGGTGTCGATTTGCCAGAATTGTTCGTTGCTCACACTTTCGTTGTTGGGTGAGCCACTGATGCCACCGGCTTGCTCAACGTAATCCAGTAAGGCGATGATATCAATACCATTCGGGTTGTAGATGGTTCCGGTATGGTCTTGGATGGCCAATACTTTGGCGCCTGAGTCTGTGAAGAGGCGGGCTGCAGTGCTACCTACATTACCAAAGCCTTGAATGCAGACACGGGCACCTTCAATGGCAATGCCAGCGTCTCTGGCGGCTTCACAACCTATGGTGTAGACGCCACGACCGGTTGCCTCGACCCGTCCTAGACTGCCGCCCAGAGAGATGGGCTTACCGGTGACCACTCCTGTGGTCGTTGCACCAACATTCATGGAGTAGGTGTCCATCATCCAAGCCATGGTTTGCGCGTTGGTGTTCACGTCCGGGGCAGGTATGTCTTTGTTGGGCCCAATAATGCTGCCAATTTCACTGGTGTAGCGTCGTGTCAGACGCTCTAGCTCGGCTTGCGAGTAATGCCTAGGGTCAATACGTATACCACCTTTAGCGCCGCCAAAAGGTAGGTTAACTGCTGCCGACTTGACGGACATCCAGGCTGATAAGGCCATGACTTCGGAAAGCGTGACATCTTGGTGATAGCGCACGCCGCCCTTGCCTGGGCCTCGAGACGTGTTGTGCTGTACGCGATAGCCCTCAAAGTGGGCAATCGTACCGTTATCCAGCTCGATTGGTACATCGACAATCAGCGTGCGTTTGGGGCGCTTAAGAGTCTCTACCCACTTGGATAATTTACCTAAATAAGGCGTTACCCGCTCGACCTGCTCCAGATAAATGCCCCAAGGGCCCAAGTCATCGGGGTTAAGGTAGGAGGGCAGGGAATGTGTTGGGTTTTCTGTCATGCGTTCCTCTGGGTTGAAAATCGGGCCAGCGTTGGGCCGGCGACCCAATAAAAAACACGAGTCCAAAGGGCTCGCGCACTGATGTGTCAACCCCCAATTATGACGTGCATCGGCACTGTCCGTCCATGATCTCGTTATTTTCTTATCTATCTGCAAACGGTTATGCTATAGGAGATCCCCCGGTAAACGGGTAAGCCTCTGTTTTTTGAGTGGTTCTGCTATGTCAAGCGATTCTCTGATGGCTCAGCGGCTGCAGTCAGTGCAGCAACGTATTGCGCAAGCATGCGCTCAGGCCGGGCGCGAGCTGGATTCGGTTCGTCTTTTGCCCGTGAGTAAAACTTTTCCTGTGCCTTGCGTTCAGCAGGCGATGGCATTGGGTTTAACGCGTTTTGCCGAGAATCGTATGCAGGACCTGCGTGATAAATCTCAAGCCTTAGCCGCAGCCAATTTGCAGTGGGTCATGATAGGACACTTGCAAACGAATAAAGCGCGTGAGGCTGCTCGTTATGCCAGCGAGGTGCAGTCTTTGGATAGAGTAAGCTTGGCACAGGCTTTACAGCAGCGATTACTGTTGGAAGAGCGGCATCTGGATGTGCTGATACAGGTGAAAACCTCAGAGGAGCCCAGTAAACATGGTGTTGCACCTGCTCAGCTTTTTGAGTTGTACGATCAGTTGCAGGAGTTTTCGCAACTGCGTGTTAAGGGCTTAATGACGGTTGCTGGGAACTATGCCCAGACCGCTAAAGTACGCGCCTGCTTTGCGCACTTACGTGAGCTGCGTGACCAGTTGCAAGCCCGTGGCCACCAAGAGGTCACGCGCTTGTCCATGGGCATGAGCGGTGATCTGGAGCTAGCCATTCTTGAGGGGGCTACGGAGGTTCGTGTAGGTTCTGCCTTGTTTGGCGACCGCTTATACGCCTAGCCTTATTCCTTGTTGCAGTGCGCATAGTTTTTGAGTTTTTCCAAGTCTAAAACTTCCACCGCACCATATTCGATTTTCAGTAGTTTTTCCGATTCAAGCTGGCGTAGAGCCTGATTAGCACGCTGACGCGAAACGCGCGCCAAGTAGCCGATTTCTTCTTGTGTAATGTCCAGCCTTGGGCCTTTGCCGGGGTAGAGTAGCGGATTGAACAGCTCTGCCAGACAACGTGCAACGCGGGCATCTGGGTTGGCCAGACGATCGTATTCGGCTTTACCAATAAATTGTGCCACTCTTTCATTGAGCTGGTGTAATAAATATCGATTAAACGTAATACTGTGATCGAGTAACCAGTTAAATGTATTGGCAGGTAAACGCGCAATAATTGAAGCGCGTAAAGAAACGACATCGTATTTGCGTTCTTCGCATTTCAGTAATGATCCCTCACCTATCCAGCCGCCCACTGGAACGCCAGTGAGGGTAGCTATTTTCCCATCGGGGTTACCGACAGAAACTTTGATGAGTCCTGACATTACACCTATCCAAGCACTGGCCTGATAGCCTTTGCTTTCAATGATGGTCGAGGCGTGATACGTGGTTAATATCGTATCGCGTAATACTCGTTCTTGCTGTTCGGAGGTAAGCAGCTTGAACCACGCTGCGCGTGTGTTCAGAGCGTCAATCAATTGCATGAGGATTTACCCTAAATAAAAGGATGAATGTCATGTTGGTGACAGTTAAGCATTATGGCAGTCGATAACTTAAATTAACAGGTCGGTTTTTAAAACATAAAAAAATAGAAAACAACACGAATTATTAACGATTAGAAGTATCTCTGCTAGAGATAAATATGAGTCCGGAGGTGGAGCTGTGATTCAGGGTGAACAAGGAACGCTGCAGGGCAGGCCGGAAACGTTTCCGGCATTGATAAGATATCATGCCCAGCGCAGAGGAACACGTCCTGCCATGCGTGAAAAAGACTTAGGGATATGGCAGACCATGACCTGGGAGCAGGTCTATCAAGAAGCCACTGTGCTGGCCGCAGGTTTGGCTACCCTAGGTCTGGAGGTCGGGCAGCATGTCGCCATCGTTGGCGAGAACCGTCCACGACTGTATTTGGCCATGATGGCCAGTCAGATGCTAGGTGCTATTCCTGTTCCCTTATACCAGGATGCGGTGGCTCAAGAGATGCTGCATGTCTTGAACGATGCGCAAATTTTTATCGCAGTAGTGGAAGATCAGGAGCAAGTCGATAAGCTGCTGGAAGTGGAGCACGATAGTGAAGCATTACGCTACATTATTTATGACGATCCGCGTGGCCTAAGAAATTACACACAAGAGCATGTGCTGCCCTACGAACGCTTGTTGGAACGTGGAGCCGACTATAGCAAAACGCATGCTGCTCAATTGCAGGCGCGTGCCGAGGCAGTACAGCCTCATGATGCGGCAGCCATGTTTTATACCTCGGGCACCACTGGCAAGCCTAAAGGGGTAGTGTTGACACACCATGCTCTGATTGATCGCGCTTTGGCGATTCAGGAAATGGAAAACCTCACCGATGCGGAGGAAGTACTGGCGTATTTGCCTCCTGCGTGGATTGGCCAGAATATGTTTTCCTATACTCAGTTTTTGGTCACAGGCTTTACGGTGAATCATCCCGAGTCACCAGAAACGGTGGCGATCGATATGCACGACATCGGGCCTAGTTATTACTTTGCGCCCCCCCGCGTGCTAGAGGGACTGCTGACACAGGTCACGATACGCATGGAGGATGCCAGTGCCCTGAAACGGTGGATGTATAAGCACTGCATGAGTCTGGCACATCGTGTGGGTGTTCGGATTTTAAACCGGGAGTCCGGCGTCAGCGCGTGGCATCGAGCGCTGTATGCCTTGGGCAACCTCTTGATTTATGCTCCTTTGCGCAATGCTTTGGGTATGAGCCGAGTGCGCGTGGCGTATACAGCGGGTGAGGCCATTGGCCCGGACCTGTTTGATTTTTACCGTTCTATTGGAATTAACCTTAAGCAGCTTTATGGTTCCACAGAAACCTCTGTATTTGTCTGTGTTCAGCAAGACGGTCATGTGCGTGCCGACACGGTAGGCCCTCCCGTTAAAGGCGTGGAGCTTCGTGTGGCGGATAACGGTGAAATTCAGATTCGTAGTCCTGGCTTATTTAAATCCTACTACCGTAACCCGGAGTCGACTAAAGAGTCCTTTACCGAAGATGGTTGGTATCACACGGGCGACGCAGGCTATTTAGATACCGACGGACAGCTCAAAATCATTGATAGAGCGAAAGACGTAGGCAAATTAGCAGATGGCAGTTTATTTGCACCTAAGTACATAGAAAATAAACTGAAGTTTTTCCCATTTATCAAAGAGGCGGTGGCGTTTGGTGCCGATCAGCCCCAGGTGTGTGTATTTATCAATATTGACCTGGAGGCTGTTGGTAACTGGGCGGAGCGTCGCAACTTACCGTATGCCGGTTATACCGATTTGGCGGGAAAGCGTGAAGTGTATGAGCTGATTCGTGACTGCGTGGAGCAGGTAAACCGTGATCTGGCTCAGGATCCCAAATTATCCAGCTCTCAAATTGATAGCTTTTTGATTTTGCACAAAGAGCTAGATCCAGATGACGACGAGCTGACCCGTACGCGCAAGGTCAGACGTGGCTTTATTGCGCAAAAATACGCCTTGCTGGTGGATGCGTTATTCGCTGGCCAGGAGCGTCAGTACATAGAAACTGAAGTTCGGTTCGAGGATGGACGCACCGGCATGATTGCAGCAGATTTACGCATTGAGAAAATAGGTGATAGAGCATGAGCAAGGTAGCTACCCCAACGCGTCGCATGGGAGATGTGGTGCTTGACCTGCAAGGTATTTCCTTGGCTTTCGGTGGTGTAAAAGCCCTGAGTAATATTTCTTTTAATGTGCGTGAACACGAAATTCGCTCGATTATTGGGCCGAATGGAGCAGGCAAAAGCTCCATGCTTAACGTGATCAATGGCGTGTATAGCCCACAAGAAGGCCAGATTAGCTTGCGCGGGGCGACTCATCAACGCATGAGTCCGCGCTTGGCCGCTACTCAGGGCATAGCGCGTACATTTCAGAATCTGGCCTTGTTCAAGGGCATGAGTGTGCTCGATAACATCATGACCGGACGCACCTTACACATGCACAGCGGCATACTGGCGCAGGCATTTAGGTTAGGCAAAGCGGAGCGGGAAGAGATCAAAAATCGCGCCATAGTAGAGAGCATCATCGATTTTTTGGAAATTCAGGCGTATCGCAAAACGCCGGTGGGACGTTTGCCCTATGGCTTACAAAAACGCGTCGACTTAGGTCGTGCTTTAGCGATGGAGCCCAGCATCCTGTTATTGGATGAGCCTATGGCGGGTATGAACATAGAGGAAAAGCAGGATATGTGCCGCTTCATTCTGGATGTGAATGAGGAGTATGGCACCACGATCGTGTTAATTGAACACGATATGGGTGTAGTGATGGACATTTCCGATCGTGTGGTGGTGCTGGATTATGGCAAGAAAATTGGTGATGGCGAGCCCGATGAGGTACGTCAGAACCCTGAAGTGATCCGCGCCTATCTGGGCACAGCGCAAGACTCCTGAGGCAGAATCATTATGGCTTTTTTACTGGAAACATTTTTAGGTGGATTAATGAGCGGCATGCTTTATGCACTGGTTGCATTAGGCTTTGTGCTCATTTTTAAGGCGTCAGGGGTTTTTAACTTTGCGCAAGGCGCCATGGTTTTAGTGGCTGCACTGGCCATGGCCCGCTTTGGTGAATGGATACCGCAATGGCTGGGCATAGAGCCAGGCTTTGTGGGTAACACCCTAGCTTTTATTCTGGCTGCTTTATTGATGTGGGTCATTGCAGTGCTGATCCAACATTTGGTGCTGCGCTATTTGGTCAACCAAGAGGCCACCTCTTTACTGATGGCCACCATAGGCATCAGCTACTTCCTGGATGGAATGGGGCAGATGATATTTGGCAGCTCGGTGTACTCCATCAATGTGGGCATGCCTAAGGATCCGGTGTTTATTCTCGATAGCATGTTCGAGGGCGGTATTTTGGTGAACCTGGAAGATCTAAGCTCAGCGGTAGTAGCTGCCTTGCTCGTGGCGTTGTTAGCCATGTTTTTTCAGTATACCTCTACCGGGCGCGCCTTACGCGCCGTAGCTGATGACCATCAGGCGGCGCAGTCAATCGGTATCCCCTTGAATCGAATTTGGATTGTGGTCTGGACGGTAGCCGGTCTAGTGGCTTTAGTCGCGGGCATTATTTGGGGCTCAAAGTTTGGGGTGCAATTTACCTTGTCCACTGCTGCTTTACGTGCTTTGCCTGTGGTCATTTTAGGCGGATTGACCTCGGTGCCGGGGGCGATTGTGGGTGGACTCATTATCGGGGTGGGCGAAAAACTGTCCGAAGTGTATCTGGGGCCGTTTGTGGGCGGCGGTATTGAAATCTGGTTTGCCTATGTGTTGGCCCTGGTCTTTCTGTTGTTCCGTCCGCAAGGTCTGTTCGGCGAAAAAATCATTGATCGCGTCTGATGCAAACCGCTTGGGTTGTGACCATCGCATTATTGAAGGTAGGTACAGATTATGTTTTATCGTGAAAATGGTCAGTTCAAAAGCAGTTATCGGGCTGACCAACAAATTTTCCCTATACGCCAGGATAGATATGTGGTGATTGGCTTGGTTGTGGCTGCCATCGCCGTGGTGCCCATGCTAGCGTCCAATTATTTGCTACAGGCCATTCTTATCCCCTTTTTAATCCTCTCGCTCGCTGCCATAGGCTTGAATATTTTGGTGGGTTACTGTGGGCAAATTTCTCTAGGCTCTGGTGCGTTCATGGCCGTGGGTGCCTACGCCGCGTGGAACTTTGGTGTACGTATTCCAGAGTTGCCTTTACTGCTACAAATATTATTAGGCGGGTGTTTTGCCACGCTGGTGGGGGTAGCGTTTGGTATTCCTAGCTTGCGCATTCGTGGCTTGTATTTAGCCGTGGCCACTTTGGCGGCTCAGTTCTTTGTCGATTGGGCTTTTTTGCGGGTGGCTTATCTGACTAATTACTCCTCGTCAGGTAACGTTTCTGTGCCTGCACTCAGTTTTTTTGGCTTGCCAGTACAAACGCCTTTGCAAAAATATCTGTTTGTTCTGGGCTTTGTGATTGTCTTTGCTATTTTGGCCAAAAACCTGACACGTGGTGCTTTAGGACGTCAGTGGATGGCCATTCGTGATATGGACGTGGCCGCTGAAGTGATTGGTATACGTCCGGTGTACGCCAAGTTGAGCGCGTTTGCGGTGAGCTCTTTCATTATTGGAGTGGCCGGAGCCTTGTGGGCCTATATACACCTGGGCTCGTGGGAGCCGCTGGCTTTCGATCTAAACCGCTCATTGCAACTGCTATTCATTGTGATTATTGGCGGACTGGGTTCGATAGTAGGCAGTTTTTTTGGTGCCGCGTTCATGGTCTTGTTGCCGGTGTTTTTAACCAATGTGCCCGAGATGCTGGGCGTGCGTTTGGGTGTCGATACAGCATCGCACATCGAGCACATGGTGTTTGGTGCCTTGATCGTGTTTTTCCTGATTGTAGAGCCCCATGGCCTGGCTCGCTTATGGAGTATTGCTAAAGAGAAGTTACGTTTGTGGCCATTCCCACATTAAGGTTGTTTGATACACAAGTAAGGGTAGACAGCAACAACGCTGATTTATCTGGATAAAAGGGACTTAAGGAGGACCTGGAGATGAAAACGACATTAAAAGCTTTTGCCGCAGGTTTAGCGGTGACCGCAGCTGGGCTGGCAGTCGCCCCCGCCTTTGCGGCAGAAGAGACTCAATACATCCCCTTGTTGGCGTACCGAACTGGTGCTTTTGCGCCATTGGGTATCCCCTGGGCAGATGGCAAGCAAGATTATCTGCACTTGATTAACGAGCGCGATGGCGGGGTAAACGGCGTCAAGCTGGTATTTGAGGAGTGTGAGACGGCTTATGCTACGGATCGCGGCGTAGAGTGTTACGAGCGCATGAAAGGCCGTCATGGTGGAGCCTCAGGCTTTGATACACAGTCCACGGGCATTACTTTTGCGCTGACTGATAAAGCCATCGTTGACGGCGTGCCGATTGAAACCATGGGTTATGGCTTATCACAGTCCGCTAATGGCAGCGTCTTTAAGTGGAACTTCCCACTGCTAGGAACATACTGGACCGCTGCCGACGTGATGATTCAGGACATTACTAAACAGGTGGGTGAGGATAAGCTGAAGGATCAGCGCATTGCCTTGGTCTATCACGATTCTCCCTATGGCAAGGAGCCTATACAGTTATTGCAGGCTCGTGCTAAAGAGCAAGGCTTTACCCTAGATTTATACCCGGTCACTGCGCCAGGCGTAGAGCAAAAATCAACATGGTTGCAAATTCGTCAGCGTCGTCCTGATTACATCTTGCTGTGGAGCGCGGGCATTATGACGCCCACCGCCATTCGCGAGGCGCAGGCTGTGGGTTACCCACGTGAAAAAATTTATGGCATTTGGTGGGCAGCGTCCGAGAGTGACGTACGCGACTTAGGTGCGGCAGCCAAGGGTTATAAGGGCATTACCATTCACAACAGTGCGGAGCACGGCGATGTACATAAGCAGGTAAAAGAGCTGCTGCACGACAAAGATAAAGGTGCTGAGAACCGCGGCCGTTATCTGGGAACAGTGGCGCACACCCGTGGCATGATGATTTCCATGTTGCAGGTTGAAGCCATACGCCGTGCCCAAGAAGAGTTTGGCAAGGGCAAGCGGATGACACCTGAGCAAGTGCGTTGGGGCTTTGAAAATCTGGATCTGACAGATGAAAAGCTAAAAGAGCTGGGCTTCGAAGGCATTATGCGTCCGGTGAAAACCAGTTGCAGCAATCACATGGGTGACGATTGGGCACGTATTGCTCAATGGGACGGCAGCAAATTTGTAGTGGTATCTGATTGGTATCAGTCCGATAAGCAATATGTTGACCCCTTGGTCAAAGAAATGGCAGATCGTTACGCTACAGAAAAACGCATCACACCGCGCGATTGCGCTGACTAAGTAGTATTGCGCCGGGGCGCTGCGTTAAGGCGCCCTGGCCAGGAGGTTAATACGATGGCACAAACAGATACCGTAAAAAGTCAGGCAGAGTCCGCTGTACCTGCTTTGCTGGATGTGAATGGTATTGAGGTGATTTATAACCATGTGATTCTGGTGCTTAAGGGAGTATCCCTGCGTGTGCCCGAAGGCAAAGTGGTGGCCTTGTTAGGAGCGAATGGTGCGGGTAAGACCACCACATTACGCGCTGTTTCCAACCTGTTACGGGCTGAGCGCGGTGATGTGACCAAAGGTAGTATCGCCTTGCGCGGAGAGCGCGTAGACCAGATGACGCCGGAAGATTTGGTGAAACGTGGTGTGGTGCAGGTGATGGAGGGCAGGCACTGTTTTGCGCACCTAACCATAGAAGAAAACTTGCTGACGGGTGCGTATACCCGAAAACTCAGCCGGGGTGATTTAAGCGCTGAAATGGAACGTGTGTACACCTATTTTCCGCGCTTAAAACAAAGGCGTACGAGTCAGGCTGGTTACACCTCCGGGGGCGAGCAGCAAATGTGCGCCATAGGTCGTGCACTAATGGCCAATCCCAATATGATTTTGCTCGATGAGCCTTCTATGGGCTTGGCGCCACAAGTAGTAGAAGAAATTTTCGATATTGTCAGTGATCTGAATCAACGTGAAAAAGTGAGCTTTTTGCTGGCAGAGCAAAACACGAATATCGCACTGAAGTATGCGGATTATGGATACATCCTTGAAAACGGCCGCGTCATGATGGATGGCTTGGCGACAGAGCTGGCCAATAACGAGGACGTGAAAGAATTTTATTTGGGCGTATCGCAAGGGGAGCGAAAAAGCTTCCGAGATAATAAATTTTACCGACGACGCAAGCGTTGGCTCGCATAAAAGCAGGAGAAGGGAGATGGGGCAATACTACGATCAACGTGAAATTGCAGATCCGCAAGAGCGTGAACGCGCGTTGCTAGACAAACTGCCAGCGGCCTTAACGGCCGCTGTGCAACGTGCGCCAGCCATTGCTACCCAGTTACAGGGCGTGGCACCTGCCGATTTACGCACTCGTGCTGACTTGGCCAGCATACCGGTCATTCGTAAAAGTGAATTACTACGCGCGCAGCTCGACTCGCGTGAGCAAGTACGTCAGGCGGGCGGACAAATACGTGCCCAGGATGTGTTTGCCGGATTTTCTACCGTAGGCTGGGGGCAGGCCAAGCGTGTCTTTGCGTCGCCCGGCCCTATGTACGAACCTGAAAGTGCCAGGGAGGATTATTGGGGGTTCGCGCGTGCCTTGTATGCAGCAGGCTTTCGTGGCAAAGAATTGGTCTATAACTGTTTTTCCTATCATTTTACGCCTGCCGGCTCTATGATGGAAACGGCGGCCCATGCCTTGGGGTGTACCGTATTTCCAGGAGGCGTAGGGCAAACGGAACAGCAGGTGACAGCCATGCAAGATCTCGCGCCTACGGCGTATACCGGTACGCCCAGCTTTTTAAAGATTATTTTAGAAAAGGCGCAGCTTATGGGAAGCAGCATTCCTAGCCTGAGCAAGGCCTTGTTTTCGGGCGAGGCCTTTACCCCTTCTATGCGTGAATGGCTGGCTGAGCATGGTGTTACGGGCTATCAGGCTTATGGTAGTGCTGACTTGGGCATGATTGCTTATGAAACTACGGCCAGACAGGGGCTGGTACTGAACGAGGACATGATTTTGGAAATCGTGCGGCCCGGCACAGGTGAGCCGGTGCTGGACGGCGAAGTCGGTGAGGTGGTGATCACGACGCTTAATCCTGATTACCCTTTAGTTCGTTTTGGTACCGGGGACTTATCGGCAATAATGCCCGGTCAGTCGGCTTGCGGTAGAACGAATATGATGATTCGCGGCTGGTTAGGACGAGCAGATCAGACAACGAAAATTCGTGGCATGTTTGTGCATCCTGCTCAGGTGGCACAAGTCTTGGCTCGTCATCCTGAACTGAGTCGGGCGCGTCTGGTCGTGCGTGGAAAACTGGGTGAAGATCAAATGATTTTGCAGGTCGAGGGACAGTCTGAAGGGCTGGAGCAAGCCTTGCTGGACAGCGTGCGTGAAATCACCAAACTGCGCGCCACGATTGAGTTTATGCCGGCAGGTGCTTTGCCAAACGATGGTAAGGTCATCGACGATTTACGTAGTTATGACTAAGTTGCGTTATGAACATATATCTACAGCCGTATATCGCGCTAAGGTAATATGCTGGAAAATGGTTTGAATACGCATCCAGCAAAGGAGATTACTATGCGCTATTTTAAGCAGTCGATTGGTGCTTTGGCCTTACTGGGCTTAGCTCAGTTCGCACAGGCCGACACCTTGGCCAATGTGCAAAAACGTGGCTATGTGCAGTGTGGAGTCACGACAGGATTTGCAGGCTTCTCTGCCCCTGATGCTAAAGGAGTGTGGCAAGGTCTAGATATAGACTTGTGCCGCGCGGTAGCAGCGGCCACGCTAGGTGACGCCACGAAGTACAAAGCGGTGCCGTTAAATTCACAGCAGCGCTTTACCGCCCTGCAATCTGGTGAAATCGACGTATTAGCTCGTAATACCACGGTTACGCAGCAACGCGACACAGCTTTGGGCGCTATTCATGCGGGTATCAACTTTTATGATGGTCAGGGTTTTTTAGTCCCCAAAAAACTCGGTGTTAGCAGTGCCAAAGAACTTAACGGCGCTACGGTGTGCATGCAAACAGGCACCTCTAATGAAAACACCATGGCCGATTGGGCCAGAGCCAATAAGGTGGAATACACACCTGTTGTGATCGAGCAGTTTAATGAAGTGGTGAACGCGTTTGTGGCGGGTCGTTGTGATGTTTTCACCACCGATGCTTCGGGATTGGCATCAATCCGTATTTCAAAAATGGAAAATCCGGACGACTACCTAGTTCTGCCCGAAATTATTTCCAAAGAACCGCTTGGCCCATACGTACGCCAAGGTGATGACGCTTGGCTGAACATTGTGAAATGGACCTTGCAGGCCACCTTTAATGCAGAAGAGCTAGGTTTGAACTCAGCCAATGTGGATCAGCACCTAAACAGCCAGGATCCCAATGTTCAGCGTTTGCTGGGTGTGACGCCTGGCGCAGGTAAAAACCTGGGGCTGGACGAAAAATGGGCGTATAACGTGATTAAACAAGTGGGTAATTACGGCGAAAGTTTCGAGCGTAATGTAGGTAAAGATAGCCCTTTGCAAATTCAGCGTGGCTTAAACGCCCAGTGGAACGAAGGCGGTCTGATCTACGGTCTGCCAATACGCTAAGTCCTTACTAAACAGTTTCCTGTTGTCATTAGACACCCGCCGAGCCAGCCTCTTTGCTGGCCGGCGGGCTTTTTTTTGGAAATAGTGAGCTTTTTTTAGGTTCGTATGCCTGACACCTGCCTGCTCTTAGTATAGAGAGCGACGTGCTATAACGTTAAAAATTTAATTGTTTGAGAGAGGCGGGTAAAGGCATGAAAGGCTCGCGTGAGTCATTACGCACGCTGCGCATATTTCTAAGCGCAGCACGTACTCTGAATTTTAGTCGTAGTGCGGAGCAACTACACATAGATCAAAGTACAGTAAGTAAGCATATTTTAGCTCTAGAGCGTAGCTTGGGTATTGCTCTTTTTAAGCGTTTGTCCTCGGGTCTAGAGTTAACCCAAGCTGGGCAACTGTACTTGCAGCGGGTTGGCCCTGCCTTGAGTTTACTTGATGAGGCCCACGCTATGGTCGCGCCCGATGAGTTAAAGGGCGCATTAAATATTGCTGTCTCACCGTCCTTTGCTCAATATTGCTTAATTCCTTATTTACCTGATTTCTTTGCCCGTTACCCGAGTGTACGGTTGAATATTCGGCCGCGTTTATTATTTGAGTTTCGAGATTACGAGCATTTTGATGCCGCTATCCAACTGCATACAGGCTTTTTGAATGGCATTAGTACCGATTATTTATGTGGTCGGGAAGTCAGCGTGGTAAGTGCTCTTGGTGCTGTAACTGCTGCGCAATCAAGCGTAGCAAGTCAGTTAGAACAAATGGTGCTTTTAAAACGCGCTCAGCGTGGTTATGGTTGGCAAGAGTGGAAATCACAGTTGTTGCCAGAGTGGCCAGGTCCTTCTCAGGATTCGCCACAGTATGAGGGTTTCTCCATGCTGTTACCCGCCGTAAAGCACGGTTTAGGGGCAGCACTGGTCCCCTTGTGTATGGTGTTGCCGGACTTGGAGTCAGGCACTTTGTACAGACCATTTAACGAGTGTGTCACAAGCCGCTATTCTTATTACTTCATGCGGCCTGCAGCGCGCTCTTATGATCCTCGTTTAGAGACATTTTTGGGGTGGTTGAAGCAGCATTTTTCTGAATATAACGCTGCGATTCAAGCCTATCTGAGAAGTGCCTCATAGGGTATGCCATAACAGAATACCCTATGCTCATTCTTCCCTGTGTGATGTCTTATTCTTGTTCTAGACTTTGCATGAGTCTAACAATGATAAAAGGGGATAAACAATGAGATGGATAAAAGCAATTAGTCTGGCTTTACCGGTTTTGGCTTTAATGTTGAGTACAGCGGTAGCAGCGTCAAGTCACTATCCAGCTAAGCCGCTGAAGATAGTGGTTCCTTACTCGGCCGGAGGGAGCTCAGACCAGTTGGCGCGAATGGTCGGTGAACAATTACAAAAAGATTTAGGGCAAACCGTCATCATAGAAAATCGTCCTGGCGCAGGGAGTATGTTGGGCACCAGTTACGTAGCGGAACAAGCTGCGGATGGTTACACGATTCTTTTGGCCGATGTGCCATTTACGATCGTGCCTGCGTTATACGGTAAGCGTCTTAAGTATGATGCGCATCATGCATTTTCTCCGTTGGCGTTGATTGGGGACTCACCGATGTATTTGTTCGTGAATCATGAGCTGCCTGTTAACGGCCCGAAAGAGTTTATTGAGTATGCTCAGTCGGTGTCTGACGGCGTCAATATTGGTTCCGGCGGTAATGGGTCGCTCACTCACTTGATGGCAGAGCTGTTGATGCAAACTACCTCCACTTCACTCATGCATGTTCCGTATCAGGGGGCCGCTGCTTCCATAAGTGATTTGGCAGGCGGTCAGATTCAAGCAAGCTTTAGCAGCATGCCCAGTGCTTATGCCATATATCAAACAGGGAAAATTAAACCGATAGCAGTGTCATCAGCACAGCGTCATCCAGAAACTCCCGATGTGCCAACGTTTGCCGAACAAGGTTTGGATAGCATGTTAATTCAAAGCTGGTGGGGCTTGATGGTGCGCGAGGAAACTGAGAAACATAAGAAAGAGATCTTGAGTAATGCTATAGCTCGAGTATTAGCGACCCCAGAGCTGCAAGAGCGCATGCAGCGCTTGGGCATTTATGTGCCCACTGACACATCTTCGGATGCTATGTCTATGTTTTTGAAGCAAGACTTTGCTCGTTGGGATGAGGTGGTAAGAGTAGGTGGTATCACGCTTAATTAAGTGTGAGTCATGTCAGCGTAGGGGTGAGGGTTAACTATGAAGCAGTGGTTAGATGTAGCGAGTCAAGACAGCGCTTTAATGCATCAGTTTTTGACAGTGTGCTCTTTTGGTGGAAGAAGGAGCGGTTCAGGGCAGGATGAACAGGCCTTACAGTGGGTGTCAGAGCAGATGCAGAACGCAGGCTATATGATGCAAACGGTAAGCGTGCCGTATGAGGGTTGGCATTGTTCGCAAGCACGGTTACAGCTAAAGAGTAATGGCCAAGCATTGGCTCTACATCCTTTACTGCGCTCAGCATCGACGCCAGAGCAGGGCGTAGAGCTAAGCTGTGTAGACTTGGGTGCCGGGCGTGTCGCTGACTTCGAACGTTTGGGGGCAGAGATTGAAGGGAAAGCGGTTCTGGTAGAACATGAATACCCTTTTTCAGCGACACATCTTCACCGACGGCGCAAATATGAGATGGCAGTTAAATATGGTGCAGCTGCGTTTCTGATAGCCAGTCCTTGGGCTGGTCATGGACTGTTGTCTGGCTCATCGGGCAGGCCACGTCACGGAGCCGGTATTCCATCTGCATACATTGATTTTGAGTCAGCCCAATTATTACGGGCTAAGCCCCATCAACGCATTATCTTGACGATACAGGGTCATGAGCAAGAGAACAGCATGGCGCCCATTGGGGTTTTTGATGTTCAAGGAGGTTTGCCCGGTACCATTGTACTCAGTGCCCATATGGATGGGCACGAGCTTGGCGAAAGTGCGTTAGACAATGCGAGTGGCGTCGCTGTTGCCTTAGCTACGTTTCGTGCACTCGCGCCATTGGTTGGTGCCACCACACCTAGCTTGCGCTTGTGTTTATTTTGTGCAGAAGAGTGGGCTCTTTCTGGCTCTGCTTACTATCTCGATCATATGGTTAAGGCTGATAGAGAAGACATTCGCTTAAATATCAACTTAGATACAGTGGCAGGTGACATGCGCTTGACGGCTTTACTAAGTGATTTTCCAGAGCTGAAGTCTTATGTGTTGGAGGCGGCTGAACAAGCAGAGCTGGCACTAGATACCTGGTTGCCACTTATGCCAAATTCAGATCACGCTAACTTTGCACGTCATGGCATAGCCGCATTTCGATTGGTGGCAGGGTTTGAGCAGCCTGACTCCAAGGTGAATCGTATATTGTCGGCTGGCGACACGCGTGGTGTCGTGCTAGAAGAGGAGCTAAGACAAGCCTTGCGGTTAAGCTGTGCTCTCGGGCACCTTGCCTTGACCATGCCTCAGTCAAGGTTAACGCAGCTATCGCTGCGTTAGTTGGGTACGGCTAGCAGAGCATAGGGCCATAGCGCAAATCTAGCTACGACGTTGATAAGCCAGAGAGATTTCAGCAAAAGCTCGTTGTAGCTCAAGCGTGGCGCCTTGGAAGACAATGGGGCGCCCGCGGTGTGGGAAGCATACGAGCTTTTTTGAACCTAATAGCGGAATAAACTTGGCGGTTTTGATTTGGTCCCAGCTTATTTCCCGTCGCATGATCCAGCTTTGCCGTATACCGGTGGCGTCGATGGTGGTGTGGCCGGTCCACATATAGTAGGCAATAACCAGCAAGGCGATAAACAGCACGACTAGGCTGGCGGCCATATAGGGATTCACCAGGGTGCTAGGTGTTTTGCTGGCAATCATGATGAAGCGTATGCCAATGACAGCAATAATCACCCACGCTAATGCTGCCACAGCTTTGGGCCAGGAGCGCCCTTGTATAGGCAAGGGCGCCAGTTGCTGCAGCAAATCGTAGGATGCGGCGGGAGCTGGAGTGTGCATTATGTGGCTTTACGGGCAGTGAGAGCATTGCCAGCGCGACTGAGCGATGCCCGACCTAGTTGAGCCGAGATCCATTGGCCGGTGTCGACCACCGCGTCCAAGTCCACCCCGGTTTCTATGCCCATATTGTGCAGCAAGTACAGCACGTCTTCAGTGGCGACATTACCTGTTGCGCCCTTTGCGTAAGGGCAGCCACCTAAACCAGCGGTGGAGCTGTGGATGATGTGTATGCCGGCGTTAAGGGCGGCCACAATATTAGCTATAGCCTGGCCATACGTATCATGAAAGTGGGCGGATATTTTTGCTGGGTCAATGTGTTCAGTGACCGCTCGCATGACCCGGTCTACTTTGTTCGGTGTGCCCACCCCTATGGTGTCGGCGACATCCAGCTCATGGCAGCCTAGTGCTTCGAGCCGCTTAGCCACATCAATGACGGCAGCGGTGGCGATGTCGCCTTCATAGGGGCAGCCCAAGGCACAGCTAATGGCACCACGAACTAACAGGCCTGAAGCACGGGCTTTTTCGGCAACGGGTTCAAACCGAGCAATTGATTCGGCAATACTACAGTTGATATTGCGTTGTGAAAAAGACTCGCTGGCGGCTGCAAAGATGACTATTTCATCGGCTCCGGATTCCAAGGCGGCTTCTAGCCCTTTCATATTGGGTGTTAGTACAGAGTACAAGGTACCAGGGCGTCGCTCAATGGCCTGCATGACAGATGCTGCATCGGCCATTTGAGGCACCCATTTTGGGGAGACAAAGGAGGTGGCTTCTACATTCGGAAAGCCGGCTGCGGACAGACGATTGATCAGTTCTACCTTAATGGCGGTATCAATAAACTGTTTTTCGTTTTGTAAGCCGTCGCGGGCTGCGACTTCTACGATTTTTACGCGATCTGGTAACGACATAATCTATCCTGTTAGCGAAAACGGGTCTAAGAGTAAAGCATATAAAAGAGTTCCATCATAACGAGATTGCGAGCGCTCGACTATGAGGAGGCGCACTAGCTTGGCAGGCGTTGGTAGCTTCCTGTATCCAGACGTGTCACAAGATTGGCGAGCTCTAGCTCTGTGAGCCCCTGTGACAGGCTTGAGGGCTCGCCTGCCCATAGGGCTTGTAGGCTATCTGCACTTTGTGGACTGTAATCAAGCAGGCGCAGTACTTGTTTGGCCAGTGCGCTTAAAGAGGGTTCTGCGGATAAGTGGGGTGTAGGGGGGCGGGCGGCCGTATGCTTAGGGGCTAATTCTTCGAGAATGTCTTGTGCTTGTTCCACCAGTTTGGCGCCTTGTCGAATCAGGGCATGGCAGCCGCGCGATAAAGGCGAGTGAATCGAGCCTGGAATGGCGAACACTTCTCGCCCCAGCTCCGTGGCTAAGCGTGCCGTGATGAGCGAGCCGCTTTGGCGCGCCGCTTCCACGACGAGTACCCCCTGGCTTAACGCGGCGACGATCCGGTTACGGCGGGGGAAGTGATAAGGTAGAGCCTTAGTGCCCAGTGGCAGCTCGCTGATCAGCGCACCGTGTGCCACGATATCGTGGGCTAATTGACGCTGTGAGGCCGGGTATACTAGATCTATACCTGTGCCCATAACGGCGATCGTGCCTGCCGCTTGTGGGCCTGCCGCCAAAGCGCCACGATGTGCCGCTTGATCAATGCCATTTGCTAAACCGCTATAAATAAGCCAGCCTTGGCTTGCCAGATACGAGGCAAACTCTTGGGCAATGGCCATGCCGCCGGGCGTGGCATTCCGTGCTCCGACCATGGCTAAAGCGGGAGTACGCAGGTAGTCTAGTTGCCCATTGATGTATAAAATTAGGGGTGGGTCGTGTAGTTCGAGCAGGGCTGCTGGATATAAGGGGTCGGCCAAGGTCAGGATGTGATGCTGCTCGTGTTCCAGCCACGCTATCGTTTTGGCAATTTGCTGCGACATGGCCTGATCAGGGGCTTGCCGTATTTGTGCCACGAGCTCTTGGGGTAAGTAGCGCAACAGCATGCTGCTAGAAGCTTCGTAAATGCTGGGCGGTAGCCCTAAAGAGCCCAGTAACAGGCGAGCTTGAGCTGGGCTTAAGCCTGGCTCCAAAGACAGGCGCAGCCAAGCATGAAGTTCATCGGTAGTAAAATGTATGGGCATACTGCAGTTTTACACCAAAATGCCGTGGGCATGAGGTACTTGCTGGATGGTTTTATCCAGTTCATCTGAAAAAACCTGAGGTTGCCATAACGCTTTGCGGCAATCAGGCCTACAATTTCAATTTGATTACTTAGAGACGCGACGACGCGAACCTTATATATGGCTTTGTTACCTATACTGAGATTTCCAGACCCTCGTTTGCATACGGTGGCCAAACCTGTTGAGCAGGTAGACGAGCGCATACGTACGCTAGTGAAAAACATGGCAGAAACCATGTATGCCGCACCTGGCGTAGGCTTGGCAGCCACTCAGGTAGATGTGCATGAACGCGTTGTGGTGATTGATGTCTCCGAAGAAGGAGATGAATTGATGGTATTGATCAACCCCGTCATTACCTGGAAAAGCGAAGAGCTACAGGTGTACGAGGAAGGGTGTTTATCCGTACCTGGGATTTTTGATAAGGTGGAGCGCGCCGACTCGATACGCTTTACCGCGCTGGATGAAAACGGGCAGCAATACGAGCGTGAGGCAGATGGCTTGCTCGCTGTTTGCGTGCAGCATGAGCTTGACCACCTTGATGGCAAAGTATTTGTCGAGTACTTGTCTGTGCTGAAGCGTGAGCGCATTCGTGCCCGCTTACGTAAACAACAGCGTGAAGAACAAAAGGCCGGGGTGTAAGCGGTATGCGGATTGTTTTTGCGGGTACGCCTGACTTTGCACGCTTAGCGCTGGAAGCATTATTGCAGGCTGGTCACGATGTGCCCTTAGTGTTAACTCAACCTGATCGGCCGGCCGGCCGTGGTCTTAAGCTTAACCCTAGCCCTGTGAAGCAGGCCGCCTTGGCGGCGAACATTCCGGTGGCTCAGCCTTTGAGCCTGCGGCTTGATGGCCGGCATGCCGAGGACGCGCAACATGCGCAAGCCTTGCTACAAGACATACAGCCCGATGTGATGGTGGTGGCTGCCTATGGTTTGATTTTGCCGCAGTGGACGTTAAATTTGCCGCGCTATGGTTGTTTGAATATTCATGCAAGTTTGTTGCCACGTTGGCGTGGTGCGGCACCTATTCAGCGTGCCATCGAAGCGGGTGACGATCAAACTGGCATTACCATTATGCAAATGGATGAGGGGCTAGATACGGGTGATATGCTGTTGCGTACGTATTTGCCTATTACTGCCCAGCATAATGCCAGTCAGTTGCATGATGAGTTAGCGGCTCAAGGAGCGGCTGCCATCGTTAAGGCGATTGAGCAACTGGAGCAGGGTGCCTTGGTGGCGCAGCCTCAACCCGAAGAGGGGGTAAGCTATGCAGCTAAGTTGAACAAAGCGCAGGCCAGTTTGGATTTTACGCAGTCGGCGCAACAACTGGAGCGGCGTATACGTGCTTTTGATCCTGTGCCTGGCGCTAATATGTCTTTGCCCGGCTTAAAAGATCCCGTCAAAGTTTGGCAAGCGAGTGTACTAGCACACCAGCCTACTATACCTCCTGGGCAGATAATTCAAGTCAGCGCACAAGGCATTGATGTGGCAACGGCAGACGGCGTGCTACGTTTGCAAGTGTTACAAAAGGCTGGCGGGAAGCGCCAGCCTGTAGAGGTGTTTGTGCAAGGTTGGCAGTTGCCTACCTAGGTCTACAGAGACGAGGGTGTAGTGGCGTCAGGTATTTTTGGGTCGGCGCCACTCAATCAAGGCAATGACCACACCACTAGTACAAATAATCAAAATCCCTAACCAACTGAACGCATCTGGGAACTGCCCCCACACTAGCCAGCCCAGACCGCTGGCCGCAATAATTTGCAGATAGGCAAAAGGGGCGAGTAAAGACGCTGGGGCAAGGCGGTATGCCTGAATTTGCCATAAATGGCCTAGCGCCCCCCAAAAACCGGTTGAAAAGAGTATCAACCATTGAAATGTACTTAATTTTGCCAACATGGGCAGGGCAGAGGGCAATATAAAAGGCAGAGCCAAAGTCAGGCACACGCTGCCCACAGCACCGCTCCAGATCAGTGTGGTCATGGCGTTGTCAATGGCGACTCGGCGCGTAATGATAAATTGCGTGGCAAACATACAAGCTGTCAGTAAGCCAAACACAATGCCTAAAGGGTGCAGCCCGCTACCAGGGCGGATAATAATGAGCACGCCGATCAAGCCCACTGCGGCAGCGACCCAGCGGGACAGGTAGCCTTTTTCTTTGAGTAGCTTTGGTGCCGCCGTCAGTACCAGTAAGGGAGCCAAGAAATTAATCGCAGTGGCTTCAGCTTGCGGTAAGTAGTGTAGAGCGGTAAAGAAAGAAAAGGTGGCCAGCATCATGATGAGGCCTCGCAGCAATTGATCGTACGGCCGCTCGCTGCGTAAAATTTGCCAACCTTTAGAAGGCAAAACCAGCGTTAATACCAGCAGCAGATGTACGACATAGCGAAACCAGCACATGATTAACAGTGGTACCCCCAGTCCCATGACCCATTTGCCACTGGTATCCAGTGTTGACAGTGCCCATGTTGATGCAATCAGAAAGAGGACGCCGCCCAGTGGTAAGCCACGGGCAAGGGTTGAGGTGGAGCTAGGGGGGTGTGCGGGCATGAGAAATCCTAAAGTGGTACTGGCCAAGTAGCAGGCCAGCACCTATCTTAAGGCATATCAGAACTGATTCAAGGGTAAAACGTGTTCAATGGCTTTGCTGATAGCCAAGAGGTGATCGTCGTAGTAGGCCGGTGCGGCAACCATCAGGCCTACGGGGGCTTCACCCTCTGCATGACAAGGCAAAGAAACAGCGCAACCATTCAGGAAGTTGAAGATGCTGGGGTTACGTAAAATTAAACCGTTGGCACTGAAATAGGCATCGTCGCTGGCTTGCAGGTCAGCGATCAGGGGCGCGATGATAGGTACTGTCGGAGACAACACAGCATCATAGCCGCTCAATCGGCTTTCCACGGCAGCAATCCACTCTGCGCGGGCCTCTTGCAGTTCGATATAGTCAGCGCAGTCCATGTCTTTACCACGCAGTATGCGAGACGCCACTCGGGGGTCGTAGCGTTCCTGGTCAGTTTTAATCAGCTCGCGGTGCAGAGCCCAAGCCTCAGCGCAGACCAGTCCGCCTTGACGGTTAATATAAGGCAGCTCGCTGAGCTCAGGGATGGAAATGGTCTCGATGCTAGCCCCTTGTGCACGCAGCAGCTCTAGGCTGCGTTCAAATGCCTTGGCCACGGTGTCATCCATCTGGTCTAACACGTAGCTGTCAGGTACAGCAAAGCGCAGGCCATCTAGGCTAGGTGGTACGACGGGCACGTAAGGCTCATCACTAAGTATGGCGTCTACGATGGCGCAGCACTCTACCGAAGCGGCGAGTGGGCCACTGGAGTCCAGGCTGCGTGATAAAGGCATGGTGCCTTCACTAGGAATACGCTCGGCGGTAGGCTTGAAACCTACGATGCCGTTAAATGCAGCCGGGATACGTATGGAGCCACCAGTATCTGTACCGATGGAAAAAACTGACATGTCGTCGGCGACGGCCACACCAGCGCCTGACGAGGAGCCACCCGGTATACGGCCATTTTCACGATCCCAGACTGAGCGGGGCGTGCCATGGTGAGGATTAATGCCTAAGCCCGAAAAAGCGAACTCAGTCATATTGGTAGAGCCCACTAAGATAGCACCGGCTTTCAGCAAACGATCCACGACTGTGGAGTGGTAGTCTGCCGGCTCGGCATCCTCTAGCACGGCCGATCCTCCCAAGGTGGGGTAGCCGGCGATATCAAACAAGTTTTTGACCGACATGGGCAAGCCTTCGATCAACGAGCGGCTTAGTCCGGCAGCGCGTAAAATATCGGATGCTCGGGCGGCTTCCAGAGCTTGTTCGGCAAACACTTCAATAAACGTAGCAGAGCCTTCCCCTTGCTCGTCCTGTATGCGATCCAAAGCTTGTTGAGTCAGCTCAACAGAGGTGGTGGCACCGGACTCCAGGGCGGCTTGTAGTTCAAGAATCGTAATAGGCATAAATACTCACAAATGCGTAAAAATAAAAATTGGTCGGGTCACCTTAGGAGGCGTGGGGGCCGAGCAGAGATAGCTTAACTGATAGATGCTTTACACTGCCACAATGTCTACTGTTCAGTTTGGAGAGTATTTTTTGTTCAGCCTGCATTATTTTATGCTCCGCCCACTATAATTTCGCCATGACTTGCAAGATACTCATAGTACGTACCTCGTCTCTGGGCGACTTGGTACATATGTTGCCAGCAATCACTGATATTGCGCAACATGTTCCGGGCGCTCAGATAGATTGGCTAGTGGAAGAAAGCTTTGCGCAAATCCCAGCCTGGCATCCCGCTGTGCACGAAGCGATTCCTGTGGCGCATCGCCGCTGGCGTAAAAGCTGGTGGTCTGCGCAAACCCGACGCGAACGTGCCTTGCTGCGAGATACCCTGGCAGCGCGCCAGTACGACATCGTGCTGGATATGCAGGGCTTGCTGAAATCGGCCTGGTTAGTGCGCCAGACACATGGCGAACGACATGGCTTGGACTGGCATTCAGCACGTGAGCCGTTAGCGTCCTTGTTTTATCAGGTCAAACATAAAGTGCCTTTTTGGCGACCTGCTGTTTTTCGTCAACGCACCTTAGCTGCCGCTTGTTTTGGCTATAGCTGTACCGGGGCTCCGGACTTTGGCCTACAGGCCTTGGCAGCACAAGCCGATACCACGCAGAATCCGTATGCCATTATTATGCCGTCTGCTAGCCGAGATAATAAATTATGGGCCACGGCCAATTGGCATGCTGTGTTTGATCGCTTGCAGGCTGAAGGCTTGGAGCTGCGTTTGCTGGCGGGTAGTCCAGCCGAGACGCAGCGCGCCGAACAACTGATAGAGCACCGAGCGAAGGCCGTCGTGCTGCCTCGTATGGGACTAACTGAGGTGGCCTTGCAGTTGGCGGGAGCTCGTATTATGGTAGGCTTAGATAGTGGGCTGACTCATTTGGCCAGCGGCTTGGGGCGTCCCACTATAGGTATTTATAAGGCATCGACGCCGGTTCGCACGCCTCTTGAGGGATCTGCCTATGTGGCGAGCTTAGGCGAGCGCGGGCAAGAGCCTTCTGCTCAAACTGTATTATGTGCAATAGATCAGGCCTTACAATCCGATCTACTTCAAACCGCTGAGGCAAGTGCTGTACCTGTTTACTAGGCGGTAGTTGCCGGGTTTGTTTTTTTAATCTCCAGAGTACCTGGATGTGAATCGATTCTTCTACACAACGACGATACGACTCTTGGCACCCTTACTCCTTATGTACATGGGTATACGGGCTCGTCGTGCGGGTGGTGACTGGCAGGTATGTTCTAAGGCGCGTTTTGCTTTATTTGATCACGGGCCAAGTCAGCGTGTGGGCGCTGTTTGGGTGCACGCTGTGAGCTTAGGTGAAACCAGAGCAGCGGAACCCTTAATTCGTGCCTTGCTAGAGCAGGGTGAGCAAGTACTATTAACGCACATGACTGTGACGGGACGTGCCGAGGGAGCACGCGTATTTGCTGCTGCCATAGAGTCTGGGCAATTGGAGCAACAATGGTTGCCCTATGATTTTCCAGGCGCCACACGCCGCTTTTTTGAACACTATCAGTTCTCGGCCGGTATGATTATAGAGCGTGAAGTTTGGCCTAACCTGATGGCGGCGGCAGTGCGGGCACAGGTGCCCATGATGCTAGCCAGCGCCCGGCTTTCCGATCAGTCTTTGCGCTCCAGTATTCGTGCTGGCTCGGTCATGCGTAATGCATATCGCAGCTTTTCATTGGTGTACGCCCAGACTTTACAAGATGCACATCGCTTAGAGCATGCGGGGGCACGCGCAGTGCGTGTTTCAGGCAATCTGAAATTTGATCTCTTGTTACCGACCGATAGAATTGAGCGTGGTCGTCGCTTTGCAGAGCAGTTGGGGCGGCGCGTGATTGTGATTGCCAGCACTCGTGAGGGCGAAGATGAGCTGTTTGTTGAGGCGGTACAGCGTTATTTGCGAAACGCTCGTGAGTTAGCATTACAGGAACCCGTATTATTTGTGATTGTGCCCCGCCATCCACAACGTTTCGAGGCACTAGAACAAATTTTGCAGCACAGGCAGCTTTCTTATGTGCGTCGTAGTGATCTACTGAAAATGGGTGATGGCAGCAGTTCGGCATTGGAAGCTTGCCAGAATGTGGATGTGATGGTGGGCGATACACTGGGTGAAATGCATTGGTATTACGCCTTGGCGCGAGTGGCGATTGTGGCGGGTAGCTTTGAGCCTTTCGGAGGCCAGAATTTTATTGAGGCCAGTGCCATTGGAGTGCCAGTTATCGTTGGTCCAAATACACGTCATTTTGAACAGGCCGTGCACGATGCTGTCGAGGCGGAAGCCGTATTACGAGCGAATAATGCAGATAATGCAGTACAAATGGCTTTGGACTTATTATTGTTGCCATCACGCTTAAATTATTTATCCGACGCAGCATTACATTGGGTGCAAATGCATACCGGAGCTGTATTACGTGTTATTGCAGGCTTAAATGAATTAAGAATTAAATAGATGTAAGAAATAAATTAATTCGTATTTAATTATTGGCTTATTTGGTATTTGTTGTCTTTGTGCAATTCTTATTTATTATTGACGTAAAAAAGCCCGCTATATAGCGGGCTTTCTTTACCAATTAACTGTGATTACAGTTTTTGGATATTCTTGGCTTGAGGACCTTTCTGGCCTTCAGCGGCAACGTAAGATACGCGCTGATTTTCTTCCAGAGATTTGAAGCCTGTGCCCAAGATGTCGGAGTGGTGGGCGAAAAGGTCTTTGCCGCCGTTTTCTGGCGAAATAAAACCATAACCCTTTTCGTTGTTAAACCATTTAACGATGCCGGTTTCTGTTTGCATGTTCTGCATTCCCTAAATAATTACGAGCCATGAGCTCAAAAAAGATTGTCAAGATGTAAAGATCAGGGCAATGAGTACTAGCAACAATACCGTATTGAACAAACTTCGACCAACTTGATAACCTACGGCGTTAATCGTATGAGCGATTGCTGCCGGAGTCAAGCTAAATTGCAATATCCAAAACTAATAAGCTTTGAAGTGTTTGTTTTTAAAAACAGGCCCTCTGCGCCCTTATGTTAAAGCCCGTGGTATTTACGTCCAATTTCAAGCGTAGCATGAAAGAATCCGGCTTTGCTACCACAGTCGTAGCGGGTACCTTCATACTGATAGCCATATACATTCTGATTTTGCAACAAACTGCTAATACCATCGGTTAATTGTATTTCGCCACCCACTCCCGCTGGAGTTCGACGTAAGTGCTCGAAAATTTCAGGCTCTAGTACATATCGGCCGACGACAGCTTGAGTGCTAGGGGCGTCGCTGGGGTTGGGCTTTTCGACAATTTGCCGTACATGCGTGGTTTGCGCATCGACTGTGTCGCCAGCAATAATGCCGTATTTGTTGGTGTCCTCAGGGGCAACCTGCTGTATGGCCACAATGCTGCCATTATGCTGATGCGCAGCCTCAACCAATTGGCGCGATACGGGTGTATTGGCATCAATCAGGTCATCGGCCAGCAAGACTAGAAAAGGCTCGTTGCCGACAATGGGAGCGGCGCATAGTACGGCGTGACCCAGGCCTAGTGCGGCAGGTTGACGCGTATAAATGCAACTAACGTGGCTGGGGATAACTTCTTGGACACAGCGTAGTAGTTCCACTTTGTTTTTAGAGCTCAGCTCGTGCTCCAGTTCGGGTGCGCGATCAAAGTGATCTTCGATGGCTCTTTTGTTGCGTCCAGTAATAAAGATTAATTCGGTCACACCCGCGGCAATTGCTTCTTCTACTGCATATTGAATGAGAGGCTTGTCCACAATGGGCAGCATTTCTTTTGGCATCGCTTTGGTAGCGGGTAAAAAACGGGTACCAAGACCTGCGACAGGGAAAACGGCTTTACGGATTGGCTTCATATGCTCGTTAAAAACGGTAGTTGAAATTAAAGAAAGGTACTGCTTGGCGATCCTAATTGTATTTGTTTTTGATTGCGCTCTTGGTATTGGCGATATTCTCGCCCCATTTCGCTGGGGGCGATACCAAAAAAACCTTGCCCAAATGAAAATAAAGCAAAGTTAAGCAAGAGGATCAGAAGCAGTAGGAAACGCATAAGGCATAGTGGACTGCAAACTTTTCTATTAGAGCTTAAGTATGTGTTGCTATTTATTGTTGCACAGACAGTGTATAGGCAATGCCTCGTAGTACCGGTGTATCTATTGGGCGGGCTCTGACAGTAGGAAAACCATGCTGTTCATAGGCCAGCTCAAGTATATGCTGCAGCTCGTGTATGACGAGCTCTGAGCCTCCACCACTGAAAAAAACATGGGGCGCTCGACCATATGTTAGCAGGCCTGCTTGCCATTGGCGCAAAACTGCCCCAGCTTGGCTGGCCGCTACGCCCGACATGATAGCGCTTAGTGTGTCTTGTGGATACAGGCAGCTTTCTCCTTGTGCCAGAGGAAGTAGAGCCGTGTTTCGTTGTAGCGACTGCAGCATCAGCGTGGGGCCAGGTAGAATCAGTCCACCGGGAAACTCGCGTTCGTGCTGAGGGGTTTGGGGAGAAAGCGTATCAATGGTGGTGGCGGTGCCAAAACTGGCAAGCAGCAAAGGGTGCTCAAGCAGGCAGTCATCTTGGGCAGTGTAGGCGTGTAGGCCAAGCAATGCGACCCAACGGTCGGTACCTAGGCCATCGCCATAGGCACTGCGTACTCCTACAGCCTGCTTTGTGCTGCTTAACCAGTGCGTGGTGGCATACCCCAGAGCCTTGACGGCTTGTTCAATCTGCGTTTGTGTCGACGTTCCCGCCACATTGACCCCCCAGGCGGCGGACGTATTTGTGAGCTGGTTCTTTCGTAAAGGGGCACCGGCTGCGATCAGATGTTGAGGCAACTGGGCGAGTTGATCTGGAAGTAGCGCGATGCTGCGGATGTCCATACTTAGCCCGGGCTGAGTATGCCAGCCAAATTTTATTCTGGTGTTCCCCGCATCAATGAATAAGTTCATGGTGATGGTCTGTGCCTACCTGTTCTCAGTTTTAGCGTTTAGGTCTAACAGAGACCTCACCCACAGACACCACAATCTGCTCGCCTGATGGATGGCGCAGCATTAAGTGGCCGGTCTCGTTAATGCCTTGAGCGATACCTGTGTGCAAGACTTGTTCGGCGTGAATGATATGGACTTGCTGGCCTAGCAGGTGATCCACTTTGCGGTAGCGATCGGGCAAATCCGCAAAGCCTTTGGCGGTAACATGGTTTAGGCTTAAATAATAGCTTTGTGCAAGACTTCCCACAATGGCGGCACAGCTTGCTGCAGCGGCTTTGGCCGAGGTTTTGGCGACGTCGCTCCAGTCGGCCACCTGGCGATTCAGGCTTTGCGATAAGGAGCGTGCATCCTGCAAGTTAACGCCTATGCCTATGATGACTACATGGTGGTCTGCGCTGGCCGGTGAAGTGCTGGCACGGGTGGTTTCCACCAAAATGCCGGCCAGCTTAGCACCTTGCCACAAGACGTCATTGGGCCACTTCATGGTCAGTTCAGATTGATGTTCGGGCTCCAGAAGATGGCGTAGCGCTTCGCAACTGGCCATGCCGATCAGAGGAGATAGAGTGGCCAGTTGCCGTGCTGGCAAAAATACGTCAAAGGCACAGGAAAACATTAAATTTGCACCGCTGCGATTTTGCCAACTGCGGCCAGCCCGTCCCCTTCCTTGCGTTTGTAAATGGGCACCTAATAGCCACGGCCTTAGGCTAGGCCCACTATCTTGGCGCGCTAGCTTGAGCAGTTGGGCGTTGGTCGAGTCCGTTTCCATAACCCAGCTGATGTGCGGGAAGTGAGGGAGCTGGGCACGCAATTGCGATTGCAAGCGGGAAGCGTCGGGCAAAGAGAAGGCAGAATCAAGCGTCATAGTAGGCGAACAAACCATAGGGGTACGGTGAGTATTTCCGGTACACTGAAAGACTAAGAATAACCTTATTTTAAGATTGATCAGACAATGCGTGAACGGATGAAGACGATTCAATTTCAGGGGCAAGCCGGTGTTATCGATTGTGCTCTGGATTGGCCAGACGAAGAGCAGGTCGTAAAAGGCTGGGCTTTGATACTGCACCCGCACCCTTTACATGGCGGCGCACGCGACAATAAAGTGGTCACGACAATGGCACGGGCAGCGGTGCAGCAAGGGTTGTTGGTAGTGCGTCCCAATTTTCGTGGGGTCGGTGCTTCAGCTGGTGAATTTGATAAGGCCGTGGGCGAGACAGCGGATATGCTGGCGCTGGTTGAACAGTTCACGCAGCAGTTTGCCCAGTTGGCTCAGGGAGCATGGGCACTAGCGGGCTTCTCCTTTGGTACGGCCGTAGCGGCGCAACTGTATTCAAGTTTGCATGAGCAAGGTAGTGTCTTGCCTAAGGTGCTGGTGCTGGCAGGGCCGGCTGTGGAGCGTTTTCGTTTCCGGGAGCTTCATTTACCAGAGGATACGTTTTTAGTGCATGGTGAGGCCGATGAGGTGGTACCGTTAGCCGAAGCAATGGATTTCGCCCGCGCGCAGGGCTTACCCCTGACGGTCCTTCCCGATACCAGCCATTTTTTCCACGGACGCTTACTTGACTTGCGTCAACTGGTGTCGCAGCGTCTGACTCTACTCGATCAGTAAGCGTTGTTCGGTCTTGGCCGTAACGGGCCGGGAACTTGAACCGTTCTTATATGGTCTAGCTATAATTGTCTTCGTAATAATCGCGAATCTCTACCCAAGCGTAAACATGATCAAATCTTTAGTTTCCCACTCCGTTATTTTGCCGATTTCCCGCGTTGCGGCCTCGCTCATGCTGGCATTGCCCCTATTGGCTCATGCCCAGGCTCTGCCAGCCACGGCACAGCAGGACCCTAGTGCTCAGGTACTTATCGGCGACCTTTCTGCTATCCCTGCTCCTGCCCTAGTGGCCAAGGCGTGGTTGTCGCTGGACGTCAATAGTGGTCAGGTGATTGCCGCAGAAGGCATAGACCAGCAGGTTGAGCCCGCTTCGTTGACTAAGCTGATGACCGCCTATCTCGTATTCGAAGCGCTCGAAGCGGGGCGTCTGAAGCTGGATCAGCCTGTGCATGTATCTGAGCAGGCCTGGCGTACCGGTGGCTCGCGTATGTTTATTAAGCCCAATAGCCAGGTGACGGTCGATGAGTTGCTGCAAGGGGTAATTGTGCAGTCGGGTAACGATGCCTCGGTCGCCTTGGCCGAGGCCGTGGCAGGCAGCGAGAGTGCGTTTGCCGCTTTAATGAATGAAAAAGCGGCTCAGCTTGGCTTGAATGCCACGCATTACGTGAACTCAACAGGCCTGCCTGATCCCACGCATTTAACTTCGGTGCGTGACTTATCCACATTAGCCAGTCGTTTGGTCACTGAGTTTCCACAGTTCTTGCATTATTACAGCCAAAAAGAATATACCTATAACGATATCAAGCAACCCAATCGTAACCGTTTGCTGTGGTTAGACAGTACTGTAGACGGCTTAAAAACCGGACATACGAATTCGGCAGGATATTGTTTGGTGTCTACGGCCTTGCGTGACGGACGACGCATTATCGCTGTGGTGGTGGGCGCGGCTAACGATGCGGCCAGAGTAGAAAGCAGTCTGCAGTTATTAAACTGGAGCTTTCAGAATTTCGAGACAGTCAAACTGTATGACGAACACAAGCCTGCAGTGGAGGCTCGCGTTTGGGAAGGCGAGGTAGAAACGGTGGGTTTGGGCGCTGCTGAAACCTTGTGGGTTACTGTGCCACGTGGAAAGTCTGCTCAAATTGAGCCGCGAGCTAGCTATGCGCAACCCTTAATGGCTCCGCTGACTCAGGGAACGACAGTGGGCACTCTATCGCTAAGCCTTGATGGTACTACCATCAGAGAAACCCCTTTGGTGGTGAGCAGTGACGTTGCACAGGCCGGATTATTTGGTCGTATGCTCGATAAAGTTCGCTTGATGTTTAACTAGCATCAGGTTTTGACATGGATGAGACAAGCATGATTATTGCAGACGTGGATCTAGACAGCATCGTTTACTTGAATGGTGATTTCATACGCTTGGCAGATGCCAAGGTATCAGTGCTGGATCGAGGCTTTATCTTTGGCGATGGTATTTACGATGTGGTGCCTGCATACGGTGGCAAGCCTTTTCGTATGGACGGGCATTTAGCGCGGCTGGAGCGTTGTCTGGCGGCGATAGGCATACGTAATCCGTACTCGCGTCATACTTGGGAGCAATTGGTGCTGGATATGCTGGCACGCTCGGGGCGCGGAGGGGACTGCATCGTTTATATTCAGGTCACGCGTGGTGTGGCTAAGCGTGATCACGCTTTCCCCAAGAAAGAAGTGCCAACGACTGTTTTCTTGATGGTGTCACCGTTTACACGCTCTCAGGCCGATCGTGAGCAAGGGGTTAAAGCCGTCTGCATAGAAGATATACGCTGGCTGCGTTGTGATATTAAATCTGTGTCTATGCTGGGTAATGTACTGGCCAAGCAGGCAGCTGTTGAGGCAGGGGTGGACGAGGTTCTGCAGTTTCGCGAGGATCAGCTCAGCGAGGCCGCAGCGTGTAATGTCTGGATCGTCAAAGATTCCGTATTATTGGCCCCTATGCGTAATAACCTGATTTTGGAAGGGATACGCTACGGCCTGATTCAAGAGCTGGCCGCTAAGGCAGGCATAGAGTTTCAAGCACGTAATATTACGCGTGCGGAAGTTCTGAGCGCTGACGAGATCATGATTAGTTCAGCCACCAAAGAAATTTTATCCGTGGTAGAGCTCGACGGCGTACCAGTAGGGCAAGGGGTGCCGGGTCAAATTTTCAAAAAGCTGCGTCAAGGCTATGATCAAGCTATTTTATCCTTGGAGCAGGTATGAGCATTCCTCCCGAAGAGTCACTGATCGAGTATCCGTGTCATTTCCCGATTAAGGTCATGGGTGTTACCCATGATGAACTTGAGCCTCAGCTTACAGACATAGTCCTAGGGTTTGACCCTGACTTTGACGCGAGCACCATAGAACGCAGGCCCAGTAAGCAAGGTAATTATCTGGGCCTTACATTCAGGGTGTGGGTGACATCCCGTGAGCAACTTGACGATTTGTACCGTAGTTTGCACGGCCATCACTTAGTACGCGTGGTGTTGTAAGGCGCTTATGAGTGTATCCGCAGCAATCCAATGCCGGTGGCTTAAGCGTGATGCCGCTTACACGCCTGTCTGGGAGGCGATGCGTGAATTCACCAATCAGCGCGGCGTTGATACTGTGGATGAAATTTGGCTGACCGAACACGCTCCTGTTTATACGCAGGGCGTGGCCGGCAAGCCCGAGCATGTACTGTACGATAATGGCATACCCATTGTGCATAGTGACCGTGGCGGGCAAGTAACCTATCATGGCCCAGGCCAGTTAATGGTGTATTGCTTATTTGACCTGCGTCGACGTGGCATGTACGTTAAAGAGTACGTGGCTTTGTTGGAAGACAGTGTGCTGACCCTATTACAGCAGTTGGGGATCAGCCATGCATGCAGAAAACCGGGGGCGCCTGGTGTATATGTGCCTCAGGCGCAGTCCGGTGAGCTGGCTAAAATATCGGCCTTAGGCATCAAAATACGCAATGGCTGTAGCTACCATGGGCTGGCCTTAAACGTAGACATGGATTTACAACCGTTTGCGGCCATTAACCCTTGCGGTTATCAAAATATGCCCACCACTGACCTGCGTCGTTTAGGGGTGCAGTGCAGCCTTGAGCAAATTGCCAATAGCCTGTGTGAGCATATTATGCAGGCATTGTCGGCGCGGGCCGCGTCACATAGGGCGGCTTAGCCAGACAGGCATACTAAGGGTGCTGCAAGCGTGGGCTTGCACTCCAGACAGCAGCACGCTTTTCAATAAAGGCATCTATCCCTTCAGCAGCATCAGGCTGCATCATATTGCAAGCCATTACGTGGCTGGCGTAGCGATAAGCCTGTTCTACGGGTAGGCGAGCTTGCTCATAAAACATCGCTTTTCCGGTGCGTACAGCGCTAGGGCTTTGAGCACAAATGCTGTTAATCAGCTTTTCGGTGGCTGCATGCAGCTCTTCGGCGGGTGTGCATATGTTAATTAAGCCGTGCTCTAGGGCTTGCGAGGCAGAAATGAAATCTCCAGTCATCAGCATGTGCATGGCCGCTTTTAAACCTATGTTTCGACTTAGGGCGACAGCAGGGGTAGAGCAAAACAAACCGACTTTTATCCCGGAAACAGCAAAGCTGGCTTGTTCGCTAGCAATCGCCAAATCACAACTGGCGACCAGTTGACAGCCTGCTGCAGTGGCCATGCCATGGACTTGCGCAATGACGGGCACAGGAAATCGCATAATACTCAGCATGAGGTCACTGCATTGTTGGAAGAGCTTTTCATAGTAAGCCTGCTCGGGATTGGCGCGCATTTGCTTGAGGTTGTGACCGGCACAAAACGCTTTACCGGCTGCGTTAATGAGCAGACAGCGTAAACTAGGGTCTTGGGCTAAGCTGTCCAACGCTGCTTGCAACGCGCCTATCATCTCTTCGGACAGGGCGTTGTAACTAGATGGCCGGTTAAGGGTCAGGCAAGCGTGATCGGCGAAGCGCTCTATAAGTACGGCCGGTGAGGTGTCGAGCGTGGTGTTAGGCATAGTTGTCTCCATACTTTGAGTATTGTTAGCGTGTAGCGATGTATGTTGTAAGTTTGTGGCGATACGCCTATATTTACAAGACATCCGTTTAAAGCTTGCATGCTTTATTAGGAGCCTGTCCATAAGGCAGTTTACAATTCGTTGTGTAAAGCTCCATATTTAAGGCGGCAAACCGTCTTGTTTTTTTGAAGTAATAATTTCATGACCAGTCCCGTAGATACCGCAATCAAAAAACCTACTGTACGGCCACGCGATGTTGCCTACGATCCCACCATGAAGCAGAAGGCGGAAGCGAAAACCTCGCGTATTCCTATCAAGGTGGTGCAGGCTGAGCGACTGAAAAAGCCTGACTGGATACGTGTGAAAGCGGCACCGCCCAACTCGCGCTTCTATGAAATTAAAAACACTCTACGTGAACATAATCTGTTCTCGGTGTGTGAAGAGGCCTCCTGTCCTAATATTGGTGAGTGTTTTGGTAAGGGCACAGCCACCTTTATGATCATGGGGGACAAGTGCACGCGTCGCTGCCCATTTTGTGATGTGGGTCACGGCCGCCCCGATCCTCTGGACCCTGATGAGCCGGTTAACCTTGCTAAAGCAATAGGCGCGATGCGTTTGTCCTACGTGGTGATCACCTCTGTGGATCGTGACGACTTGCGTGATGGTGGTGCGGCGCACTTTGTAGAGTGTATTCGTGCAGTGCGCGAACACTCTCCTCACACCACTATTGAGGTGCTGGTGCCTGATTTTCGTGCCCGTTTGGAGCGCGCGCTCGATATACTCAATGCCTGCCCTCCCGATGTCATGAATCACAACCTGGAAACCATCCCTCGTCTGTATCGTCAGGCACGTCCAGGCTCTGATTACTACCATTCCTTGAAGTTACTGGCTGAATTTAAAAAACAGCATCCCGATGTGCCTACAAAGTCTGGCCTAATGGTAGGTCTAGGCGAGACAAACGAAGAGATACTTGAAGTAATGCGCGACATGCGTGCGCATAATATCGAGATGTTGACGATAGGTCAGTACTTACAGCCGTCCGAACATCATCTGCCAGTCCTGCGCTATGTGACCCCGGATGAGTTCTTGATGTTTGAGCGTGAAGCTTACGCGATGGGCTTTACGCATGCTGCTGTGGGAGCGATGGTGCGATCGTCCTATCATGCCGATCAGCAAGCCGAGGCGGCAGGTGTAGCGTAAGCCTCATTAGTTAGTAATATATATAGCCAGTGATTGGTCTACGGTGTAGACGAAGCACTGGCTTTTTTGTTTATACGGGTGCTGTGACGCCAGCCCGTTTACATGCCTCGCGCACTTGCTCAATCATGGGTTCGAGCTCTAGCTCGTGCTCTTCCTGACAAATATAATAAATAGCCAGTTCGTTTTGATGTACTTTAATGTCGGTCCAGCTAAACATCATGCGCTCAAACTCGTCCTGAATCAGGGTGTCTACATAACTAAATAGTGGTTGAATAAGTTCTAGCCAATGAGCGGGTACGGCTACACGTGGCACTCCATCGAATTGCCAGGCGTACGTGGACGCGATTTTTTCGAGCTCTAGCTCCGTTTTGGTAGGGGTAGTCATAGTGTGTCCAAATACTTAGGGGCCTGTGGCGAACCAGTCTATGGTGGGTAAGTGATGGCTGCTTAGCCAATCGTTCGCTTGGGTAAAGTGGCCGCAGCCAATAAAAGGAATGGGTGGGCGGCGGGCGGCTAAAGGTGAAGGGTGGTTAGCGCTTAATATTAAAGGCGGAATTCGGGAGCGACTATAGATAAGCTCGGTTTTTGCCTGTGCGTGTGCGCCCCATAACAAGTAGACCAATGGCGTGGTGCTTTGAGCAGCAAGATGACTTAATAAAGCATCGGTAATGTGTTCCCAGCCCTTGCGTGAGTGTGAGCCTGGTAAGCCATCGCTAACGGTCAAGGATGTGTTTAAGAGTAATACCCCCTGGCGTGCCCAGTTACTAAGGTCGTGGCTGTGGGGGGCGGGCTTGTCGGGATACTCTAGCGCGAGTTCTGTAAAAATGTTTTTTAGGCTAGGGGGGGCAGGGCACGTATCGGGCACAGAGAAAGCCAGGCCCTGTGCCTGGTTAGGGCCATGATAAGGATCTTGCCCAAGTATCACCACACGGACTTGCGCCGAGGTATCCAGCTCTAGGGCTCGAAACGGCCGTTTGGGGTAAATGGGTAGTTGCTGATCTCGTTCTTGTTGCAGGTAGGCATCTAGCTGTGCAATGACGGTGTGGCAATCAGCCTGATCCAGCGCAGCGCGCCAAAAAGGATGTAGCTCGTTGATTTGCACAGCAAGGGAGCTGTCTAGCAGGTTGTTGGCCAGAATATCGTTGCCTAACAGGCTAAGTTGCTCTTCAGAGGGTGTGCGGGAACGCCGTGCCATAATCCATCTATATAGTGAGTAAAACCTTATTGTAAAAGATGGCAGAGGCTAAAAGGTGGCTGTGCAGAGTAGTAAAAATCAGGTGAATCAAGAGAAACAGCAAAATTATTCGTTTTATTTATAAAAACACTTGCATTCCTTTTTTACGCTTGCTATAGTTACGTTCTTGCTTGCTACAGCACATACGGGTTAACCCGAAGCGCAACGCAAACAACGCACACCAAGCCACTTGGCGTAGCGAAAAACTCAGGTCAAGTTAAGGCTTG
>JAEXRL010000031.1 GCA_023440825.1 Pseudomonadota bacterium | reverse complement strand
ACATTGCTCAGCAATTACTGAAATCTGTCGGTGAGGTCGTGTGGGTAGAGGATGACGCGGCCATAGACGCCGTCACCAGCCTGTCGGGCAGTGGTCCGGCATATGTATTTTTATTTTTGGAGGCCCTGATTCAGGGGGGGATAGAACAAGGCTTAACACCGGCACAGGCGCGTCAACTGGCTTTGGCCACATTAAACGGTGCTACTCAATTGGCTACATTGTCGCCGGAAACACCAGCCGTATTGCGCGAACGGGTAACCTCTAAAGGTGGCACTACAGCGGCGGCACTGGATGTATTAAATCAAACTGGCTTTGTCTCCAGTGTGACTCAGGCAATCGGAGCAGCACGCCAAAGAGCGGCGGATATGTCTCGCGAATTCTCTTAATACGCTTTTGTGAACGCTTTTTTATTGGGGGGTAGAGGCGATGGGCTTATTACCCCTTAAGGGCTAATACCAGCCGCTATACCTTAAAATTGATATATGGGTTTTACGCTTTTAACTTAAGCTATTCATGTAAATAGAGAAAATAAATATATAATCAGCCCCAATTCAGTCCTACACCTAAAGTCTGCTCTAGGGCTTATCCGTAGTGACAGTAAAGCAATGCAGCGACAGAATAAGCAGACCTTCACTCTATAAGTGAAGAATACTATTTCAAAATATCCTGGTAAAACCAGATCCTGCATTTAGGGAGACAGCTGTAATGATAAAGAAACAAAGCTTCACCCCCATAGCGGCGGCTATTTTTGCTGCATGTATGTTTAGCGGTAGCGCACAGGCAGCTACGATCAAAATTGGTATTCCTCAACCCATGACCGGGCCCGCCACGCAGTATGGAGATCAGATTCAAGCAGGAGCCTTAACAGCCATAGACGCCATTAACGCAGCAGGTGGTGTGAAGGGCAAGCAACTGGAGGCGATATTAATAGATGATGCTTGCGAACCCAAGCAAGCAGTGCCGGCTGCCAACCGTGTAGTGAACTCTGGAGCCAAGTTTGCCGTAGCGCATGCCTGCTCGGGAACGACAGTGCCAGCAGTCAACGTATACGAGCAAGAAGGCATTGTTGCGATCACCCCCGGTGCGACTGCTCCAGCCGTGACCGACACCATTAAACCGCATTATTTCTTCCGCACCATAGGTAGAGATGATCAACAAGGGCCTTTTGCCGCCAACTACATCGCAGACGTGCTTAAGCCCAAAACAGTGGCCATTTTGCACGATAAGCAAACCTACGGCTCAGGCGTAGCGACTCAGGTTCGTGCTGCGCTGAAAGACAAAGACATGAATATCGTCATGGACGAAGGGATTAACGTAGGCGATAGCGATTATTCGGCCGTGATCACCAAGCTGCGCAGCTTAAATCCAGACTTGGTTTATTTCGGCGGTTATCACGCTGAGCTGGGGCTGCTATTGCGTCAGGCGCGTGAGCAAGGCCTGAATAATCAGTTTATGGGCCCCGAGGGCGTAGCCAATAACGATCTGTACGCCATTGCAGGTCCAGCCGTAGAAGGGCTTTTGGTAACCTTGCCCACGGACTTTACCAAGATGCCGAGCAATGCCAAGGTGATGGAGCACTTTGAAACCTATAAGCGCAATCCTAATGGTGCCTTTACATTCCCTGCTTACGCGGCGGTGCAGATCATTAGCGATAGTATTAATGCAGCCGGGGAAGATGCCAGTAAGGTTGCCGACTATATGCATGCAAATACTTTCGATACAGCCATTGGTCAAGTAGAATACGATGCCAAAGGTGATCTTAAGCATTTTGAATTTGCTGTGTTCAAGTGGAAACCAGACGGTACCTTTGATCTGATCACGGACTAAAGTCGCATATCAGGCCTCCGCTCATTGATCTGGGCGGAGGCATTATTATTTAATCCAGCGACAAAAAATTAATGGGTTAAATAAACTCAACGGAATCAAGTATGTCAGAACTATTACCCCAAATAGTGCAACAGTTGTTCAATGGCTTATCCCTCGGAGCAATTTACGCACTGATCGCCATAGGCTACACCATGGTCTACGGCATTATCGGAATGATTAACTTTGCCCACGGCGAAATCTACATGATAGGCGCGTACGTCGGGCTGGTTACCTTAACTGCTATTGGTGTAGGCACAGGTATTCCTATCTGGCTGATTATTTTGATCATGCTATTGGTTGCCATGGCTGTGACAGCCGTATATGGCTATGCGGTAGAAAAAGTGGCGTACGCGCCCTTACGAGGCAGCCCACGTTTAGTACCGCTTATTTCTGCCATTGGTATGTCTATTTTCTTGCAGAACTGGGTAGCTTTGGGACAGGGCGCTCGCGATATGGCCGTTCCTACACTGATTAATGGTTCGTTTCAGTTTACGATGGGTTCCGATTTCATTATTACGGCGCCGTATTCTCGCGTCATGATTATTGTGGTCACCATTGTCCTGATGATCATGCTCAGTATGTATATTAAATACTCCCGCATGGGGCGTGCTTCACGGGCCTGCTCGCAGGACTTACGCATGGCCAACCTGCTGGGCATTGATACCAACAAAATTATTTCTTTCACTTTTATCATTGGTGCCATGCTGGCCGCAGTCGGAGGAGTGCTAATCGCTCTGGCTATAGGCAAGCTCAATCCATTTATTGGTTTTGTGGCAGGTATCAAAGCCTTTACCGCTGCCGTACTGGGTGGCATAGGTAGCATACCAGGGGCCATGTTGGGTGGTGTATTACTGGGGCTGGCAGAAACGTTTGCGGCAGCTTTTATTTCTTCCCAGTATAAAGATATCGTGGCTTTCAGCCTGTTGGTCTTTATCTTGTTATTCCGTCCCACAGGCTTATTGGGTAAACCAGAAGTGGAAAAAGTCTAATGGCAAATCGTATTTTTCATGCTTGTATTGCCGCACTTCTGGCAGGGGTGATTATTGCCCCGATATTCGGCTTGCAAATCTTACGGGTAGGCATCAAAACCGAGCTACAGCCTGACTGGCAAATGATAGCCATAGGCATGGGTTTGGTATTTGTTGTGCAAATGATTAAGCCTATTTTGCACAGGGCGCGGCAACTCAGTGCGGTCAGTCGTTTTACTATGCCGCAGCCCTCGGCTCGGGTACGTCAAATCTTAGTGCTATTAGTTGTTCTGGCAGCATTAATCTGGCCCTTTACTACCGGGCGCGCGCAGGTCGATATCGCCACCTTGGTACTGATTTACGTCATGTTAGGCCTGGGCTTGAACATTGTCGTGGGCTTTGCCGGCTTGCTTGATCTGGGGTTTGTCGGCTTTTATGCCGTGGGTGCCTACACCTATGCCTTGCTGTACCAATATCTGGGCTGGGGTTTCTGGGAAGCCTTGCCCGCCGCTGGAGCGATGGCCGCCTTATTTGGGTATTTGCTGGGCTTTCCTGTATTACGCTTGCGTGGCGACTACCTTGCTATCGTGACCTTGGGGTTCGGGGAAATCATACGCTTATTGCTGATTAACCTGTACGACTTTACGGGTGGCCCAGATGGTATTTCCGGTATTCCCAAGCCTACATTCTTTGGCTATGTCATGGCCCGTCGTGCTCCAGAAGGGGAAACGACTTTCCATGAAATGATGGGGTGGTCCTTTAGTAATCAGGATGTGGTGATTTACCTTTACCTGATGGCGCTGGTGCTGGCGCTTGTCACCTTGTATGTGTCTAACCGTCTGATTCGTATGCCCATAGGCCGTGCCTGGGAGGCTTTGCGTGAAGACGAAATTGCCTGCCGTTCTCTGGGGCTGAACCCAACCAACATCAAGCTCTCTGCTTTTACGATTGGTGCCATGTTTGCTGGCTTCGGTGGGGCATTTTTTGCAGCACGCCAAGGCCTGGTCAACCCTGAGTCCTTTACCTTTATCGAGTCCGCACTCATTTTGGCGATCGTGGTATTGGGGGGAATGGGGTCGCAGTTAGGCGTTATTTTGGCTGCCATTGTGTTAACCGTGGTTCCCGAGCTAGCTCGCGAGTTCCAGGAATATAGAATGCTTATTTTTGGTTTGGTAATGGTCTTTATGATGGCCTGGCGCCCACAAGGCCTCTTGCCAGTAAGCCGTCCGCACGTGGAGCTGCGTACATGAGTGTGAATCAAGCTAGTCCCTTATTAAAGGTCTCCGACCTATGTATGCGCTTTGGTGGTTTATTGGCCGTAGACAATGTGCAGTTTGAATTGATGCGCGATGAGGTGTTTGCTATTATCGGTCCCAACGGGGCAGGTAAAACTACCGTTTTTAACTGCATTAGTGGGTTTTATCGCCCTACGCAAGGCAGTATCACCTTGGACGACAAGCCCATTCATGGTTTAAGTAGTCATCAGGTGGCTCAGCTAGGCTTAGTGCGCACATTCCAAAACGTCAGGTTGTTTAAAAAGCTTACCGTGCTAGAAAACTTGCTGGTGGCGCAACATAATCTGATTAAAGGCGGTTTGGTAGCAGGCTTGTTAAAAACGCCTGCTTACAAGCGCTCTGAAGAACAGGCTCAGGAACGTGCGGCAAAATGGCTGGATTTCATGGATATTCGTGAATACGCCAATCGGGAAGCGGGTAATTTAGCGTATGGTCATCAGCGTCGTCTGGAAATTGCCCGTTGCATGATTACGCAGCCACGTTTGCTGTTACTGGACGAACCGGCTGCGGGGCTGAACCCTCAGGAAAAGCGTGATCTGCAGCAATTAATCGATCAGTTGCGTCGTGAATTCAACGTGGCTGTATTATTGATTGAGCATGACATGAGTCTGGTCATGGGCGTGTCCGATCGCATTCTGGTGATGGAATATGGCAAGCCCATTGCCACTGGCCTACCCGAACAAGTGCGTAACGATCCGCGCGTCATTAAAGCTTACCTGGGAGAAGAGTAGTGCTGAAGTTAGAACAGGTATCCACCTACTATGGCGCCATACAAGCCCTGGACCAAGTTAGCGTAGAAGTAAATCAAGGCGAAATTGTTACCCTGATTGGCGCTAACGGCGCCGGTAAAACGACATTGCTCATGACCGTATGTGGTTCTCCACGTGCCTCATCGGGGAAAATCACCTTTCAGGGAACGGATATCACCCAGATGGATACCCACCGCATTATGCGCCAGGGTATTGCCATTTCACCCGAAGGGCGTCGGGTGTTTCCCGACCTGACTGTATCTGAAAACCTGAAAATGGGTGGTTTTTTTATTAATCGTCAAGAAATCGAAGAGGGCGAAGAGCACGTTTACGAGTTGTTTCCGCGTTTGCGAGAGCGCGCTCGACAACGGGCAGGCACCATGTCTGGCGGAGAGCAGCAAATGCTGGCCATAGGGCGCGCCTTGATGTCCAAACCCAGCTTGCTGTTGCTTGACGAGCCCACCTTAGGTTTGGCACCTTTGATCATCGCGCAGATTTTCGATATTATCCGTACGATACGTGAGGAAGGGGTTACCGTATTTTTGGTTGAACAAAATGCGAATAAAGCCTTGCAGGTCGCCGATCGGGGGTATGTGCTAGAAACCGGAAAACTGGTGATGCAAGACACTGGCGCTAACTTGCTGGCGAACCCAGATATACGTAAGGCGTACTTGGGCAGTTAAACAGTGTGCCTAGCGTAGCTAAAAGGCTCACCCGTAATAGGTGAGCCTTTTTAGTGCCCTAAAAAAGCAGGGCAGGGAGTTACTAGGCCTTAGCGGGCATCCGCACGTAAGCGGCCGCCATTGGGCGTGGAGCCTTCACCTAAGATTTTTCCGTTGATTTTTTGACCGTACAGATCTGTTTTTGCATCATGGTATTTTTCCTGTGTTTCTTGCACAGAACCGTTGAAGCGTGGATCCTGAGGGCGTTCATGGGCATTCATGTAATAGGCCACGTCCCAGGCATCTTGGTCAGACAGGGTGTTGCCATGACCTAGTGGCATATTCGCCTTAATAAAAGCGGCTGCCGTGGGAATGCTGTGCATACCAGCCCCCCAGTTATAGGAATCGTCGCCCCATAAGGCCGGGAACACCATGTGCTCATTTACGCTTTGGCCTTGACCATTCTCACCATGACACAGGGCACAGTTCTGAGCGTACACTTTTTCGCCGCGAACAAAATCGGGCTTTTCAGCGGGCTCTGCTAAACGTTTGAAGCCTTGGCCTTCCAGCACCACTCCGGTAGGGGCACCTCGAGCAAGCCAATACATATAGCTTTCCAGATCGACAATTGTCGTGTCGTTAGCTTCTGGCATTTTTCCATTCATGCTATAGGCAAAGCAGCCTTGCAAACGCTCAGCCAAGGTATTGACATGCTTGTTTTTACTGCGATAAGCCGGGTACAGCACGTAAGCGGCCCACATCGGTGAAGCGTTCTCTCGTCGTCCCGCATCCATGTGGCAACTCACGCAATTTAAATTATTGCCTACGAACTTATTTGCATTTTGGGGTGTTTTCACAAAAATAGCCTGACCACGTTTTACGGACTCTCCAAAAGGGGTGTCCGGAATGCTATGGGCGTCAGGAGGAGAAAACTTAGGCCGGTATTCCCCTAAATCTACACCTTGGGCATAACTGCTTGCACTACAAAATAAAAAGCTCGCGCTCAGCAGCGATAAGGCATGTATCCAGGACTTTTTCATGGTTTTGCTCCTTGTGCACCTGCTTGCTGTAATTGCGCAGGCAAACCAGCAAAGTAGTCGGCAGTGGCTTGAATTTGCTGATCATTCATGCGTTTGGCGATATCGCCCATCAAGGATAAAGGCCCTGGGTCGCGTGTGTCGTCTTTCCATGCTTTGAACTGAGCGGAGATATAAGCGGCTGACAAACCTGCAATGGCAGGGAAAGCGGTACCTACGCCCACACCGCCTGGACCATGACATTGGATACAGGCAGGGATGTTGTCACCCCAACTGCCGCGATTCGCAATCCAAGCGCCCAGTTGTTGTTCGTCGGGGTAGATGTCGACCAAATTACTAAGTGCGGTTTTATCCCAAGGAGCCGGCAATTCAGAATAATAGGCCGCTACCGCTTGTATTTGTTCCGCCGACATGGCTTTAGCAATCGGCTCCATGACAGGGTTAGAACGTGAACCTTGGTGAAAGTGCGTCAGTTGCTCGCTGAGGTAAGCAGCACCTTGTCCTGCCAGAAAAGGAAAGTTGGCTGCACTATTTCCTTCGCCTTGGGCGCCATGACAGGTAATACAGGCCAACACGCCAGCGCTACCTGAGTTTGCAATGGCCTTGCCTTGCTCAATGAGCGATTCGGAATACGCATGAGCACTTATAAGCAGTGTCAGCGTTAGCATTCCCGCTTTGCTGAATGTTTGCTTCAACGAGCTAGGTTTTAGCATGATGAATATTTCCTATTTGTAGAGGCATAATTTTAACGCCGTTATAACTAATGGAGATATCAATATTGCTTATTTGTATAGCCGCTGCAGTGCTATTTTGTTATTAAACCATGACTACCTTGCACTACAGCATTGGGCGCACAATGCACCCAATGCGATAGGGGTGGGGCTCGTTAAGGCCTGCAGCAAGTATGGCTTGCAAGCAGGCAATTTATACGCTTAGGCCAAACCTTCTGCTTTTAAGGCAGCCTGTACGGCGGGATCTTCAGCCAGACGCTGGCGCAAACGCTCCAGATTTTTCAGCTCGCTGATGTCTAGGCCCAGACGCTTTACCCACAATAAAATAACAAATAAATACGCGTCGGCTACCGAGCGCTCGGCCCCAAGATAGTCGCGTCCTTCAAGGTGTTTGTTAACGTGCCTTAGCTGATTAAGCACAAGCTCAGTGGCTTGCTCTTTGACTTCGGTCTGTGCTGACTCGCTGCGTGCATAGCGTTGCACGCCAAATATCACCCCAAAGTTGCGGTGTACATCGGCATTCAGGAACGCTAACCAGCGACGAGTTTGAGCACGCTCTGCCACCGTCTTGCCAAGTAGGTTGGCCTGTGGATTGAGTTCAGCCAGGTATTCCAGAATGGCACTGCTCTGGGTTAATACAAGGTCGCCATCTTTTAGTACAGGTGCGGCTCCCAGCGGGTTCAAGGCTAAAAACTCGGGTTCCTTCAGGCCTTGGCGACTAACGGACTCGGCCTCGTAGGGCTTGGCTATCCATTCCAATGCAATGTGCGTGACTAAGGGGCACGCTCCGGCCAAATAGTACAGTTTCATTTAAGTATCCTCGACTCAAAAGAGCTGCTCTAAGCTTGATATCAGCTTAGAGCAGCCAATATTAAGGCTGCAAGTGGGTGTTCAGAAAGGCTTCCATGCGTTCGTAGAATTCAAACTTATTTTCTTCGTTGGCAAAACCGTGCCCTTCGTTGTCTTTCACCATGTATTCCACATCAATAGAGCGCTTGCGTAAAGCTTCGACGATTTGGTCACTTTCCGCAATATTGACGCGTGGATCTTGTGCTCCCTGGGCAACAAATAAGGGTGTAATAATCTTATCGGCATGCAGGGCAGGGGAGTTAGCGGTGAGCTTGTCTATATCCTTAACCGGATCGCCCACCATGGCATACATTTTGGTGAGTAGTGGCTTCCAGTAGGGAGGGATGGTGCCCATGAAACTTAACAGGTTGGATACGCCCACATAATCCACGGCTGCGGCGTATAAATCGGGGGTTTTGGTGATACCCGCTAAAACGGCGTAGCCGCCGTAACTGGCGCCGTAAATACCGATACGTTTGGGGTCCGCAATGCCTTGCTCGATCAGCCACTGTACGCCATCTGTGATGTCATCTTGCATGCTTAAGCCCCATTGGCCAAAGCTGGCCTCCCAGAATTTGCGCCCATAGCCGGTCGAGCCGCGAAAGTTCATTTGCAAGACGGCATATCCACGATTAGCCAAAAACTGGGCCTCTGGGTTAAAGCCCCAGGAGTCTCGTGCCCATGGGCCACCGTGCGGGTTCACAATCACAGGCAGATTTTTAGCCTCTTGGCCCACAGGCAAGGTAAGGTAACCATGTATGGTCAAGCCATCACGCGAGGGGTACTGGATTGAGCGCACAGGTGCCATGTCCTGCTCACTCAAAGCAGGATTAATTTCAGCCAGCTTGTGCAAGGTATTTGCCTGAGCATCGTAGATATAACGTACACCCGGCGTCTTATCGCTATAGGCTGCGACAATAAACTTTTGCTCGTCGCGTGTCGCGTTTTGCAGGCTTAGCTCATAACCAGGCAGTTGGGCTTTAAGCCATTCGTGACGGGCTTGATCGTCTTGATCAAAATAAACATGCTGCGGCTTATCAGTTTCGTAATAGGCGGCGGTCAGTATTTTCCGCAGGCGTGAAAAGCTGGCAGAGTCTACATCGTAACCATCCACGCTAAAAATAAGCTCTTCACTTTCGGGCTGCTCGGGGTCGATAAGCACCAATGACAGCGTGTCGCGATCACGGTTGCTCAGTGCATAAAAGCGTTGATTATCCACATGAAAAAAGAGCGGGCTGACGGTAGTACGGAAATCTGTTTTGATTAGGCTGCTAAAAGGCTGCGATTCATCGACGCGATAAAGCAGCTCGCTATCCAGTCCGTCCGACGTAATGGCAAAGCGCACCTTGCCCTCTAGGTCGGTGCTCCAGCCGGTAATATTTCCTGGGTTTTCCGCCACCAGAGTGCTGTCACCGGTGTGTACATTGATTTTGTAAACATCAAACACTTCCGGATTACGGCCGTTATGGCTCACTAGGATATGGTCGGGGTCATCGGGCAAGTCGTCTTGCAGCCCTGCGCGCACCCCGCTCATAGGGGTCAGGTCACGCGTGTCGCCGCTGTGTACGTTAACGGCAACCACATGAAAATTCTCATCGCCGCCCACGTCTTTGCCATACACAATCGTATCGTTACCTTTCCAAAAAAAGGCGGCCAAGTCGCGGTCAGTGACGCCACTCAAGCGCTTGATCGCGCCTACGGGCGTGCTGCCATCCAGCGCTTGCACGTGAATATTATTACGTGCAGCTTGACCATCTACCGACACTGACTCCATAAATCCCAGCATATTTCCGTCATCAGACAAGCGAAACTGACTACGTTGTGGGGTTTGGAAGAAGTCGCGTATATCATATTGCTTAGGCCTTGCCACGGCAGCAGAGGGGGGAACCATGGCTTGTCCGGTTACGGACAAAAGCAAAGATAAAAGCATAAAAAATTACCTTGTTTCAGTGTTAACACAGTCGGCGAGGGAAACTGTCGACGTCAAGGCAGGGCTGCACTACGATAAGCCTTGCCGGTGACATTCCCGCTTTATAGAGTAATGCTTTCTGCGCATCTATGTCATCATATCCGGGTATGTCGACACGTTTTTATATTGACAAGCATCTTCAGGAGCTCATTTTCAATGACTGTAGGTCCGCAACATATCGTTTTTCTTGATGGTGACACAATGGCTAGTAGCGTCACCATGCCTGCTTTTAGCTTTGCCCATACGCTCACTGTCTACCCCAGTACTCGTTCTGATCAGGTGGCAGATAGAATTGCCGACGCCGATATAGTGATCACCAATAAGGTCGGGATAGGCAAGCAGCAGCTAGTGCAGGCAAAGCGCCTGAAGCTGATTGCTATAGCGGCCACAGGCAGCGATATGATTGATCTAGAGCACTGTAAGCAGCAAGGCATCACCGTATGCAATATTCGTAACTACGCGACGCGTACCGTTCCAGAGCATGTCATTGCCTTGATTTTTGCCCTGCGCCGTAGTTTGATCCCCTATAGACAGTCTGTACAAGCTGGCCGCTGGCAAGAAGCGAATCAATTCTGTTATTTCGACTATCCGATTTACGATGTGGCTGCAAGCACATTAGGAATCGTTGGATCGGGCTCTTTGGGGCAGGCCGTCGCTAAATTGGCAGAAGCCTTAGGCATGAAGGTGTTGTTCGCTGAACAAAAAGGGGTCAGCCCAGAAAACACGCGTCCGGGTCGGATCGCTTTCGAGCAAATGCTCAGGCAAGCGGATATCATTAGTTTGCACTGTCCCCTAACGCCACAAACCGAGAACCTGATCTCGGCCCCCGAATTTGCCTTAATGAAACCGGGGCGCACTATCTTGATTAACACCGCGCGCGGTGGCTTGATTGATAACCAAGCTTTGGAACAGGCCTTGCGTCAGGGCATTTTGGGTGCAGCGGGTATTGATGTCTGTACACCGGAACCACCACCGGCGGACCATATCCTGATGCGTCTATTAGATTTACCCAATTATATTTTGACCCCACATATTGCGTGGGCCAGTCAGCAGGCCATGCAAACGCTGAGCAATCAATTGGTTGATAACATCGACGCCTTTTTAGCAGGTCGGCCCCAGAACGTACTATGACTCATCCCAGCACAGCACCAGCACGCCCCGACTTTTCCTTACGCGGCCGGCTCGCATTGCTTACGGGCTCTACGGCAGGTTTAGGCCTAGAGGTCGCCAAAGCGTTTGCAGCCAGCGGGGCTAGCGTGATCATCAATGGGCGTAATCTTGAACGCTTGCAACAGGTGCAGGCTGAGCTCGCCGATCAAGGGCTTGAGCTGCATTACTGGCATCAGGATGTATCCCAACTTGAACAGGTGGCGGATTCGTTTCAGGCTTTGCAAGCGCGCTTTGGTACCCCTGATATTTTATTTAATAATGTGGGGCAGCGTTTACGTAGCCGTTTGCAAGATGCCAACTGGAGCGACGTGGAAAGCTTGATTCAGGTTGATCTGCTGGCGCCGCTGCGTTTGTCTCAGCTAGTTGCTCAGGCCATGCTGAAGCACTCAAAGCCCAATGGCCGCATTATTACCGTCACCTCTATCGCCGGTGAGCTAGCCCGTTATGGGGACGCTATTTACCCCATTGCCAAACAAGGCTTAAGTGCTATGGTGCGCGCTCTGGCGGTGGAATTTGGCCCGCACGGTATTACCAGCAATGGTATTGCGCCAGGCACCTTTGCTACAGAGTCCAATGCCGCTTTGGCGGCCGATCCTGAAAAAGGACCGCTGATGGTGGGTAGGAACCCTTTAGGGCGTTGGGCGCAACCTTCGGAGATCAGTGGGGCGGCTGTGTTTTTAGCCTCCGCTTCTGCTTCATATGTTAATGGACATATACTGGTCGTTGATGGTGGGTTTTCGATTACTTTTTAACGTATAGGCACATGACTAGGAATCGTACTTTAAGGGTAGGCATTAATGGCTATGGTCGTATTGGTCGCTGCGTGCTGCGTGCCTTGTACGAACGTTACCCGCAGGTAAATTTTGAATTGGTCGCGATCAATGAACTGGCCGATATCGAAACCATGGTGTACTTGACCCAGTTTGACTCTACGCATGGTGTGTTTCCAGGCGAGGTCAGCTTTGATGATCATCACCTTATTGTGCGCGGCGATTACATTCGAGTATTACACGAGCCGGACCCATTAAAAACAAATTGGGGCGACCTGCAACTTGATTTGCTCTTGGAGTGCAGCGGTGCGTTCTCCGAGCGCGAGCAGTTACAACAGTTTATTGACGCAGGCTGTCCACGCGTTTTAATCTCGCAGCCTACGCGCAGCGCTGCGGACGTGGATTACACTGTGGTAGCCAGTATTAACGAGGATGGCCTGCTGGGCGAGCATAAGCTTGTATCCAATGCCTCGTGCACCACCAATGCTATCGTGCCCGTCTTGGCCGAGCTGGATCGCAGCATTGGTATCCGGCATGCATTCTTGACCACATTGCACTCTGTCATGAATGACCAGCCCATGCTGGACGGTTACCATAATGGGGATTTGGCACGTACGCGCTCGGCTTTGCAATCCATGATTCCGGTGGCTACCGGTTTAGCGCAAGGAGTAGAGCGCTTGTTGCCACAGCTAAGTGGAAAAGTGCAGGCAAAGTCTATGCGCGTACCCATACTCAACGTGTCGGCGATCGACTTGATGGCTAACCTAGAGCGTGACACGACACCGGCTGAAATTAATGCTTTATTTGTACAGGCGGCCAAACGCTGGCCCGAGGTGTTGCAGTTTAGTCAGCGACCTCACGCGTCGATAGACTTTAACCACAACCCGCATTCCGCCATTATTGACGGCACACAGACTCGTACCAATGGGGATGGTCTGGTGAATATGTTGGTCTGGTTTGATAATGAATGGGGTTTTGCTAACCGTATGCTGGATATCGCCTGTGCCTGGGCCAAACGTTTTGCCTAAACGTTGTGGTGCCCGCTTTTTGAAACATATTTACAGGAATCATCATGACTGCTGATATACGCATAGAAAACGACTCTATGGGCCCCGTCGAGGTCCCCGCGCAACACTATTGGGGGGCTCAAACACAGCGCTCAATACAGAACTTCCCCATCGGCGTAGAGCGTTTCAAATGGGGTCGCAGCATGATTGAAGCGATGGGACTGCTGAAAAAATCAGCCGCTTTAGCCAATGCTGAGTTGGGGCAGATAAGCCAGCAGGTCGCTACGCTCATCGTGCAGGCTGCCGACGAAGTCATAGCTGGCAAGTTGGACACCGAGTTTCCACTGGTTGTGTTCCAGACCGGATCGGGCACCCAGAGCAATATGAACAGCAACGAGGTCATCGCTAACCGAGCCATTGAAATAGCTGGTGGTCAGCTAGGTAGTAAAACACCCGTGCACCCGAATGATCACGTCAACCGAGGGCAGTCATCTAACGACACCTTTCCTACGGCTATGTATGTGGCCGTGGCACTGGAATTACAGCGACGCCTGTTTCAGGATGTACGCCAGTTGCGCGATACCCTAGACACTAAGGCCAAGCGCTATGAGAGCATCGTTAAAACAGGACGCACTCACTTACAAGACGCCACGCCCATTACCTTGGGTCAGGAAATAGGAGCGTGGGTAGCGCAAATTGATTTTGCGCTGCAAACCGTTGAAAGCTCCTTAGTGGGCTTGTACCAGTTAGCTATTGGTGGCACGGCTGTGGGTACCGGCCTGAATGCGCACCCAGACTTTGGGGCTTTGTGCGCCAGAAAAATAGCTGAGTTAACCGGGCTGCCATTCGAGTCGGCCGACAACAAATTTTTCGCCTTGTCGGCGCACGATGCCTTGGCCAATGTTTCGGCCGCCTTGCGCACGCTGGCCGGCGCGCTCATGAAGATGGCCAATGATGTGCGCTGGTTAGCCAGCGGCCCGCGTTGCGGTATTGGTGAGTTAAGCATTCCTGAAAACGAGCCGGGTTCTTCGATCATGCCCGGTAAGGTGAATCCTACGCAAAGTGAAGCGCTTACCATGGTGGCCGTGCAGGTTTATGGTAACGATGCGGCGGTGGCGTTTGCCGCGAGTCAGGGTAACTTTCAACTGAATGTGTACAAGCCCGTTATGGTTCATAACGTGCTGGAAAGCATCACCTTATTAAGTGATGCCTGCCTGGCGTTCGACGAGCATTGTGCGCAGGGCATTGAGCCAGTTATGGAAGTCATACAAGGTAATCTGGATAAAAACCTGATGCTGGTTACCGCCTTGAATCGACACATTGGATACGATAATGCTGCGGCCATTGCCAAGCATGCCCATCACGATGGATTAACGCTGCGCGAGGCTGCCATACAGTCTGGTCACGTGACGGCTGAACAGTTTGATGAATGGATCATCCCCCTGAATATGACGCATCCTAGTCTGTAATGGTACTGGCGGGCCTACTGGCCCGCTCACATGGAGGCTGATATGCAATGGCTTGTATACGTGGCGTTTTTTCTGGCTGCTCTAGCGCTGGTGGGTGAATTAATAATTGGGGCAGCAGGCGTGCTGCTTTTGATTAGTTTGCTGGCAGGCTTAAGCGGCGCATCACTGCTATGGTGGAGCACCCCTTGGCTGGACGCATGGAGCACCGCCACCATACTGGTACTTATTATGGGTGTGCTGCTGGTGTCGGGCGGCGTCGTGTATTTGGCTTTGCGTTTATATAAGCGCCGTAGCGTCAGCGGTACCGATGCTTTGTTACACGCAACTGGCCGAATCATCGATGTTTCCGATCCTTATGCCACCTATGCCGAGATTAACGGAGAGCGTTGGCAGGTCAGTGCCTCACACCCTTTGGAGTTGGGGCAGGAAGTACAAGTGCTAAGTAAGCAGGGCTTGGTCTTGATTGTGCAAGCCGTTCGACAAAATACCCACCCCGTTTAGCGGAGATTTCTTATGTTTTTCTACGAAATCAATTTATTCCTGATTATCTTACTGTTTGTGGCTTTGGTCATCGTGTTCAAAGCCGTGCGTATTTTGCGCGAATACGATAGAGCCGTGATGTTCACGCTCGGACGTTTTACCGGAGTGCGTGGCCCCGGACTGATCTTTGTGATCCCATTTATTCAGCAGTTCGTAAAAGTGGATATGCGCGTCATCACCATGGACGTGCCTAGCCAGGACGTCATCTCGCGCGACAATATTTCTGTAAAAGTGAATGCCGTACTGTACTTTAAAGTTGTAGCGCCGGAAAAATCCGTTATTCAAGTCGAGAACGTGTTCGCTGCCACCAGTGAGCTGGCACAAACTACGCTCAGAGCCGTACTGGGTCGCCATGAGCTTGACGAAATGCTAGCAGAGCGCGACAAGCTCAACCTGGATATACAAAAAATACTGGATGAGCAAACCGCCAGTTGGGGCGTAAAAGTCACCAATGTAGAAATTAAGCATATCGATATTGCTGAAAACATGGTGCGTGCTATTGCGCGTCAGGCGGAAGCCGAGCGAGAGCGACGTGCTAAGGTCATTCACGCAGATGGCGAACTACAGGCGGCACAAGCCTTGCGAGAGGCGGCTAATACCCTGGCTCAGGAACCTGCCGCCATGCAGCTTCGTTACTTGCAAACCCTGACCCAAGTGGCAGGAGACCGCTCGTCAACCATAGTTTTCCCAGTACCCATAGATTTAATGAGCGGTATCATGAAAAGCTCCTTAAGTTCTTTAGTGTCTATGGGCGAGTCCAAGCCTGTGGATACGGATAGTCAGCAGAACAAGATCTAATTTGTCATACCTTATGTCTTTCAAGAAGTTTCTTTCTCGTGGCAGCCTATGTCTGGGTGCTAGTTTCATCTTGCTCAGTCCCATCGTATGGGCGCAAGCGGACATGGCATCTAGCGTGCAGGCCACGCCTCAGGACTCCGTACAGGTCACCGAACTTGCTAGTGGCCTGGAGCACCCGTGGTCCATGGCGTTTCTGCCCGAAGGGGGCATGCTTATTACCGAACGTCCAGGGCGATTACGCTTATGGACCCAAGAAAACGGCTTGTCCGATCCATTACAGGGCGTGCCCAAAGTACATGCTGTAGGGCAGGGCGGATTACTGGATATTGTTCTGGCACCCGATTTTTTTCGCAGCCGACGGATCTATCTGGCCTATGCCGAAACTCGCAGTGGTACGCAGTCTGCGACCACCGTGGGGTATGGGGTGCTAAGTAGCGATAAACGTCGTATCGACAGCTTTCGCCCTATGTTCCGTCAAGAGCCAGCGCTGTCTAATGGCTTGCATTACGGTGTGCGCATGGTGTTTGACCCACCAGGGCGTCATTTGTATATTGCGCTTGGCGAAAACAATGACAGAATGACTGCGCAAGACTTAACTACCTTACAAGGAAAAGTCGTACGTATTCGGCCCGATGGCCGTGTGCCACGCGATAATCCCTATTACGGGCGTCGCGACGCTAGAACAGAAATATGGTCTTACGGCCATCGTAATCCGCAAGGGGCTGCCTGGAATCCGTGGACCCAAGAGCTCTGGGTTCACGAGCACGGCCCCAAAGGCGGGGACGAAATTAATCGTATATTTCCTACGAACAACTACGGTTGGCCATTGGTGACGTATGGGGTCGATTATGATGGACAGGCCATTATCGAATCCACTGGGCAAGCGGGCCCACAGTTTGCCGAACCCTTACACTACTGGGAGCAATCACCCGCTATTAGCGGCATGGCATTTTACGATCATGAACGCTTTGCCCAGTGGCAGCACAGCGTATTTATAGGCTCGCTGAAAGACCAGGCCTTGATACGTTTAGAGCTAGATGGTGACCGGGTGCTGTCCGAAGAACGTTTATTAACAGATCTTGGGGCTCGCATACGTGATGTACGCGTGGGGCCAGACGGATACGTGTATGTGCTCACCGACGAGCAAGATGGCCGCTTGCTGCGGATCGAGCCTGCCTCGCCTTAGACGTCTGTCACCGCCACCAAGGGCGGTAACTGAGTGCTTGAGGATAATACTCTAATCGCTATAAGGCTTATTTGATTAAAGTAACAGGTATATCCACAGCATGGATCACCTTGGTGGTAACAGAACCAAGAATTAAGCCGGGTAAGGCATTCAAGCCACGCGTACCCATAACAATGTGATTGCAGCCATGCTCTTGCGCATAGTTCTTAATCACTTCGGCGGTATTGCCCGGCACGATGGCTTCGTGTACGGTAATGCCTGTGTTGTGTGTTAAGGCTCTTGCCGCAGCGAGTGCGTTTTCGCCTTCCTCTTGGTAATAGGCATTTAAGACATCTTCTGCAAAAAAACGTCGTACATTGCCAGATACGATAGGAGTGGGAGCCGTTAAAATATGTAAAACGGTGTGTGGGTCCAGCTTGGCTAGCTCCAGTGCGGCTTTAACGGCACGAGTGGAAGCCTCTGAGCCATCAACGGGAACAAGTAGTTTTAGCATACGTACTCCAGATTAAATAAGTGTGTCTTTTATTACAGCATTAGCCCTGAGTTTGTATGCTGACAAACTTAGGCAGTGTTTGAGCCAAATCAAATTGAACAGACATGTAAAACGGGCTTGCCCCTAGGCAGCCTAAGAATCAGTCAAGTTTGCCTTACCCATGTGTAGCGCTTCTTACTGACAAGACTATCAGCCAAGCAACTAACTATTAACGGAGATAAACATGAAATTTAGACATTTGTTAGCCTGTTTACCTTTAGCGTGTTTGGGGTTTAACGCCCAAGCGCAAGAAGTCGATTTTGCTAAAGTAAATGAAATTTTAAAGGCTAACGCTTGCTTGGCCTGTCATACCGTCGACACCAAAGTGGTCGGCCCTGCCTACAAAGACGTAGCAGCGAAATACAAAGACGATCCCGCCAATGCAGAACTGCTGCGACAGCATATTCGTCAAGGTAGCCAAGGTGTCTGGGGTAATATTCCTATGGCAGCTCAAACACATCTCTCGGACGAAAATCTGGAAATCATCGTGAATTGGTTAATGGCTGGCGCACCAAACTAAGCACCATTCTTTGCAAGGAATGGCAAGGCTTACTGTGCTGCATTGTCTTTTTGCCGCAGTAAGCCCACAGGTTCTCGTCCTTACAGACTCATTTTTAGCCAGTTTTTGGCTGCTTCACTCACACTCTTTAGTTAACACCTATAATAATCCCGTCACAATGAATCATGTCTGATTCCATTAAAACTGGGGCCCTAAGGGTGTATTTATGCCTAGTCAAATTAACGCTGAGCTTATCGAGGCACCCTCTGCCTTGAATACCGTCGATCTTTTTGAAATTTCTCCCAGTTCTATGTGGCTGGAGGACTACAGCCAGTTGCGCGAGTTGTTTGAGTCGTGGCGTAAGCAGGGTGTAGCGGATATTGTGAGCTTCTTGCGCGAAGATCCTCAGCGTATTGAGCAATGCGCACAATGCATGCAGCTGGTTAACGTCAATCGCAGCACGCTTGCCTTATATGCGGCACGTTCGTTTGAAGAGCTGTCTGGGCGTTTGCACGAGGTAATACGTAGCGATGCGCATGAATACTACATCTATGAGCTTGAGCAGCTCTGGTTGGGGCAAACCCAGTTCAATAGCCAAACCATCAATTACACCCTAAGCGGGCGACGCATGAACATCCTGCTTAAAGGGGTGATTATGCCTGGCCACGAACACGACTGGGCTCGTGTCTTATTGGTCATTGAGGATGTGACGGAACTGGAGCAATCGCGTCTGCAAGCCAAGCATAGTGCACAGTACGCGCGCAATCTGTTTCAGCACGCACCGATCTCGTTATGGGTAGAAGACTTTACAGCAGTCAAAAAGTCCTTAGAGGAGCTGCGCAGTCACGGCATTAGCGATTTACGTACCTTCACCGACGTAAACCCGGAGTTTGTCGATCGTTGTATTGCTCAAGTGCGGGTCATTGATGTGAATCATTACACACTGGGTCTGTTTAAGGCCGAGTCCAAGGCACAGTTGCTGGCAAACTTAAACCAGGTGTTTCAAAGCCAGGTCTATGACACTTTCCGGGAACAATTAATTGATCTTTGGGAAGGGCGCCTTTTTCAGCAACGGGAAGTGATCCATCAAGACTTAGAGGGTAATATTCTGCATATTCATATGCAGTTCTCGGTATTTAATGGGCACGAGGACGACTGGAGCTTAGTGCTACTGGCCTTAACCGACATTACTGCACGCAAAAAAGCGGAATCCTACCTAGAGTATTTGGGGCAGCACGATGTGCTGACCAAGCTAAAAAATCGCACCTTTTACAACGACGAGTTGCGACGCTTAACGCGCCAGGCAATCTTGCCCGTCTCGTTAATGGTGATCGATCTGAATTGCCTGAAAGAAGTTAACGATAAATATGGTCACCTGAGCGGAGATGCTTTACTGCAGCGCACAGGAGAGATTCTGACTCAGTTGGTAAAAGAGCCCTATCATGCCGCACGTGTGGGCGGCGATGAGTTCGTGGTGATCATGCCTAAAGCGACCGAAGCCGAGTGTGAAGTTCTGACAGAAAGCTTATTGTCTATGGTGGAGCTTAATAATCAGTTTTATGCTGGGCCAAAGCTGCGTTTATCAAGCGGGTATGCAACCTGCCGTGAGCCCGGTACGCTGGAGCAAACCTTGCGTAAGGCTGACCAGCGCATGTACGAGCATAAACGTGCCTATTACAAGCAAGTCACAATAGCGAATCAGGAAGCTTTGGATTGATGGCTATACCCCATGACCTTGGGGTAATGCTCAGGCTGAAAACGGTAGCTCAGTACCGCGATGACGGTAATGAAACCCATATGCATGAGCCATAGGCTTTTAAAGCTTCCTGTCCAGGCATATATCCATGAGCCGATAATCGGTGCTAGCGCTGCAATGGGAAAGCCACCGCCTTGCATCAAAGCACTGAGTATCCCGGCGCGCTGAGAGTCCGGGTAGTGATCCAAAGCGACCACCATGGCCATGGCAAAGCTGCCACCCAAGCCAAAACCTATGATAATTGCCCATGCAAAAGGGGCCATATCAGGCACATAACTGATGGCTAAGAATCCTAAAAACTGACATGTCAAAACTAACCATAGCCAAGCCCGGCGGTCTTTATTGCGTGCAGCCAGACTAGGAATGCTTAAGGCTGATACGGCTTGAGCCACGGATAAAACAGCAATCAGTCCACCACTTGCAGTGGGTGTCCAGCCATGGCTTTGATAGTAGACGGCCAGCCAAGTGACCAAGGTGGCGTAGCCGGCATTAATAAGTCCAAAACTAGCAATCAGCAGCCACGTGCGGGGCAGGCGCAGGTAGTGGCGTAAAGAGTGTTGGGTCTGGGCAGGGCGGTCTTTGTCGCGTGGTAGGATTTTCCAGGCTATGGCTAAAGCAAGCAGTACAGGCACAGCCCAAAAACCTAAGCCCCAGTTCCAGCTTTGCGTCCAATCACTGAGTAAGGGCGTGAACTGCGCACCTAAGGCGCCACCACCCATCAAACAGGCGGAATACACACCTGTTACCGGCGCAACATGTGCAGGAAAGCGCTGTTTGATAATACCAGGCAGCAGGGTTTGCAATACCGCTACGCCTATGCCACACAAAACGGCCGTGAGCATCAGCGTGTTCATCGTGCTGACATTCAAGCGCAAAGCGCAACCTAAAAGCAAAACAATACATCCCCATAAGGTCAACTGACGTGTTGAGATCCAGCGCCGTAATAGGGGAGCAAAAAAAGCGCCTATTCCCATGATCATCATGGGAATAAAGGTTAGCCATGCCATGCTGCCTAAGGGGATGCCTAAGCTAGTTGAGATTTGTGCCGCCACTGTACCACTGGCGGTTAAAAAAGGGCGTAAGTTCAGTCCGATTAATATTACGAATATCAGCCACAGGTTTAGGGCACGCAATGGTTCAGCAGACGAATGAGAAGAAGATGACATCGAATAACTTCATTGAAAACAATTTAAGGGCGTGCGCCTGCCGCCTGTAAAATTTGCGCCGATTGACGATGGCCGCGTTGTGTTGCTAAGGACAAAGGGCGTATACCATTGCCGTCAGCCAGATTGGGGTCGGCACCGCCTGCCAGCAGGGCTTGGATTATGCGTTGGTGTTCTGGCCCGCCATCTGACAGCACAATCGCCTCGTGTAAGGCCGTCCATCCAAGACGATTGACGTGGTTGGGGTCTACGCCCGCATCCAGTAAAAGTTGCACCGCTTGCGTATGTCCTTTTTCAGCCGCTGGAATCAGTGCCGTGCCCCCATAACGATTCGTGCTTGTCAGGTCGGCCCCATGAGCCAGACACATTGCTAGTATTTCTACTCGCCCTTGTGCGCCTGCCAGCAAATAAGGGGAGTCCTGTATGTTGTCTTGCTGATTTACGTCGGCCCCGGCATCAATTAGCAAACGGGCTATCTCCACGGCATTATTCCAGGTGGCTATTAACAGTGGCGATTTACCTTGCGCATCGCTGATATTCACTTGCGCTAAGCCCGCCGGCGTCTCCAGCAGACGTTTCACATTTTCCACCTTGCCTTGTCTAACGGCTTGGAGTAGTTCTGTGCTGGCACTGGCTAGGCCTGGTGAGGCGGCGACTATGCAAAAGCAAAAAACGTAAAGATGACGCTGTAAGTACGAGAGTAAAGTAGCCATGTAGTGGTCCCATGCAAAAAAAGCGTTTATATAGTATTAGCCTGTTCGGGCTTTTCATAAATGCTTAACAGGCTATAACACTTATGGTTAGACGCACATACTGTCCAAGAGTTGCCATGGCTAGGTCAGACAGCACTGTTAATGATGGTTAAGCAGTAGCGTTAACTGATCACGTACATAGTCTAGAAACACGCGCGTTTTCAATGGCAGCATACGAGAGGGTAATAAAGCATATATTGGGTACGGAGCAAAGTGCCAGCCGGGTAGTACGGGCTCTAAAGGCAGGAACTTGGGGTCGAACGTATTTTCTGCCTGCGAGAAAATAGCAATCCCAGCATCATGGGCCGCCAGTCTATGCATCATGAGTGCATTGTTCACACGTAGCGGACCCGCTACTTTCACTGTCACACTTTTTTCTTGCGGATGATGCAGCGTCCAGTTGTAATCCGATTCGTGTTGGCTGGCGGTGATGCAGCGGTGCTGGCTTAAGTCAGAAGGATGTTCTGGCCTGCCATATTGTTGTAGATAGCTCGTGGAGGCGAATAGCGACAGCGATAATTGGCCCAGGCGACGAGCGATTAAATTCGAGTCGGCTTGCTCTCCTACTCGTATCACGCAGTCAAAATTTTCGGCCAGTAGGTCTATAGGTCGTATGCTCAGATCAAAATCACATTCAATATCAGGGTACTCATTCATAAAACCGGTGATGATGCTGGGCATAAAAATTAATCCCAAGCTGCTAGGCATAGAAATGCGTAATACGCCTTTCACTTGCTGGGTCATCGTCAGTAATTGCTCATGCGCTAAACGAGCTTGTTCCACCACCTCCAGACAACTTTCGTAAAATAGCGCACCCGCCTCGGTCAGATCCACACTGCGCGTGCTGCGTTTGAGCAAAGCGGTACCGATTTCTTCTTCTAGCGTCCGTACACGTCTAGACACGGTCGATACGGGCATACCTAACGCTTCGGCCGCACGGGTGAAATGCCGCTGCTTGGCCACTTCTACATAAATGGCGATATCGTTTAGCAAAGGGGGGGTAGGGCGTGTTGCCATAAAAGTTCCCTGTTTATTATTCCATCAGTGGAATTATAAATGCAGATTTAAGGGTTTTTACTAATGGGAGTTGGGTGGATAATTTGTTTGTGCGTGCTTCTAACACGAAGCCATTACAACATAAAGACTATTTAGGAAGTTAATCATGAAATCCACATCTCGTACTCTTATTGCTGCTTTTAGTGTGACTGCATGTTTGTTTGGTGCAACAGCTGCTCAGGCATCTAGCGATAAACTAGGAGAGTTTCTAACTTATCCCAGCTTGCAAACTGAAGCCAGCCCCTTAACTCGCGCTCAGGTTGTGCAGGAATTGCAACAAAGCGTACAGGCTGCAGATGCTCGAGGCGAATACCTCAGCTATCCTAAGGCAGGTACTCAGGCAAGTTCCTTAAGCCACGCGCAAGTAAGACTCGCGCAGCAACAGTGGGCGCAACAAAACAGCACATTTGTGGCCTTTTAAACCCATGCAGTGCCGCAAGAGGGGCTAGCTGATTAAAAACAGCTAGCCCTTTTTGTTTGGGTTGAGCACGCCAAGCTTAGGCGTGATGGCAGACGGCTTCAATATTATGGCCATCAGGGTCCAAAATAAACGCCGCATAATAATTAGGATGATAATGCGGACGTAAACCAGGTGCTCCATGGTCGGTACCACCTGCTTTCAGAGCAGCTTGATAAAACTCGTCCACCTGGGCTCGTGTATTAACAGAGAAGGCGATATGTGTACTGGTGTGAAGCTGAGCGCAAGCACTAACCCAAAAACTGGGCTTTTGCCCTATACCAAAACCGCTAAACGCGACAGACCCCGTCATGCTAGCGTCCAGTTCTACGAGTAAGTGGTAGCCTACTGGTGCTAGGCTGGCCTGATAAAATGCCGTACTGCGTGCTAAATCGCTAACTTTTATGCCTATGTGGTCAATCATGGCGTCTCCCGTCATGCTTTCTGTGCTTGAGCTTACCCCTAGGGTAAGGCTTACGCTTAAAGCCTATTAGACAATTATGGAACAAAGATGACAAACACGATAAAACCAAAGAATGCCGAGCTGCAGCTTCCAGTCAGCGGTATGACGTGCGCATCGTGTGTGGGGCGCGTGGAAAAAATCATCACCCGAATCCCGGCAGTGGACAAGGCGCAGGCTAATTTAGCGACGGGGCAGGTAAGCATTTCCGCTGCGGAGTCTGTAGATCTTGGGCAATTAGAGCTGGCCTTGGAAAAAGGTGGCTACCCAATTACCAAGCAGCGCTGGGTGCTGGATATTGTAGGCATGACCTGCGCGTCATGTGTAGCCAGAGTTGAAAAACTATTGGCCGCAATTCCCCTGGTGCAAGATGTGCAGGTCAATCTGGCCACGCATCAGGCCCAGTTTTATGCACCGGCTAATCAGGACATCAACGCACTGCTGGCACATCTAAAAAAAGGCGGCTACGAGGCGCGCTTGCACGAGGCGGCAGAGCGAGGGCTAACGCCAGCAGAGCAAGACGCTAAGGCTTTTTACCCGCGTATGGTGTGGGCAATTGTATTGGCTTTGCCCGTATTCATCATGGAAATGGGCTCCCATCTTAGCCCGGCTTTCGCGCAATGGTTGCACAGTTGGCTACCTGCGTCATGGAACGTGTACATCCAACTGTTTCTGACTACCTGCATACTAGTGGGGCCTGGGCGTCAATTCTATACACTGGGTTTGCCGGCCTTATGGCGTCTGGCACCTGATATGAACTCGCTGGTGGCTGTGGGCAGTCTGGCCGCCTATATCTATTCTCTGTTTGCTACCTTTGCTCCTGCCTTGCTCCCCGCCGGGGCGGTGCATGTGTACTATGAATCGGCTGCCGTGATTGTGGCGCTCGTCTTGCTGGGACGGTACTTAGAAGCCAGAGCCAAAGGGCGCACTTCAGGGGCCATACAGCGTTTACTCAACTTACAGCCCGAGCAAGCCAGTGTGTGGCGGGCGGGGCGCTTTCAAAACCTGGATCTGGCGCAGATTCAGGTAGGGGACCGGGTACAACTGCGCCCTGGAGAGCGTGTTGCCTTGGATGGTGTGGTGCTATCGGGAAGCAGTTATATTGATGAAGCCATGATTAGTGGCGAACCCATTCCGGTACAAAAACAAGCAGGTTCCAAGGTGGTGGGCGGGACGGTGAACCAGCAGGGCGCTTTGGAATACGAGGTGCAAGCGGTAGGGGCAGACACCGTACTAGAGCGCATTGTGCAAATGGTTGAGCACGCGCAAGGCACCAAGCTGCCCGTACAGGCCATGCTTGATCGCGTTACCTTGTGGTTCGTGCCAGCAGTTATGTTGATTGCCTTGCTGGCCGGGCTATCCTGGTGGTATTTTTACCCCGCGGGTGGTCTACCGCTAGCATTAAGCATACTGGTAGCGGTTCTGATCATAGCCTGCCCGTGCGCAATGGGGCTGGCTACGCCTACCTCGATTATGGTGGCAACTGGCCGAGCCGCACAGCATGGTATTTTATTTCGCCAAGGTGATGCCTTGCAAAGTCTGCGTAATGTAAAGGCGGTGGCAGTAGACAAAACAGGAACCTTAACCAAAGGCAAGCCTGAGCTGACTGATTTCGTACCAAGTCCCGATTTTGACTCGCTGCAGGTTTTGTCGTGGGTAGCGGCGATTGAGGCGCGTTCCGAGCACCCGATCGCGCAGGCGATTACGGCGGCAGCCGCAGAAAAAGGTTTGGCATTGCCCGAGCTTGAGCAGTTTGAGTCCCTGACGGGGCTAGGTGTGCAAGCCCGTATAGAGGGTCAGCATGTGTATGTGGGGGCTGATCGCTTGATGCAACAACAAGGGGTGGACATTCGTCCATTACAGACGCAGGCCGAAGACTTAGGCAAGCAAGGCAAGACGCCATTGTATGTGGCTATTAACGGGCGCCTTGCCGCAATGCTTGCCGTTGCTGATCCAATTAAAGAGTCCAGTATTGAGGCGGTTAAAGCCCTGCAAGCGCAAGGTCTACCTGTGGTTATGTTGACGGGCGATAATCAGCACACTGCGCAGGCTATTGCACAACAGTTAGGCATACATGAGGTGGTGGCCGAGCTCATGCCTGCCGATAAGGTGCAGGCGGTAAAGCGTTTGCAGCAGCAACACGGCCCCTTGGCCTTTGTGGGCGATGGCATTAACGATGCGCCGGCATTGGCCTATGCTGAGGTGGGTATAGCCATCGGCACCGGAACAGATATTGCGGTTGAGTCAGCCGATGTTGTATTGATGTCAGATGATTTACGTGCTGTGGTCACGGCGATTTCCTTGTCCGCACATTGCGTGCGCAACATTAAGCAAAACCTGTTTTGGGCGTTTGCTTATAATGTGGCCTTGATCCCCATGGCGGCTGGATTGTTATACATTTTTGATGGGCCGCTGTTGTCCCCCATGTTTGCCGCTGCCGCGATGGCGTGTTCAAGTGTGTTTGTGGTAACTAATGCCTTGCGACTGCGAACGGTGAAACTATAGCCTGTATACACAAAACGCTCCATACGTGGTGGTTTAACCCTATACTAGGGCTTACATAGGCTTGTTACTCAAGGCTTGTGTCGATCGGCGCCAGCTTAAGCTGGTATTTTGCAAATGCATATAAGGCTATTGTTTGCGATTCTAATGTCTTATTTTGTCGGAAAACAGTATGACAAAAAAAACTCATAGTAAAGCAAAAATCAAGATGTATCGTTCATGTCCTGAATTGGCGTATGAAGACATTAATCGATATTTAAATGATAACGATCAGGCCGGAGCCCTTACTGCTTTAAGGTATTTAACTCAGGCTCAAGGTGGCATGCAGCAGTTGGCCAAAGAGGCCAAGCTTAACGCTACGCAGATTTATCGAACTCTGTCGGAGCACGGCAATCCATCATTAAGTAATTGGCGGGCGATATTACAGGCTCAGGGCCTGCAGATGGTGATAAGAAAAATACCGCCCGCAAACTGATTTGGCTTGCAGGCCTTTACGGCTGCAATGTGTAACGCAGGATCTCCACCACTTGCTCAGGCGTCGTAGCCCACGCCTGAGCGCTAGCGTCGACTTCCTTCAAAGGGTGAATAATGTCACTGGCGTGCAGAGTAATGTACGGCGTGCCCAAGGCAGCACAGTATCCTGCATCGAACGCGGCATTCCATTGCTTGTATTGATCGCCAAAGCGCACCACCACCAAATCAGCTTGCTCAATCAAGGTCTTGGTGCGTATGGCATTTACCTTGGATGATTTGTGGTCGCGCCAAAATGGATTGTCCTCGGCGCCTAGGTGATCACCGGCGGCATCGCTGGCATCGTGATCGGTAACTGGTCCGGTGAAGTGTATGTCCAGGCCGGCGGCGCGTGCACCGTGTGCGATTTGCTCACGCCAATCTGTATGGATTTCGCCAGATAAATACACGGTAAAACTCATGCTAACTCCATTCAAGGTAGACAAGCTTAGTGCTTGCAGAAGGGGAAGCATCAAGCTTAGCACTTCGAGGCTGGGCTCTGTACTGCCTGGTGCCTATACACCAGCAGATGAAATACATATAAAGCCTTAGTGCCAAGCAAGTTTATGGTGTTGTTCCAGCGCCTGATGACGTTGCTCGTCTTCCGTGTGCAGATAAATATTGCTGGTGCTAATCGAGGCATGCCCCAAGGTGTCACGAATGACTCGAATATCCACGTGCCGATTAGCCATGTGTGAACCCGCCGTGTGTCGTATCCAGTGCGCGGACATCTGTTCAAGCTGTTGGGCAGCTGCTTCTTGTTCTGGGTGATCATTGCGCAGGGTATCGGCGGCAGCACGTCCTAATTGTTTGATGTAAGCGTGTACGGCAGCGCGCGTTAAGGGCTTGTTGCCACCTCCTACCGGCATCAGTAAGGGCCGGTTTTCTAGGCTAGCTGGCAGCGCCGGTAGCTGATGTGCAAGACGATAATGCTGCAACTCCTCCATCAGCTCGGAGCTCATGGGAACTTGCCGTAGCTTTCCGCCTTTGCCATGCACCCGTAACCACCACTGGATTTCTCCCTGCATAGTCGTACGCTGCTGCACATCGGACATGCTGGCTTGAATCAGCTCGGATACGCGTAAGCCGCAGCCATACAGCACAGACAAGACCCAACGGGCACGGCTTTGGGCGCGAGCCTGAGTAGGCGTAGTACTAGGCATAGCCAATACATGGTCTTGTAAGCTGCGCCACAAACCAGGGTTTAGATAGCGCTCCACCTTGTTGCTGCTTGGGCTAAGTCGTGGTGCAAGAGCCAGCGGGTTCGTGCGCAGATAGCCAGCCTGTACCAGCCAAGTAAACAAGGCATTCAAAATCAGCATAGCTTGACGCTGACTGCTGGGAGATAAAGGTCCTACAAAAGGACGCCATTCGGGTGAATGCCTGGGCGGGCGGCTGCCCGCTTTAGTTTGCCAGCGTTCGGCGGGTTGCGGATTATTCAGAAATTGCTGGTAGGCCAGCAAGTCTTCGTACAGCAAAGAAGAGAGTGGGGCGCCTCGTTCTATCAAGGCCCACAATAACAGGCGTTCTACTTCTTTGCGGTAATTGGCATAGGTGCGTGGGCTATTGATATAGCGATTAAGCCAAGCCTGTATGGCTTGCACATCGGTTTTTGCCGCCAATTGCGATGGCGCATCCATGGCCCGGTTTGTGCCTTGGCTGCCATCCAGATGCAGCGACAGCTCTAGGGGTTCATCCCATAGGGGCAGTAGGGCAGAGGACATGGCGTTCAACTTTATAAAAATAAGGTGGGCAAGCTTAAAGGTTTGCTGGCTCAGTGCACCATTTTACTCAATAGGCAGACTATTTAGCCGCATTCACTACATTATTTTTGACATTATAAGGGTAATGTCAAATATAAGCAGATATGGATTGTATTCACTACATAATACGTTGTATTATTTATTAAAACTGATGGATGTAAGTGGATATAAGGGGTTTAAGACATGAATCACGAAAAAGAGCTGTTTTCTCAGGTGGAAGCCTTGCGCGAGCAGTTTCCCAGCACTCAAGAGCTCTATCGGGAAGTGGCGGCCCTGCTGTTTTTCCGCTTTGGCGTCACGCCCACGGCCAACCGCCTGTATCAACTGGTACGTAAAGGCAGCATGAGTGCGCCTGCTGAAGCCTTGCGCCAGTTCTGGGCCGATCTACGCGAAAAAAGTCAGGTGCGTATGGATCATGCCGACATCCCCGATAACTTGAAAAATCAGGTGGCCCAATTAGTAGGGCAGTTTTGGCAAGAAGCACAAAACGAAGCCAAGCAAAGTTTTTTAGCGTTTCAGGCCGATTGCGAGGTTCAGGTAGACAAGGCGCAAGAACAAGCCATCGCTGCTGAACAAGGCCTGCGCGCTTGCCAGACACAGCTTGAGCATGAACAAGCCGACATACACAGGCTGACACAGGCATTGCAAGCAGCGGCAGAGAAAAGGGCGGGCTTAGAAGCAGCTTTACAGGCTGAGCAAAGCCGAACACAGGCCTTGTTAGAGCACAATCAAAGTCTGGAAACCAAGCTGGATACCCAGGCACTGCGCTTTACGCAAGAACTGCAAAAACTGCAACAGGCTATAGAACTATCTGAGGAGCGCAGCCGACAAAGCGAAAAACGTGCCTTGCTGGAAATCGATCGTGAACGTCAGGCTCATGCAGAGTTTAAAAAGCAATTAAGCCTGAACGTACACAAAGCCGAACAACAGCAGTTAGAATACGTCTCCACTCTGGAGCAGAAAGAACAAGCCTTAGGTGCGCTACGTCAAGAGTTGGGGCAATTGCAGGGTCAGGAAAAAGCCACCCACCAGGCCCTGCTTGAAAGCCAGCAGCAGCATGCCCTAGTGCAGGAGCACCTTCATACGCTACGCACTCAGCATGCCTTGGTGCAGCAAGAACATAGTCAACAAACCAAAGCGCTACAAGAATTGCAGGCACAGCTTATTCAAATGCAACAGGCTCCTGAGCCCATCCGTTTACGCAGGCGCAATCGACTCTAAACAATTGGCATTGTCATATGCCTGACACCTGATACCCCTACCATTAGGTCGCATTGGCTGTCCTTGGCTCCGGACTTGGGCCAAGGAGAACTTATGGCGTATTGGTTTCGTTTTTTCTGGTTTGGCTGCTGTGCTGCTTGTTTCATCGTAGTCAATGCCGCGGCCGCCAAAATGGCGCTTGCTCAGCAACATCCCGACGCTCCACACTATTTTCAGCTCGAACGCATGCCCCTAGAGGCTGCTTTACAACTATTTGTACAAAAAACGGGCTTATCGCTGCTGTATGAAAGCAGTTTGGTGCGCAATCGTTTTTCACAGCCCGTGCGCGGCACCATGCCTACTATTGTTGCGCTGGAGCGCTTACTAACGGGTACGCAGATTCAGGTGCAAAGCGTGCAAAACCGTTCGTATCTGCTTCACCTGAATGCCAGGCCTGACCCGCTCGTCAAAGGCGCGCGTAGCCCCCAGCATAATACGCGCATGCAGCAAGCCATTTTGGCTCAGCTATGTCAGCACGCTAGCGCAGTTTTGCACCACCACCGTATTGCCTTACGGGTCTTTCTTAGCCCGCAAGGCCAGATACATGAGGTGCGTGTCCGTATCGCTACCCGTGCCGATCACGAGCAACGTATACAAAAACTCCTGCACGGCCTGCATGTTGGGCCCTTGCCGTATGGGGTAGTAAGCAATGCATCGTGGTTGATCGACGCCAGCCAAGCGCCAGGGGCCAGACTATGTCCATAAACCACCTGGCAAAACTGAAGCAGCTTATGGCTGAGCGCTATGGCAGCTTGAAAGCACAACTGGCTTACCGTCTGGGCGATGCGTCAGATATGGCTGGTGACGCTCTGCACGACGCGTTTATTAGCCTGGCGCAGCACCAAGAGCCCGAGCGAATAAAGCACCCACATACCTATTTACTAACGAGCGCACTACATAGCGCCATTGATCAGATTCGTAGCGATGCGCGCTTGTTAAGCACAGACGAAATCGACGCACTGTTCGAGCTTCCTGACCCGTCTGCACAGCCCGACGAACAATTGCAAGTGCGGCAACACTTACAACAGCTCTTGGCTGCACTTGACACCTTATCCGATCGGCAGCGAGCCTTGCTGATTGATTATCGTGTCCATGGTGTGTCCAGCGCCGAACTCGCTCGTAAATGGAATATTTCTAGCAGTATGGTGCGTCGTGAAATTCGCCTGGCCCACCATATTTGTCAGCAAGCTATCAAACCCAGCATTACTCAGCTATCCGAATCCACACCTGGGCATGACGGGGCTTAAATGCAGGTTCCGCTATAGCGTGGTGCTTCGTCTAGTCATAAACCATCTACTTATTGTCGAATTCTTACCTTAGCCAGCATGACTACGCCAGCCGATCAAGACGATACCGCACTTATTCTTGAACAAGCGCGCCAATGGGCTCAACGCCTGCAAAGCGGGCAGGTGGATACGCACGGCTTATCCGAATTTACGCAATGGCAAGGGCAAAGTATTCATCATCAACAAGCCTGGCGACAAGCCGCGTACGAATGGAAGCTGCTACAACAAGCCTTGCAGTTAAAAGCAGAGCAAGCCCCTAAGGCTCCAGCGCTTAAAACGCCTTCTCCCTACCGCCGACACCTGCTTTTTGCCCTGGGCTCGGCAGGCCTTAGCGCAGCCTGTGTAGGTATCATCATTAAGCCCCCTTTGAACCTGTGGCCTGGCTGGCACGAGTGGTCAGCGGATTACCGCACATCGACTGGCGAGCAGCAGCAAATTCAGCTTAGCCAGCAGGTATCCATCTGGCTTAATACCCAAAGCAGCTTAGCGCTTAGCCAACATGCTCATGCCACACAATTGCACTTGCTTAAGGGCGAGGCCATGTTTTCCAGTCTGGGGCAAACTTGCGAAATTCTTAGCCAAGGGGTCTCCATAGAGCTAGAGCACGGTGCCATGAACGTCCGCCAGTACCCGGATCAGGCAAGCCGTATTCAGTGCTTACACGGTCAGATTACCTTGCATCATTCCACCGGGGTTCATGTGTTGGAGCCACAGCAAGCAGTACAGCTTGACCCGCGTCAGATTACCCGCTTGCCGCTCACAGACTCAGCCCAGCCCGATTGGCGTTTAGGTGTGCTGCGCTTTAAGCAGCAAACGCTGAGCACGGTAATGGACGAAATCAATCGCTATCGCCCCGGTAAGGTCGTACTGCTGAATCACGACTTGGGCCAACGCGTATTCAGTGGTGAATTCCGTCTTGATGCGCTGGATGATGCCGTCCTATTGTTGCAGCGCTCGTATGCCTTACAAGCGCGTCACGTAGGCAAAATCATTGTGCTCAGTTAGTGCATGTTGATGACTAGTCATAAAAACTTCACGAAAAATGGGTTCCGCAAAGCGCGACTCATACGCCTATAAGGAGTCCAGCCGTCTTGCTACGGCGCCCTAATTACTTAGCTTTGGATTCCTTGTACCATGAAACTACAGACTGTTGCTGCGTCTTTTTCTTTACCTAAAACAGCCGTGTTAACACCCCTGGCATGTGCCATTGCTTTGCTAGGCCTAAGCGTTGCACACAACAGTCACGCCCAATTGCGCGGGGATTTTTTCACCCAGCAAAACGCGGCTCTGCAACAGCAGCAGCGTGCTGCGCATCAGGCCGCCCGTGCCGCCCAGCACTCGCTCGATACCCAGCAACAACAGGCCGCCGCCCGGGCGCAATTATCGCATTCGCTGGACAACTTAAACCGCACCGCCAGTGCTATCGCCGCCCAACAGGCTGCCCAAAACGCTGCCCGCTTAGCCGCACAACAACAAGCCAGCAACGTAGCCGAAGGTTTAGCGCAAGGTGGCTTAGAAGTAGCCGTGGGCGACAAGGCCCAATGGCTAGGTGCTGAAGCACCGGTACATACTCAGCAAAACGGCCAGCACCATGTAGGCATTAAACAAACCGACTCTAAAGCCATCCTCAACTGGAACCGCTTTGATGTAGGCCGCAACACCACCGTAGAATTTCAACAAAAAAATACCGATGCGGTGCTGAACCGTGTGGTGGGTGATCAAGTAGCCCCTAGCCAAATACAAGGAACAATCAAAGGCGACGGCACCGTCATCGTGGTCAACCAAAACGGCATCGTATTCAGTGGCACCAGCCAAGTGAACGTAAGGAACTTGGTGGCGGCAGCGGCACAGATAAACGACGAACAGTTCCTTAAGTTTGGTTTATATAGCTCTGATAATAAAACTGCTGCCTTTAACCAAGCGTCAGGAATGGTAGAAATTGAGAGGGGGGCACAAATTCATACTCATGCTCCAGATAAATCTACTGCAGGCGGTGGTTACGTCTTGGTGATGGCTAAGGAAATAAAGCAAGAAGGTGTTCTCACCGCACAGAAAGGCCAAGTCACCTTGGCCGCTGGAGATAGTTTTATTATCCGCAAAGGCCAGGGCACAGATGGTAATCCACAATCACTTGTGCGTGGCAATGAAGTCATGCCATCGGGGCAGGGGGGTATTGAAAATAAGGGGCTTCTTCAGTCCAGAGCCGGAGACATAAGTCTAAATGCGAATAGCATTAAACACTCAGGCGTAATCTTCAACACCACGACGCAAAGCCAGCGAGGTACTGTAAACCTCGTCGCAACTGGGGAAAATGCAAAAGTTGATTTGATGGGCCATAGTGTTACGGCGATTGAGGCCGAGATAGGAGGGCAAGCCTTAGACAGTCAGAGAGATACTTTGTTGGCTCCGGTAATAGACTTGGGTGATCAAGCAGTGGTACGTGCTGATGCCTTTCGGCGAGACTTATCTCTGATTAAGCTGCATAGCGATGCTGATATTGAGTTCGCAGCTAACTCCTTGACTCTTGCCATAGGTGGGCAAGTAGTGGTTCATGCCGAACAGCGTAGCCTTGTGCGTGAGAAAGCAATAATCGATGTTGCCGGAGCACTGGGTGTTGTTTTGGGAATGCACATAAATAACATCGAAATTAATGTTCAAGGTTTTGAACAGCGCGATTCTCCTAATAATCGTGATAGTAAAAATTTAAATAATCAGAACATCTGGTTGGATCGTCGTTCTCTACTGCATGTGGCTGCAGGCACTTATGGTTACGAAAGTGATCGTTGGTACACACAAGGTGGTCTTCTAGAGGTCGGAGGATACTTAGGTACAGTAGGTCGTAGCACTGCCGAATGGTTAGCGCAAGGTGGTGATGTACATTTTAGCGGCGGTAATGTAGTTTTGCAGTCGGGCTCAGTTCTTAATTTATCCGGCGGCACATTAAATGTGCAAAGTGGTTTTTTGCGTCAAAGTTGGTTGTTAGCAGAGGATGACCGAATCCATTCAGCTGACCGAGCACCGGGGAATCTACTCTACAAACAAGGGCTCTTTGAGGGCTATAAGCAGACCAGCACTCGATGGGGGGCAAACCGTCTCTTTGTAAGCCCTCTGCTAGCGGCACAACAACGTTATGAGTCTGGCTACACGCTTGGTCGTGATGCTGGTCGGTTAATTATTAGCACAAAAAATGCAGTGCTTGATGGTGAAATTATTAATGCCATATATGTAGGGGAGAAACAGAATACAAAACACAATATTCATTTTCTAGACTTGGCTCGCTCATACCAATCCGTGCCTCGAAAAGGACAGTTGATTTTAGGCACATACACTCCTTATTACGTTAAGAAAAGTGGCGCATTATTGTATGAATTAAACGCGAGTGAAAATACAGCACGCGAAGTCGTCATTACCGACCGAGTCATGAGCAGTTCTGAAACTTCAGCGCTAGAAACACAAAGTGATGCTGACCCTGAAGGTGTGGTTTATTTAAGTGCTGCCCAACTCAATAGTTTCGAGTTAGCCCAGATCATGGTGGCCACAAAAAATCGTATTGCAGTAGAGCATGAGCTTCGAGCGGCTGCTGGAGGAAACATTACGTTATACAGCCCTATGGTGGATATTCAGGCAGGCTTAACAGCCATGGGGGGACATTTAAGTATTGGTAACGTGCTTCACCAAGTGCGGGGGCAAGGCCGAGTCGAGGATACCATTATAAAGTCTTCTCAGAGCGATGATGCTAGTGTAAGAGTGGCACAAGGAGCTGTTCTGAATGCTAATGGAGTATCTGGCATAATTCAAAACGAGGCTAGCAATAAGATCGCTCAATATCTTATTGATGGAGGTACTGTTAGCGTTCGTAGCTCAGGAGAAGTTGAGCTTGTCCAAGGTAGCACTATAACTGTCGACTCTGGTGTTCAAAGGTTGTTCAATGGCACCTATATCGGTGGTAAGGGAGGAGATATCCAACTAGAGGCTGGTGTGCAGGGCATTGGAGCAAACTTAATACTAGATGGTGAGTTGCAGGGCTATGGAATCACCGGAGCAGGCACACTACAAATTGCGTCTGGGTATTCGGTAGTGATTAGCGATGAATCACTTTTTAAGGTTAAAGGTGTAGTACAAGCTGGTGAATCAATCAATATACCGTTAACTTTGCTTCATGATCACACCGTTCTAAAAGGTGAAAGTCTACCAGCCGACATTGTGTTGACTCGTACAGAGACACATTTAATCGAGCCTGGAGGGATAGTAAATACTGCTTTTATTTTAACGGAACCCTTAACCTTACATGCCGATTTTGTTGTCCCAAAACTACCCGGTACTCAGCGATGGGTTGGGTTGGTTGGTGGGAAAGCGATTCAATATCGATCAGGTCAAATTGTTCCCGCAGGCACTCAAATAAACAAGGGCGGCCTGATTCCCGTTGGCATGACGGTTGCAGCAGACGTATTTCCGCAGGGCTTACAATTACCCGCCACGGAGGTTAAGTATACATACAAAGCAGGCTCGGAGGCACCTGAGGATATCCACTTATCTGCTGGAACTTATCTCGCGGCAGGAGCCACTTTCAAGCAAGACGTTTCAGTTAAGCCTCTACTTGAACTACCCGTTAGTTTATTTCAAAAAGGTTTTGCGGACTATTCAGTTACAGGGGCTACAGGCATACTGGTTACTGGCGATACACAGCTAAATGTTTTCCGGCCCGTTTATCAATTACCGCATAATCGTGACAAATTCTCGCTTGAGACGCTCTTGACTGAACCGTTGCATTTAATGCTTCCGGCGTTACACCAAGAGGACCCATCCCTTAGATTGTTGAGGCAACGAGATGGGGCTAGCCTGCGGCTACAAGCCGGAACAATAGCATCCGATGCAGTGGCTCCAGCCCTAAATATTAGCGAGTCTGCAGCTATCAGGGTTGATCCTGGCCAGGCTATCAAGCTACAAGGTACACATCAAATTACCATTGATGGTGCTTTACAGGCCTGGGGCGGCAACATAAGCGTGCTTCAAGGATACCCAGGAAAAACGTTCGAAGGCGAAGTCTATATTGGTGGAGATGATGGGTACTCCATTTGGATTGGAAAGACAGCAACACTAGATGTAGCCGCTAGACCATTTGTCGCTATTGATAGATGGGGAAGACGTTATGGGCAAGTCTCGGCAGGTGGCGACATTACGCTCGGTGGCACAATAGATCACAGCACTCGAGATGCGACTTTGCCTGTTCCATTTGTTGTCGTGCGCGAGGGGGCTTATTTAGACGCTTCAGGGACCCAGGCAGAGTTGGACTTTATGGGGCAAGAAACGAGAACCGTCGCTAGCCACGGCGGTTCAATCTCGCTTGCTTCTCTTGCTGGCCTTTATATTGATGGCGACTTGCAAGCTCGGGCCGGAGGGACAGGTGCAGCAGGCGGTCATCTTATGTTAGCAGCAGGTATACGCATAGCTAATTCTCAAACATCAGATCGCTTACGTAATGTCTATGAGTTTGTTATTTCTCAGGAAAAAGGAAATGATTCTTTACCCTACGGCTTAAGCCCTCAGACTGCCAAAGAAACATTAGTGTATGGACACGCAGGCATTGGTGTGAACCAAGTTGAGCGGGGAGGGTTTGATAGTTTATCCATTCTTACCAAAGGCATGATTGGGTTTGATGGAGATGTTCAAATGTCGCTGGGGAGGCAGATTAATGTCTATGCTGGCTCTCTAGGGCTAGCAGAATCCGTCAGTTCGACTGGCAATGTCCATATATCGGCACCTTACATCACCTTGGCAGCCTCGGCTGTACCAGGAAGACCGGATCAACCCGGATGGTCGTATATGGGCATGCATTACGGCACATCTGCTTTTCCTGTCTCTTCTTTACCTGCGCTAGGTCATTTGCGCTTGCATGCCAGTAAGGCTTTGAGAATCGCTGCTGGGGCTGGTTTGGGGGGAGGGGGAAATCTTGTTCTAGCACAACAGGATGGAACGACGCGTGATATACAGCGACGAGCCTTCCAACATACTGAGATTTTAAGTCAAGGAGATATAAGCTTAGAAAGTGGCTCCTTACTAGTCCCAGGTGACTTAACTTTGGAAGCTGCTCAAATCTATCCTAACACAGCTGCTGATGCATCGATTCATGCGGGCTGGAAAGGAGCTGGGAAGCAGCATGACCCAAATCGACGGCTTGTTATAAGACAAAGTGTCGGTGAAATAGCGCCCTTGCCATACTCCGTTTTTGGACGTCTGGCGCTTGTTGCTGCTGTTATCGATCAAGGAGGAACTGTAAGAGCTCCAATGGGCTCTATTACCTTAGGGTATGAGAACGGCGGCACCCTACATACTGATAAGGTAAAACTTTTAGCTGGAAGTGTCACATCAGTGAGCGCCAATGGTTTACATATGCCTTACGGCGGGACTGTAGATGGACAAGTCTGGAGCTATAACGGGCAAAATGTTCCTTTGCTTGCTGTAGGGACAGGGCGCACTGTAGGGTTGAAGTTATATGGATCCTCAGTTAGTGTTGAGCTGGGGGCGACCGTCGATCTTTCTGGGGGCGGTGTCCTGAGTGGTGCAGGGTTTATTTCGGGCAGAGGTGGCTCTACAGATGCTCGTTTTAATCCTTTACTCCAATACTCCACTTCAGGGTTAAGAATACCAAACCGAGGCGATAATCCAGTTTATGCGATTGTACCTACCGCTTATTCCGCTATTGTTCCAAACAGCGCAGAAACAGGGGTTGCTGATTCTGTTTGGGGGCAACAAGTAACGCTCAATGGCGAAATACCTGGCTTGCCGAAGGGCACTTACGCGCTTCTACCGGCTACATACGCCTTACTTCCAGGTGCATATCGATTAGAAATTAACGGTATGGCAGGGAAAGGAGGGGGGAGTCCCACCCGGTACATGCGTAACGGGTCTTGGGTTACTTCAGGCGTACTTTCTATTGCAGGAACCACTGTTCTTGATAGTCTACAAAGTCAGTTTATTGTTACCCCTGCGACTGCACTGCGTCGCTACTCACAGTACAACGAAACAACCTATTCGAATTTTGTCCGGGCTGATGCGGCGCGTTTAGGAATATCGCGCGGGCTAATAGAGGCTGACGCCAAAATGATGGAGTTATTTCTTCAATCTAGTCCGCATGGGGATATTGGATTTAAGTTCGCTGGTACCGTGCTTGGGGAGGCTGCTGAGGGAGGGTTAGGTAGTACGTTATCTCTTGCTACTCCAAGCTATAGTCATTTAGAGTTACTGGCAGATGGCACTACAGGAGATAATGCTTCAATACAAGTGTATGCCTCTGATCTCAGCGCAGTGCAAGTCAACCGTTTGTTAATCGGCGGCAGTCCTACAATGGTGTACGGCCAAGGGGGAAATTACATAGATTTTGGACCGTTACATCCACCGGCTAGTATTACGTTACGCTCAGGTGCCTCCTTATCAGCGGGGGAGGTTATGCTCATTACACGCCAATGGCACGATCAACCCGCAGGTATCCAAATAGAGCAAGGTGCAACGATTAATACTATCGGGCAAGGTCAAGCTGTTTTTGGCTCTGATGATGGTTTTATCTACCTAGCTGCAGATAAAAGCGTGTTATCGGTCTCGAATGCTCGTCAGCAATGGTTAGCTCCAAAAAAGGCGGATCGGAACGGGCCGGGTTATATCCGTCTCGGGTCTTGCTCCAAAGGTGGTTGTTTGAATGAGACCAGCATCTATAGCGAAGGAAGTCTTGTTTTTGCGACAGACGCCGACTTTGATCTAGGAGATAAGGTTCGGTATGGAGCTCGACATCTGGTCTTGGCTGTAGAGAGTTTTAACTTTGGAACTCCTAGTGCCTTGGCCTCAGCGAGCGCTGAAAAGCGATTATCGCCAGGTTTAACTCTAAAGGAACCTGTCGTTCAACGGCTGTTGCAGGGCGATATCAGTACAGGAGCTCCAGCTTTAGAAACGTTAGAACTCATTGCTGACCAATCAATGAATTTTTATGAAAGTGTCACTCTGTCTACTTATGGAGCAGATGGGCGTTCATTATTAAAAAGCTTGCTGCTCACTACACCTGCCATATATGGGTTAGGAACGGGGGACGACGTCGCTGTCATCAAAACGGAAAATCTAGTGTGGAACGGCTCGCAAAGCCGCCCTGCTGCAGTAATAATCGATGGAGCTGGTACAGGATCTGGTAGTTTGCTTATTGATACTCAGCGAATCGAATTTGGTTATGGTCCGGCGACGCAACCAGTAGCTCAGGAAAGCCTTGCTCGATTGGTACTCGGCTTTGAGACGGTTGTATTAAATGCGAGTGAGCGTATCAGCGCAAATCACCGAGGAAGCCTCCAAGTCTATAAAAGAGAAGATGTTAGTGGAGGGGAGCAAAGTAAACGCTATGTGGGCGGTAATTTATCGTTAAATACTCCTCTACTAACCGGAGAATCCGGATCAGTGCATCAGATTACTGCTGGTGGGGCAGTTGTCATTTCAGAAACAAGTATGACGCCAATTGCGGCAGTCGTTGTAGAGGGGCTCGGAGCCGATTTAGGGATCGAGGCAAATACGATACATGTAGATAGCACGTTAAGGTTGCCTAGTGGAAAATTAACGTTAACAGCTACTGACAGTTTAGTTTTGGGAGAGCATTCGATTATTGATCTAGCAGGTCGGAAAATCGATTTTTTCAGTGATCATGATTCTACGCAGTACACCTGGGGCGGGGACCTTTACTTAGAGAGCAAGGCAGGTAATATTTCCCAACGGCCTGGATCCTTCGTTGATTTTTCTGCACAAAACAATCATGCAGGTCGACTCACTGCGATAGCATTAAAGGAAGAAGCAGGCCAAATAGATCTTCTAGGAACAATCAAAGGTGGTACAAGTGGCTATTATTCCGCCGCTGGCGTATCACTTCCCTATAAGAGTGGTGGAGTCGATATTCGTGCGCAACGCCTAGGTAACAGTAGCGATACTAGTAAAGGCTTTGCAGAGTTTAATGATCTTCTGAATGATGGCCAAGTATTTGAAATGCGACACTTCCAATTAAAGCAAGGTGACTTGCTAATTGGAAATGAGCTACGTGCAAGTAATATTAATGTGTCGGTTGATGATGGTTACCTGTCAGTAAATGGCTTAATCGATGCGAGTGGGAAACGAGCAGGGAACATTCGTTTGGCAGCTAAGCATGGTTTAACTATTGGAAGCTCTGCGATCTTAGATGCTCACAGTACCCAAATACGGCTAGATACATATGGGCAGGTTATTGAGGCTGCTAATAGAGGGACGATAGAGCTAAACTCTGGTACTGGGCGCTTGTCATTATTGGAGGGGGCTGTTATTGACCTGCGATATGGAGTCGAAGAGTCAGCCTTATTACCCTATGCTGGGAATGCTTTAGGCCGATTGGAGCTATATGCTCCTCGTCTAGGGGGAGCCACTTTTGGCGACATTGATATAGCCATAGGCCCTCAGTTGAAGATTCTAGGTGCGCGCTCCATTGCCGTTAATGCTATGCATCGTTATAGGGATGCAGACTTTGGCGCTGATAAAGCAGCCAGCGACCGTCCCTACCAACTCATTGATCAGGCATATTTAAACCTTAAACATCTGGACAGCGCTACCTTTATTAGTGCGGCACTGGCTAATCACGATCTCTTAAATAACAAACTTGCGGGGTTACAGGTTAAGCCCTATGTCAGCGCCATACACCTGCGACCAGGAGTAGAAATAGTAAGTGCAACCCCTAATGGAGACTTGATTATTAACGGAGATCTTGACTTGTCAGCGCATCGTTATGCAAGTCTTAATCCTAATGTTCAATTGTCCTCTATAGATGGTTCTGGAGAGGTGGGCGTTCTAATTATTCGCGCAGGAGGCAATCTTGATATTTTTGGTAGTATTAACGATGGATTTTCGCCCCCTCCTGAGACCCCGGATGATCACGGTTGGGTTTTAACGCCAGGTTATAACGCCTATGGCGGGAACGTCATTGTGCCCGAGGTTGGGGTCATTTTAGCTCAAGGTACTCAATTTGCAGCTGGAAAAACTCTTAATTACGATTTGCCAATAGTCAGCACACGATTTGATGTGGGTACCGAACTCCCTTTGGAGAGTGTATTGGCAGCGCCCATGACTCTGCCTGCTAACCGGGTTTTATACGCCCCGATTTACAACGTTGCCGGTGAACTATTGTATGCCGCTGGCAGTATTATTGATAAAGCAGTCACACTACCCGAGAATACTATTTTGGGGGCCGGCACGGTTCTACCTACTACAGCCCTTTTGAAAAGTATGGTTTGGCCTAAGGGGAAGCCTTTACCAGTCAGTCTGGAGTTATCTAGCGATATAGCTTTACCCCGTGGTGCGGTAATTCCGTCAGAAACTCTGGTTAAATTGCCCGATAATGCTATCTCTACGCCTTTGCGTCCTTCTATGGACAATCGACAAGCACGCAACTGGGCTGTCGCCCCGATGCTTCCGGAAGGAAGCCGATCGTGGACCATGCGACTGATTGCCGGTGCAGATACTCAAGCGGCTGATACACGGCTAGTAAAACAGCCGTCTGCAGATGGCTCGCTGACTTTGGCAGATGCTCATTACTCGGTATTTACTGATTATGAGAATTTACTATTTTGGGCCCCAGGAAATTGGCTGGGCGGAAGTCCCGGTGCGCCAGTAGAAGAATCTAAGTTGCCGAGCTGCGTTTCGTATCCCAACCAATGCGTAACTGCGACCCAAGTCTGGGCCGAAGATAATTTGCTCGGAAAAACTGCAGGTCATGCTGTTAACCCTACAGAAATCGCATTATGTGTAGATAATCCAGGAGCATGTTTAGAACTTCAGCCTAAGTTGAATGAGGCATATCCAGTCACACAATTGTTTAGTGTGTTGCGCACAGGAACAGGTGATCTTGAGTTGCTTTCCGCTAATAATATAGCGGTAGAATCGCCCTTTGGCATCTATACGAGTGGAACCTCAACGGCCTCAAGAGCAGGTAGCGCCTCACAGGCATACGATAGACGCCGTTCTAAAGAGGAGGATGGTTCCTACTTAGGTACAACAACGGGAAGCGATCCAATTATTAGTGCCGGTTATGAAGCGATTGTCAATGAGGGAATTCACAGTATCTATTCAGCTTGGTATCCCGATCATGGCGGGGATTTGATTGTTCGAGCTGGGGGCAATCTTACCGGAGATATGATTTCTAAACATAAGCCGTCCGGATTGAACAGGGAGTTACGTGGGCAGCGCTCATCAGCTAATATCAGTAACTGGCTGTGGAGGCAGGGTTCTGGAGATACTGCTGGTATTGAAACTATTGAAACCAGTTGGTGGATTAATTTCGGAACATATGTAAAAGGCTCCCCTCGAACAAATGGATATTACGTGCAGAAAATAGATGCCATACCGGAGTTGATTGGTTTTACTGGGTTTGGGACCTTGGGTGGAGGAAACCTGCTCGTAGATGTGGCGGGAAGTGCCGGATTAATAGAGCCTAAAGGCCGTAGTGCTACGGTATCACCACGTAGCCAGGGGCTAGTGCTTACAGTGGGAAGTACTGGGCGAGTATTGAGCGACGGAGATATTCTGTTAACTGGTGGCGGAGACATGACTCTGCGCATTGGTGGCTACTTTAATCCCAGTCTAGAAGCGCGCACATTAGGTGGTGTCGATAATATAAATAGAAATGGAGTACTGACTAACCTACGAGGTGAGCTTGATCTATTTAGTGGGGCTGTAGGAGGATTGAGACTCAAATACGGCAGTCTTGCTTATGACCATGATATAGCGGAAACTCGTCCCTATAGCCCATTCTCGTCTACTAGTGCTGTTGCTAGTGGTGGGCCAGTTCTTATGTTGGGTGATGCTACTGCTACGTTAAATACCAGAGGAGACTTGGTGCTCTCAGGTACTGGAGATCCAGGTAGAGTAGTGAGTCCTATCAGTCACGCATTTACTTTTTCGGATGGCTGGACACAAGAGCAAGGAGGTGTTAGCTGGTTTTCTTTATGGACGGAGAATACAGCTATTAACCTTTTTTCTGCGGGTGGTAACTTGGCACCCAGTACGCAGTTAACGGACATCAATAGCAGCTTTAGTACGCCGAATCCAGCCTACGGTGATAACTACTCTACCACGGACGGTAGATTTGTTTATCCCTCTCAGCTTGGGGTTGTAGCAACAGCAGGTAATATTTATATGGGGCCGTCTATAGCCGCTAGACCAAATGACACATTGCTAAACTACTCTTTACTTTTAGCTCCCTCGCCTAAAGGTAGACTACATTTATTGGCAGGCCACTCTATTTATGGAGGCGGTTATGCTATCTCTAGATCTGGAGCAGATGTAAACTCATTAGCTACGCCTATAAATCCTGCATTTTTCTTTACAGATCACGAAGCCATTTTGCTCTCTAATCAAGGATCTGAAGGCATTTCTCTTAATTATGATGCTCCCATGTACCCCATTTTTTCCTTTGGTCCCAATCATAATCATGAACCAAGAGTGGGCAGTACAGCGATTAATAGGATATATGCGAGAAAAGGGGATATTGTAGGGGTACGAACAGGCAATATTATTGAGTTTAAGTCCGGCAGGAAAATAGGGGAAAAGTGGTATGAGGCGGAAGGTGCACTTTGGATGCGTGCAGGGCGTGACATCGTGAATACGGGTGATGCCCTGGGGCAATTTCAAAACATGCCGCAAGACATAGGCAGCTACTACCAAGTACTATTTGGATTCTTGTTTGACAGAGTTATTGGGAATGGTCAAATGTCAGGTAATCTGATCACGCACACCAATCCAAACGATGTTTCTATTATCTCTGCTGGGCGCGATATTATTCAAAGTTCTTACAAAATAGCGGGACCCGGCGTATTAGAAATGACAGCCGGGCGTCATATTCTTATGCTGGATCGAGCTACTGTTACCAGTTTAGGTTCACTTCACAGTGATCAATCCGGAGCTAGTATCGTGCTACAAGCAGGCTTGGGTGAGCAAGGTGCTGACTTTCATGGTTATGCTGACTTTATTAAGCGCTATCTTAGTCCTGCCAATCTGGGGGCAAGTCATATATCCTTTTCTGAGCAAACTGATAAGGTCATAAAAACCTACCAGAATGAACTGCTCGCCTGGTTGAAAAAACGATACGGTTTTGAAGCCAATAGTGATACGACGTCTGTTGATGAGGCATTAATGTTTTTTAAGCGCTTACCTAGTGAGCAGCAGCGTATCTTTGTGCGCGACATTTACTTTGCAGAATTACGCGAAGGCGGACGCGAATATAACAACCCAACCAGCATACGTTTTGGCAGTTATCTTCGTGGCCGACGTGCCATTCAAAGTCTGTTTCCTGACCAAGGCGCTCAGCAACAGCCTATGGTGTATAACGGCGACATTCTTTTATTCGGTGGCGCAGGAGTGCATACGAATCAAGGTGGTGATATACAAATGCTAGCTCCTGGAGGCAGTCTAACCTTCGGCGTCGAAGGGCCGCAACCGCCATCCACCGCAGGTCTGATTACCCGCGGCCAAGGCAATATACAACTCTATTCTTTAGACAGTATTTTGATGGGCCAAAGCCGCATCATGACCACCTTTGGTGGCGACATACTGGCCTGGTCAGCCCAAGGCGACATTAACGCCGGCCGCGGTGCCAAAACCACCCAAGTCTTCACCCCACCCCGCCGCGTCTACGACGACATCGGTAACGTCACCATCAGCCCCGACGTCCCCAGCACTGGCGCCGGCATCGCCACCCTGGCCCCCATCGCTGAAGTCCCACCCGGCGACATGGACCTCATCGCCCCCCTAGGCACCATCGATGCAGGCGAAGCCGGTATACGCGTCTCCGGAAACGTGAACCTGGCCGCCCTACACGTCGTCAACGCCGAAAACATCCAAGTCCAAGGCGAAAGCAAGGGCATGCCTATAGCCGTTAGCGTTAACGTAGGTGCCCTGACCAGTGCCAGTAGCGCCGCCAGTTCGGCTGCCACGGCGGCTCAGGAAACCTTGAGCCGTGCACGCGATGCGGCGCGCAGCAATCAGCCTTCGCAGATACAGGTGCAAATACTGGGCTTTGGGGCAGGGGAGATATCCAGCGCTACCCCGGCGCCCAGCTCCAGTGTTTCTCAGCAAGCGGCTGTACGCTTACTAGGGCGAGGCGCACTCAGCCCTAGTCAGGCTTCATTATTGACCGCCGACGAACGCATGAGTTTGGGTTTATAGCAGGCGTCGTTGTAAAGGGGGCTGACTACTGCTTTAGCGTATGCAGGTTTACGCTTACAATAAAGGGAACACGCTGACAGATGGCTGTAAAGTCATGTGTCAGCTTTTTGCATGTAATTATACCGACTGGAATAGGCCACATGAGTCTGCTGGGTACCCCCTTATTGTCTTCCTCCAAAAAGTTATGTTGTTGGGCTCTGGCGAGCTGGGCAAAGAAGTGCTTATTGCTTTACAGCGCCTGGGTGTAGAAACCATTGCTGTGGACCGCTACGACAACGCACCGGGCCAGCAAGTGGCGCATCATGCACGTACCATCAGCATGAGTGATCCACTACAGCTACGTGAACTGATAGAGCAGGAAAAACCAGCCTTAATCGTGCCTGAAATCGAAGCCATTGCCACACAGGTTCTAGAAGAACTAGAAGCGGAAGGCAAGGTGCGCGTTATTCCGACTGCCCGTGCAGCTCGACTAACCATGGACCGCGAGGGCATACGCCGCCTAGCAGCCGAAACGCTGGGCGTACCTACCAGCCCTTATCAGTTTTGTGACAGCCTAGAACAACTGCAAGCTGCTATAGATGGGGGGATTGGCTACCCCTGCGTGGTCAAGCCACTGATGAGCAGCTCAGGCAAAGGACAAAGCAAAATCAGTGCGCCAGGCGACGTGGAAAAAGCGTGGAACTACGCTATGGAAGGAGGGCGGGTTAGTCAGGCGAGGATTATTGTAGAAGGGTTCATTGACTTTGATTTTGAAATCACCCTTTTAACCGTGCGTGCTAACAATGCAGCCGGGCAGACAGAGACTTATTTTTGTGAAGCCATTGGCCATCATCAGGTCGATGGCGACTACGTGGAAAGCTGGCAGCCCCAGCCCATGACTCCTGCTGCCTTAGAGCAAGCGCGTTATATTGCTAAAACCGTGACGGATAATTTGGGTGGGCTAGGCTTGTTTGGTGTAGAGCTTTTTGTTAAAGGCGATCAGGTCTGGTTTAGCGAGGTGAGCCCACGCCCACACGATACAGGCATGGTAACCATGATTACCCAGTGGCAGTCCGAGTTTGAATTGCATGCCCGTGCTATTTTGGGCTTGCCCGTGGACACTCGCCTGAAAAGCCCCGGTGCAAGTGCCGTAATTTACGGTGGTCTGGATGCACAAGGGGTAGATTTTCTTAATGTGGAGCAGGCTCTGAGCGTGCCGCAAACCGATATACGCTTGTTTGGTAAGCCCGAAAGCTTTAGCAAGCGTCGTATGGGTGTGGCCTTAGCGTACGACGATGCCTTAGATACTGCCCGCGAACGTGCTAAGCAGGCAGCCAGTCTGGTAAAAGTGATCCAGCGCACATAATCCGCTATTTCAGCCTGTGTTGACGGTGGTTTAAGGAAAAATGCATTGTTTCCTTACCACCGTCATATTTTTATGCTGGTTCTGACTATTCATGCGGTCACTGCACCAAGTAAGTTCAGTGGCCGCCCGAAGCCAGATTGATGCGCTAGCGAGGCAATTCGCCCGTATCCAGCTTGTTGAAAAAGTCTTTGGTTTGTCGCACCACTACACCGGACAGTAACAGTAAGGCGATCAGGTTAGGAATGGCCATCAAGCCATTGAATGTATCGGACGCGGCCCAGACCAAATCCAAGCTGGCGACCGTGCCAAGCATTACTGAAGCCACATAGACAATACGATACGGAATCACCATTTTGTCGCCTAGCAAGTAGGCGGCACATTTTTCACCGTAGTAGCACCAGCCTAATATGGTGGAGTAGGCAAAAAACACTAATCCAAAAGTAACCAGATAGCCGCCCCAGCCAGGAAGCAGGGCGTTAAAGGTTAGTGTGGTCAGTGCGGCACCGGTTTGCCCGTTGGTGTACAGATTGCCCATCACCAAAACCAGACCTGTGATTGAACACACAACAATAGTGTCTAAGAAGGTGCCTGTCATGGAGACCAGCGCCTGACGCCCAGGGTGATCGGTTTTTGCCGCCGCCGCTGCAATAGGGGCGGAGCCCATGCCTGCCTCATTAGAAAACACACCGCGTGCTACGCCATACCGTATGGCTGCGCCCACAGCACCACCAGCCACCGCTTCGCCAGTAAACGCATCAGTAAAAATCAGCTTGATGGCAGGAACCAGCAGTTCCACGTTTAAACCAATAATAATCAGGCCGCCCAGCACATAGACCACGGCCATAACAGGCACAATAATGGAGGCAGCACGAGCAATACTCTTAATGCCGCCTAAAATAACCATAGCAGTTAGTATGGTTAGCACTACACCCGTTAGCATAGGCGCCACACCAAAACTGGCCTCGATAGACTGAGCAACGGAATTTGACTGTACCGAGCTACCAATACCGAACGAAGCCAGTACGGCAAATACAGCAAACAATACAGCCAGCCATTTGAGCTTCAAGCCTCGCTCTATGTAATACATGGGGCCACCCGCCATTTCCCCCTTGCTATTCACAACACGATAATGCACTGCCAAAATGCCTTCGGCGTACTTGGTCGCCATGCCAAAAATCGCGGTGATCCACATCCAGAAAACAGCACCTGGCCCGCCTAGCACCACAGCGGTGGCTACACCTGCAATATTGCCGGTACCAATGGTGGCAGACAGTGCAGTCATCAGGGCAGCGAAATGCGAGACATCTCCAGCTTTATCGTCTTGCCCCTTGGGCTTGCCAAAAGCCTGCCGCAAGGCAAAAGGCAATTTGCTGAACTGTATCCCGCGTAAAAGTATAGTGAGCCATACCCCCGTTCCAACCAGCAGAATCAGCATGGCGGGTCCCCAGACCCAGTTTCCTAAAGTGTTAAATAAGGCTTGTAAGGTATCCAAGCAAGTCTCCTAGTTATGCCTTGTGTCGTGATGCCTTGAGTTTTGGCAGGCAAAACCATAAATATACTCCCATCAAACAGCCCTAGTCGAAAAACGCTTACTGCTTGAAAGGGTAGGGGGCAGTCAATAATACGACTGTGCATGCTGAAATCCATCAGGGGCTTAGGAAATCAGCAGCAGAAAAAACTGCCCCCACGGCCTTACAGCATGGGGGCAGGGGATCTATTGCTATAGACCGTGCTTTATCAAGATGATGCCAAGGCACCCTGTTTCAACTGATGCATCAATTGGGATGGTTTAAAAGACCAGTCCAGTAAGCGACTTAAATGATGCGCCACCGACAATAGACGCGCTTCGGCATAGGGACGGCCTACTAATTGCACGCCCACAGGCATGCCCCGGCTATCTAGACCCATGGGCATGGATACCACGGGTAGCCCTAGGTAGCTGAAAGGACGTGTTAGGCGTGTAAGAAGGGGGACGAGCTGGTGTACTTGACCCTGTGCCTCCATATTCACATCCTTAATCAAAGGTGTGCAGATGGGTAAAGTTGGGAGCAGCAATACATCCACTTGGGCAAAGGCTTGCTGAATAAAGCGCTGCATTACTAAGGGACGCAATTGTTGAGTTTCAATATAGCGTGTAGCAGGTAGTAGCAGGCCAGGCTCAGTGCGTGTGAACACGCCTTTGGAGTAGTGATCGGGCGTGTCCGCCATACTGGCTGAATGCACTTGCGCCGCCTCGACCTTAGAGAGCACGTCGCCTAAGGCATAGAGCTGCTGCCAGTCATCGGACTGGCGGGTGACGAGCTGCCCCCATTTTCCTGACGCAAGCTTAAGCAGGTGTTCAAAGCAAGTATGTATATCCTCATCGTACTGGGTGCCGGTCTGAAAAATACCTAGGCGGCTGCCTTCATGTGCTTGCTCCAGTCCTGCTAAATAGGCGGGTTTGGGTATACCCATGGTGTCAGAATCATAGGGATCTGGGCCAGCAATCGCATCTAGAATGATGGCGCAATCTTGAGCGCTACGCGCTAAGGGCCCGAGCACATCGCTGGACACTGAGCGGGGGAAGGCACCATAGCGGGACACTCTGCCAAAAGTGGGTTTGACACCAAACAGACCATTGAGCGCAGCAGGAATGCGCACGGAACCCCCTGTGTCGGTACCCAAGGCGGCATAAACGCTACCAGTAGCCACTGCCACCGCGGAACCGCTGGAAGAACCGCCTGAAATATACGCTGCATTCCAGGCATTATGACAATCGCCCAAAAAAACGTTGTTGCCAGATGGCCCGGCAATCACTTCGCTTAGGTGAAGTGTGCCTATCTCTATACTGCCTTGCTCTTGCAAGCGACTAATGGCGGTGGCTGTTGTTTGTTCTGGCTGGCGTGGCAGTAGTGAACCCACGCCCATGGCCTGGCCGGCATGAGCCAGACAGTCTTTATGAGCTACAGGAATACCTTGTAGCAGGGAGTTAAGCGGCTGGTCGTTTAATTTCTGTGCTTTGGCTATCGCAGCATGGCTATTGATTTGTACGTAGGCATTGGTGTAGTCGCGAGTCTCGTGCGCCCGCTCCAAAGCATGCTCGGTGAGCTCCAAGGCAGTACATTGCCCTTTCAGCATGGCATGGTGGGCCTGATGCAGATGCAAGTCTAAGATGGAATCACTCATGCTTGTTCCTCTTGGTTGCTGCTATCCTGCTCGCTAAGTAAAGCGGCCTGAAAACTAATTAAAGCTTGCAGGGGGCTAAGGTGTGTGGCCGCCATTGTTTGCACGGCCTGGTTAATACGTAGTATTTCTGCTTGGATGTCCTGAGCCTGAGCGCGGCTATGTATTCCGTATAGGCGCTCAAGCTGGTAGGACAAGGATTGCAGATAACCGTCTTCTGCTGTAGTGGTCATAGTGTTATTAATGGCTAACATCAGCCTGTTGCACGATGGCAGGCCAACGGGCCACGTCAGTCTCTACCATTTTGCGTAAGGCATCGCGCGAATCAGGTCTAACAATCAAGCCTTGAGCGCCAAGCAAATCTTTAATCTCGGGATCGTTCAAGGCCTTATTAAGAGCTTGGTGCAAAATTTCAATTTTTTCTGCATCCACACCGCTTGGGGCAAATAGGCCATACCACACATCAATGTTGACATTGGGGTAGCCAAGTTCAGCGACTGTTGGTGTATCAGGCAAGGCTGCGCTACGTTCCGCACCAGTAACGGCCAATGGGGTGACGTTTTTGGATTGAATCTGAGGCATGGCTGCAGCAATTGAGGCGGCGTAGAGCGAAACACGATTCCCCAGCAAGTCAGCCATGGCGGGACCGGCGCCTTTATACGGTATGTGCTGCATCTTAGCGCCACTTTCTTGCTCAAGCAGGGCTACGGCTAAGTGTGAAATACTGCCTACCCCGGGCGAGGCATAATCAATTTTTTCGGGCTCCGCCTTAGCGGCCGTGAGGGCGTCAGACAGATTTTGATATGGTCCGGATGCATTGGATACGATCAACAACGGGGTTGTTGCCATGAGGCCAATAGGCTCAAAGTTTTTAATGGGATCCCAGGTCACATTAGGGTACATGGCGGGAGCAATCGCCAAGGTATCTAGCTGACCTATGATTAACTCATGACCGCTGGGCGCAGACCGAGCCACATGATTCATCGCAATGGTACCAGCAGCCCCGGGACGGTTTTCTACCACAATGGTCCAGCCTGTTTGTGCTGCCATTTTATTGGCAATGCTCCGGGACAAAAAGTCCGTCCCGCCTCCTGGTGCAAAGGGCACGTTAATACGTATAGGCTCGGAAGGAAAACTGTTGGCCCAGCTGGTGCTACAAGCCATTGCGCCATATAAGACGGTAGCCAATAAAGTAAGTTTGTTCGACATGAGGATGGTCTCCAGGGTTTTTAGGTATCTGAGTTGATTCTAGATAGCATTATTTATAGCGTACAATATAATATTATTTATATATTGATACCTTGCAGGCTAATAATGCTCATTGACCCACGTCTTGCCCGTATGTTTTGCGTCCTGGCCGAAGAGTTGCACTTTGGCCGTGCTGCCAAGCGCTTATTTGTTAGTCAACCGCCCTTAACCCAAGCGATACGACAGCTAGAGCAAGAGTTAGGGGCAGAGCTATTTGTACGTACCACTCGCTCGGTCAGCCTAAGCCGAGCTGGGCAGCTCTTGTACTCAGAACTTCAGAACCTGGAAGCCACCACCACGCGTTTGAGACAAAAAATCCGTGCTTTGGGAGCGGGTAAGCAAGGTGTGGTCAATATGGGCATTACCCCTTCAGGCATGTATTCAAATTTTTCTGGCTTAATGCGCCACTTGCGCCAGCATTTGCCGGGCGTGGAGTTCAATATTGTGGAGTCCAGCACCCACCTAATACATGAAAAAATAAGAAATGGCAGTCTAGACCTGGGCCTGATTCGGCTGCTCTCGCCAGTCCCTGATCTGGCTAGCTGCTTGCTGTATCGGGAACCCTTATGTGTTGCAGTACCGGCAGATCACCCATTTGCTCAACGGCATAGCTTAGATCCTCAAGAGTTGAACCAGCTCGATATGATTATGTACGATCCTCGCCTATCGCCTTACTTTTTTAATCTGGTGAATCGTTGTCTGGCTCAGCACCAAGTTATCGTCAACCCAGTACACCATGGCATGTTGCCGACAATTTTGTCACTGGTAGAGGGAGGGATAGGCGTAGCCTTAGTCCCCACGGTATTTTCGCGCTATCGATTGATGCATTTAAACTATCTAAAGCTAGACGGACCGCAGGAGCATTTGGCCGAACTTAGCATGGCCTGGCGTCAGGATGAGAACGACACACTGCTAAAAGAAGTGATTTCCACCCTGAGCCAGTATCCTTATTCGGATGGGCTAGCATAGTCGAAAAAAAGCTGACGGCTTGAAAGGGCAGGGCATTAGTAAATAACACTAATTTGCGTGGCCAAGTCCTTAAGAGGCTCAAGAAAGCGAGCAATAATTTCATCTTGGTCGTAACGTGCCAGGTTGATGCTCATGGTAAGCGCGGAGCGAATACGTTGCTGCTTGTCGTACACAGGAACGGCAAAACCACATACGCCCAGTTCCAGGTGCTCGCGTGCGATAGCCCAGCCTTGTTCAGCGCTACGCCTAATAGCGTCTTGCAAAAGCTCGGTGTCAGTCAAGGTGAAGGAAGTATAGCGACTAAAGGGGCTGGCATGTGTTAGCCAGTTTGTGAGCTCTTTTTCATCTAATGCACCCAGTAGCACAATACCTGTTGAGGTGGCATGTGCAGGCAAACGATCACCAACCACTAAGCGTCGTAGTAAAGGGCTGTGTACTTTGGCTCTAGCCACATAAACAATATCGTGCTGATCCAAGACAGAAAGTGTGCAGCTTTCCGTATAGCGCTCGGAAAATTGATCAATAAGTGGTTGAACCAGCTCTTCCAATGGCATAGAGCTAAGGTAGGCAAAGCCAAGCCTTAACACCAGCGGGTTTAGGTAAAAAAGGCGTCCCTCTAGCCGTGCATACCCCAGAGTCACTAAGGTGAGTAACAGCCTACGTGCGCCTGCTGGCGGTATGCCGACTCTGTCCGCTACATCACTTAGGGTCAAACCGTTTTCTTCACCTTCGAATGCGCGCAAAACGGCCAAGCCTTTGCCAAAAGCTTCCACATAGCTATCACTGCCTCTTACATGACTTATGTTGTCAGTTTTTTTCATACGTGCAATACTCCAGTATTCTACTACCGAAATTATTTTCGACAGTCGAAAATTTAACACATATTTATCTATAAATCTAGACAGTAGGAGGCAATTAATGGTCGCCATTACTCCCGTATATCCACAATTTGTGGCGGAAATAACAGGGGTTGATTTACAGACAGGTGTTAGCGAGACTGAATTTGCGGATATTCAAACCGCACTGGATACATTCGCTGTCCTGGTGATTCCCGACCAGGTGCTCAGTGAGGAGAAGCAGTTAGCTTTCGCCAGTTTATTTGGGCCCTTGGAAACATCTGTGGGAGCCAGTATTTACAACGCTAACGCCCCGCGTCGAGTTGCAACACCGCAGCTTTCGGATATTTCGAACTTGGATGACAAGGGGGAGATATTGGAAAAAAATGATATTCGTCGCTTAATTAATTTAAGTAATCGCTTATGGCACACAGACAGCTCGTTCAAGAAAACACCAGCCAGTGTCTCTATTTTGTCAGCACAGGAGGTGGCGCCGGTAGGGGGAGCAACGGAGTTTGCGGATATGCGTGCGGCATGGAAAGCGCTGCCTGATGAGCGTAAAGAAGCACTAAAAGACAAGTTAGCAACGCATGATTACTTTCATTCGCGTATGTTGGCGGGCTTGGAGTTTGGTGTGATCCCCGATCATTGGCGCGATAAACAACCGCCGGTACAACAGCCTTTAGTGCGCAAACATCATAAAAATGAACGCTTATCTTTGTATTTGGCATCACACATTAGCCATATTGGCGATTTGTCATCCGCCGATAGCTTGAACTTGCTTGATGAGCTGATCCAGTTCTCTACACAAGCGCAGTTTGTTTACCGTCACCGCTGGCGTGCAAATGATGTGGTTATTTGGGATAACCGCTACACCATGCATAGAGGGCAGGCATTTAATGAAGCGTATCGACGATCGATGCGTAGAGCGACGGTTCAAGACACTAGCCAGATAATGAGCCACTAGGCCAAATAAAGATTGACGAAATAGATTAGATTGGGACAAATAAAATGATTAAAAAGAACATAATTGGGGTATTTGCCACGCTATGCTTAGGTGTAGCCTGTAACGCTAGTGCTGCAAGTTATCCTGATAAACCAGTAAAAATAGTGGTGCCATTCGGTGCAGGGTCTTCTACCGATATTCTGACTCGTGCTGTGGCCGATGGCTTAAGTAAAAAGCTGAACAACACGTTTATAGTAGATAACAAAACAGGGGCGGGTGGGGCGATAGGCACTTCGTCAGTGGCAAGTTCCAAGCCCGATGGTTACACCTTACTTATGGCGTCCAACGGTCCTATGGCGGCTAACTCAAGCTTATACAGCCAGCTCAATTATGATCCAGCCCAGGACTTTGAACCCATTATATTAATGGGCAAACTACCTATGATTTTAGTTGCTCATCCAGATGCTGAATCGGATACGATTGAGGCCATTATTAGTCAGGCGAAAACCAAACCAGATAGCATGAACTTTGGTGCCAGCAACACCACCGCTCGTGTATGGGTAGAGCTGATGAAAAAAACGGCTGATATTCAACCGGAAACAGTGTTGTACAGTAATGTAGGTGCGTTGCTGACGGATTTAATGGGTGGACAAATTCCTTATGCTTTCGAAAATGTTGGGCCCAGCAGACCCTTGGTTGAAAGCGGTAAGTTAAAAGCTGTAGCGGTCACATCAGCAGAACGAGCCAAGTTTGCTCCTGATGTACCGACGATGGCTGAATCAGGATTCCCCCAAGAGCTGGTGGTTTGGTTTGCTTTATTTGCACCTAAAGGTACACCTGAGGCAGTAGTGAACGAGCTCAATCAGGCCGTGAACGAACTATTGGAAACGCCAGAGTTGCTCGGTATTGCTGAACAAATTGATATGCAGGTTGCGGGGGGAAGCCCTAGCGATTTGCGTGATTATCAAGCAAAAGAAATCGATAACTGGCGCAATCTTGTTGAGCTTACGGGTGTGCGTATTAATTGATGGCTAACTGCACTTAACACTTCGCCCCTAGCAAGGCAGGGGCGATAAGCTCAGACTTGCTCGTTGATCAATTGAGCAGGCTCTGGCTCTGTTAAGTATGCGTTGCTGGACGAGGCATCCTGGAGCGACTCCAGTAACTCACAAACATGGCGCAGTATTTGTACTCGTGCTGCGCGTTTGTCGTTACTGGGCACAATATGCCAGGGCGCATAATCGGTGTTGGTTTGATCCAGCATATCTTGCGCCGCTTTGCGATACGCGTTCCATTTACCGCGGTTACGCCAGTCTTCATCGGTGATTTTATAAGTCTTCAGGGGGGAGCTTTCTCGCTCTTGAAAACGGCGTAGTTGTTCGTCTTTGCTAACCGACAACCAAAATTTTATGACCAGCGTGGAATTCGCTACTAACTGGGCTTCAAAATTATTGATTTCGGCATAGGATCGCCGCCAGGCCGCAACGGAAGCCAGTTTTTCTACACGTTCTACCAATACTCGTCCATACCAAGAGCGATCGAAAATCGCCACTTTTTGTTGACGTGGTAATCGTGTCCAGAAGCGCCACATATAGGGTCTGGCCAATTCATAAGTAGCAGGTGCGGAAATAGGGTGCACGTCGTAGTTCCGGACATCCAAGGCAGCGGTTAAGCGTTTTATGGCACCACCTTTACCCGCCGCATCTTCACCCTCAAATAAAACGATTAAGGACTGGGTCTGAAACGCTTTGCTGCGTATAGCTTTGGACAGTCGGCCTTGCCAATGCAATAGCTCTTGTTCATAGTGATCCTTATCCATAAGTGGCTTTAGGTGTTTAACGGCACGCAACTGTATGGCTGGCTTTATTAATGGCCAGTCCATATACACTGGCGCTTCCACCTCTTGCGCCTGCACGGGCTTTTGCAAAGCGTTAAGAACGGCTTGTGCTACGGTTAAGTCACGCGTGGAGGGATCTGCGCTGGGCACCATGACCCAAGGCGCATGATGGGTGTGCGTAAGCGTAATGGCTTCTATTGCTGCACGCCGTATTTGCTTGAATTTTTTTTGTACTTTTAAATCTTTTTTGGTTACGCGCCACGCGGTATTGGGATTGGCGAGTAAGTCCTGACAGCGTTGGGCTTGTGCCTGGCTAGAGGAGTGAAACCATAATTTAAGTATTTTTACGCCCTGGTATGCCAGTTCTGCCTCGAACTGCTTAATAATACGCACATAGCGATCCAGCTTGATCGGATCGCCATGCTTGCCTTGCAGTTCGTTCATCAGGGCGCCATACCAAGAGCCAAACACAAGTCCTGTTTGACCCTTAGCCGGCAGGCTATTCCAGTAACGCCACATAGCAGGGCGCATGCTTTCTTCTTCGGTAGGCTCAGAAAAAGCTAAAGTATGCACATGGCGGGGATCCAGCCAGGTATTTAGGGTATTAACGGCGGAGCCTTTGCCCACACCGTCCATTCCAGCCACCACGATAAGCAAGGTCTGATCCGCCTGATCCAGTCGTTCTTGCTGCCAATGCAAGAGCAGGGGACGCAACTCCAAGAGTTTTTCTTGTGCCCAAGCACGATCGGTATGTGGATCTTGTTCCGCCAGTTCAAATGCTCGCTTCATGATGATGCCCGTCGTGGTGAAATATGCATACTATAACGGGCATCTGTGAAATCAAGCAGGAAAACTAAATAGTACGGACTCTTACTCGTCCCAGCCCTCGAGCACGAGCTTACCCTGAGTTGTGCCGCTTTCTAATAAAGCATGGGCCTGACGCAGAGTGCTGGCCTTAATGCTGCCTAAATGCTGGCCTAAGGTTGTCTTGATTACGCCTTTATCCACCAGTTGAGCCAGTTCAGTCAGCAGATCATGCTGAGCTTGCATGTCGGCGGTTTGATACATGGAGCGGGTGTACATGAACTCCCAATGTATGGATACGGATTTACTTTTGAATAGCTTGATATCAAAGGTGGCGGGGTCATCAATCAGGGCAAGCTTACCTTGTGGGGCGATGCTGGCTGCAAGCTCTGTCAGGTGTTGATCCGTCTGGGTCAAGCTAGCAATCAAGTCCACAGTGGGGATGCCCAGAGCCTTGAGCTCTTCCGATAAGGGTTTGCTGTGATCAATAACATGATGCGCACCTAATTGCTTTACCCATGCTTGTGTTTCAGGACGCGATGCAGTGGCAATTACGGTTAAAGACGTTAATTTAGCGGCTAATTGCACGAGAATTGACCCAACACCGCCCGCAGCACCCACGATTAACAAGGTTTTAGGCGGTGCATCGGCTGCTCGGCTAACCTGTAATCGATGGAACAATAATTCCCAAGCCGTAATCCCGGTTAAGGGGAGGGCGGCGGCCTCTGCATTACTAAGCTGTTCTGGGGCCAAGGCCACAATGCGCTCGTCTACCAGGTGTAACTGGCTATTTGCGCCGGGCCTATCTATAGCACCTGCATACCAGACTCGATCACCGGCCGTAAAAAGACTGACCTCAGCGCCAACTTCCTTCACGATCCCACAGACATCCCATCCCAGCACTTCGTATTCACCACTGGCTGGCTGACGATTTCGACGGATTTTAGTATCCACTGGATTCACCGCGATAGCCTGGACCTCGACCAATAGGTCACGTGCACCGGGGCTAGGCTTGGCTTTTTGTATATCTACCAGGGAAAGAGGGTCGCTAATAGGAAGGTTATGTGTGTAGCCTATGGCTTTCATCAGTAAACTCCAAAAAATAATCAATCGTTAATGCAGCATAAAGCAGTCATTCCGTTTGGATAGATTGACTGTAACGCTTGTTCGGGTTTTGAAAAAGACCTACATTAATGAAATAATTCTCAAAAAAAATTTGATAATCAAGGGACTATTACAGTGAAATCACTACAAGATCTAGATATCTTTGTACGTACTGCTGAGACGGGGAGTTTTTCGGCAACGGGGCGCGCTTTAAGCTTAAGCCCCGCCGCCATCAGTGCTGCCGTAAAAAGGCTGGAGGAGGAGCTTAATACACAGCTGTTCATACGCACTACACGCAGTTTGCGTTTAACGCCCAAAGGCGAGCAGTTTTTACTTCAGTGTCAACCTGCCTTGGAGGGGCTAAGAGCGGCCGCTCAAGCCTTGCAGGTTGATACTACCGGCCTGCGTGCGCAAATTCGTCTGTCTGCTCCATCTGATTTTGGTCGAAATATATTGCTGCACTGGCTAGCCGAGTTTCAGGCCATACACCCGCAAGTGCGAGTTGATGTGCATTTATCAGATCGTGTAAGCAATATGTATAAAGAGTCCTTTGATGCCGCCATACGTTATGGGGATTTACCAGACTCCAGCTTGGTTGCTTTAAGTCTGCACGAGCACAACACCCGCATACTATGCGCAGCGCCAAGCTATCTGGAACGCTATGGTTATCCGCAAAGTCCTCACGATCTTAGCGCGCATGATTGCCTGTGCTTTATGCTGGACAGAGAAACGCACGACAAATGGCGCTTTTATGATGCGCATGAGCAAGAAATAAGTGTAGAAGTGCCTGCACGTCATATTTCTAACGACGGTGAAGTAGTAAGACGCTGGGCAAAGATGGGACACGGCATTGCCTATAAAGCCCATCTGGACGTGATGGACGATCTGCGCAGTGGTGCTTTAATTGCCTTATGCACCGACTGGACTGGCGAGCGTAGCCCCTTAAACCTAGTCATTCCCGGCAGGCGCTTAATCAGTCCGGCCTTACGTACCTTGCGCGAATTTTTAAGCACTAAAGCGCAAGCAAGCCTGGCCTAAACAGCTAAGCACTGAAGGCGGGTGCGTAGTGATAGACGGGGGGATAGAGGACAGTACTAGAAGTACTGTCTAGTTATTCAAATACCTGACTTTACATAATATACATTATGCGATGTTTATTAGTCTTCCTGTAGGCAGCAAAGCGAGCTGCTTCATATGGTCTCTGTACGCTATATGCTTGGCATAAGCATAGCGATGAAATACGGTTTACCCCAGACGGTCTGGATGCTATTAATGGTATATTCATTTTCTTTGAGCTGGTTTTTTAAGACTCTCTTTCGCATATTCATTCATGGGCACTGTGTTGGGTGTATCACGTAAAAGAATGCATGGGCTTTGGCATGGCTTGCTGTGTCTTTGTCTGGCTGCGTTTTTTTTACGTGCGCTAATTCCGACTGGCTACATGCCCACTGCGCCTAAACCCGCTCAATCGGGGCTGTTGTCATTAAGTTTTTGTTTACCCCAAGGTTCGTCTCAAGCTGCGTTTGAGCAATTTTTACAAGACCTAAACCAAGACCTCGAACAGCACTCCGAGCAAGCAGGCAGCATACATACTTGCCCCTATAATATGGCTGCTGCAGATGCAGCCGTTTTACCCTCAGATACGCGTCTAAGTATTTGGGTGCCTGGCGCACATTTTGTTTTGCCAGAGTCTCGCGCCCCACCCCTGCTCACTATTTTTCTGGGCTCCCCCTTAGGCCCTCGCGCTCCTCCCCTCGCGTAGTTCATTCCCCTTCCCTATCTTTTTATTGATCAAGCAAGATGTGCTGACTGGTTCAGCCGCGCCATGCTGCGTGGCCGCTTGAGCACGACTTGTGAAATGAACTACATAATATGAACTATTTTATATCTCCTGCGGGACAGGCACTGCTGTGCTTGGCGTGCCTGCCTTTACTGTCAGGCCAAGTGTATGCCCACGAGGCACGCAACACAGAATTAAGCACCATTGTGGTGGGGGCCAATATGCGAGCTCAAGCTATTGAGGACGTCATGGCATCCGTACAAGTGCTAAGCGAACAAGATATTCGAGCATTCAGCGGCACGGGTTTACCACAAGTCTTGGGCCAAGCAAGTGGCGTAGATGCGCGCGCTCAGGGCTCGAACAATAGCCTGTCTATACGTGGATTTAGTGTGCGACCAGGTGCCTTGCTCATCAATGGTTTACGTAGACCAGGTAAATATGGAGGTTTGAATCCAGGCCTGATTGAGCTGGATAATATTCGGCAAATCGAAGTGATACGCGGGCCAATGTCGGCGCTATATGGTGCCGACGCTACCGGTGGTGCTATCAATATACTTACTCGCTCCCCTTTAGATCAGCGTGGACAAGGGGGGCACATAGACATGCTCTATGGTGCAGTGGCCGCTGATGGGCAACGGGCCAGTGTGATTGGCCGTGGTGGGGTGTATTTTGGTTCGGACACTCTACGCCATCAAATTAGTATCGAGCACAAAGATAGACAAAGCTTTGCCTACGAGAACAAGGCAACGCCACCTGATCTCAGTCACCTTAAACAAAGCTTTTTGAGCTACGAAGCGGGTTTACGTTTGAATACCGAGCAAGCTTTACGTTTAACGATGGAGTATGTGGATCAGGATGATCGCAGCCCTAATCGCTTGCTTGCTACTCCGCTGCAAGCAGCCCGCAGATTTGAAAGTTATGAGAAGGAAAGGCGTTGGTTCAGTGCCTTGAGCTGGGAGGCAGACTTTAAAAAGTCAAGCTGGCAAGCGGATATTGCCTATGGTCGCAGCAAAGGGTCGACGACCAGAAGTTACCCACTGATTGAGCACACCGATTACCATCAATGGCAGGCACAACTGCGTGGCAGCAGCGACCACGAGCACCATCAGTTAACGTATGGAACAGGATGGGTCAGCGACAGTATAGATGTGACCATCAATACCCGCAGGGTAAAACGCGATAATCGCTATGCTTACCTACAGGACGAATGGAGTTGGGGCGCTCACTGGACGGCTTTGGCAGGAGTGCGCTTTGATCATTTTACGGATTTTGGGCAATTGGCCACGCCACGACTGGCTCTCCAATATCAGAGTGGTCCTTTTTTGGCGCGCCTAGGGTATGGTCAGGCTTATCGAGCGCCGACCATACTTGAACAATATTCCAGTTTTACTCGTGGTCCCAGCATTATTGCGGGTAATCCAGACTTAAGAGCCGAGAAGAACCGAGCATGGGAATTGGCCTTTCAGTATCAGCATAGTTTGGGGCAACTGGATTTAGCGCTTTTCGATAATCGTGTTCGCGACATGATTTCCACTACGCAGGGTCCACGCTTGCCCACTGACCCTGCCTCGATACGCAGTCGTCATGTTTACACCAATATTGATCGTGCTACTCTGCGCGGAGCTGAGCTAAGTAGCCGTTGGAATCTGGGATCGCACTGGACTTTACAAGCAGCTTGGGATTATTTAGATGCCCGCGACACACGGACAAAACACCGTTTGACTGGTATGGCACGCCATATCGCCCGCTTGGGTATCCATTATGAGCAAGGAGCCTGGAGAGCCGATTTACACCATAAGCATTATTTCGACTTTTATAGCCCTGATCCTCATGTTCGTGCGGGTGCGCCCTTTAACAGTCGCTATGGCACTAGCGACCTGAAACTAGCGTATTCCTTTACTCGAGCATGGCAGCTATACGCTGGAGTCGATAATGTGTTCAATCAGATCCAGCCTGTGAACTTTGGCGCACGGGGGGTGACAATGGATCCCCCTGCCCGCTTCATTTATGCAGGAGCGCGCTATGAGTTCTAAACCAGATGTATTGATGCAGCATAATGCTGAGCAGGTGTGGCAAAGCTACCAAGACTTGTTGCAGCAACATCCGCATTTGCATAGCCCTCAAGCGGCTAAATTGCTGGGTGTATCTGAGGCCGCATTATTTATAGCGATGCATCAACGCGATAGTGAGAATTGCCTTGCCCTGAAGCCCGATATCCTTACCTTGCTACAGCCTGTGCACGATTGGCGCCGTTTATTTGCTATTCAGCGTAACGATCTAGGTGTATTGATCCACCTGATGCACGCAAATGTCAGGTTTACGGACGACACAGTACAGCTCTACGATGCGCAACAAGCTGTTTACTACCCACGCCAAGCCAGCCACTATGTTTTTTGTCTGCGGGAACAAGGGCATCGTGGCCACAGCGTTAGCCTTAACTTTTTCGATCAGCAAGGCCATGTTTTAGCAAAGTTGTTCTTGCGCTCAAAGCGTGGTCAGGCTATCGCGTGGCCCTTCTGGATGCGCCACCAAGTAGTCTTACCGGCTAATGCATTGCAAGCATTGCCTACTTACAGCCCTTATCAGCGCTCGGGCTCTAGCCTTAATGCAGTTCAGCGGGCTTTTTTAATAGGCATCCGTGAGCTATCCCTACTGTCAGAGAGCCGAGTCAGTTTAACGGGAAGGAGCGGCCATAGTCAGTTTCAAGGCCTTATCCAGAATAGTAAGGCGGATCATGCTTGGGCGCATATTTCAGAGCCCGAATTCCGTGCACATTTTGATGCACAAAATGTGTCGAAGCTTGAGTTGATTGAGGGTGCACAGGCTGAATTACGAGCCTTTGATCAGGCAGGTGGCGCTTTACGCATTCAAGCTCAGGGGGCTGCCGCCAGGCAATGGCTGTTGCACATGCAGGAGGTATTGAATGAAACCGTATAAATGGCTAAGGCTATGCGCACTGTTCGCAATAACGTGGCTGTTCAGCACCGTTGCACACGCCCAGTTGCGCTTGATCATACTGGATAACACGATAGCGGAGACGGTGCTTGCACTGGGCGCTCAAGATCAGGTAGTGGCTGTTACGACAGCCGCCGACTATCTGGAGCCGTTTGCGGATACGCCCAAGCTGGGAGGCTTTAAGCAAAGTTCTAGCGAAACCTTATTAGCCTTAGCGCCTACTCATATTTTACAAACGGCTGAGCGTATGCATGCCCAGACGCGTATTCAAATCAGTGCCTTGGGGGTAGATATTCTGGATTTACCTCCATCACCGACTCTGGAAGGTGCGCATGAGCGAATACGCATACTGGGACAATTATTACAGCAAGAACAGCAAGCCCAGATCTTAGTTCAACAGCTAGATCACGAGATGAAACAGCTAGAGCTTGAGGTCGCAACTGAGCCTTTGCCAGTTAAGGGGGTATTTATTCTGGCAGGCGGTGGACGCCCCACCGTAGCGGGTGGTCGGGGTACACAAGCCGCTGCGCTGCTGGAGCTGGCCGGCATAAAGAACGTAGCAGACTCTATCGAGGGGTATAAAATTTTGAGCCAGGAGGCGCTTTTGGCGGGCGCACCTGATTTTATTTTTACCAATCAAGAAGGATTGCAGAACGAGACGAAAGGAGTCGCGGCGGTGCTTGCCGCACCCGGTGCAAGTTTGACACCGGCCTATATAAATCAGGCTGTATTTAGCATACCCGGCCGTTACTTGCAGGGCTTAGGCTTATCAACGCCTGCAGGCGTAAGGTACTTACGTGATCAAGTAAAACGACTAATATCAGAGGGCAGACCATGACATCATCGTCTGCCCAGCGTGGCTATATAGTGATGACGGCACTGGCTTTAGTGCTCACTTGTATCGCTTCCTTAGCGCAAGGAGCGGTACACATCAGCCCCACCCGCCTGTTCTCGCTGCTTTTTGGAACACTAAACGACACGCGTAGTCAGCGTGATAGCTTGATTTTGCTGCAAATTCGCCTGCCCAGACTGTTGTTAGGACTGGCTATTGGTGCGGGGCTTGCCTGTGCCGGAACCTTAATGCAAGCCTTGTTTAAAAACCCCTTAGCCGATCCAGGACTGATTGGTTTGTCCGCCGGAGGGGCTTTGGGGGCTATCGCTGCCATTGTATTGGGCAGCGGTTTTTATGCGCAAAGCGTATTTCTAAACCTGTGGCTCACTCCCCTAGCGGCTTTTTTAGGTGCTACTTGTAGCGCAGCGCTTATCTTCGCGCTTGCGGTAAAAAACGGCCGTATCGATGCGACGACGCTTTTGCTGTGCGGTATTGCTATGAATGCATTAGCGGGGGCTTGTATTGGCTTATTAAGCTATATAGCCACTGATGAACAGCTACGCAATCTGACTTTCTGGAGTCTGGGCAGTTTAGCCGGTGCAAGCTGGCACACTGCTCTGAGCATGAGTGCCGTGACAGTGCTGATCAGTACCCTTGCCTATCGGTGGCGCTATGCCCTAGATGCCCTATTGCTGGGAGACCAGAACGCGCGTCATCTTGGCATAGCGGTGGAGCGATTAAAACGTTATATAGTTTTGGCCACAGCAGCGGGCGCAGGTGTGGCAGTAGCCTTCAGTGGCATGATAGGATTTATTGGACTAGTCGCCCCACATTTGGCACGTTTGCTACTTGGCCCTCGGCACGGTGGGCTGCTTCCTTTGGCTTGTTTATTGGGTGCTTTGCTACTTAGCTTGGCCGATTTACTGGCACGCCGTGTAATTGTGCCCACCGAGCTCCCCATAGGTGTATTAACTGCCCTGTTAGGCGCACCCTTCTTTCTGTACTTATTAAAAAAACCCTACTCAGCTCGTCATCATCTTGCCGTGGATGGGGCAGTCAAGCAACAACAGAGCCGTCCTTATTGGGTGCCCACACCACAACGCGTAAGCCCTAGCCAGATACTAAGCATGAATAAGGTGGGCCTTTGCTTATCTGATCAGTCGATTCTTCAATCCATTCAGAGCCAAGTGCATCGTGGCCAGCGTGTGGCCTTGATTGGTGCGAATGGGAGCGGAAAATCTTCTTTACTGCGCTGTTTGGCACAAGAGTACGCCTATAGCGGCGTAATACGCTTGCATAATCGGGATGTGCGCCACTACAGCCCGCTTGAACTGGCTCGCACAATGGCATATATGCCACAAAGTACGTATTTGCCCTTTGCATTCACTGTGCAAGAGTTTATTGAACTGGGTCGCTTACCGCATCAGGAGGATAGCCCCCTACACCGCAAAGCATGCGTTGATTATGTTGTGTATCTCTTACAGCTAGATGAGTTACGCCAATGCTCTTACCTTAGCTTGTCGGGAGGGCAACAACAGCGAGTGCAATTTGCCAGAGCCTTGGTACAGCTTGTTGATCGTCCGGCTGACTCTTTGCTATTGCTTGATGAGCCGACCGCCGCCTTAGATTTAGCCCAGCAAAAGTTAGTCCTGGATGTGCTGCACACCATGAGCGAGCAAGGTCTGGCCATGATTGCTGTGATGCATGATTTGAATCTGGCACAGCGCTATGCCGACACTTTTTGGCTTATGCATAATAAGCAACTCTATGCGCAAGGTGGCGCTAAGCAGATCATGCAGCCAGAAATTCTGGAACAGACTTTTGGAGTGCGTGTAGAACGAATTTATGATGCAAAAAGTCAGCGTTCACAACTTATTCTGGCGTAACGCTTGTATTTGTTTGATCTGCTTCCGAGTTGTCATTTACGCTGCTCCACTGCAACCAGGCAGCCTGCAAGCGCCACGCACTGGCGGCACCGGGAGCATAGCCCATCAGTAATTCCAGCTCGTTTAGGTTCAAGCCTGCTTGTAGCAGACAGGCACCGTATACATTCCGTAAGCGTTGTGGAGTTAATAGCAACTGGGCATGTTGCATGCCCCATTTGCTGACGACGCGGGCTAATGTTGCTGGATTCATGCTGATAGCGGGTCGAGCAGCGCTAATATGACGGCTGCCGGGAAATAAGAGCGCTTGGGGCTCTAGTTGGGCGTACTCCGTCCACTGTCGTAACAGGCTAGCAACCCAATTTGGCAATGGCAGTTGCCGCTGAGCCGAGCCTTGTATATGCAAAAAAGTCGTACCCGGTGACCAGTGTTCACTGTTTTCCAAGGCAGGCCATTCATGAGTGAATCGCTGCGTATCCGCAGGAGATAAGCTTTGCCACTGTGAACGGCGTAATTGTGTGAGCTCTTGTGGGCGTATACCGGCCCCTAGGAGTAAACCCACGATGCATACATCACGGCTTTGACGCCAGATAGCCGCCTGAGTGTAGCCAGCGGGATTATTCAGTATCAGCAAACGATGCTGCATGGCTTTAATAAGCGCTTGTACCTGATAAGTGGTTAGAAACTGTGTAGCCTCGTTATCAGGTGCTTGCCGCCAGTGGGCTTTCCAAGGATCGTTAATGGATGCGGCGCTAGCCGGGTTAGCCATACTGGGATCCTGAATCCACAGTTCATGGTATGCGCGCTCTATGAGTTGTTGATAACGTTCTCGTTGCGGCCGTTTGACGCCGTCTAGGCGCGTTAAAAACTCTTGTATGTCTACGGGCTGTATAGCGTGAAAGAGCTTGCCGCGCACCTGTATATCTTCTAAAAAACGGCGCCATAAGGTGCGATACAAATTTTGCGTGCTGGGTAAAAAACGAGGTTGTTGTCGACTTAGCCAAGTATCGAACAAAGCATACGGATCGATAGCTTGGGCAGCGTCGCCAAGCAAAGACAGTTCTTGCTGGGATTGCCCTGCCCTTTCTTGCTTAACTGGTCTTTTCATATAGGAGATGTCTTTTCCGTTAATTGCATTTTTATATGCGCGATATTTAACTGTATATTGATTTTGAAGTGTATCTCAACTAGCTTAGCAATACACAGCGTGGCGCAAAAACATGGGCATTCTCATAGGCGTCCCGCTTGGTCGGCAAGCTAAGGGGACGCCTTCAAGACACTACTATCAGGGTTTGAGCAAGCGCTCGTGTACCCAGCCTTTATTAGTTAGCACCAGCACTGCCCGCCCTTCGATGTGTTTATCCAGCATTGACGCCGCGTCGGTAAATACCTGCTGTATGGCGGGGTCTTGCAGCCATTTATGCGCATTACGTAGCTTAAAGGTATACGCAACACGAGATATTTTCAAACCCATTGCATCAGCGGGCTCGGTGAAAGATTCGATATCTTCCAGCACATATTTACCAGTACAAAACGCATCGTGGTTACCCAAGGACCCCGCCCCTGCTTTGACCAAGTGCTTTTGCCCCAGGCTGCTTAACTTGTATTCCACCGCTTCTACCTGTTCCGGGGTAAAGCGAGACTTGATATGTGTATCGCGCGACGTGAGCAAGCCAGCGCTCACAAATGCGTCAGCACGGCGCTTGCTGTTTTCCACCAGCACATCTTCGTTGGCAAAGGAAAAAGGGTAATGAGTGGCCGGAATACCAGCACAAAAACCAGACTCATTGTCCAGATAGGCTTGAATCGCTTTGGAGAAATTATCCTGGCTAGCGTCTTTGGCACTACTGCACGCGGCCAGTCCCAGAGTGCTAATCCCCAGCACTAGCCATTTACGCCTGTATCGCATGAATTGTTCCTTTTAATGCTGCCCTGCCGTGGGCTATGGCGATCATGGTAACAAATATTGGGCCAGGTAAAAAACCGAAGAGCACACCATTAGCCGCTTACTCTTGCTTGCACGCATTTGGGGCTACTTCCAGCATTACGTTCATACATGGAATAGTCTATTGCACCCAAACATCTGTATGAAAGGTCACATTCAGGTTAAAGTAAGTCTATTGTTAAATGAAAGGCATTATCAATATGAACAGTTCCACACCCACGCGCTACCCACTATTTAGCCGTGTATTGCATTGGCTACTAGCGGTTCTGTTGATGGGTATGGTGACCCTAGGCTACTACATGAAGTCCTTAAGTATGTCACCCACCAAGTTTCAGCTTTACTCCTGGCACAAGTGGACCGGTATTTGCATTCTTGCTTTGGTAGTACTGCGACTTTTGTGGCGCTGGACTCACCGCCTGCCATCTATGCCTGACAGCATGAGTTCTGGCAGTATCTGGGCCGCCAAATTTGGGCATTTTTTACTGTACGCCTTAATGTTGGCGATACCCCTGACAGGCTGGCTAATGAGCTCTGCAAAAGGCATACCGACCGTGATGTTTGGCCTGTATCCCCTGCCTGACCTGATCGCTAAGAATAAAGAGTTGGGTAATACCTTGGTGAATATTCATATTTGGCTGAACTATTGCCTGATCAGCATGGTCGTACTACACGTACTGGCCGCACTCAAGCACCAGTTTATTGACCGTGACGGCCTATTTAGCCGTGTAGCAATACGTTTTACCCCGGAGAAAACCGCATGAAATTACGCTTTACCCTAGCCGCTTTGCTGCTTGCTCCCTTAGCTGCTCAAGCCGCCGTTTACACACAGATTCTTCCCGAGCAAAGCAGCGTGCGCTTTGGCTATCAGCAAATGGGTGTGGACATGGACGGAAGTTTCAACACCCTGAACGGTGAATTGCACTTCGACACCGAGGCACCAGAAAATACACACGTAGAACTGAAGCTGGATTTGGCTAGCGTGGATACAGGCCTGGACGAGGCGAACGAGGAACTGGCTAAGTCTGAATGGTTTGATAGCGCGTCCAATCCGCTGGCAACATTTACCGCCGACCAGGTAACGCCTAAATCAGCAGACCAGTATCTGGTGAATGGGCTACTGGAAATCAAAGGTCAGCAACGACCTGTCAGCTTTACCGCGACTTTAACGCAAGACGGCAATAACGCCACGCTTACAGGCCAACTACCGATCAAGCGCTCAGACTTCACCGTTGGCGAAGGCCCATGGGCAGCATTTGATGTGGTGGCCAATGAGGTCACCATAGACTTTACGATTGCCGTTGCACCGGCAAACTAATTTTGTTACTTAAAAAAAGGAAATTGGATGTTTAAGCCCTTACTAGGACTCAGTATTGCCGCCCTGTTCAGTGTAGGTGCCCAGGCTGCTCCCGTTACATACAAGGTAGAGCCATCGCACACCTATGTGCAAGCCCGCTATCAGCACTTAGGCTTTAGCACGCAATCCATACGTTTTGACGACGTACATGGCACCATTACTCTGGACCTAGAAGCCAAAACGGGTGCCATAGACATGACGGTAGACAGCTCCTCGCTGAGCTCTGGTTTTGCCACGTTTGACGGCCATCTAAATGGGAAAGACCATCTGGATACAGTCACCTTCCCCAAAGCCACCTTTACCTCCACCGACGTGAAGTTTGAGGGTGATACGCCCGTGTCAGCACAAGGCGAGCTCACTATCAAGGGCATCAGCCAAGCCGTTACACTGGATATCACCCACTTCAAAGCACAACCTCACCCCATGCTACGCAAAGACGCCATCGGCGCTGATGGCATCATACGCATCAAACGCAGTGAGTTTAATGCAGGCAAAAATGCGCCTGCAGTCAGTGATGAAACAGAAATCGTGATTGCTATCGAGGCCATCGCACAATAAGCTTTCGCTTCGCTAAGGCAGGCTGCTAGAGTATGCTGTGTACTTGCTCTAGTGGTCGTGCCAAACGCGTTCCTTTATCGGTGACCACAAACGGACGGTTCAATAAAATCGGATGCTCTGCCAAGGCATTCAACAAATGCTCATCGTCCAGACCCGGATCATCTAAACCCAATTCCGTGTATACCGTTTCTTTGGGGCGCATTGCCTCCCGTACCGTTAATCCCGCGTTCTGGATCAATGTACGCAGTTGCTCCACACTCAGGGGAGTTTTCAAATACTCAATAATTTCAGGTGTGTAGGCATGTTCGACGAGTAAGGCCAGTGCCTTACGGGACGTACTGCAGCGCGGGTTATGGTAAATTTTAGACATGTACAAGTTTCTCACATTCAAATAAGTACTGCATGAATATAGACGCCTGAGGCGTTTGCCTCAAGTTTACGGCACGATATACCTTTTTCTTACTCAGAGGCCTTATGCTAGATTTGTATTATTGGACGACTCCTAATGGTCATAAAATCACGCTTTTCCTAGAAGAAACGGGCCTGCCCTACTCTATCCATCTAGTGGATATTGGTAGCGGAGCACAGTTTGAGCCTGAATTTCTAGCCATTGCACCCAATAACCGCATACCCGCTATTGTTGATCATGCTCCTAGCGATGGTGGGCAAGCTATATCGATTTTCGAATCGGGTGCGATTTTGCAATATCTGGCCGAAAAAACAGGGCAATTTTTATCCAGCGACTTGCGTGTACGCACTGAAACCTTGCAATGGCTGTACTGGCAAATGGGGGGCCTTGGGCCCATGGCCGGTCAGAACCACCACTTTTCGGTCTACGCTCCGATAAAAATCGACTATGCCATTGACCGCTATGTTCGAGAAACAGGACGTTTATACGGTGTGCTCAATAAGCAGCTCCAAGACCGTGACTACATTGCCGGGGAGTATTCCATTGCCGATATGGCCTGCTATCCATGGATAGTGTCACATGAACGTCAACAACAAGACTTAACCCAGTTTCCTCACCTGTTACGTTGGTACGAGCGCATTGGTGAACGCCCCGCCACTCAACGAGCTTATGACTTGGTAGAAAAGCATAATCCGAATGCGGGCACACACAGTGATGCAGCCAAAAAAATTCTGTTTGGTCAGGATGCCAGCACGGTTAAATAAGGAAACGAGTATGTTCTTATTCTCCAGGTTCTCGCCTCGCGCGACAACACAGACAGGTTTACTGGCTGCACTATGTCTTAGTGTGGCTGCTTGCTCCACGGTCGCCACGCAGGAAGGCTCCTTGATTCCTGATCAAACCAATCAGGTAAGCAGCCAGGATGGCGCATTTACCCAAGCGCAAAAATACATGCGTAATAAGCCTGCTTGCCAGACAAACTGCCCACGCTTTGGTATGGATTCGCTAGTGTTTCCGGGGCGCCCCGCCTTGACGCAAGCGGCACAACAAGCACTTATTGCACAGGCCAGCGCCGATTTGGGGCTAAAGAACATACAAAGCCTTGAACAGCTTGAACAGGCTTACTGGAATCAAGCAGGCAGCCGCGATGAGCTTTTACTGGCAAGCCGTACTCCCTATCGTAATGCCGCCTTAACGGTAGTGGAATTAAGTTCCTATTACTATCCCACTAGTGCAGCACATGGCATGACTCAAATACAATATTTGAATTGGGATAACCGTGAAAACCGGGCCATTTCCCTAAAAGACATGCTCGTACCTGGTCAGCAAAATGCCTTTGATGCCTTATTGCGCCAAGCGCATCAAGTGTGGCTACAAAGTAGCGAAGATGCTCAGCAAGACCCGAATGGCTTTGTGCGCATGTGGCCATTTAAACCCAGCAACAATGTAGGTTTTAGTGACCAAGGACTGCTCGTTAAGTACAACTCGTATGAAATTGCACCGTACTCAGCTGGCCAGCCTACCTTGCTAATTCCCTATCAGCAATTACGCACGGTATTACGACCCGCTTATTTACCTGCAAGTTAAACGCCCTCATTGACGCCGCTAATCCTTTAGCGGCGTCATTACATCTTATGGCGTATCGATTTTTTCAAAACGATCCAAATCAAAATACTGCGATCCGCCACCTCCCGATTCAGTCTTAGCCGGCGCACGGGATGGCTCTGTGGAAGGCGTACGCGTCTCGGATGCAGGCACATAGGCGGATAAAGGATCGGCTTCAATGCGCTCAAGATATAGCGCCAAGTTATCATGTTGAGCGGATTTGGCCCAGTCGCTAGCTTTTAAATGCTGTGCGTTTTGCATGCTAACGTCAGCTCCAGCCTGCAGTAGCAAATCCACTACCTGCCTACTGCCGGATAAGGCAGCCATCATTAAGGGACTGCTACCATCAGGCGCGGGAGCATTCACCAAGGCTTGCTGCGACAATAAATAGCGCACCGTGTCCTGTTTGCCTTTGGAGGCCGCGTAATGCAAAGGAGTCCAGCCTAAGCGGTTAATTTGTCCGCCTCGTTGTTGCAGATCACGCAAACGCTCCGTTTGACCCAACAGGGCCAGATACATCATGGGCGTTTCCTGACGGCCATTTGCCAGCTCCACATCAGTATTACGGTTAGCCAGCAAGGTATCGTAAGCCCGCCACGATTCATTCTGTATCGCCAGCATCAAAGCAGGGTTCAGTTCGCTATCACGACTATTCGGATCCAAGCCTTGCGCTAACTGCTGAATCAGATCGCGTGGCCTGTCCTGCTCGATGGCCCTGACCCACGCTGCATCCAAAGCTTGAGCCATGACAGCAAAGCTAAAAAGGCAGACACTAAAAAACGATGGCAATAAAACAGATAATCGTTTAATAACCATAACTTAAGCCGCTTCCTTAATGTAAGTTATAGAATAAAATCAATGACAAACTACTTCACAATAACAGCGTAAAGCATTGATTAAAAACAAAATTTTCATCTTAATAAGCAAAGACGAAGGAATGCACAAAAAAACGTATTAAATCAATACCTTAAACAAAAAACATAATGTAAAGCATCAGGTTTAGAAACACTCAATAAAGTATCTAAACACTTCCCATCTTTTGTGTATACGACAAGTATACCTAAGCCCCTATTCTCGAAATCAGCTCAGGTTTGTTCTTTATCTTATTGAATAGATTGAAGAAATTTTGAGTGCTAATTTCAGCCACTTCTTGGGTGCTCATACCGCGTAGCTCAGCTATTTTTTCTGCCACGTGTACCACATAGCCGGGCTGATTGAGCTTACCCCTATACGGTACTGGGGCCAGAAACGGAGAATCCGTTTCAATTAACAATCGATCAAGGGGTACCTGCTTGGCGACCTCTTGCAGGTCCGTCGCACTTTTAAAGGTGACGATGCCAGAAAATGAAATATAAAAATTCAGGTCTAAAGCTGCTTTGGCCACTTCCCATGTTTCAGTGAAACAATGCATCACCCCTTGCTCGGCGCCCTCTTCTTGCATAATACGCAAGGTGTCCGCGCTCGCATTCCGAGTATGTATGATTAACGGTAACTGCGTTGCTTTACTGGCCTGAATATGGGTTCTGAAGCGTGCCCGCTGCCAGTCTAAGGGTTCGGGCTTGCGAAAGTAGTCTAGTCCGGTCTCGCCAATGGCAATTACTTTAGGATCCTGGCTACGCAAGACCAGATCATCTAAGCTGGGCTCATTCACTTTTTCGTAGTCTGGATGCACCCCTACCGATGCGTACAAATGGGGGTGCGGTTTGACCAGATCCATTAAACCAGGCCAATCATCAAGATCAACGCTCACTACCAAAGCGCAAGCAACACGATTTTGCCGCATGGTTTCTAGGATATTGTCTAGGTTTTCCGCCAATTGTGGAAAATCCAGATGGCAATGGGAGTCTACATACATAAGAGTGAAAGCTATAAAAATGAATTAGTGTGTGGCCGCAGCCAGACGATCCAGTGCGTGGTGTACAAACACTTTATTGTTTAAAGGATGCGTGGCAATACGATTTTGGCTGTTTAACCACCGTAGCGCTTCGGCCAGCGCCTGAGGCTTACAACGCTCAGCCAGCTTGGCTGTGCTGTCCTTTAGGCCTGGATAATAACGTGGTGCTTGTGCAAACACCTGCAGTTGCAGATCAATAAATACGCGTTGGAATGTTTGAATCCAGTCCACCGGACTAAGCGGCTCAAGACGGTCTTGCAGGCTTAAGGAGCTTTGCTGGCGTAATTGCAGTTGCAACCATTGCGCAAGCCACTCAGGATAAGCATGAGGCTGCAACTGGCTGCTTTCTAGGGCGATAAGCGGAGCACCACCACTGGCAGCCAACCAGTCGGTGGCCTGTTCAACCCCTTGCTGCTGTAACCAATGCACAGCTTGCGCCTGTTCAGGTACAGCTAAGGGTAAGCGCCGACAACGCGACACCAAGGTGGGTAACAGCCTGTCGGGGGCATCGGCCACCATTAAAAACACTGTATGCGCTGGTGGCTCTTCTAGCACTTTAAGCAGCGCATTGGCCACCACATGCCCCATGGCTTGGGCCGGATAAATCACTGTTACCCGCCAGCCACCTCTATGGGTGGCGGTGTTAAACCAAGTGTGTAGCTGGCGTAACTGCTCTATACGAATTTCTTTGGATGGTGACTTTTTAACCGACTCAGTCAGGGCTTCTGTTTGCGGGTTTTCAGCTAGAGTCAGCGCATCAGGACGCAAAAAACGCAAGTCCGGATGCGTCCCACTGCGAATCCATTGGCAAGACTGACATTGCCCACAGGCCAGGTGCTGTATGGGGCTTTCACATAACAGGCTCGCAGCCGCGGCTTTGGCAAAATCCCGCTTACCTATACCTGGCAAACCATGCAGGAGCCATGCATGGGCAAAGCGCTGTTGCTGCTGCCCCAACCAACCATGGGCCATGTCCTGCTGCCAAGGCAAAAATACGGGAAAATTTGACACCGCAACCATCCTTTGGAGAAAACGCGTAAGACATCATTGTAAACTAGCAGCCATAACACGAATAGCACGCCACAAGCACAGTACACTGGCGGTTTGTAGAGAAAGGAAAACAAGTGTTTCATCTGATTGGTTTGGCCGGTCGCGCCCGCTCCGGGAAAGACACAGCCGCGCGTTTTTTATTGCAGCACAGCGATGTCAGTTCGTATGCCTTGGCCGATCCGGTCAAAATGGCATGCCAGGCCCTGTTTGGCCTTAGCCATGATGAAACCTGGTCTGATAGCCACAAAGAACAAACCATCGCCTTATGGAATAGGTCACCACGGCAGTTTTTCCAATTAGTCGGTACAGAATGGATGCGAGCAGAACGCCCAGACCACTGGATACGACGTGCAGAACAACTCTTACGGCGTGAAGCCACTGCTGTACCTGACTCAAACAGCCCCTTAGCCATGGCCATGCAAGCCATATATGGGATGACTGCCAGCACGCCTTATTGCGACTTCTGGCAAATGAGTTATGCGCAAGCCTCAGAACGCCTCCTGTCTTTATGCACACAAAGCTATCCCGATTACATGGAACGACGGGCCCAGCGAGCTGTGCTACAAAGCCAGTATCGCTATCCTGATGCCAATAAATCAGACTGCGTGATTATTCGCGATATACGTTACGAAAACGAGGCGCAGTTTATACGGGATTCAGGAGGGCAAATTTGGCATATACACAGAGCACAGGCTCAAGCCGTTCACCCACACTCTTCCGAGCTGGGCATCAGCCAGCAAGCCGGTGATGCGCAAGTGCAAAATAACGGGACGCTGCAGGAGCTGCAACAGCAGCTAGAACGCTTATGGCAAGAGTTCCGCCAGACACACCCAAAACCCTAAAGCCTGCCCACAGCACCGTTAACGCCCCCGAATATATTTATTCACGGCGTTATTGTGTGCCCGCAGGTCTTTAGAAAATTGGCTGGTGCCATCCCCACGCGACACAAAGTAGTAATAATCATGCTTTTCCGGGTGCAGACTTGCCAATAAAGCCGCTTTCCCCGGGCTAGCAATAGGTGTGGGCGGTAAGCCGGCACGGGTATACGTATTCCAAGGTGTATCAGTATTCAGATCAACACGACGAATACGGCCGGTATAACGATCGCCCATCCCGTAAATCACTGTAGGGTCGGTTTGCAATAGCATATTGGCACGCAAGCGATTAATAAACACGCCTGCCACCCGCGCCCTGTCCTCACTATGCCCCGTTTCACGCTCTACGATAGACGCTAGAATCAGCGCCTCATACGGGGTTTTCAACGGCAAATCGGGATCGCGCTCGTCCCAGAGCCGTTGCAACAGTTGGGACTGCGCCTCAAAGCCGCGACGCAACACATCCTTATCCGTTGTTCCCGGTACAAATACGTAAGTATCGGGCGCGAACCAGCCCTCAGGGTGCTGCGCATCTATACCCAGAGACTCCAGCAAATCACGTTCTGACTCAGGGCTTAACACGCTTTTGACTGCCGGATCGGCGCGCATGTGTTCACGTATGCGCTGATAGGTCCACCCTTCAGGCACAGTCAAACGGGTTTGCAGCATATTGCCGCTGGACATGCGTTGCAATAGATCCCATAAAGTGTCTCCTTGCTCCGCTTCGTACGCACCTGCCTGTAACAAGGTATCGTGCTTACTTAAACGCGCCAGCCAGGTGAACTGCTGCTCGTCCAGTTCTATACCTGCCGCCCTCATGATACGGGCGATCGCGCGCGGACCCGAACCACTTTCCACAATATAGTCGATACGTTCGGCCTGCATCGGCACCGGGCGCTTATTCACCCAGTACCAAAGCCCCGCACCAGCAGCCGTCACCAGCACAATGCCGGCGATCAGGAGCCATAATAGAATTTTAGAGAGTTTTTTCATGCGCTTTGCATTGTAATGACTTTCTGCCCTAGATGTATGCGGAGCTGAAACAAATTCCCACAGTACGCAAGCCTACTAGGAGAAATAAATGCCAAGGGGGGTATTATAAACATCTGGGTCTTACTTATTCGCTGTTATTTTCTGCCTATCTATGTCCTCTACTGCTACCGTTTACGCCTTGTCCGATTTAGCTGTTCTTGAGTTTCAGGGCGCTGATGCACTTACGTTTTTACACGCTCAACTTACTCAGGATGTGCTGCACCTTAGCCCCGGTCAGGCCAGACTAGGAGCCTATTGCAATGCGAAGGGCCGCGTCATGGCGACGATGATATTCTGGCTGCCTGAGCACGACACGCAATCTGTGAGAGCCTTGGTGAAGGCGGATCTAGTCGATGCCTTATGCCAGCGCTTGCGCATGTTTGTATTGCGTAGCAAGGTCAGCATACAAGTGCTGCCACTACATGTGTATGGCTGCATGAATGCCGAGCTATTTGCAGCGCCAGCCCTAAGCGATAGCGCCACCGCCCTGCAAGTGCATGACAATGCTGACTCCACACAAACCTGGATTAGCAGCCCGCACACCAGCAAGAAAGGCACACACGCCTGGCTGATTAGCGCCGATACCCTAGCTGAAGCAGATACCAACTCTGCCCCTTGGCATATCGCTGATATGCAGGCCGGCTTGCCTTGGGTGGATAACAGCGCTTACGAAAGCTATATTCCGCAAACACTGAATCTGGACCTGATTGACGCCGTCAACTTTCGCAAGGGTTGCTATCCCGGTCAGGAAGTCGTGGCACGCAGTCATTATCGGGGTACTGTGAAACGCCGTATGGCCTACGCCTGTACCAAGCCGGACATCAAGCTGGAAGAAGGCGAGGACTGGCAGGCAAAAGATACTTTTTTAGCCTCTAGCCCAGACTCGCCGTGTGGACGCATCATTAATGCAGCCCTGCACGATGGCCAGCTTCATGTGCTGATGGAAGTGCAATTGGCTGATCTGGCTGAGGGTGAGTTTCTCGCTGGCAGCGCACAGGGACCTGCCTTGCAGGTGCAGGCTTTACCCTATGCGATTCAAGCTGAATAACCCTTTTTAGGGCGTGTTAGTCCGCTTTACGGTAAAGCTTAAGGATGCTGGAAAAATCCTCTGCTCCGTGCCCTTGAGAGCTGTGGACGGCATACAGGTTACGCGCCAATTCACCTAAGGGCGCCGCAGACTTTGACGCTACAGCACTTTCTGTGGCCAACCCCAGATCCTTAAGCATGAGGTCCACCCCAAAGCCACCCGCGTAATTGTTCGAGGCCGGTGCATGTTCCATCACGCCCGGCCAGGGGTTGTACAGCTCGGTCGCCCAGTTACGCCCAGAGCTTTGCGCGATAATACCTGACAGCACTTCTGGCTTGAGCCCCTGTGATACCCCCAGCGCCAAGGCTTCTGCCGTACCCGCCATCAGCACACCTAACAGCATGTTGTTGCAGGCTTTGGCCACTTGTCCCGCCCCCGCATCACCCGCATGAAAAATGGCTTTGCCCATTTTTTCCAGATAAGGCCGAATACGCTCAAGCCCGTGTTCGGGACCACCCACGATAAAGGTTAAGGTTCCCGCTTTTGCCCCTCCGGTTCCACCAGAAACGGGGGCATCGAGCATGAGCAAGCCGCGCGACTGCGCCTGTTGACTCAGAGCACGTGAGGTCTGTGCAGCAATCGTGCTGCAATCAATCAGTACCGTACCGTCTGCAGCCTGCGCAATGATCCCTTCAGAGCCGCCATATACGGCCTCTACGTGCTGGCCTGCCGGTAACATGGTGATGACTACCTGAGCACCCTGAATCGCCGCCTGCACGCTGTCGCAGGCCGTAGCGCCTGCTTGCGCAAGCTCTTGCATGGCCGCCTGATTAAGATCAAACACACGCAGCGCAAAGCCAGCCTGTTGCAAATTCAGCGCCATGGGTTTACCCATGTGCCCTAAGCCTATAAATGCAATGGTTTCCATCCTGTCTCCTTCTTGTGATTCGGGCACATGCCCGAATCTTTTTTTAGTAATCGTATTAGGCGCCCAGATCAGCAAGCGGACTGGCTTGCTCTGCTGGCCAAGCGGGTACAAAGTAACGTTGTACCCACTGATCGGTCGCGTCCGCTAAGGTGGCCGGATTCCAGCGTGGCTGCTTGTCCTTGTCCACCAGTAGGGCACGTATCCCCTCCTGAAAATCCCCTTGTACACCACACTGTAAAGACACGATGTACTCCAGCCTGAATACATCTGCCAAAGACAGGTAACGAGCCTGACGAAGCAAGCTGTAACTTAAGCGCGCCGAGCCCGGTGAGCCCGCCATAAAAGTTTTTGCTGCACGTGCCAGCCAAGCATCGTCTACCGTTGCCCAAGCCTGAATTTGCTCGCACATGCGCTCAAAGCTCAGCCCTGCAAAACTGGCACGTATGCTGTGATAGTGTTGCTGCAAGGGGCCTGGCGCCAAGTCACGCGAAACGGTTTCCTGAGACAGTACTTGATCCAGCAAATCGGCATTGTGTACAGGACAATCTGTCCAGCTTTGCTCAAGCAAGCTCACTTGCAACTGGGCATACTGGTCTTGGGGCAAATAATAGTTCGCCAGCCCCAAATGCAAACAGTCGCTTGCACCTAACTGAGCGCCGGTTAAGGCCAAAAAGTAGCCCATTCCCGCCGGCAAGTGACTCAGCATCCACGTCCCCCCTACGTCGGGAAACAGGCCTATGCTAATCTCTGGCATCGCCCAACGGGTGGTGTCACTGCACACTCTGTGGCTACACGCCATAAACAGCCCTACACCGCCCCCCATAACAATTCCGTTGCCCCAGCACAGTACAGGCTTGTTATAGCGATGCAGCAAGTAATCTAGGCGATACTCGACTTCAAAAAACTCTCGGGCATAGGCATTATTCCATGCATTGCCCTCGGTGTTTTCCTGCATTCCTGCATACAGGCCATGCAAGTCACCGCCTGCACAAAAGGCACGCTCGCCACTGGCCTCTAGAACAACCATGGCTACAGAGTCATCATCTTGCCATTGCAACAATTGTTGATACAGGGCCGCACACATCTCCAGATTCAGGCTATTTAAGCTATCTGGGCGGTTTAAACGCGCCACACCCACACTACGTCCACCCTTGGCTGGACGCACTTCAAACACCACTGACTCACTCATCGGATGTCAACTCCTTGTTCAATAATCTGTCGGGCTATGATAACGCGCATTATTTCGTTCGTGCCCTCAAGTATCTGGTGCACACGGGTATCGCGCACTAAGCGCTCGACAGGGTAATCCTTCAAGTAACCGTAGCCACCAAACAATTGCTGCGCATCCACACACACCTGAAAACCCAGGTCTGTGGCCAGACGTTTTGCCATCGCGCAATAGGTGCCCGCTTGCGCGTCACCGTGGTCTATCTTGTGAGCCGCCAGCCTGACCATTTGTCGCGAAGCGACAATATTGGTAAGCATATCAGCCAGCTTAAATTGCAGAGCCTGAAACTGATCCAAGGCTTGACCGAACTGTTTGCGTTCAGACAAGTGTTGACGTGCCGCATCATAGGCACCTTGCGCTGCACCAACAGAGCATGTAGCAATATTAATCCGGCCGCCATTGAGCCCCTGCATGGCAAAACGAAAGCCCTGACCTTCCTCGCCTAATAGCATCCAAGGCTCGAGCTCAACGTTATCAAAACTAATAGGACGGGTAGATTGGCTGTTCCACCCCATCTTCATTTCTTTGCGACCATATTCGATACCGGGCAGATCCGCGGGGATGGCGAAAGCGGAAATCCCACGTGCAGAGTCGTCGCCGGTACGCGCCATGACTACCAGCACCTGCGTGTCACCGGCACCTGAAATAAAGGCCTTGCTACCATTTAGCACATATTTATCACCGCGGCGCTCAGCGCGTGTGCGCAAGGATGCGGCATCCGAGCCCGAGCCAGGCTCGGTCAGGCAATAGGAGCCCAAAATGCTCCCTTGCGTAAGGGCCTCGCCCCAACGCTCTTTAGCCCTTGATGTGCCCCACTCACCTATCATCCAGGTAACCATATTATGTATGGTCAAAAACGCGGTGGTGGAAGGGTCGGCGGCGGCCATTTCTTCGAATACCAACGCTGCATCTAGACGCCCTAAGCCTAAGCCACCTATTTCCGGATTGGCGTAAAGCCCACAAAATCCCAGCTCGCCTGCTTGGCGAAAGGCATCAACGGGGAAAATCTCGTCCAGATCCCACTGGGCTGCGTGGGGTGCAAGTTCGTTTTGAGCAAATTCTCGGGCCGCCTGAGCGAAGGCCTGTTGTTCTTCAGTTAGTTGCATTGCTGTCTCCTTTTTCTAAGCACCTTAATGCCAGCCTGAAAATGAAGCTGTCATGCTCATGACAATTCAAGGCTAAAGCATAACAGCGGACTCAGCGTAAAAGTTGCGCATTTTCAGACGCCAGCAATTGTTGCTTGCGCGCTAGCCCCCAGGCATAACCGCCTAAGCCACCATCTTTTCGAATAACACGATGGCAGGGTACGACAATCGCTAAGGGATTAGCGGCACACGCACTGGCTACAGCCCGCACTGCCGCAGGACGTCCTAAGCGTTCTGCCAGCTGGCTATAGGTCAGTACTGTACCTGCAGGCACGCTTTGCAAAGCATGCCAAACCTGCCGCTGAAACACAGTCCCACGCAAATCTAGGGGGAAGGCAGGCAAATGCCCACCCGTATCCAGAAAGCCCAACACTTGCGCCGCTAACTGCTCGTACTGCCCTACTCCCCCTTGCCAGCTAGCATGGGGGAAACGAGCCTGAGCCAATTGCAAAAGCTGTTCTGGCTGATCGCCCAGCAAGATGCTCACCAAGCCTTGGCGACTGGACGCCACCAATACCTCGCCTACCGAACAACGCCCCAATGCAAAAAACAAGGTTTCATGGCGGCCCCCCTGCCGATAACGCTGGACGGACATTCCTAAGGCTTGTTCGCTATTGGCATAAAAACGGCTGCTTGATCCAAAACCTGCCTCGTACATAGCCTGAGTCACGCTAGGAGCGTGAATCAAGGCCTGTTGCAAACGCTGTGAACGACATGCCGAAGCATATTCCTTGGGGCTCATACCCAGGCATCGAACAAATACCCTATGCAAATGCGCGCTGCTCACCCCCACTTGCGCAGACAACGATGCCAGGCTTGGAGCGCTATCACTGCTTTCCAGCAAGCGACAAGCCTGTATAACGAATTCGGGGATAGCAGTGGTGTTGGGCGTAGCAGATGACATGGCTAGGGTACTCAGGGTGATGTATCAACCCCTACAGGATAGCGTGCAGCCAAACGCGGCGCACTCCGTTTTTTATCCTGCCTGGACTGGTGCGCGCCTGCGTCGTGGCCGCAGCGGTTTTTGGCTTAGTTTATGTGCGTGACGGCGCCGTCGGGATTCCATGGGATCAAAACTTAAGGGGCGATACACCTCTACCCTGTCCAGATCCTGCAGCACTTGCTCAGCTTGGCAGGATTGCCCCCAGATACCTAGAGCCAAAGACTGAATCGCCACTGGCGCTTCGTGCTGAGCTTGCCAGTGCGTCCACAACTGCGATTGCAAGACAAGCTGCTCGACCGTGCTACCCTGAGCCAGTTCATAGATCTGGTCATGGCTGTAGTCTGGGCTTATATAGACAAGCCGAATACGCATGGGTTTAGTCACCATAGATATCATCCGCACGTCGGGTGAAGGAATCGATAAAGCTATTGGCTACCCGATTAAATATAGGGCCTACGACCATTTCCAGCGCGCGGCTCGAGAATTGATAGTCCATCACAAAGACTATTTTGCATCCATCCTCGCCTAATGCGGTAAACTGCCAGTCCCCCTTTAGCTCAGAGAACGGGCCATCAACCAGACGCAACACAATCTGTTTGGGGTAATCATGTTCATTACTGGTGGTAAAAGACTGGCGCACACCGGCAATGCTAATGGTGACCGATGCCTCCATCCCTTTTTCAGTGTGTTCATTCACCTTGGCGCCACCGCACCACGGCATAAATTCAGGGTACTTTTCGACGTCCGCCACCAAATTAAACATTTGCTCGCAGCTATAGGGGACAAGAACGGAACGTTTTACTGTATGCATCGGCTCTACTTACTAGATAGAATATATTGATTTTACAACTTTAAGACTATTACTGAATTCATGAGCATAGTTGACAACCGCAAAGCAAGACACGAATACTTTATCGAAGATCGATTCGAAGCGGGTCTGGTGCTGGAAGGATGGGAAGTCAAAGCAATCAGGGCTGGTCATGTACAGCTCCAGGAAAGTTATATCATTGTGCGTGACGGAGAAGTTTTCGTCATCGGCATGCACATTAGCGCTTTACCCACTGCTTCCACCCATATACGCCCTGAAGCAACGCGAACTCGCAAGCTACTTTTACGTGCAGAAGAAATTAGCAAGCTAATAGGAAGAGTGGAGCAGCGAGGTTACACCTTAGTGCCACTAAACCTGCATTATAAGAAAGGTAGAATAAAAATGGACTTTGGTTTGGGGCGCGGTAAGAAATTACACGACAAACGAGACAGCGCCAAAGACAAAGACTGGAAGCGAGAGCAAGAGCGATTGCTTAAGCATGACACGCGCAAACGCGATTAAACGGGCTGAATGGCGCGACGCACGGCGACAGTGTCATGCCACGCCCCCTCAATCAACAAGCGCAAAGCGCGCAATGACGCGTAGCCCGCCTGGTCTTTGCGGTGTACAACATTAATAGAGCGCCTGAACAGCCCTGGAGCAAAAGGCAGTATGGTCAATTCTCCGCGCTTCAGTTCGTCCTCCAAGCTATGACGGGATAAAATACTGTATCCCTCTTGCGCCGCCACCAGCTTTTTAATGGCATAGGTGGAATCCACCTCGAGCACCTGAGACGGAATCGTACCCAGATGACTTTGACATGTTTGCTCTACCATCAGCCTGAGTGTTTGTGGAAAGGCAGGCAAAATCAAGGGCAAGTTCAATACCTGCTCTAGCTGTATCGGAGCAGTAAACGATGTTGCCATCACAGGCGATGCAACCAGGTACAACTGCTCGCTATCTAGCAAGCTGATATCTAAAGAGTTTTGTACGGGCACGTCATACACGACGGCAATATCTACTTTACCCTCAAGCACCCACTCGAGCAGCGTGCCGCTCATACTTTCACTTAGCGTAAGTTGCACCTTAGGGTAGTATTCTCGACAGCGCTGCATAACAGGCACGCATAAGCGCGTATTGACAGCGGTCGCCAAGCCCAGACGAAATGCGCCTGCTGGCTGATTATCTGGCGAGCTAAAGGTTTGGCTAATCAGATCAACACGTTGAATAATATCCAGCGCTTGAGGGTATAAAAACTCCCCTGCCGAGGTCAAGGTCACCCCTCTGGAATGGCGCTGAAAAAGCACTTCTCCTAGTTCCTCTTCTAGCAGCTTAAGCCGTTGTGACAAGGCCGGTTGCGCAATATGAATATGCTGCGCAGCAGCACTTATACTGCCATAGCGCACAACGGCCAGAAAATAACGCAACTGGGTTAGGGTCATAAGCTTTACTATATGGCTAAGATATTTTATTGCTATTTTACCTATAGCCCTAAGAACTGGACAATACCCAGAACAATGTGACAGCGTTGCACGCACTCTGCACTTACAATAATGAAACTCTTGTCCAATTGGCTAATTTATAACAGGACCACGCCATGCAACACCCCACTTTTCCTTGGCGCAGTATGCTTTTTGTGCCTATTACCAATCCGCGCTTTGTGACTAGCGCCAAAAAGCCCAACGCTGCCGATGCCCTGCAGCTAGACCTTGAAGACAGCGTGGCTAGCACAGAAAAGCAAGCGGCTCGAGACATGGTCCGCGGCTTATCGGCCGAATTGCAAGAATTAGGCAAAGCTGTTTTGGTACGGGTTAATCGCCCGTGGCGCCAGCTAGTACGAGACCTTGAGGCCTGCTGCTGGCCCAGCGTACAAGCGCTCACCTTGCCTAAAACACCGGATGCAGGGTTTATTCAGGCTGTGGCCGAAGTACTGGACGAACTGGAGCAGGAACGAGGCATGCCTGCGGGACATATGCGTTTGATCCCCATGATTGAGGATGCACAGGCCTTATTAAATGTGGAATCCATTGCTAAAGCCCACCCACGTGTGATGGGCATGATTGTGGGCGCGGAAGATCTGGCTGTGTCCATGCAAATGCAACTTAGCAACGACAGCTTATACTTACCCAATATGATAACCTTGGCTGCCTGCCGAGCAGCCGGCATTGCGCCGCTAGGCTTCATCGGTTCGGTGGCTGATTTCAGCGATCAAGAGGCGTTTAAACAAACAGTGCAACGCGCTGCTGGCCTGGGTTTTGCAGGCGCGTTTTGCATACATCCAAGCCAGGTAGCACATGCCAACCAAGCTTTCTCCCCCTCTGCCGCAGCGCTTGAGCGTGCCCAGGCACTCATTAAGGCTGACGAACAGGCGCGTAGCGAAGGCCTGATGACCTTTCGTTTTGAAGGGCGCATGGTAGACGCTCCGGTTGTAGCGCAGGCTCGCCAACTGCTCGAGCGTGCCCAGCACTGGCAACAACACAGCTCGCTATAAGACTCCTTGCCAGCCTGGCTCTACCGCTTGGCTGGCAGCATGCTTGAGCCGCATTCCCCAGATTAGGCAGTCCTGATATACTGCTTAGCACCACCTCAACCGGAGACCTATGCGCAGATAGCCTTACTGACCCCAACAGTCTACGTACACTGAGCCTTGCTCGGTGTGTTATTGCGCATTTATCTTTCGGTACTTCATGCTTATTTATTTCTTTCGCTATGCGGATATGCATAGCTGTTTGGCGTGCCGCGCCTATAAGGCACGCCCATGAACATTTCACGTCAAGAACGCAGAATTTTACAAATGCTCGCTCAAGGCGGATACATTCAGCTTGAGCGCGATGCCCGTAAAAAACTGATCAGCGCCAGTTTTATTTCTCGTGAGGGCTGGCACATGAGCGATGCCGACGCCCAGTGCTGGAAAAAACTGCGAGCCCGTCGCCTTATCCAGACACATGGACAAGGCATTTACCGCATCAGCCGCTCGGGGCTGTTAGCCTTGCAAACACGGTAGAAGCAGGCTTAGTGTAATTTGACCCTAGGGGCAGCCCGTTTGCTTAGCAGGCGCCCCAAGGCCAGCGTAAACGTACGTACTGGGCCCAAGACGGCCATGTGATGCATTAAATGCAGGCTCATGTACATGCCTCGCGCGAGCAAACCCTTCACAAACCAGCTACGCCCAATTAATACACCCATTAAGCTGCCTACACCACGACTGTGCCCCACCGATACCAATGAGCCGTAGTCTTTAAAATGAAAAGCTTGCTCGCTGACCTGACGCCCACGCAATAGCTGCGTGAAATATTGACACAAGTAACTGGCTTGCTGATGCGCCACCTGCGCACGTGCCGGCAAATACTTGCCGCTATCCCCCCAAGGGGCTTGAGCACAGTCGCCTATCGCCCACACATGTGGGTCATCGGTGCGTAAACGGGTGTCTACCAGCAACTGATTAATGTTGTTGACGGCTAAGCCCAGCTCACGTAAAAACGCCGGCGCCTTGATACCCGCCGCCCACACACAAAGATCGCTAGGGTATTCATTGCCTTGCGCATCCACAATGCTATCGCGACGAATTTCTTCCACCCTAAGTCCGGTTTGTACCCGTACGCCTCGCTGCACCAGCAAAGCATGAGCCGAAGCAGAAACGCGTTCTGGCAAGGCGGACAATATGCGGTTAGCCCCTTCCATCAGAGTAATACGCACTGCCCGCTGACTGGCGTGACCTGGCGTACTGACACCATAGAAATGTAGGTCTGCGCTGGCCTCTAGCAGCTCGGCAGCCAGCTCTACACCGGTTGCACCGCCCCCCACTATGCTGATGTATAAATCATCATCAGCGCCCTTTAAGCTACGCTTGTGCGTGCTTATAAGCTCGTTAAGCAGCTTGAGGCGAAAGCGTTCAGCCTGCGCTGTTGAATCCAGAGCCACGGCGTGCTCATGAGCCCCCTTAGTGCCAAAGAAGTTGGTTTGACTGCCCACGGCCAGGACCAGGTAGTCGTAGTGCAAATCTCGGGCAGGAAACACTTCCTCATGGTCGGGGCTCAGGACAGGGGCCAAGGAAATAGTACGTGTCTCACGGTCTAGTGCCAGCATTTGCCCAGGCACAAAGGTGAAATGACAATCGCGAGCCAACATAAAATAGGACAGGCCTTCCCGATGTATGTCTAGCGTACCCGCTGCGACTTCATGCAATGAAGGCTTCCAGATATGGTCATGGTCCTTATCGATCAGGTAAACGGTATCTCGACCAAAGCGACGCCCCAATTTTGCGGCCAGCTCTAGGCCCCCTGCTCCGCCACCAACAATAAGGATTTTTTTTGCTTCTGTGCTGGTCATTCCGGACTCCATCGATGACAAGTAACTACAGTATCAGAAAAAACCACCCTGCTGCTTGTGCTGAAAACAAATAAAGACTATACAAAAGCCTGTAGTTTTACGATAAGGCTAAAATAGATTATCTTGGGCAGTACACCTGCCCCATAGATCCACACGGCCTTTTTACTCACATCGCTCGTTCTATTCGTACCATAATGCAACACAACGTACCTCGTAAATCAGCCCGCTACACTCGCAAAGGTCGAGAGCGCAGAGATAAAATACTTGAAGTAGCTGCTGCTGCTTTTCGAGAGCACGGGTTTGAAGCTGCCTCCATGTCCCAGATTGCGGCCTTGGCGGGTGGATCAAAAGGTACCCTGTACAACTATTTCCCCTCCAAAGAAGACTTGCTCCTAGCCACCATGCTGGCTGGCGCGCAGGACTACACAGACAAATTACTGGTTAGCCTGGACCCCACGCGTGATACACGTGAGCAATTAGCCCTGTTTTTATCGCCCCTGCTCACTACCTTGTATTCCCTGAATACCGCTCAGCTACTGCGTGTAGCGATTTCAGTAGGGGGAAAAACTGATATTGGCCGACGTTTTTTTGATGTGCTGGACGACGATATCTGGTGTAATGTCGCGCAATTTCTGCAGGCCAAGAGCGAACTAGGACACCTGTCTAAACAAGACCCACAAATTATGTGTCTGCACCTGCGCTGCCTGTGTGAAAGCGAACTTATCCCCTTGCTGATGGGGGCGATGGAGCCCTGGGGATCGGAACGAGTGCAAGAAGAAGTAGAGCGAATTAGCGATATTTTTCTGCATACTCATGGGGTGAAACAGCGATAGCTTACCCCTTGCATGGATAGATGACAAATCCCATGCATATAAAAAAGCCCGTCGTAACGATACACATCGAGACGTCGGGCTTTTTTGCTGTCCGTGTGTGCCCGGCAGTGGGCACACACTAGGCGAAGGAGGCTTAGCCTTCTTGCGCTAAACGCTGCCAGGTATCAACCACCGTATCGGGGTTCAGCGATAAGGACAAGATACCTTCGTCGCGTAACCATAGCGCCAGATCCAGATGGTCGCTAGGCCCTTGGCCACAAATACCTACGTATTTGTTTTGTGCCAAGCAAGCCCCGATGGCACGACTGAGCATGAACTTCACAGCCTCATCCCGCTCATCAAAGTCAGCGGCTAAAAGTTCCATACCGGAGTCACGATCCAGACCCAGGGTTAGCTGCGTCATGTCGTTGGAACCGATAGAGAAACCATCGAAGTACTGCAAGAACTGCTCGGCCAAAATGGCGTTGGAAGGCACTTCACACATCATGATCAAGCGCAGACCGTTTTCACCGCGAGCCAAGCCGTACTTGGCCAGCAGCTCAACCACTCGCTCAGCCTGAGACAAAGTACGCACGAAGGGAACCATAATTTCTACGTTGGTTAAGCCCATTTCGTCACGCACTTTTTTCAGTGCTTCACACTCCATCTTGAAGCACTCTTCGAAGTCTTCAGACAGATAGCGTGCCGCACCGCGGAAGCCCAGCATGGGGTTCTCTTCCTCGGGCTCGTAACGTGAGCCGCCAACCAGCTTGCGGTACTCGTTCGATTTAAAGTCAGACAAACGAACGATCACGGGCTTGGGATAGAAGGCCGCTCCCAAAGTGGCCACGCCTTCTGCCAATTTTTCCACAAAGAAGGCGCGTGGGCTGGCGTAACCGCGAGCGGCAGATTCAACGGCCTGCTTCAGTTCACTGTCTACATTGGGGTAGTCCAGCACAGCTTTGGGGTGAACCGCAATGTTGTTGTTGATAATGAACTCTAAACGAGCCAGACCAATACCTGCGTTTGGAATCTGCGCAAAGTCGTAGGCCAACTGTGGGTTACCCACGTTCATCATGACTTTCAGGCCAATTTCGGGCATTTCGCCCCAGCGCACTTCTTCGATTTCGGTTTCTAGTAAACCGTCGTAGATGCGACCCTCGTCACCTTCTGCACAAGAAACGGTTACTTCCTGGTCGGCCTTCAGGACGTCTGTCGCGTTATGGCAACCGACCACGGCTGGAATACCGAGCTCACGAGCAATAATGGCAGCGTGGCAGGTACGACCACCACGGTTGGTCACAATGGCCGAGGCCAGCTTCATGATGGGTTCCCAGTTGGGATCTGTCATGTCGGTTACCAGCACATCACCGGCCTTGACCTTATCCATCTCGGAGGCGTCCGCCACAATGCGTACTTTACCAGAGCCAATTTTCTGACCGATAGCACGACCAGTAACCAGTACCTCGCCGGTGGCTTTCAGACGGTAACGCTCTTGTACGTCGCTGGCTGTTTGCTGCGACTTCACTGTCTCGGGGCGAGCCTGCAAAATGTAGATTTTGCCGTCAATGCCATCACGACCCCACTCAATGTCCATAGGACGCTGATAGTGATCTTCGATAATAGTGGCGTAGCGAGCCAGTTCAATGATTTCGTCATCGCTTAGTGAGTAGCGATTACGCTCGGATACAGGCACGTCAACGGTGCGCACAGCGTGGTCGCTGGCACCACTATCGTCAAACTCCATTTTGATCAGTTTGGAACCGATACGACGGCTTACGATAGGGTAATGACCGGCAGCCAACGTGGGTTTGAATACATAGAATTCATCGGGGTTGACCGAACCCTGAACCACGGTTTCACCCAAGCCATAAGATGAAGTGATGAATACAACATCTTTAAAGCCAGATTCGGTATCCAGGGTAAACATGACCCCAGCACTGCCCTTATCAGAACGCACCATGCGCTGCACACCGGCAGACAAGGCAACCTCTGCATGGGCATAGCCTTTATGTACGCGGTAAGAAATAGCACGATCGTTGTACAAGGACGCAAAGACATGGTGCATTTTCTCTAGCACCTCATCAATACCTACAACGTTCAAATAGGTTTCTTGCTGCCCGGCAAAGGATGCATCTGGCAAGTCTTCTGCTGTGGCGGATGAACGCACGGCAAAAGAGCCTTTACCATCCACATCCAGACGCGCGAACTCTTCACGTACTGCTTGCTCCAGTTCAGCGGGGAAAGGTGTGTCGATAATCCACTGACGGATTTGTGCACCGGCTTGCGCCAGTTCACGTACGTCGTCGGCATCTAGCGTGGACAGACGATTAGCAATACGCTGATCCAGGCCATCGTGACGCAGGAAAATACGGAATGCTTCTGCGGTTGTCGCGAAGCCACCGGGTACACGTACGCCGGCATCAGCAAGTTGGCTGATCATTTCACCTAGGGAAGCGTTTTTGCCCCCGACGGTATCGACATCCGTCATGCGGAGTTTGTCGAATTGCACTACATAAGACATAAAGTCACCTTAATAGAAAAGAAAGCGTGTTTGCTTAAGACAAAAACGACGCTAATGCGTGCTTTCGGGCTTATGTCTTAAGCAAACCTGCCTTGCCTGCCCTGTACGTGACTGTTAACCTTGCAAATTGTACCGTTTCCCTAGCAATCTGCACGACTTATTCCATGTCTTCTTCACCTATTGAACGTACCGTGTTTGTCGTTTCGGACAGCACTGGCATTACCGCTGAAACATTCAGTCACTCTGTGCTGTCGCAATTTGCACAGTTTGAGTTCGAGGCCATACGCATTCCTTTTATCGACACGATAGAAAAAGCGGAATCGGTAGCGGCTCGAATTAACCGCTGCGCCCAAGAGCAAGGCCATACCCCGCTTGTGTTCAGCACCTTGGTAGACCCAAAGATGGCGCATATTATAGGCAAAGCCAACTGCACTTTCCTAGATTTGTTTGGTGCTTTTGTGCGTCATATTGAACGTGCGCTGGGCGTGAAATCCAGCCGTTCGGTGGGGCGTTCGCACTCTGCCGACGTCTCGAACAAGCGTTATAACAACCGAATTGATGCGATTAATTTCAGTTTGGCACATGATGACGGACAGTATGTAAACGGTTTGGAACAGGCCGATGTCATCTTGGTGGGTGTCTCGCGCTGTGGTAAAACACCAACGAGTTTGTACTTGGCCATGCAATATGCCGTTAAAGCGGCTAACTACCCCCTGACACCTGACGATTTTGAGCGTGGCGCTTTGCCCGCTACCTTGCTGCCTTACCGTAAAAAGCTGTTTGGCCTGTCGATTCACCCCGAACGTCTGGCAGAAGTACGTAACGAGCGTCGCCCAAATAGCCGCTATGCTTCGATGACGCAGTGTCTGAATGAAGTGGCTGATGCCGAGCGCATGATGCGTATGGAAAACATTCCCTGGCTGTCGACGACCACAAAATCCATCGAAGAAATTTCGACCAAGATACTGGACGAAATAGGCTTGGACAGACGGATGTACTAACTGGGCGGTCCTCATGGCCAGTGACTTATAGCGCTGGCCGGTGCTGACGGAAGTGTTCGTACAAACACAAGGCGGCCGCAATCGAGACATTCAGCGACTCCACACCGGCCGCCTGAGGGATGTACAGGCGCTGGGCGGCGGCCTGGATGAGTTCTGCACTAACCCCCTGCCCCTCATTCCCAAAGACCCATAGCGCCTGCTCAGGCAACTGCGTGTCGTAAAGACTTAAAGCCTGTTCATCCAAGCACGTTACCAGCATAGGCACCTGACATAAGGCCAGTATTTGTGTTGTGCTCAGTTGCTCATAGAGCCGTAATGAAAAATGAGCGCCCTGCGCGCTACGCAATACTTTTTGCGACCAAGCCGCGGCACACCCTTTGCTCAGATACACATCGCGTATTCCACGTGCGGCCGCTGTGCGCAATAAGGTGCCCACATTACCCGGATCTTGAACAGCATCTAGCAATATGGCATTGCTCGTAATACTTAAGGGGCTAGTCGAGGCGTCCACACGCACAACAAACCCTACCCCCTGGCCTCGCCCCACGACCTGGCTTAGCCCATTCATAAGAGCAGCGCTAAATTGCACACATAAACGCTCAGGAACAAAGCGCAGCAACTCCAGCAGCTCATCATTTACCCGCTCATGCTCGAACACGGCCAGTTCAGGCTGGCCTTTATGCTCTAACCACATTTGGCACAGATGTATGCCTTCCAGCCACACGTACTGAGCGCCTTGAAGCTGCTCACGTTTATCGCGAGCCAGCTTGCTGACCCGTTTATAGATGGCGTTATCGCGAGATTCAATCAAGCGCATGATGATTCCAGTAAAGCACGCACGGGCGCAAAACTGCGTCGGTGTTCGGGGCATGGCCCATGCTCTAGCAAACGCGCTTTATGCAAGGCCGTACCATAGCCCTTGTGCTGATCAAAGGCATATTCAGGGTAGCGGGTATGCAAGTCCATGCAATAGGCATCACGAGCCGTTTTGGCAAGTATGGAAGCGGCAGAAATGGCCGGCACTAGGGCATCGCCCTGCACAATGGGCCGCGCTTCACAGACCAGCCCTAGCGGCAGACGATTACCATCAATTAAGGCCAATTGCGCCGCCGGCTGCAAGCCATTACAGGCACGGGTCATGGCCAACATTGCCGCATGCAAAATATTGATTTCATCAATTTCCGCCACACTGGCACTGGCGATATGCCAGGCAAGCGCCTGAGACTGAATTTGCTCTGCTAACTGCTCACGCTTGCTTGCACTCAGTTTTTTTGAATCGTTTAAACCGGCGATAGGACGATCCGGATCCAGTATGACCGCCGCAGCAAACACTGGACCTGCTAACGGCCCACGCCCTGCCTCATCCACGCCCGCGGTTAAAATGGGCCACTCATCCAGTGAAAACAAATCAACTTGCATGCTGTTGCGCCAAACGCAAAATAACATCGGCCGCCAAGGCCGGCGTGTCACGCCGTAAGTCTTGATGCATTAATAAAAACCTGTCCTGCACGCCTTGTATATATTCCTTGTCGCGCAGTGCCTGCCAACAGGCCTGAGCCAGCTTTTCCGGTTGTGCATCCTCTTGCAAGAGCTCGGGCACAACAAAATCGCGTGCCAGCACATTGGGCAAGCCCACCCAAGGCAAGTACGGTCTTGCCTGACCCGACTTCCAGCGCATTAAGCGCTCCATCGCGGGGCTCAACACATAAGAAATGACCATAGGCTTTTTAAACAAAGCCGCCTCTAGTGTGGCGGTACCGCTGGCCAACAAGACAGCATCTGCCGCCTGTAGCGCTGACCAACTGGCAGGTCTCACAATGCCTTGATCATCCGTATACACCGCTCCGGCCGTGTTCGCATCGAGCATATGTAGGTGATTTATGGGAAACTGCGCCAGTGCAGCCTCGAACTCTTTGCGTCTGGCTGGGTTGACCATGGGCACCAGAACTCGCAACTGGGGGGCTTCGCGCTGCAAGATCTGTACCGTTTGAAGAAAACGCGGGGCTAATAACTTGACTTCCGACGAGCGACTGCCAGGCAATAGGCTTAATACTTGCGCTCCCTCCGGGATCTGCAGGCCTAAACGCTGACGCGCCTCTTGGGTATCAGGATGGAAATCAATATTTTGCGCTAAAGGGTGGCCTACGTAAGTGACTGGCACCCCTTCTTTTTCATAAATTTCGGTTTCGAACGGGAACAGCACCAGCATATGCGATACGGCCTGGCGTATTTTATGAATACGCTCGTAACGCCATGCCCATATCGATGGCCCAACAAACTGCACCGTGGGCACGCCGGCCTGACGCAGTTGATGCTCCATACGCAAGTTAAAATCGGGCGCATCAATGCCCACATACACGGAAGGAGGCTGGCGCAAATAACGTTTTTTCAGGCCCATATACGTACGTAACAGGGCAGGAATCTGCTTTAGCGCTTCCACATAGCCAAATACCGTCAAGGTATCCATGGGGTAATGGGAATGCAGGCCCTGAGCCTGCATTTCGGGGCCCCCTATGCCGTCAAGGCGCAAACCACCTTGACGCTGTTGCAAGCCTTGCATGATGCGTGCCGCCAGTAGATCACCGGAGGGCTCGGCAGCGACCATGCCAATATGTGTCATGGTCTGACTATGCCACGCGAAGACGCTTGCAAAAACTCCACCATTAGCCCGATCGCATCGGCTGATTCGGGAGCCTGTGTCTGGAGCTGCTGCATTTGCTCTAGTGCCTCATCGACTTTCAGATTGCGTCGATACAATAGCTTATAGACCTCTTTGACCTGAGAAATTTGTTCGGGAGTAAAGCCACGACGCCCCAGCCCTTCAGAGTTAATACCGGCAGGACGGAAAGGATCCCCAGCACCAATAACATAGGGCGGAATATCTTGACGAATTGAGCTGGTGCCCCCCACCATGCAATGCGCACCGATACGCACAAACTGGTGTACGGCCGACAAGCCACCAATAATGGCCCAATCGCCAATATGTATATGACCGGCCAACTGCACGCTATTGGCCATAATGATATGGCTACCTAGCTGACAGTCGTGCGCGATGTGAACGTAGGCCATGATCCAGTTGTCATCGCCTAAGCGGGTCACACCCACATCTTGTACCGTACCGGTATTGATGGTGACATACTCACGCACGGTATTCCCATCGCCAATTTCCAGGCGTGTGGGCTCACCCGCGTACTTTTTATCCTGAGGCATTCCGCCTATAGAGCAAAAACGATAAAAATTATTGTTTTTCCCAATACTCGTATGACCATCAATGACGCAATGCGGACCCACTACGGTACCGCTGTCTATCGTGACATGGGCACCAATAATGCTATAGGGACCTACCTGTACATCAGGAGCCAGCTGTGCATCGGGATGAACAATAGCGCTTGGGTGTATGCTCATAAATTTATTCTTCCAGTTTGCGAATCGCGCACATCAGCTTGGCTTCGGCCACTACCTGACCGTCCACCAAAGCACGTGCCGTATATTTGCATAAGGCACGGCTGATACGATCGGCCGTCACCTCTAGGCGTAATTGGTCGCCTGGCACCACGGGCTTGCGGAACCGTGCGCCATCTACCCCTACCAGATAGTAGGCTAATTTATTATCCACTTTGGCATAGGGGTCCTCAGGGTCAGCAAAGGAAAAAATAGCGGCTGCCTGAGCCATTGCCTCGATGATCAACACACCGGGCATGACTGGATGATGAGGAAAGTGGCCGGTAAAAAAGGGCTCGTTCATGGTGACATTTTTAATGGCCACGATACTTTTGCCTGGCTCCATTTCCAAGACTCTGTCGACCAGCAGCATCGGGTAACGATGCGGTAAACGGTCCATGATTTGTCGTATATCCAGTTCCATTAGGTATCCTGCTTTTCTGTTTTTATAGGTGAAAAATTATTCTTGGTCGCGCTGTAAACGTTCCAGTTCACGTAGTCGGCGACGTAAGGGATTAAGCTGCGTTAACACAGCAGCATTTTTTTGCCAGTCAGTGTGTGAAGCAAAAGGATAAACGCCGGTATAGCGCCCTGGCTCACGGATGCTGGAGGTAATCGCGGTGCCACCGGACACGTGTACATCATCGGCCAGCTCCAGGTGACCGGACAGCATCGCTGCCCCAGCGATGGTACAGCGCTGACCGATACGTGTAGAGCCTGCTATGCCTACACAGGCCGCCATGGCCGTGTGGTCGCCAATGTATACATTGTGAGCAATCATGATCTGGTTATCCAGCTTGACGCCATTACCTATCACGGTATTGTCGAGTGCACCACGGTCTATGGTGGTATTGGCACCAATTTCCACATCGTTACCGATATGAACCTGGCCTATTTGGGCAATTTTGGCCCACGCACCTTGCTGCTGAGGATCGGGCGCAAAGCCAAACCCGTCGGCACCCAAGACCACTCCTGAATGCACTATCGCACGATCACCTATGTGTACCTCGTGATAAAGCGTGACGCGCGCATGCAAGAGCGAATCGGCTCCGATAGAGCTGCCTGCTCCGAGCACACAGTGTGCGCCTATACGCGTACCACGACCAATACGGACACCGGCCTCGATGACACTGAACGGGCCTATGCTGACACCCTCAGATAGCTGCGCATCAGGCGCGACTATGGCGCTTGGATGTATCCCTTGGGGTAGTCCCTTTAGCCGTACCTGATCAAATCGCTGCGCCAATAGGGCATACATCAGGTAGGGTTGCGAACAGAGCACAGGCACAAATGAGGGCGTGAAGTCCAGCTGCTCGTAAACCTCGGGAGTGAGGATCACCGCAGCAGCCTGCGTGTCTGCCAAGCTCGCTTGCAAGCGAGGATTGGAAAGAAAACTGATCTCTTCCGGTCCCGCAGAAAGCAAGGAGCCTAGGCCTCTGATCTGAGGCGTAGGCTCGATGATATCGTTCAGCAGCTTACAGTCCAGACCGGCCTTATTTATCTGTGTAACTAGGTCAGACAACGCAATGGCCTGACCTGTTGGCAGCAATACCGGCATGATCGATTAACCGCCCAAAGCCTTCAGAACCTCTTCGGTGATGTCAATACGAGGACTGACAGTAACAGCGTCCTGAATGATGAGGTCGTAACCCTGTGACTCCGCAATTTGCTTAATCACGGCATCGGCTTTTTCGACCAGAGCGGCGAACTCTTCGTTGCGACGACGGTTGAAGTCTTCTTGAAATTCACGACGCTTGCGCTGCAGATCAGAGTCCAGATCGGCCAACTGGCGCTGACGCTTGATGCGGTCAGTTTCGGACAGTACTGGCGCATCTTTGTCGAACTTTTGTACCTGGCTACGCAGGGTGTCGTCCAGATTGCTCAGCTCTTGGTCACGACGCTTGAATTCGGATTCAATTTTCGCTTGCGCTGCTTGTGCAGGCTTAGAATCACGCAAGATGCGCTCTGTGCTAACAAAACCAATTTTTGTTGCTTGTGCTTGCGCTACGGGAGCCGCTGCCATGGCGCTGACTCCTAAAGCAGCAGCCAAAACCAAAGCTCTGTTACTACGACCCAAACCACGAGCAATAGCGTTAAGTTGTGAGGTGATGTTTAACTTCATGAAAAATATACCTTGCAAATTAGGCTGCATTATAAATCAATTCTACCCTAAGGGCGGGAACGAAAATTCAGGTTAGAAAGCGGTACCAATCTGGAACTGGAACGCTTGCTTATCGTCACCTTCCTTGGCATTCATGGCACGACCGTAGGACAACTGCAAAGGCCCTAATGGTGATTGCCAGGACAAACCTAGACCCGTGGAGTACTTCCAGCCGCAGGGGTCAACTACCCGGTTATTACGCCCTGTTAAGCATTCGCCACTGCCACTGTCTATCTTGCCGGCGTCAGCAAAGACAAACCAGCGTAAAGTGCGGTCACGTGTTGCGCCCGGAAATGGCAGATACAGCTGAGCGTTGGCGATCATGCGACGAGAGCCACCCAGGTAGTCGCCGGTAAGGGTATCACGCGGCCCCAGTGACGCGCCCTCGTAACCACGCACAGATCCGATACCACCAGCGTACACGTTTTTAATGACGGGAAAACTCTTGCTACCGTATGTATTGCCCCAGTCTACCGCACCATTTAGTGCCAGCGTAATGGAGCGGCTCAGTGGCAAGTAGTGCTGGTGGCTAGCATGCAGCATGTAATAGCGCAGATCCATCGTGGATAAGTCACCGGACAAAGTGGTCATGTAGCCACGGTTCGGAGCAATTGCGCTATCGCGTGTATCTTTGGACCATCCAAGATTAAAGATAAATGAGTTCGTGCTTTTGCCGTACTCGCGTACATAATCCTGATAAGCCAAAGGCGTGTAAAGCGGACTGAGTTTGGACAGCTCGTTATGCTCGAAGTTAACGCCCATAAGAATACGGTCGTACTCAGAGATAGGCACACCAAAGTTCAGGCCCGCTCCCAAGGCCGTATTACGATAATCACCGTAGGTATCATTCCCCTCGTAGGGAGTGGTACGACGATAGTACAAGGACGTCGTTTTACTAATACCGTCTTTGGTCCAGAACGGATCGGTATGGCTTAGCACCGCGGTACGGTTAATGCTGCTGGTATTGAGCTGCAATGACAAGCTATTACCACTACCGAAAATATTATCTTGGCTAATCCCTGCCGATAAAATCAACTTGTCGGTAGAGCCATACCCTACCCCTAGGTTGATCATGCCGGTGGGCTTTTCCGTTACATCAACGTTAATATCGACCTGATCAGGCGAACCGGGCACAGGGCTGGTATTCACATCAACCTGATTAAAGTAGCCTAAACGATCGATACGATCGCGAGACATGCGAATATTATTCGCGTCGTACCACGCCGCTTCTTGCTGACGCATCTCACGACGCACCACTTCGTCGCGAGTACGCACGTTACCGCCAACCTCAATGCGGCGTACATACACACGACGACCCGGATCCACATAAAACGTCAGATCAGCCGTGTGATTTTCACGATCCAGAACAGGATTGGGGTTAACGTTGGCAAAGGCGTAGCCCAGGGTGCCCAGGTAATCACTAATGCCTTTAACCGTGGCAGTGGTTTTATCCGAGGAGAAGACCTCGCCAGATTTTTGCTGCAAATAGGGCTCAATTTGCTCGTTAAGACCCAGCAAGTCTCCGGCCAGCTTCACATCGCTAAGGGTGTAGGGCTCGCCCTCATGAATGGTGAGCGTAATGAAGATATCTTTACGGTCTGGCGAAATAGATACCTGGGGCGGCTCGGAAGAAAACTCCAGATAACCACGATTCAGGTAGTAAGAACGAATACGCTCCAGATCCCCTTCCAGCTTTTCACGTGAATACTTATTAGTACCTGTATACCAGGTCATGAAGCCGGAGGTGGTCAATTCCATTTCGCTTAACAAGCGGCTTTCGGAAAAGGCCTCGTTACCAATAATACGAATTTCTTTGATTTTTGCCAGGTCGCCTTCGAAAATATCGAAGCTTACGCCTACACGGTTACGCGGTAAGGGGGTAATGACTGGAGTGATCTCAACTCCGTATTTACCTTTAGATAAATACTGCTGCTTGAGCTCGAACTCGGCACGCTCAAGCATGGCGCGGTCAAACACACGACCTTCCCCAAAACCAACCTGAGACAAGGATGTAATAATGGCTTTAGAGTCAAACTCGCGCATGCCATTAAAGCTGATGGACGCGATGGTAGGACGTTCTTTAACGTTCACAACCAAGACATGGTCTTGTGTGTCTATTTGCACGTCACTAAAAAAGCCCGTGGAATAAAGACGCTGAATCGCTGCCGCCGCCTGCTCTTCCGAGAACTCTTCACCCACCTTTACGGGTAGTGAGCTAAACACAGCGCCCGGATCAACGCGCTGAATTCCATTTACCTGGATGTCCCGCACAACAAAGGGCGAAAAGGCACTGGCTAGGGCTGGCGCTAATAGGCTTGCCACAACAAAGGGCAAGACACGCAATGCAAACTTGGGTTTCCGGCTAAACGACATCCTGGAGAATCCTTGGTCGGTCAAAAATTTATAGACGTTACGACACCCATGTTTACATAAACAAGCGGGTGACATCATTAAATAAGGCAAACACTGTCAAAGCCACCAGTATACCGAATCCTAGGCGACGTGTAGCCATCTGCCACTCTAAAGACAGAGGCCGGCCGCGTATTGCCTCGATGGCATAGTACAGCAGATGACCGCCATCTAACATAGGTATAGGCAATAAATTGAGTATACCCATGCTTACATTAATCATGGCGACAAAGCTTAGATAAGCCACCAAGCCGATTTTCGCGGTTTGCCCAGCTTGATCCGCTATAGCAATGGGGCCAGAAAGATTTTTCGACGATACATCGCCACGCACCAGATAAAGCAGCATTTTACCTAATAGCTTGACGGTCTCATAGGTGCGCGTGACACCATATTGAATACTGCCCACCAAGCCGTAACGCTGCTCCAGCATTTCGTAATCAGGACGCACGACCACCGCAATTTTAGCGACTTCACTACCCTGCTCATTACGCACCAGCTCTGGCTCTATCTGCACATTTACTAGCGTGCCCTGGCGCTGTACCTGCAAAGCTACTGGCGCTCCACCGGAGTCCTGAATAAGCTGTATGAATTCTCGAGCACCTGGGCGCTGCAAGGTACCAGCCTGAACGATCAGATCTCCTTGTAGCAGACCGGCGCGTTGACCTGGCCCATCCAGCACCTCTTGCACCAAGGTAGGCGGCTGGGCAAGTACTAAGCCTGTGTCCGACAAGGGGTCCATACCTTGATCTGGATTAAGCGCGTTAGGCGGCAAATGCACGTGACGCTCCACGGTATCGCCCTGTGCGTTACGCACTAACAGCGACACTTGCCCGCCTGTGGGCAATAACTCAAGCAGATACCAGCGTGCATCCGCCCAGGTTTCAATAGGCTTATCATTAATTTGCAGCAGACGGTCTGCAGCGCTAACACCAGCCATCGCCGCGGGAGACCCTGGTTGCGGCGCACCCAATATAGGAGCAGGCACGCTCGTGCCCAGCATACCAACCCAGGCAAAAAAGAACACGGCGAGTACAAAATTAGCCAACGGGCCGGCAAACACGATGAATGCCCGCTGCCAAAGCGGCTTGGTGTTAAAACAGGTGCTTTGGTCGGCAGCGCTCGCCCCGGGCCAGGCCTCGTCACGCATGCGCACATACCCGCCCAGCGGTATGGCTGACAGCGCCCACTCCGTGCCTTGCTTATCGTAACGGCGCCATACAGCACGTCCAAAGCCAAAGGAAAACTTTTCCACATACACACCGCAGGCACGTGCAGCCAAATAATGCCCTAACTCGTGCAAGGTAACAATTACCCCGATAGCCACTATAAAAGCAAGCAAGCTAATGAGCATGTAGCGTGTATCCAATAAAAATTAACGACAAAAGTGCTGAGCCAAGCTACGCGTTTCGTGATCTAAGGCCAATACCGCCTCAAGCGTGTCTACGCCCTGGTTGGCACGTCCATGCAAACGATCCAGACAGCGCTCAATCACCGAAGGAATGTCAGTATAGCGAATCTGCTGACGCAAGAAATGATCCACAGCAACTTCGTTGGCTGCATTCAAACTAATACACGCAGCCTGACCGCTACGCAATGCATCAAATGACAATCTCAGACAAGGAAAACGCTGTAAATCTGGCGCTTCGAAATCCAGCCGTCCCATTTTCGCCAAATCCAGCCACCCCACCCCACTGTCTATACGCTCAGGAAAGCCAAGGCCATAAGCAATGGCCGTACGCATGTCCGGCTGCCCCAACTGAGCCATGACCGAAGCATCGATATACTCCACCATGGAGTGAATCACACTTTGAGGGTGTACCACCACCTCAATTTGTTTTAAAGGCACAGAAAATAACCAGTAAGCCTCAATGACTTCTAGGCCTTTATTCAGCATAGTGGCCGAATCCACAGAAATTTTCCGCCCCATAGACCAATTAGGGTGCGAGCAGGCCTGATCCGGCGTAATGTCGTTTAACTGTTCCAAGGCAGTGGTGCGAAACGGCCCGCCCGAAGCAGTAATGATTAGGCGGCGCACTTGATCAGACAAGGGGGTGCCAGGGATATGCCTATGACTTTGATCCAGACACTGAAATATGGCGCTATGTTCAGAGTCTATGGGCAGCAGCTCTGCTCCGCCCTGCCTAGCTGCCTCAATAAACAGACTACCGGCGGCTACTAGGGCTTCTTTATTTGCCAATAAAATGCGTTTGCCTGCCCGGGCGGCGGCCAAGGCAGCGGGCAAACCGGCAGCGCCTATGATGGCTGCCATCACCGTGGTCACTTCCGCATCGGCGACGGTATCTGCAAGAGCTTGCGCGCCAATACGTATTTCAGGCATCCGCCCTGCTGCACCCTTAGCTGCCCAGGCTTGCACAAATCGCTCACGCGCAGCCGTATCGGGCACGAGCACCACCTTGGGCATAGTGGCAATGGCTTGATCGGCCAGTTGTTCCATGCGGCTATACGCACTTAATGCGTACACGCGCATTCGATCCGGATGCCTGCTAATCACATCCAGCGTGCTCACACCGATAGAACCCGTCGAGCCCAAAACACAAACTTGCTGAAAACTCATCGTTGAAACCCTAAGCCTAAGTCAAGAACTACCGCACTACCCTAACAAGCCGCTGAGCACCAAGACTAAGGGCGCAACGGGCAGCAGCGCATCAATGCGATCGTACACACCACCATGACCCGGTAGTAATTGACTGGAATCTTTAACGCCTGCGCGACGCTTTAGCAAGGACTCGAACAAGTCCCCCATAATGGACAAGGCTGCCAGCAACACGGTGATTAGTATCAGACCTAACCACGACCATTGCTGCAATAAAGCGCTACCCAAGGTGTTAGGCCACATCGTACTTAACACCACCCACAAGCTTGCACCCGCAATGCCACCGTAGGCACCAGAACGAGTTTTTCCGGGACTTACACGTGGGGCCAGCTTGGCTCCACCCACCGCACGCCCGACAAAATAAGCGCTGATATCGGCCACCCAAATGAGCACAAGCACGCTAAGCACGAACAATAAGCCACGTGCCAGCCACATCTGTAGCAGTGCAGCCCAAGCCACTAAGGGAGCCAGTAGCCCCATCAGGCTGAGTAAAGCACTGTGCTCGATGCGCTCTGCTTGCGCCCTATAGACCAAATAAGAGGCGAGCAGCAACCAAAAAGCAATCACCAGGGGCGTAAGATAACGATAAATGAAAGATAAATATTGCGCCGGCAACAGCATATTTTCGGCATACAGGCTTGAGTAGCCCAGCCAGCCCTGAAACACAGCCAGCCCTGCCGCCAAGGGCACTGCCCAAAACACCTGCGCAGGTGGCAAGCTCAAACGCAACCATTCCCAACTGGCCAGACTACTGGCCGCAATCAAAATAAGTAATAGTGGCCATCGAGCGGGTGCCAGCATGGCAGCACCCAAAACGAGCAAAAGCACCACTGCCGTAATCAGGCGCTGTTTTAGCATAGCTAATCCTTGTCAGGCAGAAACCTGCCCAAGCTGGGCACTTGTGCGCCCAAAGCGGCGCTCTCGACCCTTATACCATTCAAAGGCCTGAGCCAATGCATCGCGGTCAAAATCGGGCCAGTAGGTATCCGTAAAATACAGTTCGGTATACGCCATTTGCCAAATTAGAAAATTGGAGATGCGCTGCTCACCGCCAGTGCGGATGAATAAATCCGGTTCGGGGGCGTAGGCCATGGCCAGATAAGGCCCAAGACTGGACTCATTAATCAGTTCTGGCTGCTCCGCAAACTCGGGGTGCTCGGCCAGCATACGACGGGTAGCTTGTAAAATATCCCAGCGCCCACCGTAGTTGGCAGCGATAGTCAGCGTCAATACCGAGTTATCCGCTGTGCGTTCTTCAGCTTGTCGTATCAGCGTTTGCAGTTCCGTATTAAAAGCACCAAGCTCACCCACAACACGCAAACATACGCCGCGCTCGTTTAAGCCTTTAAGTTCTTTTTGTAAGGACTTCACAAAAAGCCGCATCAGCATGGAGACCTCATCGGCAGGTCTGCGCCAGTTTTCAGAGCTAAAGGCGAACAGGGTTAAATACGACACCCCCATTTCGCCACACGCCTCGACTACTTTACGCACCGACTGCACGCCGCGCAAATGCCCCGCAGTGCGGGGCAAATGGCGCTTTGTGGCCCAGCGGCCATTACCATCCATAACTATGGCTAGGTGCTTAGGTACAGCCCCAGAAGTTGGAATTATTAGTGTTGAGCTGTCTTGCATTACCTGCCCACCTATATGTACCGGATGATCAAACCGTCATCACCTCAGCTTCTTTCTGCGCGATAAGTTTATCGATTTCCGCTACATACTTATCCGTCATTTTCTGGACCTCGTCCTGGCTGCGACGATCATCGTCCTCGGAGATTTCCTTATCCTTGAGCAAGCGTTTGGTCGAGTCATTCGCATCACGACGTAAATTGCGCACTGCTACCTTGGCATCTTCGCCTTCACCACGCACGATACGGGTCAGGTCACGACGGCGCTCTTCTGTAAGCGCAGGCATAGGTACACGTATGCTTTCACCCATGCTGATTGGGTTTAAGCCCAGATCGCTGTCACGGATCGCTTTTTCTACCGTGCTGGCCAGATTTTTTTCCCAGACTTGCACGTTCAGAGTACGAGCATCAACGACGGAAATATTTGCAACTTGACCGACCGGCACGGGGGAACCGTAGTACTCGACCTGAATATGATCAAGCAAACCCGCATTCGCGCGTCCGGTACGAATTTTCGATAGACTCAGCTTCAAGGATTCTATCGATTTTTGCATACGAGTGTCAGTCGATTTTTGTATTTCAGACAAACTCATGATTCTGACTTCCTTATTATCAAACGTGGACTAGCGTGCCTTCATCTTCACCCGTAATAGCACGAGCCAGTGCCCCTGCCTTATTGATGGAAAACACCTTAATGGGTAGCTTCTGATCGCGACACAGGGCAAATGCAGTAGCGTCCATGACTTCCAGACGACGCACAATCGCCTCGTCAAAGCTAATGCGCGCATAACGAGTCGCGCCAGGGTCTTTATTAGGATCGGCACTGTAAATGCCATCGACCTTAGTGGCTTTGAGCACAATTTCTGCGCCTACTTCTGCGCCACGCAAGGCTGCCGCCGTATCAGTGGTAAAGAAAGGGTTACCCGTACCAGCAGCAAAAATTACAACTTTATTTTCTTCGAGATAGCGCAAAGCCTTAGGACGAATGTACGGCTCTACGACCTGCTCTATATTCAGGGCTGATTGCACACGCGCATCCAGACCGCGGTGCTTTAAGGCATCCTGTAAAGCCAAGGCATTCATGACCGTTGCCATCATACCCATGTAGTCGGCAGTCGCCCTATCCATGCCCTGAGCACCGGGAGCAATACCGCGAAAGATATTACCGCCCCCGATAACAATGGCCAATTGCACACCCAACTCGGCGACCTGTGTGATTTCCTCGGTCATACGCAGGATAGTATTGCGGTTAATACCGAAAGAGTCTTCGCCCATTAACGCCTCACCGGACAGCTTGAGCAAAACACGTTTATATAAAGGGGTGGTCATGGCAGATAAATTCCAAGAACTGATACTGAGTGAGAGTGTAAAGCAACAGGGCAGGCACCGCTAGTACGGCGCCTGCCCTGCTAGACAAACAAGACTTACGCCTGACCGGAAAGCGCTGCAGCAACTTCTGCAGCAAAATCGTCAGTGCGTCGCTCAATACCTTCACCTACTACGTATAGGGTAAAAGCACTGATTCCTGCATTGTTTTCCGCCAACATTTGCTGAACGGTTTGTTTGTCGTTTTTAACAAAAGGCTGAGACAGCAAGGTCACCTCTTTGAGGAACTTAGTGACAGCGCCTTCAACCATTTTGGTAACGATATCAGCTGGTTTGCCCGACTCAGCAGCTTTTTGTGCTGCTACGGAACGCTCGGCTTCGATATCAGCAGCGTCAACGCCATCGGCATCCAGCGCTTTGGGACGCGTTGCGGCCACGTGCATGGCCAAGTCCTTGCCCACATCTTCCGAACCGTTGAAATCAACAATAACGCCGATTTTGCCACCGTGAATGTAGCTGGCCAGTTGATTCTCGGTGGTGTAACGCTGGAAACGACGTATGGTGATGTTTTCACCGATCTTGCCAACCAGAGCGGTACGCACTGACTCAACCGTACCGTCAGCCAAAGGCAGCTCAGCCAAGGCAGCCAAGTCGGCTGGATTTTGCTCAGCGATCAGTTTAGCCACATCGTTCAGGAAACCGATAAAGTCTTCGTTTTTAGCAACGAAGTCTGTTTCGCAGTTCACTTCCAGTATGGCACCAGTTTTAGCATCGTCGCCCAGTGCAACAGTAACCAAGCCTTCAGCAGTAACACGGCTGGCGGCCTTGCTGGCTTTACTACCCAGCTTGACGCGCAACAGCTCTTCTGCACGAGCCAAATCGCCGTCAGCTTCCATTAATGCTTTTTTGCATTCCATCATGGGCGCGTCAGTTTTCTCGCGCAATTCCTTAACCATAGATGCGGTAATTTGAGCCACGGTTTTCTCCAAATCTGTAGAATTTGCCCCGGCGTACCGGGGCGTAAAAAATGCCAGTGTAGGGTCTGTACATTGCAGTGATACGCACAGACCCAGCCGAACTTACTCTTGAGCTTGTTCGGCGTCTACTTCGATGAACTCTTCGTCAGCCGCAATTTCTTCGACCAAACCGTTCAAGTTTTGCTCACGTCCAGCGATCACTGCATCAGCGATGCCACGTGCGTACAGCGCAATTGCTTTTGCCGAGTCATCGTTACCAGGAATAACGTGCTCCAAACCTTCTGGCGAGTGGTTGGTATCCACAACAGCTACGACAGGAATACCCAGCGTACGTGCTTCAGCAACAGCGATTTTGTGGTAGCCAACGTCAATCACAAACAAGGCATCAGGCAAGTTGTTCATGTCTTTAATGCCACCAATGGACTTGTTCAGCTTGTCCATTTCGCGCTCAAACATCAGCGCTTCTTTTTTGATCATGGTCTCGGTACGGCCTTCAGCCACTTGAGCTTCCATTTCTTTCAGGCGCTTGATGGAGGACTTAACAGTTTTAAAGTTAGTCATCATGCCACCCAACCAGCGGCTGTCTACGTAAGGCATACCGCAACGCTCGGCCTCGGCAGCGACCAGTTCACGCGCAGCACGCTTGGTACCGACGAACAGAATTTTTCCACCACGAGCGGACAACTGACGTACAAATTTTGTTGCTTCTTCGTACTTAACAACTGTTTTCTCTAGGTTGATGATGTGGACGTTGTTACGCTGACCAAAAATGAAAGGGGCCATTTTTGGGTTCCAGTAACGGGTTTGGTGGCCAAAGTGCACACCAGCTTCTAGCATTTCACGCATTAAAGACATTTGATTCTCCAAGGGTTTGGTCTTGCATTTACCCAGTATCCGGTAGGACGCAGCCTAAACCTGCTTTCCAGACACCCCGAGACGGGCAAACGCGCGATTTACTACCTACTTAAATTAGGGCATGGCTTATGCCACCCCCCTGATACTGCGCCACTAGCTGCCATGCAGCACGGTCAACGCATTGGCAAACTGACTGCTGAATCAATCAGCTTGCCAAAACCAGACCTGATACCCTAAAGCGCTCGGCAAATAACTATACTAGGGCTATGCTTTCTTATTGAGCCAACTCTTTATGACAAATCATGTAAAGTCGTTCAGAAGAACACACAACAAAGCCCACCAAAGCTAGCTTTCAAGCGCTAAACTACTAGGCTTAGGCTATCGTAAAATCAATCAAACTTTACAAAAGCCTTTTATTCTACTATTTTTTTACACTACACATCAAGTAACCATGAGTATTCTTGTCACAGACCCTAATGATCTCGCTAAAATGCGTGCCGCCTGTCAGGCAGCCGCTTCCGTTCTGGACTACCTGACGCCTTTTGTAAAAGCTGGTGTGACCACGGGCGAACTCGATAAGCTGTGCCTGGATTACATCACCAATGTGCTGCATGTCACCTCGGCCACAGTGGGGTACGCGCCTCCTGGCTACCCCCCCTTTCCCGGCTCCATCTGCACATCCGTCAACCATGTAATTTGCCACGGCATACCTGGCGACAAAGTGCTGAAAAACGGAGACATTATTAATATTGATGTCACGGTCATTAAAGATGGCTGGTTCGGCGACACGAGCCGCATGTACTACGTAGGAGAGCCCAGCATACTTGCCCGCCGTTTGTGCGAAACCACCTACGAATGCATGTGGCTAGGTATAGAGCAAGTCAAGCCAGGCGCTACTTTGGGTGACATCGGTCACGCTATACAAAAATACGCGGAAGGCCGTGGCTATTCAGTAGTGCGCGAGTACTGCGGTCACGGCATAGGTCAAAACTTCCACCAGGACCCACAAATACTGCACTACGGACGCGCTGGCACAGGTCAGCGCCTGGAAGCGGGCATGATTTTCACCATCGAGCCCATGATCAATGCGGGCCGCCGAGATTTACGCACCCTGCCCGATCAATGGACGGTTGTAACTCGCGACCGCAGTCTTTCTGCTCAGTGGGAACATACCGTATTAGTCACCGACTCTGGTTACGAGGTACTGACTGTTTCCCCGGACATGCCTGCCGCTCCAGAGTTTGTGAAGCGGGCCGCCTAAGGTGCCCAGCAGCGACCTGACCGCACTGAAGCGTTTGCTGGAAACGCGCCGGCAGGTCGCTATCCAAGCCTATCGCCAGAACCTACAAAGCGATACCTTGCTCAAGGCCTTGCGCCGTATATGTGATCACACTATACGGCGCCTGCTACGCACCCATCCCCTGCCTGACGGAGCAAGCTTGGCGGCTCTAGGGGGTTACGGGCGAGGCGAGCTTTATCCATACTCGGATGTGGATCTGCTAATCCTGCTTCAGACGCCCCCCGACACCACGGCCCAGCGCCGCATAGAGCGCTTAATTGCCGCCATGTGGGACATAGGTCTGGCACCCAGTCACTATGTTGCTCAAGCCCACCAATGTCTGGCGCAGGCCAACACCGATATCAGTTTGCAAACCTCACTGCTGGAGTCGCGTTATTTGCACGGCGCACGCCCTTTGCTGCGCAGTCTGCAAAAACAACTCAAGCAACAACTCGATCCGCGCACGTTCTTTCAGGCCAAGCGAGCCGAGCAAATCGCTCGCCACGCACACTACCAAGACACCCCTTACGCGCTGGAGCCCAATTGCAAGGAGTCACCCGGTGCCTTACGTGACCTGCAAATGCTGCTGTGGCTGGCCAAGGCTTCAGGCTTGGGCAAGTCCTGGCGAGACATTGCCCATTCTGGCGAGCTCACGTTTGCCGAACAGCGTGCGATTACACGCGTGGACCAAGCCTTTAAACGTCTGCGCATAGAACTACATCTACTTAGTGGGCGCGCTGAAGACCGCATTTTATTTGACCTGCAACCCGCACTGGCCAAAGTGTATGGCTTTGCCGACAGCGCGAATCGACGCGCCAGTGAGATTCTCATGCAGCGCTATTACTGGGCTGCGCGCGTGGTGACGCAGCTTAATATGATATTGATGCAAAGCATCAAAGAGCGCCTGTTTACCTGCCCTGAAACACCACAAGTACTGGATCAATGGTTTCAATCTAGACGCTCTTTACTCGAGCTACGCCCTGAACATGATTTTTCCCGAAATCCCGAGCTGATCTTCGCCGCTTTTTTGCGCCTCCAGCAATCCACCACCCTACACGGCATGTCGGCGCACACCTTACGATCGCTCTGGCATGCTCGCCGCCTAGTGGATCAAAACTTTAGGCAGTGCCGCCATAATCGCCAACAGTTTTTACTGATACTGCAACAAGAGCGCGGCATCGTACACGCCTTACGGCTCATGAATCAAATGAATATTCTGCCCCGCTACTTGCCTGTTTTCCGGCGTGTGGTGGGACAGATGCAGCATGATTTGTTTCACGCTTACACCGTGGATGAGCACACCTTAAAGGTGGTGCGCAACCTGCGCCGATTTACCATGCACGAACACAGCCATGAGTTTTCCTTGGCCCATCGGATCATCAGTCACTACCCACGCCATTGGCTGCTGTATATTGCTGCTATTTTTCATGATATTGCCAAAGGGCGAAGTGGCAATCACTCCGAACTTGGCGCCCTGGATGCCGAGCAGTTCTGTCTGGATCACGAGCTAGATGTGGAGGACCGGGAACTGGTGGTATTTCTAGTGCGTGAGCACTTGAGCATGTCTCATTATGCGCAAAAACGCGATTTAAGTGACCCCAAAGTTATTTTCGACTTTGTGCGCATTGTTGGCACAGAGCGCCGACTGCATGCTCTGTATTTGCTGACCATAGCTGATATTTGCGCCACGAATGCCAATCTGTGGAATTCGTGGAAAGCCAAGCTGCTTGAGGACCTGTATCAACTCAGCATGTCCGTATTACAGCACCAGCATGCGGACAGCTTATCGGTGTTAGAACAGCGCAAACAAAACGCCAGCAGTGAAATCCGCTTGCAAGGCCTGCTGGACGAGGCGCGCGAGTCATTCTGGCAGCTTTTGGGTGAAGACTATTTTCTGCGGCACGAAGCCCTTGATATTGCTTGGCATACACAGCAACTTTATTATCAAGCCAACACAGCTGAGCCCGTAGTAAAAATTCGCTTAGCCGGACATAGCGATGCCATTCAAGTCATGGTGTACACGCCGGATACCGAAGGCCTGTTTCTACGGATCTGCCGCTACTTTGACGCCCAGCACCTCAATATTCAAGATGCTCGCATTTACACCACGCATCATGGCTGGGCTCTGGACACATTCGTTGTGTTGCTGCCCAACTACGAACACGCACTGGCACTAGACCCTTACCTCATCGAGCACGATCTGGCGCTCAGCCTGCAAAGCCAGCTCCCTTCTAAGCATCAGGCTCAGCCTTATCGCTTGGCACACTCGAGCCGGGCACGTGTTTTCCCCGTACCGGCCAGCGCCGACCTGCAGGCCTTAAGTGCTCCACACCAATGGGAGCTAGCAATCACCACCACTGATAAGCACGGCTTGCTGTATAGTTTAGCGCTAGTGTTTGAGAGCCATCAGGTCAGCCTGCAGTCAGCCAAAGTTTTAACCTTAGGCGATAGAGTGGAGGATGTCTTTCGCCTGTATGGTCCCACCCTGCATCACGACCTCGCTCGTCAACAGTTTTTACATGATATTTTGCTGGCTATTGCGCCAGACACCACGACTTTGTAAATCACATGGATTTCACGCATATTCTTTCTTTGCTGGTGCACAGCTTCTTGTTTACGCTGGCCACCTTGCTCCCCATGCTTAACCCACCAGCGGCGGCTCCTATTTATCTGTCCCTGACTGACGGAGCGAGCACCGAAGACAGAACGCGCCTTGCAAAACAGGTATCCATTAATATTTTCATTATGCTGTCGGTCGCCATGATCGCCGGTAACGTGGTGCTGAATTTATTTGGCATTTCACTGCCTATCGTGCGTCTAGGGGGTGGTTTGCTGGTAATTTCAGCAGCTTGGAATTTGGTGAACTCCACTGACACGGACACCTCCCATGCGCAAAAAATGGCAAGCACCTACACCTGGGAGCAAGTGAAGTCCAAGGCCTTTTACCCGCTCACATTTCCCATGCTGTGCGGTCCGGGCTCCATTTCCGCCGCGCTTACAGTAGGGGCAACCCTGCACGTACCCCGTATTATTGACACGGGTACGAACCTGATAGGCTCTTTAGCCGGCACCGCATGTGCCGCCCTGGCCGTATACTTCTGCCTACGTTTTGCCTCGCAGTTTTTGTATAAATTAGGTACTAATGGAACAGCGGTACTGATGCGCTTGTCTGCTTTTATTTTGCTTTGCTTAGGGGTGCAAATTGTGTGGGCGGGTTTTCAGGAACTATTTATCGATCTGCTGCACCAAGCATCACAAGTAACACAACACTCTGCCCGGACCACCCAACCTTAACACCATGACCTCCACACTTGCTTCTCGTCTTGCATTGCTCACTTTACTACTAAGCTTGATAGCGTTGGCGTTCGCCCTTTACTCTCAGCACGTGCTGGGCATGCGCCCTTGTGCCTGGTGTGTCATGCAACGGCTGATCTTGGTACTGCTAGCAGCGTGCTCTGCCCTTAGCCTGTGGGCTTTACAAAGCAAAAACAGAATGTATCCACGCCTTAGCCTATTATTGAATACAGCCCTTAGCCTATCGGGCATCGCGGCTGCCTGGTATCAATACACGGTAGCGGCACAACTGTTTTCCTGCGACATGACACTGGCCGACCAGATCATGACTCAAAGCGGTCTGGAGGCAGGCCTGCCATGGCTGTTCGGTATTTATGCCACATGCATGGATGCACGCGTAGACCTGTTCGGCATTGAGTACGCGCTATGGGGGCTGGTTCTATTTCTGGTCAGTAGCATCCTGAGCCTGATCGCCCTTGTTTCGCTACGCAAAGCCTAAACCATTACCAGACCGACACAGCGCCATCAATACAGCTTGGTGCGTGAGGCCGTGCCTGTGTCAGTGCGGGTCCGACATGGACTGCAAGGTACGGCGCAAAGAGGCCATGATCATATCGCCATGACCATACTGAGGAAATGCTTCATAACTGACCTGCCACTGAGCCTGCTGTAGACGCTCAAGCAGGCGTCGTACACGCTGTGTTCTATCTGTGGCTGTCGGGGTTCTTGCCTGCGCCTGCATCGCGCTAGACGGCGCACTCTGGCGCGTGCCCCAATACACCGCTACACGCGCTGCTGTGCGCTGATCAAGCGAAAAATGATCCAGCGCAGGCCCCAGTGCCTCATCATGCCACCATAGCGAGGGGTCAGCCGCATAAAAACGCGTAAAGCCTGAATTAGACTGAGTTAAGGCATACAGCACGAATAATCCGCCGTACGAATGCCCCCATACATATTGCTGTTGCACATTCAGTGCTACACGCTTTTGCACCAAAGGTTTAATGACATTGTTCATCAACGCCAAAAACTCATCCGCCCCACCACCTAAGCGGCCACGTACTGTTACCGCGATTTTTTTACCGTCCTGAAAAACAGGAGGCGTGTAATCATAGGATCGTGCTATCACATCGTTGCGTGTATCAATGTCGTAACCTACCGCAACAAGCACAGGAGGGTTATCCGTAGCTGCCAAGCCTTGTATATCCTGAGAGCTTAAGCTAGCCATCACGGCATTGCCGTCCAGCAAATATAAGCTTGCGTAGCCCTCAGGCGGTGGTGCTGCTTGTGGTATGGCGATATAAATTTTGTAGTGACGCTGCCCATCCTTAGAATCCAGATGATGCGTTTCAAAGCGATAGCCCCGCACCACCTCATCGGCCACCGTGCGCAACACTGGCTGCTGAGCGGCATTTTGCCAAGGCGCTTGTGCGCGAGCGAACGGCACTACGCCTAAACAGATGAGGAGTATCACTATGGTCTTGATGTATTGATTCATAACACGCTTGAATACAGATATGAGGCGCCTGTCGCTGCAAACCCTCAAATGGAAATGATTTCTATTTATAATTCTATAGTGCGTCCTGAGCGAGAAAAACCATGCCCCTATTTCATCTAGGGACTTCGTGCGTTCCATACGAGAAAGTGCCTACCTAGCACTTAAGCACTTTTGACATAAAAAAACAGGGCAAGCCTTCTTAGACTTGCCCTGTTTTTATAGGCCATGCATCCCTGGCATTTAACAGCGTGACGCGGCCAGCTTATCCAGATAGGCTTGATCTATATCCCCGGTCACGTACTCACCGTTAAAGCACGATGACTCAAAGCCATGAATAGCTGGATTTAAGGAAAACAGGGATCGCTCCATATCATCCAGGCTTTGGAACACCAGACCGTCTGCCCCGATTTCTTGCGCAATCTGATCCACATCCCGACCCGTTGCAATTAATTCGTCTTGCGTAGGCATGTCTATGCCATACACATTGGGATAACGTACTGGCGGAGCGGCCGATGCAAAGAACACTTTATTCGCGCCAGCAGCACGAGCCATTTCAACGATCTGACGGCTGGTCGTACCACGCACGATAGAGTCATCTACCAAGAGTACGTTCTTGCCACGGAACTCCATAGGAATGGCGCTAAGCTTTTGACGAACGGATTTTTGACGAACCTCTTGCCCTGGCATGATGAAGGTACGTCCGATATAACGGTTTTTGATAAAACCTTCGCGATACGTCAAATTTAATCTGGCCGCTAATTGCATGGCCGAGGGACGCGCTGAGTCGGGTATGGGCATTACCACATCAATTTCAGCCAAACGCAAACTTTTAGCTACGTTATCCGCCAAGTATTCGCCCATATGCAAACGCGCATCATAAATCGAGATGCCATCCAAGCTTGAGTCGGGTCGAGCAAAGTACACATATTCAAATATGCAGGGGTGCAAACGTGGATTATCCGCACACTGACGACTGTGCAAGTTACCTTGCAAATCGATGATAATCGCCTCGCCCGGTGCCACATCGCGCACCAACTCAAACCCACAACCTGTCAGGGCGACAGATTCAGAGGCAAGCATCCACTCTGTGCCCAACTCGCTTTCATGGCGCCCTATACACAAGGGACGTATACCATTGGGGTCACGAAACGCCACCATACCGAAATTGGCAATTTGAGAAATAACCGCGTAAGCACCACGCGCCCGACGATGCACTTGACTGACTGCCTGAAAGACTTCGTCTACGCTTAACTCAGGCGCTGTGGCCGCTTCTTGCAGTTCGTGCGCATACACATTCAGCAGCACTTCGGAATCAGAGTTCGTATTGATATGACGACGATCTACGGTAAATAACTCAGCACGCAGTTCTTGCCAGTTAGTCAGATTGCCGTTATGAACAAAGGTAATGCCAAATGGCGCGTTCGCGTAAAAAGGCTGTGCCTCATCCGGATTATCACTGGCCCCAGCGGTAGGATAGCGCACATGGCCCAAGCCACTATTGCCTTGCAAACTGCGCATATTCCGAGTACGAAATACATCCCTGACCAGCCCTTGTCCTTTATGCATGCAAAAAAACTGCTCATGCCAGGTCGCTAAACCCGCCGCATCCTGACCACGGTGCTGCAATAATAAAAGACTATCGTAAATCAACTGATTTACAGGACCGCGCGCAACGACCCCCACAACTCCACACATGATATGTTCCTGTCAGTGTATTCAGTAAGGCAACCAATCGGCCACAGACTCGGGCAAACTGGCTTTAAGCGATTGAATGACCCGTATGGCTGGAGGCGCAAACTGAGCCTGCTCAAACCAGGGTTCAGCCGTCAGCTCCGTGTAACCAGCTAGGGTAACCAGAGCCAGCACAAATACCAGACCACGAGCGATTCCAAAAACGGCCCCCAAGCCGTGATCTGCAGGCGTCAAACCGGTACGTGCAATTAAACTGCTCAAGAGCATATTAAACAGCCCTATGCTCAAGAGCACAACAAAAAAAACAAGGGCATATGCCACACCAGCGCGCAACATGCCGTTCTCTAACCAGAGTTGTATCCAACTGCCAACTTTTGGCCCCCACCAGACAGCCGCCAAAAAAGCCAGCAAGAATGCGAGCAAGGAAAGCACTTCTTTGATGAGGCCACGTATCAGGCCAAGCAGGCCTGATATGCCCACAATGGCCATGACCAGGTAGTCGAAATTGCTCACTGGCTAGAAATAAAGCTGTCCTGGTAACCCAAGGAGCGCAAGCGTGTCTGAGCAGCAACCGCAGCCTCACGGGAAGAAAATGGTCCCACACGTAAGCGATAGGTAGCGCGACCACCACTATTGGCAGTCTCCACATACGCATTCGTCACACCAGAGGACAACAACTGCTGGCGACGACCTTGCGCATCTTTTTCAGTGGAGTAAGCCGCGGCCTGCAAAATAAAATTTCCTCGCTGTGGCGCCGCTGGCGTTTTGGTGGCGGCTGCACCACTAGGAGGTATCCTGCCCTCTAGCATGGCCAACGCTGCCGATCCATCGTCGGTACGACCGTTAGCTGGCCGGCTGGGCTCAGTCTTTTTTTCCACCACAGGCTTAGGCTCGGGCTTAGGCTCGGGCTTAGGTTCAGGCTTAGGCGCAGGCTTGGGCTCGGTGGCAATAGGAGCGGGTGTCACGGGCTCTGGAGCATGCACCTGGGCAGGCTCTAAGACGGGCTCTGGCTCAGGCTCTACGGACAGATCAGGCTGGACCAGCACGGGAGGCTGTACCAGCTCTTCAACCTGCAAGTTTGACGAGCCGGTAGAGGGTGTTATGGCACCAGGCCTCACTAAGGGCGCTTCACCCATGGCCAAGGTGGGTTCGGGCTCGGGATCACCACCATTGTCGATCAGTAATGGCACGATCACAATAACAGCCAGCACCAAAACGACGGCGCCTATCAGACGGCGTCTGGCTCGACCACGCATCTCCGCGATTTGAGCATCACTGGACCCTCCCGCCCCCCGGCGAGTGGAAGAGGACGAATCATTACGTGAGAAAAACCCCATGTACAATAACCTGTCTATGAAAGTCGGTAAAATGGCAAATAATTAATTTTGTACAACCTTCATTACCGGCGCGACGGTAGCAAAGGAGCCAAACACGACAATTCTATCATTGTCACTCACCTGTGCACGCGCTGCTTGATACGCTTGCACCGGACAAGTGTAACTAGATACTAGCGCAGGCCCTTTAGTGAAGGTACGACTAGCAGGACGTACAGCCGGACGCAAACGTGCTCCTGGCGGATGCGCTTGCACAGGCTCTGGCTGTGCTTCATCGATATCCGGATCATCCAGTACGTCTTGTACCAGCTTTGCCAGCTCATCTGCGCTCAAGCCTCGAGGCTCATCTAGCGAGGCACAAAACCAGTGATCAATACGCCCCACCAGTTTGCGCAGCACCCCTGCCACATCCTTGTCTTTATACATACCGACCACTGCTACCGTCTTAGGGTAAGTGGGCATGCTATCAAGGTTATGGGCTAACACTCCGGCGGCATGCGGATTATGCGCCACATCAAAGATCGTGCAAGGCGTACCCGCCATAATCTGAAATCGGCCTGGCAGACTGGCTCGTGCCAAGCCTAAGCGAATGGCTTGAGCGGGCACGGGCAAACGCATGCGCAAGGACTCCAGCGCAGCAATAGCTGCCGACGCATTGAGCAATTGATTGGCACCGCGCAAGGCTGGGTAGGCTAGGCCTGGACGACGTTGCTCACGCCCACCATACGCCCATTGTTGCTGATCGCCCGAGTAGTTAAAGTCCTGAGAGAACTGCCACAAATCGGCACCGATTTGAGCCGCGTAACGCGCAATGCTTGCTGGAGGCACCGGATCTGCACAGATTGCCGGGCGACCCGGGCGATATACATGCGCTTTTTCCCAGCCGATTTGCTCGCGATCCGTTCCTAGGTATTCAGCATGGTCAATATCAATGCTAGTAATAATGGCACAGTCAGCGTCGATCATATTGACCGCATCCAGACGGCCACCCAAGCCCACTTCCAGCACGGCCACGTCCAATCGTTGCTCTTGAAACAATAACAGGGCCGCCAGCGTGGCAAATTCAAAATAAGTTAAGGATATCTCGGCGCGCGCCTGCTCTATACGCTCAAACTGGGCAACGATTTGTGCGTCGCTGGCGTGCTCGCCCTGCAAGCGTATACGCTCGTTATACACCTGTAGATGGGGTGATGAATAAACACCCACCTTATAGCCGGCCGCGATCAGCATCGCCTCCAGTAATGCGCACGTAGAACCTTTACCGTTCGTGCCTGCAACGGTAATGACCACGGCGTCCAGTTGCAACTGTAAACGCTGAGCCACGGCTTGTATGCGTTGCAAGCCCATATCTATCCCTACAGGATGAAGTTTCTCCAGATAGGATAACCATTGCGCTAGGCTGGATTGTGCACTCAAGGAGGTAGACATAAACAATCAAATAAAAATAAAACGGCAGGCGCTGATCATAGCACCTGCCGCCACTTCTGAGCTGAACTGACTGCAAAAAACGGGGTTAACGTCTGCGTGCAGGAGGAAGGTCCGTACACGTACCCTCGGCCACTGCAGCCGCCTTACCAACCGTTTCACACAGCGTAGGATGCGGATGAATGGTTTTAGCCATATCCACGGCATCAGCCCCCATTTCCACGGCCAAACACAGCTCACCGATTAGCTCGCCTGCATTCGTACCGACAATGCCACCACCTACTATGCGTTTGGTGTCAGCATCGAACAATACTTTGCTGAAGCCCTCATCGCGATTATTTGCAATGGCACGACCTGAGGCAGCCCAGGGGAACACCCCTTTCTCGACCTTGATGCCCTCTTTCTTGGCTTGCTCTTCGGTTAGGCCTACCCAGGCAATTTCCGGATCAGTATAGGCCACAGACGGAATGACCCGCGCATCAAAGTAGGCTTTTTCGCCTGCTATGACTTCTGCTGCCACGTGTGCCTCATGCTCGGCCTTATGCGCCAGCATAGGTTGCCCAACAATGTCGCCAATAGCGTAGATATGCGGCACATTGGTGCGCTGTTGCTGATCGACTTCAATGAAGCCACGGTCGCTAACTTGCACGCCCGCATTTTCAGCACCGATATGCTTGCCATTTGGAGCACGCCCTACCGCTTGCAAGACCAGATCATAGCACTGAGGCTCGGCCGGTGCGTTCTTGCCTTCAAAGCTTACCCAGATACCATCCTCGCGAGCTTCGGCGGATACAGTGCGGGTATCAAGCATCATGTGATCAAAGCGATGCTTGTTCATTTTCTCCCAGACTTTCACCAGGTCGCGGTCGGCACCGGGCATGAGGCCGGATTGCATTTCCACCACGTCCAGACGAGCGCCCAGCGCCGAGTACACCGTACCCATTTCCAAACCGATAATGCCACCGCCAACAATCAGCATGCGCTTGGGCACAGACTTCAGTTGCAAAGCACCTGTGGAGTCCACAATACGCGGATCGTCGGGCAGGAAAGGCAGTTTTACCGATTGGCTACCCGCTGCAATAATCGCGGAGCCAAACTGAATCACTTGTTTAGCACCGTCGTCGGCCGTGACTTCAAGATGCGTGGGATCCAGAAAGAACCCCTTGCCCTGAATGACCGTAACCTTGCGCCCCTTGGCCATGCCCGCCAAACCACCCGTAAGCTTGCCAATGACTTTGTCTTTGTAGCCACGCAAAGCATCTAGGTCTACCTTAGGCTCGCCAAAGGTAATTCCTTGAGAGGCCAAGGACTTGGCCTCTTCGAGAACGGCCACAGAGTGCAGCAAAGCCTTAGACGGGATACAACCCACGTTCAAGCATACGCCGCCCAAGGTGCTATAGCGTTCGACCAAGGCCACTTTCAAGCCTAGATCGGCCGCACGGAATGCCGCATTATATCCACCTGGCCCAGCTCCCAAGACCACAACATCAAAACCTTGATCAGCCTGACCTGTATGCGTAGCCGCCACGGGTGCGGCAACCGGCGCACTGGATGGCTGAGCCTTAGGCTGGGCACTGGAGGCGGCTGCAGCCGTCTCTGGTGCCACGGCGTCGGTGGCCTCAAGCTTTACCATCACAGTACCCTGGGACACTTTATCGCCAACCTTCAGCATGATCTCTTTGACTACCCCCGCCTTCTCGGCGGGGATTTCCATCGAGGCTTTGTCGGACTCTACCGTAATCAGACTTTGCTCAACCTGGACGGTGTCACCCACCTGCACTAGCACCTCAATAACGTCGACGTCATTGATATCGCCAATATCAGGCACACTCAGTTCTAGTAGACTCATGTGACCCTCTTACAGAATGATGCGACGGAAGTCTGCCAGCAACGATGCCAAGTAAGCATTGAAACGGGCTGCGGCTGCGCCATCGATAACGCGGTGATCATAGGACAAGGATAATGGCAGCATTAAACGTGGCTCAAATTCCTTCCCATTCCAAACAGGCTGCATTGCGGAACGCGACACGCCTAAAATGGCTACCTCTGGTGCATTAATAATGGGGGTGAAGTCCGTACCACCAATCCCGCCCAAGGAAGAAATGGTAAAGCACCCTCCTTGCATCTGGGCAGCAGACAGTTTTCCGTCTCGAGCGGCAGCGGCCAGCTCGCTGGTTTCGCGAGCGATGTCCAAGACACCTTTTTGATCCGCGTCACGAATAACCGGCACCACCAGACCATTAGGCGTATCAGCAGCAAACCCGATGTTGTAGTACTGTTTTAACACAAGGTTATCGCCGTCCAGCGAGGCGTTGAACTCTGGAAACTTCTTCAATGCCGCCACAACCGCTTTAATCAGGAAAGCCAGCATGGTCATGCGCACGCCTTCTTTTTTGCCTTCCTCGTTGATTTGCTTGCGGAATGCTTCCAAGGAAGTAATGTCTGCCTGATCGTTATTCGTCACATGCGGGATCATTACCCAGTTACGATGCAGATTGGCACCCGAGATTTTCTTGATACGCGACAAGGCTTGTGTTTCCACTGGACCAAACTTGCTAAAGTCCACCTTAGGCCAGGCCAGCACGTCCAGACCACCTACTTGAGCGGCCGTACCTGCTGCGGTAACAGGCGCGGCACCACCGGCCAAGGCCTGTTTCACAAAACCACGCACATCATCAGGCGTAATGCGCCCCTTACTACCGGAGCCATGCACTAAAGTAAGGTCTACGCCCAGCTCACGCGCAAATTTGCGCACGCTTGGTGAGGCGTGTGGCAGATTACGCATATCCACTTCGCTATCGGCAAACGCCGCTGTGGGAGACACGCGATTCACCGCACCAGGAGTAGCCGCTACGGCCGCGCTCGGTGCGGCTGGGGCCGGGGCTGACGCCTCAGCAGGCGCCGCTGGCTCGGCCTTAGCCGCAGGTGCACTGGCCGGTGCCGAGCTAGTACGTAACTCGAGGATCGCTGAGCCCTGGCTGACTTTATCGCCTACCTTTACGGCTATAGACGTTACCACTCCAGCATGTGAGGAAGGTACTTCCATCGATGCCTTGTCGGTTTCCAGGGTAATCAGGCTTTGGTCCACTTCAATGGTATCGCCAACCGCCACCATGACTTCAATGACATCCACGTCAGCGGCATCACCAATGTCTGGCACCTTAACCGTTTGTACTGCTGTACTGGCAGCATCGTCCGAGCTGGCTGCAGGCGCAGCCGACTCAGCCTTAGCCACAGGCGCTGGCGCTTTTTCTGCTGGCTGTGGTGCGTCAGCAGGTTCTGCCGCTTCAGCCTGAGCGCTGGCCTCGAGCTCCAGCACGAGACTGCCCTCTTTGACCTTGTCACCCAGCTTCACTTTGATGCTTTTTACTACACCAGCGTGCGAAGAAGGGATCTCCATGGAGGCTTTATCAGACTCAACAGTGATCAGGCTTTGCTCAACCTCGATGGTATCGCCTTCGCTAACCAGAATTTCGATGACATCGACTTCGTCGTCCGCACCGATATCCGGGATATTGACTTGGATAATATTGCTCATAATCAGTCCCTTACGCGTATTGCGGATTAGCTTTATTAGGATTGATGCCGTATTTGGCAATAGCTTCGGACACTTTGCTTAAAGGTAGCTTGCCCTCGTCAGCCAAACCACGCAAGGCAGCCAAGACCACAAAATGACGATCAACCTCGAAGTGCTCACGCAACTTAGAGCGGAAATCCGAACGTCCAAAGCCATCAGTACCCAATACTTTAAATGCGCGACCTGCTGGCACGAAAGGACGAATCTGATCACCGAAGGCTTTCACGTAGTCGGTAGAGACCACGATAGGACCCTGTGTATCAGACAGCAATTGTGTCACATAAGGCACTGGCGCATCGGTGGCTTCTGGATTAAGCAAGGAGAAACGCTCGCAATCCAAACCATTACGACGCAACTCGGTAAAGCTGGTCACGCTCCAAACATCCGAGCCGATACCCCAGTCTTTTTGCAGTAATTCCTGAGCGGCTATGACTTCACGCAAGATCGTGCCCGAACCCATAAGCTGTACGCGCAAGTCTTTGGCATCGCCCACGGACTTGTATTTGTACATACCGCGCAAAATGCCGTCTTCGTCACCTTGCTGCAAGCCAGGCTGTGCATAGTTCTCATTCATCAGGGTAACGTAGAAGTACACGTCTTCCTGATTCTCAACCATGCGCTTCAAACCGCTTTGCAAAATAATCGCGACTTCATGAGCAAAAGTAGGATCGTAAGACACGCAGTTAGGGATTAGTGCAGATTGAATATGGCTATGACCATCTTCGTGCTGCAAACCTTCCCCGTTCAGCGTAGTGCGACCGGCGGTACCACCCAAGACAAAACCACGTGCTTTCATATCACCCGCTGCCCAAGCCAGGTCGCCAAAGCGCTGGAATCCGAACATAGAGTAATAAATAAAGAACGGGATCATGATGCGGTTGTTGTTCGCGTATGACGTGGCCGCAGCGATCCAGGAGCTAAATGCCCCCTGCTCATTAATACCTTCTTGCAGTAACTGACCGTTTTTGGTTTCACGGTAGTACATCACCTGGTCTTTATCCACGGGGGTGTACTTCTGCCCTTCAGGCGAGTAGATACCGATTTGACGGAACAAGCCTTCCATACCAAAGGTACGAGATTCATCCGCCAAAATAGGTACAACACGCGGGCCAACTTGCTTGTCACGCAACAACTGATTCAAAAAGCGTACAAATGCCTGAGTGGTTGAGATTTCGCGCCCCTCAGCAGTGGGCTCCAAAATCGCTTTAAACACATCCAGCTCGGGCACTACCAGATGTTCGTCCGCACGCTGCCTGCGCTTAGGCAAGTAACCACCTAAGGCAGCACGACGCTCGTGCAGGTATTTCATTACTGGCGAGTCCTCTGCGGGGAGGCAGTAAGGCAGCTCTTCCAGTTTGTCGTCTGGTACTGGAATATTAAAGCGATCGCGGAACTCGCGGACCGCATCCAGATCCAGACTTTTTTGCTGGTGTGACGGGTTCTTGGCCTGACCAACGTGTCCCATGCCATAACCTTTAATGGTTTTAGCCAGAATCACAGTAGGTTGACCTTCGTGCTTGCTCGCCGAGTCAAACACAGCAAAAACCTTGTTGGGATCGTGACCACCACGGTTCAAGCGCCAGATATCGTCATCGCTCATGCGACTGACCATTTCCAGCAGCTTGGGGTGCTTACCAAAGAAATGCTCGCGCACATACGCACCATCATTGGCTTTATACGCCTGGTATTCACCGTCAATGGTTTCTTCCATGACGCGGCGCAAGATGCCTTCTTTGTCGCGGGCTAGCAATGGATCCCAGTATCCGCCCCAGATAAGCTTGAGCACGTTCCAGCCTGCACCGCGGAAGGTGCCTTCCAGTTCCTGAATAATTTTGCCGTTTCCACGCACAGGGCCATCAAGACGCTGCAGGTTACAGTTCACGATAAAGATCAGGTTATCGAGCTTCTCACGTGCGGCCAAGCCAATTGCACCCAAGGACTCGGGCTCATCCATCTCGCCATCGCCCAAGAACACCCACACTTTACGACCGGATGTATCCGCAATGCCACGCGCGTGCAAATACTTAAGGAAGCGGGCCTGGTAAATACCCATCAATGGACCTAGTCCCATCGAGACAGTGGGGAACTGCCAGAACTCAGGCATTAACTTGGGATGCGGATAGGAGGGCAAGCCGTGCCCATCCACTTCCTGACGGAAGTTATCCAGTTGATCTTCTGTGAGGCGACCTTCCATATAGGCACGTGCATACACGCCAGGCGAGGAGTGCCCTTGGAAGAACACCATATCACCACCGTGCTGTTCAGTTTCAGCATGCCAGAAATGGTTTTGTCCGCAACCTATCATTGTTGCCAATGAGGCAAACGACGCAATGTGTCCGCCCAAGCCACCGCCATCGGGAGGAGTTTCGCGGTTGGCACGCACAACCATGGCCATCGCATTCCAACGGATGAAAGAACGGATACGCTCTTCGATTTCCAGATTACCGGGATGCGGGGGCTCTAGTCCTGGTGGAATGGTGTTCACATAGGCGGTATTCGGCGAAAAGGGGATATGCGCACCCGAGCGGCGAGCCAGATCAACCAGCTTCTCAAGCAGCTCATGGGCGCGTTCCGGCCCTTCGCGGTCAACAACAGCCTCTAGGGCCTCTAGCCATTCTTGTGTTTCTAAGGCTTGGTCTTGATCGACCTGGGCCGAACTACTGTCTTGTTGTGAGGACATATAGTGTCTCCGTATGTAGGAAATGAGTCCGGGCTTCGCTGTAGTGAGTCTTGCTTTTTTGACTGAAACAGCAAAGCTCCTTAATACGAACCGTATGCGTGCCGGGCAGGTTATGCCTGTACAGAACCATTCTAGGAAAGAACGGCAAAACCCTCAAGCAAAATTTCATTTTATGGTAAAGCTTTTTATAATGTGAAATTTTGCAGATACAAATAACGCTTACAATGCTTACTCAATTCGAGTTTGCAACCATGGCTAATCATTCTAAAAAGTCTCTGATTCCCACTACCTTTTATGATCAGGCCACGCATAATAAACGTGGCTTGTATTGGCTGACCCCGGTCGTCGTGCTGTTTCTATACCTGTGCGTCATGGCGGTGTTCATCTGGTTACAACGCTTGCAAAGTGACAGCGTGATGTTCGTTACCATAGACCAGGAAACACGTCAGCAGCGATTAATGATGATCATTATTGCCCTGTCACTGGTCATCGTAGTCAGTTTGCTCGCCTTATGGCGTTATACACGCTTTCGTACTCGTGCCGAGGCCGCCTTAATCGCAGAAACCGGTTTTCGTCGTGCCATGGAAAACTCGATGTCCACCGGGATGCGCGTCTTTGACATGCATGGCCGTATTGCTTACGTCAACCCAGCCTTCTGTCGCATGATAGGCTGGAATGAAGCCGACCTAGTGGGCCGTACTGCCCCCTTCCCTTACTGGCTACCTAATCGTCATCAGCAACATCAAGACACCTTGGACCTGTTGCTTTCCGGGCGTACCCCCAGCAGCGGCCTAGAGGTAGAGGCTCAGCGTCGTGATGGTTCACGCTTCACGTCACGTATGTACGTCTCGCCCTTGCGCGACCCCAATGGTGTGCAAATCGGCTGGATGACCTCCATGACCGACATTACCGAGCCCAAACGAATACGCGAGGCACTGACGGCAGCGCACGAACGCTTCATGACCGTACTGGAAGGCCTGGATGATGCTATTTCGGTGGTGGCTGACACGGCCGACGGCTTGGAGCTGTTATTTGCCAATCGTACCTACCGTCGCTTTTTTGGCGCTCAGTCCAATGGTCACGAAGAGCTGCAAGGGGGGCGCCTAGGGCGATTTACCGACGAAACCGTGGAAATTTTTGCCGAGTCGGCGCAACGCTGGTTTGAAGTACACCACCGTATGCTGGCCTGGACAGACGGTCGGCGAGTACGCTTACAAGTAGCACGCGATATCACCGAACGACGAAAACACGAAGAGCTGTCTCGCGTTCAGCAAGAAAAAGTGCAGCTTACCAGCCGCTTAACGACCATGGGCGAGATGGCCTCGTCGCTAGCTCATGAGCTCAATCAACCCCTGACCGCAATTAGCAACTACAGCATGGGGGCGGTAGCCATGCTGAAATCGGGCCGCTATGACCCTGAGCGTCTGTTAACGGCTCTTGAAAAAGCCTCTCAGCAAGCTGAGCGCGCAGGTAAAATCATCAGTAGAATTCGTGAGTTCGTCAAGCGCAGTGAGCCGCGCCGCCAACGAGTTAGCATGATGAACATTATCGAAAACGCAGTCAGTTTTGCTGAGATTGATGCCCGCAAACGGCAAATCGATATCGATCTTGCCCTGCCTGACCCATTACCCGATGTGATTGCAGACCCTATACTGATAGAACAGGTATTATTAAACCTGCTCAAAAACGGTGTAGAGGCCATGGAAGCCAGCCAATATCACGTCTTGCATGTAGAAGTAACTGAACAGGACGCTCTGCTAGAGCTGGCCGTAATTGACCAAGGACATGGGCTACAGGACCCTGAGCGCTTATTTGAACCATTTTATAGTACCAAGTCAGAAGGTTTGGGCATGGGCCTGAACATCTGCCGGACCATTATCGAGTCGCATCACGGACGACTCTGGGCCACCGAAAACCCCAAAGGGGGAACCATCTTTCGCTTCACTTTACCCTGTGCAGTGAGTGATGAATCGGAAACATCCAATAACAACCTGGAGATGCTTTAAATGACCAGCCAACAATTGCCATGCATAATTTATGTTGTAGACGACGATGAAGCAGTGCGCGACTCACTGCGCTGGCTACTTGAAGCCAACGGCTACCGTGTACGCTGTTTTGCCTCGGGAGAAGAATTCCTGGGCGTCTACGACCCGGTGCAACTGGCCGTACTGATTGTCGATGTGCGCATGCCAGGCATGAGCGGTCTGGAACTCCAGGAAGTGCTCATTGCCCGCAAAGCGCCCATACCCATTGTGTTCATTACCGGCCACGGAGACGTGCCTATGGCTGTCACCACCATGAAAAAAGGGGCCGTAGACTTTCTGGAAAAACCGTTTAACGAAGCTGATCTACGCACTATCGTGGCACGCATGATGGAGCAGGCTCAAGAGCGTGCCAGCCATGCACAGGCTCAAAAAGACCAACAAGAGGTGTTGGCACGCCTGACTGCTCGCGAACAGCAAGTGCTAGAACGTATCGTCGCAGGCCGCCTGAACAAGCAAATTGCAGGCGACCTGAACATTAGTATTAAAACTGTAGAAGCACACCGTGCAAATATCATGGAAAAACTTGAAGTAACAACCGTAGCAGACCTGATGAAAATCGCTCTGGTCAAAGGCGAGGAAGCCTGAATGAGCGCACGCATTATTGATGGTAAAGGACTGGCCCAACGCATCAGAGAAGAGGTTGCCCAGCAAGTACAGACCCTGCGCACGCAAGGCCTGCAGCCGGGTCTAACCGTTGTATTAGTGGGCGACGATCCCGCCTCCCACGTGTATGTCCGTAATAAAGCATTGGCTTGCGAAGCCGCGGGCTTTAAGTCTGAAGTACTGCGTTTGGATGCTGATACCAGCCAAGCAGACTTACTGGCCGTGATTGAGCGCCTCAATCAAGACGACAGCGTGCATGGCATTCTGGTTCAGTTGCCCCTGCCCGCTCACTTAGATCAGCACAAGGTCATAGAGACCATTGCAGCCGATAAGGACGTAGACGGGTTTCACATCAGTAATGCGGGCCTACTCATGACAGGCCAGCCTTTATTTCGTCCCTGCACGCCTTACGGCGTGATGAAAATGCTCGAGTCCGAGCACGTCACACTGCGCGGTGCAGAAGCCGTCATCGTGGGCGCCAGCAATATCGTGGGCAAGCCCATGGCCATGCTGCTGCTGGCCGCTGGCGCCACCGTCACTTTGTGCAACTCTAAAACACGTGACTTGGCCGCACAGACACGACGCGCTGACATACTGGTTGTCGCCACTGGACGAGCTGGTATCGTCACAGGCGACATGATCAAGCCTGGTGCTATTGTGATTGACGTGGGTATTAATCGCGGCGCAGACGGAAAACTTTGCGGCGACGTGGACTTCAATAGCGCCCTATCAGTGGCCGGTGCCATTAGCCCCGTACCTGGCGGTGTAGGCCCCATGACCATTGCCATGCTGCTTGTAAACACTCTAGAGGCGGCACAGCGTCGTCTCCAGCAATCCTGAATACTTGTTTAACGCTATGACTAACCCCTTACTCGTCCCTATTGATGCGGTGATTGCCTATGATCAAGTGCAGGCAACACACATACAAGCAGCAATACCCGAATTGCTCACACAGGCTCGTCAGGCCATTGAAGCCGTTAGCAGCTCTGATGCCGCAGTTTCCTGGGACACACTGATCGAACCCTTACTCGATGCCACCGAGGTACTGTATAGGGCATGGTCAGTCGCTGGTCACCTGAACTCAGTGGTTAACACGCCAGAGCTACGCGAGGCGTATAATGCATGCCTTCCTTTGGTCAGCGAATTCTCCACCTGGGTGGGGCTGAATCACGAGCTGTTTGCCCGGTATCAGCGCTTTGCCCAAAGCGCAGCTTACGGCCAGCTCAGCCCTGCCCGTCAGCGTATCGTGGACAACGCTCTACGCGACTTTCGCCTCAGCGGCGTAGAGCTGCAAGGCACGGACCGTGAGGAATACGCACAGATTTCTGATCAACTGGCACAAAGCTCCCAACGATTTTCTGAACATGTGCTGGATGCTATTGACGCCTGGTCGCTGTACATAGAGGACGCGAACGAACTAGCAGGCCTGCCCGACTCCGCCCTACAGGCTGCAGCTAAAGCCGCGCAGGCAGATGGCAAAAGTGGTTATAAACTGACCCTGAAAATGCCCTGCTACATACCCGTCATGCAGTATGTAAAAAGCTCGACGATACGTGCACAGCTTTATCGCGCCTATGCCACGGTAGCCTCTGAGCACGGCGCGCCCGAATTCGACAACTCAGGCGAAATTGAAACACTGCTTGAGCTCAGAGCCAAACAATCTGCGCTGCTGGGATTTGCCAGTTTTGCTCATATGCGTTTGCAAACCCGCATGGCCGATGAGCCAGAACAAGTACTTGGTTTCTTGCGCGAATTAGCGGCCAAATCTAAACCCCATGCTGAAAAAGACTTGGCCGAGCTGCGTGATTTCGCTGCCCAAGAGCTGGGCATGAACACCTTAGAGCCTTGGGATGTCGCCTACGCCTCCGAACGCTTGCGTGAGCAACGCTATGCGTACTCCGAAGACGAGGTTAAGCAGTACTTCACCGAACCCACCGTAATGGATGGCCTATTTCAGGTAGCACAACGTCTTTTTGATGTGCGCCTGCGTCCACACGCGCAAAAACTGTGGCACGCCGATGCCCAAGCCTATGAAGTCTGCGCCTCGGATGGCACTATTTTAGGCTTGCTGTACACCGACCTTTACGCGCGCCAAGGCAAACAAGGCGGCGCCTGGGTGGATAGCGAGCGCACACGTCGACGCACCGAGCATGGCCTGACCTTACCCATTGCTTATTTAATCTGCAACTTTGCGGCTCCCCAGGCAGGTAAACCGGCCTTATTTAGCCACGATGATGTCATCACGCTTTTCCACGAGTCAGGACACGCTCTGCACACCCTGTTGTCACGTGTAGACGACCCGGACGCCTCGGCTTTTTCATCGGTTGAGTGGGACGCCATCGAACTGCCCTCGCAGTTCATGGAAAATTTTTGCTGGGAATGGCCGGTCGTGCAAATGCTTAGTCACCACGTAGACACGGGTGAACATCTGCCACGTGAGCTTTATCAAAAACTGTGGTCTGCTCGTAACTTCCAAAGCGGCATGCAAATGGTACGTCAGCTCGAGTTCTCGCTGTTTGATATGCTTATTCACGCAAAAGACACCGGACTGAGCATTGATGCTGTGATGCAAACCTTGCAACAGGTTCGTGCCGAGGTAGCCGTCATCTTCCCACCGGAATGGCACCGTTTTCCTCACCAGTTTTCGCATTTATTTGCAGGGGGCTACGGTGCAGGATACTATAGCTACAAGTGGGCCGAAGTACTGTCTGCCGATGCCTATGCCGCTTTCGAAGAAAAGGCATACACCCATCAAGACGGTACACGTGACACGCTAGACAGTAATACCGGGCATCGCTTCTGGAAAGAAATCCTGTCTGTAGGCGGCGAGCGTTCTGCGGCTGACTCATTCCGCGCATTCCGTGGACGCGACCCGTCCATTGATGCCTTGTTACAGCACAGTGGCTTGGGGGAGGCACTGAGCACCACCCATTAATTTGTGAGTATCGTCATGTCCTGGCTTGTCACCCTTAGACGCCCCCTATTCGCCTTTTTACTGCTTGTGTTCAGCTCGCTAAGCCTAGCGCAATCACTAAATCCGGTGCGGGGCTTCCTTCCCGATTTGCGTTTTACCCTTAAGGGCTTAAACGACCAGGAGGTGACCCAGGACGACTTCAAAGGCAAGGTGGTGCTGCTATTTTTTGGCTACGCCAGTTGCCCCGACATCTGCCCAACCACCATGGCACAGCTCTCGCATGTTATGGATCAGCTTGGCGAAAAAGACAGCAAAGATGTACGGATCCTATTCATTAGCGTAGATCCTCATCGCGACACGCCAGAAATTTTGCACGAATACGTCAGTGCATTCGATGATCACGCGATCGGCTTAACCGGCACAGAAAAACAGATTGCTGATTTTGCTCGACGTTATCGAGTCGCCTACCAGATCGAAAAACCCCGTGGTCATAACCCTAACAGCTACGAAGTGGCCCACAGCCGTGGCGTCTATTTTTTTGATCGTAACGGTAAAGCCCGTTTTTTGGCACCCGACTCCGAAGCCGTAGAAGTACTTGCTGATGGCGTACGCAAGCTACTCTGAATGGCCACGGTGAAATGAAAACAGCCAGGCAAGTGCCTGGCTGTTTTTCTTAAGAGGCTAGTTTTCGTAGTTGCCGCTGCAAATCGCGTAAAGCAGTGCGTAAGCCCTCTTCCAAAACAGGATGATAAAACGGCATGGCCAGCATTTGCTCTATCGTCAAACTTTGCTGATGCGCCCAGGCTAGCAAGTGCGCTAAATGCTCAACCTGCGGCCCTAACATTTCGGCCCCTATAAATCGGCCGTTTGTTTGCGCATACAGATGAACACGCCCCTTATTTTTAGCCATCACACTGGCCCTGCCTTGGCGACTAAAATCCATACGCCCACACAGTACGTCTTCAGGCAATTCTTTATAGACTGTCCCCACCTGAGCCACTTGAGGATCACTGAACACGATAGCAATAGGGCTACGACGAGCGCTAGCCTGCCCTTGCACGGCCTGGCGCACACTAATACGACCATCATCAGCCGCCTCGTGCTGCAAGGCACGCGAGGGACTGACATCGCCGGCCAAATAGATAGGCGTGCCCACCACCTGCAAGGTATGCGGGTCCACCACAGGACGGCCACGCTCGTCCATCTTTGCGGTAGTATGTTCCCACTGCAAGCCGTCTAACTGTGGCATACGCCCAGCGGCAGCCAAAACAAAATCGTAAGACTCGGTGAGCTCTTGATCCTGATAGCGTAAATTGACCCAAGCCTGCCCATCTCGACGCTCGGCCCCTAAGACATCCACGCCATAACGAATATCCAGCTCTGCGCCAAACAGGGTGTGGCCCAAAGCCAGTAAATCGGGATGCTGTATAGCGGCCAAACTGGCACTACGCGACACGATTCTGACCTGCACGCCCAAGCGAGATAAGGCTTGTCCTAGCTCCAGACCAATAGCGCCTGCGCCTACCACCAGCACCCGACGTGGCAAGTCCTGCCAGTCGAACACATCATCATTACTTATTAGGCGGTCCTCTAGAGCCAATAAAGGCTTGGGTCTTACCGGCAACGATCCAGTGGCCACAATGATATGCTGCGCTTGTATTTGGGTATGGTCGTCCACTTGTAAGCGCTGATTGCTTAAAAAACTAGCGTAGCCGCGCACCTTATCATCGGCATCAAAAGAGTCAACATCCTCAACCACACTTTGCACAAATCGATCCCGCTCGTCACGCAAGCGTTGCATGACCGCTTTACCGTCTACCGACCAGCTTTGTACCTGCACTCCAAACACGCCAGCCGCAGTAACAGTGTGTGCTGCCTCTGCTGCCGCAATCAATAACTTGGAGGGCATGCACCCTACCCGGGCACACATCGTGCCGTAAGGGCCACTTTCTATCAAGACCACGCGCTGTCCAGCCCGCTTAGCCGTCGCGTAGGCTGTCATTCCCGCCGTTCCTGCGCCGATAATTGCTACATCACAACTTATTTGCCGCATGCTGACTCCTTAATACTTGATAGGAAAAGTGATCCGACCCACCCCGTAAACCTACAGGCTCTCGGGCGTAAAACCCGCATCAGTGATCGCCCCTAAAACCGCCACTTGATCCACCTCACCCTGAATTTGTACACGATGCGTGGCGAGATCTACCTGCACCTGCGCATTAGGGGAAACACTTTGTACTGCTTGAGTAATGGATTGCACACAATGACCGCAGGTCATATCTTTGACTTGAATGTCCAATGACATGGTTAGCACCTCAAAAAAAGATGATCTCAACGAATAAAATAGTTAACTCTATAATAACGTTTATCAAGCACTTTCGAGACGAAATACGATGCTTATTAGCGAAGCCGCCAAGCTCAGTGGGTTGAGCGCTAAGATGATACGCCGCTACGAGGACATGGGATTGCTTCACAGCAATCGCCAAGCCAATGGCTACCGCCAGTATGTCCCGCAAAACATCGACACCTTGCGCTTTATCGCACAGGCGCGAAAATTAGGCTTTAGCCTGCAAGACATACAAGCGCTTACTTTGCTGTGGAGCAATCCCCAGCGCAGCAGCGCTCAGGTCAAAGCGCTGGCCACCGAACACATACAACAGCTTGAACGCAAGGCGCAAGAACTGCTGAGTATGGCTGCGCAATTAAGACAGCTGGCCGAACAATGTAACGGCGACGCCAGCCCTGAATGCGCCATACTGGATGGCTTAGACCGTGTATAAATGCAGGCTGCTATCCGCCTCCCCCGCCTTGGCTTAAGCCCTCGTCGCTTGTCGCCAAACGCAAGAGGTTACACCCAAGAACGATGAGTAAAAACTGAAAAAATTCTGGACAAGCTCACTGGACTACTTTACTGTTTACCCTTGACCACAGCGGGTGTAGTTTAGTGGTAAAACTTGTGCTTCCCAAGCATACGTCGTGGGTTCGATCCCCATCACCCGCTCCACACCATCAGGCCTCTGGATAGCGGCTTTCTCAGCGCTAATGCTGGGCTGTACGCTCAGCATCAGGCCAACGGGGCTAGACAGGCCTTGGCCTCAAACGCTAGCCACTCATAAAATTTTCCAGCGCGCGCATCCTCCTCGAGTGGTGAAGGGGATAAGAGAAAATAGCTAGAGCCGTCCTGTATGAAAGAATAAGGCGCGACCAACTGCCCAGTTAGCATTTCAGTCTCAACCATAAGATACGAGGATATGGCGGTACCCAAGCCGGCTAGTGCAGCCTGGATACACAGATAAAAATGCTCATAATCCAGGCGCTCAGTACCTTTAATGGATACTCCTGCGCGCTTAGACCATGTTTTCCATGCCAAAGGGCGTGAGGCTGTGTGAAGCAAGCCAGCACCCGACATTGAAGTGGTATTAATCACCTGCCCAGCTAACATTACCGGCCCTACCCACTCATCGCAGATTTTCTTCCCATAAAGCGTATCCGACCACTGAAAATCATCGCGGCGTATGGCCAAATCCACTCCGGCCCTAGCAAAATCAATAGGACCGCCTGCAGTCAACAGGTGCACCGTAATATCGGGATATTGAGCGTGAAATTTTCCTAGCCGGGGTATTAACCAGCGCATGGCAATCGTAGGCTCACAGGATACGACTAATGCCTTGGTGCGTGCCTCGCGCTGCAAGCGGTACACAGCACTTTCCAACTGTTCAAACACCGAGGCAGTAACTACCTGCAGTTTTTTACCCGCCGGCGTCAGGAAAACGGCGCGGTTCCGTCGCTCGAAAAGCTCAATTCCCAGCGCCTCTTCCAAGGCGCGAATTTGCCGGCTGACGGCACTGTGCGTCACATGAAGACGCTCACCGGTTTTAACAAAGCTCTGAGTCTGCGCCGCCATATCAAAATACTGAAACGCGGCAAGGCTTGGGATTTTCATTTTATCCTCAATGAATACTCACAGATTAAGGTGATAAAACATCACTTTTCACGCATCGTAAGGTCATCAATAATAATTACTAAAAGCACCACAAACAAAGCCGTATCGCCTGAATAATAACTATTTACATGAGCAAGCAGCCTGATGAGATATCACTCAAGCACGATGACATATGCCTTAGCATACCCTAGTCCAGACACATACTCCTGTGTAAATTCATTACATATCAAGACTGCCTCTTACTTGGAGCAGCATCATGCCTGAGCTCTTGGCTGTCGCGATCATCACCGTGCTGGCCGTTATCAGCCCAGGTCCGGATTTCGCCATGGTCACGCGTAATAGCTACGCTTTCGGTAGAAGTGTGGGCATGATCTGTGCACTGGGTATTGCCGTGGGTGTACAAGTACACGTGCTGTATGCCGTATCAGGAATTGCTGTGGTGGTCGCTGAATCACCCTTGTTATTTATTATTATGAAAATAGCTGGAGCCATGTATCTGATGTATCTGGGGATTCAATCTTTCTTTAACACCACAGCCGTCGCACTACAAGAAGGGGCTGACCATCCCCCCACCTTGGCGCAAGCCTTCAACATGGGGTTTTTAAGCAATGCACTGAATCCCAAAACGATGTTATTTGTGCTTGCCACCTTTACCCAAGTGGTAAAGCCTGACAACTCATTGATGCTGGACATGGCCTACGGGGCACTCATGTCTGTGACACACTGGGTCTGGTTCAGTCTACTTGCCCTGTTCTTTTCCAATTATGCACTGCGCCGCGTTATCATCCAACAACAGCAATATGTTGATCGGATCATTGGTGCCGCTTTACTGCTGCTGGGGGCATCATTACTCTTTACTAAGGCCACAAACTAAATTTAAGCAATAGTGAAAAATACAGCAAGCTCCCCCACTCAGCCTGCATCCTATGCACACCCCGTCACTTGGCTGAAGCAATTAACGCATCTGCAAGCCGCCGCCTGGAACTGGCCGCGCTCTTTGCGTTCGGCCCTTGGCATTAGCCTGCCCTTGGTGATTGGCCTGCTTACTGATCAACTTGCCCTTTACCTGTGGGTGTCATTGGGCTTCATGCTGCAGATCAGCTCTGAGCGAGATAATCCGTATCAGCTCATTTTTCTGCGCATGCTGATCGTTATCCCCCTAGCCATGCTTGGAATGCTACTGGGTTACCTTAGCTATTTACCGTGGGAAGTGGTCACGATTTGCATGAGCGCACTTGCTTTTTTGTCTGCCATACTAAGTAGTTACAACTCTGCATTGTCGATTGGAACCATGCAGATGCTGATGCTAGGGACGATTTCCGTTAGCAGCTCGTCCACAGGCCATTACTACCAGTCGGCCCTATTATTACTCGCGAGCAGCCTATTTTACGCATGCACTTTAGCCATTGAGGCCTTGCTGTCACGGCGTTCGCAAGAAACCGAATACTCCCATCAGTTATTGCTTAGCTTAGCCACACTGGCCGATACCAAAGCCGCCGACCAAGACACCGAGTTGGCTGCACAAAAATTCAGCAATCTGATGGAGTCACTTTACACCCTGATGTTTCAAACACGCTCTGTGTCGCCAGGGCGCAGCCTGAACTCTGAACATATCGCTGCCACGCTACAACACTGTGATAATTTGTTCGCCGCGATTATTACGTGTGAAGACTCTGCAGCCCTACACGCTATTTCATCGCGCTTAAGGCTCTGCGCCCACGCCTACTACCGTTCCTCTGCCTCGCTCCCCCAAGAGCTGCTCAGCCCAGATCAAAATGGGCTGGACGGCTACCTCAATACGCTGATCACCACGCTATGGGACAAACCAGGTAGCCGTTTGCTCACACAGTTGCACATGACACTGTTTACCCCCCAGACCCAAACAGGTAAACGATACTGGGCTATCTTGGGAGAGCTTAGCCCTGGAAAAGAAGTATTACTGAACGCCAGCGCCTTGGCGCTTTGTACTTTTATTGCCTATAACCTGCGTTGGAAAGACAATTATGACCATTGGTACTGGATACCCATGACCGTCATACTTGTGATGAAGCCTGATATGGGCTCAGTATTCGCCCGCACTGCCTTACGCTGCATAGGCACCAGTGCGGGGGTAGTAATAGGCGGGCTCATTCTTTATTTCATACCCCCAGGCCCTGTTTTTATACTTTTTATGGCGGTATTGGCTGCACTGCTACCTTGGGCTGCCCAGCGTAACTATGCCTTCATGTGCTTGTTTCTCACGCCGCTGGTGTTGGTGCTCTTAGAGTATGTCGTGCCTACGCAGGTCAGCATCCATTATGCTGTACTGCGCCTGATCGACACATTACTAGGCGGGATGATTGCCTTGTTTTTTGGTTATATCATCTGGCCTAATAAATCACGGCATCGGCATTTTGCTGATTCTTTTCAAACCTTGCGCAGCACGCTGGCCAATTACTTGCGCTGCCTAGTCAACACAGCATCAGAGCAGGATGAAAGCGCCGTTCATCGTGCCCGACACGCTGCCTATGGCCAGTTAGCTGATCTGCGTAGCAGCTTACAGAAACAGCTCTCCGATCCCCCCGCGGCAAGCCGAGAAGCCTTATCGTGGTTCCCATTAATTGCTAGCGCTTCTCGGGTAAATAATGCCATTACCCGATACTCCCTACAAGCTGATATCCCCTGCTCAGCGTCCAACAGAATGCAATTGCTGGCGCTGGCCGAACTAATCGAGCATGCACGACCAGAGGATATCCCCACCCAGGAGCAGCCTAGCCTTCACCCTGACTGTGCGCATGAGCAATTACGGCAAAGCATTTTGCAAGAGTTGCGCCACGCTCGTACGATAAGCCAAGTATCCAGCCCGGCCACGCCAAACACAAGGCGCTCTTAAGCCCTCAATAGTGCATGTAGTAGCCCACTACCAAGGCTATCCAACACAGCACATACACCAAGGCCGTAAAGGGGATAATCATCTTCAGCCACTGGGCATACGACACCCTAGCAAGAGCTAGCATGGCCAAGGTCCCACCGGAAGTCGGGACAATCAAATTGGTCACGCCATCACCGATCTGAAAGGAAGTGATCATAAGCTGACGACTCATTCCCATGATGTCAGCCATGGGAATCAAAATAGGCATGGTTGCCAGTGCCTGCCCTGAACCACCGGGGATGAAAAAGTTGATGATACCCTGAACCACACTTGAGATAACCGCTGCCAAGGCAATAGGCACGCCACCGATCAAGGCACTTAAATAATAAATAATCGTGTCGATGATTTCTGTTTCGGCCAGCAATACCTGTATAGATGCCGCCATACCCACCACAAGTGCCCCACCGGTCACCGTCGATGCGCCCTCTATCATTTGGGTCACGATACCATTCGGTGTCAAACCATTTGCCGCCCCAATCACGATAGCCATGATTAAAAAAGTGGCCGCAATTTCACTAATGTACCAGCCATGGGCAAACACACCGTAAAGCATGATAAGCAAGCCACCAAAAAACAAAATGACGTTGCGTATATCCCGTTTACTAATCTGATATTGCGCAAGCGCTTTGTCAGTACTGATTGCTTCGCCGCTATTATCTTGCATACGAGTGACATACTTGCAGGTATAAAATGACAAAAGCAGCAGGCAGCTTAACAGCAATACTGTGCGTAGCTGCCACCCAGAAAACAAGGGCAGTTCCCCCAAGCTTTGCGCCACGCCAATGGTATAGGGATTAATCGGCGACAAGGCAAAACCTATGCCTATCCCTCCTACAGCTATGGCCACCCCCACTAAACGCGTACTGCCTATGGCAGCAGCGACCAAGATGGCAATAGGCACCAGAGCAATATTATTTTCAAACCCAACGGCTGCACCAAAAAAACCGTATACAAAGATGGCGCCGGTAATAATCCAATTACGACTGCTTTGATTTGTATCGGCCCCCGACTTGTGGGCAATCGTGGCTATACAGTTCTCTAGCGCTCCTGTACGCTGAACGATATGAAACAGTCCACCGGCAATAAATACGATAAACAGATACTCTGAGGCAGCGATCAAGCCCTTAGGTATCGCCACTAAGACCCGAAAAAAATTGATGCTGGGCTGATTCTGAAGAAATGCAAAAGACTCCGCCACCACAGTCGTTTGCCCATTGACTTCGATACGTTCAAACGCACCGGCTTGCACAAAAAAACTGAGTGCATAGGTGAACAGCAATATGATGAAAATAAGCACCATGGGATCTGGCATTTCCGTATACCAACGGGGGCTTTTCTGGCTTTTATAGGGTGAACTCATAAGTACTCCTCCTCGATCCGGATCAATTCACTTATTTATTGCGCAACTCAGTCTTGCGCTAAAAGCTGACAGGTTTCCAATAAAACCTGGATGGCAAGCTCAACATCCTTGAGCAATATGTTTTCGGCTGGGTTGTGGCTGATTCCCCGCTCGCATCGCACAAACAGCATGGCAATGGGACACAAATGGTGCATGGCCAGGCCATCATGCCCAGCACCACTAAACAGGCGTCTAACAGGCAGCCCTGCATGCGCAACCGCCCGCTCCAAATAACGGCTCAGCGCGGCCGAACACTGCACTGCAGACTGCTCATAAGTCTGGTGCAATTCGTAAGTAAGGCCGTCTTGGTCTAAGGTATCGCGGATCATCTGCTGTAATGCTTTCCTGGCAAGGCCGCGCACTTGATCATCAGGCGAGCGTAGCTCAATGGATAGACGTGTGTGATCCGAGATCACGTTCACGCCATTAGGAGAGTTATTGATAGAGCCTACTACGCCCACTAGCAAAGGATCTGCACGCAACAGTTGATTCACGCCAACAATTACCTTGGCGGCTCCTAGCAAGGCATCCTGACGCCCAGGGACGGGCACTGTACCAGCATGTCCGGCCACGCCATAAATAGTCAGTTCGTGCCGCTCTATGCCGGTAATCGCATCCACCACCCCCAAGGCTAGCCCCTCTTGCTCTAAGATAGGTCCTTGCTCTATGTGCACTTCAATAAAGCCTTGCACTGTGTCCGATGCATACGCATCCTGTTCGATCTGCTCGGGATCACAAGCAAAGTCCAGCAAGGCCTGATACACAGACTGCCCGCTCTGATCCTGCGCCTCTAGCATTTCCCTATCCAGCGTACCGGACAACACCTTTGATCCTAAGAGGGTTGATTTAAAACGGGCGCCTTCCTCATCACTAAAGGCCACCACATCAATATGAAAAGGGAAGCTAATATCTTGCTCATGACAGTGATGAATCATGAGCAAAGGCACAATAATCCCTAACATGCCGTCGTACTTTCCACCATGGGGTACGGTATCCTGATGCGAGCCTAAGATGATCACCGGAGCCTGTGCATCCTTGGCAGCATAGCGTCCGATCACATTAGCGCCATTATCCATACGCACTTGCATCCCTGCCGCCTGCATCCACTCTCTTAACTGCTCACACAGTAGCCGGTGTTGTTCCGACAAGCTCTGCCGACTCACTCCTTCATGCTTGCTGGCGTCGGTGGTGCTAAAGGTGGCAGCACGCTCCAGATACTGCCAAGCTAAATGTGCTGCCTGCGAGAGACTATTTCCCATACCCGCTCCAATTTATAATGATAATTAAAATACAAACACCAGAAGATTAGTATTTAAAAGGTAGAGAGTCAGTGGGGATACGCTGCAAAAACTGCTGGAACTCCAGATTCAGTAAGTAGTTCTGATATAGCTCCAGCAAGGCCTGAACCGCATCCTTGGCCCAGTCAATCCGTAAGCTCAAAGGAGGCTGATCCTCGTCGTACACCAATAAAGCCGCTGAATAATGACCACGCCTATCGCCGCCATGCGCGTGCCCAGCAAGCAATGCCTGCAATAGGCGCTCGGCCAGCGGCAAATCGTGAGACTGCGCATGAAAACCATGCACCATAGCCAGAACAACCTCATCGTTACTCAGCATATTTCCTGCTACCAGCAGGCCTTGCTCGCGATAAAGACTACAACTGGCTACATTTTCTGATCCCGTCCAGCCCGCACTCTGCCCTTGCCAATCCATAACGGCGAACTGCCGCCAGGGTGCCCCCGGATCTCTTTGCTGTAGCGCCACAACAATGGCCTCCACGCTTACACCCAAGGACAAGCTGTGCAAGGCAAACTCGGCAGCGGGCAAGCTAGTACTGAAACCTTGCGTAATCACCGCACCAATCCCCCGACGACAATGAGGCACAAACGCGCCTACGGCAGGCCCGCCCGTGGCACAAACCACCCCCATGCTGCGTCCGTCTTGACTTCTGGCGATCACGCTTAGCGTCATACTTGCTCCTTAGCCCACTATTAATTTATCATTATAAATAGAAGAGGATAAAAATAAAGAGCATTCAGGGTTTATAGTTACAACTAGGCCTGCCCCCTATCAAGATCGCAATACTATGCAAGAACCCAAAAAACATAAACGCACAGAGCTTATCGTCGCCGCTGTCAAGGCATATATCGCTAATCACGCGCTACGCCCTGGCGATAGATTGCCTCAGGAAACCGAATTGATGCACGTGCTGACAGCATCTAAAGGCACTGTGCGCGAAGCATTGCGCATGCTAGAGGGGCAAGGCCTGGTGGAATCCAAGACAGGGCCAGGCGGGGGTGTCTTTATCGCTCAACCCAGCGTTGAAAAATCCATGGAATTAATGGGTAATTATTTCTTTTTTAATCCACCCAGTATTCAACACGTTTATGAGGTGCGTAAAGCGCTAGAACCCATACTCGTGCAAGGCCTTCAGAATCGACTGAGTCAACAGGACTATCAGCGTCTGGAGCACATTATGGCGCAGTATGCAAAAGACCCCGAGAATGCAGAGCAAGCCATGCTGCAACGCCAAAAAGAGCTGGAGTTTCATCTAGTTCTGTGCAGCTATAGCAATAACAGCTTCTTGTCCTTAACCTGCCAGGTTGCCATACGCTTTCTAATGGAATTATCCGTATGTCAGGATATTTATGCTCAGCCTAATTTTACCCTGCGTGCGTACGGCTACGATTACCAACGTCGCTTGCTGAACGCGCTAAAACAAGACTATTACGTAGAAGCCGCGCATATTATGCGTGACCACATGCAAGCCGCTCAGGAAATAATGGCTAAAAATGAAATTAGCCTACGCAACGATTTTATTCAATCAACCAGCATGGATGGCTTTTCTAAAGAGCTACAAGCTCTTTCCGCCCACTTTAGCAAAGCCTAAGAGCGGCCTGATAAGTTTCCCAAAACTTAGTATTAAGACAATAAAAAACCCTTGGCGTAGAGCATTCGTCAAGGGTTTTGTTCCTATTCACCACTAACGTATGGTGTTGACGCTATCAAACATTTCGGTGGAGTTATAACGCTGAATAACATCGGGAAGGCTTTCATTATCGTCAGCTTTACGAATCAACCAGTAGTTAATGGCCGCCAAGCTTACCAAGAACTCTTTACAGCGAGTGCGCATAGGCAAAATGGCCTGAGCAATATGGACGATGGCTTGACTCAGAACAGTGGCAGGGCTCTCGTAGCAAAAGCTCAATAGCCGAGAAGCCACTAATTTCCGTAGCTCAGACCTTTCTTCGCTCACTTCACCTTGCCAGTAAAGCTGCTGCTGCCCATCCGGTACAAGTAAATTAATATAGCCCTGGTAATCAGGATCTAGCGTGATGGAAAGCAATTTGGATTGCAGCACATCCCCGTCAGCTTGCTCGATAGTATTGGTTTTGCAATAGTTCACTAAGTCGATTAGCTCAGACATTAAAGACAGCTTATTGCGCCCCATTTCATTGTAATTTTGTGTCAGGGTATTCAAGGCTTCTTTAATTTCGTGAATTCTATCATTGCCCCCTTCTACACTATCTAGCAATGGGTAAATTTGATAGGTGGAGGAATACACAGAATCAATAAACGAAGCAATGGCGGAATGCGCTTCATTAATATTTTTAAACGCCCTATCAGCCAAATCCGGATTGGCCTCAACACGGGCAACCAGCCGCTCTAGATCGCCGACCAGGTTATCCAACATGGCGCAATTTTTCACAATATCAGAAACAAAAAAATGTGAAAATTTTCCTAAAGTTTCTTGAAACTGGTGCACAGTTACCGCGCGCACCGATGCATCCAACTCTCGGCGTTTCTGTTCTTTGTTTTTAACGTACTGATTAACCAGGAAAGTCCCTGCAGAAAACAAGATAGCAAGACTCGTAGCTATGTCAATCCCAAATTGGAACTTAGAAAAATCCACGTCGACAATCCTTGTTTAAATAAAACAAAATATTACCATGTTTAAGTGAAAAAAATAACTTATAGACTCGCGCTTCTAGGCCTGAGCCAAGATGCCACGCAATAATAAAAAAGGCCCCAAATAGGGGCCCATTATTTTTACACTCTGCTTAATGTATAGCTTACCCAGCAGCATGCCAATCTTGTACGTAATCGGCTGGATCAGGGCGCTCTGGAGCCCCAAGTTTATGAATAACCGTACCCACGGATACAAAACCCATAAACTGATAATCCAGCGCATCAAACCCCAAGGCTTCAGGCACTTCATCTGTGTAAGTACCCAAGCCCGTGCTCCAGTATGCGCCTAAGCCTAAAGCGTGCGCAGCATTCAAAATATTCGTAACGGCTGCACCACATGCGAGCAAACGCTCTGACTGAGGAATACGCTCGTTGCTGTGATCCAGATGACATGCCACCGCGATCAGCAGCGGAACCTTAGAAAGCCAGTTGCGTGTAGAAGCAGCTTTTTGCTCTGTTAGGGGGGAACCAGCACGCTCGTTGGCTGCAATCGCCAATTCACCCAGCGCCACCACATCTGCCCCACGGATCAATTTGAAACGCCAAGGGCGTAAACGACCATGATCCGGCGCGCACATAGCGCTGCGTAAGATCAGATCGAGCTGTTCCTCATCAGGCCCTGGGCCTTGGACTAGTTTGATAGAACGACGCTGCAAAATGGAATCAATAATAGACATGTATCTACCTAAAAAATACTATCTTGAATAATATAGGGTGCCGGGTACGGGTTGAGCCACTGCTACCTGCCCCAAGCCCGTTTAGCACGACTTATGGACAGCTACGCTTGGCGGTGACCAGTAGAGCCTTCATATCACGCACGGCTTTATCCCAGCCATCAAAAATAGCCTGAGCGACTATGGCATGCCCAATATTCAGTTCGGCAATGCCCGGCAAGGCGGCTATGGCTTGTGCATTCTCATAATGTAAGCCATGTCCTGCATTCACCCGCAAGCCTAGGGCTACGCCCTGACGGGCTCCCGCAGCCACGCGCTCCAGCTCGCGCTCTTGCTGCTCACCTTGCTGCGCTTGCGCAAAACACCCTGTGTGCAACTCAATCACTGTTGCGCCACTTTCGTGAGCAGCCTGAATCTGCTCGCTGTCCGCATCAATAAATAAAGAAACGCGTATGCCCGCTTGCTGCAACTGCTTGACCGCAGCGGAGACTTGCTGAAAGTGGGTGCGCACGTCCAGGCCACCTTCGGTGGTGAGTTCTTCGCGACGCTCGGGCACCAAGCAGACATCCTGAGGCATAACCTGGCAGGCAATATCCAGCATTTCAGAAGTGATCGCGCATTCCAAATTCATGCGTGTCTGTAGCAGGGGGCGAATAGCAAAAAGATCGGCGTCTTGGATATGACGCCGATCCTCGCGCAAATGCACCGTAATTAAATCTGCACCTGCTTGCTCAGCCAGCAAGGCAGCCCGCACAGGATCTGGATAGTGTGTGAAGCGCTGCTGACGCAATGTGGCAACGTGATCGATATTTACACCCAGTTCTATCATCCCGGTTAACCCTCCAATCAGTGTAAGGGGAGATTTCAGCTAGGGTGTATTATCGCTCGTAAAACGCCTGCTGTCGCCTAAGCCTTATCATCCTGGGGCTTAATTGATTCGGCGTTCCAACCGCCGCCCAAGGCTTTGTAAAGCTCGACGCGATTTAATAAAGAGGCTAAGCCTGTTTGAATAAATGCTTGGCGAGTACCATACAAGCTGACTTCGGCAGTTTGTACCTGCAAAAAGCTGTCCACTCCCACCTCGTAACGCAGGTTTGCCAAACGCAGGCTTTCACTGGCGGCTGTTTCTACATCGCTTAAGGCGTCAATTTGACCTGAGTAGGTGGCTTCTCCGGCTAGGGAGTCGGCCACTTCACGAAAAGCGGTTTGAATAGACTTTTCGTACTCAGACACAGCCATATCACGCTGAGCCTCGGCCACTTGCAATCGACCACGCGTACCACCCGCAAAAATAGGCATCACAATTTGGGGCTGGAACTGCCAATAACGATTATCCGAACTAAACAGCCCCCCCAACTGAGGGCTGAGAAAGCCGAACAGACCAGTTAGACTCACGTTTGGAAAGAAAGCGGCACGCGCCGCACCAATATTGGCGTTCGCCGCTTTCAACTGCATTTCCGCAGCAATAATATCCGGACGTCGCTCCAGCAAGTCAGACGGCAAGCCTACAGGCAAAGTAGGCAGTAATTGCGCACGAGTGAAATCTGCCGGAGCGGGTAATGAGTCAGGCACTTCCGTACCCAAGATCAGACGCAAGGCATTCTCGGCTTGCTTAGCGTTACGTTCGGCCGCAGCCATATCCGAGATCACGGTGCTGTACTGCACCTTAGCCTGATTCAGATCCAAGCTGGAAGCTAAACCATTGTCATACGAACTTTGCACCAGACGCAGAGTTTCCGCACGACTTTTCAAGGTGTGCTGCATCAGCTTTTGCATTTCTTCAGCAGCCCGCAAGCGAAAGTAGGTCTCTGCCGTCATTGCTACGACGCTTAAATGCGCTGTACGCTGAGCTTGCTCTGTGGCCAGATACTGCTGATAGGCGGACTCGGACAGATTACGCACACGTCCCCAAAAATCCAGTTCAAAAGAGGAGATACCCACCCCTGCCTGAAAGCCTCGCGATACTGAAGGCGCGTCCGGGCCTGCTGGTCGAGAAGCCTCAGGATAGCGAGTCGCCTGCTCGGAGGCCATCAGCCCTATTGTAGGCAAGCGATCGCTGCTCACCACACCGTACTGCGCACGCGCCTCTTCTATACGTTGTGTTGCTAGTCGTAAATCACGGTTATTTTCCAGTGCCAGACTGATTAAAGCCTGCAAGCGCAAATCGGTGAAAAACTCACGCCAGCCCAGATCCGCTGCCGCGAGCTGACCTGCTTGAGCCGCGTCAGCCTGCGGAAAATGAGCGGCGACGGGAAGCGCAGGACGCTCGTACTTGGGAGCAAATGAGCATGCCGATAACAGTAGCGCACTGGCCAGCGCTGAACTACGAAGTAAAAAGCGAGCCATTAGTGCTGTCCTCCCTCGGGGTTTTGCCCGGCACGAGCCGCTAACTCACGCTCATGCTGTTTTAAGGCTTCACCGAATAAACGGGGTTTAGTCTTGAAGATTTTCATAATGACCAAGAAAAACGCAGGAACCATCAACACCGACAAAGGCGTGGCCGCGAGCATACCGCCCAGCACACCCAGCCCCACCGCGTTCTGGCTGGCCGCACCAGCACCTGTAGATAGCGCCAGTGGTGTCACACCCAGAATAAAGGCAAAGGACGTCATCAGGATAGGACGGAAGCGTAAACGCGCTGCTGTCAATGTGGCGTCGTACAAGGAATCGCCTCGTGCATAGGCATCTTTAGCGAACTCCACAATCAAGATCGCATTTTTAGCTGACAGACCTATCACCGTCACCATACCCACCTGGAAGTACACGTCATTCGCCATGCCCATGCCGTTAACCAGCAAGACTGCACCCAGCATACCCAAAGGCACGGCCAGCATCACCGAGAGGGGAATCGCCCAGCTTTCATACAGCGCCGCCAGAACCATGAACACCACTAATACGGCCAAGCCCATCAATATTGATGATTGTCCGGCAGCCTGAATCTCTTGGTAGGAAAGGCCTGTCCATTCCAAACCAAAACCTGGAGAGAGCTGAGCGAAAAGACGCTCCATTTCCTCCATGGCTTCGCCCGAGGAATACCCCGGTGCCGCCTGCCCGCCAATACGGACGGATTCGTAGCTGTTGTAACGCACCACCTGTACAGGCCCTTTACCATCTGACACTTGTACCAAGGCCGATAGAGGGACCATCTTGCCTTCGTTATTTCGGGCGTTCAACTTCAACAGATCGTCTACGTTCATGCGTGCAGAATCTTCAGCCTGTACCCATATGTTTTGAACGCGGCCTTGGTTGGTAAACTTACCGATATAACTAGACCCGATTCCGGTGGAAATCAGATTGGCAATTTCACTGAATTCAACGCCCAGCGCGGCGGCTTTCTCACGATCCACAGCAAGCTGCACTTGGCGACCTGGTCCTAAGCCTGTCACCCGCACCGACTGCGGATCAATGACAGGACTTTGACGAGCCAAGGCCATGAGCTGTTGTGCCCCGGCCTGCAAGGCCGCGTTACCAACACCCCCACGATCCTCAAAGCGCAAGTCAAACCCTGAGGAGTTACCCAAGGACGCTATAGCGGGCGGCACGATGGAGAACACAGCGGCATCAGGCAAACCAAAATACAAAGCACCAATAGCCTTACCAGACAAAGCCTGCGCGGAGTTTTCCGGCCCTTTACGCTGATCAAAATCTTTCAAAGGCACAAAGGCGATGGCAGAGTTCAAGCCATTACCATTAAAGCTAAACCCCTGCACGGTGACGATGTTTGCCACCTGCGGCTGCTGCTTAAAAAAGTCCTCGACTTGCTCGATAATTTCTACCGTACGGTTCGAGGACGAGCCGGCAGGCAACTCGATGTTGGCAATCACATACCCTTGGTCTTCTTCAGGCAAAAAGCCGGTAGGCATGCGTATGTACATGAATGCCAGCACACCCACCAACATCAGGTAGATCACCATCATGCGGCCACCGCGACGCAAGGTCTTGCCAACCAAGCTGCTATAGCCCGATGTAGTTTTATCAAAGCTGCGGTTAAACCAGCCGAAGAAGCCACGCTTTTGCTCGTGCTGCCCCTTGGGTATAGGCTTAAGAATGGTGGCACACAATGCAGGCGTAAACGACAAGGCCAAGAAAGCGGAAAAGCCAATTGAGACCGCCATCGCCACCGAGAACTGACGATATATCACCCCTACTGAACCGGACATAAAGGCCAGGGGTAAAAACACCGTCGTCAATACCAGCGTGATACCAATAATGGCGCCGGTAATCTGTGGCATGGCTTTTTTGGTCGCCTCTTTGGGGCCCAAGCCATCTTCCACCATAATGCGTTCTACGTTTTCCACCACCACAATGGCATCATCCACCAGAATACCGATGGCTAATACCATAGCAAACATAGTTAACACGTTCACCGACATGCCGAGTGCTAGCATGACCGCAAACGCACCCAGTATGGCCACGGGCACCACAAGCGCAGGGATTACCGTATAGCGCACATTCTGCAAGAACACGAACATAACGATAAAGACCAGTACCATCGCTTCCAGCAAGGTGTGCACAACCTGAGTAATGGACGCATCAATGTAGGGCGAGGTGTCGTAAGGAATATCGTAACGTATGCCCTCGGGGAAGTACTTAGCCAGCTCCTCCATTTCTTGCTTAATACCTTTGGCCGTGGCCAAAGCATTGGCATCAGGAGACAGTGATACGGCAAAGGCTGCCGTGGGCTGACCATTTAAGCGAGCACCAAACTGGTAGTTGTCTGCCCCGACCTCCACGCGCGCCACATCACTAATGCGCACAGTTGAACCATCTGGGTTTGAGCGCAAAATAATGCTGCCAAACTCGTCCGCATTGGCCATCTGCCCATTCACCACAATGGGCGCAGTCACACGCTGACTAGAAGGATTAGGGGGGGCCCCCAAGACGCCGGCAGACACCAAGCGACTTTGGTTGGCAATGGCGTTGTTCACTTCGGCCATACTAATCTGATAACCCACCAATTTTTCGGGGTCTACCCAGATACGCATCGCACGAGGAGCCGCAAACAACTGAAACTTACCCACACCGGGCACACGCGAAATCGTGTTCTGAACGTTACGCTGAATATAGTCTGCTAAGGCTGTCTGGTCACGCGAACCATCGGTGGATGACAAGCTCACCACCATCAAGAACCCAGTATTGGATTGCTCAACTTTCAGCCCTTGTTGCATCACGGCAGCCGGCAAGGCGGCGCTGACGTTATTCACACGGTTCTGTACATCGACCTGAGCCATGTCAGGATCGGTGCCAGGACGGAAGGTGGCTGTAATCTGAGTTTGTCCGTTTGAGTCACTGACAGACTCGTAATACAGCAAACCCTTAGCGCCGTTAAGCTCGTCCTCGATAATACTGGCCACGTTACTGGCCACGTCTTCGGCGGTAGCACCTGGATAGGTGGCCGATATATTAATGGTAGGAGGAGCCACTTCCGGGTACTGGGCTACTGGCATATTCGGAAGAGCCAGCAATCCCAATAAGGTAATGCCTAAAGAAACAACCCAGGCAAAAATAGGCCTATCAATAAAAAACTGTGGCATAACGATTACTCGCTTGTCTTGGCATCTTGTGCGGCAGGGGCATCTGGCCCGGTTTGCTTAGCCGCTTCAGCGTCAGATTGGTTTGGGTTCCATGGGACGGCTTGCAAGGTCGCGCCCGGCATCAGCTTTTGGAAGCCTGCCACCATAACTTGGTCGCCGGCCTGCAAACCACTCTGGATGATATAGCGCCCGTCCTTCTCGGCACCCAGTGTTACTGGCACATTAACTGGCTTGCCCTCGCGCACCACGATCACGGACGCCAAACCATCGCCGCCATATTGGATGGCTTGTGCCGGAACTAGCAAGGCGTTTTGAGCTACTCCCTGCTCCAGCACAACGCGTACGTACATACCCGGTAACAGTATTTGCTCAGGATTGGCGAATTCGGCACGCAAACTGACTTGCCCCGTGCTGGGATCAACCGCTACGCCCTCAAACAAGAGCTGACCGGCTGGCTCGTAAAAGCTGCTGTCCTCCAAGCGCACGCGAGCCTTGGCTTTACCTTCTTGTGCCAGTTCTAGACGCCCATCTGCAACCGCACGACGAATTTGCGACAACTCCGTCGTGGAGCGTGTCACATCAACGTATACACGATCGAGCTGCTGCACCACGGCCAAGGGTGTGGCGGTATTGGCAGAGACCAATGCACCCTCTGTCACCAAGGAGCGCCCAATACGTCCACCTATAGGCGCGGTCACCTTTGTATAGCTCAGGTTAATGTCGGCATTAGACAGCGCGGCTTTGGCTGCTGCAATAGCGGCTTGTGCCTGAGCGGCAGATGCTTTAGCCGTATCGTAATCTTGGCGGGACACCGCATTTTCTTTGATAAGGCGCTCGTAACGCTGAGCCAATGCATTAGCACTTTGCGCATTAGCTTGCGCGCGCTGCAATTCAGCAGCCGCTTGATCACGGGCGGCCTTATAGGGAGCTGGGTCAATGGTATAGAGTAAATCCCCTTCTTTGACCACGCTGCCCTGCTCAAAATTTACGGCAATCACAATACCGTTTACACGAGCACGAACTTCAGCGTCCTTAATGGCCTCTACACGACCCGGCAGGTCGGAGAACAGCTCGGTTGCCTCAGGCTCCACCGTTACAACATTCACAGGTATTTTCATATCCCCCATGCTTTGCTGTGGCTGCTCTTTACCGCAAGCGGCGAGTAGAACCAATGAGGTGAATGCGGCAATGCGCAATGGCTGCAAATGAAGCAGACGAGATAAAGACATGAATAGCTCCTGTATCATGCGGGATCCTGTTTCCCCCAAAACTGACTGGTCAGTATGGTTTGGGCAAGCATGAAGTATATGTCAAAAAAAAAGATTTTGACACACTGACAAAGGGTAAAAAACAAAAAACGTCAAAGCCCGTAGGGATAAATAGTGCGCACAAGCCCTAGTCAACATCAGTATACGTAAATCCACATGAAAAAATCATGTCACCTAGGCCTGACAAGACCGCTTTACAACATCGCTATGCAGATAGCACCGATAAAAAGGGCCAACAAAGAAAAAGCCGCACTAGTCTAACGAACAAGTGCGGCTTATCAGAGAGCAGATAATACGTTTAAGTCAGTAACAGGCTGTCATCGGCCAAGGTTTCACCCCGTACTTTTTCGAACATTTCAAGTAAATCTCGAATATCCAACCCTTCGCGCTCGCGTCCGCTAACATCAAGCACGACCTGCCCCTGATGCAACATAACGGTACGGTCCCCGACATCCAGGGCTTGACGCATACTATGCGTGACCATCATGGTGGTGAGCTTTTCTTCACGCACAATTTTATCTGTTAGATTCAACACAAAGTCTGCTGTGCGAGGGTCCAGTGCTGCCGTATGTTCGTCAAGTAATAAAATACGAGAAGGACGCAAGGCTGCCATCAACAGGCTGACTGCTTGACGCTGCCCCCCTGAGAGCAAACCAATGCGGTCTCCCAGGCGATTCTCCAAGCCTAAGCCCAATATTGCCAGACGTTCGCGGAAAAAAGCCCGTTGCTCGCCTTTGACTGATGCCCCCAAGCCACGGCGTAAGCCTCGTACCGCCGCCAAAGCCATATTTTCTTCAATAGTGAGGTCCTCACAGGTGCCTGCCATAGGATCCTGAAAGACCCGCGCCACCATGTGCGCCCGCCCCCAAACTGGGGTGCGGCTCACGTCTTTGCCATCGATAAGAATCGTGCCCGCATCCACTTGCTGCTCGCCCGATATCGCATTCAAAAATGTAGACTTCCCCGCTCCATTAGAACCGATAACCGTGACAAACTGGCCTTGAGGAATCTGCAAAGACAAGCCACGCAAAGCTGCCGTCTCGATCGGCGTTCCCGGATTAAACGTGAGCTGTAAATTATTCGCCTTCAGCATTTTTTAACTTCCTTGCCTTGTCTTCACACGTTTTTTCTTCAAAAGAGGAATGACTAACGCCACGGTAACCAGTACGGCGGTCACCAGATTCAAGTCCTGCGCTTTCAAGCCTATGGCATCCACGTTCAAGGCCAAGGCAATAAAGAAACGATACAGTATGGCGCCTAGAATAACGGCCAAGGTCGCCCACATCAGTTTGCGACTAGGCAAAATACTTTCACCCACGATGACGGCCGCTAGACCAATGACAATGGTTCCTATACCCATTGAAATGTCCGCCCCACCCTGCGACTGAGCAAACAAAGCCCCCGCTAACGCGACCAAGCCATTGGAAATAGCCATACCTAATAAAATAGCGCCACCGGTTGCCACCCCCTGGGCCCGGGCCATGCGAGGATTAGAGCCAGTTGCGCGCATAGCCAAACCGGTTTGCGTCGTAAAAAACCAATCCAGCAAAAACTTGACGACAATAACCAATAGCAACAGCATCAGCGGCCGTGCCACATAATCCACAGCCCCCTCAGGCATTAAGCTACTAAAAACAGTGGGCTCCATAATCAACGGTACGTTAGGCCGGCCCATGACTCGTAAGTTTATCGAGTACAAAGCGATCATCATCAAGATGCTGGCCAGCAAGTCCATGATTTTCAGGCGCACATTAAGCCAACCAGTGACCATGCCTGCGAACGCACCACTTAAAATCGCCAATAGTGTCGCCGTGAAAGGATCCCATCCAGCACTAATCAGCGTGGCTGCTACCGCCCCACCTAAAGGAAAACTGCCATCAACGGTTAAATCGGGAAAACGCAGTATGCGAAAAGAAATCAGCACACCAAGGGCAACCAGAGCAAACACCAAACCCAGCTCTAGGGCACCCCACATTGAATAAATAGACATAGCTCTTGGTCTAAAACAAAAACAGGTGGCGGACTATCGGCCACCACCTGCCAGTAAAAGTTGGAAACTATATTATTCCACAACTTTTTGTGCGGACTTAATAAACTCTTCGCTCAACTCTACGCCTTGTTGCTTAGCGGCCTTAGGATTGACAAACAGCTCAAGATCGCTACTCGTTTCAGAGGCAATGTCACCGGGCTTTTCGCCGTTCAAAATACGGATAACCATTTTACCTGTCTGCAAGCCTAGGTCGTAGTAATTCACACCCAAGGCGGCAATGGCACCACGACTAACACTGTCGGTATCCGAAGCGACCAAAGGAATTTTGGCATCCATTCCCACTTTCACTAGCGCTTCGTACGCAGACACCACGTTATTATCGGTATTCGTGTAAATCACGTCTACTTTACCTACTAGGCTACGTGCGGCAGCGCCCACATCCACGGTACGCGCAGCTGTTGCCTCGACCAGTTCAATACCGTCTTTAGCCAGCAACTCTTTCATCTGCTTCACCACCACCACCGAGTTGGCCTCGCCGGGGTTGTAAACCATGCCCACTTTCTTTACACCTGGAACGATTTTTTTAATCAGATCAATTTGAGCCTCTAGCGCCAGCGCATCGGACACGCCAGTGACGTTCGTACCAGTAGGCTCGAGCGAGCTGACCAGGTGGGCAGCTACGGGATCGGTGACAGCAGAATACACGACAGGGATAGTCTTGGTGGCTGACACCACAGCCTGAGCCGAGGGAGTCGAGATGGCTACGATAACGTCTGACTTATCGCCTACAAATTTTTGCGCAATCTGACCTGCAATTGCCGGGTTACCTTGTGCAGTTTGAAACTGCCACTTAAAGCCCTTTTTGTCAGCAAAGCCGGCATCCGTTAGTGCTTTATGTACTCCATCTTTAATAGAGTCTAGAGCTGGGTGCTCGACAATCGACGATACGGATACGGTTTGGGCGTGTACGCCTACGGTACCCGCCATTAAACCCACGCAGGCTAACGCGGCGGCCAAACTATGTACTGACCTGAATACCTTCATTCGAGAAGCTCCTTAAACACCTAAAACAAATAAAGAAAACGCTTGCGTCAAAGTCTACCGCGAAATAGATAACAAAACTTTACAGGTATTCCCTGCTTCATCATATTTCCAGTTGCTCGACACTACGCTGCGATAAAATTTCACGTGCCCAGCGTACCGCTGGTAAGCCCTCGTACTCTTGCTGCACTCGTTCTGCACGATCGATTAATTCTTGTGTAGTGAGGTTTAATACAGGCCCCTTAAAAGCAATCGCGATCTGATTACCCTCATCCATTTCCGGCAGTAATAATACACGTCCTTTAAAGGCTTGGCGTATATGATCAATATTATGTTCGAAGCTATGGTGCGCACCAAACAAGTTGACGGTCATAATGCCCTCATCGGCCAAGCTGCGATAACAGGCTTGATAAAACTCCAGGCTATCCCGTACCGGGCCCTGAGCCTCACCATCATATAAGTCAACCATGAGCGCCAGATACTGTCCCCGCTGCTGCGGATCCGCCACCCACAGACCTGCATCTTCGTGAATGATCTGCGAACGGGCCGTGCCTGGTAAACGAAAATAAGCTTGGCAAATACCGGTGACTGCGGGGTTCCACTCTACGGTATCAATCTGACAAGGTGTGTGTTTAAGGCTGTAGCGCAGCAAAGAACCCGCGCCCAAACCCAAGATGGCCAAGCGATCTTCTTTGCTAGGCTCCAAAAACATTAACCAGGCCATCATTTGCTGCGTGTAAGCCAGCACTAGCTCGGCTGGTCTGCGCACACGCATAGCGCCCTGTATCCAGTCCGTACCAAAGTGTAAATAACGTACACCACCGCTTTCCGACAAAGTCGGGTGATCCAGTTCACGGGTTCTGATCATCTACATCCTTCTATCAAACAATCTGAAACATAAAGCCCCTGATCATAGCAGGGCTTAGCCCTGCCGTGATAGCCGTGATCTGGATCGGATACTTATACGCGCTCGAAAATCGCGGCGATTCCCTGCCCGCCACCTATACACATAGTGACCAATGCATATTTGCCTTGAGTACGCTGCAATTCGTAGATGGCCTTGGTGGTAATAATTGCACCCGTCGCACCAATGGGGTGCCCCAGACTAATACCACTACCATTTGGGTTTACTTTAGCCGGGTCTAGCTGCAACTCGCGACTCACGGCACACGCTTGCGCTGCAAATGCCTCGTTAGCCTCGATCACATCCATATCCGCGATGCTCAGCCCTGCTTTTTTCAGCGCAATACGCACTGCCGGCACAGGCCCTATGCCCATATGCAAAGGATCAACGCCAGCATGCCCCCACGATACCAGGCGAGCCAAAGCTTGCTGTCCGTGTGCTTTCACCGCTTCTGCCGACGCTAGCAAAACAGCCCCAGCACCATCATTCAAGCCCGAGGCATTACCTGCTGTCACCGTGCCATCCTCTTTCTGGAAAACAGGGCGCAACGCCGCCAAGCCTGCTTGATCGATATCCCCGCGCACGTGCTCATCCGTATCAAAGCGCGTCTCGCCTTTACGGCTTTTCATCGTGATGGGTACGATCTGATCGGTGAAATAACCCTGCTCAATAGCATGGGCCGCACGACGGTGGGACAACAGGGCCAGCTCATCTTGATCCGCCCGGCTAATGCTGTATTTTTTAGCTACGTTTTCAGCCGTAATGCCCATGTGAATGCGATCGAAAGGATCGGTCAAGGCACCGGTCATCATGTCCTGCATCACGCTATCGCCCATGCGAACGCCCCAACGATGGCTGGTGCTGATATAGGGTGCACGGCTCATGCTCTCCGCACCTGCGCCCACCGCCCAATCCGCATCACCCAGCTTAATCGTTTGCGCCGCCGAAATAATGGCCTGCAAACCCGAACCGCATAAGCGGTTCACATTCATCGCCACGCTAGACTGCGGCATACCTGCCTGCAAAGCCATCACTCGTGATAAGTACATGTCTCTGGGTTCTGTGTTGATCACATGTCCCACGAACATTTGCTGCACTTGCACCGGATCAATCTTAGCCCTTTCCCACAAGCTGTTTAACACAGCCGTACCCAGATCGGCGGGAGTTTGAGTTTTTAATGAACCACCAAAATCGCCAATCGCTGTGCGGCAAGCCGCCACTACAAACACTTCTTTCATCAGTCATCCTCCTAAGAGCGCTAAGCGTTAAGCCCTAGTCATTATCCATGTCCAACTTCAACGCACTACATAATTAAAAGCAAAAATGCTGCACTGCAACGCTATAGAATACCCCTACTCCACCTATACTAAAACCCATTTCTCTACCCATACCCCGACAACAAACACAAACCCTTGATATACAAAAGAAAAAATCCCGGGCCACTCCGACACACAGAAGAAAAATCGTATTTACGTGAGTAGATAGTGCTTTTTTTCAAGATATGTGTCATAATTTTCTTCTTTGATCGACAGATCATCTATTTTTAGAGTAAAGCCATCTACACTTTTTCTAGAAATACGGGCCTATAGCTCAGTTGGTTAGAGCAGCGGACTCATAATCCGTTGGTCGCTGGTTCAAGTCCAGCTGGGCCCACCAATAGAATCGAGGCTTTAGGCACAAACCTAAGGTCTGAAAAACATGTATATGTGACGTAGTATGAGACATGTCCCATATACAGTAAATCAGCCCGCCACCGAGCGGGCTTTTTTGTGTCTGCGATTTGAGGCATAAATGCTGAAAGCATACTCCAAAAACACCTCTCAATTAGCGCATAATGCGCTATCATTAAATCAATCTGAAATTGCCAAAATTATGGCCGAGACAATGAAGATCTAAGCAGAGGCAAGGTGGTATCCGCTGGTAGTAGGTGCCGCTTTAGCCACCGCAGTCATCACAATCACCAAGCTGTTCCTTTACCCCCCCGCTTAGCGGGGTTTGTTTTCTATGACCAAATACACGCCCCCTACTCACACGGATATGCAGCGCTTAAAAGACGAGCTTGGTTATACTGGCAAGCAAATGGCAGAACTCGCCTGTGTGGGCGAGCAGCACTGGCGCAAATATACAGGCGGCGCTACTCCTAGAGATATCCCATACCCTAATTTATTTCATCTAGCCGCCCAGCTTGCACTTACGCAAGATGAGCTAGAAAAAGTAAAAAGCAAGATCAGGGAAATTGGTGCTCACATAGAGTGATTTTTGCTGATGAGCAATAATTACCGCATCTGCGCGTTAGCGTAAGCAGCTTCACACGACAACCCCCGCTGCTCGTAGCCGGTCAGCTTCTGCCGCATAGATTTCCGTCATTTCATTAGCTGTTAAGATTTGAACTAATAAAGAACACTGCGCAATGTCAAACCTTGATCCCACTACGTTTAAGACAGCAGCCAAAGAGATCAAAGCAGCATTCTCCAATTGGATTTTATTGAAAAACTTGAAAGAAAATAGCTATCTGGGCAACGCCTCCCATCCCGCTGTATATACAATTTCCCTCAGTAGAGAACAACCTCTTCCGCTCAAGGACTGTAGTTATCATTCAGTGTACATAGGCGAAACAACAAAGCAACTACGAAGCGTTGTGCAAAGCGCATGGCCGGCGTCCTCACCCAGCGTATTTCCGTGACTTACGTTTTCACGATTTGCGCCACGAAGGGACAAGCCGGCTAACAACCGTATTTGAAGCGCACGAACTCGCAAAAGTTACTGGCCACCGCACAACTAGAATGCTGCTGCGGTATTACCACCCCCATGGCCGAGATCTTGCTAGAAAGCTGAGCCGTAGTGCTCTGGTTAAACGTCAGAGCGAACAACTAAGAAATTAGGACCACTTAACGGCCGACACAGCAGCTGCAGCCCCTAAACCAGCTATTCCCTGCGCATCCAGTTGCACAATAGTATTATCTTTCGTGATGTACGGTGTGCTGTAAACTGGGTTTGCGATCGACATCGTAACAATTGCATTGATGCGCTGAATGGATTTGTCATCACTGTCGTATACGTGGCCGTCATACTCAAAGCCCGCTTTTAGATCTTTGTCGCGTGCCACGTCGATTTGTACAAGCGTTTCGGCTATGCCTATGTAAAGCCGTCCGACTCCGATCATGGTGGGTTGGCTTGGCATGAAATGATAATGACTATTTAGTAAATTCACGACACTATTTCAGTGAGGCGTTGCCCTGGCCACTACTCGACAGAAGATGCTACGGGATCAAAGCGAACCGATGCCGCCGTCAAGCATCCGATAGAACCCGCTGTCGAAGGAGGGAAAGTGCTTTGCTCTGTTTGTACGCATCCCCTTTAAGGACGAAATCAAGGTGTCTTCCAGCCCCACTTTTTGAAGATGACTTGCCCAGCAGGTGATTGCAGGTAGTTGACGAAGGCGCGCGCTTGCGTCGAGGCAGCCCCCTTGCGCGTCAGCACTACGCCGGTGTCGCGGTAAATTCGAAACGGTTCGTCCATCTCGAGCACCTCGGCTAACTCAGGATTGGCGACTTGCCAAATGTTCCAAGTTAGCCAGACGTCGATGTCGGGTTGATCAATCCAGCGCTTGCGTGCCTCCGCGCTGTTGGTAGCCTCCGGCAGCAACAGGTTCTTGCGAAAGGCCCGCAACGTCTGGATGTCGCCCGAACGACCGGCCACATCTTCCCATAGCCCGTTCTGGCCCGCCCCAGCCACGGCCAGGATCTTGATGCCAGGTGCCAGCACATCACGAAATCCGCTGATCCCTTTGGGATTCCCTGGCCGGACAAGAATAGCGACAGGCCGCAGATACATCGGTTCCACATCGTTCAAATCGAATGCACCTGGCAAGGCTTTGGCGAAGTCACTCATCATGTTCTCCGCGCCGCTAAATATCACATCGGCGTCCGTCTTGGCTTTGTCCACCCACTGTGGGGTAGGCCCGGCCACCACATTGACAACGATTTTGTTCGCTGCTCCGAACGCTATCGCCGCTTCCTTCATCGCCGGCGCTGGGCCACCCGGCCCATAGACGTTTAGCATGTCTTCGGCCTGAGCATTTGATACGCCGAGGGCGCTGACCACGAGCGCCGTAATGGTAAACAAAGCTACCGAAATAGGCGTCCAGGCGTAATGGTTGGTTCTTTGCATCACATGCTCCTATAGGGGTTCATTTCGTATATGCCGGAGCAGCCACGGTTGCTGGGCCGGTCCACCTTGAAGTAGACGTGTCAACCCGGCCTGATATTCCATCTGCGTGTACAGGTCTGTCATCCCGGCAGTGCGCACACCGTCTCGTTGACGTGGTATCTCTATTGGTTCAGCACAGGTGTGTACGTCTGGCAGGCCACCTGCTGAAGTACGTCGTTCACTGCGCTCGGGGAACTGAGCATCAATTTTTCTTGGTGTATTGGAATAATGACTTGATGTAATTCGTCTATTCTCATGTGACCCACCCAACTGCAAAGGAAGTACACCATGAAGATCCGTTTCATTCCCTTACTCACGCTGTCTCTGGCGACTGCCTTTAGTACGTTGGCCCATGCCGAACCTGCAGCCAAGATGGTCGATGGCATTTTGGTCAATGCGAGCGGCATGACGTTGTACACGTTCGACAAAGATGTGGCCGGTAGCGGCAAGAGCATGTGCAATGGTCCCTGCATCGCACTGTGGCCACCAGCGTCCGCTGCGCCTGACGCTAAACCTGAGGGTGATTTGAGTGTGATCACTCGCGACGATGGTTCGAAACAGTGGGCCTTCAAGGGTAAGCCTCTGTACACCTATGCAGAGGACAAGAAGGCTGGCGACCAAGCGGGCGACAACTTCAAGAACGTGTGGCACGTCATCAAGTAAGGGATCACAGCCTAACGCGTCGCTCCCTTATTCTGCCGAACTCTCATGCGCTCTCAGGATGAAGCCGAAATCGTAGCCTGCATTCCCAGTCTGCGGCGCTATGCCCGTGGGCTGGTGTCCGACCGGGATCGTGCTGATGATCTTGTCCAGGACACATTGGAACGGGCCTGGTCTCGGTTTTCTATGTGGCAGCGGCGCGGCGCGGTGCGTGCATGGATGTTCGGCATCATGCACAACCTTTTCGTTGATCAAGTACGCGCACAACGTAGCCGGCCCGAAAACAATTTCGGCGACGATTTACCGGAGTTGCCGCAACGGCCGTCGCAGACAGACGCTTTAGAAGTTCGTGATCTGGACCGCTTGCTTCAGCGCCTGTCTCCTGAGCACCGCGAAGTGCTATTGCTAGTCGGTGTCGAGGAACTGAGCTACCAAGAGGTCGCTACCATCACTGGTGTGCCGATGGGAACCGTCATGTCGCGGCTGTCCCGCGCCAGAGCGCGATTGCGCGATGAGATGCAGGGCAAGTCTGATCGCCACGATCGCGACAAGGTCAGAGTCGTCGCAGACATAATTCAACGTGTGAAATGATCATGGATGACTCACAACTCAAAACCTTCGGCTCGGGTTCGATTGCCCCTATAACGGAAGCTGATCTGCACGCCTATGTTGACGGTCAGCTCACGCCCGAGCGGAAACTACGGGTCGAACAATTCCTGTCCACACATCCCGACGAGCACGCGCGTGTGCAAGATTGGCAGCAGCAAAACGTCTTGATGCAAGACATGCTGGCATCGGTTATCGACGAGCCTTTGCCGCTGAGCTTGTCCTTGCAGCCGACCACGAGGCAGTTTCCTTGGTACGGGCTTGCCGCTGGCGTGCTGATCGCCGGTATCAGCGCAGGATCTGCATGGACAGTGCGAGGTGTCATGGAGGAGGAAAGGAGCAAAATGGCCTTTGCGCAAGCCATTAGCAGCACGACCAGAACTGCCGTGACAGACGGAAGTGAACTGACTGGCTTCGCGCAACGCGCCGCGATAGCCCATGCTGTCTACAGCCCTGACCTCCGGCGGCCTGTAGAGGTGAGCGCCGATCAAGAACTGGCGCTCGTCACTTGGCTGACGAAACGCATGGGAACGACTGTACGCCCCCCAGCGCTGACAGCACTGGGCTACGAGTTGATAGGGGGCCGACTGCTGCCTGGCGAGCAGGGACCGGTTGCCCAATTCATGTACGTCGGTGCAGGCGGTCAACGGTTGACCCTGTACGTGACGCGCGAAGTGCCGAGACAGAGTGACGCCGAGTTCAAGTTTGGCAAGAACGGCCCGGTGAACGTGTTCTATTGGATAGAGAACAATTTTGGCTACGCCATTTCAGCCGGCACCGACAAGGCCGAGTTGATGCGTGTGTCACAAGAGGTCTATCGACAATTGAAGCCAGAATGAATCAAAAGCTGTGCGTGTCTCTAGGCTCAAGATAAAAATAGATCGTAAGCATTCTTTATCGTGCATGTCGACACTCTTCGGTTCGCCGTCTCCCATCCCTATGGCACAGATGACTAGATTGATGGGCCGCGCTTTAGCCCAATCTCCCATGACACACCGCTACCGCGCACCGTCGCAGCGATTTGCTGTCCTGGCCGCTGCTCGCACTGGCTTATCCTCGGTGTGAACATAGTGCATAAACATCGCCACGGTCTTGTGGCCTGTGAGCTTCATGCCCACCTTGGTTGGCACGCCCGAATTGGCCATATCGGTAGTCGCCCGATGGCGGATGCCGTGTGTGCCAACGAGCGGCACGTCGACGGCCTTGAGCACTGAAGTGACCCCTTGCAGTTGGACGGTTTAATTTATTAGGCAGGTAAGGACTGAATTCAGTACAGCACCGAACTCAATCCCTTTAGTTTCAACCACCACTACAAGGACCTGATGTCTTCCTTCCCACCTGACAGTATCACTTTTATCGCCATATACCACTGCAGCATCATAAATATAGCCAGATAAAATAGCCCTACCAATGCTTGCAGACGCAAAAAAGCCGCTGAAAAGCGGCTTCTATCAACAGCATTACTTTGCACGAAGCAAGACTTGGTCCTCAATAAAAAGCTCCCCTAAAGAGCTCGACCCATAAATATTCAGATGATGGTCATCAAAATAAACAGGTTTGCCTGAATAGATACTCATGTGATCAAACCCCTTCAGAGCCGAAGATAAGTCTACCCAATATGCATTAGGTATCTGTTCAACGAGTTTTCGTACTATTTCATTGGCCTGTTTATGCAAATCAGATGATTGCCTGTCTACGAATAGACCAATGCGGGAGAAGTGCTCTTGTCTAAAAGGATGCACGGGCAGACGAGGAATATCTGAAAAAACATATACAGGGACTCGTTCAGCCATAGCCCGCAATGTTTGCTCTAGCTTTGACAAATACTGGGGATCTGCACCTTGCTCGATCAAACCTAATTGATAAGCCCAGTAGGAAGCTAAGATTACCGCTTCATAAGCACTATAGTTTTGCTCAACAAATTCTTTTAAATCATTACAAGGCGCTTGCGCCCGCGCGCGTAAAAGAGTCTCGTTAAATCCAAACACTGGAGAGCATGAGCTGCCTGTTCTTACTAAAGCAGCCCATCCTTCCTGCTTACCCACTACGTCGACAAAGGAATTAAGCATGGCGGCATGCGAATCCCCCGTAACAAGCACGGTTGGAGCAAGGTTATCTGCTCCTCTGACACAACGTCGATTATCAACGCCATGGCAAACATCCGTGCCGTAACTGGCCAACTCAGGACTTCTTGGAGTGATGGAACGAGATTTACCCAGTTGATCAGCAAGTACAAAAATCAAAACTGCTGGAATCAAAAATATGCCAACAACAGCCTTTCCTAGACTTAGCCTTGCTCCCTTGGTATTGCGCTCTATAAAATAATAAGACAGAAAAGCCAAAACAAATGTAAAAACAAACGCCTGTACAATCCAGTGCCAAGGCAGACTATAGCTGCCATAGACATAACGCATAAAAGCCAATATCGGCCAATGCCACAAATAAATTGAATACGATAGCAAGCCTATCGATACCATCGCTTTCTGCCCCAAACAGCGATGTATAAAGGTCTGCCCGGCTAAATTCTGTGTTTGACCCGAGTAAATGATGAGTGCTGCACCCAAGCAAGGATATAAAGCATTAAGCCCTGGAAACACTGAAGCTTTATCGAGTGCAAGCAAGCCAAATGCGATGAGACTCGCTCCTATATAGGCGAGAATACGCGTGCCTTGCTCACTTTTGTATAAAGGGAGTAGCGCTGTCAAAGAGCCGAGCATGAGCTCACTAAAACGAAATTGCAATAAGAAATAAGTGCTGCTATCTCCGGGCCGTAAAATTAGTGAGTACTGTGTATACACTAGGCCCGCAACTACGAATAAAAAAGTAAGGCCAAGAATTAAACGTTTTCGAATACGTACTGAGCCACCGCTAAGCTGAGCGGCAAGCAAATAAAACAACATCAAAACGAGAGGCCAGATAAAATAGTACTGTTCCTCGATCGACAATGACCATATATGAAGCAAAGGTTTTTCGTCAGCACTTATATCGAAATAACCTTTGTCTTGCGAAAAATAAACGTTAGCCGCAAAAAAAATTGCATGTCTAGCGGAAGCGAGCAAAGAGTGCAGATCTTCGGGCAAAAGCAAGCATGCGCCAACGAGTATGCTTGCCAAAACCACCGTATAAAAAACAGGTAAAATTCTTCTTATTCTACGTACGTAAAACGCTTTTAAAGAAAAACCTTTCTGCTCAATCTCACGCGCAATAATACGGGTAATCAGAAAGCCGGATATAACGAAAAAAATATCAACGCCAATATATCCACCCGGCATCCAGGAAGAGTTAACGTGAAAAAGAAAGACAGACATTACTGCGATAGTCCGAAGACCATCAATATCTGCCCGATATACTGATGCTGTAGGTGCGCTCACGAGATCGTTGCCTGACTATGAAATCGACGAATTATAACAATATAGTTAGCATTGCAACTAAACATCGAGCAGGGCCAAGATCACTAGCTAGACGACTACATAAGCCTCAATAATTTCATCAATACTCTGCTTATCAGATGGCATTTTCATCGCTTGGTCAGAGCGTCTCTGTGCTGTAAGCTCCCGCCCCGATGGCTAAATTTCCTCAACAATGCTGAGGGAGAAGTTCTACTTTATCTAAGGCTCAGACTAGCAAAATGAAGTCTTACCACCGCCTCACAAACCGCAACACAAACAGACACTATTGACACATTTAGCGGTAAACACTATAACGCTCTGTCTTTGGGGTGAACCCTGATCGCTAATTTAGACGGAATAAGTAATGCACAAAAAATTCATAAGCTTGGCTTTAACGCTGACAGCAGCATTAGTCTGCGCAACGGCAAGCGCCAGCACAGACAAGCCGCTTGTTATTTATGCTGGACAGGATGGTGTCACGATTCAAGCCAGGGCAAAAGAGTCAATGGAGTTTGACCGGGAGCGCGTGCGCATTGGGATGATTGGGATGGTGCTGGATATCGTGGATACGAAGAAAAACAGCACGGAGACTTTTTATCTGCTCACAGATAGGCGCACCTGCTGGGGTAACGCTACCTTTAATGTAGAGTCATACGACAAAGCCACAAACCGGCTTACCGTATTTTTTCAATACAGCACCAAACAACACGCTCAATCCGCTTTGCACTTCAATACCATGCAGACATTCTGCGCCCTGCACGGAGAAAATTTCCCCGGCTAAGCCGACTGTACAAAAGCAGAGGGGCTCACAAGTAGCCTCACTCTTGAACGCTGACACCCTGCTGCGTAAACACGTCTTTTGCTACACGCAAGGCATTTAAGGCGCGCGGAAAGCCCACATAGGGAATAAGATGCATGATGCAGCCTACAATTTCCTTAGGCGTTAAGCCGACATTCAAACCGGTAATCACATGCATACCAATTTGAGGCGTGCCTTGAGCCACTAAGGCTGAAATCGTGGTCAGCACTTTTTGTTTATTATCCAGCCCTGGCCGCGCATAGATATCACCAAAGGCAAACTCGACAATAATGGACTGAAGGTCGGGCGCTACATCCGCAAAGGCTTCACCAATATCCATATGGCCCGTGGGACTGTGCTCTGTAGGCACGGTGAGTTCTTTTAATTTATCCATGCCTTTTTGATAACGACTGCGAGTCATAATGCTGTACCTCGATAGTATGACAATTAAACCAACGAACTTGCCATAGTAGCAAAAAGCTCACGCGACAAAGCAAAGCTGCTGTCTTGAGTACAGCAGGCAGCACCATAAAGTAGGAAAAACCTGACGAGCAATGCCTGATTTAGCGAGCCCGTTTCGCTACGCCTGTGGGTGGCTCGCTGGTACAAACAGCCAGCACCTTGGCATCTTGCTCGCTGGTGGATAAATAGATATGCCCGATACCACTATCAAAATAGGCAGACTCATGGGCATCTAAAGACAGCTTTTCGCCGTTTTCAAATTGAATAGTGATAGCGCCAGACAAAACGATCACGAATTCTTGCCCTGGATGGCGTATGTAATCATCAAACTCGCTCACATCTCGAGAGGCTATCACTGCCATCATGGGATTCATGTGCTTATCGTTTAACTGCCCAAACAAGAGCCCATAATCATAGTTTCGTGTCGCATAACCGGGGCTATCTGTGTATTTGTGAGTGGCGATCCGCGCGCCCCCCTGCTGAGTAGCGGCGTGCGCCGTGGAGTCGGCAAATAAAGAACCGACCTCGATATTCAGGGCAACCGCCAGCACCACAAATTTTTCATAACTCAGCGTAACCTGCCCCAACTCCGCCTTGGATATGGTGGAAAGTGCCAGACCCGTTTTTGCCGATAGCTGTTTCAGTGTGAGTTTTTGTTTATGTCTGGCCTGACGCAGGCGGTTTCCCACCTGCTCTTTACTTAGCAAGGACTTAGTGATCATCCGTTAATTATACGCGGCGCAAACGCAGCCAAGCAATCAGGATGGCTGCAATGAGCACAAAGCCCAAGTAACCAAAGAACGGATACACCGTGCCAACTAGATTAATAAAGCCGACCTCAGCGCCGACTAAGGCTAGTACGCCTGCCACAGCAGTGCCTACATTAAACTTCATCGTATTCACAGGCAGGATGCGAGCCGAAAACGAATACAGGACACCGACGGCGGTGGTGAGTATCATGGCAAAAATAACCACGGCCATCACTGTGCCCAATACGGCAGACTGTTCACTGGCTAGCATCAACATGGGCAAGGCCGCCGAGCCTATCGTATCAATACGTCCAAACACACCAGAGCTGATCAGCACAATCAGCAAGCCCAAGATGACACCGCCCAATAGGCCGCCCAACATAGCATTGCGCTTAGAGCTTGCCTGGCTACCCGCAATCATCAAAAATGGGGCGCCTACCACCATGTTGTAGGACACATAAAGTAAAGCGGCTACTAGCCAGTGCCCGGCACCCTGAGGCTTGGTCTGCGCTATGTCATTCAACTCATCCATCGGCAATTGCTGTGTATTCCACGCGTAAAAACACAGGAACATAACCATCAGCACGAGCAAGGGCGTGATGCTGCCAATAAAAGCAAGCACCTTATCAACACGTAGAAAAACAATCAATACCGTCACTAGCATGACGGCAATACTGCCGTATTTAGCGGGCACACCCCATTGCTGCTCCAGCAAAGAACCACCGCCTGCAAACATCACCACCGCAATGGCAAACATGAAAAAGGTAATCATGATGTCCACCGGTACCCCCAGGTGGCGACCGCAAATCAAATAAATACCTTCTTTGAATGATTGCGACACCGATACTTGGCTTAGTTCCCCCACGGCCATGGCTAGAACAGCAAAACACAGTCCGCTCACCACACCGCCCAACAATCCCCAATACCCAAAACTGCTGAAAAACTGCAAAGTTTCTTGCCCAGACGCAAACCCCGCCCCTACCACCACACCGACAAACGCCATAGCGATGCGCAGGATATTCTTAAAATCTGACATGTCTCCTCCTAAGGAACACGAAATACTACGTTTGTTATGATTTAAATCGTTCCGGTGACACGACAGCCGGATTAATGCCCAAAGCGACCAAAGAATCGGGTAAAGGCTGCCCCAGCAAGAGACTGAGCGCTAGCATGGACACCCCTGCTGCTGTCTGGATTCCGTAGCCCCCCTGCCCTGCCAACCAGAAAAATGCGGGGCAGTTGGGATCATTACCAATCACCAACTCGCCATCTGGCGCAAAACTACGTAAACCCGCCCAAGTATGGCTGGGGCGTCGAATACGTAGCTCAGTACGCTCTTCAATGCGATAAATGCCCATGGCCACATCTAATTCTTCAGCCACCACATCGTGGGGGCTTGTCTCATCGGCATTGGCCGGAGAGCCCAGCAGCATGCCCGCATCTGGCTTGAAATAAAACTCTTCCCCCACATCAATAACAGCCGGCCAATCTCTATGCTCAAGTCCTTCTGGCGCCGCAAACAAAAAAGCGGATCGGCGTTTGGGCTGTATGCCTAAAGGCAACAACCCGCAACGAGTAGCGACTGTATCGGCCCAGGCCCCTGCTGCATTAATCAGATAACGAGCCTGAACAGCTTGGGTCGAATCGCTTAACTGCAAGCTCCACAGCTCACCATCCCAACTGGCCGATATCACTTCGCTACCCAGTCGAAGTTGAACACCATTACGCTGCATGCCCTTCATGTACCCTTGATGCAAGGCATGCACATCCATGTCTTGCCCCACTTTGTCGTATATAGCCCCGGCTAGCCGCTCCGGATTTAGGCAAGGCACCATCGCTAGCGCCTGTTGTGCACTTAAGCGCTCTACGGCTAAACCTTGTTTAACGTACATGTCATAGCAATCGTCCAGCAAAGCCTGTTGCTCGGCGCTGCCTATATACAGTACGCCGCGTGGCGTAAGGATCGCTTGTTCTGTAAACCCTGCTGGCGGATGACTATAGAAATTGTGGCTAGCTACGGTTAAAGCCCGGATGGTAGGGGTACCGTAGGTTTCAATAAACATCGCTGCAGAGCGCCCCGTGGAATGGTAGGCAGCATGCGTTTCGCGCTCTAACACCAAGACCTTAGCGTCTTTAGGCAAGTGATACGCCAGTGACACCCCTGCAATACCTGCGCCCACAATCAGATAGTCATACAACATAAAATTCTCATATACGAAAACCAGAGGCAATCATAGTCCCAACCCAAGACAAATACCAAGGGGGTTTTTACGTATACTTAAAAAGACAACGGCTAAGCACTCTAGAATTTGGGCTGAGCACAAAAAAAGTGGCCAGAGGACTCTGGCCGAATACAGTCAACTACACGCTCAGTCCTGAGCCACCCAATTGGGCACCGCACGCGTTAGCTTATCCAGCAGGCCATCTAATTGCTGCTGTTCCGAGGCAGTGAGACAGGCCAGCATGCGTCGCTCCCCTTCCTCGAACATCGGCATAATGCGTTCATGCATTTGCTTTCCCTCCTGGGTCAGCAGTAACACCGTACGGCGCGCATCACCTGGGTCAGTCTTGTAGCTAATCAAGCCTTTTTCACTCAGTGTACGCACTGCCCGGCTAATGGTATTGCGTGGCTGTTCGGTGATCTCACAGATATCACGAGCATTCACACCGTCTTGAAAATTCAGGCAAATGAGGATAGTCCATTCAGGTCGAATTAAGCCGAATTCACGTTCCATACGACGCATCAAGGGTTCGCGATAAAAGTTAGCCAAAAACGCGATTCTGTATGCATAGCGAATCGATGTGCCATCCACAATCTCCAACAGTTTCATCCGCCCCTCTCTCCTATGATTTACCCTTAAACAGGTAAAATTAGTCCCAAACGGGACTACCAATTGATCCCATTTGGGACTATTATTCTACAAAGTCGGTCACCACTGCAATCCCGATAAACAACAGTAAGCCGTGCTTACACAAACCGGAATACACCGTGTGCGGAGACATCCATGCAAGCCGAATCTAGCCTGAAGGCACGATTAAGCCAGTCCATCCTGACACTATTTGCCATGCTGATCATTTTATTGATGCTCATCATCGTATTACAGGTCGCACTCAATCTTGTTGGGCTCAATCCACTACACACGTTCACCCACAGCCTACCTTTATTTGGCAGAGCCATTACGCTGAATTCTTTAATGGAACTGCAATGGCATTTGTTAGTCATCATAGGCTTATTACCCTGTGCATTAGTCTGGCGCATGAACGGCCATGTACGCGTGGATTTTTTATATGCTAAATGGTCAGATGCTCGCCAAGCCAAAGTTGATTTGCTCGGCAACCTCATCCTGACTATTCCATTTTTAATCTTGTGCTTGCCCGCCTCGTGGAATTTCATGATGCGTGCCTGGCAATCTGCAGAAGTTTCCACCAACGGTGGCCTTAGTGACCGGTTCGCCATTAAGGCGGTTCTTCCACTTGGCTTTGCCATCCTGGGCATTGTATTACTGCTAGAGCTTCCCGCGCTGCTGCGTCGCGCTTTTAAAGGCTATCAGAAATGAGCATACACACACTTCCCATACTGATGGCTGTTGGTACCTTATTGGCTATCTTGGCAGGCTACCGCATTGCTTTTGTGCTAGCAGGCTCGGCAGCCCTGTTTATTCTGATTGCCGACCTGCCTCTGGCTTTTTTTAATCTCATCGTTAGCCGTATCTACGCAAACGTGCTGTCGAACTGGCTGCTCGTGGCCATCCCTATGTTTATTTTCATGGGCTTGATACTCGAGCGCTCGGGCGTGGCAGAGCGCTCTTTACTGGGAGCGCAACGTGCTCTGGGTGGCTCGGCAGCCGGCATGGGGTTGGCCGTACTGGGAGTGGGCCTGTTGCTGGCAGCAGCATCAGGCATTGTCGGCGCCTCTGTCGTGCTATTAGCCTTGCTTGCTTTACCACGCCTCAAAGAAGCAGGCTACGACACCCAGCTTTCCGCCGGACTGGTCGCCTCATCGGGCACCTTGGCCATTTTATTACCACCTTCAGTCATGCTGATTGTGCTCTCTGACCAACTCCAGACCTCGGTGCCTGCCATGTTTGCCGCAGCCATAGGTCCTGGCTTGTTACTGGTGGCTTTGTACGCTACGTACATTGTCTTCCGTACCTGGCGCCTGCCTAGAAAAGCGCCTGTAGAAAACCAGAGTTTAGGACCTGCTGTACTGTCCGTACTTCGCGACACCGCTCCGCTATTGCTTCTGGTGTTTTGCGTTTTAGGGGCAATTTTAGGGGGTATAGCCACGCCCACTGAGGCAAGCGGCGTAGGCGCCTTCGGTGCCATAGTCATCACCATCGCCTATCGTCGGTTTTCCGTCGCGATGGTATTACAAGCGGCCAAAGAAACCGTTATTAGCACCAGCATGATACTCACTGTACTCATAGGAGCTACGTGCTTTTCTGCAGTGTTTCGTCGCATAGGCGGCGATGAGTCCATACAAACGGCCTTATCGCACATCAGCAGTGGCCCGTGGATGACCTTAGCCATCATTATGGCAATTATTTTTGTGCTCGGTTTCGTGCTGGATTGGCTGGAAATCAGCTTAATTTTATTACCTATTTTCGCCCCCCTCATTGCAGGCTTGGACTTTGGCAATGGATTAGGCCCCGAAGCCATCACCATATGGTTTGGCGTCTTGGTGGCGGTGAACTTACAAACCTCTTTTCTCACACCACCATTTGGCTTTTCCCTGTTTTATTTAAAGGGGGCTAGCCATGGAGAGTTAAGCAACCGAGACATGTATATGGGGGTGCTCCCCTTTATAGGCTTGCAGCTATTGGCTCTAGTACTAATCAGTGCTTTTCCTGCCATCGCAATAGCCTTGACCTAATACACATACGCAACTGGAGACTTACTATGAAAAAAACCCTTGGATTTTTATTGGCTTGCGTAGCGCTTAGTCCTAGCGTGCACGCTAAAAACTATGAGCTACAAAGTGCTTTTGGTAAAAACATGCCTATTTTAGGGCCTGCTGCAGATCGCTTCGTAGAGCAAGTCGCCACCCTGACAGCAGGCGAAGTACAGTTCAAACACTTAGGAGACGGCGAACTGTCCCCTGCCTTTGAGATTCTCGATAACGTAGGTGCTGGTGCTATCGCTGCCGGCTGGTCTTACGCTGGTTACACAGCCGGAAAAGCCCCGGCCGCGGCGCTGTTTGGATCTATACCATTTGGCCCTGAAGCGATTAAATACGTATCTTGGATACACCACGGTGGTGGTCTGGAACTATGGCGCGAACTGTATGAGCCATTTAATGTAGTGCCTATGCCCTGCGGCACCATCATCTCTGAGGCCGCAGGCTGGTTCACGCGAGAGATCAACAGCCCTGAAGATCTAAAAGGCCTGAACTTCCGTATAGGCGGTTTAGGTGGTCAAGTGCTGGCTAAAGTGGGGGCCAACCCCATGTCCATCCCTGCCGGAGAAATTTCCACCTCGTTAGAAACGGGCCGTTTGCACGGTACAGAGCTGAGCTTTCCTCAAATTGACGTACAACTGGGATTAGATAAATCAGCGAAAAATTATTATTTTCCAGGCTGGCACCAACCCTCTGGCTTCATTGAGTTCTATATGAATAAAGATGCCTGGAACAAGCTTAACAAGATCCAGAAAACTGCTATAGAAACAGCATGCATGGACGTGAATCTATGGACCATAGGCACCGCTGTTGCCAAACAAGAGCCCATACTGGAAAAATTCCGTGCCAATGGTGTACAGGTACGCCGGCTTCCAGACTCAGTCATACAGACTTTGCAAGACGCAACAGCACAGGTGATGCAAGAACAGGCTGACGCTGATCCCATGTTCAAAAAAGTGATGGATAGCTACCAAGCATTTTCTGCTGCATACGACGCTTACGACAATCTGAATAAACTATGACATCTGTAGCACTTAAAGACTTTGGCTCGTACCGTGTGGGAGGTCGCGTTCACGTGGTGTGCGACCAGCCCATACAGCAGGTTGCTTTTACGGCAAGCACCCACTACACGCACAACCCAAACGGGCACTATTGTGTAGAAAGCGCTTACGTGCAGTACTTTGTGCCGGCTCAACGCAATACACTGCCGCCCATTGTCTTATTACATGGAGGCGGCATGTCGGGCAGCATGTGGGAGAACACGCCAGACGGTCGCCCAGGCTGGCTGCATCGTCTGCTGCATAAAGGGTACGAAGTCCATATCATCGACAATATGGAGCGTGGCCGTGCTGGCTGGCTGCCTAATCTATGGTCAGGTACGCCGGTATCCCGCACGCTGGAAGAGGCTTGGACGCTATTTCGCCTAGGCAAACCAGAGGATTTCGCCACTCGTAAAGCCTACCCGCAACAACAGTTTCCCGTGTCTCACCTAGAAAACTTTGGGCTTGGGTTCGTCCCTCGCTGGACCAGCACCTCGGCGCTACAAGTCAAAACCCTAGAGGCTTTACTACAAAAACTTGGACAGGTCATTTTGCTGTGCCATAGCCAAGGCGGGGAAATTGGCTTTACTGCAGCCAGTCAACTGCCCCAGTGTGTAGCACAATTGATCACCATAGAGCCCTCAGGCTTTTGCGAGCAAGCTAAAGCGCTTGCTCACATACCGATCAGCATAGTTTACGGGGACTATCTAGAGCATACCGATATCTGGCGTACCCTACGTGAGCGCTGGAGCAGTTTTTCGTACACCTTAAAAGAGCATGGCGCACAGGTACAGCTCATTGATCTGGCCACTGTCTGTCCCGGAGCCAGCCATTTTCCCATGATGGATCAAGCTTCCGATCAGTATCTGGATGCCATACTCGCAAAAGTAGCCTAAGCTTAAGTCCAAACCTTGTTTTGGACCTTGCTTATGCCACGCATTCGTTTACGACTAATCCTTATTCTGGCGCTGCTTGCCCTGAGCATTTATGCTCTGTATCTACTGAATCGGCCCAAACTAATACATAGACAAGACTCCGCCTTTGGCCCCCTACTGGTGTTTGAGCAGGCTGGCGAGCGCTGCATGAACTTTGAAACGATGTACGACCCCGGCCGGCAAACATGTATCAGCCTCAGCAAGCCAGAACAACTGGTGTTCTCCTACACCCGAATGATGGTAACCGCCTTATATGCGCTCCCCTCGCCTGACAACATTCTTATCATCGGTTTAGGCGGGGCCACGCTACCGAATGTCTTAGCCAGCCTATTACCCTCTACCACCATAGACAGCGTGGAAATCGAACCAGCGGTGGCTCAGGTCGCAGAACAGTATTTTAATTACCAGCCCGGCCCACAACAGCGAGTATTCATCGACGACGGACGCCACTTCATTGAACAAGCAGTCGCTCAGGGCAAGCAATACGATATGATCATGCTCGATGCCTTTGACGTGGACTATATTCCCGAACACCTCATGACAGTGGAGTTCTTAGAACACCTGAAAAATCTCCTGTCCCCGGGTGGCCTGGCTATCGCCAACACGTTCACCTACAGCGAACTGTACGAGCAAGAGTCTGCTACCTATGCTCATGTATTTGGCGAATTTTATAATTTACAAACAAATAACCGGGTCATCATCGCCGCGAATGGTCCACTGCCCACTGCCCTTGCCCTAGAAAAAAACGCCCAAGCTCTGGACTCAAAGCTGGCGCCACTAGGAATAGACCAGCAAGAGTCCTTAGCCCTATTTAGCAGACTTAAACCCGAAGCTGGCTTAATAAGGGTGTTGAGGGATGACTGATCCGCGCACACCGCCTTGCGTGCAGACTAAATGACGCTCATGTAAGACTAGTTGATAGAAACAGATTTCCAACTAAACATAAAAAACTGTTTCTATGAATACCAACTCAGCGCATCAAAACAGGGAAAAGTCTATTTTTCAGCGTTGAACTCCGCCCCTGCCATTGCTGCCCGCCAAGGGCTGAACGCTTTTAAGACACATACTCCATCACTTGATGGCTATCTATGCCCTTCCCCTCGTGCTGACCGCAGCTCAGTACTTCCGATGGGGAAAACCCTCACATCAAAAGACAAGACTAAAAACTAAAGCCGTGTTAATTTTATACTCACTAAAAATTTGAGTCTATTTTTTTACCTACACTATAAATATGGAGATCATAATGAAGAGAACCGCTAAGAGTCTTGTCACAGCATTAGCATTGCTTATTGGCACGATACCCAACGCTTACAGCAGCAATTTGCTAGACAAAGTGAAAAATAATAAAGAGATTACCGTAGCAACGGAAGCCGCTTTCAAACCTTTTGAATTTATAGAAAACGGCCAAATCGTGGGCTACAACAAAGACTTACTCGATTTTGTTTTAGCTGGTCTGGATGATGTAACACTTAAACAGCTCGATGTGCCTTGGTCTGGAGTACTACCAGGTCTTGCCGCCAAACGTTTTGATTTTGTGGTCACGGCTGTGGCCATCACGCCAGAACGTCAAGAAAAATTCGCCTTTACTTACCCAGTCGCTGATGCCACCGTGGCACTGCTCAAGCGTAGCAATGATCTAGAATTAAAAACCCCTGAGGATATCAACGGCAGAGTGGTTGGAAGTCAGGTAGGAACCTCGCTACTGCGTGCCCTACAAGTTTATAACGAACAACTCAAACAAAAGGGACAGCCCGGAGTCAAAGAGATTAAGCAATACAGCTCTTTTGATGAGGCCTACGCCGACCTAGCTGCAGGTCGAATTGATGCTGTGGCCCAGTCCTATTCTAATCTTGCGAACGTGGTTCAGGAACGTCCGGACGTATACGCGATCCTTGAGCCCACAATTGGCCCCAAAGCTTACTATTCTTGGGTTGGCAGAAAAGACAAAGACAGTGAGACGCTGGTCAACTTTTTTAGCCAGCGCATCGGCGAGGCCAATAAGAGTGGCCTAATGAAAGAGCTCCAAATGAAATGGTTTGGATTCGAAATGGAGGTTCCCTCCGATCACGTTCCTTCTGCTGCCCCCTAATACGGAGCTAACCATTCATTATGCTAGACCGTATTCTCAGCTACCTGCCTGCCTTACTCAACGGGGCGGAAATCACCTTAGGTATTTCAGCCTTAGCGATAGCGCTAGGCTTTTTGGGGGGCGTTAGCTTATGCAGCATGCGTAATACCAGCAACAGGGTGTTAACGCATGCTTGCGACATATATATTAGCTTTTTCCGCGGTACTCCCATGCTGGTTCAGTTATTGATGCTGTTTTACATACCACCAGCTTTAGGACTAGACCTTAACCCTTACCTCGCCGCTATTTTGGCCTTAGGCATGAACTCCTCTGCCTATCAAGCAGAGATACTACGCGCAGGTTTTATCAGTATCCCTGTAGGTCAAAAAGAAGCAGCGCATATTATGGGGCTCAATATGCGGCAAACCTTATGGCATATTGAAATCCCACAAGTCGTGCGCCGTACCCTGCCCTCTTTGATCTCTGAAATGGGTGACATTATCAAAGGCTCCGCCATCATATCCGTGATTACGGTAACAGATCTTATGCGAGCTGGACGTCAAATAGTCAGTACGAACTACCGCCCTTTAGAAGTATTTTTAATTGTAGGAATTTTCTATTTAGTTCTAGTATCTTTAATACAAATTAGTGGAAAGATAGTCGAAAATCGTTGGAGAAATAGAATATGAATCTAATTTTCTTAATCGATATCATTCCAACTTTTGCCACAGCCGCACTTATCACCTTAGGCATTAGTTTAGCTAGCAGTGTCGTAGGACTACTACTAGGGTTCTCATTGCATTCGCTACTTTTATTTTTCCCGACTATCGCATCGCCAATTTATCAGTTTTACATTTGGGTATTTCGTGGCATTCCATTTTTAGTTCAGCTTTTTTTAATTTACTACGGACTTCCCGCTTTAGGAATTGCCCCAACAGCAATAGAGGCTAGCATTCTAGCCTTAGGGCTTTATTCCAGTGCTTATTTTGCTGAAATTTTTCGTTCTGGCTGGAACACCCTACCCAAAGGACAAAGTGAAGCGGCAGTATCATTAGGAATTTCGACTAGCAAGACATTTTTATTTATACAAACTCCGCAAGCTATTCGATTTGCAGTACCGCTGATATTCAATCAGATACTACTTGTTATCAAAGAATCAGCCTTAACGTCGATTATTACTGTGCCTGAGCTAACCATGACTGCAGGACGCATCGTAGCCGAAAACTTTATTTTCATAGAACCCTACTTAATACTGGCCCTCATGTACTGGATACTAACCTTCCTCACTACACAACTGGGTAAGCGGATAGAGCGCTCCTACAAATACTAGAGTAAATAATGTCCAATAACGTTCAAAATCCAGTAATAACCATGAAGAACGTGAGTAAGTCCTACGGTGACCATCTCGTTCTAAAAGATTTCAATTTAGAAGTTGCTCCGTCTGAAGTCGTAGCACTCATAGGACCATCCGGCTCTGGGAAGACCACTGCACTACGATGCATTAACTTCTTGGAGACATACGATCAAGGCACTATACATATCAAAGGGCAGCTACTTGGATACGTAGACACCAATGGTCAACGAAAGCTGAGTTCAGAAAAACAGTTAGCCTCAGTACGAAAACCATTAACCATGGTATTTCAACAATTTAATTTGTGGCCACACATGACAGCTCTTGAAAATGTCATGGCTCCATTAGTGTTAGCCCGCAAACTGAACAAAACACAAGCTCGCGAAAAAGCCGCAGCTGTTCTAAGTCGCGTTGGTCTAGCCGGTAAGCTCGACAGCTACCCCAGCTCATTGAGTGGTGGCCAGCAACAGCGCGTAGGTATAGCCAGAGCCCTCTCTGTAGACCCAGAAGTCATACTCTTAGATGAGCCAACCTCAGCACTAGATCCAGAGCTAGTCGGAGAGGTGCTCATGGTGATCAAAGCACTTGCACAAGAAGGCATCACTATGGTGATGGTTACCCACGAAATGGCCTTTGCCTATGAGGTTGCTACACGCGTCGTATTCATGGAGCACGGACAAATTATTGAAGCAGGCTCACCTGATATTTTGAAAAACCCTCAAACAGAACGCCTACGACAGTTTCTTAATCCGAGCCAACGCCAATCTTCTCTTCTTTAACCTAATACATATTCGTGGAGCTAAGCATGAACACTTTAACCACCCATTACCCACGCAGTTGTCAATCTGACAATGGTTGCCCTGAGTCGTTTAACGAAACCATTAATACACCAATATCAAAAGATGGCAGGCCGGAACATGGCAAAACGTATACATTGCCAGCGCGTCAAGGAGTAGCCGTACGCCTTTATAAAGGTGAAACCTTACGCATTATCAATACCCATGGCACTCAAGTATGTGATTTATGGTTTTTTAACTCTGCCGATACGAGTGAGTTCTTTTCTTCGGAACACTTACGAGGCACTACACATAAAGTGAATCCCCAGGTTAACGATGTCTTATTGTCTAACCGACGTCAAGAAATCGCCACATTCATAACAGATACATCTCCGGGAGTGCATGACACATTAATTGCAGCCTGTGATCCGGCGCGCTACCGCTTGCTGGGTTATGATGGGTATCACGACAATTGCTCTGATAATTTACGTCAAGCGTTAATGGCCATAGGTATGCGTTGCAATGAAATACCTCAACCTTTTAACGTTTGGATGAATATACCCATTAACAACGAACAAGATATTGCCTTTTTACCTTGCGCATCAAAAGCTGGAGACTATGTCGAGTTCAAAATGCATATGGATTGTATTGCCGTGATGTCAGCTTGTCCGATGGACTTAAGTGCTATTAATAGTCACTCACCTCTAGAGCTAGCTTTTTCAACCCATCAAGATTAGCCATAATCAGCCTATAAAAATGCCGGGCATCACCCGGCGTTTCCACTCATGTCAGATAAAATCGATTGCTTACTATTAAGGAGCGAGCAAAAGCAGTGAGTAACAATGATCAATTCTTAGGGTTTAGAGTTAAAGCACTTCGAAAGCGACATGGGCTTTCGTTAACAAAACTTGCTCAAATTACAAATTTATCTGCCGGCTATATTAGTCAATTGGAACGGGATCTAACGCAACCCTCCATGGCCACAATGATTAAGTTAGCGCAACATTTTGGCGTTAGTGTTCAATGGTTCTTTACTAACGAACCAAAACCCAAATCTGAAGACAGCAAGTATATTGTGCGCAAAAACAATCGTCTCCCCTTAAGCTACCAAGGAGGCATTATTGACGAACTATTACCGTTTCGAAGTGGAGTAGGTATAGAGCTTATTTATTGCCGCATTCCACCTGGCGCTGTGAGCGGTAAAGACTTGCACGTCCAGACAGGCGATGAAGCAGGCTATATTTTGCAAGGCGAACTGCTTCTAACCATTGGCGAAGAGCAATTTACCCTTTCACAAGGTGATGGCTTTGGATTTCCGGGCGGTGAACCCCACCAATTTTTAAATCCAGGGGAAGAAGAAACAATAGTGCTGTGGGCGATCACTCCACCAGAATTCTGGAGTATTCACTGTCAAGAGGATCAAGAGCAGGACAAATAAAAATAGTACTAGAAGCTCAAGCTTTATCTGCCCACTCGCTTGAGCTTGCTCCACATTATCCCGCCATTTCTCGCTCGCCTTCATAAACAAAGATAATGCGCCCCCACTCACGCTAAGCAGAATCCCTTTACCCTATAGCACCCACTGACCCAAACAAGTAGGCGTCGCACGCCCTACTTGCCCTAGCTT